>CAVZEM010000011.1:0-500700 GCA_963774305.1 uncultured Solirubrobacterales bacterium | reverse complement strand
GCACCTGCTGCACCTGTGTAGTTCATCCTGGCGTGCTCCGCCGCGTCGAGCATCTCCATGAGCGCCCTGGCTACCTTTGACCGATTCTCGGGCTCGACCAGAACAGCGCTCCGGGCAATCAGCAGCCGGCTCTCCTCGGGACGCGCGCCGGCGAGCAGGCGCTCGTCGAGGCTGCGTGCGCGGACCCTGGCCAGGGTCCGATCCAAGAGCCCGGGGCTTCCCACCCCTGTGAGTCTCCCGGATCAGCGGAAAGCGGGCATCGGCCGCTCGAGCAGTCGCTCGATATGCGCGACCGGCACGGGCCCCGAGAAGTGGAAGCCCTGGGCGAACCCGCAGCCGAGCGTGCTCGCCATCCGCACCTGCTCCTCGGTCTCGACGCCCTCCGCGACCACTCCGATCCCGATCGTGTCGGCCATCTCGTTGACGGCGCGGACGATCGCGGCATCGTGCGACCCCTCGGCGAGGTTCTCCACGAAGGAACGATCGAGCTTGATCATCGAGAGCGGCAGCCGCTTCAGATAGCCGAGCGAGGAGAAGCCGACGCCGAAGTCGTCCAGGACCAGGCGGACGCCCAGCCCCTTGAGGGATTCAAGGGTGCGCTCCACGAACGACGTGTCGTCGAGCAGCGTGGTCTCAGTGAGCTCCAGCCAGAGGCTCGACGGATCGATTCTGTTCGCCCGCACTGAGCCCTCGATGTGGGAGAGGAGGTCCGGATCCGCGATCTGGCGGGCCGAGAGGTTGACGGCCACCGATACCGGCGCGGAGTCGGGATGCAGCTCCTGCCAGGCCGCCGCCTGGCGGCAGGCCTGCTCGATCACCCAGCGCCCGATCGGGACGATCAGCCGTGACTCCTCTGCGACCGGGATGAAGGCCAGGGGCCCGACCATGCCGCGGTCCGGATGGTTCCAGCGCAGCAGCGCCTCCATCGCGACGATCGAGCCGTCGCGGAGCTTGATCACCGGCTGGTAGTGGAGCTCGAGCTCCTGCCGCTGGATCGCGCGCCGCAGGTCGTTCTCGATCTGCATGTGCTCGATCACGCGGGAGCGCATCACCTCGTCGAAGATCTCGTAGCCGCCGCGGCCGCGCTCCTTCGCCCGGTAGAGCGCCGAGTCGGCGTCGCGGATCAGAGCCTCCGGCGCCTCGCTGCCGCCGCCGATCGCGATGCCGACGCTGGCGCTGACGAAGTGCTCGCGCTCGCGCAGGATGAAGGGCCGGGCGAGCGTCTCGGCGATCCGCTCGGCGATGCGTGTCGCGCCCCGCTCGTTGCCGATTTCCTCGGCGAGGACGGCGAACTCGTCCCCGCCGAACCGCGCGACCGTGTCGCCCGGGCGCAGGGCGCTTTCGATACGGGGCGCCACGGCCGCGAGGAGCTCGTCGCCGGCGGCATGGCCCAGGCTGTCGTTGACGAGCTTGAACTGATCGAGGTCCAGGAAGAGAACCGCGATCGAGGTCTGGCGCCGGGCGGCCACCGTGAGGGCGTGCTGGAGGCGGTCGAGGAAGAGGTTGCGGTTCGGCAATTCGGTGAGGGGATCGTGCAGCGCCTCATGCTGGGTTCGCTGCTCGGCGGCTCGCCGCTCGATCGCGTTGGCGAGGACGGTCGCGATCGCCTGCATGAAGTCGACGTCCCCCTGCGAGAAGTCGTGGAGCTTCCTGGAGCCGGCGCCGATGACCCCGTACGGCTGTCCCTTGCCCTTGATCAGGATGATCGCCGCGCTCTGCATTCCCTGTGTCCTCTGCAGGTCGGACTGCGGGAAGCGCTTCTCCTCGCGCCAGTCGTCGACCACGGTCGCCTTGCCGGTGGCGAGCGCGTAGCCGGATTCGGAGCTCAGGTCCGCCGGCACCCTGGCGTTGCCGACCAGTTCCTCAGGCAGGCCGTCGGCTGCCACCATCAGGAGCTCGTCGCCCCCGGGCAGGAGCTTCATCACGCCGCCGTAGTCGATCTCGAGCACCCCGGTGAGGATCCGGCTGGCCTCGGCGCTGAGCTCGTCGATGTGGGTTCCCTGGATCGCCATCTGGCCGAACCGGGCGACCTCACGCTGCTGGCGGGCCTGCAGCCGGCTGGATTCCTCGCTGCGTGCGAGCGCGCATGGCCGTCTCGGCCAGGTAGCGCCGCCGCTTGGTCTGGTTCCGCGCTTCCCAGGCGGCGAGTAGCGCCACGCACGCCCCCGCGAACAGCCCGAAGCCGCGCAGCGGAAACCCTCCGCCGACCCCGAAGGCGAGGGCGACGACCGCGATCAGCTCGGCAACGCCGACGAGGGCGATGGTCCGCGACGGGTACGAGAGCGCCGCGAACAGGAACGGAAGGATGAGCAGCAGCATGTAGGCGCTCTGCGAACCGCCGTCCAGGCCCGCGATCGTCGCGATCAGGACGATGTCCGCGACCGACCAGGCAACGAAGAACACCTCGCAGTAGCGGCTGCGGACGATCCGCTCCAGCGGCATCGCCATCACCAGAGGCGCGCTGAGCAGGCCGAGCGCCGTGATCGCCAGGATCAGCGGGCGGTTTGGGCCGTCCCAGGTCTCGACGGCATAGATGGCGCTGCCGATGCAGCCCACGACGGAGAGCCAGACGCCCACCTTGACCGACGCGAGTCGGGTCTGGATTTCCTGCTCGGCGACGTCGCCGGCCCCCGCCGGCGCTCTCGCCCCAATCACGCTGGAAGTTGCCTCGGCGATGGCTCCGATAGCTTCCCCAAGCGCCGGTGGAGCGTCATCCGCACTACTGGGGAGATACTGAGGACCATCAAATGTACGACCAGCACGACGTCGAGACTCTCGAACGGCAATTCAACGCGGCGATGGAGGAGGCCGACACGGGCACGTCGCTGGACGCTGTTCGTCGCATCTATGACGAGATCGGCAGGGGCGGCGCCGGACTGGAGGCCCTGCTGCATCCCGACTTCCAGATCCGCATGGAGACGGTCTTCATCGACGGCAAGGTCTACAAGGGCCTACGCGGCTTCGAGAAGTGGCGCGGCGACATGGAGGAGCTCTTCGAATCGGACAGCTTCAAGCCCGAGGGGCTGCGCGCCGCCGCCGACGGCCGCTGGGTGGTCCTGGGCCGGCTTCAGATCACCCAGAAGGAGAGCGGCGACGAGCTCGACGTGCCGCTGGCCCACGTCCTGGAGCAGCGCGACCGCAAGGTGGCGAGCTTCACGGCGTACTCGGAGATCTCAGCGGCGCTCGAGTCGGTCGGCCTGCCGGTCTGACCCGCAATTGGCGCCTTGTTGGCGCATAGCGCCAGTAAGGCGCCAACACCTGGGCACTGACCGGCGGTCTCCCACGATCCGGAACGCGAACGGGCCCCACCTACAGGGCCCGCTCGCTGGGGGGGATGTATGGAGGCGCCCGTGTGCCGCGACGCCGTGTTGTGTTCGGACGAGTCTTGTGTGGCTAGGAGCTCGAGCCGCTCGAGCTGGTGCCTGAGCTGTTGCTCTGGTCCTGGTTCTGGCCCTGCTGCTGGCCCTGCGCAGGCGGTGCACCCGGGGGCGGTCCGCACTTGAACGTGGCGATCCCCGGAGGGCCCGCGTTCTGCATGTCCTGCGGCAGCTTGTCCTTGCAGGCCTCATAGGCCTTCTGGATCTTGTCCCGGTCGGCCGCGCTCGGTGGCTTGGGCGGACCGTCGCTCGGATCGCCGGGCGTCGGAGGAGCGGGCGCGCCGTTGTCCTCCATGCACTTGCGGAAGTCCTCAATCTTCTGCCTGTCGGCGGCCGAGAGGTTCGGGGCGGCGAACATCACGCCGCCGTGCGCTCCGCCGGGCGGAGCCGGCGCCGAGAACGTCTGGGTGCTGGTCCCGTTCCCGCTCCCGCTCCCGCTGTCCGCCATCGAGACCGCCGCGACTCCAACGGCCGTGATGCACGCCGCCAGCAGCGACAGCCCCAGCGGGCCGAGCCTGATGGTTATGCCTCGTCTCCTCTTCTCTTTCATCACCACTCCTGTCCGTCGTGTCCCGGTCGACCCGGGCTTGACGACCATCAAGCCAGCCGGGTATGAGAGGAGGCTGAGACGAGGCTAAGAAGCGGCTTGAGCTTCGGCGACGGTCTTGGCCGCCTGGCGCTCGGGCGCGATCCGGATCACGTTCCAGGCGAGGCCTACGCGCTCCATCGCCGCGATCAGCAGCGCCGAGGGGTCGAGCTCCCAGCGGCGCAGCCCGTGGACCGCCGAGCGCGGGAAGGCGTGGTGGTTGTGGTGCCAGGACTCGCCCAGGGAGGGGAGGGCGAGCCAGAAGACGTTGGTGGACCGGTCCTCGACCTCGAAACGGCGGGTACCGAGGAAGTGGCAGACGGAGTTGACGCTCCAGGTGACGTGATGGACGAAGAAGACGCGGACCAGGCCGCCCCAGAGCAGGCCCGTCGCCGCCCCGAGCAGGGTCCCGGTGAGCAGATAGCCCGCCGCCGCCGGGATGGCCAGCCCAAGCATCACGAGGCTGACGAAGCGCCGGTTGATCAGGCGCATGCCCCGGTCCTCGAAGAGGTCGGGCGCGTAGCGCTGCCAGTCGGCCCGGCCGTGTTCTGAGAGCAGCCAGCCCATGTGCGCGTGCCAGAGGCCGCGCAGCACTCCGATCACGCCCTCGCCATGCCCGACGTGCGGGCTATGCGGATCGCCCTCGACGTCGGTGTGCGCGTGGTGCTTGCGGTGGTCGGCGACCCAGGCGATCACCGGGCCCTGCACGGCCATCGAGCCGAGGGTGGCGAAGACGTACTCGGTGGGCTTGTGGGTCCGGAACGACCGGTGGGTCAGCATGCGGTGAAAGCCGACCGTGATCCCGGCCGCGGTCAGCACGTACATCACCGCCAGCAGAGCGAGGTCATGCCAACTCACCAGGCTGCCCCAGAGCAGCACGATCGCCGCCACGGTGGCGAGGAAGGGCACCACCAGGGCGCCGAGGTTGACGTACTTGCTGGCACGCGTCATGGGGGCAGCGTAGGCAGGGAGGGTCACAAAGAGTTAGCCTGAAAGCCAACTCTTCTCGCGATTTCTTGTCATCTGAATGACAAAAACTTCCGAATCCGAGCCCTGGCATGCCCTGCCGCCGGCCCTCGCCGACGCGATCGAGCCCGAGCTGCCCGAGGTGACCGAGGAGATCCTGGCGAGCATCGGCCGTGAGGTCCCCGAGTACGCCCGTCCGCTCGAGGGCGCGTTCGGCGTCGCGATCCGCACCGGCGTCAGCGAGGCGCTGCGCCAGTTCGTTGCGCTGATCCGCGACCCCGCCGCGGGGAGGGAGCCGGGTCGGGACGTCTACGTTGGCCTGGGCAGGGCCGAGCTGAGGGAGGGCCGCACACTCGACGCGCTCCAGTCCGCCTACCGGGTCGGTGCCCGCGTCGCCTGGCGCCGTGTCTCCGCCGCTGCCCGCAGCAGCGGGGCCGACGCCGAGGAGCTCGGACTGCTCGCCGAGGCGATCTTCGCCTATATCGATGAGCTCTCCGCCGACTCGGTGGAGGGATATGCGCAGGCCCAGCGCGAACAGGAGGGAGAACGCCAGGGCCGCCGCCGTGAGCTCCTCGCCCGACTGCTGCGTGACCCGCCGGCCCCCGACGCTGAGGTCCGGTCCTCGGCGCAGGCGGCGGGGTGGAGGCTGCCGCGGAGCGCCGCCCCTCTGGCGGTCGCCGAGGAGGACCTCACCCGCGTCGGTCGCCGGCTCTCGGCGGATGCGCTCGTCGCCACCGTTCGGGGGGTCGGCTGCGCCCTCGTCTCCGGCGCGGCCGGGCCGCAACGGCGGGCGGAGCTCCAGCGGGCGACCCGCGGGGTGACCGCGGCGCTCGGACCGACCGTCCCGCGAGCGGAGCTCGCCGAGGCCTGGTCGATCGCCTCGGCCGCGCTCAGAGCGGTCGAGGCCGGGGCGATCGAGGCGGATGGCCTCGTCGAGGCCGAGGAGCACCTGCCCGAGCTGCTCATCTTCGAGTCCGGCGGCCTCGCCGCCCGGCTTGCCGAGCGGCGCCTGGAGCCGCTCGACGAGCTCACTCCCGCAGGCAGGGCTCGTATGGAGGAGACCGCGCTTGCCTTCGTCCAGCATGGCGGCAACGCGGCCGCCATGGCCCGAGCCCTGCACCTGCATCCGCAGACGATCCGCTACCGGCTGGGGCGTCTGCGGGAGCTGTTCGGCGACCAGCTGACCGACCCGGACGCCCGCTTCGAGCTCGAGCTCGCCCTCAGGTCTGTTCGATCTCCGGCAGCTGAACGCTGACCACGGCGCCGCCGTCCTCGCCGTTCGAGGCACGCGCGCTCCCGTCGTGCTCCTCGGCGACCCGCTGGACGATCGCCAGCCCAAGACCGGACCCCGGCTTGCCGCGCGCGTCGTCCGCGCGCCAGAAGCGGTCGAAGACCTTGTCGAGGTCACCCGCCGGGAAGCCCGGACCGTGATCGCGGACGGTGACCCGGCCGTCCCTGACCGCCACCTCGACCCGGCCGCCCGGCGGACTCCACTTGCAGGCGTTGTCGAGCATGTTCGAGATCGCCCGCCCCAGACGCTGCGCGTCGGCATTGACCAGCGTGGGGTGCAGGTCCTGCTCGAAGTGCATGTCCCGCGCGCGACGTTGCGCACGCTCGATCGCGTCCCGCGTCAGCTCGTCGAGCGCGACGTCCTGGCGCGCGATCGCGTCCTGGCCCGGCGCCCGCGCCAGCTCGACGACGTCGCCGACCAGCTCGGTCATCTCCTCGAGCTCCTGGGTCAGATCGGCGACCAGGCGCTTGCGCTCGGCGGGATCGAGCTGCTCCGTCCGGCCGAGGGTCTCGATGTTGGTCCGGAGGGTGGCAAGAGGGGTGCGGAGCTCATGCGACGCGTCCGCCACCAGGCGTCGCTGCGCGGCCTCTGAGCGCTCGAGCGCGGCCATCATCTCGTTGAAGCTGGCCGCGAGGCGGCCGAGCTCGTCGTCGCCCCGGACCTCGATCCGGTGGGTGAGGTCATGGGTGCGGGCGACCTCCTCGGCGGCGTCGGAGACCTCACCGGCCGGCGCCAGCGCCGCCCGGGCCACGAATGGGCCGAGCGCCGCCGCCAACGCGATCCCGCCGGCGCTGACCGCCGCCAGGATGATGATCAGCGTGTTGAGGGTGTGGTCGGTGTCCTCGAGCGAGCGCGCGACCTGGATCGCGCCGCCTGAGGGCAGCGGCTGCGTCAGCACCCGCAGCGAGGTTCCCTTGGCGTCGACGTCGCTGAAGCTCGGATTCCCGCCGCTGGTGGCCAGCGTGCGGTCCTCGGCCGAGACCGGAATCTGGACCTGCGAGCCCACGTCTGTGACTACGGAGCCGTCCGGCCCGATCAGCTGAGCCAGCGAAGGAGGCGCCCCCGGGCCCGGGGGTGGGACGGCTCTCTGCAGGAAGACCCGGTCCCCCGCCTCGGGCGGCGGCGGCGCAGGCTTCGTCTTCTTCGAGACCGTGTCGGCGCCCTGTCCCGCACCGATGGTCACCGGACCCTGAATCGACCCGCCGATCGGCGGCGCGACCTGGTCGACTCGCTGGGAGACTTGGTCGGCCTGATGGCGCAGGTCGTTGTCGATGTCGCCCCGCAGCCGATCGCGAACCAGCGTGTAGACGAGGGCGGAGGCGAGCAGGACCGCGAACGCCACCGCCAGCGCCGAGAGCAGGGCGAGCCGGCGCCGCAGGCTCACTTCTCGCGCAGCGAGTACCCGACTCCACGGACCGTATGGATCAGCCGCGGCTCGCCGCCCTCCTCTGTCTTGCGGCGCAGGTAGCCGACGTAGACCTCGAGCGAGTTCGATCGCGGTCCGAAGTCGTAGCCCCAAACCGCCTCGAAGAGCTGGGAGCGGCTGAGCACCAGACGGGGATTGCGCATCAGGTGCTCGAGCAGGGCGAACTCGGTCTTGGTCAGCTCGACCGGCCGGTCGCCGCGCTTCACCTCGCGGGTGGCCGGATCGAGCGACAGGTCGGCGTAGCTCAGCTCCTCGGAGGGCTCGCCATTCGTGCGGCGCAGCAGTGCACGCAGCCGGGCGAGGAGCTCCTCCAGCGCGAACGGCTTGACGACGTAGTCGTCGGCGCCGGCGTCGAGCCCGTCGACGCGGTCCTGCACCGCGTCGCGGGCGGTCAGCATCAGGATCGGGGTCCGGTCGCCGCGTGCCCGCAGCTCGCGGCAGACCTCGAGCCCGTCGCGCTTCGGCATCAGGACGTCGAGGACGATCGCATCCAGCGGCGTGCCCGAGCCGACGGAGCCGAGCGCCTCCTCACCGTCCGCGGCGAGGTCCACGTCGTAACCCTCGAGCTTCAGGGCGCGCTCGAGAGCGCGCCGGAGCTGCGGCTCATCGTCTACGACCAGTACCCGCACGAGCCCATGCTGGCGGGACTAGGTAAGAGATACCTGAGAGTAGGCGCTAACCGGGCTTCGCCATAAAACGGGTTGCGCCTCGGCTTCGCCTCGGAGCACCCTCGCACCTACTACTTCGCACAGGCCTGGATCTTCGAGACGTCCGTCCCCGCCTGCTGGATGCAGTCGGAGATCTCCTGGGGTGTCTTGCCGTTCGGGGCGGTAACACCGCCGCCGGCCGTGGTCGAGCCGCCGCCGCTCGTCGAGGTGCCGCCGGAGCCAGCGATGTCCCCCAGCGGAGAGGTCACGTTCGAGCCGTCGGGCTCGGCGTTGTAGACCAGACCGGTGCGGCCACCGCCCTCGGCGTTGATCGTCCACTTGAGCTGGCCGTCGACTGCGCTCTTCTCGAACGTCATCACGGTCACCTTGAGGTCGGTGACGCCGGACTTCTCCTTGACCCCGGCGACGATCTTGTTGATCGCCGCGGGATCGATCTCCGAGAACGGGAAGTCCTGCCCGTTGAGCGAGCCCGGGCCGATCACGTCCACCTTCTCGTCATGCAGGTCGCCGCCGGTGTAGACGAAGCCGGTCGCCTGCTCCCCGTTGCGGAGCTTGAAGTCGGCGCCGCCCGCGGTGATCTGGACCTGGAGGGCCTGGGCGTTCTCGCCCGCCTTCTCCTTGACCGCGTCGTAGGCCTTCTGAAAGCCGGCGCTGGTGAAGAGGTCGTCGTTGCCGTTGGTCGAGGTGCCGCCGCTGCTGCCGCCACAGGCGGCCAGCGCGACCGCGCTCAGCGCAAAGCCAAGGGTCAGTCCCCACTTTGCCTTCACCGGTTTCCTCCTCGTAGGACCACGAATCGGGTTGCTCCTTGCGGAGCACCCTCTCATAAGTCAGAAGAGCCTATAGCTGGCCCGCGATAGGAAGAAGCCGTGCCCGCTCGCCGTGTTCCGGCAGGTGATGCCCGCGGGACGACTCACACAGAGGATCGTGCCTCGCTGCGACGAGTGCCCGTAGCCGAGCAGACCCGGGCCGCCCAGAGTGGTGTCGCCGGCACAGACGACCGAGGCACGATGGTCGCCGACGGCGATCCCCTGGCCCCAATCGACCCCTGCCTTGATGCAGTACTGCGGCTTCGGCGGTGGAGTCCAGGCGCGCTCGCGGATGTCGCAACGCGCCGAGTGGGAATCGATGTAGCAGCCGATGTTATGAGAGGGCGTCTCGAAGTAGTGCGGGCCGTGATTGCCCGCCGGTATCGCCGGAGACCGCTTGGCGGGCGCAACGGTCACCGTCGCGCCGTCCGAGGTCGTGGTCGTTGCTGGGCTCGTGGACTGCGTGGGGCCGGCCGTGTCCTGGGACTGCGTCTCGGTCACGGTGGTCGTGCCGCCGCCGCAGCCGGCGAGAATCAGCGCCACGAGGGCGGTGAGGGGCACGAGCCGCATGCCCGGCGACCATATATCAGTCGAGAGAACGCGCCCGGGACTCCGACAACGGTCCAATGTGCCGATCCATTGATCGATGCGCTGGCTCAAGCACACTGTCTCGCTTGTCCTGCTGCTCGCCGCCGTAGCGGTGGCTCTGGTCGCGGCTTTCAGCGATCACTCCGCTGACTATGGCCGGGTCGCACTGCCGCAGGGCGGGATCGTTCACCTCCCGAAGGGCAAGGTGACGGTCTTCTATGAGGCGGCCGGGCAAGAGGGCGGATCAGCCAGTGGAGCGGTCGCCTTCCAGGTCGTCCCGGTGGGCGGCGGCGCGCCGGTCCCGGTCACCTCTGAGGGTGGCGCGGGATCCGCGGTGGTGGCGAAGAGCAGCGAGACGATCGGCGACCTCGGTGCGGTGGCCAAGCTCGGCGTGCCGAGCGAGGGCGACTACGTCGTCAGCGTGAGCGCCGATCTGCCGGCGGGATCTTCCTCCCTTTCGTTCGGGACGAACGCGGGTGAGGCGGTGCTCCACCACTGGAAGCTCCTGGCGGGGCTCGTGCTTGCGGCCTTCCTGATCGCGCTGATCCCCGTACCTCGGGGCAGGAGTCACTGGGAGGACGATGGGGGCGCCCCTAGCGAATGGTCCTCGGATCCCCGTGCCCCGTACGCGGGCTAGGGCCTCCCGGGGGAACCGCGGCGAGCACCCGCAGGGCCGACCGCAGTCCGCTCGCTCGGAGCAGGGCGCGCCGCAGGGCTCTGCGTTCGCGCACTCCCGGAGGTGACGCCCCGGGACGGCGATACCGCCGGTCGAGGAGAGCGGCGGCGTAGTCCGCCGCCGGTGCGCCCGCGAATCCTTCGAGCAAGCCCTCCGCGGTGAGCAGCGTGGCGCCCGGAGGGAGCGGATGGCCGATCCGGGCAAGCGCCCGATCCAGCTCCGCCACCTGGGCGCCCGTGAGCCGATCGGCGTCCATCCGGTGCCTGCGGCGAATACGGAGTCCGTAGGCACCCAGCGCCCCGAGGGTCAGGGCCGCCACCACCGCCGCAAGGACGAGAAGCGCTCCCGGTCCTGATTCGTGGGAGGCCTGCGCTTGCGAAACGCCGGCGGACTGTTTCGGCGTGGGTGCTTGATTGCCGGTGGTCGGCGGAAAGCCGGGCCCGGAGCTCTTCTCGCTCGGGGTGGGCGACTTCGTAACGCCCAGCGCGTTGTCGTCCAGCTGAGTGGCGGCCGGGGCCGCGGCGGGGGTGGGCTCGAAGGTCACCCAGCCGATCCGCGGGAAGAAGACCTCGACCCAGTCGTGCGCGTCGGTGTCGTCGACCAGGAAGTTGTTGCGCTCCGGATCCCGGCCACCCGGGGCGAAGCCGGTCGACACCCGGCTGGGGATGCCGAGCATCCGAAGCATCAGGGCCATCGTCCCCGAGAACTGCTGGCAGTAGCCGGCATGGTCCTGCGAGAGGAAGGCCGGCAGCGGATAGGTCCGATTGGGGACGTTCTGGCGGTAGGCGTAGTGGGAGCGGAGGTAGACCTCGATCCGCCGGGCGGCCTCATATGGGGTCGGGGCGCCCGAGGCGATGCGGCGGGCCAGCTCGTACATCCCCACGTATGGCGTGCCGCGCACCTGATCCGCGATCGATGCCGGGCCCGAGCGGCTCCAGAGCGGCGTCTCGATGACGGGTGCGGCAGGGCGCCCGGGCAGCGCGAATGAGACGTAGCGCCGCGTTCCTGTCGGGTATGCGGTTCCGGCCGCCCGCATCTCAGGGATGCTCGGCTTCGGGTCGTAGACCAGCGCCGTGTACTCGTTCCCCGGGCGAAGCTCGTGGGTCATCGACCAGACGGCGTCCGGTGCCGGCCTGGCCTGCGTCCGGCTGAGCGCCAGGATCGTCCCGGCGCCCACCGCGAAATCGCTGCTGAGCCCCCGGTTGTCGAAGTTGATCCGGTCGACCCACTCCGGGTTGAGCCGCGGAGGCGTCCCCTTGGGATGGAACTTGAGCGGTTCACCCAACGCCGGCTCGGCCGACGGCGCGGACGAGCGCACCCAGCGGATCCCGTCGAAGGTGTCGAGGTTGGTCGCCTTCCAGTAGTGCGTGTGCTCGGTGGCGACCTCCAGCAGCAGGGTTCCCTTCTGCGGCCAGCTCAGCGGCCCGTAGGTCTGGTCCCAGTTGAAGCTCTGGCCGTTCGCGCTGAGCAGCCCCCAGTGCCGGTAGTCGATCAGGCCCCTGCCGGTGTCGAGGGCGGCGGCTGCCGGGATCGCCAGGACCGCCGCGGCTGCCACCGTGACGCTCGCCGCGGTTCGGCTGCGAGAGGGGATGCCGGGCAAGAACAGCCAGGCGCAGGTCAGGACGACCAGCAGCGCGCCCCCGGCCAGCTGTCGGCCGGGCCGGGCCCAGGCCACCGCGACCAGGTAGAGCGCGACCAGCAGCACCAGGGCGCAGATCCGACCCGCCACCCGGCGCCGGGTGGGCCAGAAGGCGGCGAAGGCGGCGAGCCCCGCGGTCAGGGGGGCCGCCAACAGGATTGCCAGCCGCGTCCAGGTGTCCGCGCCCGCGTACGGGACGGGGACATCGGCGACGCCGTCGAGGCTGCGGCCGATGTCGGAGCCGAGCTCATCCCAGTGCGCCGGGAGCAGCAGCCGAGCGGGAAGCCCCACCACGATCATGCAGACCAGGATTGCCGCGGCCGTGGCGGCGCCCGCCATCGCCCAGCGGGCAGCCCGCGATCCGGGCAGGCGGGCGATCGCGGAGATCAGCGCGCCGGCGCCCGTGGCCAGCAGCGCTGCCAGGCACACCCGGCCGGCGGGCGGGTGTGCGACCAGCGACGTCCACTGCAGGGTGGCCACCGCGGCGAGCGCCGCGAAGCAGATCAGCTCGATCCGGGCAGGACGTGCGGCGACCGCGGTCATGCCGCCGTCCGCTGCCGTGGCGCCGCTCGCTCGCCCGGCGCCCTGGCCGGGTAGGCGAAGCAGCCCGAGACCCGAAACGCGGCCGCCCGCCGCGAGCCTCTCGGCGTGATCAGGAAGCTGCCCGGCCGCAGCCGCCGAAGCGATCGCGGCAGAGAGCTGCCCGCGGTCACCCAGAGAAGCGCCGCCCCGCTCACTCCCGCGGGCAACATCGGCCCGGCCCGCGGGTCCGAGACGGCGATCCGGACGTGGGCCTCGGGCCAGGCCCGCAGCGACGAATCGATGGGGATCGGCCGGCGTTCTCCGGGCACGAGGAGCTCGCAGCCGCCGGAGCGGGCGAGCTCGACGCAGAGGGAGGCGGCGGCCCGCATCGCCCGCTCGCGCTCGGCATCGTCCCCGCCGCGGGGATCGAAGACGACCAGGGGCCGGGGTTCCCCGCCGGCGACGAGCCGCCGCTCCAGCATCTCGCCTGTTCTTGCCACCGCGGGCCAGTGGATCCGCGAAGCCGGGCTTCCGTCGCGGTAGGGGCGGAGCCCGTCGACCTCGAACTGGGCGAGGGCCCCACGGCGGGACGTGGCGTCGCTGGCGCTGCCGGAGCCGGCGGACTGGCCATTGGGCTCTGTCCCAGGACCGGACCAGCGGACCGGATCGATGCGCGGCAGCACCACCAGCTCACCCGGTTCCCCCGAGTCGAGCTCCCGCTGCCAGAGCCCGAGCGGGTCGCGAACGACGAGGCGAGTGGGCGAGAGGCGAAGACGCCCGGGGTGCTCCAGCCACACCTCGCGGGTGAGCGTGCGGCGCCAGCGGGGGCCGACCGGGACGCTGCGGTCCAGGAGCGGGTCCATCAGCTTGCCACCTGGCGGTGGCAGCAGCGTTCGCCGGAGCACGATCCGCAGTGGACAGGGCTCGCTCTCCTCGAGCCGGCCCGGTCCGCGCTCCCGCTCCAGCCGCCCCCCGACCGTGGCCAGCTCGACCCAGGCCACGGCGCCGATGGCGAGAACGAGGAGTGCGATCCCGCAGACCAGGGCGGCGGTGAGGCCGAATGCCAGTCCAGTGAGGGTGAGGGCCGCCCCGAGCGCCGCCGTGGCTGGCGCTCGCGGCGTACCGGACTCCCTCGTCCCGGTCATCTCACAGAGCCGGGACCCTGTCGATCGCCTCGCGGACGACCGTCTCGCGCTGGTCGCCGTCGACCTCGAAGGAGAGAAGCAGCCGGTGCGAGAGCACCGACGGGGCGAGCGCTTGGACGTCGTCGGGCAGCACGTGGTCGCGACCCTCCAGCGCCGCCAGCGCCTTCGCGGCACGGAAGAGCATCAGCCCCGCCCTCGGGCTCGCTCCCAGCTCGACCCGGTCGTCTTCACGGGTCGCCTCACAGACGGCCACCACGTATCTGCGCAGACTCTCCGTGCCCTGCACCCCGGCGAGGGCGGCCTGCGCGGCGCGGATCGCCGACACGTCCGCGACCGGGCCGAGCCCGTCGACCGGGTCTCGGTCGGCATGCTCGGCGAGCATCGCCGCTTCCGCCTCGGCGGCCGGATAGCCGAGGCTGACCCGGACCATGAAGCGGTCGAGCTCCGCCTCGGGGAGGGGGTAGGTGCCCTCGTACTCGGCGGGGTTCTGGGTGGCGAGCACCACGAACGGGCGGGCGAGCTCATGCTTGGTCCCGTCGATCGTGATCTGCCGTTCCTGCATGCACTCGAGCAGCCCGGATTGGGTCTTGGGGGATGCCCGGTTGATCTCGTCGACCAGGACGACGTTGGCGAAGACGGGACCGGGATGGAACTCGAAGCTCGCCGTCCGCTGGTTGAAGACGTTGGTGCCGACCAGGTCGGCCGGCAGCAGATCCGAGGTGCATTGCACCCGGGCGTACTCGGCCTCGAGCGAGCGGGCCAGCGCCCGGGCGAGGGCGGTCTTGCCCACACCTGGCGCATCCTCGATCAGGACGTGCCCGTCGGCGAGCAGCGCCACGATCAGATCCCGCACCACGCGGTCCGGAGCCTTCACGGCGAGCGCGATATTCCCCGCCAGCCGTGAGCCGATCTCCGCCACCTCGGTCGGATTCAGCCTCGGCGCAGTGGCCATCGCTCCATGGTACGCCCGCGATCCCGGACCGGATTGGGCCTGGTAAGGGACCTGCCGTGCAATTCGACGTGCAGATCACGTCCGGTACCGGCCGGGACGACCACGCTGGGGGCCGTTTGGACACGTCCTTATTTGACATTTGACCGGGGGGGTCAAGTGCCCGAAGCGCCCGCCGATGTCCTGCCCTATGCCTCGCTCAGGAGCAGGGAAGTTCATCTTGACCGCCGTCGCCGCCGCGCTGACCGGAGCAGCCCTGCTGCCGGCCGGCGCCGAGGCAGCCACGGCTGAGCTCACCCTTTCCCCTGGGCCGCTGGACTTCCCGGCCACCACGGTCGGCAACCCCGGGGGCCAGCAGCAGGTGACTGCGAAGAACACCGGTGACGTGCCCGTCACGATCAGCAAGGTCTTCATCGACGGCGCCAATCCCTCCGATTTCAACCAGAACGGCAACTGCGGCGGCCAGCTCGATCCCGGCCAGAGCTGCGGTATCAACGTCAGCTTCTTCGCCGGTGGCGCCGGCGGCAGGAACGCCACCCTGCACGTCGTCTCGGACGAGCCGCGGCGCGACCAGACCGTCGATCTGACGGGCACCGGCGCCGCGCCCGACCTGACCTTCGAGCCCACGAGCTACGACTTCGGCCTGCAACAGATCCACAACGGCAGCTCCCAGACGAACTTCCAGGTGCGGAACACGGGCGCGGCCTCCGTGCAGGTCAACTCGATCGACATCGTCGGTCCCGGCTCGGGGGCTTTCTGGACGGGGTTCATCAGCTGCTTCGGGAACACGCTGCAGCCGAACGACACCTGCACGGTGCAGGTCAACTTCGGCCCGAACGACCCCGTCCCCTACTCGGCGCAGCTGCGGGTGAGCGTCAACGGCGTCCAGTTCACCGCCGACCTCAGCGGCGAGGGAGGCCAGGCGGTCGTGACCGGGTCGCCCGACCCCGCCGACTTCGGATCGGCAACCACGGGCCAGCCGGGCATCACCCGCACGATCACGTTGACGAACAGCGGCAACCTCCCCGGCGGGTTCTTCGTCGCGGTGGTCTCCGGAGGCGACGTGGGCAGCTTCCGGCTGCTCCACGAGGACTGCACCGGTCTGCCGCTCGAGCCATCCGCCAGCTGCACCGCGCAGGTTCGCTTCCAACCCGACAGCTCCGGTCCCAAGATCGCCCAGCTGAGCTTCTTCGGCGATCAGGACGGCGGGGCACAGGTCAACCTCATGGGTGTCGGTGTCGACCCGCAGGTTTCGCTGACGCCCGGCGGCCATGACTTCGGCAGCCGGCCCGTGGACACCACCAGCCCGGTTCAGACATTCGCCGTCAGCAACCAGGGCGACACTCCCATGAGGCTGAGCGGAGCATCGATCGTCGGCGCCGATGCGGACCAGTTCCGGCTCTCGGCCGATGACTGCACCGACGTCGCGCTCGCCGCTGCCGGCCAGTGCGAGGTCCAGGTCAGGTTTGCGCCCGACGCGAAGGGACCGAAGTCCGCGCGCCTGCGGATCACCGGCGACGGTGGTTCGCACATCGCCTCGCTCACCGGGACCGCAGTCCCGAAGGGAAGTGTGGGCTTGCGCTTCCGCTGGCGTGACGCTCTCCGCCTGCACGGCACGCGCCTCGTCGCGGGCAAGGCCGCCTGCCACGTGGCCTCCAGATGCCGGCTCACGGCCCGTGCGCTCGTCCTCGGGAACGTTCGCCGCGGGAATCGGGTCCGGCACCTGGCCGTCAGCCTCCCCACGATCCGGATGACGCTCGGGGCAGGGGCGACGCGGGCCCTGCGCCTGCGCCTGACCGGGGCGGCGCGTGCCGCGGCCAGGAGCGCGGGACGGCTTCAGCTCGAGCTCGCTTGGAGCGCGGACGGCCACCACGGTCGCACCCGCTCGAATCGTGGGCTCTCCGCCTAGCGGCGCGTCAGGATTCACTCCTCCAGGCCGAGCTCCCGCGCCGCCTCCGGTGTATACGGACGCGCCCCGAAGCGGTAGGCCTTGCGGTCCCGGAGCTGGATCGTGTTGATGAAGCGCATGCTCGTCTCGATTCCGCCCCTGCCGGTTCCCTCGAATCGAATCAGGATCGCCATCTCGTCGCCGTCCTGGGCGATCCGTTCCGGGATCACCTTGATCTCGTCTCCAGGGCTCATGGAAGTCATCCCACCAGCGGCGGATTCCCTCCTCGCCCTGGTAGACCGCGTCCAGTCCCGGAAAGACGCCGCTGGTGTGGTAGCTGACCTCCGGGTGGCAGAAGTCGAGCATTCCCTCGAGGTCGTCCTCGTTCCACGCCGCGTATCCATTGGCGACCAGCTCTTCGTTGGAAAGCTCGTCCACAGCCAAGGATTTACCACGCTCAGCGGTCCTTGGGCCCCCAGCGGTTGAGGGCGAAGATCGTCAGCAGGACGATCCGACCGGCACCCCGAAGATCGCGGCGTCGGCCAGGATGTGGCCGACATAGCCGAGCAGCCGGAAGCTCATCCGCCACCTCCCTCGACCAGGTCCTTGAGCGCGTCCAGCGACTGGCGCACGACGCGGCGCATGATCGGCGCGCTCAGGCGGCTCGCGATCAGCGCCAGGATCCCGCCCGGCACCTGGTAGCTGAAGCGCAGCGTCACCTGGCTGCTCTCGCCGCGGTCGCGGAGGATCCAGCGGCCGCGGTTGTCGATCCCGCTGACGTTGGTCCAGGCGAGCTCGTGCGGCGGGTCCCACTCGACGATCTCGATCACCCCGCCCAGGTCGGTCGAGCCGGCTTGGACGGTGAGCCAGTACCGAGCACGCGGACCGCTCACCGGCTCGCCCTCGACGTGCTTCCAGGTCGAGCCGACCATGAAGTCGAAGTAGCGGTCGGGCTCCGAGACGAGGGGCCAGATCCGATCTCGCGGCGCCGCGATCTCGATGCTCTCCTCGACGCGCATCTCAGCCGATCAGAGGCAGGCGGCGCCCGGCCGAGAGTTCGTCGAGCTTGATCTGCATCACCCGCGTCACGTAGTCGGAGACCTCGTCGTCGTCCGGATGGCGGCCGAAGCGCTCGCGCAGGTCGATCGGCTCCATCGCCTCGATTGTCAGCTTGGCGGGGAGCGGCCAGTGTCCGAGCATGTCGCCCACGTTCAACCCCCAGGGGATCGACAGGGAGATTGGGAGGACCTTGAGCCGGAAGAGGCGGTTGAGCTGCAGCGCCCGCGCGAGCCGCTCGCCGCGGGAGAGAAAGATCGCGGTCTCCTGTCCGCCGACCGAGACCAGCGGCACGATCGGGACACCGGTCTCGATCGCGAGCTTCGCCCAGCCCTTGCGGCCGGCGAAGTCGACCCTGCCCTCCTGCCAAGAGGGGCGGTGGACCTCCCAGTCGCCGCCTGGGTAGACCAGCACGGCGGCGTCGCGTTCGAGCGCCAGCTTGGCGTTCTCGGGCGAGGCCGCGACGCAGCCGAACTTCGAGAGGTTGAAGGGGAGCGGCATCGCCAGGACCAGGTTGTGGACCAGGGGATGGAGACGGCGCTCGACCCCGAAGTGGCCCGAGAAGGCGAGCGCGAAGACCATCGTGTCCGGGGTGACGTTGCCGCCGGAATGGTTGCCGACGAGTAGGACCGGGCCCTCGGCGGGGATCCGGCCGAGCCCGCGCACCTCGGCCCGGAAGTAGAAGGAGGCGAGCACCCAGAGCCCGGGGAGCTGCTCGCGGATGTAGTCCGGGTCCCGGTCGTCGAGGTCGGCGCCGGGGATTCGCCGCGAGACCAGGTCCCTGATTCCCTGGCTGACTCGCGCGCGGACGCCCATGGCCCGCCGGCTAGCCCCCGGGGCCGCGGCGCATCCGCTCCCGCGCGGACTCGAGCGACCATTCGAACGGCTCGGTCTCCTCGATGAAGCTGGTCAGCTCCTGCACTATCCGGTCGGGCTGGTCGAGCATCGGCCAGTGGCCGGAGCCCTCGATTTCGACGTAGTGGCTGTGGGCGACGAGCTCGTGCGCGCGGCGGCCGTGCTCGACAGGGATCACCGGGTCATCGCTTCCCCAGATCAGCAGAAACGGGATCTGATCGGCGAGGTAGAGGCGGTCGAGCGCGCTCACCTTCTGGCCGTCGGGACCGATCACGCTTCGCATCGTGTCGAGGAAAGCGTCGGTGGCGCCCTCCTCGACCAGCGACGCGTAGCCGCGGGCGAACTCGGCGATATCGGGGCCCGCCTCGATCCCGATCTTCGAGGCCACCGAGCGCACGGCGTCCCCGGCCTTCACGGACCACTCGCGCGCCAGCAGCGGCAGCACCCATTCGGATCCGGGGAGGGTGGCGGCGCGCAGCATCGCGTGGACCTCCTTGCCGAGCCCACCGGAGGAGATCAGCGCCAGCCGCTCGATGTACTCCGGGAACAGGTACGAGAACTGCATCGCGATCCCGCCGCCCAGGGAGTGTCCGACGATCGTGGCGCGCTCGAAGCCGAGCACCCCCAGCAGATCGCGCACTCCCGCCGCATAGGCGCCCAGCGAGTAGTCGCCCCTCGGCTTGGCCGAGCGGCCGTGGCCGATCATGTCCGGGGCGATCACCGTGTAGCGCTCGGACAGCCGGGGCATCACCGTCCGCCAGGCCTCCGACGTCGAGGTGATCCCGTGCAGCAGCACCAGCAGCGGGCCCTCACCGGCGGCCTGGAAGCCGACCTTGTGGCCGTGGAGGGTGACCTCTTCGTACGGTCCGAGCGGGTCGCCGGGAGCGCCCCAGGTCCGGGGCCGCTCTGTCAAGGCGTCCGCCATAGAGACAACGCTACTCGAATGTCACAAAATGGCATGTACTCGGGTTCTACCTGATCTGCATGCCCGAGATCGCCCGGCTGATAACCAACCGCTGGATCTCCGAGGTCCCCTCGAAGATCGTCCAGATCTTGGCGTCGCGATGCATCCGCTCGACCGGGAACTCGCGCGAGTACCCGTTGCCGCCCAGGATCTGCATGGCGCGCTCGGTTGCCCAGACGGCGACCTCACCGGCCTTCAGCTTCGACATCGAGCCCTCGGCGGCCTCGAAGTCCTTGCCCGTCTTGCCCATCCACGCCGCGCGATGCACCAGCAGCCGGGCCGCGTCGATCTCCATCTTCATGTCGGCGAGCGTGAAGGCGATCGCCTGGTTCTCGATGATCTTGCGGCCGAAGGCCTCGCGCTCCTTGGCGTAGTCGAGCGCGTACTCGTAGGCGGCGCGGGCGATGCCGACCGCCTGCGAGGCGACCGTCGGCCGCGAGAGCTCGAAGGTCCGCATCGCAGCCTGGCTCTTCGCCGACTTGCCCTCCTTCACCTTGGCGATCCGCTCGTCGAGCTTCTCCTTGCCGCCAAGCAGGCAGGAGCCGGGGACGCGGACGTCGTCCAGGTGGACGTCAGCCGTGTGGGACGCGCGGATCCCGTGCTTCTTCACCTTGGCGCCCTGCTCGCACCCCTTCGTCCCTGGGGGAATGACGAAAGCTGCGTGGCCGCGCGAGCCGAGCTCACGATCGACCGAGGCGATCACGACGTGGACGTTCGCGATCCCACCGTTGGTCGCCCAGGCCTTCTGCCCATTGATGACCCACTCGTCCTTGCCCTCGTCGTACTTTGCGGTGGTCCGATAGCCGGAGACGTCGGAGCCGGCGTCCGGCTCGGAAGCGCAGAACGCGGCGACCTTGACGTCATCCTCGGTGCCGAAGCACTGCGGCACCCACTCGACCATCTGCTCGGGCGTGCCGGAGCCGAAGATCCCCGCGACCGCGAGGGTCGTCCCGAAGATCGCCATGCCGATGCCGGCGTCTCCCCAGAAGAGCTCCTCGTTGACGATCGGGAAGGTAAGCCCGGACGGGTCGGCCCAGAACTGCGCGACCGACTCGAAGCCGTACATGCCGATCTTCGCGGCCTCCTGCACCACCGGCCAGGGGAACTCCTCCTTCTCGTCCCACTCGTGGGCGGCGGGGCGGACCGTCTGCTCGGCGAAGCCGTGAGCCCAGTCGCGGATGTCCTGCTGGTCCTGCGAGAGCTCCAGCGAGAATGTGGCGTCGCCGGTCTCGATCCCGAGCTGCTCGGAGATCTGTCCCTCGACGTCCGGCGTTCCGTTAGGCGAGGGTGCGCCGTCAGGCGCAACCCGTGTCGTGCTGGTGGTCTTCTCTTCCGTCGCCATCTCTCTCAGTCTCTCCTTTTCGATGCATTCGCCGCGCGTCGAGGCGCCTGGCGGTGGTCTAAATTCCTACCGAGAGTAGCAAAATGCTACCCTGAGTAGGAAAGTGCAAACGGGAACCTCGTCACAGATCCGCCGCAAGCGCGCAGCGCACCTCGGGCCCGAGCGGCGGCGTCCCGAGGTCCTCGATGCCGCGCTGAAGCTCTTTCTGAGGGGCGGCTACGACGGCACCTCGATGCAGGCCGTCGCCAATCAGGCCGGTGTGACCAAGCCCGTGGTGTATGCCTGCTTCGACAGCAAGGACGAGCTCTTCCGGGCGCTGCTCCGCCGGGAGGAGGAGCGGATTCTGGCCGAGATCCAGGGTGCATTCGAGGGCGCGGATCTCTCCGATCCGGTGACGACCCTGACCGAGGGCTTCATCGGTTTCCTGCGCGCGGTCGGCGAGTCGCCCGATGTCTACCGGCTGATCTTCATGGGGGAGGGTGGGGGCAACGCGGCCGTCGCCGATCGAATCCGCCGCGGGCGCCAGGCGCAGGTCGACGCGCTCAGCACGCTGGCGCGGACCTGGCTCGAGGATCGGAACGGCAGGGCCTCCAGGGCCGAGATCGAGAAAACGGCCCGGCTGGTGGGCAACTCGATCGGCGGCCTGGCCGAGTCCGGCGCGCGCCTGCTGCTCTCCGGCGAGGACGACTGGACACCGGAAACGCTGGGCCGCGCGCTCGGCCGGCTCGCCGCCGCTGCCCTGTCCGCCGTCTAGACCGCTCAGAGCGAACTTCTCGGGGACACCCCCAGGGTCCTCCGGTGCCTGTGCTACGGTGCCGTAGCTACGGTTACGTAGGAATTCCCTTCCCCTTGACCGACAACCGCTTCGACACCCTGCGCCGCGTGCCCTCGCCGACCGAGCGCGAGGAGGTCGCCGCCTGACCCCTCCCAAGAAGAGGACGGCGACGCGCGGGGAGCAGAAGACGCGGCGATACGCGCCCCGGCTGCCGCCGGAGGAGAGGCGCGAGCAGCTGCTCGACGCCACCCTCGCCCTGATCGCCGAGAAGGGCTACGAGTCGGTCTCGATGGAGGGGATCGCGCGGAAGGCCGGCGTGACCAAGCCCGTGGTCTACGACCTGTTCGGCTCTCTCGCCGACCTGCTCGAGGCGCTGCTCGAGCGCGAGGAGGAGCGGGCGCTCATGCAGCTCGCCGAGCTGATGCCGACCCCGGCAGAGGACGCCGACCCGGCCCAGCTCCTGGTCGACGGCCTTGACGCCTTCCTGCGAGCGATCGAGACCCGCCCCGACGCCTGGCGGCTCTCGCTGATGCCGATAGAGGCACAGCCGGGGATCGTCCGCAAGCACGTCGAGCGCGACCGCGCCAGGATCGCCGAGCAGCTCGCCACGATCGTCCGCTGGGGAGTGGAGCGGCTCGAAGTGCCGATCTCCGATGTGGACCTGCTCGTCCAGACGATCATCGTGCTGGCCGAACAGGGCGGGCGCATGCATCTCGACGACCCCGAGAACTATCCGCGGGAGCGGATCACCGCCTTCACCGCCAGCCTGCTCGATAGCGTCCGGGGATAGTGGCGCGGCTGGTGGCGCTGAACGGCGCACTCGAGCGAATCGCCGACGCGGGCAGCGCGATCGCCGGCATGGCCGACAACGTCCGGAGCATGTCCGGCGACACGCGCCGGATCAGGGCTCACGCCGCCCATCTCGACACCATCGACGAGCGGCTCGACCGCATCGTCGCCCTGATGGAGTGAATGGTGAGCTCGATCGACGAGCTCTCGGGCAGGGTCGAGGAGCTGCAGGACCACGTGGAGCCGGTCGGCCGCCTTGCAAACCGGTTCCCCGGTCGCGCGAAGCGCTGAGTGCGGCTGCGAAGGAACACCCGTCCTTTTTCACAACCGGGCCGCCCGCCGCCGCTAGGCTGGCGGGCTCAATTTCGACTTGACGACTGGAGGTCACATGGCGGTTGAAGCAAGCCTGAAGGAGTTCAAGGAGACGGCGGGCAAGGAGTCCTTCCAGATGCAGGGCTCGAAGATGGTCAAGGTCCAGCTCCAGGGCGAGACCATCCAGGCGAAGCTCGGCTCGATGGTCGCCTACCAGGGCGACGTCAAGTTCGAGCACGCCGGCTCCGGCGGCCTCAAGCGCATGGCGAAGAAGGCGGTCACCGGCGAGGGGGCGGAGCTGATGAAGATCTCCGGCACCGGCGAGGTGTTCCTCGCCGACCTGGCTCAGGAGATCCAGCTCCTGGAGCTCTCCGGCGAGGCGATCACCGTCAACGGCGCGAACCTGCTCGCCTTCGACGCCGACATCGACTGGGACATCAAGAAGGTCGACGGCGTCTCCGGCTTCATGGGAGGCGGCATGTTCAACACGCACCTCTCCGGCTCGGGCTACGTGGCGATCCTCTCCGACGGCCCTCCCGTGCTGCTCGAGCTCGACGGCACCGAGACCTTCGCCGACCCGCAGGCGTCCATCACCTGGTCTGACGGCGTCAAGGCCTCGGTCAAGACCGACGTGAACCTGAAGACCTTCATCGGCCGCGGCTCGGGTGAGACGGTCCAGATGGCCTTCAGCGGCAAGGGCTGGCTCCTGATCCAGCCGTCGGAGGGCCGGGTGACGAGCACCGCTGCCGGCGGCTCGGGCGGCGGCGCCGCGTCGAGCGCGAGCGGAGCGCTGGGCAAGCTTCTCTCCGGTTAGCTAGACGGGCTTGGTGGTCATCGCCCAAACGGCGACCAAGCAGGCGAGCAGAAAAACCGAAATCAGGCCGGTCGCGATGCGGGCCGAAACGCTCGGCGTGCCGCCTTCGCCCCGGTTGATCCTGCGGACGGCGATGCCGCCGATGATCAGCGAGACCACCAGCAGCACGAAGCCGAGGTCGGAGACGCTGAAGCCGATGTTGATCCAGCTGAGATCGACGTTGTCGTTGTCCAGGCCCTCCTTGTGCGCGATCCACTGGGCCCCCGCGCGCATCACGACGTAGCCGGGGAGCGCTCCGTAGAAGAGCGACATGAAGCCGAGCTTCGTCAGCGCCGCGGAGCCGCTGCGCCAGGCGCCGATCAGCGAGACCGCCGAAAGCGTCAGGCCGCCCACCAGGAGCATCGCGCCCAGAATGTGGACGAACAGGGGCAGGTCCCAGGAGTCGGGGCGAGTCACCGACGCGAATGTCGTCAGCGCGCTCATGCTCCGGGCTTCCAGACCATGACGATGAGCAGGGCAACGAACCAGAAGACCCGCATCCAGTGGGCGAACCTCGTCCGGCCGTCGACAGCGACCGGGGCATCGTCACCGGTCGGCTGCACTCCCCGGCTCGCTCGGGCACCTGAGCCGGTGGCGAGGAACCAGATCACGATCGCGGCGATGATCCAGCCGTCATAGATCTCGTACTGAGGCCGGTTGAGCGCCAGCCAGATCCCGAGTGCGAGCGTGCCGAGGCCGCCCACGCCCCAGAGGATCTCCGCCACGAGCCGGGTCGTCCTGTTGACGGGGCTGCCGAGCACGAACGCGCTGTACATGACGATCGCGCTGGCGAGGAAGAACGCCGAGAGGATGTGGAAGAAGAGAAGGGCGTGGTACATCGCGGCGCGATCCTACCCACGCTGCTGGCGGATCAACCTAGGCGGCTGAGTAGGCCGACATACGCTCGGCCCACTCGTCGAGCTTGCGCTCGGCACTTGCGGCGTCGGCAGCATCCTCCGCGCGCAGCATGTGAACCGCTCGCGTGACCCCCGCCCGCTCGTACTCCCTGAGCACGTCCGGATCCCGCGGCGGGATCTGCAGCGTCACCGGGATGGAGCCGCGGCCGGCCTGCTCGCCGAGCCGCTGGAGCTCCTCGACGCGGGCGATCATGGCGTCGTCGGGCGGGATCCGGTTCGGGAACCAGCCGTCCCCGTAGGCCAGCACCCGCTTGTGGACTGTCGGCCCGTTGCCGCCGATCAGGACCGGCGGATGCGGGTCCTGCAAGGGCGCCGGACGGCCGACGATGCGTTCGAAGTCGACGAACTCGCCGTGATAGCTCGCCTCCTCCTGGGTCCAGATCGCCTTGCAGGCCTCGACGCGCTCGCGCAGAATCGCGAAGCGGAGCTTCGGGTCCGTGCCGTGATTGGCCATCTCCTCCAGATTCCAACCCGCTCCGATGCCGAAGATCATCCGCCCTCCGGAGAGGCGGTCGACTGACGCCACCTCCTTGGCGGTGATGATCGGGTCTCGCTCGACCAGCAGGCAGATCGCGGTGCCCACCTTGATCCGCTCGGTGGCGGCAGCCATTGTCGCCAGCGAGACGAACGGGTCGTAGATCCGGAAGTACTCGCGCGGCAGCTCCCCGCCGGCCGGATAGGGGGTGTCCCGGCCCGCCGGGATGTGGGTGTGCTCGGTGACGAACACGGACTCGAAGCCGCGCTCCTCCGCCATGCGGGCGAGGTCAGCAGGCTCGATCGCCTCATCGGTCGGGAAGTAGGAGACGCCGAAGTCCACCGGCGAGAATCCTTTCAGGCGTGGTGCGCGGCCGGCTGTCCATCTGGCCTGACTCGACCCTGAGCATGGTCGCTCGCCAGGTAGAGGATCGCCAGCGGCAGGAGGACGTCCAGCGCGAGACCGGTCAGAGAGCCGATGTTGTCGCCCGTGGAGTACCGGTCGGTCGTGGTCGCGTGGTAAGCGAGATGTGGGAGGCCGGCCACGGTCAGCGCGATGGCGGCCGCCTGCACCAGTCTGCGCTCCATCCACACGGCGGCCAAGGCGGCGAGGACCGCGAGGCCGAGCCCCGTGGCCCCGAAGTCCCGCTCCAGGTGCTCGTTGTAGGGCGGGAGAACCGAGACCCAGTGCGAGCCGCCTCCAGGGAAGGTGTCGTAGAAGCCCCTGGGCGCGATCAGAATCCAGGCGGCGACCACCCCGATCGTCACCGCCAGGTAGATGAGTCCGAAGCGGATCCAGCCCCGATATCGCTCGATCCCCATGCGGATCAGCCGGCGGCCTGCTTCTCCTCCACGGCCTCCGCGGAATCCGCCAGGAAGGGAACGAGCAGGGCGGTGAGCCGGGCCGCGGCCTTCGGGCCGATGGAGTGGGCGGCCTTTGGCAACACCGCGAGCTCCGAGTCTGGAATCAGCTTGGCGACCTTCTCCGCCCAGTCCGCGCGGACCAGGTGGTCGCGCTCAGGGCGAACGACCAGGGTCGGCGCCTCGATGTCCGCGAGCTTGTCCTCGATCGGATCGTCGAGGGCCTCGCGCAGGGTCCGCACGCTGCGCCACGGCCCGGCGTCGATGAAGTCATGGACGACTGTGGGCGCCAGCCGAGGTGAAGAGCGTGGGGCATTGCGCGCCCAGCGCATCGCCAGCCGGGCCGGCGTCCGGGCCTCCGGGTCGAACATCGGCCCCACCAGGACCAGCCGGTCGACGGCGGTCGGGTAGGCGGCGGCCAGGTCCACCGCCACCTGGCAGCCGAACGCGATGCCGACGACGATCGCCGGCGCCAGGTTGTTTTCGAGCAGCCAGCGCCGCAGGGCATCGGCGAGCCCGGGGATGTCGAGGGGGTGGATCGGCTGGTCGCTCATCCCGAACCCGGGCAGGTCGGGGGCGAAGACGGGCCTGCGCGTGCCCAGGGCGCGGATCAGCGGCTTCAGCGTGCGGCTCGAGGAGAGGCCGTGGACGAGCACGATCGGCGTCGCCTCGAGCTCCGGACGGGATCCGTTTCCGTTCGAGCCGTTCGTGTGCGCCCCCGCCTGCCGCTTGAGCTCCGTCGGCACGCGCACGAAGACGCGATTGCTGCCCGCGCGCGTCCAGCCCCCATATATGCCGTTTCGACGCCCTACCGCCGCCATCTCACGCCCAACATAACCGCAAATTGCGGATTCGTGTTTCGCATTCGTTGACTATGCCTGAACGGCCAATTCGACCCGGTCGCGAAGGTGCGCGAGCAGCGGCTCGACCGAGAGCTCGCCACAGCCGGCCTGCTCGAGGATCTCGGCGGGGGAGAGGCGGCGGCCATGGCGATGGACCCGGTCGCGCAGCCATTCGCCAATCGAGGTCAGATCGCCGTCAGCGATCCTGGCGTCGAGGTCGCCGAGGTCGCGGCCGGCGGCCTCCCAGAGCTGCCCGGCGATGACGTTCCCGAGGCTGTAGGTGGGGAAGTAGCCGAAGGCGCCGCTCGGCCAGTGCACGTCCTGGAGGACGCCGTGGGCGTCGTCGGGGACGTCCAGGCCCAGGTAGTCGCGGTAGCGAGCGTTCCACGCCTCGGGGAGCTCGGTCAGCTCCAGACCGCCCTCGAAGATCTCCAACTCGAGCTCGAAGCGGATCAGGATGTGGAGGTTGTAGGTGACCTCGTCCGCCTCGATCCGGATCAGCGAGCGCTCGACGCGATTGGCGCCGCGGTAGAGCCGCTCTCCCTCGACCTCGTCGAAGTTGCCCGGGAAGCGCTCGCGCAGCCGCGGCAGCAACCGCTCGAGGTAGGGCCGGCTGCGCGCAACCCAGTTCTCCCAGAGCCGGCTCTGCGACTCGTGCAGGCCGAGCGAGCGCGGCTTCGCAAGCGGCGTGCGCCGTAGCTCCGGGTCGACACCCGACTCGTAGAGGCCGTGGCCCGCCTCGTGCATGGCGCTGAACAGCGCCATCGCCAGGTTGCTCTCGTCGTAGCGGGTGGTGAGGCGAACGTCGCCGCGGCCGATCGAGATCGCGAAGGGATGCTCGGTCGGGTCCAGGCGCCAGGAGCCCTCGGGGAAGGGAAGCTCGGAAATCAGCTCCGCGACCAGCTCGCGCTGCTCGTCAGGTGGGAACTCGCCGGCGAAGGGATCATCGGCCTGGCCTCCGCCGTTGTCCGCCGCCTCGCGCACCAGCGGCACGAGGCCCTCGCGCAGCTCGGTCAGCACCTGCCGGATCCGCTCGGTGGTCATCTCCGGCTCGTACTCGTCGAGCAGGGGGTCGTAGGCGTCGGTGAAGCCCGGGAAGCCCTCGTAACAGTCGGCGTAGCGCTTGGTGAGGTCGACGTTCTTCTGGAGGTGGGGGAGCAGCATCGCGAAGTCCGAGCGCTGCTTTGCCTCGACCCAGGCCGTCTCGGCGACCGAGCTCGCGTGGGCCATCTCGGCTCGCAGCTCGGAGGGGACGCGCCTCGCCTTCTCCCAGTCCCGGGCGACAACCCGAGCGAGGTCGGCGTCGATCGACTCGCCGGGCGGGACGTCGCCCTGCTCGGATCGGACCTGGTCGATCAGCCTGCCGATCTCGTCCTCGATGAACATCTCGTGGCGGACGCGGGCGAGCGTCGCCAGGGTCTGGGCCCGCGCCTCGGCGCCGGCCGCGGGCATCATCGTCCGCTCGTCCCAGGCCAGCAGCGATGCGGCACGGCTCAGGTCGTGGATGGCGCCGAGCCGTTCGCGAAGTTCATCCATGGCGGCCACCCTCTGAATGTAATGGTCCGCTCTCGCGGGCTAGACGACCGATTCCAAATCAGCGCACACCCGGATGACGCGCCTGGCGCTTCGCATCTCTGCGTCCTCGGGCTTGCCCTTGGCGCCACCAAGCGCCGCGCCCTGCGTCCTTGAGCTGCTCGGCCAAGCGCGCCACCGGGCGCACGAGGATTTGGACTCGGCCGTCAAGGCGCGGGCGGCGCGCCCTCCGCCGCCACCTTCGCGAGGCCCTCGAGCCAGCGCTGGTGGAGGCGAATCATCATCGGCCGCAGCACGGGCTTGACGAGGGTGATGCCCCAGCCCTTCTGCGTCTCCTCGGTGCGGACGTAGGTCCCGCCGGACTGCCGCCGCAGCACCCAGCCGTGGTAGCCGCGGCCGCCGAGCACCTTGGCGTCCCAGGCGATTCTCTGACCGGGCTCGTAGTCGACGACCTCGGAGGTGACGAACGCACCGAAGCTGAACCAGCGAAACCGGCTGCCGAGCTCGAGCTTCGGCCAGGGGCCCCCGAGGTGCTTGATGAACTTCGCGTTCGAGTAGTAGGTCGGCCAGAGATCGGGCCGGCAGATCCAGGCCCAGACGACCTCCGGCTCCGCCGGAACCTGCAGCTCGTTGACGGCGTGGAAGGCCGATTCCTCGGGCCGATGCCCTTCGGGCCAGCTGATCTGGGTCTCGCCGTCGGCCACCGGCGGAACCTACCCGACCGTCAGTGGATGTGCAGGTTGACGTCGAAGAGCAGAATCAGCGGCCAGAGCAGGATCGCCAGCAGCGCCGACACGATCTGCCCGAGGCTGCCGTGGTGGATGTAGTTGTGGTCGCCGGCGACGAAGACCCCCACGAACAGATAGATGAAGGTGATCAGGCCGGGACCACCGCGTCGGTGCATGATTCGACGCTACCCCACCCGCGGGCCGACAACCCCCTCTCGGTAGGGTGAGGTGCGATGAGCGAGGTCGTCTACCACAAGCCCGACTGGTTCACGCGGACCGTGTTCAACCCATTGGTCGCCGGCCTGCACAAGCTGGGTCTCAGCGTCCAGGGCTCGCAGACCCTGGCGGTGCGGGGCCGGAAGAGCGGCGAGATGCGCACCAACCCGGTCAATCCGTTCGAGCTCGACGGCAAGACCTATCTGCTCGCGCCGCGGGGCACCACCCAATGGGTCCGGAACATGCGGGTCGCGGGAGAGGGCGAGCTCCGCAGCGGGCGGAAGGTTCGCCACTTCCACGCGAGCGAGGTCCCGGACTCCGAGAAGCTTCCGCTCATGCGCCTCTACATGGACAAGTGGTCCTGGGAGGTGAAGGGCTTCCTCGGCATCGACGCGGACGCCTCGGATGAGGAGATCAAGCGGATCCTGCCGGACCACCCGGCCTTCGCGCTGACCTTCGACGACTGACTAGACCGCGCAGCGCCGCTCGATCGAGACGTTGTAGGCCTTCGGCCTCGCGGCGAGGATCTTGTCGTCCGAGGGCTCGATGCCGTCCGTGAGCCGCATCGGGTCGAAGACCAACGGGTTGTCGGGCGTCTCGGCGTCCTCGACGACCTCGATCACCTCCAGCTCGCCGAGCTCGACCACCTCGCGGTCGCCCTCCCATTCCTGGGTCGGGTCGTCCAGCGGATCGTCATCGCCGGCGAGGGTGAACTCGAGCGTGAACCGGGCGATCCCGGAGCCGAGCCGCTCCCGGATCTCCTCCTGCAGGTAGTCGGGCGACGCCGCGTCCCGCTGCTCGTCGCTCAGGTACTCGGTCCCGTCCTCCGGCTCCCAGCTGTAGCGCCCCCAGTGCTTGCGCCCATCGGCGTCGACCAGGGCGAACGCATGCAGCGCGCGGAAGTCGGAGGTCGCGAAGCTGGTCGTCGGGGCGAGCTTGGGCAGTCCCTTCTGAAGGGCGACGCCGGACTCCGGATGCGCCGCCAGGTACGCGCCGAGCTTCTCGGCATCAGGCTGTCCCGTCTCGGGATCCGGGATTCTCGCGCGGGTCATCTCGAGGAAGTCCTCGGGGTTGCGGGCGAAGAAGACGACCAATGGGACAGAGACGATGTCGGTGGCCTCCCCGTCCGGGAGGTGAAACTTGACGGCCATGCCGCGGCCGGCGATCGGGTTGACGTCCGAGGTCGCTGGATCGCCGCTGGCGTTCGAGAAGCGAATCGTCGCCTCGACCGGCTCGCCCTGCAGGTGCGCGGCGCGGGAGAGCGTGGACGCCTCAGGCGTTGGGGTGAACTTGCCCCTGCACACCGTTCCCTTCGCGTGGACCGCGCGGTAACCGGGGTGCGGGCCGCCGTTGACGGCGTGCAGCGCATCCACGATCTCGTCCCACATGGTTGCGGTCGCCACGATGACGGAGACTAGTTCACGACCAGCACGATGTCCCGCGTGATCCTGATCTACGACTCCGACTGCGGCTTCTGCCGCTGGTGCCTCGGCAAGGTCCTCGCCTGGGATCGCCGCGGCGCGGTTAGACCGGTCGCCCTGGGCACGGAGGAGGCGAATCGCCTGCTCGGCGACATGCCGGCCGCCGAACAGTTCTCCTCCTGGCACCTGGTCGACGAGAACGGGGCCGTCCACTCCGCAGGCGCCGGGTTCGAGCCGCTGTTCCGACTGCTGCCGGGCGGCGGTCCGTTCGCGGGTGCTGCGCGCCGGTTCCCGGGCGCGACCGAGCGCGGCTACCGGTTCGTCTCGGGCAACCGGAGCCTGTGGGGCAAGGTGGTCACAGACGGCGCGAAGCGCCGCGCGGACGAGCGCATCTCCCAGCATCAGGTCGCCGCCACGAGCGGCCGCCCCACATAAGTCGCTTCGGGCTTCGCCCTGCGCTCCAAAGTGGAGCGGCCTGGTGGCCGCTTAGCTAACCCGCGGCCTCGGCCTGTCGCAGCCCGCGGAACATGAAGATGGTGACCACGGCCAGCAGCGCGATGACGATCCCGAGCGTCGCGAGGTACTCGGTGCCCTGCCCCGCGATCAGGTCGCGGGCGGTTTCCATCACGTGGGTCGCGGGGTTGAAGGGGGCGACGGCGTGGACCCAGCCGCCGAGCAGCTCCCGCGGCACGTAGACCGGCGCGAGGAAGAGGAAGAGGAAGACCGGCACCTGCATCAGCGGCGTTGCCTGCAGGCTGCGGAAGCGCAGCGCGACCCCGGCGGCGAAGAGCAGTCCCGTCACGTTGATGATCGCGGCGAGCGCGTACATCCCGAACAGGTCGAGCCCGTTGCCTCCGATGTTCATCCCGACCAGCAGGCCGACGAGGGTGACCGCCGTGATCGTGATCGCGGCCCGCACCACCGCGACGGCGCCGTAGCCGAGGATGAGCGCGCTGCGGTGCGGAGTGGCCAGCAGCAGGCGGCGGCCGAAGCCGAACTGGAAGTCGGCCGCGATCGAGAACCCGCTGAAGACACCCCCGAAGGCTGCGCTCTGACAGAGGACGAAGGCGAAGATGAACGAGGTGTAGCCAGGACCGTAGTTGAAGCCCGGCACGTTGCTGACCGCCGAGAGGCCCCCGGCGAACGCCGTGAAGAAGAAGAGCGGCATCAGCATCGGCGGCAGGAAGAGCAGCGGGTTCGTGACCAGGCTGTGCAGCAGTCGCCAGGCAAGTCCACCGGCAACCGAGAAGTAGCGCCTCATGTGCGGACCATCCTCTCCTTCAGGCCGGTGGAGGCGAAGTACAGGCCGATCGCGAGGATGCCGAGCGCACAGCCGAAGCCGAGCGCCAGCGCCTCGCCGTCCCAGCCCGTGATCAGGAGGGAGCGGAGTCCCTCGACCATGTAGCTCACCGGGTTGTAGGTCGCAATCGCGCGGAACCAGTCCGTCTGGATCAGGTTGCGGGGCAGGCTCATCGAGCTCAGGAAGAGGAAGACGAAGATCAGGGGGAAGAGGCTCTGAACCTTCTCCGGCGCGTCAACCCGCATCCCGACCGCGAGGCCGATGCTGCCGAAGGCCAGGCAGATGCAGATCGCGAGCGCGACCATCACCACGGCTCCGGCGAAGCCGGCCTCGATGTGCGCCCCGGCGAGCAGCCCGACGGAGATGTAGGTGGTCGCCTGAAACAAGCCGAGGGCGAGGGTGCCCGCGAGCTGTCCGGCCACGAGCGCGGCGGGATGGATGGGCGTCAGCTGCAGGCGGTTGAAGAAGCCGCCCTGGTTGTCCTCCGCGAGGTTCTGGCCGGTGCCGATCACGGCGAAGACGCCGGCCTGGATGAAGGCGAAGGCGAGGGCGAAGGTGACGTAGGAGTTCGTCGGGAACCCCGGCAGCGACGTCGCCGACTTGAGGCCGACGGAGTTGATCGCCAGCAGGATCAGCGGGAAGGTGGTCGCGGGGATCACCGCGGCGGGCTGGCGAATCGTGCGCTTGATCGAGCGGCGCGCGAGCTCCGGGGCCTGCGTCCAGATCGAGGGCCGCTCGCGGATCGGCGTCGAGATCGGGAGTGCGGCCGCCTCCACTACGCCGGCGCTCCCTCGAGCGCGGGGTGCTCGCCGGTCTCGCCCTCCTTGGCGGCCTCCTGCTGCGCGCCCTCGAGCGAGCGCCCGGTCTTGGCGAGGAAGACGTCGTTGAGGCTCGCCTCGTGCAGCTCGAGGTTCGCGACCTTGACGCCGGCCTGATCGAACGCGCGGATGATGTTGGCGAGCTCCTCGCCGCCGTCCCCATCAAGCCTGACCGCGGCGCCCTGCGGGGTGCCCGGCACCAGCTCGCCGAAGGGGCGAAGCAGCTCGACGGCACGGTCGCGCTCTGCATGCTCGGAGGGGACCACCTCGACCGTCGGGCGGCCGACCTCGGCCTTGAGCGCGTCGGGTGTCCCCGCGGCGACGATCTTGCCTTGGTCGATGATCCCGAGGTGGTCGGCCAGCTGGTCCGCCTCCTCCAGGTACTGGGTGGTGAGGAAGACGGTCATCCCCTCGTCGCGGGAGAGACGGGCGACCTCGTCCCAGAGCGCGGTGCGGCTCTGGATGTCGAGGCCGGTGGTCGGCTCGTCGAGGAAGAGGACCCGTGGCCCGTGAAGCAGGGCGAGGGCGAGGTCCAGGCGGCGCTTCATCCCGCCGGAGTAGCCGCCGACCTTCCGGTCCGCGGCATCCGCAAGCCCGACCCGCTCGATCAGCTCGTCGCCGCGCTTGGTCCGGTCCGCCTTGTGCATCCCATGGAGCGCGCCCTGCAGGCGCATGTGCTCGCGGGCCGTCAGGTTCGGGTCGAGGGCGGCCTCCTGGAGGGCGGCGCCGATGGCGTCGCGAACGGAGGCTCCCTCCTTGACGACGTCGAAACCGGCGACGCTGGCGCTCCCCGCGGTGGGCGGAAGGAGGGTGGTGAGCATGTGGACCGTGGTCGACTTGCCCGCGCCGTTCGGGCCGAGGAAGCCGTAGATCTCACCGGGACGCACCTGCAGGTCGATCCCGTCGACCGCGCGCACGCTGCCCTTGAACTCCCGGACGAGGCCGTTGACCTCGATCCCGTTGCCGTGCGACTGGGCTCCGTTCCTGCTCTGCATCCGAGTTCCCCCTCGGGTGTGATCGCTTGCGAAGGTCGGCAGTATACATAGATAGTTGAACCTTGCAACCTTGTAAGTACCAAACTTTCCGAGTAACATTCCTCCCACATGGCCAAGCCGAAGGATTCAGAAATGGGGCGCGCGGGGCCCGGGCCGGGGTCGTGGCTCGCCGGAGAGCTGGGCCGCACCGATCCGGGCAGCCAGGCCTGGAGCCTGATGCACTGGCTGATGGTGACCAACAAGCACCGCCTCTTCACGATGGCCCAGGAGTTCGAGCTCGCTCCGCAGCAGATGATCGCCCTGCGGATGCTTGGGTCGGGTCCCCGCAAGATGACCGAGCTGGCCCAGGCCCTCTTCTGCGACAACTCGAACGTCACCGGGATCGTCGACCGACTCGAGGAGCGTGGCCTGGTTCGACGGGAGCCCGCAGAGGGGGACCGCCGCGTGAAGCTCCTCGTCCTCACCAAAGAGGGCGAGCGGATGCGGGTGGAGATCACCAAGCGGATGGCCGAGCCGCCCCCGCCGATCGCCTCGCTCTCGGAGAAGGATCAGCGCCAGCTGCGCGACATCCTCCAGCGCGCCGTCCAAGGCATTTCGGACGCCGAGGCCGCCGATGCGCTGGTCGGCAAGGCGCCCGCCGGAGCGTGAATCCGAGCTAGGTGACCTCGGGGGCCGGAGTGGGCCCGCCGGCCTCCTCCTCGGCGGCGGCGATCTCGCGACGGTACTCGCGGTACTCGTGCACGGCGATCTGGATCGACGCCGCAGCCGGGATCGCCAGGATCGCACCGAGGATGCCGAACAGGGTGCTGCCGAAGAGGACGGCGACCAGCACGATGAACGCCTCGATCTTGGTCGCCCGCTTCTGGATCTGGGGCTGGATCAGGTAGTTCTCGACTTGCTGGTAGACGATCGCGAAGATCACCCAGACGATCAGCGCGATCGGGAAGTTGACGAAGGTGGTGACGATCGCGACGAATACGGCGCCGATGGTGGCGCCGACGACGGGGATCAGATCGGCGAAGAAGATGACGACCGCCAGCGGACCCGCGAACGGGACGCCGAGGATTGTCAGCATGATGAACGCCGCGAGCCCGGCGATCGTCGCCTGCAGCAGCGCCCCGCCGACGTAGTTGCCCACGGCGTTGGCGATCCGACGCAGGGTTCGCTCGATCCGCTCAGAGTGCTCCGGTCTCTGCATTCGTATGAAGCTCTCGATCCATCTCGGCCCCGCGGAGACCATGAAGATGCTCAGGATCAGGATCGTCACACCGGCGAAGATCGAGCTGACCAGCCCGAAGCCGATGTCGCGGAGCACCCCGGCGGCGTCACCGGCCTTGCTGGGCAGCTTGTTCGCCTCGTCGGTGAGCTTCTGGGTGATGTCGTACTTGTCGTTCAGGTCGTTGAGCGTCTTGTTCTTGTGGACGTAGTCCTCGATGTCGTGGACGTAGTTGGGAGCGTTCGTCGCCACGTCGCTGACCTGGTTCACGATCGGAGGCAGGAGGACGGCCCCGAGCCCGATCGGAATCGCCAGCAGGCTCAGGTAGACGAGGGCGATCGCCAGCCCTCGCTTCATGTAGCGCTGGAAGAAGTTCACCGGCCCGGCGAGCGCCACGGCCAGGAACGCGGCGATGATCAGCCAGCTGATCGGTTGCCGCAGCAGGTAGATCACATAGAGAATCAGCACGACGCTCGCCACGACGAGCACATTGCGGGCGATCAGACGCGCTGGAGAGTCGATTCTTGGCATGCCGACCCTCTCTATTCGCGCCCGGCACGCCCCTTCCTACGCACGAAATGAGCCCGTTGGCGAGTTACCGGCCCCCGTGGGCCGGAAACTCATCAACCGGCCCGAAAACGGTGGGCTTGGCGTGTTTTGCATGCCCGTCCATGCAAAAAGTGCCAACCACGCCGGAAGGGCGCGAGCCCTGCCTGGGTCAACTTCCCCGTCCACGGACCGCCGATCTCCCTCGTTGCCCCGGTCTTGATCGCTGGTGTTGATGTAGAGCTGTCGTCGCCGCTACCCCCGCACCCCATGAGCAGCAGCGCGAGCAACAAGAACATGAGTATCAGCCACCGGACGACCAGGGCCAGAGCCTAGTATCGGTTCGAATGGCAGAGGAACCAGTCGCCGAGGGGCCGCGCAAGCTGGCCGAGGGGATCGAGGTCCGTCCCGCGCGCGAGGACGAGATCGAGGACCTCACGCCGCTGATGCGCGCCTACTGCGAGTTCTACGAGTCCTCGCCGAGCGACGAAGGAATCATCGAGATGCTGCGGACGCTGATCACGGATCCGTCGCAGGGCGCCGTCTTCATCGCCCGTGACGACGGGAGGGCGGTCGGCGTCGCCACGCTCGACTGGAAGTGGTCGAGCCTGAAGGGAGCGCGCATCGGCTACCTGGAGGATCTCTTCGTCGATCCCGTCGCGCGCGGCGGCGGGATCGCCGACGCGCTGATCGAGATCTGCGCCGATCGCTGCCGGGAGCTCGGCATGCCGGCGATGGAGTGGCTGACCGCGCCGGACAACCACCGCGCCCAGCAGGTCTACAACCGAACCGGGGCCGAGTCGGGGACCTACGTCGAGTACGACCTCGAGCTGTGAGCCGGAGCCGCGGCGGGGGCGCGGGCAGGCTGAATCACCTGCGGCAGGGGGAGGGCGAGCCCCTGCTGCTGCTCCACTCGCTCGGCGGCTCCCTGGTCCAGTGGTCGCCGGTGATGGACCGCCTGGCGGCCGAGCGCGAGGTGATCGCCGTCGACATGCCCGGCTTCGGGAAGTCGCCCGAGCTGCCGGAGGGCGTCCAGCCGCGCGCGGCCAACCTCGCGACGGCCGTGCTGGACTTCTACGACTTGCTCGGAATCGAAGCCAAGCCCGCGGTCGCCGGCATCTCCCTCGGCGGCTGGACGGCAATCGAATGCGCGCGCCAGGGCGGCGCGAGCGCCGTGGTCGCCGTCTGCCCTGCAGGCTTCTGGAAGCGCTCGCCCGAGGCCTCGAACCGGGCGGTCGCCCGGGCCCGGCGCAGCGGCCGGCTCACCAGCGCTCTGCTTCGGCCGATCATGTCGACGGCGCGCGGTCGGCGGCGCGCCCTCGGCCGGTTCATCTACCGCCCCGAGCGCCTCAGTCCGGGGGAGGCGCAGGCGATCGCCAAGGCCTACGTGACCGCCCCGGCCTATGACGAGGCCAGTGCGCTGATGCGCGCGGGCCGGGTCGAGGAGCTGAAGGGGATCAAGACCCCGATCACCCTCGCCTGGGCCGAGCACGACACCCTGGTTCGAACCCGGCCGCTGCGCGACGGGATCCTGCCGAAGCGAGTTCAGCAGGTGGTGCTGCCCGGCTGTGGGCACGTGCCGACCTGGGACGACCCGGACCTCGTGGCCCGAGTGATCCTCGCCGGAGCTCGGCGAACGAAGTAGTTAGGGTCAACGGAGGATGAGCGAGCGCACCGAGTACGCACCGGGCGAGTTCTGCTGGGTCGACCTGTCCACGACCGACGTCAACGGAGCGACGAGCTTCTACGGCGAGCTGCTTGGCGTTGATACCCAGGCGGCGCCCGGCGATCCGGAGGAGACCGGGGGCTACGGCTTCTTCACCAAGGACGGCAAGATGGTCGCGGGGTACGGCCCCACCCAGCGCGACGGACAGCCCTCGACCTGGTCCAGCTACATCAAGGTCGAGGACGCCGACGCGACCGCTGAGCAGGTGAAGGAGGTCGGCGGCGAGGTCCACTTCGGGCCGATCGACCTCCCCAACGAGTCGGGCCGGATGGCTGTGCTCCAGGACCCCACCGGGGCCTTCGTCTGCATCAATCAGCAGAAGAACCACAAGGGCGCCCAGCTCGTCAACGAGCAAGGCGCCTGGACCTGGAACAACCTGATGACCCGCGATCTCGAGGGCGCGAAGGACTTCTACGGCAAGGTCTTCGGTTGGACGGCCATTCACCACGAGGAGGCGCCGCCGGACGTGCTCATGTGGCAGGTCGAGGGTCAGCGCTGGCCGGAGGGCATTGCCGGCCTGATGGAGGTCGGCGAGGATCTGCCGGCCGAGATGCCGGCCCACTGGCAGGTCTACTTCATCGTCGAGAACGCCGACCAGGCGATCGAGCGATCCACGTCAGCGGGGGCGAAGCTCGGTTTCGGCCCGATCGATATCCCGGTGGGGCGGCTCGCCACCCTGGTCGACCCGCAGGGAGCGGTGGTCTCGATCATGGAGTCGCACTACCCCGAGCCGCGCTAGCGGCGATGTCGCGGGAGAACGACATGGACGACGCCCCGGTGCGGGACGACCTCGTCGAGCTCGAGCGGAGGCGAGAGCTCACCGAAGACGGGGCTCGAGGAGAGGCCGTCTCCAAGCGCCATGACCGGGGAGGGCGGACGGCCCGCGAGAACGTCGTCGACCTGATCGACGAGGGATCGTGGGTCGAGTACGGGCGCTACGCCGTCGCGCAACAGCGGGCGCGCCGCAGCCGGGAGGACCTGATCGCCAACACTCCGGCCGACGGGCTCGTCGCGGGGACCGCCACGGTCGATGGGCATCCCGCCGCGGTGCTCGCCTACGACTACACGGTCCTGGCCGGCACTCAGGGCACGGTCGGGCACTTCAAGAAGGATCGGATGTTCGAGTTGATCGAGCGGATGCGCCTACCGGTCGTCTTCTTCGCCGAGGGGGGCGGGGGTCGGCCCGGCGACACCGACCACCCCGTGGTCAGCGCGCTGCAGGTCCAGGCCTTCGCGCTCTGGGCCAAGCTCTCCGGCCAGGTCCCGAGGATCGCCATCGTCGCGGGCAACTGCTTCGCGGGCAACGCGGTGATCGCGGGGTGTGCGGACCTGATCATCGCCACCGAGAACTCCTCGCTCGGGATGGCGGGCCCCGCGATGATCGCTGGGGGCGGCCTCGGAGAGGTCCGGGCCGAAGACGTTGGCCCCGTCGAGATGCAGGCCCCCAATGGAGTGCTCGACCTCGTCGTCGAAGACGAGGAGGACGCCGTCGCGACGGCGAAGCGCCTGCTCGGCTACTTCCGCGGTCCCGTCGAGAGCTGGTCGGAGACCGACCAGCTCACGCTCCGCGACGCACTGCCCGACAACGACCGGCGTGCATACGACGTCATGCCGATCGTCCGCACGATCGCCGACGAGGAATCCGTCACGGTGCTCCGCGAGCGCTTTGCGCCCGAGCTGGCCACGGCGCTGGCCCGCATCGAGGGACGGCCCGTGGGCATCATCGCCAACAACTGCAAGTTCGAGGCCGGCGTCATCACCGGCGATGCCGGGGACAAGGCCGCGCACTTCATGCAGCTCTGCGACGCCTTCGGCCTCCCGGTCATCTCGCTGATCGACACCCCCGGCTACATGGTCGGTCCTGAGGCCGAGCGGGAGGCCCTCGTCCGCCATTGCTGCCGGATGCTCATCGCCGGCGCCGCGCTGACCGTTCCCACCGTCTCCATCCTCCTGCGCCGCGCCTACGGCCTGGGCGCACAGGCGATGGCGTTCGGCAGCCTGCACCAGCCTCTCCTGACCGCGGCTTGGCCGGGCGCGACGCTGGGGCCGATGGGTCTGGAAGGGGCGGTGCGCCTTGCCATGCGCCGAGACCTCGAAGCGATCGAGGACGAGGGCGAGCGCGAGCAGCGGGTTCGCGAGCTCACCGCTCAGATGCATGACAACGCCAAGGCGCTCAACGCCGCACAGATCTTCGAGATCGACGATGTCATCGATCCCGCCGACACCCGTGGATCGATCGCCCGCACCCTCGCTGCGGCCGGCACCGCCCCACCGAGCGGCCGCACAGTCGACTCGTGGTAGCTACCAGCGGCTGGTGACGACCTTCTTGCGCGTGTAGAAGTCGACCGCGTCCCTGCCATTGGCGTGCAGGTCCCCGTCGATCGAGTCCTTCCAGCCGGAGAAGGGGAACCAGGCCACCGGGGCCGGCACCCCGATGTTGACCCCGAGCATGCCCGCCTCGATGCCCCATCGGTAGGCGCGCGCCGCGGCGCCGGAGGTGGTGAAGATCGATCCGGCGTTGCCATAGCGAGAGCCATTGGCGAACTCGATCGCGGCGTCCAGGTCGGGGACGCCGACGAGCGCCAGGACCGGACCGAAGATCTCCTCGCGGGCGAGCTCGGACTCGTGGTCGGCCACGTCCACCAGAGTCGGACCCAGCATCGCGCCGGCATCGCCGCCGCCCAGGCGGCCGTCGAGCAAGACGGTCGCGCCCTGGTCCTCGGCCGCCGCGACCGCGGTCTCGGCGCGCTCGCGGGCCTCGGGCGTGACCATCGGGCAGACGTCGGTGCCCGGGTCGGCGCCCGGTCCGGTGGCCAGCTCCTCGGCAGCGTTCCTCAAGTGCGCCCGGACCTCGGCCTGCCTGTTCCCGTCGCCGACGATCACGCAGACGGAGCCGGCGAGGCAGCGCTGGCCCGCGGCGCCGAAGGCGGAGGCCATGATCGCGGGAACCGAGGTGCCGAGGTCGGCGTCGTCCGCGACGATCATCGAGTTCTTGGCGCCGCCGAGCGCCTGGACGCGCTTGCCGGTCTCGGCGGAGCGGGTCGCGATCAGACGGGCCGTGCTGGCCTGGCCGACGAAGGAAACCGCGTCGACGCCGTCGTGGTCGAGGATCGACTCGACCGCCTCGCGGCCGCCGTGGACGAGGTTGACTACGCCCGGCGGGAAGATCTGATCTTCGTCGATCAGCTCGCAGATCCGCTGCGCCGGGCGGGGATCGCGTTCGGAGGGCTTGAGGACGAAGGCGTTGCCGCAGGCCACGGCATAGGGCAGGAACCAGAGCGGGATCATGGCCGGGAAGTTGAACGGGGTGATCGCGGCCACCACGCCGACAGGCTGACGTACCAGCTCCACGTCGATGCCGGAGGCGACGCCCTCCAGCGTCTCGCCCTTGAGCAGGTGGGGGATCGCGGCCGCGGACTCGACCGACTCGATGCCGCGCCCCACCTCGCCGTCCGCATCGGCAAGCGTCTTCCCCATGTCGGCGGTGACGAGCGCCGTGAGCTCGTCGCGATGCCGCCCGAGCGCCTCGCGCAGCGCCAGCACGCGGCGGGCCCTCTCCTGCGGCGGCACCTCGCGCCAGGCGGGTTGCGCGGCTCGGGCCGCCGCGACGGCGCGATCCACGTCAGCCGCGACCGAAAGAGGGATCCGCGCGGTCAGCTCTCCGGTCGCCGGGTCCCGGTCATCGAGCGCCTCGGTGGCGACCGAGTCGAACCAGTCGCCGCCGGCGTAGTTCTGAAGCGTCCGCGCCTCGGCCGTGGTGGCCATGGCCGGAGACTAGCGCCGGCGCGCCCGGTGCTTGAGGAACTGACCTGGCTCGGCCTCCTCCTCGAGCACCTGCTCGATCGTGCGGCCACTCAGTACCGACTCCGGCTGGGACGAGGTCGGCTTGCGGCGGGCGTCGGCGCCCTCGTCGCGCTTCTTGATCAGCAGCCATTTCTCCCGGTCGGAGGGAGGCCCGGTGCGGACCAGGGCATAGGCGCCCTTGATCTTCTCGCCAAGCATCAGGATCTTCACGTCGCCCTTCTCAATGGCTTCGTCCAGCTCCATCGGCTCGCCGCGCCGGGTCTCGGAGATGTTCTGGAATACGCCGCGATCCCAGACGATCATCGGGCCCGCGCCATAGGAGCCCTCCTCGATCACGCCCTCCCACTCGAGGTACTCGAGCGGGTGGTCCTCGGTGCGCATCGCCAGCCGCTTGTCCCGGGGATCGAGCGAGGGGCCTTTGGGGATCGCCCAGGACGCCAGCACCCCGTCGACCTCGAGCCGCAGGTCGTAATGCTCCGATGTGGCCGAGTGCTTCTGGAACGAGAAGCGCGGATGCTTTCGGCGCGCCTTGCCCTTTCGCTTCCCCTTCCCCTTGCCGCTCGGCTCCTTGGTCTTCGAGAAGTCGCGCTTGCGCTCGTACTCCTTCAGCGACCTAGGCATCAGACCGCCCCTCCAGTTCGGAAATGGAGTCGGCGAGTGCGCCGCGCAGGCCGTCGAGATTCGAGATCGCCTCGGGGTCGGAGCAGAGACCGAAGGCAAGCTCGCCCTCGAGAGAGACGACGGAGATCCGCAGGGCGTGCCGGTCGGCGGGCTCGGCGAAGGAGCAGAACTGCTCAACGGCGTGTTCGAGGATCCCCGCGCGCTCCCTGGGTCCAGGCACATTCGAGACCGACAGGGCAAACTCGCGCGGTCCGGAGGTCAGCCGGGTCACCCCCTTGTAGAGAGGCCTGAACCTGCTGAGTGCATGGAAGAAGGCGTAGAGCGCGTCAGGATCGTGGTCGAGCTTGCTCTCACTCGTCTCCGCGTTGATCAAACGCAGCCGTTCCTGCGCGTCTGGCTCCGCGATCGGCAGGTCCACGTTCATGAACGAGTCCCGGTTGCCGAGCTCTCCCTTCTCCTCCTCGCGGGCATGCAGGCACACCGGGCACTGCACCCGAAGGTCCTTGGCGATCCCGCCGGCCTGCGGCAGCCAGCGGCGAAGGGCTCCGGCGATGACGGCGAGTACGACGTCGTTCACCGTGGCGCCCTCGGGGGCGCTGTGACCGATCCGCTTCAGCCGCTCGAGTGGGAAGCTGCTCCAGGCGACCTCCCGCGCCGGGCCGATGTGCCGGTCGAGTGTGGTGTCACGCCCCGGCCGCAGCTCGCGCCAGAGTGCGGACGGCAGCCGGACCAGGATCCGCTCTTCCGCGGCGCCGGCGGCGGCGGGCCTGGCGGGCGGAGGCTCCGCCTTCCCAGGTTCTGATGTCGGCGCGGGGGCGTGCGGATTGGGCGTCTCGACGTCGCGGTCCCAGAGCAGTCCGGCGGCGAGCTTGATCGCGCTGACCCCGTCGGCCATCGCGTGGTGGATGCGCCCGACGATCGCCGCGCGACCGCCGGTCAGCGGCAGGACGTCGAGCCGCCACAGGGGACGGGTGTGGTCGAGCCGCTCGGAGAGCAGCTCCCCGACCGCGCCCCGGAGCTCCTCGTCCGAGAGAGGGTCGGCGTGGCCGGGCTCGGCGAGATGCCAGTCCAGGTCGACGTCCTCCGCCTCGACCCACGCTGGGCGCCCGAGCCCGAGCCGGGGCTCGACGACCCTCTGGCTGAGCCTCGGAAAGGCGCCCATGCGCTGCGAGACCCGTTCCCGCAGCCGCGGGACCGAGAGGCGATTCCCGCTCGAATCCGGCGCGAGGATCAGGACCTTCCCAGTGTGGCCCTTGATCACGGGGGACTCGAGCCGCAGGATCTGGGCGTCGTCGACGCTCAGGCGCTCTCTGGCAGCCGGGCTCATCGGGCTGATCTTCTCGCGTTGCCGGGCATCTGTCATTCCCTGTTTTTCAGATTGAGCGGCGGGTACTCATTGGGCGAGCGAAAACGGGAGATCGAGAATGGGTGAGCACATCGATGAGGCGAAGGGCCGTACGAAGGAAGCGGCCGGCGACCTCACTGACGACGAAAAGCTCAAGCGCGAGGGCAAGATCGATCGCGCGGTGTCGAGCTTCAAGGACAAGGTCGATGACGCTGCCGACAAGGTGAAGGGGAAGGTCGGCACCGCCGACGACTCTCGCGACTGACCGCCCGCTGAACAGCTGAAGCAGGGAAACATGAGGCCGGAGCGATCGCTCCGGCCTCGCTGTGTTGCGGAACTGGGGAGAACTACTGACCCGAACCCGGAGTTCCTCCCGATGACGGTTGGCCGCGCGGCGGGCAGACTGCGAGGCGCCAAGGGGAGTAGGAAACCACCACCCGCCCGCCGCCGTTTGACTCACGGGCCGCCCTGGGAGAGGCGGCCCGTTTGTTGTTCAGGGACCGGGATCGACGACGCCGATGGCGACGCGTGGCTCGATCACGGCGCATCCCGGTCCGAGACGCCGGCCGAGCTCGGCGATTGCGGCCGGATCCTCGACCAGGACGACGATCGCGCCGCCCGACCCGGCGTAGTTGGCGGGCAGGCCCAGGTCGGCTGCGGTCTCGGCCATGCGAAGGTGGTCGGACTCGAGCCTGAAGATCCGCCGGCGCAGCTCCAGGTTCTCTCGCATCAGCGACCCGAGCCGTTCGGCGTCGCGATCGAGCAGGGCCTGTCTGCCGCGGCCCGCGAGCTCCCCGATCGCGCCCATCGCCGAGGTGACCTCCCGGTCGCCGGTGAGGAACCGCTCGCGGACCGCCCGATGCGCGTCATGCGACGGCTGACCCGGGCCGGTCGTGTAGGCGATTCGCAGCGAGGGAAGCAGAGACGGATCCAGCGGTTCATAGGCCGGCCGTTCGCGCTCCGGGTCGAAGTCCATATAGGTGAGCCCCCGGTAGGCCTGCGCGACCCGGTCCTGAAGGCCGGCAGCGATCCCCAGCTCCCCGGTCTCGGCCGAGAGTGCCAGCTCCGGCAGCTCCTCGAGCGCGATCTCGATCTCGTGGAACGCGAGCAGCCCCCGCAGGACGGCCATGACGATCGCGCTCGACCCGCCCAGGCCCACGGCGCGGGGGATGGTGCTCTCGTAGCGGATCGAGAACGGGCGATCGCACTCGATCGAGCGCTCGCCGCACCAGTCGGCGAAGCGCTTGACGGCGGCCTTCACCAGGCGGAGTCCGCCGTAGTAGCCGTTCGCCTCGACGTCGGCGACGAGATCCGCGAGGCCGTCGAAGCTGGCGTGATCGGACGGCCCGGGCACGATCTCGAGCCGCGGCCACTCGTAGACCGCAACCTGGGCCGCGAAGTTGGTGAAGGCGAAGCTGATCGTGCGGCCGCCATAGGCGTCAGAGGGATTGCCGAGCAGAGCGGCACGCGCGGGCGCCTCGGCGCGGACGAGTTTCACGGCGCTCCCCTCAACCGAGTTGGGAGCGCAGGCGGTCACCAAATCGCGGATCCGCCAGCGCCAGCTCGAGGAACGTGCGGCAGTAGCCCTCGACCGTGCCGACGTCGTGGCGACGCTCGCCGGCCGGCAGGCGCAACCCGATCACCCGCTCGTCGGCGTCGATCAGAGCGGCAATCGCATCGGTCAGCTGGATCTCCCCGCTGGCGTCGGCCTCGATCCGCCGCAGGGCCGGGAAGATCGCGGGGGTCAGGACATACCGCGCGGCCACCGCGAGTCGACTTGGTGCCTCGTCGGCTGCCGGCTTCTCGACCATCCCGGCGACATCGAACGGCCCATCCGAGACCTCCCCGGCCGGCACGACCACGCCGCGCTTGGGGGCCTCGGAGGGATCGATCTCCTCGACCGCGAGGGCCGCCACCGCGCCCCTCTCGTCGAGCGCGTCCGCGAGCGTCGCGACCACCCTCGAGCTGTCGCCCTGACCCAGAATCGAGTCCCCCAAGGCGAGGGCGAAGGGCCGGTCGCCGGCGAAGCGCTCGGCGCAGGCCACCGCATCCCCGAGCCCCTTCGGCTCGGCCTGACGCGTGTAGAGGAAGTCGAGCCCCATCCGCTCGAAGTCGAGCTCGGCGAGGAGCTCCTCCTTGCCGGCCTCCCGCAGTGTCCTGATCAGCTCCGGATCTGGGTCGAAGTGGTCCTCGATGGAGCTCTTGCCCCTGCCGGTGACGAACAGAATTCGTCCGATTCCCGCCGCCGCGAGCTCCTCGACGACGTACTGGACGACCGGCTTCCCGACCACCGGCAGCATCTCCTTGGGCTGGGACTTGGTCGCGGGCAGCAGGCGCGTGCCCAGTCCGGCCACCGGCACGACGGCGTCGACCAGTCCCATCAGGCCTCCTCTCCCACCAGCGCTCGCGCCATCGTGCTGGGAGCGGGCGCCTCGCCTCGGAGCTCGAGCAGGCGGATCGCCACCACCGCGATCGCCAAGCCCTCGAACGGCTGGAGGAGGCCCTCGGCGATCAGGTTGACAACCGTCACCGCTCCGAGGCCATGGAAGGGAAGCACGATCGCCTCGACGGCGAGCTCGGTGAAGAGGGTCACCCCGACCACGAGCACGATCACCGCGCGGAGATGTCCGCGCACCAGCTCGGCGCTCCTCCTCATCGCGGCGAACACTCCCAGGTGCTCAAGCTTCATCACGGCGGGCGAGATCCCGACGTAGGCCAGGAAGATCAGACCCGGCACGATCAGGAGAAGGAGGCCGATGGCCAAGCCGAGGCTCACCACGATGTCGAGCAGGATCAGACCTCCCACCGGCAGCGCGGCGATCAGCTTGCGAAGTGGAGGCAGCGGCAGACCGGCGCGCCAGTCGACCACCGCCGCCGCCGTGAGGCCGGCGTAGAAGGCCTGCCCCATCAGGTTGACGACGGCCGTCAGCAGGACGGCCCCGACGAACGCGACGTCCGCGATGCTCTTGATCCCGTCGATCGTTCCCCCGTTCAGTGCGCCGTCGGCAATCGACTGCGGAATCAGCACGATGATCGCGGCGGGTATCAAGAAGCGCCAGTGTCGCCGGTAGACGGTGAGGATCTCGTCGAATACCTCCCGGAGCGAGAGCTTTTCCTCGCCGGGGCGGGTCATGTCTCAAGCAGATCGGGCAGCGGATTGGTCGGCACGTGGATCCAACCTTCGCGCACGGCGCGGTCGCGCTCCTCGTCGGACTCCGGTCCCTGGGTCAGGCCGAGTGCTGCGGCGCGCGCCACGAGGGAGGCGACCAGCGCGTCGAAACAGTTGTGGTCGGCTCCGGCGAGCTGCCGTTCCTGCGAGGTCATCTCGATTCCTCCCAGCGCGTCCTCGACGCGGGAGAGGAGCTCCGGGATGCGCGCCACCCCGACGCGGCTCTTGTAGCCGACCGCGGTGAGGCCCCAGGTACTCAGTGCAGGAGCCGGATAGGCCTCGATCACCTTGCCCGAGCCCGCCCGGTCCACTGGCTCGCCGCCTGCGGCGAGGCGGTCCAGAAGGTAGGCGCAGCGCATGGCGACCACGCCGATCAGGTCGGTGGAGACGCTGAGCGGCCGCCGGGCGCCGCCTTCGATCAGGCGGCGGTCGGTCGCTCGGAAGCTGAGGTGGAATCGGTACAGGTCCTGGTCCTCGCCGCTGCCGGGCCAGCCGGCCCGGTCGCGGTGGGCGACGACGGCGTCCACGAAATCATCGGGCCAGCCGAAGGGCGCGTCGATCCCGACCTTGTCGGCGTCGGCGATCGCGTCAAGGAGCGCCTCGTCGTCCAGGCCCGACCGCAGGTCCGAGACGATGGGCACGCTCGGCCCCCAGTCGATCGCGCAGGCGCTGGTGTTGGCCGGCTGCGCCGCGAGGTCGATGCCGAGCGTCCGCACCCCGCGATGGTATGGGGGTCGCGGATAGAGTCGCCCATGTGCCGCTGACCTCGGTCACCGACTTCACGCTGCAGGCCCAGCACCTGCTGCGCGACGAGCACCAGTTCAAGTGGTACGTGGTGACCCTGCTGACGCTGGTGATCTACGTCTACGCGGTCGAGGTGGAGCGCAGGCGCTGGGACGTGATTCTCGCCGGGGTCGCCTTCTGGCTCGCGGACTGGATCAACGAGATCGCCAACTCCCTGATCCTTCACTTCTCCCACCGCGCGGCGCTCTGGACCGTGACCGGCGACACCGCGTATCTGATCCTGATCGGCCTGACGATCGAGATCTCCCTGATGTTCGCGATCTCGGGGGTGATCTACGCGAAGGCGCTGCCGCCGGATCCGCGGCAGAAGCTGCTGGGGATGCCGAACCGGCTGGCGATCGGCCTCGGGTTCTCGATCTTCGCCACCTTCGTCGAGGTGCTCCTGCACGGGACCGGCTACTTCCACTGGGACTACTGGTGGTGGAACTTCCCCTGCGTCCCGCTGATCGTCGTCTTCGGCTACCTGTGGTTCTTCCTGATCGCGGGCTATGTCTACGACCGGCCGGACAATCGCTCGCGGCTGCGGATCGTCGGAGCCATGGCGGCGATCGTGGTCGTCTCGGTGCTCCTCTTCGGCGTCATCCTGGAGTGGGTCTAGGCCGCCGTCCCGGATCCGTAGTCTGCAGCCGTGGCGCGAGACGACTATGACCTGGCGGACGGCAAGCCGGACATCACGGCGGCCGGCGGGGTGGTGGTGCGCCGGGACGAGGAGGGTCGCACCCGGGTGGCTGTGATCCACCGTCCCAAGTACGGCGACTGGTCGCTGCCGAAGGGCAAGCTGGAAGAGGGGGAGGGCTGGCGCGAGGCGGCGTTGCGTGAGGTCCGGGAGGAGACCGGCTACGAATGCGAGATCGGGCCGGAGCTGCCGCACGTCTCCTACCTGGACCGGAAGTCACGGCGGAAGCTGGTCCGCTACTGGCTGATGGAGCCGATCAAGGGCGAGTTCTCCTCGCACGACGAGGTCGACGAGCTCCGCTGGGTGACGCTGGATGAGGCCGATGAGCTGCTCACCTATCCGCACGACAAGGAGCTCGTCCGGAAGGCGCTGCGGCGCTACCGGTGGCGGCGGTTCGTGCGCGCCCTGACCCCCTGGGTCCGGCAGCCGATGCCCGGCATGTGAGCCCTTCGGACCAGTAACGGGACGGCCCTACGATGGACTGTGGGGTACGGATCACCTCGACGGAAGGAGCTTCGCCGTGACAGACAACACCGAGACCGCGATCCTCGCTGGAGGGTGCTTCTGGGGCGTGCAGGAGCTGCTTCGCAAGCGCGACGGCGTCATCTCGACCCGCGTCGGATACACCGGCGGGGAGAACGCGAACCCGACCTACGGGAACCACCCCGGCCATGCCGAGGCCGTCGAGATCGTCTTCGACCCGGAGCGGATCTCCTACCGGGACATCCTCGAGTTCTTCTTCCAGATCCACGATCCGAGCACCAAGGATCGACAGGGCAACGACATCGGCTCGAGCTACCGCTCGGAGATCTTCTATACGAGCGATGAGCAGCGCCGGGTGGCGGAGGACACGATCGCCGACGTCGACGCCTCCGGCCTCTGGCCGGGCAAGGTCGTCACCGAGGTGAGCGAGGCCGGCCCGTTCTGGGAGGCGGAGCCCGAGCACCAGGACTACCTGCAGCACTACCCGAACGGGTACACCTGCCATTTCCCGCGGCCCGACTGGAAGCTGCCGCACCGCCAGGCCGCCGTTTAGGGACCGGGCGCTGGGCGCGCGGGTCCTGTCGCCGTAGGAACTTCCCACGGGCGCTCAGTAATCGCGCCCGTGGGCCCCTCCTACGACGCCACCCGCGCGAGTCGCGGCTGGGAAGCGCCGCTTTGCACGGAAGGACGATCAGCACCTGGGCAACCAAGGGGCAGACGGGATAGGTTCTCGCTAGCTCGGGGAGAGGGATTCAGATGCAGAGCGATTCGCTGTTCCCCGAGCCGCAAAATGGGGGCGAAAAAGGAGATCGGTTTGAGGAACGCAAGCCCAACCGCCAAGGCGGCTCTGGTCATCAGCATCCTGGCTCTTGTCATGGCGACGACCGCCGGCACCTTCGCGGCGATCAAGCTCGGCAAGAACTCGGTCAAGACCAAGAACGTCAAGAACAACGCCATAACCGAGCAGAAGATCGCCGATAGCGCGGTGAGCGAGAAGAAGATCAAGGACGGTGCCGTCACCGCCGGGAAGCTCGGATCCCTCGCAGTGCCGACCGCGTTCGTTCGCTTCAACTCTGCGGGTACCTACGTCCCGTCGCAGAGCCGCGGCGTGAACAACATCAACAAGCCGGTGCCCAACGTGGCCTGCCTCGACCTGACCTTCACCCCGACCACCGCGGTGGTCGGGCGGGGAGTGGGAGCCGGTGCACCGCCGATTCAGTCGGCTCAGGTCGCAGTCGGTGCCGATGCGGTGACTCTTGGATGCCCGTCTGGGTTCCAGGATGCCGCCGTCCAGGTCGCCGGGATAGCCAGCGTGCAGGACGTCTACGCCTGGTTCGAGTAGGCACGACGGCGTAAGAACAGCGAATGAGGGGCGGGGCTTGCGGCCCCGCCCCTCTGCGCCTTGGAGACGGTGGGTCGGGTCGTCGCGCCGCCACATCGAATCTGGCAGGCCGACCGGGGTGGCTACGCCCAGCCGCGCTTGGCAGCTGTCGATCCCGGGGGTTAGTCTCCCGCCGGGGAGATGGGATATCTGTTCAAAGCGCCGGTCGGGCTTGCCATGTTCTTCGGCGGGATCGTGCTCTTCAACGTCAAGCTCGTCTCGCTGCTCGAGACCGGGACGTGCGCGTCGGGGAATACGCCGTACCAGATCTCGCAGCCCTGTCCGTCCGGAACCGGGACGGACATCCTGCTGCTGATGGCCGGGATCTTCGGCGGGCTGATCGGGGCCGGGATCTTCGCCTTCCGCGGCGATCCGCCCTGGGACAGGGACCGGCCCCTGAACTACGCGAGCAGCTTCAGCTTCGGGCTCTTCGCCTGGGGCCTCTTCTTCACCGCCACCGGGGCCACCTCGCTGATCGCTTCGCTGAGCAACCAGCAGATTCAGGACTCGAGCGGCGGCCAGCTCGGCGGCCTCATCGTCGGCGGCGTCTTCCTGGTGATGGGGGTACCCGCGCTGCTGATGTCGCTCTGGGGGCTGGTGAAGGGGTTCGGCAAGCGGGATGAGCGACCGGCCACCGCGTCGGCCACCGCCGGAATGGGCGGGATGGGCGGAGGAGTGATGTCGCGCATGAGCGCCGGGCTGAACCAGGCGCGCGCCATGCAGCAGCTCAGCAACCGGCTGCCCTGGGGCTCGACGGGAGCCACGGCAACCGCCGGGGGTGGAACGGGCGGGCAGATCGCGAAGCTCGAGCGGCTGCAGAAGCTTCGCGAGTCCGGAGCCCTCACCGACTCAGAGTTCGAGCGGGAGAAGGCGAAGATCCTCTCCGAGGGCTAGCGGCCGCCCCACCCGTCGCTTCCCAGGTGGAGCGGCCTTCTCGCCCTAACCGTTCTCCTGCTGGTCGTCCTGAGGGTTCGGGGCTCGCTGGATGACCACCTCGCAGTTGCTGACGTGGTCCAGGTCGCCGAGATCCACGATCGCGACGTCGCGATCGCGGCCGCAATCGACCGTGTCCGACTCGCCGTCGTTGACGTGGATCACGTCATGACCGCGACCGCCGAACACCGTGTCGCCGCCTGGCAGAGCGGCATCCGCCTGGGCGAGCGCGTAGATGACATCGTCATCCGGCCCGCCGAAGACGGTGTCGACGCCGACCCCGGCGAAGAGGAGGTCGCGCCCCCGCCCGCCGCGGACGATGTCATCGCCGTTCCGTCCACGGAGCTGGTCCGGTCCCTGGCGCCCGAGCAGGACGTCGTTGCCGTCCTGTCCGAACACCGTGTCCGCGCCGCGTCCCGCGTCCACCAGGTCGTTACCGGGCCCGGCATCGACCGCGTCGTTGCCGGGGTTGCCGAAGACAGCGTCATTCCCATCTCCGGCGTCGATCAGATCATTCCCCGAAAGGGCGAACACGGAGTCATCGCCCCCCTTGGCCTGGATCTGGTCGGCGGCGTGTGTCCCGAACAGCTGGTTGTTGTTGTCATCGCCGACGATCGTCGCCGCCAGTGCGACGGTGGCCCCCGCTGCAGCCATCGCCATCACGGCAACGACGATCAGTCCCATCGTCTTCTTTCGCATCCGAATCCCTCCCTGGGATCGTTGTCGGCCCTTAAACATTTCTTGGTGACCGCGGTTGCGGTGGAGTGCATGATTGGCTGGTCGCCGGCAAGGGATGCAGGCGGGTGGAAGCAAGACAGGAGGCCGGGATGCGAGCCAGCCCGGGGAAGGCCGGCAACGACCTGCTCAAGGGCGGGCGGGGCCGCGATCTTCTGGTCGGTGGTCGCGGCACCGACCGCATGTCTGGCGGCCCCGGGAACGACGTGATCAGGGCGGCCGACGGCAGGGCGGACCGGCTGGTGAACGGTGGCGGCGGGGTCAACAGCTGCGTCGTCGACATCCCGGTCGACCTGCCCTCGACGGTCAACTGCGGCACGATCCAGGCCGGGCCGCAGTCAGCGGGCGGCGGTGGGGGAGGCCAGGGCAACCCCGACCTCCTCGAGATCACCTCGGCCCAGGGATTGACCTGCCTCCCGCTCGGGCTCGGCTGCGTCTTCACCGGCTGGCCACCGGAACCTACACGTGCACCGGGTCCGGGAACGCCTACCTGGTGGTCCACATCGGGACCAAGAGCACGCCGCAGATCCCCGTCGCCTGCGGCTGACCCGGCTGTCCAGATAGCGTGCGGCGCATGAGCGACGACGTTGCCTTCGCCGGTGCCGCGCGGATCGCGGAGATGGTTCGCGCCAAGGAGGTCTCCCCGACGGAGCTCGTCGAGCTCTACCTCGAGCGCATCGCGGCCCTCGAGCCCCAGCTGAACGCCTACCGCGTCGTCCTCGCCGAGGGGGCGCGGGCCGACGCGAAGCGGGCCGAGGAGAGGCTCGCCAAGGGAGACGATGCCCCTCTGCTCGGGGTGCCGGTCGCGGTCAAGGACAACGTCGACTACGCCGGCGAGGTGACCACCCACGGCACCGCCGCTTACGGCGATCCTGCGAGCGAGGACGGGCTGGTCGTCCGACGGCTGCGCGAGGCCGGCGCGACGATCCTCGGCAAGACCAACCTCCCCGAGCTCGCGATCTATGGCTTCACCGAAAGCCCGGCGTGGGGCGACACTCGCAACCCATGGGACACCTCGCGGACCTGCGGGGGGTCGAGCGGAGGCAGCGGGGTCGCCACCGCGGCCGGCATGTGCGCGATCGCCCACGCGACCGACGGCGCGGGCTCCATTCGCTACCCCGCCGCCTACAACGGGCTGTTCGGGCTGAAGCCGCAGCGCAACCGAATCTCGCTCTCGCCCGATCGCGAGCACTGGTACGGGCTCTCCGTCGCCGGCTGCGTCAGCCGGACGGTGATGGACACCGCGCTCTATCTGGATGTGATGAGCGGTCCCGAGCGGGGGGACTTCGAGTCTCCACCTCCGTTCGAACGCCCGCTGGTCGAGGCCGCCCGCGCCAGGCCCGGCAAGCTGCGGATCGCATGCTCGACCAAGACGATCCTGCCCGGGCCCAAGGCACCGGAGGTGATCGCCGCCTACCGGGAGACGGTCGAGCTGCTCAGGTCGCTGGGACACGAGGTGACCGAGGCCAGCCCAAGCTACGGTCGCATGTACACCGACTTCTATCCCCTGTACTTCCGCGGAATCCGCGACGAGGCGCTCACCCTGCCGCACCCGGAGCGGCTCTCGGACCAGACGAAGAGCTTCGTCAGGGCGGGCAGGCTGTTCAGCGACCGGTGGCTCGCGAAGGTCCGTGACCGCATGCCGGCGGCGGCCGCGCGAATCATGGAGCTGTTCCGCGACTACGACCTGCTGATCACGCCGGCAACCGCCCAGCTTCCCGTCGAGATCGGGCACTGGCGCGGCCAGGGCGCCCTTCGCACCATCAACGGGATGGGCGCCGTCTATCCATACGCGGCGACCTGGAACTACACGGGCCAGCCGGCCGCGGTCGTGCCGGCCGGCTTCACCGACCCGGGGATGCCGCGCTCCGTGATGTTCGCCGCCCGCCCCAACGACGAGGCCACGTTGGTCTCGATCGCCGCTCAGCTCGAGGCCGAGAGGCCCTGGGCCGAGAAGAGGCCGGAGGTCTAGGTCGCCGCCGCGACCTCGGCGGGGGCGGCGATCTCGAGCTTCTGCGCCTCAGCCGCCATCTCCACCGCTCCGTCCGCGCCGCCGAGCTCCGCCCAGCGCTCCCACGCCGTCTCCTGGAAGTGATCCAGGAACTCGTCCGAGTGGAGCGGGTCGTGATGGAACAGCAGCAACCGCCGAGCCTCGACGCGGCGGGCGAAGGTCAGGGTGTCCGTGAGGCGCGAGTGCCCCCAGCCGACGTGGTCCGGGTACTCCTCGTCCGTGTACTGGCAGTCGTGGATCAGCAGGTCGGTGTCTCGGGCGAGGTCATAGCCCGAGATCCACTCGGGCTCGAGCGACTCCAGCGGCGCGCCGAGTCCCGGCTCGTGGTCCGAGATGTAGGTGAGGGTGGTGGGCCCATCCGTGATCCGGTAGCCGAGCGTCGGGCCTCTATGGGTGACGGCCTCGGCGCGGATCCTGGCCGGGCCGAGCTCCCACTCGCTCGGGGGCGTGTCGCGGAAGCTCACCTCGCAGGGGAGCTCGCGGACCTCGACGGGGGAGAGGGGGGCCGAGATGTATCGCCCGATGCGTGCTTCGAGCGACGCCTCCGGCGACGACGGGCCCCAGATCGTGATCTCGGACTCCGAGCGGAAGCAGGGCGCGAAGAACATCAGGCCCTGGATGTGGTCCAGGTGCAGGTGGGTGAGGAGGATGTTGATCTTCGGCAATCGCTTGGCGATGCCGACGCCGAGGCTGCGGATGCCGGTGCCGGCGTCGATGATCAGGGTGGAGCCGTCCGAGAGCTCGAGCTCGACGCAGGAGGTGTTCCCGCCGTAGCGGTTCATCTCGGGCCCCGGGGCCGGAACCGAACCGCGCGCACCCCACACCTTGAGCTTCATCTGATCCTCACCATCTCCTCAATCCTCTGCATTCAGCGTATAGCGGTCTAACCGGACCCGGGTGTGTTGTTGGTCCGCGTCCAGAAGAAGATCATCGCCCCCTCCTGGCCGCCCTCGGCGACGATCGGAAGCGCTGTCGACTCGATCTCGTACTCGTCGCCTCCCATGGACCGCACCGTGAAGCTCCCGTGCGCGGGACGGCCGTGCCGCAGGGCCCTGGTGGTCGGGATCTCCTCGATCGGGATCGGGTTCCCGTCCTCGCCGAACGGGCCCATCGCATGACTCCACTCCTCGGCGGGCATGCGCGCCGATTCCTCGAACGAGATGCCGAGCAGCGCCCCTGCCGCCTCGTTGTAGAAGATCAGCGCGCCGCTCTCATCGACCAGGAACGCCGGTGTTGACAGGCTCGTCAGGAGGTTGCGAGCCAGGATGAGCTCGAGCGGCTTCTGATCCATTCGATACGAAGTCTCGCGTATGCTCGGCCCAGGATGCGGCACAGGGCTTGCGGGGCATGGGTTTCGATCGTTGCGGCGCTCGCCGTCCACCTGGCATGGGCAGCGACGGCGTCGGCGCAGACCCCGGGCCTTCCCGTGGTCCCGATCCTCGGCGCCCCGAACGGCTCCGCCGCGGCGTCCTTCGAGGGCTCGCCCGCCTCCCCTTCTCCGGTGAACGGGGGACCGGCCCCTCCGCGGAATCCGTTCATGGCGCCCAATCCGCGCAACAACATCCACGACGACCCGTATATGAGCGACACCTACCGGCTCAGTGGGCCGCTCGGCGACGGCTCCGAGCCCTCGACGCTCTTCACCCGGGAGTGCGGCTCGATCACGTTCGACTCCGCCGGGCGCCTCGTCACCGTCTGCGTCGGCCTTGACCGGCCGGTCCTGGCGCTGCTCGACCCACACACGCTGCAGACGCTGGCCGCCATGCCGCTGCCGGTACGGAACCCGGCGTCCCTGGGCGGCGCCTTCACCGACTTCTCTGGCGGCGGCTACTTCTATCTGGACGACCACGACCGGGCGGTGGTTTCGACGAACGACCACCACATCCTCGTCATCTCGATCACGGGCGGTCCCGGCTTCCAGGTGGACGCCGACTACGACCTAAGCAAGGTGGTGCGCTCGGATGAGGGGATCGTCTCGGTGCTGCCGGATTGGCGTGGACGGCTTTGGTTCGTCACCCGGCAGGGAGAGGTGGGGACGATCGACCGCTCGGACGGCTCGGTCAGGACCATGAGGCTGGGAGGGGAGGGGATCTCGAACTCCTTCGCAGTGGACGAGACCGGGGGCGTGTTCCTGGTCTCCGACAAGACTCTCTACCGCTTCGACGCCAACTCCAAGGGCGCGCCGCAGATCAGTTGGCGGGTCGTCTATCCGAACTCGGGCATCCACAAGCCCGGCCAGAGCGACGCCGGCTCGGGCACCACGCCGACCCTGATGGGCAAGGGCTGGGTGGCGATCACCGACAACGCGGACCCGATGAACGTGGACGTCTACCGTCGCGCGCTGAGGTTGCACGGCAAGAAGCGCCATGGGCGACGAGCCAAGGCCAAGGCGCGGCTAGTCTGCTCCGCGCCGGTCTTCGCCAAGGGCGCCAGCGCGACCGACAACTCCCTGATCGGCACGAACCGCTCCCTGGTCGCCGAGAACAATTACGGCTACACGGTCAGCGCGTCGAACCTCAGCGGCACGCCCAGCTCACCCGGACTCACCAGGATCGACGTCCTCAAGAAGAAGCGAGGGAAGAAGGGCAGTCGCCGGCGGAAGGCTCGGTTCCGCTGCCGCCCTGTCTGGACCAGCGACGAGGTCGCGCCCTCGGTGGTTCCCAAGCTCTCGCTGACGAACGGACTCGTCTACACGTACACGAAGCCGGCGCGCACGGACGGTCTCGACGCGTGGTATCTGACCGCGCTCGACTTCCGCACCGGCCGCACGGTCTATCGCCGCCTCGCCGGCACGGGCTTCGGCTTCAACAACAACTACGCGCCGGTCACGCTCGGCCCGGACGGCACCGCGTACGTGGGCGTGTTGGGCGGGTTGGTCGAGCTGCCTTGAAGAAGATTGGGCCCGGCAGCGCATCCCTCGCCGCCGGGCCCGGGTTTCCGGATCACAGAGGCGGAATCCGGAAGTGAATTGACGGCTTCGCCATCAGAACGTGACGGCGGCGGCCGCCCCACATAAGTCGCTTCGGGCTTCGCCCTTCGCTCCAAAGTGGTGCGGCCTGGCCGTCACTTGACGGTGATCTCGCCCGTCATCCCCATCTGCTTGTGGCTGTCGACCGGGCAGTAGAAGTCGTACTTCCCGGGCGCCAGGTTCACGGTCAGCGTTCCGTTGCTGCCCGGTGAGACGTCTCCCTCCAGCTCCTTGTCCTCGCCGTTGACATCCTCGATCTCGAGCGAGTGCGCCACCTGGCCGTCGTTCTTGAGGTTGAACGTGACGTTGCCGGACTTCACGGTCGGCTCGGAGGGATCGAACTTGAAATCGGTGGCGGTCAGGTCGACCGAGCCGCCGGCGCCCGTCGCGCCGCCGCCGCTGGTTGACGCCTGAGTCGCCGCGTTGCTGGTGCTGTTGTCGTCGCTGCTGCCGCCGCAGCCCACCATCGGCACCGCGACGGCGGCCCCGATCGCGAACAGCGCCGCGAATCGTCTGGTCGAGAGCATCCGCACCTCCACTGCGTTCGTAGGTTGGACAGCAGGCGTCGCGGCCTGCCTAAGCTCCTACGCGCCTCGCCGGGCGCGGGATTGACCTAGTGCTCTACGACCTGATCGCCACGCTCATGCGGCCCATCGCCTGGTGGGGGCGCCTGCGCACGGATGGGCTCGCGGCGGTGCCCGAGCGTGGACCGCTCCTGGTCGTGCCCAACCACGACAGCCAGTGGGATCCCGTCCTGCTGGGCCTGGCCGTCCGGCCCCACAGGCGACTGCGCTTCCTCGCTCGGGCGAGCCTCTGGCGCATTCCGGGCCTGGGGCCGGTCCTCCACCGCATGGGCCAGATCCCGATCAGGCGTGGCGCAGGCGACGCCGCCGCCCTCGAGCACGCCGTCGAGGCGCTTCGCTCGGGCGAGGCGGTGTGCGTGTTCCCCGAGGGCGGCCTCTCCTGGGGAGAGCAGCTCCGCGCCCACAGTGGCGTCGCACGCCTGGCTCAGGCGTGCCCAGGCGTGACGGTCGTGCTCTGCGCCGTGCGTGGGACGACCGAGTACGCACGATTCCCGCGACGCCCACGCGTGCGCGTCACCTTCTTTCGCCCAGAGAACGGCGATCCTCGGCCGGAAGACACGCCGGCCGAGGTCGCGACACGCCTGCTTGCTGAGATCAGGGCACGCGTCCCGCCAACCCCGGCGGGCCGCCGAGCACGCGTGGGCGGTCCCCCACGCGTAGGGAGAGCCAGAGCTAGGAGAGCTTCCCGATCTTGAAGATCTTGGTCCCGCAGTCGGGGCACGTGCCCTGAATAGCCGGGCGACCGTTCTTCATCGTGACCTGCTGCGGATCCTTGATCTCGACCTTCTTGCGTTCCTTGACGCAATAGCCCTCTGGCATCGAGGACCTCCTTTCGAGCCGATTCCGCAAATCACGCTAGAGCACCCGGCGGACGTGCGTGGCCCAATGCCTGCAACTTAGTGCGAAAAGTTACTAGCTACTTGCCGCTGGGCGCGGTGGTGGTCGCCCCAGGCGTGATCGTGGGCGCGGGCGTGGCGCCCTTGCCGAATCCGCCTGACGACGCCTGGGTCTGGAGCGAGGAGATGCTCGCGGCGTTCTGCGACTGCTGCTTCTGCACCGCCGCGATCGACTGCTGAAGCTGGGCGACGGAGGCGTTGAGCGCCGCCTGCGTGTCCTTCGAGTTCTTCGTGGCCGCTGCCTCGAGCGAGTCGATCCGCTTGGAGAGCGTGTCCAGGTCGCTCTTCGTGGCGCTGTCCGACTTGGCCGTGAGCCCGAAGTAGAGCGCCGCTCCTGCCGCGAGGATCGCGATCAGCACGCCTGCGAGGCCGAAATAGGTCATGCGCCCCTGCTTGCGCTCGATCTCGGCCATCCATCCCTGCAGGCCCTCCATGCGCTCCTGCAGGTTGGGCTCCGGAGCCTTGCCTTTTGTGGGCGCGGTGGTCTTGGTCTCGGTGGGCTTCCCGGCCTCCTTCGGAGCCGTCTCCTTCGTCGCGGCGGCCGGCTTCCCGTTAGGAGCGTTGGCCTCCTCCTTCGTCTTGGCCTTGGAGGCGGTCGGCTTCTTGGAGCCGCCGGAGCGGCCGGGCAGCGAAACCTTGGGCATGCGGACGCGTGGCGCGCGGAATTCGGGCATCGGGAGCATCCTAGAGGCCAGCCCTGAGCGCTACGCCGGTTATGAACGGTCCGTACCATTCCGCGTCCCGTCCATCGCTGGAATTCACTTAAGGAGACCCCCAGATGCCCGAAGCAGTGATCGTCGACACCATCCGCACGCCCATCGGCAGGGCCTTCAAGGGATCGCTCGCCCAGCTCCGCCCCGACGAGATGGGCGCCTACGTGATCGACCAGCTGCTCGAGCGGAACCCCGACGTGGATCCCGCCTCGGTCGAGGACGTCTTCTGCGGCTGCGGCATGCCGCAAGGGCTGCAGGCCTTCAACATCGGGCGGATCATGGTGCTGCTCTCCGAGAAGCTTCCGGAGACGGTCAACGGCGTGACGATGTCGCGCTACTGCGCCTCCAGCCTCGACTCGATCCGGCACGCGGCCAATGCCGTGCGCGCCGGCCAGGGCGACACCTACATCGCCGCGGGCGTCGAGTGGGTGAGCCGCTACAACGAGCGCACCGAGCCGGCCGGGGTCGCCGACCAGAACGAGAAGCTCCAGGGCAAGGACGGGACGCCCAACGCCTATATCGAGATGGGCGTCACGGCCGTGAACGTTGCGAAGAAGTACGAGGTGAGCCGCGCCGACATGGACAAGTACGCCCAGCGCTCGCAGGAGTTGGCCGTCAAGTCGCAGGAGGATGGCTTCTTCGATCGCGAGATCGTGCCCGTCAAGCTTCCCGACGGCAACGAGGTCGCCAAGGACGATGGCCCCCGCGCCAGCTCGACGCTCGAGAAGCTCTCCGAGCTGCCCGAGGCGTTCGAGGGCGGCGGAGGCGTCACCGCCGGCAACTCCTGCCCGCTCAACGACGGCGCCGCGGCCGTGCTGGTGATGTCCGAGGACCGCGCCAGGGAGCTCGGCCTGAAGCCGCGAGCCAAGCTGCTCACCGCCGCCACTCACGGGAACGAGCCCGAGTACATGGGCGTCGCTCCGATCGGCGCGATCAAGCAGGTCCTCGATCGCCAGGGGATGAAGATCGACGACGTCGACGTGGTCGAGCTCAACGAAGCGTTCGCCGCTCAGGTGATCCCGATCATGGCCGAGTGCGACATCCCGCTGGAGAAGATGAACACGCACGGCGGGGCGATCGCGCTGGGCCACCCGTTCGGCATGACCGGCGCCCGAATCATGGGCACCCTGCTCAACGTGATGGAGACCGACGACCACGCCGTCGGTCTGGAGACCATGTGCGTCGCCGGAGGTCAGGGCGAGGCGCAGTTGGTCGAGCGCCTGAACTAGGGAGCGCAAGGCCGCGCGCCTTTGGAGCGAGGGCGAAGCCCGAGCGACTTGCGTCGGTGCGGCCGTAGCGCTCCCGCCTGATGGCGAAGCCGAAATAGGTTCTCCGCATGGACCTCGTGCCCACCACGATCAGCGTCGGCTATGCCGCCGGGCTGAACGCGTACGGGACCGTCTTCATGCTCGGCCTGCTCGGCCGGGCCGGGTTCGGTCAGGTGCCCCATGAGCTGACGACCGGCCCGATCCTGATCGCCGCGGGGGTGATGTTCGCGATCGAGTTCATCACCGACAAGGTGCCGCTGCTCGACAGCACCTGGGACGTGCTGCACACGGCGATTCGCCCGGCGATCGGCAGTCTGCTGGGGATCTCCTTCGCCGACCTGGACAAGGTCACCGGGCCCGAGACGGTGGCGGTCGGAGGGGCGAGCGGGGCAACCGCTCTGGTCGCCCATGGGCTCAAGGCCGGGATCCGGCTGGGGATCAACACGTCGCCCGAGCCGGTCTCGAACATCATCGCCAGCCTCACCGAGGACGGGCTGATGGCACTTGTGGTGGCCCTGGCGCTGAAGGAGCCCTTCGTTGCGCTGGCCGTCGTCGTCGTCCTGCTGGCGATCGGGATCAGCCTCGTCCTCTTCATGCGCAAGCGAATCAAGCGGGCGCTCGAGCGTCGCCGGGAGCGCCGCGCGGGGCGTGAGCCGCCGGCGTTCGAAGACCCCTAGACGCGCAGGCCCTCAATCAGCTGAAGCAGCGCCTCTTCCACCTCCGCCCGGGCCTTGCGCGGGCGCTCGGCGTGGGCGATCACGAAGGCCGCCTCGGAGAGCGCAGCGACGAAGAGGTGGGCCATCGGCTCGACGGCGATGGGGCGGAGGACTCCGGCGGCCACGCCGCCCTCGAGGGCCGCGCGCGTCAGGCCGAGCCCGTGGCGGTTGTCGATCTCGCGCCACTCCTTCCAGCCGAGGACAGCGGGGGCGTCGGTGAGCGAGATCTGCTCTACCGCGGGCTCCTCACAGGCATCGAGGAAAGACCGCATCCCCATCACGATCAGCTCCCAGGGATCGCTGGCGCCGCCCATGGTCGCGCCGATCCGCTCCATCAGGTCCGCCTCGACGCGCTCGAAGACGGCCCTGAAGAGGTCGCGCTTGTCCTCGAAGTGGTGGTAGAGGGCCCCGCGCGTGACCTTCGCGCGGGCGACGATCTCCTCCGTACCCACCCCTCCGTAGCCGCGCTCGGTGAAGAGCTCGAGCGCGGCCTGGATCAGGGCCTCGCGCGTGGCGCGGGCCTCCGCCTCGCGGCGCCCAGGCGCTTCGGTCTGGGGAGCGGTTGACATACAGGCTGTAGGTTAACGACGCAATAGGCTGGCTCCTCCAGGGATGGAGGAGAGGACTTTGACGAGGGTTCGCATTCGCGCGGGTCTCGTGCTGGCCGGGACGGCCGCCGTGCTCGCGCTCGCCGCCGCCCCGGCGGTGGCCAGGGAGAGCGTGATCACTGTGCCGACGCCGGCGGCGCCCGGCCCGGCTCAGTTCAACCAGGTGACCGTCCACCAGTTCGGGCCGGCGTCGGGCAAGCGCGTCCTGGTGCTGATGCCGGGCACGCAGGGAGGGGCCGGCGACTTCACGCTCGACGCCCGCTACCTGGTCAAGCGCGTTCCCGGGCTCCAGGTCTGGGCGATCGACCGCCGCACGCAGGCCCTCGAGGACACCGCGACGTTCGCGGCCGCCGAGAGCGGTCAGATCCCGCTCCAGCAGGCGTTCGACTACTACCTCGGCTGGATCACCAACGGCGGCACGCCCTCCAACCATTTCCAGTTCCGCCTCAACAACGCCGATCCGTACGCTCGGGAGTGGGGTATGGCTGTCGCGCTGAACGACGCGCACGCCGTGGTCCAGCTCGCCCGGAACCACGGCCGGCGACAGGTCGTCCTCGGAGGGCACTCCCTGGGGGCGTCACTCACCGCCGCATATGCGGCCTGGGACTTCAACGGGCGCCCCGGATACAAGGACCTCGAGGGACTTGTCCTCATCGACGGCGGACTGCTCGGCAGCTTCGACGCGTACGACCTCCAGCAAGCCCAGCAGGCAGTGGCGGACCTGCAGAGCAGCGATCCCTTCCTCGACCTGCTCGGCGCCGGCTTCCCGGAGGTCGCGGGGATCTTTGCGGAGATCGGCGGGGTCTTCGCCGAGGAAGCACCAACGGCATCCGCGGCGGCCCTCCAGTCGTTCCCACTCTTGCCGCCGGCGTTCAATCCGCCCTTCCCGGTGACGAATCGTGCGCTGCTCGGATACGCGTTCGACCGAGACAGCTCGCCGCCCGACTTCAGCCTGCTTCACATCAACGGCGGGGCGCTGGCGCCCTCCGGCGATCCACGGGACTGGATCGACGGAGGGGTGACGCCGGTGAGCCGGCTGGCGGCGACCTTCGGCCAGGAGCCCACCAACGCGGTCGAGTGGTACTTCCCGAAGCGCCTCACGATCGACACGAACGGGGCCGACCAGATGACCCAGAACGACGTCGCCAACTTCCTCGGCCTGCGCCTCACGCACACGCACAAGGTGAACCTGCCCCTCTACGCGATCGCGACGGACCTGGCCGGCGCCCACGTCCTGGACGGTGCCCGCAACCTGATCAGGCGCTCGAGGATCACCCGCCGCGAATCGATGCTGGTCAACCGCAACCCGCTGTTCAGCCATCTGGACCCGCTGACCGCGGCGCCCAAGGCCAACGCGTTCCTGAAGACGATCGTTCCCTTCCTCGACCGGAAGGTGTTCGGCGAGGCCAAGCGGCGCAAGAAGTAGAGCTCAGTCCTCGAACAGCGCGTAGCCGTACGAGCCGCGCTTGTAGGCGAGCTTCGCGATCGCCGTCATGCGGTCGTCGTCGTTCGACTCGATCTGGTCGAAGCGGGTACCGACCCGCTCCGCGGCGCGGGAGCAGAAGGTGTCGGCGATGAACCGCTCCTGCCCCGAGGGCTCGACGCCCTGGTCCTCGAAGATGTGGCTGACGCGGGAGAGCACCGCGACCTGCGCGTAGATGTCGGCGATGTTGTCGGCCAGGCGCTTCTGCTGGAACTGGCGCTCGATGATGTCCTTCCTGTTGTCACGCAGGAGCTTCTCGGTGACGCCGGCGAGGCGCTTCACCTGGTCGGAGACCGCGTCGGCGTGATTCGAGAGGTCCTCGTGGGCCATGGTGATCCTGTCCGGCCGCACCTCGCGTTGGATCCGGTCGCTCGCGTATTCGACCAGCACGCCGATCGAGCGGATCGGGTCGCTCAGCTCGATCTCCGAGAGGCCCTCCAGCTTCTCGCCGACCGGCTTGAAGCCCCCGAGGGCGATGAAGGCGCGCATGACGTCGTTGGCGCCCTCGAAGATCGGATAGATGCGCGTGTCCCGAAGGATCTTCTCGTAGGGGCGGTCGCGCATGTAGCCCTCGCCGCCGGCGAGCTGCAGGGCGCGGTTGGCCGCGTACCAGAGGAACTCGGTCCCTGAGACCTTGCAGACGGCCGACTCCAGGGAGTAGTCGGGGACCCCGGCATCCACGAGGCCGCAGGTCAGGTAGCACATGGACTCGAGTCCGAAGAGGTGGGTGACCATCCAGCCGATCTTGTCCTGGACCAGCTCGAAGTCGGCGAGCGGGCGGCCGAACTGGCGCCGCTCCTTGACATGGTCGATTGCGAGGTCGAGCAGCTTCTTGGCGCCGCCCACCGAGCCGGTGCCGAGGCCGATCCGCCCGTTGTTGAGGATCTGCATGGCGACCCGGAAGCCCTGGCCGGGGTCGCCGAGAACGTTCTCGGGCGGGACCCGGACGTCCTTGAAGTAGAGCCGGCGCAGGTCGTTTGCCTGCAGACCCATCGTGTCGAAGCGCTCGCCGATCTCCAGGCCCTTCATGCCCTTCTCCAGGATGAGGGCGATGTGGCGGTCCTCGCCATCGATCTCGGCCCGGGCGAACGTGGTGATCACGTCGGCCCGCGAGCCGTTGCCGATGTAGCGCTTCTCCCCGTTCAGCACCCAGGCGCCGTCGGGCTGCTGGACCGCGCGCGACTGCACGTGGTACGCGTCCGAGCCGGCCTCGGGCTCGGTGAGCGCGAAGGCCGCGAGCTTCCTGCCGGTGGCGAGATCCGGGAGCCAGCGCTCCTTCTGCTCATCCGTGCCGAACAGGGAGATGCCCTTGAAGCCGATCGACTGGTGGACGCCGAGGACGATCGCCAGGGTTGCGTCGATCTGGCCGACGGTCTCGAAAACCCGCGCGTACCCGGTCTGCGAGAGGCCCTGTCCGCCATATTTCTCGTCGACGTACAGGCCGAGTGCGCCGATCTCGCCGAGGTCGCGGAGCACCCCGTCCGGGATCCAGCGCTCCTCCTCGGCCTTCCTCGCGTCGTAGTGCTCGGCGCAGTAGTCGCGGATCCGCGCGTTGAGGTCCCGGATCCGGTCCTGCTCGTCGGCGTCGGTGGCGGGCCAGGGGAAGACGAGCTCCTCGTGGATCTCGCCGAGGAAGAGCGACTTCGCGAACGATGAAACGCCCTCCTGCGCCTCATCCTGACGCGGAATCGCCTCGCGGACCGCCATCGCCTGAGACTACCTGGACGGTCGACCCCAAATCCCCGCACACCCGGATGACGCACCTGGCGCTTCGCATCTCTGCGTCCTCGGGCTTGCCCTTGCGTTCGGGTGGCTCATGGGGATTCGCCGCCGCTACTACGCTGCGCCCGCATGCGCAGCCGGATGATCCTGGCAAGTCTGCTCGTAGCCGTTGTCAACGCGGTGGGTTGCGGCGGCTCCAGCCACAAGACGGTGAATCCCGAAGCGATGCTCGACGCGGCGGCGGCTCATCCGATCACGAGCGCCCAGACCGACATCGACCTCCGCCTGCAGGTGCGGGGAGCCACCCAGCTCTCGGGGCCGTTGCGGCTGCGCCTTTCGGGGCCGTACGTGAGCGGCGGGGGCCGTCGGATCCCGAAGTTCGACTGGAGACTGAGCGCAAGCGCACTCGGCTTCCCTGTGGGCGGCAGCGCCGTCTCGACCGGGACGAACGCGTACCTGAGCATCTACGGCGACAACTACGAGGTCGGCACGGACGCGGTGGCTGCCGCCAACGAGCGGATCGCGCAGGCCGCCGCCTTCCACCCCCGTTCCTGGTTCGGCCCCGCCCGGGTCGCTGGCGACGGACACGAGGGAGGCGCGGACTGCGAGCGGATCTCCGCTCCTCTGCGCGGCGGCGCGGTGGCTCGGGACATCGCTCCCCTGACGAGCGGCCTCGGGCTCTCCGCGACTCCATCGGTATCGGGAACGGCGAGTGCCTGTGTCGGCTACGACGACCGCGTCCTGCACGAGCTCGAGGTAGGCGCCGTATTGGGCGTCCCGCCGGGGAGCTCGGGGTTTGGAGGAGCGACCTCCATCGCGCTCGATCTGGACGTGGTGATCAGCGACGTAGGGGAGCCGCAGAGGATCACGATTCCGGCCGGTGGAGGTTTTCGCCCAATCCGGGATTTGGCTCTGACATTGAACGATCTTGGGGTATCAATCCCCTTAGGCTGAGCGCATGGAGTCGAGTGGGAGAAGCCCAGAGGAGAGGAAGGCCGCCGCCGAGGCGCGCGCACGCGCACGCTCGGATGAGCCGCCCGCCACGGGCGACGAGGAGCTGCTCGGAGGCAGCGGGCCACGCGGCGCGGACGGCCCGATGAGTCATCACTACGGCGGTCCCGACGTCTACATGCGACGCAGGCTGATTGCGGGCGCCGCCGTGATCGCCGTGATCGTGCTGATCTTCCTGCTGGTCGGCGGCTGCTAGCGGCGCTCCGTTTCGTCGGCGATCAACTTCGCCAGGGCGAGCGATGACGTCGCGGCCGGGGAGGGGGCGTTGCGAACGTGCAGGGCGCGCTCGGTCCGGTGCAGCACGAAGTCGTCGACCAGCCTGCCGTCGCGGTCGAGCGCCTGGGCGCGAATCCCCGAGGGGCCGGGCAGGACGTCCCGGACGCCGAGCTCCGGGACGAAGCGGCGCAGGTCCGAGACGAAGGAGCGCCTGCTGGCGGCGTGCCGGATCTCGGTCAGCCCGGTGCGCCAGAAGCGCCGCATCAGCTTCCAGGTCCCGGGCCAGCTGAGGTTGGAGCTGAGATCGCGGGCGCGCAGCCGCGCGACCCGGTAGGCGTCCCGCGCGCCCACCATCAGCGCGGACGGCCCGAGCAGGACCTCGCCGTCGATCGTCCTGGTCAGGTGGCCGCCGAGGAACGGCAGGTCGGGATCCGGGACGGGGTAGATGCTGGCGCGCACCAGCTCCCTCCGTTCCGGGCGCAGGCGGAGGTAGCCGCCGCGGAAGGGGACGATTCGCGGCTCGGCCGGAGCGCCGGCGGCGACCGCGAGCCGGTCGGACCACGCCCCGGCGCAGCTCACCACGAACCCCGCCTCGGTGCGGCCGCGCTCATGCGCGACGGTGATGCTCTCGCGCTGGGGGGTGAGGGTTCGGACCCCGGCGCCCGTCACGACGGTACCGCCGGCCTGCTCGACGTCGCTCGCATAAGAGGCGGCGACCCGAGCGAAGTCGACCACCCCGGTCTCGGGTGAGTGCAGCGCGGCCACGCCCCGGGCGTGCGGCTCTATCTCCGAGATCGCGTCGCCGCCTATCCGGCGCAGCCCGGGGACCTCGTTCTCACGGCCGCGTCGCTCGAGCCCGTCGAGGCGCGGCAGCTCACTCTCGTCGGCGGCGACGATCAGCTTGCCGTCGCGGCGCGCCTCGATCCCGCGCTCGTCGCAATACGCATAGAGCAGCCGGGCCCCCTCGACGCAGAGCCGCGCCTTCAGCGATCCGGGCGCGTAGTAGATGCCCGCGTGGATCACGCCGCTCGAGTGGGAGGTCTGGTGCGCGGCAAGCCGGTCCTCGCGCTCCAGCACGCAGAGGGTGGAGCTGGGATGCCGGATGAGCAGCTCGCGGGCGACCGCGAGCCCGAGGATGCCGCCGCCGATCACGAGGACGTCGCACCTGGCGGGTGGGTCAGTCATCTGGCCGATGCTATGGCGCTAATAGGATCGCCTCACATGGCCCTGCCGCTGAAGCCTCCGATCCAGCCCCAGCTCGCCCTCTCTCGCAAGGTGCTGCCGGAGGGCGAGGACTGGGTGTACGAGCCCAAGTACGACGGCTTTCGTGCGCTCGCATTCATTGACGGAGATGACGTCTACCTCCAGTCCCGCGGCGGCAAGCCGCTGCGGCGCTACTTCCCTGAGGTCGAATTCCCCGAGGGCCGCTACGTCCTCGACGGCGAGCTGGTGATCATCGGGGAGGACGGGGTGGAGGAGTTCGACCTGCTGCAGAACCGGCTCCACCCGGCGGAGTCGCGTGTGAAGATGCTCGCCGAGAAGACTCCGGCGCTCTTCCGGGCGTTCGACCTGCTCGCGGTGGACCGCCGCAAGCTGACCGGCAAGCCCTTCGCGGAGCGCCGCGCGGCGCTCGAGGAGCTGATCGCCGGAGCGCCGGGCCGCAAGAAGAGCGCTTCCGGCTCGGTGGAGCTGACGCCTCTCGTCAAGACCGCCGAGAGGGCGGAGCCCCTGCTGCTCTCCGGCGAGGGGGTGATCGCCAAGGAGCTCGACGCGATCTACAAGCCGGGCCAGCGCAAGGGCATGGTGAAGGTGAAGCGAGTGCGGACGATCGACTGCGTGATCGTCGGCTGGCGGCCTGGGAAAGAGAAGGGCACTGTCGGGTCCCTGATCCTCGGGCTCTACGAGAAGGGGAAGCTGCGTCCCATCGGCCACACCTCGGGGCTGAAGGCGAAGGAGAAGCGCGAGCTCGTCGAGACGCTGAAGCCGTACGAGACCGGCGAGAAGGGATCGGGCGATCCGAGCCGCTGGGACGCGAACCGCGACCTGGAGTGGTTCGCCCTGCGCCCGGAGCTCGTCGTCGAGGTCACCTACGACCACACGAGCGGCGGCCGCATCAGGCACGGCTCCAAGATCGTCCGCTGGCGCGACGACAAGGCGCCGAAGGACTGCAAGATCGACCAGCTGGTCTAGGCGCGCACGGCGCCTGGGGCTGATGAGCGTTTGATGAGCGCCCCTTCCTAACGTGGGCGCATCGTCCAGGGTTGCTTCGACGCATTGCTGATCTACACCGTGACCCCGGAGCAGACGATGGCGCGTGGCAGCTACCAGGGCTCGAGCACGTTCAGCAACACGCTCTACGACTCGCACTTCAACTGGAACCTGGCCGATCCCTAGGCGGGACGCGGCTCAGCCGGTTGGTCCCCAGTGGATGGCCTGGGTGGGGGCGACGGCGTGGAGGAGGTGAGGCCAGACGTAGACCTCCCAGGTCGCCGCGACCAGGAGCATCGGGATTGCGATCGCCACGGTCACGACCGTCGCCGCCAGGAGCTGATCCCACTCGCCCTTGCGGGACGCGATCGTCCAGGCGGCAAGCGGCAGGAACACCGCGGTGAGCTCCAACAGCGCGTGCGGAACGGCGGTCGTGACGAGCAGCGGGACCGAGACACCGAGGTCCCATGAGATGGTCGAGCCGACCACACCGAGCGCGAGAGTCTGGGTGAGCAGTGAGAAGCAGGTCACCCCGATCACCCAGGCGAAGGCGATCGGGCGCGCCTTCTCGTGGACCAGACGGGAGAGCCCCTTACGGCGCGCCGCGGAGAGCGGCAGCGTCGCCCCCGCGATGAAGCCGGCGATGCAGGCGAACGCGTGCAGCGCCAGGACCAGCGAGTTGCGGCCGAGCACGCCGAGCACCCGATCGGGACTCGGACCGCCATGGGCCGTCGGGCCGTAGTGAAAGCCGTAGTCGGGCTTGATCAAGGATGCCGCAACCGTCACGCCGGCGAGCAGGCCGAGCGCGATCAGCACGGCGCCCACGAGCCACGTGCGGATGACCGGCCATGGGTCCTCGCCCCAGCGCTCGAGTATCGAGCGCGTCTGGCGCATGCCGTGGGCGAGCACGTATTGGTTCGCATCCATGCGTCAATCCATCGGCCCGCGCCGGGGCCGGCATTAGGGCGGGAGGACCCTCACGACGTCTTCCGGGCCCGGCTGGGCTGGACCCGCTTGGGCTCGCCTCGCTGCTTCGCGAAGTGGGGAGGCCAGGGCGCGTCGCCGAGACCGCCCTCCTCGTCGCGGCGCGCCAGGTCGAGGAGCTGGTCGAGCGATCCGGCGTGCTTGTCGATGTCCGCCGAGGGGTCGCCCTTCTTGCTGACGCGGTCGGGCACCGTGTCGAGCCGCAGCTCGGAGGGATCGACGTCCGGGACCTCGCCCCAATCGAGCGGGCAGCAGACGCGAGCATCCGGCACCGGCCTCACCGAATAGCCCGACGCGATCGTCCGGTCGCGGGCGTTCTGGTTGTAGTCGACGAAGACCCCGTGGCGCTCCTCCTTCCACCACTTGCTGGTGGCGTTCTTGGGCACTCGCCGCTCGACCTCGCGGGCGAGGGCGAGGGCCGCGCGCCGTACCTCGATGTAGTCCCAGCGGGGCTCGATGCGGACGTTGACGTGGATCCCGCGCGAGCCGGACGTCTTCGGGAAGCCGACCAGACCGTGCTCCTCGAGCACGTCCTTGACGCACATCGCCACCTTGCGCACGGTGTTCCAGCGCACCCCGGGCATCGGGTCGAGGTCGACGCGGAGCTCGTCCGGGTTGTCCAGGTCGTTGCGCCGCACCGGGTGCGGGTTGAAGTCGACGACCCCGAGGTTCACCGCCCAGACGAGGTGAGCGGCGTCGTTTGCCACCAGCTCGGTGGCGGTCCGCCCGCTCGGGAAGGTGAACGTGGCGGTCTGCAGCCAGTCGGGGGCTCCCTTAGGAACCCGCTTCTGGAAGAAGAACTCGCCGTCGACGCCGTCGACGAAGCGCTTCATCGTGCCCGGCCGCTCGCGCAGTTGGTTGACGGCCGCATCCTCGACAGCCATGTAGTACTCGGCGAGGTCGAGCTTCGTGAACTTCGGCTTCGGGAAGAAGAGCTTGTCCGGGTTCGACAGACGGACCTCGCGTCCCGCGACCTCGAGCGTCGTGTAGTTCGACTTCGCCAACGTGGACATCTTCGCCATTACGACCTCGAAAGCGGGCCCAGGTCATCGGCGCTGATTGAATCCACGGATCGAAACGCTCGAGACGCTGACCTACGAGGTGACGGGGCGGATCGCCCGGATCACCCTGAACCGGCCCGAGCGCGGCAACGGGATCACCCTCGAGATGCCGCGCGAGCTCGCCGCCTGCGTCGAGCGGGCGAACCTCGATCCGGCGGTCCACGTAATCGCGCTGGCCGGCAACGGCTCCGGCTTCTGCGGCGGGTACGACCTGGTGGCGTCGGCCGAGCGGGACATGGAGGGCGTCGCGCAACCCGATGCTCCCGCCGGGTCGCCGCTCGACCCGACGGTCCAGGCTCGGAATCACGACCCCGATGGCACCTGGGACCCCGTCGTCGACTACCAGATGATGAGCCGCAACCTGCGCGGCTTCATGAGCCTCTTCCACTCCGAGAAGCCGACGATCTGCAAGGTCCACGGCTACTGCGTCGCGGGCGGCACCGACATGGCGCTCTGCTCGGACCTGCTGGTCGTGGAGGACAGGGCGAAGATCGGTTACCCGCCGGCCCGAGTCTGGGGTGTCCCCACCAGCGCCCTCTGGGCCTACCGCGTCGGGCCGGCCCGGGCCAAGCGCCTGCTGCTCACCGGCGACTCGATCGACGGCACGACCGCCGCCGAGTGGGGTCTGGCGTCGGAGGTCGCTCCGGCGTCCGAGCTCGATGAGCGCTTCGAGGCCCTGCTCGACCGGGTCGCGCGGATCCCGATCAACCAGCTCGTCATGCACAAGCTGCTCGTCAACCAGGCGCTCTACGCCCAGGGCCTGCAGGCGACTCAGTCGCTCGGCGTCTTCTTCGACGGGATCGCCCGGCACACGCCGGAGGGCTTCGAGTGGCAGCGCCTCGCGGCGGAGAAGGGGTTCAAGGAGGCGGTCCGCGAGCGCGACGAGCCCTTCGGTGACATGGGCCTCAAATAAGCTTGCGCGCCCGTGAACCCGGAGATCACCCCCGAGAACATCAAGACCTGGCTACCGGGCACCTTTCCGGGTGACATGGCGATCGAGCCGGTCGAGATCACCGACGAGGTCTCAACCGGCCGGATGGTCGTCGACAAGCGCCATCTCCATCCCGGCGGCTTCGTCCACGGCGGGGTCTGGACGGCGTTCGGCGATTCGGTCGCGGCCTGGGCGACCTTCCGCGCGCTGCCGCCCAACCACGACTTCACGACGATCGAGCTCAAGCTGAACGTCTTCGCCGCCGGTGTGCTCGGGGACGAGCTGATCTGCGAGGCGCGCCCGCTGCATATCGGTCGAAGCACGGCGGTGATCGAGGCGATGATCCGCAAGGGCGAGAAGCCCGTGGCGAACCTGATCGTCACCCAGTTCGTTCTTCCCGGGCGCGACCCGCGCGCCGAGCGGCCGGCACCCGGCGACTACCCACCGGGCGACTAGCCGGTCAGCCCAGGATGTTGACCGCCCGGGCCACGACGAGCCCGACGGTGACGATCGCTGCCGTTCCCTGTACGCCCATCAGCAGCTTCGCGACCTGGGTCACGGGCATCGTGTCGGTCGGGCTGAACGCCGTGGCGTTGGTCAGGGACGTGTAGAGGTAGTCGAGGAAGGTCGGCTGCCAGCCGGTGCCCATCGGCGTGAGCTCGGGGTTCTCCATCTGGGGGAACTGGAAGTCCGGCCACGGCCGGTTCTTCTCAAAGCGATCCAGCGGGCCGCCGCGGTCGAGATCCCAGTACACGACGGAGAAGAGCAGCACATTGGTGACCCAGAGCACCACCCCCGAGCCGATCAGCGCATGTCCGCCGACCTTCCCACCGCTGACCAGGTAGTGCACGAGAAGGCCGAGAGAGACCAGAGTAGGTCAGGGTCACGAGGCCCAGGATCGTCCAGAGCAGACCGCGCTGATGGCGCCACCGCGAGCGTGAGATCCGCCTGGGCGCGATCACGACCAACGTGAGAAGCAGAAGTCCCTCGACCGCCGGGATCAGCCACTTCGGACCGATGACGAGCTTGTCGGAGAGCGTCAGATGAAGCGCGATCGCGATGGCCACGGCGAGCTGCGCTGGCCACAGCGGATCCCCCTCCTTCACTCGCCTGTTCAGGCGGTGGAACTCTCGCCGCAGGTGACCGGGGAGATGCTCTGGATCAACCGGCGCGCTACGTGCGGTCGGATCGGGCATCGGCGAAGCCGAGGCTAGAGTCGGGCCCGGACAGCGGGTCGCGCGCCTACGGCACGCGGTGGATCTCGAAAAGGTTCGTGCCCATGCCCTGCGCGGGCAGCCCGGCGGTGATCGCCACGAGGTCGCCCGACTCGGCGATGCCCTGGCCCCGCGCGAGGTTCGCGCAATCGTCGAGCAGCTTGCGGATCGAGGTCCAGTCCTCCGCCTGCGTGGAGCTGATCCCGAAGAGCAGGTTCATTCGCCTGACGGTCTCGAGCCGTGGCGAGATGGCCAGCACCGGGACTCGCGGACGATGGGCCGAAATCAGACGCGCGGTCCGGCCCGAGTTCGTGGGGCAGACGATCGCCCTCAGGCCGAGCCGGTAGCAGGCGGCCACCGCCACCTGCGCCACGGTCTCGGCGATGTCGTGCTCCTTCTCCTCGACCCGGGTGAAGACCATCTCCCCGAACCGCAGCCGTGGCTCGGTCACCCGCGCGATTCGGTCCATGACCCGGACGGCCTCGACGGGGTAGTCGCCGATGGCGGTCTCCTCGGAGAGCATCACCGCGTCGGTGCCGTCGTAGATCGCGTTCGCCACGTCGGTCACCTCGGCGCGCGTCGGGCGCGAGGCGCGCACCATCGTCGCCAGCATCTGCGTCGCGGTGATGGACGGCTTCGACGCGCGCCCAGCCAGCGCGATCAGCAGCTTCTGGGCGCCGGGCACCTCCTCGATCGGCAGCTCGACCCCGAGGTCTCCGCGGGCGATCATGATGCCGCTGCCCGCGGCCTCGATGATCTCCTCGGCACGTTCGGCCGCCTGCGGCTTCTCGATCTTGGCGATCAGCGGGATGTCGGCGCCACGCTCCTTCAGCCGGGCCTCGACCTTCTCCAGATCGGAGGGGCGGCGCACGAAGGAGACCGCGAGCAGGTCGATGCCGTTGTCGCAGGCGAAGTCGATCCAGGGCTGGTCGGAGGCGCCCGTCTCCGGCAGGTCGTGGTCGGCGCCCGGAAGGTTCACGCCCTGGTGGGAGCTGACGGCCCCTCCGGCCTCGACCTCGCAGACGACTTCACTGCCCTCGACGGAGACGACCTTGAGCCGCACCCGTCCGTCGGCGAGGAAGACGGGATCGCCCTCGCTCACCGCCTTCGCGAAGCCGTCCCACTGGACGGTGAGGAGCTCGGCGTTCCCGGGGGTCCCGTTGGTCTCGCCCCGCAGCACCACGTTGGACCCCGAGTGGAGGACCGTGACGTCGCCCTCGAGGTCGCCGAGGCGGAGCTTTGGGCCCGGAAGGTCGCCCATGATCCCGACCTCGCGACCGACCTCCTCACTGACTGCGCGGATCCGCCGGACGTTCTCGGCCTGCTCATCCGGAGTGCCGTGGGCGAAGTTGAGCCGGAAGACGTCGACGCCGGCCGCGAAGAGCTCGCGCAGGACATCCGGCGAGCTGCTCGCGGGCCCGACCGTGGCGACGATCTTGGTGCGGCGGGCGATATGCAAGGGTGCGCCGCCAGGCGCAACCCGTTTTGGGTCTGACGAGGGCATCAGGACTGTCCAGAGGGTCGGGTGCGCGGGACGGGGGCGGGGGCGGGTGCCACCGTCAGTGGCTCCGTGACGGGGCCGGTCGGGGTCTCGTCGGGCGGTGGCGGGCGGTCCTCGAGCTGCTCGATGACCGGGATTCTCCAGACGACGCTCGCCAGCACCAGGCCCGCCGCCGCCGAGAGCAGGGCGATGAAGAGCTGTCCGCCCCCCATCCGGGTCAGGTCGAAGAAGTCCCGGACGGGCTGGACGGCGAGGATCAGCGCGTAGAGGGCGCCCAGGGCCGCCACCAGGGCGAGCATGTAGCTCTGGATCGCGATGTGCTCGCGGCCCGGACCGCGCTCGAGCAGCAGGATGAAGCAGAGGCCGAGCACGACCAGGGTTGTGGTGGCCGCGGTTCGCCCGGCCTCCAGCGAGCCACCGAAGACGGTGTCCACCAGGAAGAAGCTGGCCAGTGACGCGGCGGCGATCGCCAGGCCCGCGGGCACCGCGAAGGCGGCAAGGGCTCGCAGCAGCCTCCCCCTGTAGAGGGGGCCGTCGCTGGGGGCCAGGGCGAGCACGAAGGAGGGGATCCCGATCGTCAGGAAGGCGGCGACCGTCAGCTGCCTGGGGAGGAAGGGGAAGGCCCAGCCAGGCACCGCCACCAGCACGATCAGCGCCGCGGCGTAGACGGTCTTGGTCACATAGAGGCGGCCGAGCCGGTGGATGTTGCGCGCGATCCGCCGTCCCTCCGCGACGGCCCGAGGCAGTCGCGAGAACTGGTCCTTGAGCAGGACGATGTCGGCGATCCCCTTGGTGATCTGACTCCCCGATCCCATCGCGACGGCCATCCTGGCGCGTTTCAGCGCCGGCACGTCGTTCACCCCATCCCCGATCATCGCCACGAACCGCCCCCGCTCCGCGAGTGCCGAGACGAGGGCCTTCTTCTGCTCGGGTTTGATGCGGCAGAAGATCGTGTTCTCCTCGGCGATGCGGGCGAGCGAGGCGTGGTCCTCGGGCAGGTCATCTCCGGTGACGACACCGGCCTGCGTCGAGATCCCGACCGCCGAGGCGACCGCGGTGACGGTCTGCGGCGCGTCTCCGGAGATCAGCTTGAGATCCATCTCGCGCTCGCGCATGTAGCGAATCGTCTCGCGGGCGTCCGGGCGAAGCGTCTCCTCCAGGACCACCAGCGCGAGCGGGGTGACCGCCGGCGGTGGGTCGGAATAGGGGTTGTCGGGAAGGCCACCCGAGGCGCGGCCGAAGGCGACGACCCGGCGACCGGCCCTGGTGTTCTCCTCCAGGCTCCGTTGCAGCGGGACCGGGAGGGCAAGGGAGCCGCGCGCCATGAGCACGTCGGGAGCGCCGAGCACATAGGTCTCCCCGCGGCCGAAGGTGAGCCCGCTCCACTTCCACTCGGACGAGAAGGGCACCTCGGCCCTCACTCGCTCTCCAGTCCCCGGATAGTTCTCGGCGACCGCCTCCAGGGTCCGGTTGCGCTCCCCCGAGCTGGCGGCGAACCGGGCGAGCGCCTGCTGGGCCCTGCTCGCCTCCGACGGATCGGAGACATCGACCGAGACGAGCTCCAGCTCACCGGTCGTCAGCGTCCCGGTCTTGTCGACGCAGATCGTGTCCACGGCGGCCAGCGCCTCGGTCGCGCTCATCTGCTGGACGAGGGTGTCCAGACGCGCGAGCCGGACCGCTGCGACCGCGAGCGTGACGCTCATCAGGAGTACGAGTCCCTCGGGGATGAGTGTGATCAGCCCGGCCGTGGCCGTCTGCGCAGCGTCGTGCAGCGGGGTGCTCCGAGCCTGGAGGGCGAAGATCAGGATGACGGCGAGCGGGATCATCAGCCAGGTGCTCGCCTTGAGCACGAGGTTCACCTCGTCCTGGAGTGGGGACGGCGGGTGGCGGAAGGTGCGCGCCTCGCCGGCGACCTTCTCCGCGTAGCTCTCCTCCCTGACCGCGTCGACCTCGTAGTAGCCCGACCCGGCGATGCAGAAGGAACCCGAGAGCGCCCGTTGGCCGACCCGCTTGCGGACGCCGTCGGCCTCGCCGGTGAGCAGCGACTCGTCGAGGGTGAGACCCCGGCTCTCCGTGATCTCGCCGTCGGCGACCAGCTGGTCTCCAGGCTCGACGCGAATCCAGTCGCCGGGCACCACCTCGGTCGCGTGCAGCTCGACCAGCTCGCCGTCCCTGACCGCCTTCGCCCTGGGCGCGATGAGCAGCGCGAGGCTCTCGAGCGTCTCCTTCGCCTTCAGCTCCTGCCTGATCCCGATGTAGCTGTTGATCACGGCGATGAAGCCGAAGAGCGCGTCGGCGAAGAGGCCGAGCGCCAGCATGACCACGAAGAAGACCCCGATGATCAGGTTGAAGAAGGTGAAGACGTTGCCCGCGACGATGCTCGCGACGGAGCGGCTCGTCCGATCCTCGACCGGCCCGAGCTCGCGCAGCCGCTTGGCGGCCTCCTGGCTGGACAGGCCTCCGGGATGACGCTGGTCGCTCACTGCCGCATTGTTAGCGAAGCGCCGCTTCCCAGAACCAGTCGTCGAATGAGCACACTGTGCCGCGCCGAAGCTTGCGTCCGCCGAAGTAGGCCAGTTCCTCGCCATCGGCCACGGCGCTGCGTGCGGCCACCCCCGGCAGTCCCGCCTCCTTCGCTCGGAGGCCGATCGGCTGACAGCGGCTGTGGGGGACGATCCTGCGCCGGCTGTCGCGCGGGTAGGTGCCCGGCAAGCCGGCGTCCCGGCAGCCTGCGTCGGTGATGACGTTCAGGTAGCGGTCCTCCGGAACGGTGGTCCGGACCAGGACCGGACCCGCCTCCGGCCGCAGGTCCTCGGGCCCGTAGGGCTGCCGCTCGAGTCGCCGGTAGACGTTGGCGCGGGCGACCGCGACGGTCCGACAGAGGTAGACGACCGGGAACGACTCGGGGGGATTCCAGCGGCCGCCGCGCTCGGCGGCGTATCGGCCGTCCAGCGGGTCGTCCCAGTCCGGGTCCGCGACCCGCACATAAGGGCCGCCCTTCCGGATCGTCCTCATCTTCTACGCCGAGGCGGCCCAGTCGAACGACTGGCGCACCTTGGCCTGCAGCTCGTCCTGGCGGTCGCGCTCGATCAGCTCGAGCATCGAGTGCCCGCCGTAGGCCTGCGCCGGCCGGCGGGCGATCCCGGGGATCCGCTCGGACTTCAGGCGGTGATGCAACAGGTCGCAGATCGCCGCCACCGTCGCCACCTTGGCCATCCGGTTCGAGGGGACGCCGCGCTCCCGCCACTGCCCGACAGCCTGCCGGCTGACCCCGAAGAGGCGGCCCAGCTCGGTCTCGGTGAGCTCGAGCGTCTCCGCGATCGGGTCAAGCAGGGTGGGGGTGAGGACCGGGCTCATCGTGAGCCCATCCTAGCGCAAGCATTTCGCAAGCTCTAGGCCGCTTCGCTTGCTCGCGCGCGCCAGTAGGTCACGGAGACCTCCTGCTCGAGGCGTAGACGCCTTGCCTCCAGAGCCTCCTCGTAGAGCCCGGCGTCCTCCCGCTCACGCTCCAGCTCGCGGTAGCGGGCGAGCAGGTGCTCGGCCTGCTGCGCTCGATACTCGATCTGCTCAGGCGTCATGCACCTCTTTTCGGCTCCCCGACGGCGGTTCTGCACCCAAATAGTGAGGACGAGACTTCTGTCCAGAGGGGGCCGTCCGCCTTGATTGGGCCGCCCAGCGGTCGAGTCAATCGCCGTGTTGATCAGAAGGATCACGCTCGCGGCACTCGTCGCCACCCTGTCCGCAGGGATGCTGGCTCTGCCGGCGAGCTCGAAGCCGGGTCCCGTGGCCTCCGCGAGCAAGTGCAAGAAGGCCAAGAAGGGGTCGCACAAGAAGAAGAAGAAGTGCGGGGGCGCCGGGAAAACCGATGCCGCCCTTCCCGGCGAGGCCACCCATCCGAACGTGACGCCCCCCGTCGTGCCCCCGGCCGTCGGCGTGAACGCCGTGACGGTGACGGACAATCCGGTCCTCGGCGGGAGGTCCACGCAGGGGCATGTGACGATCAGCGGCGGGGCGCCCTCCGGCGGCCAGCCGGTCGCCCTGGAGAGCAGTGACCCGACTCGAGCGAACGTGCCCTCGTCCGTGTACGTCGCCCCGGGCCAGACCACGGCCAGCTTCGCGGTCGACACCACCGCGGGAGCGACCGTCACGCCCACACTGACGGCGTCAATAGGGGGGAGCGATGCCAACGTCCAGCTCAGCGTGGTGAGCACCCCGAGCGTGGCCTCGGTCGCGCTCGACCACAAGTGCTATCCCGGCACAGGTGTGTTCACGGCCAACCGCGTCAGCCTCGACGTGGCCGCCCCTGGGGACACGCCCGTCGACCTGTCCAGTGACAACCCGCTCGCGCTCTCGGTTCTCTCCCAGGTCACCGTGCCGACCGGGTCCAAGACCGCCTTCTTCGGTGCGACCGCCCTCGCACCGACCCCGGCCGTGACCGTGACAGCCACGTTGTCTCCGTCGCAGGCGACGGACACGGCGTCGGTCAGGAGCCTCGCCAGCCCGGCCCCCGCGGCGACCACGCTCGATGTGAGCCCGAGCAGCGTCAACTCCGGAAACCCCGCCACGGCCACCGGGACGGTCACCATCGACTGCGAAGCGCTGGCCGCCGGCTCGGTCGTCAACCTCTCGTCCGATAGCCCCGACGTCACCGTCCCCGCGACGATCACGATCCCGCAGGACGGCCTCACCGGAACCTTCCAGATCAGCGTGAGCGGCACCGCGGCGGCCGGCCCGGTCACGATCTCGGCGACGGCCGGCGGCGTCACACAGCAGGCCACGCTGACGATCAACAACCTGGGGACCTGAACTCGCCCGAGCACGCAGTCCCGTAGGGTTCGGCCCACATGGGTTTGAAGCTTGGACTCAACCTCGGCTACTGGGGAATCGGTCCCCAGGGAGACGAGGCCACCGACATCGTGCTCGCCGCCGAGCGCTTCGGCTTCGACTCCGTCTGGGCGGCCGAGTCCTACGGCTCGGACGCCGTCAGCGTGCTCGCCTACCTCGCCGCCAAGACCGAGACCATCCAGCTCGGCGCGGCGATCCTCCAGGTGCCCGCGCGGCAGCCCGCGGCGGCGGCGATGGCCGGGGTGACGATCGACGCCCTCTCCGGCGGCCGCTTCATCTTCGGCTTCGGGCCCTCCGGCCCGCAGGTCTCCGAGGGCTGGTACGGCGTCCCCTACGAGAAGCCGTGGGGCCGCACCCGCGAGTACGTCGAGATCGTCAAGCAGGTCGTCGCCCGCGAGGGACGGCTGGAGTACGAGGGCAAGCACTTCAAGCTGCCGCTGACCGACGGCGAGGGCGTCACCGGGCAGGGCAAGGCGCTCAAGCTGAACATCCACCCGATCCGCAACGAGATCCCCATCTATCTCGGCGCCATCGGCCGGAAGTCCGTCGAGCTGGCCGCCGAGGTCGCTGACGGCTGGATCCCGATCTTCTTCTCCGTCGACAAGTGGGAAGACGCCTGGGGTGAGCACATCGAGGCGGGCCTGAGCAAGAGCGGCCGGAGCCGCGAGGACTTCGCGGTGTCCCCCTCCGTGCAGGTGGCGATCGACGGCGACCTCGATGCCGCTCGCGGCCTGGTCAAGGCCGGGCTGCTTCTCTATCTCGGCGGAATGGGCTCGAAGAAGACGAACTTCTACGCCGACCTGACGCGACGCTTCGGCTTCGCCGAGGTGGCCGACGAGGTGCAGTCCCTCTATCTCGACGGCAAGCGCGAGGAGGCCTACGCCGCGATCCCGGACGAGCTGGTCGATGCCACCGCGATGATCGGGACCGAGGACGAGGTCGCCGAGCGCGTCAAGCGCTTCGCCGATGCCGGCGTCGACCGGATGATCGTCTCGCCGATGCACGGCAACGCCGAGGAGAACGTCCGGACGCTCGAGAAGCTCGCCGAGATGGTCGGCGCCGGATCACCTGCCTAGCGTCACCCGTGTCGCAGGAACCCATCGAGGTCGTCAGGGAGCAGTTCGCGGCGACCAACGACCGAGACTTCACGCGAGCCATGGACTACTACGCTCGGGATGTCGTGCTGGTGGTCGAAGAGGGCTTCCTGAATACGGGCACCTTCGAGGGCCGTGAAGCGGTGGGGGAATGGTTCGGTGACTGGTTCCGGGCGTTCGGGTCCGACTATCGCTTCGAGATTCTCGAGTCACGCGACCTGGGCGGGGGTGTCGCTTTCCTGTTCATCACCTACGGCGGCAGCGGGCGGGCGAGCGGTGTCGAGGTCCGCGACGCACGTGCCTATCTGTACCGCGTCGAGGATGGCCTGATCACGCGCGTCCAGCTCTTTCTGACCGAAGATCAGGCCCTCGAGGCGGCCCAACTGCCGGAGTGGTCCGGAGGCCAAACCGACTAGATTGCCGCGGTCAAACCCCGCCCCGGAGGGCGTGAATCGTCCATGAAGATCGGAGTGCCAAAGGAGACCGCTGAGGGAGAGCGCCGTGTGGCGCTTGTCCCTGACGTGGTCAAAGCGCTGACCGCCAAGGAGATCGAGGTCGCTGTCGAGGCCGGCGCCGGAGAGGGCGCGTCGCATCCCGACTCCGAGTACTCGGACGCCGGCGCAAAGGTCGGCGAAGACCCCTGGGGCGCCGACGTCGTCCTCAAGGTCACCCCGCCCACCGACGATGAGGTCCGCCGCCTGCGCCAGGGCCAGATCCTGATCGGCTTCCTCGAGCCGCTGACCAATCCGGCGCTCGCCAAGTCGCTCGCCGAGGCCGGTGCCACCAGCTTCGCGATGGAGGCGATCCCGAGGATCACGCGGGCCCAGTCCATGGATGCCCTCTCCTCCCAGGCGAACCTCGGCGGCTACATGTCGGTGCTGATCGCGGCTCGCGAGTCCGGCAAGCTCTTCCCGATGATGACCACGGCGGCCGGGACGGTCCCGCCCGCCAAGGTCTTGGTCCTCGGAGCCGGAGTCGCCGGCCTGCAGGCCATCGCCACCGCCAAGCGGCTGGGGGGAATCGTCACCGGCTTCGACGTCCGCTCGGTCGTCAAGGAGCAGGTGCAGTCCCTCGGCGGCCGCTTCCTCGAGGTGGAGGCCGTCAAGGATGCGGAGGGCGAGGGTGGCTACGCGCGCCCGCTCACCGAGGAGGAGAACGAGAAGCTTCGGCAGGAGCTCGGGGAGGCCGCCAAGCGGCAGGACGTGATCATCACGACCGCCCAGATCCCAGGCCGCCCGGCGCCGCGCCTGATCACGGCCGACGCCGTCCAGAACATGGCGCCCGGCTCCGTGATCATTGACCTCGCGGCCCAGACCGGCGGCAACGTCGAGGGCTCGAAGCCGGGGGAGACCGTCGAGGTGGACGGCGTCAAGATCATCGGCCCGGCGAACCTGCCGAGCCAGATGGCCGGCAACGCCTCGGCGCTCTACGCCAAGAACCTGCAGAACCTGGTCGAGCTCCTCATCGACGACGAGGGCAACCTCAAGGTCGACACCGAGGACGAGATCATCGCCGGCTCCCTGCTCACCAAGGACGGCGAGATCGTCAACGAGAGAGCCAAGGAGGCCGCGTCATGAGCTTGATGACCGAGATCACGATCTTCGTCCTGGCCGCATTCGTCGGCTTCGAGGTCATCTCGAAGGTCCCGACCACCCTGCACACGCCTCTGATGTCGCAGACCAACGCGATCCACGGCATCGTCATGCTCGGCGGGCTGATCGTGATCGGCTCGGCCGATGACACGCTGGAGAAGGTGATCGGCGTGATCGCGATCGCCTTCGGCACGATCAACATCGTCGGCGGCTTCATGGTCACCGACCGGATGCTCGGCATGTTCCGCGGCCGCGGCCGCGACCGCAAGCCGAAGCAGGAAGCGGCGGCGGAGGAGACCGTGAAACCGTCGGAGGCCGGTCAGTGATCTCAGCCCCGCCCCTCGCGCTGACGGAGAACAGCGACTTCGTCACCGCCTGCTACATCGTCGCCTTCTCCCTGTTCATCTTCGGGATCCGGCAGGGCACGCACCCGCGCACCGCCCGCCGCGGCAACCTGATCGCCGCCGCCGGGATGCTGGTGGCGATCGCGATCACGCTCTCGCTGGACGTGATCGGCAACGGCGGGCTGATCCTGCTCGGCATCCTGATCGGGACCTCGGTCGGGGTCATCGCCTCCCTTCGGGTGCAGATGACCGACATGCCGCAGATGGTGGCGCTCTACAACGGCGTCGGTGGCGGTGCGGCGGCGTTGATCTCCTGGTCCGAGTTCCGGCACGTGTCGGCCGGCGGCTCGAGCATTCCGCTCGACATCTTCATCCCGATCCTGTTCTCCACCGTGATCGGCTCGGTCTCTTTCTGGGGATCGAACATCGCCTTCGGCAAGCTGCAGGCGATCATCCCCAGCCGGCCCGTGCAGTTCCCGGGCCAGCACATCTTCAACGGGCTGCTCCTCGCGGCGATCCTGGCCGGCTGCATCGTCCTCGGCATCGACCACGATTCGCCGTCCCAGGGCCTCTACATCGGCGTGCTGATCGGCGCGGCTGTCCTGGGCAACCTCTTTGTGTTGCCGATCGGCGGCGCCGACATGCCCGTGGTGATCTCGCTGCTGAATGCCTTCACCGGGCTCGCGGCCGCCGCGGCCGGTTTCGCTCTCGACAACGTCGTCCTGATCGTCGCCGGCACCCTGGTCGGCTCCTCGGGAACGATCCTGACCCTCGAGATGAGCCGGGCGATGAACCGCTCGATCGGCAACCTGCTGTTCTCGGGCTTCGGCGCGGTCAGCGCCGCGGCGGGGGAGAGGGAGGAGCGCCCGGTCCACTCGATCGGCGCGGAGGACGCGGCGATCAAGCTCGGCTATGCGGACTCCGTCGTGTTCGTCCCCGGCTACGGCATGGCGGTTGCGCAGGCGCAGCATGCGGTCAAGGAACTCGCGAACCAACTCCAGAAGCGCGGGGTGGAGGTCAACTTCGCGATTCACCCGGTCGCCGGTCGGATGCCCGGGCACATGAACGTGCTGCTCGCGGAGGCCGACGTTCCCTACGAGCAGCTCAAGGAGATGGACGAGATCAACCCCGAGATGCCGCGCACCGACGTGGCGGTGGTGATCGGCGCCAACGACGTCACGAACCCGGCCGCGAAGGACGACCCCGACTCACCGATCGCCGGCATGCCGATCATCGAGGTCGATCAGGCCCGCGAGGTGATCGTGATCAAGCGCAGCCTCAGCCCCGGGTTCGCCGGGATCGACAACGACCTCTTCTACAAGGACAACACTTCGATGCTGTTCAGCGACGCGAAGGGGGCGGCCTCCGACATCGCTGCGCAGGTCGAGGAGCTCTAGCTTCGGAAGTCCTCGAGGGCACCCTCGCGGCGGCTGTAGCCGTGGTGGTAGGTGATCAGCCCATCGCGGACCCGCCAGACGGTCCAGAAGCGCCAGTCCACCCCGGCGCCGCTCGCTCGCCCGTGCATCTCGGCGCTGGTCTCGACCAGAACCGCGTCGTCGAGCTCCTCGAGCTCCCCGACCTGGAGGTGGAGGTCATCGGAGATCTCGTGGACGGTGCGCAGCCAGTCGCGGACGCCGTCGTGACCGCGGTATGTGGTGGCGCCCGGGATCTCCGGAACGTCGTGGAACTCGATCCCCGGGTCGCAGAGCGCGGCCAGGCCGTCGGGGTCGTTGGCGTTGGCCCGCTCGAACGCGGCGCCCACCAGGTCCGCGGCCTCACCCATCGTGCTTCTACTTGTCGTCGTGCTGGCGGAAGCGCGGGAGGACGAGGCCGATCAGGAACCCGATCGCCCCCGAGATCAACAGCGCGATCACCAGCGGCGCCTCGGTAGAGCCGACGACGAAGTCGATCTTCACCTTCTGGAAGTTGACCGCGACGAAGACGAATCCGATCGCGACCAGGACAATCGTGAGCCAGAAGCGTGCTCCGCGGCCCTCTTGGCGCGTCGGCTCCATCCGACGCGACCCTAGCACCTGTTTCGGCCCTGATCGATGAGGCTTTCGTCACGGCTACGCGCCCGTTGAGGCAGATGCCGGCCTAGCTTCACCCGCGTGGGCCCGAACCAGATCGGGGCAGGGGACCGTCGAGTGGGTCGCGCTGATCGCCCTCGTCTCGATGGCGCTCGGCGCACTGGCCTGGCTGATCGGGCTGCGGCTGCCGGGCATGGCGCTCGCCCACGAGATCGGCGAGCGGATCGTCTGCGCCGTCAAGCTGAGCTACGGCTGCCGGAGCGATCCCGAGCTCGCCGCCGCGTACGGCGAGCTCGCGAGCCAGGTCCGCGACAACGCGCCGCGGATCGTCTACGAGCGCGGCATGACCGCCCTGCCGGTCGACTTCCGGAGCTGTCGGTCCCCGGCTTGCTCGGACGGGCGGGAGACCGGCCGTGTGACCCGCTCGCTCGCCGGGCGGCCCGTCGCGCTCTTCACCCACCTGATCGACTGCCGGGATGCCGATCGAGGTGAGGTCCGGGGGTACGACTGCTCCGGCGACCGTCTGGGCCGCGTCTACATCCAGTACTGGGCCTACTACGGGGACTCGGCCACCTCGCGCGCCACGCCGATCCTCGGCACGGCTGGTTATCACCGGGACGACTGGGAGGGCTACCAGGTGCGGATCAACCCGGACGGCTCCGCCGACGCCCGCGCCAGCTCCCACAACGGCTACAACGGCGCCGACGCTCCTGCGGTGGACTGGGCCTCCGATGCCTCCGGGAAGGTTCCCGGCGCCAGCGCGGTGAAGGATGCCGCCGAGGCGCTCGGGCTCCGCGGCGAGCGGGGCTGGACGCCCTCGCAGGGCACGCTCTACGTCTCCGGAGGGAGCCACGCCGGTCACGCGACCGAGGGCTCGCTGGGCCGCGAGCTCGCAGGGCTGGTCGCGACGGAGCGGCTGGCGCTGAGCGGCGAGCGGCCCCGGGGGCCTCTCGGTCCGGCGGAGGAGCGACACCAGGAGCAGCTGCTCGCGAACCGATTGAGGAGCTGGCTCTTCGGCCCGGGTGCGAGGACGACTCCGCGGGGGAGCGTGAAGCTGATCCCGATCGAGAGCCTCGCCGATCTGCCGTCCCATTCCTTCGCGATCAGCCCGCCCTGGCGGAAGCGCGTCTACACCGACCCGGAGTACGACGGCACGGATTGAGCTGGACCCGCGGTCCAGGTGGGGGCGCCGAGAGGGCTACTTCGGCGGCATCCGGAGGGCGCCGTCCAACCGGATCGCCTCGCCGTTCAGCATCGTGTTGGTGACGATCTCGCAGGCCAGGTGCCCGTACTCCTCGGGCCGCCCCAACCGCGACGGGAACGGGATGCCGGCGCCGAGCGCCTGGCGCTGGTCCTCCGGGAGTGCCGCCAGCAGCGGGGTGTCGAAGAGGCCCGGCGCGATCGTGTTCACGCGAATCCCGCGGCTGGCCATGTCACGCGCGGCCGGCAGCGTCAGCCCGACGACGCCGCCCTTCGAGGCTGCGTAGGCGACCTGGCCGATCTGCCCGTCCCAGGCAGCGATCGAGGCTGTGTTGACGCAGACCCCGCGCTCGCCCTCCTCGTCGGGCTCGTTGTCCGACATCGCCGCGCAGGCGAGCCGCAGCACGTTGAACGTCCCGATCAGGTTGACCTTGATGACGTTGTGGAAGATCTCCAGATCGTGGGGGCCCTGCTTCGACGCGGTCCGCTGTGCCCAGCCGATCCCCGCGCAGCAGACGGAGATGCGCAGCCCCCCGGGCGCATCGGCGGCGGCCTCGACGGCCGCCTGCACCGGCTCGGGCTCCATCACGTTCGCCTCCATGAACGCGGCGTTCTCGCCGAGCTCGGAGGCGAGCGCCTCACCCTTCTCTGCGTTCAGATCGGCGATCACGATCGACGCGCCGCGCTCGTGCAGGGCGCGGACGGTCGCGGCGCCGAGGCCCGATGCCCCGCCGGCGACCAGCGCGCTTGCTCCCTCGATCTTCACCGCGGGCGGCAGCTTATTGGCTGGGTCCGGGTGGGGCTGCAGCCTCAGGCCTCGATGTTGGCCATCACCGATGCGGAAACCGTCCCCCCGGGGATTGCGCTCACCCTCAGGAGGGCCGACACATGGCCCGCGCCGCTGGTGCCAACGTGAACGACGATCGAGCAGTTCGCGGCCGGGGGGAGCGGGGCGAGGCAGCCGTTGGCGCCGATGGAGAAGTCAGTGCCGGCCTGGGTGAGGGCCGAAATGGGGGCGCCGCTCGGGGACCCACCGATGTTGGTGACCGTGAAGGTCCGATCCTCTCCGCCGATATGTGGGACTCCGAAGTCCTGACTCATCGGTGAGATCGCGATCGTCGCGGAGGCGGGAGCGCGTCGCTTGCATCGATGCTTCTTGCCGTGGTGCTTCCTCTTGCACTTCTTGGCCGCACTTGCCGCCGGATGGCCCGGGGCAGCCTGCGCGGAGAGCGTTGACGCGCCGGCGGCTAGGCACGCCACCAGGGCGGCTACGCCAATCCGGCTCCTGAGATTCCCCCTGGCATCCATGCGGTTGCCGTTGATACGGCAGGCGGTTTCATTGGGATTGGGGCTACGCGAAGGTAGGCGGGCCTAGAAGAGATTTACGACCAGCGGCACGGACGCTGTTCCGCCGGGAGCAGCGCTGACGTTGAGCCGAGCCCACCCTGTCGCACCGTCGTTGTGGACGGACTGGACGGTCAGCGTGCAGCTTGTTCCTCCTACCAAGCGCGATGAGCAAGTCGTCGCGTTGATCTGGAAGTAGCGCGCGCCCGAGCCGCTGATCGAAGCCGCGGGAATCCCGCTCGCGCGGCGGCCGACGTCGCTGATCACGAAGTCGGTGGGAGCGCTGTCGAGCTGGCCGATGGTCCCAAAGTCATGGCCGGGAGGGGAGATCGAGATCCTTGCCCGGCGCCGGCAGCTCCGCTTTCCGCGCGCGCCGTGGTTCCTCTTGCACTTCCGCCCATGACTCGCCGCCGGGCCAGCCGACGTCGCCATCGGCGGCGCGACGATCGCGCCCGCGAGCAGCGCGACGATCATCGTCAGACCGATTCGCCCTCTCCCACCCATGGCGGCGACTGTAAACGTCCACCGGCCGAGGAGGTTGCCTCGGTAGTCTTGACCGATCGCGGAGGTCGCTGCACCCACGACGGAGGGTGGTTCTCGTCCCGCTTCCGATCGCAAGGCCGAGTTGGCCGGGCGGTTGGACGAGGCACGCCGTCACACCCTGAAGCTGGTCGAGTCGCTCACGCACGAGCAGCTGAACCGGGTGTACGACCCGATCCTCAGCCCCCTGATCTGGGATCTCGGGCATATCGCCAACTTCGAGGAGCTCTGGCTCGTCCAGCGGATCGGCGGCCGCGAGCCGCTGCGCGGCGATCTCGGCGAGCTCTACGACGCGATCGAGCAGCCGCGCAAGATCCGCGGCGAGCTGCCGATCCTGCGCGCGGACGAGGTCCGTCCCTACATGGACGGGGTGCGCGAGCGGACCCTCGAGGTGCTCCGCGAGATCGAACTGGACCCGGAGGACCCGTTGCTCGCCGACGGCTTCGTCTACGAGATGCTGCTCGCGCACGAGTACCAGCACAACGAGACGATGCTGCAGCTCCTGCAGATGGTCGAGTCCTATGAGCCGGTCGAGGTCGACGGCGCGCCCGCGGCCGAGCAGGTCTCCGACGGGCCGGAGATGGTCCGGGTCGAGGGCGGCGCCCACGAGATCGGCGCGGGGCCGAAGGGCTTCGCCTACGACAACGAGCGCCCCCGGCACCGGGTCGACGTGGCCACCTTCCTGATCGACCGAACCCCGGTGACCAACGAGGCCTACATCTCTTTCATCGAGGAGACCGGAGCGGAGCCTCCGATGTACTGGGAGCGAGACGGTGAGGGCGGCTGGGTCCGCACCGCGATGGGGAGGACCGAGGAGGTCGACCCGAGACTCCCGGTGATCCACGTCTCCTGGGAGGAGGCCGACGCCTTCGCGCGCTGGGCCGGCAAGCGCCTGCCGACCGAGTCGGAGTGGGAGGTGGCCGCCGCCGGCGCGAACCGCGACCGCGCCAACCTCGATGAGCTCTCCTTCGGCTGCGCCCCGGCCGGGGCCTACGCCGATGCGTGCACGAGCTGCGGCGCGGTGCAGATGCTTGGGGACGTCTGGGAGTGGACGAGCTCGGACTTCACGGCCTACCCCGGCTTCGCGGCGTTCCCCTACCCCGAGTACTCCGAGGTCTTCTTCGGCGACACCTACAAGGTCCTCCGCGGCGGGGCCTGGGCCACCCGCCGCGACGTGATTCGCACCAGCTTCCGGAACTGGGACCTGCCCATCCGCCGGCAGATCTTCTCGGGCATCCGATGCGCCGGGGACGACGTATGAACAGCATCGACGCCGCCGCCACCGAGCGCATCACCGTCGAGGTCAACCTGCCCCCGGGCGGGCCCCTCTCGGGCATGGCCGCCGATGTCCGCGCCGGCCTGACCAGCCCGTTCAAGGAGCTCTCGCCGCGCTACTTCTACGACGAGCGCGGCTCGGAGCTCTTCGAGCAGATCACCGAGCTCGAGGAGTACTACCCGACGCGCTGTGAGCGGGAGATCCTCCAGACCCGCTCCTCCGACATCTGCGAGGCCGCCAACCGCCCGGCCAGCCTGATCGAGCTCGGCTCCGGTTCGGCGCGCAAGACCCGAGTGCTGCTCGACGCGATGAGGAAGGTCGGCTGCCTGGAGACCTACTGCCCGGTCGACATCTCCGAGGAGATCACCCGCGACACCGCAGAGCTGATCGCCGGCGAATACGACGGGATCAACGTCCAGGGCCTGGTCTGCGATTTCGAGTTCGACCTCGAGCGCGTGCCGGTGGGAGGCCCCCGGGTGATCGCTCTGCTCGGCGGCACCATCGGCAATTTCGCGCCCCACCAGCGAGCCGGGTTCCTGCGCCGGATCGCCAACCTGCTCGACCCCGAGGACCGCTTCCTGCTCGGGACCGACCTCGTCAAGGATCCCGCGACCCTCGAGGCCGCCTACAACGACTCCGCGGGTGTGACCGCGGACTTCAACAAGAACGTCCTCTCCGTCCTCAACCGCGAGCTCGACGCGGACTTCGACATCGACTCCTTCGAGCACGTCGCCCGCTGGGATCCCGAGAACCTCTGGGTCGACATCCGGCTGCGCTCGCGGCGAACCAGGTCGTCAACGTCGCGGCCCTCGACATGCTCGTCCCGTTCGGCGCGGGGGAGGAGATGCGCACCGAGATCTCGACCAAGTTCCTCCGCCCGGGGCTGGAGGGCATCTACGCCGAGGCCGGCCTCGAGCTGACCGACTGGTGGACGGACTCCGAGGGCCTCTTCGCCCTCTCCCTCGCCAGAGCTGTCTAACTCAGGAACTGCCCGTGAAACCCGTACGGGATGTGGTGCGGCGCCTCGGCGCGGGCCAGCTCGCTCAGGTCCGCGGCGTCGAGGACCAGCATGAACGAGCTGCCCGAGCGGGCGTCGAAGACCACCGAGAGCAGGACGCCGGCGTCCTCGTCGGCTGAGTCCGGCGCCGCCACGAACACCGGCTCGCCGGGGCTGCAGCCGTCCTCGCTCCAGGCGATCGTCGTCGCGGTCCTCCGTGTCGACCTTGACGATCCGGTCGAGCCATCCCGACTTCGCGTCGATCCCCCAGACGTAGCGGTAGGGGCGCTCGTTGTTGCGGCCGTAGTTGATCCGCGGCAGCTCGAGTCCCTCGGCGAGCTGCTCGCTCGTCACCTCCGTGAGTCGAGATCGATCCTGAAGCGGCGCATCTCGGCGCGGTCGGCCGGCTTGCCATCCCGCAGGCGATCGAGGTAGAGGTCCTCGATGATCTGGGCGTTCTCATACGTGCAGGCATCGACGACCACCGCGCCGTTCTCCTCATACGCGTTGACATGGTGGAAGCAGAAGTAGGGGTCGGTCTCGAACGGCCCGCTCGCCTCGCCCGTGTCGCGGTCGATCAGGGTGAACCTCGTTCCGAGCTCAGGTTTCCAGCGGTAGTTCTCGATGTAGGGGCGTCCTGAGAGGGGAATGCTGATTGGGTTGACGACCAGCGGGAACTCGGCGAGCACGAGCCAGCGCTCGGTCAGGCCAAACGAGTGCATATACGCGGGTTCCTTGACCGGCAACTCGGCCGTCACCCGGGGCTGACTCCCGTCGGGGGATACGTGGAAGAAGCGGTAGCGATTTCGCGGCCCCAGCTTGGCGGCGTAGTTGAGCATCCCACCCGTCGCACGATCCAGGTGTGGGTGGGCGGTGGTGAGCAGGCCGGGGGTCTCGTAGGCCACGCCGACCGTCTCCAGGGTGTCGCCGTCGAATTCGACCGGGATCGGCGTCTCCGTCATGGAGATGTATCGCTCACCGAGCTTGACCAGGTTGACGTTCGCATTGTCGGAGATCTTCGGCGAGAACATCGAGAAGACCCGCGAGAAGAGCGAGCGGCAGGGGTCCGTGGCGAACTCGGAGTAGACGATCTCGCCCTTCTCCTCGGCCGCGCGGTAGGCCTTCGTCTGGAGGAAGCGGTTGGCGTAGGAGACCTCGCCTTCCGAGATGCCGAAGCGGTGCAGCATCGCGAAGCCGTCGAACCAGTGGCGCATCGTTCGCTCGCCCACCTCCCACCTCGCCGGTCCCGTGCGAACGAGGGATCCGTGGAGCCAGTCCGGAAGCCGCCCCTCGAGCGGCAGCCGGTCGACCCGGGTCTCGCGGTCGAGGGAGTCGAACCCGGCGGTCAGATCCTGCTTCGTGGTGGCGCGCTCGGCTACCTGGCTCATGGTTTCCCTGAATAGTTCAATCCGTACGATTCGCACTGTATCGTATCCTGCCGCGAATGTCAGAGGCCCGCCTCACCCCGACCTCCTACGTCGTCCTCGGCCTGATCGAGCAGATGCAGCCGGCGTCGCCCTATGACCTGAAGCGGGCAGCCGCGCTCGGCGTGGGCCAGTTCTGGTCGCTGCCGCACACCCAGCTCTATGCGGAGTGCGGCCGGCTCGCCGAGGCGGACTTGCTCTCGGAACGCCGCGAGGAGGACGGGCGCCGCAGGCGCATCTACCGGCTGACCAAGGCAGGGGAGGAGGCGCTCGATCGGTGGCGCTCGGAGCCGACGAGCGATCTATACGAGCTCCGGGACGCCGGGTTGCTGAAGCTCTTCTTCGGGGCGGATCCGCGGAGGCTCGCGCCGCAGCAGCTCGAGGCGCATGAGGAGAAGCTGCGGGAGTACGAGGCACAGCTCGAGCAGTGCCTGGAGATGAAAGCTCCCGAGGGCATCATCCACGCAATCGAGGCCGGCATCGGCCACGAGCGGGAGTACGTGCGCTTCTGGTCGAAGCTACGGCGCTAGGCCGTCGATCAGCTCGCCGAGCTTGTCGGGTGTGGTGATCGGGGTGATCACTGGCAGGGTGATCCCGCCTTCCACGAAGGCGTTTAGCCGATCCTTCATCTGAGCGGGCTCGCCGAAGATGAACATCTCCTCGATCAGGTCCCAGCGCGCCTCCTCGGCCGCCTTCTGGCGGTCCTTGGCGTTCCAGGCCTCGACCATCGCGTCGATCTTCTCGCCGTATCCGAGCCAGCGATAGAACTTCTCGTAGACCGGGACCGTGATGTAGGAGGAGAACATGAACCGGGCCAGTGGCTCGACCTGCTCGCGCTCGCCGGGGATGCAGAAGAAGCGGCAGAGCAGCTCGAAGCCCTCGGGGGCGTCCCCGAGCTGCTCGACGACCTTCGGCAGGCCCGCGAGAGGGAGAAAGTTGGTGAACGCGCCATCTGCCTTCTCGACGGCGAGCCGGAGCATCTTGCCGCGCAGCGCCGCCAGGATGATCGGCACCCTCTCCGCCGGGGCGCGCTCGAGCTTGAAGCCGCCGTCGGCGCGCTCGCCGGCGAGCGCGGTCCTCAGGAAGTCGATCGTCTCCGACATCTTCGTGAGCGGCTTTTCGAACGGCATCCCGTTCCAGCCCTCGATGATCCGGTCCGAGGAGGCCCCGATGCCGAGGGCGAACCGGCCTCGCGACGCATCGGCGACGGCGGCGGCCTCCTGGGCGAGCAGGGCCCGGCCACGCTGCATCACGCCCACCACACCGGTGCCGAGGCGCACCTGTTCGGTCCAGGCAGAGGCCAGCGCGAGCGGCGTGAAGCCGTCCGGACCATTCGTCTCGCCCGACCAGAGGTCGGTGTATCCGGCCGCCTCGGCCCGCTTGACGTGCTCCTCGTGCTCCGGCAGGCCGATGCCTGTGAGAGGAAGGGTCAGTCCCCAGCGCCGAGCCACAACCGCGACCCTATCGGGGTGAAACCGGATAGGGTCGGCGCCATGGACGCCTCCAAGCTCGACCGCTCGGAGATCATCGGGATGGTCGCCGCCGCTGTGCTGGTGATCAGCCTCTTCCTCGAGTGGTACTCGCTCTCGACGGATCCGAGCGTCGTTCAGCGAGGGAGCGACTCCGCCAACTGGGCGTGCGGCGTGGGCAACTCGAGCTGCAACGCTTGGAACACCTTCCCGGTCATCAGCGTGCTGCTGGTCCTCGCGGCGTCGGCGCCCTTCATCCTCGCCTGGATCGTGATGCGCGGCCATGCCCTCTCCTGGCCGCGCGGCGAGCTGACTGCGATCGTCGGCCTCACCGCCTTCGTCCTGATCGCCTACAACGGGCTGGTCGACAAGCCCCAGGCGGGCTTGGAGATGAGCCTCGCCTTCGGGTACTGGCTCGCCCTGCTCGCCTCGATCGGCATCTTCATCTCCGGCGGATTCAGAGCCGTGGAGAGTGGCGGCGGGGCCAGGCGAAAGCCTCCGGCGACCTTCTAGCCGGCGAACCACCCGCGTACTAGCCTCTGACCCGTGGCCGATGCCGACCAACACGTGATCTCGCAGGACGTCCGGGACCCCTCGCATCCGGACCGGAACCTGGCGCTGGAGCTCGTCCGCGTCACCGAGGCGGGGGCGCTCGGCGCCGGGCGCTGGGTGGGCCTGGGCGAGAAGGAGAGCGCGGACGGCGCGGCGGTCGATGCGATGCGCCTGATGCTCGACACGGTGCCGATGGACGGCCTCGTCGTGATCGGCGAGGGCGAGAAGGACGAGGCCCCGATGCTCTACAACGGTGAGGAGATCGGCGACGGCAGCCCGCCCGTCGTCGACATCGCCGTCGATCCGCTCGAGGGGACGACCCTGACGGCGCGGGGCATGCCGTCGGCGCTGGCCGTGATCGCTCTCTCCGAGCGAGGCACGATGTTCGACCCGGGCCCCTGCGTCTACATGGAGAAGATCGCCACCGGCCCGCGCTCCGCCGACCTGATCAGCCTCGACGACCCACTCGAGGACGTGGTCCGGAGGATCGCCGAGCGCAAGGGCGGGGCGACCAGCGACGTCACGGTGATCATGCTCGACCGCCCGCGCCACGAGGAGGCGGTCGCGGCCCTCCGCGAGGTCGGCGCCAGCATTCGCTTCATCTCCGACGGCGACGTGGCCGCCTCCCTGTTCGCGGTGATGCCGAACACCGGCATCGACCTGCTCTGGGGCGTCGGCGGGACGCCGGAGGGAGTCCTCTCGGCCTCGGCCATCAAGTGCATGGGCGGTCGGATCCTCGGCCGCCTCTGGCCGCGGGACGACGGCGAACGCAAGGCGGCGGAGGACGCCGGCTATGACCTGAGCCGAGTGCTCGACACCGGCGATCTGGTGTCCGGCGACGACGTCTTCTTCGCGGCGACAGGCGTCACCGACGGCGACCTGCTCGACGGCGTCCGCTACCTGGACGACGGCCACGCGACCACGGAGTCTCTGGTGATGCGGTCACGCTCGGGCACGATCCGCCGCGTCCAGGCGACCCACAACCGCCCGAAGCTGCGGGAGGTGGTGGGCGAGCGTTACGGCTAGCTATCCATCTAGGGGTAGCGCGCCCGTGTCGTCCCGCTCGTGGCGCAGCGAGTTGATCACCGCGCCCGCCAGCAGGGCCAGGCTGATCGCGTAGAACCAGACCAGGGCGATCAGGATGAACCCGATCGTCCCGCCGATGCGGTGGAGATCCGAGACGCTGGTGAGGTAGAGGGGAAAGATGTAGTTGCCGGCCGATGTGACCAGCGCGAAGAAGAGCGCTCCCGGCCACACCGATCGCCACGGCATGTGGCCCTTCGGGACGGCCCAGTAGATGACGGAGATGATGAGGAAAGTTCCGACCAGGCCGCCGAGCACGACGATCGCCGTGCGGGTCACGTCGAAATCGGAGAGGCCGAACGGCAGGTTGTCGGCGCTGGTCAGCACGGCGCTCTCCACGATCGGCACGGAGACGCTCGCGAGCAGCAGCAGGAGCAGACCGAGCAGCATCACGAGCGAGAAGCGCTTCTGCTGCACCCAGCCGCGGCACTCGATGTGGTAGATCCGGCAGAACGCGGTGTCCATCGCGCCCCAGAACGAGGCGCCGATCCAGATGCCGCCGACGATCGCCGCGATCCCGATCGTGGTCGAGCTCGCGCGAACCCGGTCGATCGCATCTTGGAGGGCGCCCTGCTCGGTGTTCGGGAAGAGCCGCTGGATATCGAGGATCACGCTGTGCTCGACGTCGGGGCTGTTGACGACCTTTCCGAAGATGAAGAGAACGAGCAGGGCGAAGGGGAAGACGGCGAGCATCAGGTTGTAGGCGACCATCCCCGCCAGTCCGGTGATGTTCTCCTTGTAGGCGCGGTTCCAGAACGCTCGCGTCCAGGGGTGCCGCCAGAAATGCCAGCGCGGGTACGTGGGCTCCTCTCTCACTTCAGTTGACGGGTCGCGCCTTCGGCGCGCCCTTTCATAGACGCTCATGCGTAACGAACGTCCAGAGGGGGGTACCTCGAAGGGCGCCCGGAACTTTCCCGCGATTTGGTTGTTCTTGGCGTGGCAGGTTGCTTGCGACGCCTGGGGCACGCGTTGACTTCAAAAAATGAAGTGGCTACCATGGGTACGGACGTTTGAGGAAGACTCGCTAGGCGTGATGAGGCAGACGAAGCGCGGATGCGGCCAGGCCGCTCCGCGTTTTTGTGGCCTTTGAGGGGGATTTGAGTAAAGATTTTTCGTCAGCGGCCGACAAAATAGGGCCCGTCAGAATTTGGTAAAGGCCGGGCGGCCAGGAAATTGAAAGACAGCAAGGAAGGAAGAGCGTAGGCGAATGCTCGTAGCCGAGATCCAAGAACTTGAAGAAGTAAAGACGCTGGTCACCCGCGGCCAGCAGCTGGGCGTCCTCACCTTTGGCGACGTCGCCACGGCCGTGTCCGAGGTCGAGCTCGACGAATCCGACGTCGAGGACCTGTACGGGCACCTCGAGAAGGTCGGGATCGAGCTGGTCGAGGATCTCGATCCGGCCCAGAAGGCGGCCGCCGAGAACGAGCGCTCCGACGGCAAGCGCGGTCGCAAGCGTCAGAAGGCGCTCGACCTGAAGCCGGACATGACCACCGATTCCCTGCAGCTCTTCCTCAAGGACATCGGCAAGGTCAGGCTGCTCACCGCGGCCGAGGAGGTCGAGCTCGCGAAGCGCATCGAGCGCGGCGACCTCGACGCCAAGCAGAAGATGGTCGAGTCGAACCTGCGCCTGGTCGTCTCGATCGCCAAGAACTACCGCAACCAGGGCCTGCCCTTCCTCGATCTGATCCAGGAGGGCACCCTCGGCCTGGTCCGTGCGGCGGAGAAGTTCGACTACCGCAAGGGCTTCAAGTTCTCGACCTACGCGACCTGGTGGATCCGCCAGGCGATCGCTCGCGCGCTCGCCGACAAGGCGCGGACCATCCGCATCCCGGTCCACGTCGTCGAGAAGCTCAACAAGATCGGCCGCGCGGAGCGCAAGCTGGTCACCGAGCTGGGCCGTGAGCCCACCCCGGAGGAGATCGCCGAGGTCACGGGGATCGAGCCCGAGGAGGTCGACTCGATCAAGCGCTCGGCGCAGGCTCCGGTCTCGCTGGAGAAGCCGGTCGGCGACGAGGAGGAGTCGGAGTTCGGCCAGTTCATCGCCGATGAGCGCGCCGAGTCCCCCTTCGAGCGCGCCGCCGAGCTGCTCACCAAGGAGGCGCTGAAGGAGGCTCTCGAGAACCTCTCCTACCGCGAGCGTCGCGTGCTCGAGCTCCGCTACGGGCTCGGCGGCGAGCACCCGCGGACCCTGGACGAGGTCGGCCGGACCTTCAACGTCACCCGTGAGCGGATCCGGCAGATCGAGAACCAGTCGCTGAAGAAGCTGCAGTCGCTCGCGGAGGCCCAGAAGCTCCGCGAGGTTGCCTAGCGGCCACCAGGCCGCTGCACTCTGGAGCGGAGGGCGAAGCCCGTAGCGACTTATGCGGGGCGGCCGCTCGTGGCCGCGGCCTGATGGCGAAGCCGTAGTCTCCTGCGCGAAACCGAGGAGAGGAGCGGACATGCTGGTTTTCTTCAGCGGGCGGCACATCAAGGCCGGCCAATGGGAGGAGTTCCGGAAGGCGTGGGGGAGTGACGAGGATCTCGACGGAATGCCCGACGGGACGGTCATCTACCACGCACGCAGCGTGAAGGATGAGAACGAGGTGATCTCGTTCGGGATCTTCGACGTCGGCCGCGAGTCGATCGATGCGATCCGGGGTGATGCGGAGTCCGAGGCGAAGCGACGCGAGGAGATGGACGAGCACGTGAAGGACATCCCGCTCGAGGGCATCTACGAGGTCTTCGAAAAGATCGAGCCATAGTCCGCAGACCCCAATTTTGCTGATCTAGCTACGCACGCCCACGCCCGATAGGGCGAGTAATGGGCTTTGATATCGACAAGGCGCTCACCTACATGGTTGAGCGCGAGGGTTCCGACCTCCACGTCAAGGTGGACTCACCGCCCGTGGCGAGGGTCCACGGCGATCTCTGGGCCCTGAAGGGCTCCGAGCCGCTGACGGACAGCGACACCGAGAAGGCCCTCCACGCGATCGCCGACCAGGACCACCTCACCGAATTCGAGGAGAACGGTGAGGTCGACTTCTCCTATGAGCTGCCCGGCGTCGCCCGTTTCCGCGTGAACGCCTTCATGCAGCGCGGTGTGGTCTCGATCGCCATGCGCGCGATTCCCTTCCAGGTGAAGAGCATCGAGGACCTCGGCCTTCCCGAGGTGGTTCGCCGGCTGGCCGATGAGCCGCGAGGGATCGTCCTGCTCACCGGTACCACCGGCTCGGGCAAGTCGACCACGCTGGCGGCGATGATCGACCACATCAACTCGACCCGGGCGCGCCACATCGTGACGATGGAGGACCCGATCGAGTACCTCCACCACGACAAGCTCTCGATCATCAACCAGCGCGAGGTGGGGTCGGACACCAAGAGCTTCGGCGGGGCCATGCGCCGCGTCCTCCGTCAGGACCCCGATGTGATCCTGATCGGGGAGATGCGCGATGAGGAGACGGTGCGCACGGCGCTGTCCGCCGCAGAGACCGGCCACCTCGTCATGTCGACCCTGCACACGCTGGACGCCAGCGAGACGATCAACCGGATCATCGACTTCTTCCCGCCGCACCTGCAGCAGCAGGCGCGCGTGATGCTCGCCTCGACGCTGAAGGGCTGTATCTCCCAGCGACTTGTTCCACGAATCGACCGGGAGGGCCGGGTCGCCGTCTCCGAGGTCATGGTCGTGACCGGGCGGATCCAGGACCTGATCCTCAACCCGGAGGAGACCGGCCGGATCACAGAGGTGATCTCCGAAGGCGACTACTACGGGATGCAGACCTTCGACCAGGCCCTGCTCGGCTACGTCACGGAGGGCATCGTCTCCAAGGAGGTCGCGATGGAGACGGCGTCGAGCCCGCACGACCTCAAGCTGATGCTCGCCGCGAAGGGCCAGCGCGCCAGCGGGATCGAGCAGGTCTCGTCAACCGATAAAGCGGGCGTCGCATGAGGCAGGCTCTGAACAACAACCCCATGGTCCAGCTCGCCGTGCTGGCCGTGCTGCTCCTTGTGGTCGGTGTGATGCTGGCGCCGCAGCTGCTTCACCACGGCGGCAGCGGCGGCAGCTCGGCGCCCACCACCACGTCGAGCGCTCAGCTGAGCACGCCGACCGGCAGCGTGGACCTCTCGGTGGAGAGCAGCGGATCGCTGGTGCCACCCGGAACCGGGGCAGCACCCACTTCGGGCTCCGCTCAGCCGAGCGCCGGGTCGATCAGTCCTTCCGCGTTGGTCCCAGGCCCCGGTCTCCCGCGGCCTTTGGTCTCCGCTTGGCACCACGGCGACGCCGTCGTGGTGCTGGTCATCCGGGATGGCGGAGTCGACGACCGGCTCGTTCGCCGAGCGGTTTCGGGTCTCGCGGGAGACTCGGGAGTTGCGGTCTTCGTCGTCCGGGCGAGCCATATCGCCCGCTATTCGCGCATCACCCAAGGGGTGGGGGTGAGTCAGGTGCCGGCGATGGTCGTGGTCAGGCCGCGCCGCCTGAGTGGATCCGTCCCGCAGGCCCAGGTCGCCTACGGCTTCCGGAACGCCCAAAGTGTCGTCCAGCAGGTTCACGACGCCCTCTACTCCGGCAAGGACAACCTCCCGTACAGCCCAAGGTAGGGGCCTCCCATGCGGGAGCTCCCTGACTATCTGAGGCCGCTTCCGGGGCCCAACGACGGGCCCGGCGCGAGCGAGGCCGCGGCGAGAGAGCCTGAGGACCCGGATACGGGGGTTTCCGGGCTGATCCACCCGATGACCCGCGGGCACTCCGGCGCCTTCATAACCGACGCGATAGTCGACCTGGGATACGCGACACGGGACCAGGTCGACCAGGCGATCGCGCTGTCGCGCACGGCGGGCCGGCGGCCGGAGGAGATCCTCCTGGAGCAGGGCACGATCGACTCGGAGCAGGTCTCGCGCGCGACCGCCGAGAGGTACGGACTCGACTTCGTGGAGCTCGACGCCTTCGCCGTCGACATGGGCGCGGCGAACCTGATCTCGGTCAAGTCGGCCCGACGCCACCAGGCCCTCCCGGTCGCCTTCATCGACGAGAGCACGGTCCTGCTGGCGATGGCGGATCCCGCGAACGTGCTGGCGCTGGACGACATCCAGATGGCGACCGGGCTCACCTGTCAGGTGGCCGTGGCGCCGGCCCATGACATCGAGGGGCTCGTCACGAAGCTCGGGACGATGCAGAGCACCGTCGCGGACGCGATCGCGGAGGGCGAGGGGGAGACGCAGGACACACTGCAGGAGGCCGAGGTCACCGACCTGCGGGCGTCGGCGCAGGACGGTCCGGTCATCAAGCTCGTCAACAGCATCCTGGGGCAGGCGGTCGCCGAGGGTGCATCCGACATCCACTTCGAGCCGGGCGACGCCGAGATGAGGATCCGCTTCCGCATCGACGGCGTTCTCCAGGAGACCGCGCGGGTTCCCAAGCGGATGGTGGCGGGCGTGATCTCGCGAATCAAGATCATGAGCGAACTTGACATCGCCGAGAAGCGAGTCCCGCAGGACGGCCGGGTCGGCGTGATGGTCGAAGACCGGCGCATCGATCTGCGAGTGACGACGCTGCCGACGCAGGAGGGGGAGGGAGCCTCGATCCGGATCCTGGATGAGGCGACGGCGCTGCGAACGCTGGGCGACCTCGGCATGGATGGGGACATGCGCGAGCGCTTCGAGACCTCCTTCCGCGAGCCGTACGGCGCGGTTCTGGTCACCGGTCCTACCGGCGCGGGCAAGTCGACGACCCTCTACGCGGCCCTCCAGGACCTGAACAAGGTGGACAAGCACATCGTCACGATCGAGGACCCGGTGGAGTACCGGCTTCAAGGCGTGAACCAGATCGGGGTTCATCGCAGGGCCGGTCTCACCTTCGCGACTGGTCTGCGCTCAGTGCTCCGCGCCGACCCCGACGTGATCATGGTGGGCGAGATCCGTGACGCCGAGACCGCGCGGATCGCGATCGAGGCCGCGCTCACCGGCCACATGGTGCTCACCACCCTGCACACCAACGACGCGCCCGGTGCGATCACCCGGCTGCAGGAGATGGGGATCGAGTCCTTCCTGACCTCCTCGGCGATCGAATGCGTGGTGGCCCAGAGGCTGGCGCGAGTCCTCTGCCCCACGTGCAAGCGTCGGGCGGTCGTACCCCAGCAGTCCCTGACCGATGCGGGGTTCAGGGTCGGCACGGATCTCGAGGCCTACGAGCCGGTGGGATGCACACGCTGCCATGGAATCGGCTACCGAGGGCGCCTCGGCGTCTATTCCGTGATGGTGCTCAGCGACCGGATCAAGGACATGGTTGTGAACCGCGCCCCCGAGTCGGAGATCGCCAAGGTCGCGATCGAGGAGGGGATGCTGACCCTCCGGCAGTCCGGGCTGGCGAAGGTGCGAGCCGGGCTGACCAGCGTCCAGGAGATCTCACGAGTCGCCAGCTAGGCCCGCACCCCACTATTGAGTGTTAAGGGACGCGGCCCGGCGGACGATTGGATAGAGATGGAAGCCGCTCAGGCCACGAGGAAATATGACTTCGCCGAGGTGCTCACCCGGATGGCTGAGCAGCGGGCCTCCGACGTTCACCTGACCCCCGGCTATCCGCCCGCCCTGCGCGTGCGGGGTCGGATCGCTCCCATGGAGGAGTACGGGCGCCTGCTGCCGCAGGACACAAGGGACACGGTCTACTCCCTGCTGAACGACGACCAGCGCAAGAAGTTCGAGTCCAACAAGCAGCTCGACCTTGCGTACGCGGTCCCCGGCGTGTCCCGGTTCCGCGTCAACTGCTTCTTCCAGCGAGGCTCGATCAGCGCCGCATTCCGCCGGATTCCCCACCAGATCCCCGACCTGGACGAGCTCGGGTTGCCGAAGGTGCTCGAGGACTTGACCCGGAAGCCGCGCGGGCTTGTCCTGGTGACGGGGCCCACCGGCTCCGGTAAGTCCACCACGCTCGCAGCGATGCTCAACATCATCAACGGCGAGCGCGAGGAGCACATCCTCACGATCGAGGACCCGATCGAGTTCCTCCATGGGCACAAGCGCTGCATCGTCAACCAGCGCGAGATCGGCGCGGACGCGCAGGACTTCGCGTCCGCCCTGAAAGCGGCCCTCCGCGAGGATCCGGACGTGATCCTGGTCGGCGAGATGCGGGACCTCGAGACCATGGAGACCGCCCTGACCGCGGCCGAGACGGGGCACCTGGTCTTCGCCACGCTGCACACCCAGTCCACGGCCCAAACGGTCGACCGCATCATCGATGTCTTCCCGGCGCAGCAGCAGTCGCAGGTCCGGATGCAGCTCTCGATCGGGCTGCAGGGGATCGTCACGCAGCAACTGCTGCCGACGGTCGACGGCTCAGGCCGAGTCGTCGCTTGCGAGGTCCTTGTGCCCACGCCCGCCGTCCGCAACCTGATTCGCGAGGGGAAGACCCACCAGATCTACTCCGCGATCCAGACCTCGGGCTCAACCGGCATGCAGACGATGGACGCTCACCTCGCGCAGCTGGTCCGGCTTGGCCGGATCTCGCGCAAGCTCGCCGAGCAACGAGCCTCGGTCCCCGAGGAGCTCAAGCGCCTCCTCGGCCCGGCTCCGGCATCCCAGGGCACGCCGGCGGCCGCCGGATCGACGAACGGGCGCTAGATGAGCACCTACGCCTTCAGGGCCGTCGACGTTGCCGGGATCCCCTCCCGTGGGGAGATGGACGCCGAGACGAAGACCCAGGTCTCCGAGCAGTTGCGCGAACGAGGGCTGATCGTCCTCGACGTCTCCGAGAAGAACGAGGCGTTCCGGTTCGAGCGCCTCTTCGACCGCTTCCGCGGCGTCGGGATGCGCGAGATGTCGGTCTTCTCGCGACAGTTCGCGACCCTCGTCGCATCGGGCATGCCGATGCTCCGCTCCCTCTACACCCTCGAGGATCAAACCGAGGACGAGCGCCTGAAGGAGGCGATCGCCGGCGTCCGCCAGGACGTCGAGGCAGGCAGCTCACTGGCCGACGCCATGGAGCGAAGGCCGCTGATGTTCGATCCCCTGTTCAGAGCGATGGTGCGGTCGGGCGAGCAGTCGGGCCGGCTCGAGGAGGCGCTCGACCGAGTCGCGTACCAGCTCGAGAAGATGGACGCCCTGCGCCGGCAGGTGCGCTCGGCGATGCTCTATCCCGCCTTCATCTTCGGCGCCGCCGTCCTGATCATGCTGGCGGTGGTCATCTTCATCGTGCCCGTCTTCGCGAACGCTTTCAAGGAGGCGGTTGCGGATCAGCCGGGCGAGTCCGCAGACCTGCCCGCGATGACCCAGGTCACGATCGGGATCTCGCACGCCGTCACGGACTACTGGTTCATTTGGATCCCCGGGTTGGTTGGCGCCTTGGTGGGCTTCTTCCAATGGAAGAAGACCGAGCGAGGCAGGGAGCAGTGGGATCGCTTCAAGCTGCGCCTCCCCGCCCACATCGGCGACGTCGTCCGCAAGATCGCGATCGCCCGCTGGTCGCGGACGTTCTCCGGTTCGGTCGCATCCGGTGTCCCGATCCTGCAATCGATCAAGCTCGTGGGACAGACGTCCGGCAACGTGCTGGTCGAGAACGCGATGGACGAGGTCTACAGCTCCGTGAAGGGAGGGGGGACGATCGCGCATCCGATCGAAAAGTGCGACGTCTTCCCGCCGATGGTCGGCCACATGATCTCGGTCGGGGAGGAGACCGGTCAGCTCGAGCAGATGCTGGTCAAGATCGCCGACTTCTACGAGGCCGAGGTTGACGCCAAGGTGAAGGCGCTGACCTCGCTGCTCGAGCCGGTGATGATCATCTTCGTCGGGTGCATGGTCGGGTTCATCGTGATCTCGATGTACCTGCCGCTCTTCTCCCTGTACGACAAGATTCGCTAGCTTCGCCATCAAGTCGCGGCCACGGGCGGCCGCCCGCCCGGAGTCGCGGCGGCTTCGCCGCCGCTCGTAAGTAGTGCGGCCTGGTGGCCGCTAGCCGTCATTTCGGCCGCGCCCTTGCCGCCGCGCGCAGTGCCGGCCTGATGGCGTGCGTGGCGCGGGTGGGCAGGGTCACCTCGACTACGGTGGTCTCCCCGTTCGAGTGGTGTCGCGCGGCGGGATCGATCTCGTCGAACAGCTGGATCATCTCGCGGTTGGTGGCGAGACAGACGCCGGTGAACCGCTCCACGCCGTTTTTCGACGCCCTCGCCGCGAGCCTCCCGAGCAGCGCGGTCCCGACGCCTCTGCCCTGCCACTCGTCGCGCACCGTGACGGCCACCTCGGCCTCGGCCTTGCCCGGCTCGCGGACGTATCTGGCCACCCCGACGATCTCACACGCCTCCGTGACCGCCACGAGGGCCTCATGATCGCTGTGGTCGAGCTCGGTCAGGTATGCCAGCTTGCTCTCCGTCAGCCGCTTCACGGGCGCCAGGAAGCGCTTGTAGACCGTTTCCTGGCTGAGGTGCCGGAAGGCGTCAACGAGAGCGTCCTTGTCGTCCGCCGCGATCGGCCGCGCCGACAGCCCGATGCCGTCGACGGTCTCGAACCAATCCCCGGGGACTGACCGGTCCACATTGTCAGTATCGATGCAGTCCGCGTCTCAGGCGGCCGCTGGCGCAAACCATGCCGGAGGGTCGGTTCCTGCACCGCTGGACGCACGTATGAGTGCGTTGGTCTAAGCACTATTGAGGGACTTGCTAAAGCCGTCCGCCAGGGCGTCGATTGAAGCCGCGTAAAGAAAACGCCAGGGCCTTCGGTGAGAAAGGCAAACCCATCGCGAGGTGGGGACGCAAAGCCACGGGGCTCCTAGTCAGAACAGGAGTCCGCCGGGCTGCCACCGGGGTCAACCGACTTCGACGGTCACGGGGCTCTGGCACGGAGATCAAGACCTAGGAGGTCGAGATGATTTTGAAGCTCCGTGAGCGGATGGCCAGTAACGAAGAGGGTTTCACCCTCATCGAGCTCCTGGTCGTCATGCTCATCATTGGGATCCTCGCCGCAATTGCGATCCCGACGTTTTTCAACCAGCGGCAGAAGGCCAGCGACTCGAGCGCCAAGGAAATGGCGCACACGTCGCAGGTCTCGGCGGAGACGATCGCCACTGACAACAACGGTTCATACGCGTCGGTCAGCCCGGCGACGCTGAACGGGATCGACTCGTCGGTCCTGACGGCGCCCGGCACCCCGGCGAAGCCCTATGCCAGTGCGGCCAGCGGTACGGTGAACAGCTGGACCGTGACGATCACCTCCCCGACCGGCAATGCGTTCACGATCGCCAAGTCGGGTACCGGTGTTCTGAGCTACACCTGCACCGTGCCCGCCGGTAACGATCGAGGCGGTTGTCCGACCGGCGGAAACTGGGGCTAATCCCAGCTAGCCGATGCGCGTGACGCTCGAAAGGGCCTCACGCAAAAGAGAAAGGGCGGGCCTTCGGGCCCGCCCTTTCTCGCTTTCTGGACGGCCGGCACGATCTGCGCTCCCTCGCGCTTAGAACGATCGGCCAGATCTGCCAACTCCTGGGTATGGCCGAGGACGCGTCGCGTGCCGATGCAACGGCGAGGGCCCAAATACCTCATGCAAGCGTGCAATCCAAAATCGACCTTCCGTGATCAGCAGGGCTTCGCTCTGGTGGAGGTCCTGGTCAGCTCGGTCATCCTGCTGCTGGTCTCCGCCGCCTTCGTCACCACCTTCGTGGCGACCGGCCGCTCGTCGGCGACCGAGCGGCACAGGGCTCGTGCGAACGACCTCGCGGAGCAGGAGCTCGAGCGGGTCCGCTCACTTCGGATCGGCGATCTCAGCACCCTGAACCGGACCAGGTACATGACCGAGGACGGCAGCAGTGCCACCACCTGTCCCGCCCCGGCGCCGAAGCAGAACCAGACCTGTTACACGATCACCTCGTCCTCGCAGTTCCTGACCGAGACGGCGAGCACAAGCACCTGCGCTTCGGGGACCGGGTCGCGGGACTACCTGATGATCACGGCGTCTGTCGGCTGGACCGGGATGGCACCGCTCCACCCGGTCACCGCGAAGACCATCGTCTCCCCGCCGAGCGGCTCGCTCGTCCCCAACAGCGGTTCGCTGCTTGTCTCCGTGGACGACGCGGGCAGCAACGGGATCACCGGCGTGACCCTGACCGGAACGGGCGCCGGGTCCTTCACGGGGACGACAGGCGCGACGGGCTGCGTCCTCTGGCGCAACCTTCCGGCCGGGACCTACTCGATGGCCGTCTCCGGAGCGGCCTCCGGGATGGTCGACCCCAATGGCAACGCGCCGGCGCCGCAGACGGTGAGCGTGGTCGATCAGGGAACCGCCAACGTGAACCTGCAGTACGACCGCCCCGGCGCGCTGACCGTCACGTTCAAGACCGAGAACTACTCGGGCACGCTGATCAACTCCTCCGCTGACGGAATCAGTGCCTTCAACACCGGCATGACCCAGTGGAAGACGTTCAGCAGCACGAACAGCGCTTCGATCACCACGCCGCAGGTTCTCTTTCCGTTTGCGTCTCCGTCGAGCTATGCGGTCTATGGCGGCGTCTGCGCATCGAACAACCCGGATCCGACCGGCACCGGGGTGAACCCCCTCGGGTTCGCGAGCGTGGTCGTGCCGCCGGCCGGAACCGGCGCGACGCCGGACAACGTCGTACAGCTTCCATCGCTCGACCTCACGGTCAGGACCGGTTCGAGCGCGAGCAGCCCGGGCTCGGTGGTCAACTCGGCAGACGTCCATGTCACGGACATGAATTGCACGACGGCCTCGCCGACCACCCGAGTTCTCGCGACCAATGCTTCCGGCCAGCTCGCCGACACGACGACCGGCCCGACCGACCCGGGCCTGCCGTACAGCACGAACTACAAGGTCTGCGCCGACGCCAACGTCTCCGGGACCTATCGGATGAACTACGTCCGGACGACCGCGATCGGGAACCCGATCGAGCAGGTGCCGGTAACGGACCCGACCACCGGGACGGTCAAGTCCATCTACCTGACGGGCCCGGGCGCGGTGTCGTCCGCGTCCGCATCGGGGGCACAGTGCTCGCCGTGAGAAATCTCCTCCGGCGCCTCCGCCGCGACGAGAGCGGCCTGACGCTCATGGAGCTCGTCGCCACGATCCCGGCGACGATCGCCGTGCTGGTCGCGGTCGGGACGATGACCGTCACCGGCGTCCACAGCCAGGCGCGAATCAGCAACCGAGTCGACGCCAACCAGCGCGCCCGGCCGGTGATGACGCAGATCGTCCAGATGCTGCATTCGTCTTGCGTCGCGCCCCGGATCGTCCCCGTGCTCGCAGGCAGCACCGGCACCTCGATCAGCTTCCTCTCCAAGAGCGGCTCAACCGTGAGCCCGACTCCCGATCTTCACGTGGTCAGCCTGTCGGGAACCACCCTCACCGACACCATCTATCCGGCGACCGGAGGGGCCGCCCCGACCTGGACCTTCTCCGGCACGGCATCCTCCAGCAGGCAGCTGCTCACCAACGTGGCCGCGCCCGGGGGCGTGATCTTCCGCTACTACCAGTTCGTCTCCGGGTCGATCTCCGCGACCCCCCTGACGACACCCCTGAGCGCCACGGACGCCGCCCACACGGCGAATGTGGACGTCTCCTTCGCCTCGTCGCCGAGCAGCGGCATCTCGACTCTGGACCCGAACTCGCCCCTGAGGCTCGACGACTCGGTGGACCTCAGGCTCGAGGCAGCCGGCCAGTACCCGAACCAGGACAACCTCCCATGCGTCTGAGCCGACTCCGATCCAGGCTGGCTCGGCTCTCTCGCGACGAGGGCGGCTTCACGATGGTCGCCGTGGTCGGTTCGATCGCTCTGGTCAGCGCCCTGGTCGGGGTGGCGATCGCGGCCACCAACGACGACCAGCAGCTGCTCCGGCGGGACATCGCCCAAAAGCGCGCCTACCAGGCGGCCCAGGCTGGGATCGCCGACTACACCTACCACCTGAACAACGACAGCGGCTACTGGACCAAGTGCACCAGCGTTCCGAATCCCAACGCGGTGAACCAGCAGGGGTCGATCTCTCGCTACCGGCCGGTCGATGCCAGCGACCCGAGCGGACCCCAGTACGCGATCGAGCTGATTCCGGCAACCGGCCAGTCGAGCTGCAACTCCAGCAACCCGACCACCTCGATGCTGGAGTCCACCGGGCCCAACATCGGGACCTTCCGGATCCGGGCGACGGGCTACTCGGGGACCCCGGGAGCGGCCTCGACGGACAAGCAATCGATTGTCGCGACCTACAAGCAGGCGACCTTCCTCGACTACGTCTACTTCACGCAGCTCGAAACCTCGGATCCGGTGACCTATGGGTTCGCCAACCCGTCGGCGGCACTCACCGGGGCGTACAGCCAGTGCACCAAGTTCCGCCGCGACGGCCGCGAGAACTCACCGATTCCGGGGACCAGCAACCAGTTCTGCGATCAGATCGTCTTCGTCGGCGGCGATCACATCGACGGCCCCCTGCACACGAATGACGACCTGGCCCTCTGCGGCTCACCCAGCTTCGGCCGCAACTCGGCGGACATCACCGAGGTGAGCGCGCCACCCAGAGGCTGGGACCCCGGCAACAACTGCAGCGGCACCCCGAACTTCGTCGGGCCGTTCGCCACCAACGCTCCGGTGCTCACTCCGCCGACGACGAACGGCGAGCTCCGGAACATCGCCGGCCCCGGTTACACCTACACGGGTCAGACCAGGATCACCCTGAGCAGCGGCAACATGACCGTGACCACCAACACGGGTCAGGTGATCGGGCCCGTCGCGGTCCCCAGCGACGGTGTGGTCTACGTCCAGAACGGAGCCGGATGCTCCTCGGCGTACTCACCGTTCACGACCACCTATCCCAGCGCCTCGGGATGCGGCAATGCCATCGTCCACAGCAGCGGGAGCTATTCCGGGCAGCTCACGATCGCCGCCGAGAACGACGTGATCATCGACGACGACATCGTGCGGTCGAGCAGCTCAGCGGATCTCCTCGGGCTGGTCGCCAACAACTTCATCCGGGTCAAGCACCCCGTCTGTCCCTCGAACAACACCGGTTGCTCGAGCGGAACGATGACCTCCGAGACAGGGAAGGGCCAGTGCAACAACGGGGTCAACGGCACCGGATCGAGCTCGAACATCCAGATCGACGCGGCGTTGCTCGCCATCGGTCACTCCTTCATCGTCGATCACTACGACTGCGGCTCCAGCCTCGGCACCCTGCAGGTCAACGGGGCGATCGCACAGAAGTTCCGCGGCGCTGTCGGGACGACGGGCGGAACCGGGTACATCAAGGACTACAACTACGACGACCGTCTCCGCTACCAGGAGCCGCCGCACTTCTTCGATCCGGTGCAGTCGGCCTGGCACGTGCAGCGGGAGACGCTCGGGTGATCGGGTCGCCGCGCTAAAGCGCAGCGGCGATTCGCCCGACTAGAGACCCATGTTCCCGATCGCCTCAGTGGCCTTCGTCGGCGGCATGGTGACCGGCAGCTTCGTCGGCGTTGTCGCCCACCGGCTGCCGCGCGGCGGCTCGATCGTCGGGCCCCGCTCGGTCTGCGACTCCTGCGGGGTCCAGATCGCCGCATACGACAACATCCCGGTGCTCTCGTGGCTGGTCCTGCGGGGCCGCTGCCGGAGCTGTGGCTCGCGGATCCCCCTGCGCTACCCGCTCGTCGAGCTGGCCGTCGGGGCGGCGTTCGCGGCGACGGCCGTCGTCCTGCACGACGATCCGGCGAAGCTCGCGATGGGCCTGGTGTTCGTGGCGATGCTCGCCGCGATCACCCTCACGGACCTCGAGCGGCGCATCATCCCGAACTCGATTCTGCTCGTCGGCGCCGTGGCGGGCATCGCCCTCGCGGCTCTGACCGATCCATCCGGCCTGCCCGAGCGCGCCATCGCCGCCCTCGGGGCCGGTGGATTGCTGCTGGCCATCGGGCTGGCCTATCCGCGCGGCATGGGGATGGGCGACGTGAAGCTGGCGGCGGTGATGGGCATCTACCTGGGCACCTCCATGGCGCCCGCGCTGCTCATCGCAGTGCTGACCGGTGCGGCGGTCGGGATCGGCATCATGGCCGCCCGGGGCTCCGCGGCGCGCAAGCTCCAGGTGCCCTTCGGGCCCTTCCTGGCGCTGGGCGGCGTGGTCGCCCTGCTCGCCGGCCAGCAGATCATCGACTGGTATCTGGCGACCTTCACCTGAGCGGCTGCCTGGCCAGGCGCCGGTTTCATCAATCCTGGGTATGGCGCAGCGCCTCGCTCAAGCCGATGGAAGAGATGACGCAGCAGCGTCATTCCGATGCTCACCATGAAGAAAAAGACCACATCCCTCGTCGGCCTCGACATCGAGACCGGCAGCATCGCCGCCACCGAGATCAACGGCGACGGTCGTGCCGTGGGCAAGACCGCGATCGCGCCGCTCGATCCCGGCATCGTCACCGAGGGCGAGATCAGGGACACCGCGGCGCTTGCGCAGGCCCTCGAAACGATGTTCGCCGAGTACAAGCTCGGCAGGAGGGTCCGCGTCGGGATCGCCAATCAGCGCGTCGTCGTCCGGACCATCGAACTTCCCCTGATCGAGGATCCGGACGAGGTGGACTCGGCCGTTCGCTTCCGCGCGCAGGAGCAGCTCCCGATGCCGCTGGATCAGGCGGTGCTCGACCACCGGGTGATCGCACGGCGTGAGGGCGACGAGGGCCAGAAGCAGATGGACGTGCTGGCGGTCGCCGCGCGGCGGGACATGGTCACGACCGTCCTGCAGACGCTTCGCGACGCAGGCCTGCAGCCTGCCGGGATCGACCTCGCCGCCTTCGGCATGATCCGGGCGCTCGACGGCGGACAGCCGGCGGCCGCCGCGGATGAGGGAATGCCGCCGGTCACCACCCTTTACTGCCACCTGGGAGACGTCACGAACCTCGCCGTCGCCCGAGCCGGCGAATGCATCTTCACCCGCGTCGCGCCGTTCGGCGTGGAGAGCATCGCGGAGCGTCTGGCGCAGCGTGAGGAGATCTCGACCGAGGACGCGCGCGAGTCGCTGATGGAGGTGGGTCTCGAGGAGTCCCTCGAGTTCTTCGCCGAGGAGGAATCCGACGTCACCGCCGCCCGCGAGGTTCTCGAAGAGGGCACCACCAAGCTGGTCGACGAGGTCCGTTTGACGCTCGACTTCTACGGTGCCCAGGAGGGCGTCGCGCCGGTTGACAGAGTCGTGATCTGTGGGGAGGGCAGCACGATTCCCGGCCTCCCCGAGCGGATCCAGTCCGGGCTCGGACTCGGGCTGTCGGTGGAGACACCGGCCGCTCTCTCGCACCTCGACGAGGAGGACGCGGCCCGCCTGACCGTCTCCTACGGGCTCGCCCGGGAGGACTGACCTAATGCGCCCCGTCAACCTGATCCCAACCGACGAGCGCCGAGGCGACCGCGACTCCATGCGGACCGGAGCGCTCCCGTACATCCTGATCGGCGCGCTGGCCCTGGCCCTGCTCGGTGTGGTCGCGATGACCTTCACCAGCAAGCAGGTCTCGGATCGCAAGCACGAGGTCGCCCAGCTCGAGCAGCAGCAGCAGGAGGCGGCCGCCAAGGCTCAGAGCCTGCAGGCGTTCACCACCTTCCGGACGATCCAGGAGGAGCGTCAGGCCACCGTGAGCAGCCTGGCGACGAGCCGTTTCGACTGGCAGCGGGTGCTGAACGAGCTCGCTCGCGTGATTCCCTCCGACGTCTGGCTGGTCCAGCTCTCCGGAACGGTCAACCCGTCGGTCACGCTCGAGAACGCTCCTCAGATCTCGCTCCGCGATGGCGTCCCGGGGCCGGCGCTCGAGCTGGTCGGCTGCGCCCCCAGCCAGGACGCGGTGGCCGGTCTCGTCAGCGACGTTCAGGACATCGACGGCGTCACCCGGGTGGGCGTGCAGTCCTCGGAGCGTCCTACCGACGATCCCGCCAGCGGAGCGGCGGTCACCTCGGGCGCGGGAGCGACCGCGAATCAGGATTGCCGGACGAGGGACTTCATCACCAAGTTCGAGATCGTCGTGGCCTTCGACGCCGTGCCGACGCCGAGCACAGCGTCCGCTTCGCCGGCGGTCCCCTCGGCCGTGGCTCCCGGAACTTCACCCGAACTCGCCGCGCAGTCAACCTCGGCTTCGACGGGAGGTGGCTGAGATGAAGGCGAGCGATCGCACAATCCTCGTCGGCTTCCTCGTCGCCGCCCTCGCTGTGGGGTTCTATCTGCTGATCCTCGCGCCGAAGCGCGATCAGGCCTCGAAGCTGAACGACCAGATCGACAGCCTGCACTCCTCGATCTCCCAGGAGCAGCAGGTGGCCACCTTCGCTGAGCAGGCCAGGGCTGAGTTCCCCCGGTACTACGGGCGGCTGGTCGTGCTGGGCAAGGCGGTTCCCGAACAGGCGGACACGGCCTCGATGCTCGTCGAGCTCAGCTCCATCGCCAGTCATTCCAACGCCGATTTCCGCGCGATCAAGCTGAACGCGGAGGCGAACGGGACGGGAACCAGCAGCGGCTCGACGGCTCCGGCCACCACCGCTCCATCCACCACGGGCTCGACGAGTTCGAGCGGGTCCACCGGATCAACGACCCCGGCGCCTTCCGCCACGGGCTCGACGGCCACGCCGGCCCCAGCCACCGGCACGACCGGCTCGTCGACCGCCCCGAGCACGGCCGCCTCGAGCACTGCGACCCTGGTCCCGGCCACCGAGAGCAACGCCGCCAGCCTCCCGATCGGCGCCGTCGTCGGCCCGGGCGGTCTGCCCACGCTGCCCTACGGCCTGACCCTCCGCGGAGGCTTCTTCGACATGGCCAACTTCATCGGCGGGATCGACGGCCTGGTCACATCGCACGGGACCGGCCAGGTCTCCGCAGACGGGCGCCTCCTGACCGTCGATGGGTTCGCCTTCAACATCAATCAGCCTGGAGCCAACCCGACCCTCGACGCGGACTTCGCGGTGACCAGCTACGTGGCTCCCGCCACGGAGGGCCTGACGGCAGGCGCGTCGCCCAGCGGCCCGGCGCCGACCAGCCCGACGCAGCCCGACGCCCAGCCCGCGAGCGCGGCGGTGGCCCAATGAATGCCTGGAAGATTCGGAAGTTCTTCGGCGACGTCGTCTACGACCTGCGCAGCCGCAACCTCCTGCTGGTCGTGATCATGCTCGTCGTCGCGATCGTCGCGGTGCCGGTGATCCTCTCGGGCTCAGGATCGGGGAACGACTCCGTGTCGATTGGGCCGGGAGCCCAGAGCTCCGCCACCTCGGCGCCCGAAGCCCAGTCCGCCGTGCTCGCATACGACCCTGGAGTCCGCAACTTCAAGCAGCGGCTCAATGACCTCTCGAGCAAGAACCCGTTCGCCCAGCAGTTTGCGGCGCCGACCGCCGCGGCGAACAGCCTCGACAGCTCCGCCACGGTGAGCGGCGGCGGCGGCAGCACCGGCATCCCGGGGACCAGCACGGGGTCCAACGGCGGCTCCGGAGGCAAGCAGGGAGGCGGCGGATCCGGCGGCAACAAGGTGAAGACGCAGACCTACATCTACGAGACCGACGTGCTGGTCGGCGAGGCCGGTGGAACGCTGAGCCCCGCCAACAGGATTCCCCAGTTCACCTTCCTGCCGTCGCAGGACAAGCCGGTGCTCGTCTACCTCGGGACGACCTCGGGCGGCACCCAGGCGATCTTCCTGGTCTCGCGCGATGTGACGAGCGTGGGCGGGCAGGGAACCTGCTTCCCCTCGGCGGACGACTGCCAGCTCCTCGGGCTCGATCCGGGCAAGGGCGCCGACGTGATCTACGGTCCGGACGGGAAGACCTACCACCTGCAGGTCGTCCGGATCAGGCGCTTCACAAAGTAAAGCTTTGACGCTATCCTGGGCTGGTGCTCGACCGCGAATGTCCCGTCTGCCGGACGGCCGAGGTCATCTCCGGCAAGTGGACTCTTCTCATCATCCGCGACCTCGCGGACTCCTCTCTTCGGTTCTGTGAGCTGGAGCGCTCCCTGGAGGGAATCAGCCCCAGGACCCTCTCGCTGCGCCTGAGGGCTCTCGAGGAGCAGGGCATCGTCGAGCGCCGCACCTTCCCGGAGGTGCCGCCGCGCGTGACCTATCAGCTCACCGCCAAGGGCCAGGCCCTGGTGCCGCTGATCGAGGACATGCGCAGCTACGGCCGCCGCTGGCTGCCTGAGGACGAGCGCGAGCCCGTCGGCACGTCGGTCTAGGACCGACACCCAAAGTCAACAGCGGCAGTGAAGGGGGGAGGGCCGGCAGCTGCGGCTATTGGGCGTGCCCAGCGGCTCACCAGATGGAGTTGTGGAGGGTTTGGGGGCCTATGGCCCCCCAAACTCTCCACATGCCTCGATTGCAGCCTTTCCGGGCGCCATAGCGCCTGAAAGGCTGCAAACGACGAACTCGCCCGCCGCGTCTGCGACCAGCGACCAAGGCCGCCTCCTTCATTGCCGCTGTTAGGACCTGCAACTCCTCTGTCACGCGCAGGAAGGCCCGCAGCAGCGGGCGAATCCGACTTGCGTGACGACGCTTGAGAGCACCACCGAGAGACTCGAGGAGGCGCTGAGGCGCCTCGCCGTCGAGGCCGCAGACCTATTCGAGGAGTTGCTGGCGACCGGGGCGGAGATGCCCTTCGACCTGGAGCCCACGGACGACGGGCCGCTCCCCATGTACTCCTACGCCCCGTTGACGGGGCAGTTCATCGAGCGGCACCTGGCCGAGCTGCGGCGCCTCGAGGCTTTCGTCGAGGTGCGCGAGATCGCCGGCGAGGAGGCCGCGATCGGCTTCATGGTCGGGCTATGGGAAGGGAAGACCGAATTCGACATCGCGGGCGACCGGCTGCAGGGGGCCGTCAACGGGGTGCTGGCGACGATCCAATCCGACTCCGACGAAGCGACGCCCGCCGGGGAGGTGATCGTCCCGCTGGTCGGCTTCCACATGCCGAAGGACGAAATCGAGCTTGATGGGGTACGAATCGTGCGCGCCGACCTGGTTGAGGACGCGCCGCTCGACGCTGTGGACGCGACCCGCTCGGGCGGCCGCGGGAAGCCCGGCTTCCTGGCCTGCCTGAGCTGTGGACTGGCGGCGGTCGCTCCGGCCGCGGTGGTCGCCGATGACCTACGACGCGCCCTGCGCACGATGAGGCTGTTCAGGCCAGGCGCCGTCGGGCTGGCAGCCCACGGCTGGGCGAAGCGGACGGGCGGCTGGGAGCGCTTCGGCACCGGCGCAAGCCGCCCGCGACAGGGCGGATACAGGCTGACGGGCAACGAGGTCGGCGAGCTGGAGAGTTTTGGGCGAACCCTGAACGAGCGCGGCTCGCGGATGCCGTCTCTGGACTGGGCGGCCTCCCGATTCGAGCTGGGCGCGGAGCGCGGCTCGCTGATCGAGGCTCTGAGCGACTATCTGCTCGCCCTGCGGGGGCTGCTGGAGGGCGGTGGAGCCGCGAGGACGACGATGTCGGCCCGCGTCGCCGCGCTCGCCTGCGAGCCGCACGAGCGCGAGCAGGGCCGGGTGACGGTCGAGCGGGCCCTCGCGATCGAGAGAAAGCTGATGAGCGGGGGCCGCTACCGGCCGGTGGCGGGCGCCTCGCCGCTGGACGTGATCGCGGAGCTCGAGGAGCTCCTGCGGCGCCTCCTCAAGGGACTTGCCACCGGAGAGCTGGGAGGAGACCTGAGGGCCGCCGCAGACGAGGTCCTGCTCTCCGAGGGTCTTTCCGCCACGCACGTCGAGACGCCTGGGGTGGGCGAGACCGCCGAATGGCGCCTCCCCGACCCCACATCCGACGAGGCGCTGGATCTGTCGGCAATCGCCGACGGAAACATCGGCGACGAGGAGATCTCCGTTCACAGAGCCGAAAGCGATGCGAGGGCGCGCGACAGCGCAACCCGTGTAGATGGGCCGGAGACGAACCAAATGGACGATTTGTCCGTCCGCGGGGGCGGGGAGGATCGGCAACCGACGACGAGGATCGTCGTCGATGACGTCGAACTTCCAGAGATCATGAGCGCCGACGGCGACCATCGCGCTCCAACCCGGCCCGACGACAACGGGGGTCGCGCGGATTGGTTCAGCGCCGGCGACGGCGAGCCGGAGTGGCCCGCCTTCGCGCGGCCGCGCCGCAAGGATCACGTCAATCGCGAGCCCTCCAAGGACCGCGTCCGCTACCTCTTCCCGGTCCCGGACGCCACCGACTGGTCGGTCGGCGAGCTTCGTTACGAGCGCAAGCGGTCACAAGGCCGCTGATTTCAGGAGCGAAGGGCGAAGCCCTCAATGCGAGGGCGCGCGACAGCGCGACCCGTGTAGTGCTGGGTTGGGCGGCCGCCGGTGACCGCGCCTGATGGCGAAGCCGGTTAGCTAGGCGGCGCCGGTCGCCGCCATCGCCTCGCGCTGCTCCTCGCTCGCGAAGAGGTAGCGATCGATCTTGAGCAGGGCGCCCAGGTCATGGACGTCCTCGTCCAGGTAGGGCACGCGGATCACGGCCTTCGGGTTGAGCTCGCGACTCAGGTGCTCGACGTTTCGCGCATCCCGCTCGGCGAGCGCCTGGTAGTCGGCGAAGTTCCGGGCGACGCGCTCGGCGAGGTCGTCGTCGAGCAGGCCGTGGAGGTCCGCCTCGGCCTCGCCCTCCGCCTCCTCCTCGGCCTCGTAGTGGACCTTGTTGACGATCACGCCCCCGACGGGCAGCTTCGCCTCGACCAGCTTGCGGTGGAAGTACACGGCTTCGTCGATCGGCTCGCCCTGCGGGCCGCAGACCACGACGAAGGTGGTGGCGGGGTCGGCGAGCAGCTCGGAGACACGCTTGGCGCGCTCGCGGAAGCCGTCCACCATGCCGCTGAAGGCCTGGAAGAACTCGCTCAGGTCGGAGAGCAGGTCGAGGCCGGTGACCCGCTTCAGCACGCTCATCGCCATCGAGCTGCCGCGGCCGACGACCTTGGTCGCGAAGCCCGTCGGCTTCATGAACATCTGCATCCCCCGGCCCTCGATGAACTGGGTGAGCCGCTTGGGCGCGTCGAGGAAGTCGAGGGCGTTGCGGGAGGGCGGCGTGTCGAGGACGAGGAAGTCGTAGCGGCCCTCCTGGTGGATCTCGAAGAGCTTCTCCATCGCCATGTACTCCTGTGAGCCGGCGAGAGCGTTCGAGAGCTGGCGGTAGATGCGGTTCTCGAGGATCCGGTCGCGCGTCTCGGCATCCGGAGCGTGCTTGCGAACGAGCTCGTCGAAGGTCGCCTTGGCGTCCAGCATCATCGCCCAGAGCTCGCCCTTCATCTCGACCCCGCAGCGCTCGAAGTGCTCCGGATCCACCTGACTGGGCGTGTTCTCGAGCTCCTTCAGCCCCAGGGAGTCCGCCAGCCGCTTGGCGGGGTCGATGGTCAGCACGCAGACCTTCTGGCCGCGTGCGGCGAGTCCGGCGGCCAGCGCGGCCGAGGTGGTCGTCTTGCCCACGCCGCCCGAACCGGCGCAGATGCAGATCCCGCGCCCCTCGACGATGTCGCTGACCGAGGGCATCAGACGAGGGCGCCCGAGAGCCGCTCGAGCGAGGGCACGTCGAGCGATGGCTTGAAGATGAAGGGCAGGGTCTTCACCGGGGAGGAGACTGCCTTCTTCAGGCGCTGCAGCTGCTCGCGCTGGGATCGGGATCGCCGGAACTCCGAGAGCGCCGCCCGCACCGCGGCCCTGGCGGGTCCGTCGGCCTCCTCGAAAGCCCTCTTGAGCTCGCCGGCGTCGCTCTTCGAGAAACGCTCCGGGTAGAGCGCGTTCATGTAGACGCGGTCGACGGCCATGCCGATCTCGTCGGTGAGCTGCTCCTCGAGGGAGGCCGATTCGTTGACGGGCATCTCCTCGGGCAGCGAGACGATCGCCACGCCGGTCGAGTCATGATCCGTGATGAACCGGTCGAGCTCCTCGGCCTGGGAGTGGATCGGCCCGACGCGGGCGATGCCCGCGAAAGTTCGCGGCGTCTGCAGGAAGCCGATCCCGTGGCCGGTCGCGGGGGCGTCGACGATGACCAGGTCGTAGTCCCGCGCCTTCTTCACCCGGCGGGCGGGCTGGGCGAGCTCCCAGATCTTCCCGATCGTGACCAGCTCCTTGAGGCCCGGGGTCGCGGCGGCCAGGTAGTTGAAGATTCGGGAGCGAACGAGCATGTCGCGCATGGCGCGGACCTTGAGCTGGAGCAGCAGGTACTCGCGCAGGGAGTGGTCGGGATCGATCGAGATCGCCCAGAGGTTCTCCGAGACCTCGACCTCGTTAAAGCCGATCTCGGCGCGCCTGAACATGCGCGAGGCGGTCTCCTGGCCGCCGATCTCGCAGACGATCGTCCGCTTGCCCCGGGCGGCCGCAGCCAGGCCCAGGGCGATGGAGATCGTCGACTTCCCGACGCCTCCCTTGCCGGTTACGAACACGAGTCGCTTGTCGAGTAGATCGGGCATACGGGCGGATTCTTCCAACTTGATGACCAATTCCACGACTCCGCACACCCGTGGACGTGCCTGGCCGTCGCATCTCATCGTCCTCGGGCTCGCCTTTGGCAGCACCAAAGGCTTCGTCCTGCGTCCTTGATCTGCTCGGCCAGGCCCGCCCACGGGCGTACGTTGCCGTGCAATTGGTCATCCCGAGAAGGAAAGCGGGCCTCGCCTGCGAAATAGCCCGCCTAGATGGCTAGTTTCCGCCGAAAGCAGGCTTCTCAAACCGTGGATGAGGCCGGGCGCATGAGGCCCGAGGACCTCGTCGCGCCGACGCCCGAGAAGAAGGACGCGGGCAAGGACACCACAAAGTCGGCGGCCACAAACACCGCCGCCGGATCATCTTCCAAGGAATCCAAGGCCCTCGCCAGGGCCAAGCAGCCGGACAAGCCCAAGAACAAGGGCCCGGCCAAGGTGATCGCGTTCGCCAACCAGAAGGGCGGCGTCGCGAAGACCACGACCGCTCTCAACCTCGCCGTCGCCTTCAAGGAGTCGGGCCACCGCGTCCTCTGTGTCGACATGGACCCGCAGGGCAACCTGACCATGAGCCAGGGGGTCGACCCGGACAAGGTCGAGAAGAGCATGTTCGACGTCCTCGTCCACCGGATCCCGATCAGCGAGATCATCGTCCAGCGCGAGATCGACGTCGCTGTCGCCTCCATCGACCTTGCCGGCGCGGAGATCGCGATGAGCACCCAGATCGGCCGCGAGCGGGCGCTGCAGAAGGGCCTCGACGAGGTCCGCAACGACTACGACTTCGTCTGCATCGACACGCCGCCGAGCCTCGGGCTGCTGACCGTGAACGCGCTCACCGCCGCAGACAAGGTGATCGTCCCGGTCCAGTGCGAGTACCTCTCGATGCGCGGCCTCGTCCAGCTGCAGAACACCCTCACGATGATCCGGGAGAACCTCAACCCCGGCGTCGAGATCGAGGGCATCCTGCCGACCATGCTCGACTCGCGGACCGTCCACGCCAAGGAGGCGGTGGAGATCCTCGAGGAGAACTTCGGCGAGCTCGTCTTCAAGTCGCGGATCCGCAAGGCGATCAAGTTCGCCGAGGCACCCGTCCGCGGCGCCTCAGTCCTCAAGTACGACCCAAGCTCGAAGGCCGCGGGTGCCTACCGCGACCTCGCGAAGGAGGTCCTCACCCATGGCTCGTAAGAAGCGCGCCAGCATGCGTGAGGGTCCCCTCGCCGACCTGTTCCGCTCGACCGAGGAGTCAGTCGCGCCCGACGAGGTCACGGTGACAGCCAACGGCGCCGGCACGGCCCCGGTCGAGGTCGCCGTCGAGGAGCCGCAGCCCGTCCAGGAGACGCCCGGTCCCGAACCCGTCCCGGAGCCGACGCCGGAGCCCGTGCCCGAGCCCACGCCGGACCCGGTCCCCGAGCCCATTCCCGGGCCGGAGCCCGTCCCCGAGCCGACGCCCCCCGGCCCGGTCGCCGAGACCAAGATCGAGGAGCCCGAGCCCGAGATCACCGTGGAGCGAGTCGAGGTCCACCACGAGGGCCTGGAGCGTCTCATGGGCGGTCCCGGCACCGACATCCGCCCCGCCTTCGGTCGCGAGGAGCCGGACACCTCTTCCCCGACCCGCCAGCCGGTCGTTCCGCGGACCCACCAGGCCGTCCTGCGGGTCGTCGGCGTCGGCGGCGCCGGAGTGAACGCCGTCAACCGCATGGTCGAGGCCGAGCTCCCCGGCGTGGAGTTCCTTGCGATCAACACCGACCTTCAGTCCCTGCAGAACTCGCACGCCGACGTGACGCTCCACATCGGCGCCGAGCTCACCCGCGGACTCGGCTCGGGATCCGACCCCAGGGTCGGATACCGCGCGGCGTACGAGGAGCAGGACAAGATCAAGGAGCTGCTCAAGGGATCGGACATGGTCTTCCTCGCGTCCGGCTCCGGCGGCGGCACCGGGACCGGCGCCGCGCCCGTGGTCGCCAAGCTCGCCCGCGACATCGGCGCCCTCACGGTGGCCGCGGTCACCAAGCCGTTCTCCTTCGAGGGCGCGCGCCGCGCAGCCCAGGCCGAGGAGGGCATCGCCGCCCTCGGCAAGGAGGTCGACACGATGATCGTCGTGCCGAACGAGCGGCTGCTGACGATCCTCGAGCGGCGCACCTCGATCGTCGACGCCTTCAAGGTCGCCGACGACGTCCTGCGCCAGGCCGTCCAGGGCATCTCCGACCTGGTCATGCTCCCGGGCCTGATCAACCTCGACTTCGCTGACGTTCGGACGACCATGATCGAGGCCGGCGACGCCATCCTCGGCATCGGCATGGGCTACGGCGAGCACCGCGCGACGATCGCCGCCGAGAAGGCGGTCTCCTCGCCGCTGCTCGAGACCTCCGTTGAGGGTGCCCACTCGCTGCTCCTTTCGATCACCGGCGGGCCCGACCTCTCCCTGGTCGAGGCGAGCGAGGCCGCCGAGATCGTCAGGGCCGCCGCGCATCCGGAGGCCGAGATCATCTTCGGGGCGAGCGTCGACGAGGACATGAGCGAGGAGGTCTGGATCACCGTGATCGCCACTCGCTTCGACCACGACTTCTCCCACCGTCATCGACGCGACCGGCGCACCGAGTCGCGCGAGCCGCGCACCCCGGACCGGGACGCGGCGCTGCGGCCGGAGCGCTACGCCGACCCCGTCGGCGACTGGCGCGAGCGCGAGCCCGCCCCGAGGCGGACGGGCAGCGCCGATGAGCTCTACGGCGACGGCGTCTGGGGCCGAGGCGGCCTCGACCGGCGCCCGACGGAACCGCGCCAGCTCGAGGGCCGGATCCTCGACGTGCCCGAGTTCAAGCCCGGCGACTGAGCCATAGACTGCCCGGTCCGTGGGGGATCGGAGGGGTCCCCCGACCAACGCTCAGCAGGAGGGATTCATGAGAACACGGAGATCGGCCGACGCCCGCTGGCTGGTGGTCGCAATGGTGGTGGTGCTCGGTCTGACCTTGACGGTGTCGGTCACCGGGGCAGGCGCGGCCCGTGACGCCCGGGCGGTCGTCGCCAAGAAGAAGTGCAAGAAGGCGAAGAAGCACGCCGTCAGCGCCAAGAAGAAGAGGTGCAAGCACAGGCTGACGATCCCCGGGCCGATCGTCCGGGCGACGATCAGCTGGCCCGCCGGAGAGGTCGACCTGCACGCGTTCGATTCGAGCGGCAATCGCAGCGGCATCGCCTTCCCGTGCAACTCCAATCCCTGCCCGATCGCGGAGGGGATCCCCAACGCCACACACTCACCGGATTTGAACGACGGCGGAACCGAGTCCTTCACGGACAACATCTTCGTTCAGGGTGGATCCGCGAACCGCGAGTTCGCGTACGCGGTCTGCTTCTACACGAGCACGACCGTCACGTTCACCGCCGTCAACAGGCTGGGACAGAGCCAGACGCTCCCCGTCACAGGCGCGAACGGCGAGGGGCACAGCCTCACGATCACCGGAGGCCCGCCCGTACCGACGAGCTTCGGCTGTCCCACCGCCTAGCGGCGCGAACCGAGGGAATCTCGGACCGGCCGGCGCAAGCGGGCCGGTCTCGTTCCGGGACCTCGCCGCATACCCTGGCGGGATGAGCGAGACGAGGGGAGTCGTGGCCGCGGGCCATCCGCTGAGCGCCGAGGCGGGCGCGCAGGCTCTGCGCGAGGGCGGCAACGCCGTGGACGCCGCAGTTTGCGCGATCCTCACCTCGTTCGTCTGCGAGAGCTACCTCACCGGGTTCGGCGCCGGCGGATTCATGATGGTCCACGGGGAGGAGGAGACGACCCTGACGGACTTCTTCGTCGCCGCCGGCGGGGCCGACGGGACCGAGCGTGGTGCGGAGCTGCTCCCGATCCCGGTCTACTTCGACGAGACGCCGCAGATCTTCAACTGCGGCGCCGCCTCCTGCGGAGTGCCGGGCAACCCCGCCGGGATCGAGCAGGTCCACCGTCGCTTCGGCTCGATGCCGCTCGCCCGCCTGGCAGAGCCCGGGATCGCCCTGGGTCGCGAGGGAGTGCGCCTGACCAAGGGGGCGGAGTACTTCCACGAGATCCTGCACCCGATCCTCACCTCAACGCCGGAGTCGGCCGCTCTTTACACCCCCGAGGGCAGGCAGCTGGTCGAGGGAGACGTCTTCCGCTATCCCGAGATGTCGGAGGCGCTCGAGCGCTATGCGGCCGACGGCGCCGAGCCCTTCTACCGGGGGGACATCGCACGGCGGGTCTGCGATTGGGTCCGGGAGCGCGGCGGGACGCTGGGAATGGACGACATGGCCGCGTATGAGCCGATCGACCGCGAGCCGGTGTCGGCCGATTTCCGCGGCGTCCGGGTGCTGACCAACCCGCCGCCCTCGTCCGGCGGGATCCTGATCGGCTACTCCCTTGGCCTCCTCCAGCGTTTGGGCGAGACGAGCGGCGTCGGGGAGATCGTGGCGGCCATCGAGGCTGCGAACGCGAGGCGCTCGGACGACTTCCACGAGGGGCTCCACGACCCCGGCTATGTCCAGAGGTTCCTCGCCACAGACCTCGACGAGGTGGCGGGGCGAATACGCCGCGGCGACTGGATCGGCGGCCATGGGGGGGCGGGTGGACCCGGGGACCGAACAGAGAGGCTCGGCTCGACGACCCACATCGCCGTGATCGATGGCGACGGGCGGTGCGCATCGGTCACCTGCTCGAATGGCACGGGATCGGGAGTTCTCGTGCCCGGGACCGGCGTCCACGTCAACAACATGCTCGGCGAGGAGGATCTGAATCCCCAGGGATTCCACCGGATCCCGCCGGGGCGCCGGGTGAGCTCGATGATGTCCCCGACGGTCGCGCTGCGCGACGGCGAGGTCGTCCTCGGCCTGGGAAGTGCGGGCTCCAACCGGATCCGCTCCGCCATTCTGCAGACCGTCGTCAGGGTCCTGGAGCAGGGAATGGACGCCGGCGAGGCGGTTCGGGCGGGGCGACTGCACTTCGAGGCCGCCACCGTTCAGGCGGAACCGGGCGTGGATGAAGATGGGCTCGCGGATCTCGAGCGGCGGGGCGTCCCCGTCGTCCGCTGGAAGCGCCAGAACCTCTTCTTCGGCGGGGTGCAGGCGGTCGCGCGAGACCCGGCGACGGGCGGGCTCAGCGGCGGCGGCGATCCTCGGCGCGGCGGCGCCGTGGCGTTTGCCTAGCTACTCCGGAAGTCCCGGCAGATGGACCTTGCCGTTGCCGCTGGCGCGCTCAGCGGCCTCCTCGGCGCGCTCCAGGGCCTTGCCGACCGCCCCGAGGGCGTTGGCCAGGAGCGCCATGCGGTCGTCCTCGTCCCGCATCTCGAGCAGCTGCTGCTTGGTCTCGGGTGGCAGCTCGATGCGAGCCGCGATCGCGTAGGCGCCGGCGCTCTCGAGCTCCTCGGGCTCAGGCCGTTGGCCGGTGGCCCGTTCGGCGAGGTCGGCGAACGCCTCGCGCGCCGAGCTCGCTGCGTCCTCGTCGATCGGCGGCACGTCCTCGTCCGGGATCAGCTCTACCTCTCCCGTCGGGTACTCGGGCGACTCGAAGCGGTCCAGCACCTTGAAGGGCGCCTCGCCCCGGACCACGATGTTCATCCGGCCGTCGTCGAAGCGCTCGGTGACGTCGTCGATCCGGGCGGTGCAGCCGATCGAGCGGGCGCCATCGTCGTCACGCAGGACCACTCCGAAAGGCTCTCCCTGCTCCAGCGAGCTCCCGACCATCCGCTTGTACCGCTCCTCGAAGATATGGAGCGGAACCTGCTCGCCGGGAAGCAGCACCAGCGGCAGCTCGAAGATAGGAAGCTCGAGACCCGCCATCGCCGCCGATTCTAGGATGGTGCGGTGCCCGGCATCGACTTCGAGGCGGAGGGGCTGCTCGAGGGCCTCGAGGGGGACGCGCGCGAGGCTCGCCTGGCGCTGCTGCAGGAACTGGCGGATTCCGGCGTGTCGCTCGAGGAGCTGAGGCAGGCGGTCGAGGAGAACCGGCTCGTGCTGCTGCCGGTCGAGCGAGTGTTCGACTCGGGCACCGAGCATTACACGGCTCGCCAGATCGCCGAGGAGGCCGGAATCGAGCACGAGTTCCTCCTTCGCCTCCTGCGGGCGCTCGGGGCCCCGCTTCCGCAGGACGATCAGCCCGTGTACACGGATGCCGACCTGGAGGCCGCCAGGCGGGCAAAGAAGTTTCTGGACGCCGGCCTACCGGCTGAGGGCGTGCTGGAGACCTCGAGGATCATCGGCATCTCGATGGCCAGCCTCGCGGATGCCAATCGCGACATGGTCGGCGAGGTCTTCACGGAGCCCGGGGTCGACGAGCGGGAGCTGGCCCTTCGGTATGCGGCTGCGGCCAAGACGATGTCGCCGCTCCTCGGCGACACCCTTCTGCACGCCTACCGGATCCACCTCAGCGAGGCGATCAGGCAGGCGGTGGTCTCCGACGCCGAGCTCGCGGAGGGACGGCTGTCGGGAACAGACGAGGTCACGATCGCCTTCGCGGATCTCGTCGGCTTCACCAGCCTTGGCGAATCCCTCGAGATCGAGCAGATCGGGTCCCTCACGGGCCGTCTCTTTGAGCTGGCCTCCGATGCGGCGCGGCCCCCCGTCCGCCTGGTGAAGATGATCGGTGACGCCGCGATGTTCTCCTCGCGGGAATCCGAACCGCTTCTTGAGGTGGTCGTGGCGCTGGTGGACGCGGCCGGGTCCGATGAGATCCCCCCGCTGAAGGCGGGCGTCGCCCGCGGACAGGCGCTCGGGCGCGGTGGGGACTGGTTCGGCCGGCCTGTGAACCTCGCCGCCAGGATCACGAGCTTCGCTCGGCCGGACAGCGTCGTCGTCGATCAGTCCGTCAAGGACTCGATCTCGCAATCGAACGGATGGCCCTTCGATTTCTCGTTCGCGGGCAGGCGGCGCTTCAAGGGGATCGAGGGCGAGGTGCCGGTGCACCGCGTCCGCCGCGTGGAGCGATCATCGAGTTAATCCAGGCGTAATCACCCGGCGTAACGCTGGGCGGATGTCCCAGTCTGGATGCCGATGGCATTGCTGATGCTGTTCGCGCTCGTCGCCGGGGCGGGCACCGCCCTGTCGCCGTGCGTGTTGCCGATCCTTCCCGCCATCCTCGCCGCCGGGGTCACGGGCGACCGACGACGCCCACTGGGCGTGGTGACCGGGCTGGCACTGTCGTTCACCTTCGCGACGGTCGCGCTCGTCTACGTGATCAACGCGCTCGGGCTGCCGAACGGCTTCGCGCGGGATCTGGCGATCGCGGTCCTCTTCGCATTCGGAATCTCGCTGCTGATACCGCCGATCGGCGACCGGGTCGAGGCGTTCGCGAGCCGGCTGGCGCCCGGCCCGGCCCGCTTCCGCGGCGATGGCTTCGGTTCCGGGCTGATCGTCGGCGCCAGCCTCGGGCTCGTCTACGCGCCGTGCGCGGGGCCGATCCTGGCCGGGGTGATCGTTGTCTCGGCGGCCCAGGACTTCACCGCCGGGCGGCTGGCGGTTGCTCTCTCGTACGCCGTCGGCTCGGCGATCGTGCTCTACCTGCTCCTGCTTGGGGGCAGGAGGCTGACGCAGCGCCTCAACCCGGTGCGCGGGCGCGTGCAGGTGGCGATGGGCGCTGTGATGGTGCTCGTCGCGATAGCGATGACCGCCAATTGGGATGTCCGCTTTCAGACCGAGATCGCCAGCGCCCTGCCGAGATTCCTGGTGAACCCGACGGAGAGCATCGAGAAGAGCAGGGCCATCTCCAGCGACCTCGCCTCCGTCAGCCAGCACGGGGCGCCGGTCGTGCCGGCGTCCGAGCTGAACCAGCCGGTCAGCCTGCAGACCTACGGGCAGGCACCTGACTTCACCGGCACCCAGGACTGGTTCAACACCCCCGGCGGCGAGTCGCTCTCGATGAGCGACCTGCGCGGCAAGGTCGTGCTGGTCGACTTCTGGACCTACACCTGCATCAACTGCATCCGGACGCTGCCCTATCTCGAGGCCTGGCAGCAGCGTTATGGGAACCAGGGATTCACCGTGGTCGGCGTGCACTCGCCCGAGTTCCCCTTCGAGAAGGACGCCGGCAACGTGCAGGCGGCGATCCGCCAGAACCACCTCACCTATCCGGTCGTCCAGGACAACGACCTCGCGACCTGGGACGCGTGGGGCAATCAGTACTGGCCGGCGGACTACCTGGTGGACGCACAGGGCAACGTCCGCGACGCACACTTCGGTGAGGGCGACTACGCCGAGACCGAGCGCGCCATCCGCACCCTGCTTCAGGAGGCGGGACACGGCAGCCTCGGGCGAGGCGCCCGGGCGACGGCGCAGGCCCCATCAGCCGGGGACATCACTCCCGAGACCTACCTGGGTGCGGGGCGGGCCCAGGGCTGGGTGACGCCCGTGCATCCAGGCGATCAGGACTTCGGCGCCGCCGCGGGCCCGCTCTCCGTCAACCAGTTCGCGTACGCGGGGCACTGGGGGATCACGGACGAGGACGCGACCGCGGGCGCGGGAGCCGAGATCGACATGGAGTTCAACGCGCGCCGTGTCTTCCTCGTCCTGGGCTCGCCGGAGGAGGCCCGCCACGTCCAGGTCCTGCTCGACGGAAAGCCGATCCTGGCGAAGCTCGCCGGGGCCGACGTGCGAGGTGGCCGGGCGACCATCCAGGCGCAGCGTCTCTACCGCCTCGTCGACCTGCCGACGGTCTCCCAGCACCGCCTCTCCCTGATCTTCGACCCCGGGATCTCGGGCTACGCGTTCACCTTCGGCTAGGGACGGCGGGGCGCCGGGACGAAAACCGGCGATGAAGGGGGCGGCCCGGGGGCCTGCGAAGGGCCGAAAACCGGCGATGAAGGGGAGAGATTCGGGGGGTTGGCGACTTATGCATACCCGTGCATGCAGAACTCGCCAACACCACCCCGGACGCCGGGATCGCTCGCCTGGCGGCGAACCAGCACGGTGTCATCTCCCTCGCCCAGCTCGAGCGGCTGGGCATTCACCGCCAGGGCCGCGCCACCCGGATGCACGCCGGCCGTCTGCACCGCATTCATCGTGGGGTTTACGCCGTCGGCCATCTGGGACTCGGCGAAAAGGGGCGATGGATGGCGGCGGTGCTCGCCTGCGGACCGGGCGCCGTCCTCAGCCACACCAGTGCTGCCGCCCTCTGGCATCTCCTTCCCCAGCGGGGGTTCGTGCACGTCACCGTCTCGGGCAACTCAAGGAACCGAAGCGACATCAGGGTCCATCGATCTCGCACTCTGATCCCCAGCGATGTAACGCGTCGAGCCGGAATCCCGGTCACGACCCCATCTCGAACGCTGGCCGACCTCCGCCGCCTCCTTCCCCAGCCGCAGTTCGCCAGAGCACTGCGAGAGGCTGAGTATCTGAAGCTCCCGGTCGATGGCCGCTTCGACCCTGACCACACCCGTAGCGACACCGAAGCGGAGTTCGTCGGCATCTGCCGTCGCCACCGCCTTCCCAGGCCCGAGGTGAATGTGCGCGTCGGGCCGTACGTGGTGGATTTCCTCTGGCCGGATCACAAGCTGGTCGTCGAGGTTGACGCCTACTCGACTCACGGGTCGCGCTCGGTATTCGAATCCGATCGTGCCCGCGACGTGCAGCTCAGGCTGAAGGGGTACGAGGTGGTCCGCTTCACCCGGCTGCGGATCAGGGATGACCGGCGGGCGATCGCGGCGACGCTTCGAACTCTCCTGGGCGCCACCCGGGCGCGCCGCCTGAGCTCGCGAGTATTCCCATAGGATCACCCTATGGACGCCGAACACGCCCGCGCGCGACTTGCAGAGGAGAAGGCTCGGATCGAGGCGGAGCTCAAGGAGCACGTGAGTCGTGCCGCCGATGAGCCCGAGGACTCGGGCGACCAGGCCAATGAGCTCGAGCAGGCGAGCACGGACAGCGCCCTGCGCGAGGATCTCCGGCAGACGCTCGAAGCGATCGAGAGGGCCGAGGCCAGGCTGGAGGAGGGGAGCTACGGCGTCTCGGTCGTGAGCGGCGACCGGATTCCGGACGAGCGGCTCGAGGCGATCCCGTGGGCGGATCGCAACGTCGGGGAAGAGCCCGGCGGACGCGACTAGGGCCGGCGAGCGGAGACGAGCAGGTTGTAGAAGAGCTGCGGCGGGAGCCGTGGCTCCAGCACCTGGTTGTCGACGCGCTGCAGCGCCAGGTAGCTGTGGAACGCGAACCGTCGCCAGCCCCACGGCACCTCGTCGGGCTCGGCGCTTGCCTCGAGCGTCCTCACCGTCCAACCGTGGATCGAGGCGAGCAGCTCCTCGCCCTTCACCCTGACCTGGCCGAACCCCGCCTCGTCGCAGAAGCGGCGCAGGTCGCCGGGCGAGAAGGCATGCACGTCCACCTCGGGCTCGAGGTCATGTCCATTTTGGTCCGCCTCAGCCTCGTAGTCGCGGGCCGAGGCCCCGACCATTCGCCGCCAGAGCGGCGCGGTGAGCAGCGCGGTCCGCTTCGGGATCGCGGCGAGCAGGTCGCCGTATCGGGAGGGCTCCCCGCAGAACGCCACCGTCCCGCCGGGGCGCAGCACCCTCGCGAACTCGGAGAACGCCTGACCGAGGTCGGGGATGTGATGCAGGACGGCGTGCCCGAAGACGAGGTCGAAGCTCTCATCGGGGAACGGAAGCGTCTCGGCCTCCGTCGCCATCGTCTTCACCTTCAACCCCAGCCGCCCCGCATTGTCCTCCAGCGTCGCCAGCATCCCGGGCGAGATGTCCGTCGTGGTGGCGCGCTCGATCGCCCCGGCCTGCAGCAGGTTGAGCGAGAAGTACCCGGTCCCCGCGCCGATCTCGAGCGCGTCGCCGAAGGGCACCTCCGGCCAGTGCCCCAGCGCCTTGCGCAGCTTGCCGGTGACCTGCTCCCGGCCGGTCTCGCCGAAGTCGATTCCCCACTTCGAGTCGTACGAGGCCGCCGCCACGTCGTGGTAGCGCTCGTTGACCTCCTTGATGCGATCCGGGCTCGAGGGCGCGGGCATGACGCCGGATCGTAGACCGGCCTACCTGTCGTAGGTGGCAATGGCGCGCAGGGAGAGGCCGATCAGGACGACGCCCATCACCAGAATCACCCCGAGGCAGACCAGGATCTTGTCCACCACCCAGCCGTCGATGATCAGCGACCGGATCCCGACGATCACGTAGCTCACCGGGTTGATCCGCGCCAGTGTCTCCATCACCGGCGAGAGCCGGTCGAACGGGACGAAGTTCGGGGTCAGGAAGAGCAGCGGGAAGAAGAGCAGGAAGCTGGTGTTGGTCGCCTGCACGTTGCGCGTGGTCAGCGCAACCAGGATCCCGAAGCCGGCGTACGCGACCCCGAAGAGCGAGGCGAGGAGAAGGCACACCACCGCGCCCAGGACCCCGGACTCGACGTGCGCGCCGAAGGCGAGACCCGCCAGCAGCACGACGGTGGACGCCGCGATGCCGCGGACGAGGTCGGCGCCGAGCCTGCCGACGATCAGCGAGGTGCGCCGGATCGGAGCGACGAGCAGCTTGTCGAAATAGCCGCTGTCGATCTCGGTGACGAGCGCGAGCCCGGTCGTGGCGGTCGCCACGGCGAACATCAGCGAGACGGGCATCTGGAAGGCGACATATCCCTGCCCGTGTAGGAACGGGGTCGTGCTCGGGAAGGTCTTGGAGACCTGGCCGATGTTGACCGCCAGAAAGAAGAGCGGGATGAACAGCGTCGGGATCGTCGCCTCCGGGTAGCGGATGACCTCCCGCACTGCGCGTCGCCCGAGCAGCAGGACTTCGCTCACGACATCACCGCCCGCGCCGCCGCCTCATCCTGCTCGGCGGCCTCATCGGGATGGTCGGTGCCGGCGCCCTCCAGGCGGCGGCCGGTCGCCTCGAGGAACACGTCATCCAGCGAGGGCCGCGAGACGGAGATGGCGCCGACCTCGACGCCGGCCGCATCGAGCCGGCGCACGATCTCTGCGATCGAGGCCGCGCCGTTCTCGACGAAGAGCGCCAGCGCATCCCGCTCCGCGATCACCCGGTCGAGTCCCGGCAGGTCGCCGATCACCTGCTGCGTCCGCTCGGCATCCGCGCCGTGCAGCTCCACCGAGACGACGTCCTTGCCGATCTCCGCCTTGAGGCTCTCCGGAGTGCCCTCGGCGACGATCCCGCCGGCGTCGATGATCGCCAGGCGCTGGCAGAGCTCATCGGCCTCCTCCAGGTACTGGGTGGTGAGGAAGATCGTCGTGCCGTTCGAGTTGATGCTCCTCACCTCGTCCCAGACCGTGAGGCGGGAGGCCGGGTCCAGGCCCGTCGTCGGCTCGTCGAGGAAGAGCACCTTCGGCTGATGGACCAGGGCACTGGCCAGATCCAGCCGGCGCTTCATCCCTCCCGAGTAGGTCTTGGTCCGCCGATCGGCGGCGTCGGTCAGCCCGACCAGCTCGAGCAGCTCCTGCGCCCGCTGGCGACCGGCTGCCCCCGTGATCCGATACAGCCCGCACTGGAGCTCGAGCAGCTCCCGGCCCGTCTGGACCGGATCCAGACCGATCTCCTGCAGCGCGACGCCGATGCTCCGCCGTACCTCATCGCCGTCGCGCACCACGTCGTGGCCGGCGACCGAGGCGCTGCCGTCGGTTGGTGGCAACAGCGTGCAGAGCATCCGCACCGTGGTCGACTTGCCGGCGCCGTTCGGACCCAGGAAGCCGAAGATCTCGCCCTCGGGCACTCGGAGGTCGACTCCGCGCACCGCCTCGACGCCACCCTTGAAGGTGCGGGTCAGGCCACGGGCCTCAATGGCAGGGGTTTTCGCGTTGTTCTCCGTCAACTGGTGATTCCGTCCTTGGTGTTCCCCGTCTATGACCGGACTCCCGGCCGAAAGTCATCGCTCGCGGCCGTCTCGGACTCTACGAAAACCGATAGCCCCTAACTTCCCCGCGGTGAGCGAAGCCGATCAGACCTATCTGCAGGCCGACCAGCCGGAGGGAGTTCCGCCCCTAGAGCTGACCGGCGAGCGCACCCTTCCCGACGTTCCCGAGGAGAACTACTGGTACCGGCGCCACGTCGCCGTCTACGAGTGGATCGCGGCTCGCTGTGCCGGCCTGCGCGTGGTCGACCTCGCCTGCGGCGAGGGCTACGGCTCGGACCTCCTGGCCCGGCGCGCCGCCGAGGTGATCGGCGTGGACGCGAACCCCGAGGCGTTCGAGCACGCCCGCGCGCGCTACGTGAGCCCGAACCTGAGCTTCCAGCGGGGTCTGGTCGAGGACTTCGAGGATCAGGTCGACGCGGTGATGTTCCTTCAGACGATCGAGCACATCCAGGAGCCCGATGCCCTCCTCGAGCGGATCTCGCGGATCGCCCCGGCCGCCTACATCTCGACGCCGAACCGCCTCACCCTCGCCCCGCCGGGTGCGGAGAAGTCGGACAACCCCTGGCACCTGCGGGAGTACGACGCGGGCCAGTACCGCGCGCTGCTCGCTCCTCACTTCGAGACCGTCGAGCTGCTCGGCCTCTTCCACGCCCGCAAGCTGCGGGCCCACGAGCTCGCCATCGGTTGCGGGTGGGACCGGATTCATCCCGCTCTGCACATCACCAAGCCGTTCTACGACCGCTTCATCCCGGCGATCAGCGCCCGCGACTTCCGGCTGCGGTCCGGCGATCTCGACCGGGCGCTGGACTTCCTCGCGGTCTGCAGACGGTGACGATCAGGGTTGCCAGGGCATTCGCGCCCTCGCCCGGCACCCCCGGACGCGAAGCGGAGGAGGTGGCCGAATGACGCAGGGCGACCTGGCGATCGTCCTCCACTCTCACATGCCCTACGTCGAGGGCTTTGGCACCTATCCGTTCGGAGAGGAGTGGCTCTTCGACGCGTTCGCGCGTTCCCACCTCCCGGTGCTGGACGTCGCGGAGCGCCTCACCATGACGATCACCCCGGTGCTCGCCGACCAACTGGAGGCCGAGGGTGTGGGGGAGAGGATGCTCCGGTTCCTGCGCGTCCACCGGGTCGACGCCGCCGACCGTGACGTGGCGGACGCGGGCGCCGCGGTCCGCCCGGCGGCCCAGGCGGAGGCCGACCACTACACGCGCGCCATGAGGCGGCTGCGGAAGCTGGACGGGAACCCGCTGCGCGCCTTCCAGGAAGCGCATGCGAAGGGCCGCGTCGCCCTGATGACCTCCGCAGCGACGCATGCGGTCCTTCCCAAGCTCGCCACCCTGGCGGGGCGCCGCCTCCAGGTGGACGCCGGCCTGCGCTCTCACGGGCGCCGCTTCGGCGAGTCCACGGGCTTCTGGCTCCCGGAATGCGCGTACGCGCCCGGCGTGGAGGGGGTGCTCGCCGAGCGGGGCGTCACCTACACCTGCCTGGACCAGAGCGCGCAGGAACGCGGCACCGCCGCCCTCGCCCCGATCGGGCTGCCCGGCGGCCCGGTCGCCTTCACGATCGACTGGCCGACCGTGCGGCTGGTCTGGTCCGACGGCGGCTATCCGTCGGATCCCGCCTACCTCGAGTACCACCGACTCTCAGAGAACGGGATGCGCCTCTGGTCGATCTCCGGCCGGCCATACGATCCCGCCGTCGCCGCCAAGCGAGCCGCCGAGCATGCCGCGTCGTTTCTCGCAGCCGTCCGCGACCGGCTGGAGCGCCACCGCGCCGACCGCGGCCGCCGCGGTCTCTGCGTCTTCGCCATCGACACGGAGCTGCTCGGCCACTGGTGGGCCGAGGGACCGATCTGGCTCGGGGAGGTACTGAAGGGCGCAGCGCTCGACGGCGTCCGTCTGCTCACCCTGCCGCAGGCACTGCGCGAGCACGAGGCCGAGGAGCGCCCAGCCCGCCGAGGGAGCTGGGGGGAGGGAAAGAGCCTCGAGACCTGGGATTCGCCGTCGGTGTCGGACCTGGTCTGGGCCACCCGGCGCAGCGAGCTCCGGCTCCTCCGGGCGCTCGGCCCGCGTGACGTTGACCGGGACGCAGCCCTGCGCGCCGCCCGCGAGCTGCTCGCCCTTCAGTCGAGCGACTGGGCGTTCATGGACCACCGCGGCCAGGCCGGGGACTATCCGTATACGCGCGCGACCGCCCACGCCGAGGCCCTGCTGGAGGCCATAGACTCCTCGGAGGCAGTCGACGCACGCGTGCGCAACCTCGCCCCTGACCTGAGCCTCGCGCCGCTGCTCGAGCCCTGATGACCGATATGAATCGCGTCCTGATCCTCTCCTGGGAGTACCCGCCGCTGATCGAGGGCGGCCTGGCTCGTCACGTCCGCAAGCTCTCCGAGGCGCTGGTTGAACGCGACACCGAGGTCCAGGTCCTCACCCGCGGCGGGGAGGAGTCGCCGGCCGAGGAGGTCATGTCGGGCGTCCACGTTCACCGCGTCAGGGAGCCGACCCGCCCTGCCGAGCTCAACGAGTTCGTCGCCTGGGTCGAGCGGATGAACTCCGACATGCTGGCCGCCGGCGTGGAGCTGGGCGACCGTCACGACTTCGACCTGGTGCACGGCCACGACTGGCTGGTCGCCAACGCGTGCGACCACCTCGCCCGCCGCTTCGACGCTCCGCTCGTCACCACCATCCACGCGACCGAGCACGGCCGCCACCAGGGCTGGGTCGACAAGCATCCCCAGTCATACATCCACGGTGTCGAGCGCTGGATCACGAACCGCTCCGATCGCGTGATCGCCTGCTCGACCTTCATGCGCGAGCAGATCGTCGACGTCTTCGGCGTCCCCGAGGCCTCCATCGAGGTGATCGCGAACGGGATCGACCCCGATGAGATCCAGCCTCGGGACGACGATGCCCTCCGTCGCCTGCGCGCTGAGTTCGCCGAGCCGGACGAGTCGCTGGTGCTGCTGGTCGGCCGCCTGGTCTACGAGAAGGGCTTCCAGTTCGCGCTCGAGGCGCTGCCCCAGATCATCGAGCGGCTTCCGAAGACCCGCTTCGTCGTCGCCGGCTCCGGGACCCACGAGGAGGAGCTTCGCCGCCAGGCGGACGAGCTGGGCCTGATGTCACACGGCACCTTCGTCGGCTGGATCGGCGACGACGTCCTTCACTCGCTCTACGCGATCGCGGACGTCTGCGTGGTCCCCTCGATCTACGAGCCGTTCGGGCTGGTGGCGCTGGAGGCGATGGCCTCCAGCTGCCCGTGCATCGTCGCCGACACCGGCGGGTTGCGGGAGGTCGTCCCGCACGACGAGGTCGGCCTGCGGTTCCGCGCGCGCGACCCGCAGTCGCTGGCCGAGATGACGGTCCGCGTGCTCGACGACGCGAAGCTCTGCCGCCGGCTGACCGCCGAGGCCTTCGAGCACCTGAGCCGCTTCGACTGGGCCGACGTCGCCGAGCGGACCGAGTGCATCTATGAAGAGCTGGCCGGCAGCCGTGACCCGGCTACCTGACGGCCGGCGGGAGGTCTATCCCTCGCGCGAGGCGAGGCCGAAGCGCAAGGCGCCTGACTTCGGCCCTCGTCTCAACGTCAGCGTGCCGATCTCGTTCGGCCTGCCCCTCGTGGTCGTCGGGATCGCCCTGATCGCTGCGGCGATCAACGCGGGCGGCCTGGTTTTCTGGATCACGGGGGTGGTCGCCCTCGCCGGCGGCATCCTGCTGTTCGCTTCAGGAAAGCGGCTCTAGCCGGCCCGAACTACTTGTGGTGCTTCTTGCGCTTCTTCTTGCAGGAGTGCTTCTTGTGCTTCTTCTTGGACTCGGCGGCGCGGTGGTGGCGATGCTTCTTCTTCTTGGCCTTCTTGCACTTGGCCACGGTGCTGCCGCTGCCGGGGCCACAGCCGTCGACGATGGCAGCCGTGTCCACCGATGAGGTCTTGCCGTTGTAGCCCGTGAAGTCGGCGTGGAAGGTGGGCGCCGGCGGGGCGCAGATGTCCCGGGCGGTGCCGATCAGCCCCGGCGGGTTCGTGAAGGTGAGCTGGAAGCGCGAGATCGGGATGTCCGGGAGCCCCGGCGGCACGTCGCCGAAGGTCACCGTGTTGCCCGCGCTGATGTTGATGGACCCCTGCAGGAGCAGGTGAAGCTGGCCCTTCAGGTCGAGGCCGAGGTTGGGGAACGGTCCGCCGCTGTCGACCAGCGCCACGTTGCCGACCAGAGGCTGGCTGAGCAGCGGGGAGGCCGCGGTCGCCAGCCCGACCACGGTGTTGGCCGGACAGGTTCCGGCCGCGAAGCTGGCCTGACTGCAGTGAGTGCCGAAGAAGATCGTCGCGTTCGGGTTGAGGTCGGAAGGGACCTTGACCACCGCCTTGAGCAGGCCCGCCTCGTCGGTGTCCTGCAGGATCGCGGTGCTGGCCGTCGTCGGGACGCCGTTCGTCGTCTGGCCGGGTCCGCCGATTTCCGCCGTGAACACCGGTGAGAAGTCCAGAGCGCCGCAGTTGGTCGTCGAGAAGCTGGCCGACCCGCTTGCGCTCAACCCCGTGTATGGGATGGCGGAGAAGTTGGTCGTATGACTGCCGCACGAGGTCGGGTTCCGCATGAACGGCTTACCGGTTCCCGGAGCGGTCCCGAAGAGGGTGATGTCCTGGGAGTTGATCGTCGTGTCAAGCCCTGAGGTCGAGTTGGGAATGTCCTTGATGACCGTGTTCAGGCCGAAATCGGGCCTGAGCTGGACCGCCGACTGAAGGATGACCGGCGGCAGGATGTTCGGGATAAGGGCGCAGAGGTCCGCTGGGAGGAGGGCGCACAGATCGCCCTTAAGGGGTCGGAGGACGATCCCGAAGCGCGCCGGCTCACCCGGCTGCGGCGTCAGGTTGTAGAGGTCGCCGCTGACGTTGAGCGTCACGGGCAGCACCACGACTGTCACGGTGGCGTTCGCGACCACGCTGCCGACCTTGGTGTTGGCGGGACAGGTGTCGGCGTTGAGCTGGCTGACCGTGCACAGAGGGGTCGCGCTCGGATCGCCGATCTGTCCGGGCGGCAGCCCGACGGTCAGGTCCTTCACCTGGCCGCCGCCGAAGTCCATGTGGATGTGGAAGTCGCTGTGGGCACCCGCCTGCGTGCTGGCCGGTGCGGCGACAAGCCCGCTGAGCGACAAGGCCTGCGCGGATGCCGGAATGACGGCGAGCAGCGCCGTGACAGCGATGAATGTCCCGATCAGCCTCCTTCGAGTCCGCTTCATGCCTCTCCGTTCCTTTCCCTGTGTCTGCCAGTTGTGCCCGGCCCCGGTGCCCAGTACTGAGTATATGCAGATCCCCGTTATTGGGGCGACGGTTCGACCGGGTCTGGCCACTTCAACACCTTCGGCGCCTCTCGGATGCGAATCACCTTCGCCGGGACGCCGCCCACCACCGCGTTGGCCGGGACGTCCCGCGTGACCACCGCGTTCGTGCCGACAATGGCGTTGTCGCCGACGGTGACGCCCCGCAGTACACAGGCGCCGTAGCCGACCCAGACGTTGGAGCCGACCACACACTCGCGCATGTAGATGCCCTGCTGGCGGATCGGCCGCTCGACCTCCACGACCCCGTGGTCGAAGTCGATGAACATCGCCCGGTCCGCGATCACGCATTGCTCGCCGATCCGCACGTGCCTGTATGAGGAGATGGTGCACTCCTGGCCGAAGACGGTCTTGGCCCCGATCTCGACGACGCCCTCGTGGCTGCGGATCTTCGTCCCGTCGCCGATCCAGGCGAAGCGGCCGAAGCGGATCTCCGCCCCCTTGGCGATCTGGAGCTGCAGGTGCTTGCCGAAGAAGACCGGCCCGTCGGTCTTCCAGCGCCAGCCGGCGGGGGTGAGGAACCGGCGCCAGAGATACCGCCAGAGCAGGCGGCCGTAGCGCAGGTTGAGCATGCCGTTGCGGCGATAGAAGCGGAGCGCGCGGAGCACGGGCGGCGATTCTAGGTTCCGGGCAGCGGCCTAGACTGGCCCACGGATGGCGCAAAAGACGGAGACCGACCTCGCCGAGCGCCTGGTGGCCGGCGACAAGCGCGCTCTGGCGCGCGCGATCACCCTGATCGAGAACGACGACCCGGCCGGCTGGGAGCTGGTTCGCGAGGTCTTCCCCCGCACCGGTAGGGCGCGGATCGTCGGGTTGACCGGGCCGCCGGGCGTCGGGAAGAGCACGCTGATCGGCGCCCTGACGGCCGAGATGCGCAAGGCCGACCGCCAGGTGGCCGTCCTCTCCATCGACCCGTCGAGCCCTTTCACCCGCGGCGCCCTGCTCGGCGACCGGATCCGCCTCTCGGACCACTTCCTGGACGCGGGCGTCTTCATCCGCTCGATGGCCAGCCGGGGTGCGCTCGGCGGGCTCTCCGAGGCGACCCTGCAGGCGGCGCTGCTGATGGACGCCTCCGGCAAGGACGACGTCTTCATCGAGACCGTCGGGGTCGGTCAGGCAGAGATCGACATCGTCGACCACGGCGACACGATCGTCCTCGTTCTGATGCCGGGGTCCGGTGATTCGATCCAGGCCCTGAAGGCCGGCGTCATGGAGATCCCGGACATCATCGTCGTCAACAAGGCGGACCACCCGATGACCGACACGATGATCCGCGAGATCCGCGGCGTGCTCTCGCTCGGTCCCGCGACGTCCTGGAGGGTTCCGATCATCAAGACGGAGGCCGCGAAGGGCGAGGGCATCGCCGAGCTGGCCGAGAAGATCACGGAGCATCGCGAGCACATCGAGGCCGAGGGCACCCTCGAGGAGAGACGGGCCCGCAACCTCCGCAACGAGGTCTTGGAACTGGCAGCATCCAGAATGCGGCGACGGCTGGAGGCGGCTGTCGCGGACGATCCATCGGTCCACGAGCTCCTAGACCGCGTCGTCAAACGGGAGATCGATCCCGCAAGTGCGGCAAAGGACCTGTTGGAGCGTGACGATGGCTGAGACCAAGAAGGCGCCCGAGACCGAGGAGGAGTCCGGCAACGCGCCGCTGCCGAGCCTCGACGAGGCAACCGCCTGGGAGGGCATGCAGATCGACGGGCTGGGCAACAAGACGCTGGGCCGGATCGCCGGGATCCACGTGGATGCCGACGACGGCGAGCCGCGCTGGGTACTGATCCGGCTGGGACCGCTCGCCGGCTGCACCGCGATTCCGTTCGAGCACGTCGCCGAGGGCGCCAGCCGGCTGTGGGCCGCCTACGACCGGGACTGGATCCGCGAGGCGCCGCGCTTCCGCCCCAACGAGTCGCTGACCGCACTGCAGGAGCTCGAGCTCTGCGCGCACTGGGGCATCGGCGAGGGTCAGGGCAGGGCGGCCGAGGTCGCCGAGCGGGACGCGGACGAGATCACCGCGGTCCCTGCCGACGACTGACCCTCAGACTCCGAGCTGCCTGGCGATCACCATCTGCTGCACTTCGTCGGTGCCCTCGCCGATGGTGAGGATCTTCGCGTCGCGATAGAAGCGGCAGACGGGGTACTCCTCGATGTAGCCGTAGCCGCCGTGGATCTGTACCGCCTCCTCGGTCGCGCGGACCGCGAGCCTGCCCGTGATCAGCTTCGCCTGGGCGGCGGTCAGCGTGAAGGCCTCACCGCGGTCCTTGAGGATGGCGGCGCGGTAGACGAGCAGGCGAGCCGCCTCGATCTGCGCCGAGATGTCCGCGATCTTCGCCTGGATCGCCTGGAACTTGCCGATCGGCTGTCCGAAGGCCTGACGCTCCTTTGCGTATGAGATCGCCTCGTCGAGCGCGCCCTGCGCGAGCCCGACGCCCATTGCGGCGACGCCGATCCGGCCGCCGTCGAGGATCGCCAGGAACTGCTTGAAGCCGCTGCCCCGGCGACCGAGGAGATTTCCCTCCGGGACTCGGCAATCGTCGAAGGACAGGGGGCGGGTGTCCGAGGCGTTCCAGCCCATCTTCCGGTACGGCTCGCCGGCCTCGTAGCCCGGGGTCCCATTGGGGACGATGATGTTCGAGATCTCCTTGTTGCCGTTCTCCTGGCCGGTGACCGCGGTGATCGTCACGCAGCCCGAGATGTCAGTCCCGGAGTTGGTGATGAACTGCTTGGCCCCGTTCACGATCCACTGGCCGTCCTCGAGCGCCGCGCGGGTGTGGGTGTTGCCCGCGTCGGACCCAGCCTCGGGCTCGGTCAAGCCGAACGCCGCCAGCTTCTGGCCGCTGCAGAGCAGGGGCAGCCAGTCGTCCTTCTGCTCATCGGTGCCCCAGAGGTAGATCGGCATCGTCCCGAGCGAGGTGTGGGCCGCCATCGTGATCGCGACCGACGAGTCGATCCTGGTCAGCTCCTCGACTGCCAGCGCGTAGGCGAGGGTGTCGGCCCCGCCGCCGCCGTACTGCTCCGGGAACGGGATTCCCATCAGGCCGAGGCCGCCCATCTTCGCGACGAGCTCGTAGGGGAAGGCCTTCGCGCGGTCGAGCTCTTCCGCCACCGGCGCGACCTCCTGTCGCGCGAAGTCGCGGACGGTGTCGCGCAGCAGCCGCTGCTCGTCGGTCAGGTCGAAGTCCATGGGGCGGGGGAGTCTAGGAAGGTCGGCTAGGCGGCGGCCGGCTGCCTTGCTGCCTCGGCTCCGGGTCCATCGACCGCGCGCGTCTCGCGGACCGTCAGCGGCTTGCCGCACTTGGTGCAGATCCGACGCTCGTCGATGACGCCGCCGCACTCGCCCTTGTGAATGACAAGCACGGGGGGGCCGTCCGGCAGCGGCTCGTACTTGTCTCCCCAGAACATCAGCGCGGTCATCACCGGCCAGAGGTCCAGCCCCTTCTCCGTCAGGAAGTACTCGTAGCGCTCGGGCCGCTCGCTGTATGGACGCCGCTCGATGATGTCCTCGTCGACCATCCGCTGAAGCCGGGCGGTCAGCACGTTCCGGGCGACGCCGAGGGACCGCTGCATCTCCGAGAACTTCCGTCGCCCGTGGAAGATCTCTCGCACTACCAGCAGGGTCCAGCGCTCGCCCACCAGCTCGAGGCTGCGGGCGATGGAGCAGGTCTGTCCTTCGTAGTCGTTGCCGAGCATCTATGTGATCTTCGCACACTCAGTTGCGTCATGCAACTCACGCTGATAGGGTCCGGCGCGTTGGAGTTGCGTGAAGCAACCAACGAAACGGAAAAGAGGCACGGTCATGAGAGCACTGCGATTCGAGTTCCATCCAGAGCAGGTCAGGATCAGCTCCGAGGAGATCCTCGCCGACCTTCGCTATCCGGTCAGCCGGGACCGCGACAACGGCGGGCGCAAGCGCGCCCGCCGCCGCCGGGGGCGCGGGTGAGCGTCACTCCGATCAGTGACGGCGGGGTGGAGGCGAGGGCTGTCGACTCCGCGCGCGCCTTCGCCGAGCGCTCGCCGGAGACCACGAGCACCAGGACGATCACCTGGCAGGACCCGGTGCCGTCCGCGACGGCCGGCGCCCAGATGGCGGGGATCGACTACATCCGGGCGATCCAGTCCGGAGAGATCCCACCGCCCCCGATCGCGGTGGTCATGAACTTCGCCATGGTCGAGATCGACGAGGGGCGCGCGGTCTTCGAGGGCGAGCCGGGCGAGGAGCACTACAACCCGATCGGCGTCGTCCACGGCGGATACGCCTCGACGATTCTCGACTCGGTCCTGGGGTGCTCCGTCCACACCATGCTGCCCGCCGGGGTCGGCTACACGAGCCAGACCCTGGAGGTGAAGTACCTCCGCCCGATCACGCGGGACACCGGAGTGGTCCGCGCCGGATCCGTCGTGATCCACAAGGGCCGCAAGACCGCGACCGCCGAGGCGAAGCTGACCTCGGTCGAGACGGGCAAGCTGCTCGCGACCGGCACCAGCACCTGCCTGCTGTTCGAGCTGTAGCCGTCCCTACGATCGGGGGGTGAGCTCAAACGCCAGGGTCCCCACGATCCGCCTCGGCAGGATGGTCGAGGACGGCGTCGCTCCGAGCATCTTCGGGCTGATCGAACGCGGCATCGCCCGCGAGCCGGAGCTGGCGGCCCAGATGCGAGGGCGCGTCGTCTTTCGCTTCGCGGAGGACTACTCGCCACTGCGGATCCACTTCAAGCCGCGAAGCGTCGTCGTCGAGGACGGCGACTCCCGCAAGCCCGACCTGGTGATCTCCGGTCGCCTTCCCGACATCGTCCACTTCGCAACGGTGCCTACCCTCCAGGGCCGCTTCCACGGAGTCCCGGATCCGCGCCAGCCCCGAGGGCGCAAGGCGCTCGGCAGGATCGCCAGCGGCCGGGTCAGGATCGAGGGCGACCGGGTGCTGGGGCGCCGGCTGCTGCGGCTGCTCGCGGTCTAGCTTAGGGCCTCCGCTTCTTCTTGCACTTCTTCTTCGCGGACTCCGCCGAGCGCTTCTTATGCTTCTTTTTGCACTTCTTTTTCGGCGGAGCGCCGGTTTGACTCGGGCCTGGGGCGCTGCAGATCGGGCTGGCTCCGATTGCCGCCACCTCGGCGCCGGTCAAGGCGCTGTTGTAGACGCGGATGCACGAGACCGCCCCGGCCGAATCCTCATTGACACTCCCGCCGCTCACGTTGTCCTTGAAGAACCGAAGCGTGTCGCCGAGCACCGGAAAGGCCGATCCGTGCTGGGCCGCGAGGGATCCGTTGACGTAGATCGAGCTCAGGGCGGACCCGACGGGGGGCGACACCTGCGTGATCGCGACCGTGGCGTAGGCGTTGTTGAAGAGCAGTGCGGCGGGGCTCTCGTAGTCGGTCCCGTTGTCGTAGTAGTCCGCCTTGCCGGTATGGGCGTAGAAGCCGCTGTCCGAGGTCCCGTTGGTGCTGTCGAGGATCCGCTTGTAGCTCGAGACATCGGCGAGGCGGAAGGTCGCAACGACCGAATAGGTCGATGCCGTGATTCCGGTGGGGTTCAGCCTGAGCCCGTTGTGCAGGGGGAAGGCGAGCACCTGCCTGGAGACACCCATCACCATGTCGGACTGGAAGGAGTTGACCCCGGCCCCCAGATCCGCGAGCGCAGCACCGGGGCCGGAGGAGTTGCTACGCGTGCCCTGCAGCTGATAGTCGCCGATCAACGTCGCCGCTGAAGCGGCCGGGACGGAAAGGAGCGCAGCAAGAGCCGCGATCCCCCCGAGGATCGAGCCGAGGCGGACTCTCCTCACGCCGCCGACCCTACTCGGTGCTGAGCGAGCGCGCCAGGTCGATCAAGAGCCTGGTACCGAAGCCGCTCGGGCCCTTGCCCGTGTACTCACGGCCGACGTCCCAGGCCGTCCCCGCGATGTCGAGGTGGACCCATGGCTTCTCGTCCACGAACTCCTCGAGGAAGGAGCCGGCGTAGATCGTCGAGGCCTTGCGCTTCGATGACGCGTTGGTGAGATCGGCCGCGGTGCCCTTGGTCAGCTCCTTGTACTCGGGGTGGAGGGGGAGGCGCCAGGCCAGCTCTCCGGTGCGGCGCGCGGCGCCCTCGACCTCGGCGGCGAAGGCATCGTCGTTGGAGATCAATCCGGCGTAGGTGGACCCGAGCGCGACGATCACCGCGCCGGTCAGAGTCGCCAGATCGACGATCCGGTCAGCGCCGAGCTCCACCGAGTAGGCGAGCGCGTCGGCCAGGATCAGGCGGCCCTCGGCGTCGGTGTTGTTCACCTCGACCGTCTTGCCGTTCAGCTGGGTGATGATGTCGCCGGGCTTGACCGCGGTGCCACTCGGCATGTTCTCCGTGGAGGGGATGACCGCCAGGATGTTGATCGGCAGCTCGAGTTTGGCGATCGCGGACACCGCCTCGAGTACGGCCGCGGCGCCCGACATGTCCATCTTCATCTCGTGCATGCCGCCCGAGGGCTTGATCGAGATGCCGCCCGAGTCGAAGGTGACGCCCTTGCCGACCAGACCGAGCGTCTCTCCGTCGCCACCGCCCTGATAGCGCAGGACGATCAGCTGCGGCTCCTCGGCGGTGCCCTGCGAGACGGCAACGATCCCGCCCATTCCCTTCTCGGCGATCTGCTTGCGGCCCATCACCTCGCAGGTGACGGTGGAGTGCTCGTCCGCGATCGCCTTGGCGCGGCCGGCCAGATATGAGGGAGTGACGACGTTGGAGGGGAGATCCTGGAGCTCGCGGGTGAAGTTCTCCGCCTCGGCGGCCACGCGTGCGGCCTCGACCGCTTCGCCGATGCCGCCGTTGCCGATCACGGTCAGCTCGTCGAGGTGCTTGCCGGACTCCCCATCCCCGCCGTCACCATCGCCGTCCTTCTTCGACTTGAAGCGGTCGAAGCGGTACGAGGCGAGGATCACCCCCTCGACGGCCGCGGTCGCCAGGGCCTTCGGGTCCTCGGCCTCCGGCCCGGCGAGCGTCATGGACGTTGCGTCCATCCCGCCGGCGGTCCGGGCCGCGATCGCTCCTGCGACGCGGGCCCGCTCGGGCTCGAATTCGTCGCGGTCGCCCAGGCCGACCACCAGCGCCCGGCGCGGCTGATCGGGGTGGATCAGGGTGGTCTTGCGGTAGGCGCCCTTGACGTCCTCGGAGCCGGGCGCGCCCGCCAGCGGCTCGGGGAGCTCGTCGCCGTCGAAGACGAGGACGGCGAGCAGGTCGGAGTCGACCTCGGAGAGCGGCTTGTCGGCGACCTGGACGCGCAAGGAGCGCCAGATTACAGACGGTCACTAGCATTGCCATTTGAACTTGGGAACAGCTTGCGGACATGCCGCGGGCACAACGAAAGGCGCAGATGTCGAAGACGGTCATCCTTTCCACCGCCAGAACCCCGTTCGGGAAGATGGGCGGCGGGCTCTCGTCCCTCGATGCCACCGATCTGGGCGGCACCGCGATCTCGGAGGCGCTCGACCGCGCCGACGTGAAGGCCGACGAGGTCCAGGGCGTCGTCTATGGCCAGGTGCTGCAGGCGGGCCAGGGCCAGATTCCCTCGCGCCAGGCCCAGATCAAGGCCGGCATCCCGAAGGAGGTTCCGTCGGAGACGATCAACAAGGTCTGCGCTTCGAGCATGCGCGCCATCGGCCTCGCCGATCAGGCGATCCGCGCCGATGATCTCGAGATCGGGGTGGCCGGCGGGATGGAGTCGATGAGCAAGGCGCCGTACCTGCTCCCCGGCGCCCGCTTCGGCTTCCGGATGGGGGACGTCACCGCGATCGACGCGATGACGCACGACGGCCTCACCAACCCGTTCACCGAGAAGCAGATGATCAACGAGGCCAGCGAGGTCTCCAACGAGCTCGAGATCACCCGCGCCGACATGGACCGCTTCGCCGAGCGCTCCCACCAGCTCGCCCACAAGGCGACAGAGGACGGCAAGCTCGCCGAGGAGATCGTCACCGTGACGGTCCACTCGAGGAAGGGCGACACCGAGGTGGCGGCCGACGAGGCGATCCGGCCCGACACGACGCTCGAGGTGCTGTCCAAGCTGAAGGCCGTCGGCGGCGACGACGCAACCCACACGGCAGGCAACGCGCCGGGCGTCAATGATGGTGCCGGCGCCGTGGTCGTCGCCTCCGAGGAGTGGGCGAAGAAGAACGGCAAGAGCCCAATTGCGACGGTGCTCGCCTACGGCCAGGTGGCCGACGAGTTCCCATACCTCGCAAGGACGCCCGCGAAGGCGGCGATGCAGGCGCTCGAGAAGATCGGCAAGAAGCCCGTTGACGTGGACCTCTGGGAGATCAACGAGGCGTTCGCCTCTGTGGCGATCAACTCCATGCGGATGCTCGAGATCGACGAGGACAACGTGAATGTCAATGGCGGCGCGATCGCTCTCGGCCATCCGATCGGCGCCTCCGGCGCCCGCATCGTCGGCGCGCTGGTGCACGAGCTGCGCCGCCGGGGCGGCGGCCTGGGCTGTGCCGCGATCTGCTCGGGCGGCGGCCAGGGCGACGCGATCCTCGTGGAGGTCAACGGGCGCTAGTCAATTCGCGCGCGTGGCTATATGTTGCGCGCGTGTCCTGGCCGAGATCTAGGTGAGTCCGGGCCGCAGCTAGGCTCCGGGCATGGTCGCGACTGAGCCAAAAAAGGGCGCCGCCTTCTTCGACCTCGACAAGACGCTGATGGCGGGTTCCAGCGGCATGGTCTTCGCGCGCGTCGCCAACCAGCGCGGGTTCGTGCCTCGCCGCCAGCTCGCCAGGTGGGGCTGGGACCACCTTCGCTACCGCCTGCGCGGCTCCTCGGACGAGCAGACCAACGCGGTCCTCGACGTCGCCAAGAGGGTCTTCGCCGAGATCCCGGAGCGGGACGTCGAGCGGATGGCGCCGGCGGTGCTCGCCGGGATCCTGCCCCGCATCTACCCGCAGATGCTCGACGAGGTCCATCGCCATCAGGACGAGGGCCGCGCCACCTTCATCGTCAGCGCCGCGGGCAATGACCTGGTCAAGGCGCTGGCAGCCGTGCTCGGCATGGAGGGTGGGATCGGCACGAGCTGGGGGGTCGGCCCCGACGGCAAGTACACCGGCGAGATGGACGGGCCATTCGTCTACGGCGAGGGCAAGGTCGAGGCGATGCAGCGCTTCGCGGATAAGCACGCCATCGACATGAGCGCCTCCTACGCCTATTCGGACTCGGTCAGCGACCTGCCGATGCTGCGCTCCGTCGGGAACGCGGTGGTGGTGAATCCCGATGCCGACCTGCTCGAGATCGCGCGCCGGGAGGGCTGGCGGGTGATGCGCTTCGAGAAGCTCGGGCGGAAGCTGGCGATCGCCGGCGCAACCGTGCTCGCGGCCGCCGCGGGCGGTCTTGGCCTGGCGTCGAGGCGGCGCCAGGGCGGCCGCCTGAGCGGTGTCTCGGGCTCATTTCGTAGGTAGCCCAAGATCCTCATTTTTCGGTTCCAGTTTGTGTCACACTCGACGTGTTCAAGCGGTCGGCCGGCGGGCGACGCCCGACGCCCGGTGCGGGATTGGAGTGTCGTGTCGAGTAAGGGAACCGGGGAAGAAGGGTCACGCCGGGGGAACGGCGCGGAGGATGGGCAAGATCTGACGCGTCTCTCGGAGGTCGCGGCGGACCAGGAGGCCGTGGCGTCGGACCAGACCGCCTCCGACGCCGATCAGACCGCGTCGGACGCGGACGAGACCACATCGGATCGCGACCAAAAAGAGCTGGCCACTCGCGACCAGATCGCCTCTGACCGAGATCAGCGTGCCTCCGATCGAGATCAGGCCGTCTCCGACAAGGAGTTGCATGATCACCCGGGGGCGGACGCCCAGGCGACCCGCGACGCGAACCTGGCCGAGCGGGTGGCGGGTGCCGAGGAACGGCAGGCAACCGGCGAGATCCGGTCCAACGCCGCCGAGGAGCGTGCCCGCCAGGCCCGGCGAAGGGACGATACGGCGGTTCATCGCGATCTGAACGCACAGGCCCGGGACGGCGCCGCCGACCGGCGGGACAGCGAGTCGGCGAAGATCGAGCGCAAGATGGCCTCCCGCGCCACGGCGCTGCGAACCGCGCTCTCGCACGCAGCCGAGGTGCGGGCGCACGCAGCGGAGGATCGCGCCAGGGCGGCCGAAGACAGGGCTCAGGCCGCCGAGGATCGCCGGCGGGCGGCCGACGAGCGTGAGCTCGCCCTTGCGGAGCTGCGCGCCCATCGAGATGAGGTCACCGGTGCATACCGGCGGGGCGCCGGGGAGCAGGCGCTGCAGAGCGAAATTGAGCGGGCCAGGCGGGGCGACACTGGGCTGGTGCTCGCCTTCGTCGATGTCGATGGGCTCAGGGAGGTCAACAACCGCGACGGGCACTCCGCTGGAGATGCCCTGCTGCGAAACGTGGTCTCGGCTATGCGCTCGAACATCCGCTCATACGAGCCGATTGTTCGTTTCGGCGACGACGAGTTCATCTGCGCTGTCTCGGGCGTCGGCCTCGAGCAGGCGGAGGAGCGCTTCAAGGCGGTCCAGGACGCACTCGCGGAGAGCAGCGGTGGCGCGGCGGTCTCCGTGGGCCTCGCCGTGCTGGGCGAAGAGGACCTCCTGGCGGATCTGATCGATCGCGCGGACGCCGCACTCCTCGAGAACCGCGGCCGCACCGGAGCGGGCTGACGCCGCCGGAAGCCTCGGCGCTGCCTTCTAGACTTTCGCCATGGCCGTAGAGCCCGAAGCGCGCCGCCGCGCCCACGAGTGGCTGTCCGAGGTCTACTCCCGCCTCGAGGAGCGCGAGGCGCTCTTCGAGACGATCTCCGGCCAGGAGGTCAAGCCCCTCTACACCGAGGAGGACCGTGCCGGCTCCGACTCGGAGCGGGACCTCGGCTATCCGGGCGAGTATCCGTACACCCGTGGCGTCTACCCGTCGATGTACCGGGGCCGGCTCTGGACGATGCGGCAGTTCGCGGGCTTCGGCACGGCCGAGGAGACCAACGAGCGCTTCCACTACCTGCTCGATCACGGCCAGACCGGCCTCTCGACCGCGTTCGACATGCCCACCCTGATGGGCCTGGACTCCGACGCGGATCGCTCGCTGGGGGAGGTCGGGGTGGAGGGCGTGGCGATCGACACGCTCGACGACATGGAGACGCTGTTCGGCGGAATCGATCTCGGCAAGGTGACCACCTCGATGACGATCAACGCCCCGGCCGCGATCCTCCTGGCGTTCTATGTCTGCACGGCCGAGGAGCAGGGCGTGCCACCTGAGCGCCTCGGCGGCACGATCCAGACAGACATCCTCAAGGAGTACATCGCCCAGAAGGAGTGGTGCTTCCCGATCGAGCCCGCGATGCGCCTCGTCGGGGACATGATCGAATGGGCGACCGAGCACATGCCCCGCTGGCACCCGATCTCGATCTCCGGGTACCACATCCGCGAGGCGGGCTCGACGGCCCAGCAGGAGCTCGCCTTCACTCTCAAGGACGGCTTCACCTACGTCGAGCAGGCGATCGAGCGGGGCATGGACGTGGACGACTTCGCGCCGCGGCTCTCCTTCTTCTTCAACGCCCATATCGACTTCTTCGAGGAGATCGCCAAGTACCGCGCCGCCCGCCGCATCTGGGCGCGGGAGATGCGCGAGACCTACGGCGCCAAGCGGGATGAGTCCCTCCGGATGCGCTTCCACACGCAGACCGCCGGCGTTTCGCTCACCGCCCAGCAGCCTCAGGTCAACATCATCCGCACGGCGATCGAGGCCCTCGCCGGCGTCCTGGGCGGGACGCAGTCGCTGCACACCAACTCCTACGACGAGGCTCTTGCCCTGCCGACCGAGGAGGCCGTCCGGATCGCCCTGCGGACCCAGCAGGTGATCGCTCACGAGACCGGGGTCACCAACACGATCGACCCGCTCGGCGGCTCCTACTTCATCGAGACGCTGACCGATGAGATGGAGCGCTCGGCCTACGAGTACTTCGCCCGGATCGACGAGCTCGGCGGGATGGTCGAGGCGATCAAGCAGAACTTCCCGCAGCGTGAGATCGCCGACGCCTCCTTCCGCTACCAGCAGGAGGTGGACTCCAAGCAGCGGATCGTGGTCGGCGTCAACGACTACGTCCAGGAGGACGACGACGAGATCCCGATCCTGCGGATCGACCCCGAGCTGGAGCGCAAGCAGAAGGGGAGGGTGGAGGCGACCAAGGCGCGGCGCGACGCGGCGGAGGTGGAGCGCACGCTCGGCGCGCTCCGGGCGGCGGCGGCGACCGATGCCAACCTGATGCAGCCGATCCTCGACTGCGCACGAGCCCGCGTCTCCGAGGGCGAGATGGTGGCGGCCCTGCAGCAGGTCTTCGGCAGCTACACCGAGCTGCCGGTCTTCTAGCTACCGCCTATCGACTAGGGGCCCCTCTCGGCCGAGTTCCGTCGGGAAGGCAAACCCTGTTATGAGTTAGGCCAGTGAGGAGAGTGCGGGTTGGTCCGGTAGGAATGCTGGTCGCTCTGGCTTGTGCCGGAGGCGTTGCCTATGCCGCCGTCCAGGACCCCCTCGGCGTGATCGGTCCGTCGAACGGAATCCAGCCCACGGGCCGGCAGCTGCACCCGGAGGGCCATCTGACACAGCTGGGCAACCTGCCGACGGGCGGGGCGGTCACTCCCAATGGCCGCTTCCTCTGGGCGCTCTCGACGGGGCGTGGCCGGAACGATGTCCGGATCGTCCAGGTCGCGAAGACACCGTGCGGGAAGGCCCACAAGAAGAAGGGCAAGAAGGGGAGTGCGGCGGAGGCAAAGCAGTCGGGCTCGAAGCGCTGCAATCGCCGCGCCGGGAAGAAGGTCGGCACGGTCGTCCAGACGCTTCCGTTTCCCGGCCTGAGTGGCGGCATCGCGATGTCGCCGGACGGGCACACCGCCTACGTGTCGGGGCTCAAGGACTCCTCCCACACCGACGAGCAGGTCGATCCCAGCGTCCCGGGCCGTGAGGGGGACGTCGTCCACGTTCTCACGTACGACCCCAAGACCGGCATCGCCTCGAGGGCCGGAATCATCCCGGTGCCACCTCCAAGCGGAGCGCCGGCCGTGCAGAACTTCCCGCCGAACCCCACCGTCCACCGCTCCTGGCCCCGCGACATCGCCGTCAGCCCCGACGGCAGGACGCTGCTGGTCGCCCTCAACCTCGCCGACGCGGCGGCCGTGATCGACACCGCCACCGGCAACGTCCGCTACGTCAACGTCGGCCACTATCCATACGGCGCGGGGATCAGGACTGACGGCAGGTACGGAATGGTCACCAGCGAGACCGGAGGCACCGTATCCGTCATCGACCTCGCCTCGGCGCAGCTGATCAAGACGATCCAGGTGGCGCCACGGCTCTCCCACCCGGAGGGAGTTGCGGTCGACCCGAAGTCCCACTTCGCCTTCGTCGCCAATGCGAACCAGGACACGATCACGGTGATCGACACGGACACCATGGAGGTCGCGCGAACCCTTTCCGTCGAGCGCTCGCAGGGCCTGGGCAGCTCGCCCACCTACGTGAGCGTCACCCCCGACGGCTGCGACCTGCTTTCGGCGGACTCCGGGGAGGACGCCGTCGCGGTCTTCGCCCTCTCGCGCGCCAAGCGCTGTGGCCAAGGCGCAAAGCCCGGCCCCAAGAAGAAGCATCACGGCGGCAAGGGGAAGGGCGGCAAGAAGAGCGCCGCGACGAGCGTGGACCAGCTCGCCGCCAAGCACAAGGGCAAGAAGGGCAAGTCGAAGTCGACCCGCCGGAAGGCCCGTCCCTTCCAGCTCGTCGGCCGTATCCCGACCGGCTCGTACCCGACGGTCGCAGCCGCCACGGCCAAGCGCGGCCAGCTCGTCTGGGTCTCGGCGCGAGGTCTGGGCGTCGGCCCGAATCCGAACGGCCCCAACCCGAAGTCACCGGCGAACAACGACAACCAGATCAACACCTACCAGTACCTGCCGTCGATCGTCACCGGCGCGTCGGGGGTCCTGAACTACCCGAGCGACAAGAAGATCCGCAAGCTCACTCCCGTCGGCGAGCGCCAGGTGATCCCCGCTGACGCGAGGACGGCGCCTGCCGATACGCCGATCAAGGCTGACGGCCCGATCAAGCACGTCTTCTACATCGTCCGCGAGAACCGCACCTATGACCAGGTTCTGGGCGACGAGCCCAGGGGCGATGGCGACCCCGCGCTGACCCTCTTCGGGAACTCGATCACGCCCAACCTGCATGCCCTGGTCCAGCGCTTCCCGTTGCTCGACCACGTCTACGCGAACTCCGAGGCCTCGATCGACGGCCATTACTGGACCGCGGCGGGCGCCGTCTCGGACTACGTGACCAAGAACTGGCACCAGAACTACGGCGGGCGGAACCGACCCTACGACTTCGGCTCGTTCATGGTCAGCGCTCCGCCGAAGGGCTACATCTTCCAGCGGATGCTGCAGGACAACGTCAGCTTCTACAACTACGGCGAGGGGCTGGCCGGTCTCTCCCCGTTCGAGGACAAGGACCGCACGGACGCGGAGACCGATGTGAACTCCCAGGTCCTCGATCCGAGCCGCACCGACGTTCAGATCAACGGGGGCTGCTACGACAGCGACATCTCGATCTTCGACACACCGGCCATCGGCCCGAAGGTCGGGAACGTCTACGACTCAACGCTGAGCGGCATCAGCGCGCCTCCCGACGTCTCCAGGTTCGACTGCTTCAAGACCCGATTCGACAATCAGGTCGCGTCCAACTCGGTCCCGACCTTCAACTACATCTCGCTGCCGCTCGACCACACGCAGGGCGTGGACCCCGGCAAGCGCACCCCGGACGCCGACGTCGCCAACAACGACTACGCGCTCGGAGAGATGGTGGACGCGATCTCACACTCCTCGATCTGGAACAACTCACTGATCCTGGTCGTCGAGGACGATTCCCAGGACGGCGCCGACCACGTCGACGCGCACCGCATTCCGGCGCTGGTGATCAGCCCCTACACCCAGCAGGGCGCGGTCATCCACAACCGCTACGACCAGCTCTCCTTCCTGAGGACCCTGGAGATCATCTCCGGAATGAAGTCACTCAACCTCGGAGAGGCGCTCGCGGTGCCGCTCTATGACGCGCTGACGGCCAACCCCGCCAACTCCGCGCCCTACAACGTGATCGTTCCGGGGGTGAACATGTCGCAGACGAACGCGAAGACGCCGGCCAACGTCGACGCGACGCGCGGCTTCGATCTGGAGGGAACCGACCAGATCCCGCAGGCGGCGCTCGACGGGATGCTCTGGCAGTACCGGCACGGCTTCAAGTCAGCGCCGCCTCCACCGGGCCCGAACGCATCGACCGAGGACAGCGACGCGCGCGACGAGGATTCAGTCGACTTCAAGGCGATCGCGCGGCAGATCCGCAGGGCGGCGCACGGAAAGCGCGCACACCTGCCCGCCGGAGCCGATCCGGAGGGCGACGACTAGCTAAGCCGCCCGAGCGGCGGACTCGACGATGACCACCATCTCGCGGCGGTCGCCGACCTCGGAGCCCGCCAGGAACATCCGGCCCACCCCTCGCCTCTCGGACTCGGTCCTGGCGACGTGACAGGCGTCGTCATGGTCGAGGCCCGTGGCAAGAACCTGGTCGCCGTGCGTGCGGTCCAAAAACAGAACGTCGTACACCGCCATGCCTCCTGTTGATCCGATCCCCCTAGTCAATTCTCATTCTCGTATCGGAATACCGCGTTGGAAACCGTAGAAACTTCTTGTTCAACTACGGTTAACTCGCAACCGACCGGAATCACTGACTGCATAGTGCCGACCGACACCGCTAGAAAAATCAGGATTGTCGTCGCCAAGCCCGGATTGGACGGCCACGACCGCGGGGCGAAGATCATCGCCCGCGCGCTGCGCGATGCCGGCATGGAGGTGATCTACACGGGCCTGCACCAAACGCCCGAGCAGATCGCCGAAACCGCCATTCAGGAGGACGCCGACGCCGTCGGCCTCTCGATCCTCTCGGGCGCCCACATGACGCTGGTGCCGCGGGTGGTCGAGCTGCTCTCGGATCAGGGCGCCGATGACGTCGTGGTCACCGTGGGGGGGACGATTCCGGCCGACGACATCCCGGAGCTGAAGAAGCTCGGGGTCGCCGAGGTCTTCACTCCGGGTGCGCCGACCGATGAGATCGTTGACTTTGTGCAGCGCGCCGTGGCTGGGCGCGAGCCCGCCTCAAGCTGACTAGTAGCCGTAGCCGCCGCCGCTGCCGCCGCCGGAGTTGGTGCTTCCCGCCGCTGCGGTCCCGCCTGTGGTTGCCGTGGACCCGCCGCTCGCCGCCGAGTTGGTCGCGGCCGGCGTATTCGAGCTGGTCGAGCTGTCGTTGCTGCTGCCGCCGCAAGCTGCCAGCCCGATGCCGAGCACCAGGCTGCAGGCGCCGGCGAGGATCAAGCGATTGATGCGCTTCACGGGGGCTCCTTTAACTTGTTTGGGTCGTGTCGATCCCCCCTCGCACGTACTACGCCCGCGGAGCCGCCCGGGATTGGGGCTCCTCATCGCAATCCCTCCGCGCATGCCGAACGTAGGAAAAGACGTGGACCCTTCCGACGAGGCACTGCTCGCGGGCTTTGCGACGGGCGACCCCCGCACGGCGGCTGCGTTCGTTCGCCGCTTTCAGGGACGCGTCTTCGGCCTGGCCCTGACCATCGTGCGCCAGCCCGCGCTCGCTGAGGAGGTCGCGCAGGAGACCTTCGCCCGCGTCTACCGGCACGCCGGCAACTACGACGCCCGGAAGGGCCGCGTCTCCACCTGGTTGCTCTCCATCGCCCGCAATCTGGCGATCGACGTGACCAGGATGAAGCGCCTCGACCCGGTCGACCCCGAGGTGATCGCAGCGGAGATCTCCATCGAGAACCAGGTCCCCGGTGCGGAGGAGGCCGGCCTCCAGCCCGACGAGCGAGACCAGCTGCGATCCGCGATCACCGACCTTCCAGACGACCAGCGCCGCGCCCTGGTCCTCGCCGCCTATATGGGGCGGACCGCACGCGAGATCAGCGATCTCGATGACGTCCCGCTCGGCACGGTCAAGACGCGGATCCGGACCGCGATGCTCAAGCTGCGGTCCGAGATGGAGGTGTTCGAATGATGGACGCCCGCTGCCAGGAGACCCGCGAGATGGCGGCCGACCTGGCGCTCGGCATCGTCGAGGGCGAGGAGCGCGGCCGCGCTCTCCAGCACCTTGCCGATTGCCCGGATTGCCGCGCCGAGGTGGAGAAGTTCTCCGACCTCGCCGATGAGCTTCTGCTGCTCGCCCCGCACCGAGAGGCCCCGGTGGGCTTCGAGTCGCGGGTTCTGAACGAGCTGCTCCCGGCGCCGAAGCCCAGGCGCCGGCGCCGGCTGCGGCTCGTCCTCGCGCCCGCGGCGGCGGCGGCGGCCGCTGCCGCGATCGTCCTCGCCGTCGTCGCGCCCGACCTGCGCCTGGCGTCTCACTACCGCCACACGCTCGACCAGGCGAACGGCAAGGAGTTCGAGTCCTACGCGCTCCGCGGCGCCGGGGACTCGCACGTCGGGACGGTCTTCAGCTACGAGGGCACGCCGTCCTGGGTGCACATCGACGTCGACCCGGGGCACCGTTCCGGACTGACCGCCGCCGAGCTCGTCACCGACACCGGCAGCCAGGTGCCGTTGCACTGGTTCCACCTCGATCCCGCGGGTGGGGCGGGTGGCTCGATCCCGGTCGATCCGAATCACGTCTCGGTCCTCCGCCTGACCGGGGCACCGGGCACGCGGCCCCTGGTCGCAACGTTCAACGACTAGAGGCGGCGCACACGGGGGATCCCCCGTCTAGGATTGTGGCGGGCCGATTGACTGGTCAGTCAACCAGTGGAGCCAGTCGCTAATATCCCGCGCCGCCCGTATAGGCGAGGGGGCTCCGTAGGAGCCACCCGTCGGAGGATGGCTCCGCGAGGAGCCACCCGATTAGTAGAGAGGACCGGAACTTGAAGATTTGCGTGCTCGTCAAAGAGGTCCCGGACGCCGCCGTAGACAAGCGGATCGACCCGGAGACCAAGCGCCTGGACCGTTCAGGCGAGAAGAACCTCAACCCGTTCGACACCCACGCCCTCGAGGCCGCGATGCAGGTCAAGGAGGGTGGCACCGACGTCGAGGAGATCGTCGCCGTGACGATGGGCCCGGAGAGCGCCGTTCGCGCCCTCCACAAGGCCGTCGCGCTCGGCGCGGACCGTTCGGTCCACCTCACCGACGAGGCCCTGACCGGCTCGGACGTCGCCGCCACCGGCTACGCCCTGGCGAAGGTCCTGGAGGCCGAGAGCCCCGACCTCGTCCTGCTCGGCCAGCAGTCCGATGACGGCGAGTGCTACACGATCGGCGCCGTGGTGGCCGACCATCTGAAGATGCCGTCCCTGACCCAGGTGATCAAGATGGACATCGCCGACGGCAAGCTCACCTGCGAGCGCCAGGCCGAGTACGGCTACGACACCGTCGAGGTCGAGCTCCCGGCCGTGATCAGCGTCGGCGACGCGATCAACGAGCCTCGCTACCCGAGCCTGAAGGCGATCATGGGCGCGAAGAAGAAGCCGCTCGACACCAAGGCGATCGGCGACGTCGGCATCGAGGGCGACCGGGTCGGCGAGGGCGGATCCCGCACCGCCGTGCTCGAGCTCAAGCCGCCTCCGCAGAAGGAGTCCGGCGAGATCATCGAGGACGAGGACACGAACGAGACGGTCGAGAAGATCGTCGCCTGGCTCGAGGAAAGGAAGCTGATCTAAATGGGAGGCATCCTGGTCTACGCCCTCCACGACGACGAGGGCAACTTCAACAAGAACTCCCTCGGCGCCCTCTCCGAAGCGGCGAAGCTCGCCGGCGAGTTGGGCACCGAGGCGGCCGCGGTGGTGGTCGGCGACGTCGCCGACGATGCAGCCGCCGGCCTGGGCGCCTACGGCGTCAGCAAGGTCTATCGCGACAAGGAGGCCCCCGAGGGCCTGGCGCAGCCGATCGTCGACGTCATGGCGAAGGTCATGACCGACAACGATTTCTCCTATGCGCTCTTCGGCGGAGGCCTGCTGGGCTTCGAGATCGGCGCCGGCCTGACGGCCCGTCTGAACGCCGGAGTGACCATGGAGGTCACCAAGGTCAACGTCCAGGACGGCAAGCTCGTAGCCGAGCGGCCGATTCTGCAGGACTCCCAGATCGCGAACGTCGGCTACGTCGATGAGCCCGGGATCATCATCGGGCGACTCAACGCGTTCGACGAGAACGAGTCCGGCGGCACGGCCGAGGTGGAGGACGTCGCGGTTGAGCTGTCCGAGTGGTCGACGAAGGCCAAGATGGTGACCCGCGGCGAGCAGCGCGGCGCCGACGTCAACATCGAGGACGCGAACATCCTGGTCGGCGGAGGCCGAGGCCTGGGCAAGGCCGAGAACTTCGAGCTCGCCGAGCAGCTGGCCGACTCAATGGGTGGAGCGGTGGCCGCAACGCGTGCGGTCGTCGATGCCGGCTGGTACCCGTATGCCGCTCAGATCGGGCAGACCGGTAAGACGGTCGCCCCGAACCTGTACCTGGCGCTCGGCATCTCCGGGGCGATCCAGCACAAGGTCGGTATGCAGAACTCGGAGAACATCCTGGCCATCAACAAGGACCAGAACGCTCCGATCTTCGAGTTCTCTGACCTCGGCGTGGTGGGCGACCTGCACAAGATCGTCCCCAAGCTGACCGAGGCGATCAAGGCCAAGAAGGGCGGCTAGAGATGCCCGGCCTCCCCATCACGCACGCGTGGATGACGTGTGCGGGCGGCGCATCTCAGCGTCCTCGGGCTTGCCCTTGCCACCAGCAAGGGCTGCGCCCTGCGTCCACTGATCTGCTTGCCCGCACGCGCCCCCACGCGCACGTGACGGAAAGGCCTGGCATCTAGTGCCCGTCGAGCCCGCTGAGTTCCCGCCGCCCGTAAAGCCGGCGGAGGAGTTCATCACCGGTATCACCGATCCCGAGGAGGAGCGGATCGAGGTCGGTGTGGCGATCGTGGGCGGCGGGCCCGCCGGGCTCGCCTGCGCCAACAAGCTCATGCAGCTGCTCGAGAACGAGCCCGAGCTGACCGAGAAGCTGGGCGAGGTTCCGGTGGCGGTGATCGAGAAGGGCAAGACGCCGGGGGCGCACCTGCTCTCCGGGGCCAACATGAAGCCGTCGGCGATGCGGGAGCTCTTCCCGGATCTCGATCCTTCGGACTGGCCCGTCTACCAGGAGGTCACCAAGGACGCGGTCTACCTGCTGACCAAGAAGATGGCGATGCCTCTGAAGCCGATGCCGCCGAACTTCCGGAACCACGGCAACTACGTGACCTCGGTCGCGAAGCTCGGCCGCTTCCTCGCCGAGAAGGCCGAGGAGGCCGGCGTCTACATCCTCAGTGAAACCTCCGCGGACAAGCTGCTGGTCGAGGATCGCATCGTCCGTGGGGTCCGCTCGGGCGACAAGGGCCGCGGCAAGGACGGCGAGGAGCTCTCCAACTTCGAGCCGGGCTCGGATGTGGTCGCGAAGGCCACGGTGCTCGCGGAGGGCACGCTCGGTCACCTGACCGGCGCGGCGCTGGACTACTTCGACCTGCGCGGTCCGAACGCGCAGCGCTGGGAGATCGGCGTCAAGGAGGTCTGGGAGGTCGAGAAGCCCCTGGACCGCGTCATCCACACCATGGGCTGGCCGCTGCGCAAGCGCGCCAAGTGGAACGAGTTCGGCGGCAGCTTCATCTACCCGATGGGCGAGGACAAGGTCGCGATCGGCCTGGTCGTCGGGCTGGACACCACCGACGCGACCTTCTCCTGCCACGACGCCCTGCAGGAGCTGAAGACGCATCCATTCGTCAAGAAGATCCTCGAGGGCGGAAAGCGCGTCGGCTGGGGCGCCAAGACGATTCCCTCCGGCGGCTACTGGTCGATGCCGAAGCGGCTCTCGAGCCCCGGCATGATGATCTGCGGCGATGCCGCCGGCATGGTGAACGTCCCGACGCTGAAGGGCATCCACTACGCGATGCACGCGGGCATGTACGCGGCCGAGGCGATCGTCGAGTCGCTCAAGCAGGAGTCGGTCAACTTCGAGAACTACGAGCGCAAGGTGAAGAAGTCGATCATCGAGGAGGACCTCTACGAGTCGCGCAACATGCGCCAGGTCTTCTCCAAGGGCTTCTTCGTCGGAGGCGCCCTGGCCAGCGCGATGACCATCACCAAGGGGCGCTTTCCCGGCGGCCACTGGAAGGCGGAGTCGGACGCGGAGATCCCGGTGGAGATCGACGGCGCCTCGAAGAACTACCCGAAGCCCGACAACAAGTACCTGTTCGACAAGCTCAACTCGGTCTTCCTCTCGGGCAACGCGACCCGAGACGACGCTCCCAACCACATCCGGATCCAGGAGCGCGTGCCGAAGGAGATCGCACAGACCTGGGTCTCGATGTGCCCGGCGCAGGTCTACGAGATCCCGGAGGACCAGCTGGAGGGCGGGGCGGAGACGGTGGATGTCCACGTGACGCCGTCGAATTGCGTGCAGTGCGGTGCGATCACCGCCAAGGGCGGCCGCCTGACGCTGCCCGAGGGCGGCGACGGGCCCCTTTACCAGGAGGTATAGGTTTCGACGCGGCGGCCGCTTTAGGCTGCCGCCATGGAGAAGCCGAGCGGGCGGATCGCCGTCTTCGGGCCCAGCCCGATGCTGAGCGTGACAATCGAGGCGCGCGGCGAGGGCCGCGACGACGTGCATTGCCACCCGGCCGGGCAGGGGGTCTGGCTGAGCCGGATGGCCGGGGAGCTCGGCGCGCGGCCGGTGCTCTGCTCGCTGATCGGCGGCGAGACCGGCACGGTCCTCGAGCCGCTGCTCGAGCAGCTGCCCGGCGAGCGACGGCTGGTCCACTCGAATGCCTCGAGCGGCTGCTACGTGACCGATCGCCGCACGGGTGAGCGCGAGGTGATCGCGCAGGCGTACGTCGAGAACCCGTCCAGGCACGAGGCCGACGAGCTGGTCGCCGCAACGACCGCTGCCGCGCTCGAGAGCGACGTGCTCGCGATCTGCAATCCGTACCCGGGAGATGCGATGCCTCTCGACGTCTACGGGGATCTGGTCGCCAATGCCCGAGCGGCGGGAGTCCGGGTGATCGCCGACCTCTCGAGTCCGCGGATCGAGCCCACGGCGGCGGCCGGCCCGGAGTTGGTGAAGCTCAACGACTGGGAGCTCGCGGCCTATGTGGTCGGCCCGGTCGACACGCCCGAACGCCTGCGCGGGGCGGCGGCGAGGCTCCGTTCGCTTGGAGCCCGCAACGTCCTGGTGACGCGAGCCGGCGATCCAGCGCTGGCCCTGCTCGGCGACGAGGCCTGGGAGCTGATCCCGCCGAGGCTCGAGGCCGGTTCCCGCGAGGGCTGCGGCGACACGATGATGGGGGCGATCGCCGCGGCGCTCGCCCAGGGCCGCGAGTTGCCCGACGCGATGGTGCTCGGCGCGGGGGCGGGGGCGGTCAACTTCCTGCATCACGGGCTCGGCACCGGATCGCGGCGGGAGGTCGAGGAGCTGGCGCGCGAGGTGGAGCTGCGCCGGGCCTAGGTCGGCGCGTAGGGAGGAGTCGGGTGCTCGCCTCGCAGGATCGCCCCAGGCGCCTCTACGGCGATCCAGTCGAGATGCGGTTGCAGGAGCTCCACCTGGCCGAGAACCGCCAGGCCGTCCGAGATCCGCAGCGGCCTCCCGCCGTGTGAGGAGTGCGCATCGCTGGCGAGGACGTGGATCAGGCCCGCGGCGGCCAGGGCGAGCATCCCCTTGCGTGCATTGCCCGAGACGAGGTAGGCGGCGGTGCATTGAACCAGGGCGCCCGCGGCGATCAGCCGCCCAATTCGATCCAGGAGGTCGTGCGAGATGTGGCGCTCGGGATGGGCGATCAGCGCGCCGAAGCCCCTCTCACGCAGACTCGTCACCGCTTCGACCAGCGAGTCGCCCAGCGGCCCCGGACGCGGCTCCAAGAGGATCCAGCCGCCGCCCCCGAGGGAGACCGCGCGAAGCTCCTCGTCGTCGAGCCCGTCGAGCGCTGTCTCGGCCACCTCCCCGCCGACCAGGACCTCGACGGGGATCCCGTTGCGCTCCAGCTCGGCATTCAGTTCGGCCACTCGGCCGGCGAGCTCGGGGATATGCACGTCGTGGTCGTGGCGGATGTGCGGCGTCGCCGAGATCACCTCGATCCCGTCGCCCGCCGCCACGCGCGCCATCGCCAGGGAATCGGCCAGATCGAGGGCGCCGTCGTCGATCCCGGGAAGGATGTGGCAGTGGAGGTCGATCACGTGACGCGGTCTAGGATGAACAATTCACCGGCGAGTCTCGAGCTGTCGTCCGACGAGAGGAAGAGCGGTGGAGAGTCACGAGATGCACCCCGACGATGCCGCGCAGATGCGTGAGCCTGTGGCGGACGGTCAAGGCGCTCTTCGCTCCGACATCTCGAACGCGATGGTCGGCCTGTACAAGGAGCACTTCGGCAGGGGCCCGACCCATTGCCGCACCTATCTGGAGCCAAATCTCGTCATCGTCGTCCTCGGGGAGGGCTACACGCCCAGCGAGAAGACGATGTTCGAGGCCGGCAAGTGGTACGACGTTCGCAGCGCTCGGCAGGTCTGGCAGGACAGCATGGAGGAGCGCTTCGTCACGACCATCGAGACGCTCACCGGGCGCAAGGTCTCGGCATTCCTGAGCGCCAATCGCCAGAGCCCGGATTTCGCGGTGGAGCTGTTCGTGCTCGAAGCGGAGGACTCCGACTAGGGCGTGGAGCTTCCGGAGGCGTTCGCCGCTACGAACGCCGCCACGTCCTGAGCGTCCCTGCCGGTCACGAGATTCGGCGGCATGTTGCCGGTGCGCCCGCCCGTGCCGTGGCTGTGGCTGCCGCCGCCGGTCCGGATCGCGCGCAGGACGTCGGCTTCGTTGACGGCGATGTCGTCGAGGTTCGGGCCAATCTGACCCACGGTGCCCGCAGCGTGGAACGTGTGGCAGGAGCCGCAGTGCGAGACGAACAGCTCTCGCCCATGCTGCTCGGCGGGGGACAGGGGCTGCTCCGTCGCGCCACCCAGGGGGCTCCGGTCGAGGAGGTGTGCTGCTCGAGGGTCGCCGAGTCGCTGCCACCGCCGCAGCCGAGGGCCAGCATGACAGTGGCCGAAGCGGCGGCGAGGCACACAACTGCCAGGTGAAATCGGCCGCGCATGACTACTGACGGCTACCCGCCATGGACTGATCTATGCTCGCCACGTGCCGGACCACAGAAGCCAGACGCTCGAGCGTGAGTTCCTCGAGTTCGCGCCCGATGCAGTCATCGGAGTCGACGAGACGGGAGAGATCAAGCTCGTCAACTCGCGAACGCAGGCGGTCTTCGGCTACACGCGGGACGAGCTCATCGGCGAGCAGGTCGAGATGCTGGTGCCCGACAGCGTCCGCCGCACCCACGTCGGCCATCGGGATCGCTATTTCGACGCCCCGCGCACGCGTCCCATGGGCGCCGGCCTCGACCTCTACGCCCGCCGCAAGGACGGCACCGAGTTTCCCTGCGAGATCTCACTTTCCACCGTCGCCACCGACAGCGGGATGATGGCCTTGGCGGCGATCCGTGACATCACCGACCGGCGACGGGACCGGGACGATCTTCGCCGGGCGGTGCGGCGCCTGCAGGCAGCGACCGACGTCGCGATCGCCGTCGGTGGCGAGACGGATCTCGAAAGGGTCCTGGAGGCGATCGTCGAGCGGGGCCGGGCACTGGTCGAGGCCAGGGCGCTGATCATCATGCTGCGCGAGGGCGAGGACCTGGTCGTCGGGGCAACCGCGGCCGTCGCGGGCGGTCTTGACCCGCAGGTATCGGAGCTGCGAATCCGGGCGCACGAGGCCTCGGAGCAGGTTCTGCTCGGCAGTTTCACCGGGGCGGATCTGGGCGCCAAGGAGAGCGGCCGCGCGCTCCTCGCGCCCCTCATCTTCCGCGGGGACCCCCTGGGCGTGGTCGTCGCACTGGACCGCATCGGGGAACGCGGCCGCTTCGACGACGAGGACCAGCGCATGCTCGAGGCCTTTGCGGCCAGCGCCGCGACGGGGGTCGCGACCGCCCGGTCGATGGCGGAGGAGCGCCTGCAGAACACGATCGACGCGGCGGAGCAGGAGCGCAGCCGCTGGGCTCGCGAGCTGCACGACGAGACCCTTCAGGCGCTCGCAGTGCTGCGGATGCGCCTGTCCTCGGCGGTGCGCGAGGAGGGTCCCGAGGCGCTCAAGGCGACGGGCCAGGCCGCCGTCGAGCAGATCGACGACGAGATCGTGAAGCTGCGCCGGCTGATCACGGAGCTGCGACCCGCCTCGCTGGACACGATCGGGCTGGAGGCCGCCCTGCAGGCCCTCGCGGAGCAGCACCAGCAGGCCGCGGGCCTGGAGGTCGACTGCGACCTGGAGTTGCCTCGCGACGAGGAGGCCCGGCCCACGCCGATCCTCGAGACGGCGGTCTATCGGCTCGTCCAGGAGGCGCTCAACAACGTCTCCAAGCACTCGATGGCGCGGCGAGCGGACCTGACCGTGCGCGCCCAGCGCGGCGCGATTGAGATCGAGGTCCGCGACGACGGGGTGGGCTTCGAGCCCTCATTGGTGCGGGAGGGCTTCGGTCTGGTCGGCATGCGAGAGCGGGCCGCGCTGCTCGGCGGCACGCTGGAGGTCACCTCGACCAGGGGGTCCGGGACGCGGATGCGGGCCGAGATCCCGCTCCTCACCCGATCGGAAGACGAATAACCGGCTTCGCCAGTGGAGCGGCCTGGTGGCCGCTAGACGTCGATCAGCCCGCGCTCGATCGCGTAGCGAACGAGCTCCGAGCGGGTGGTCATCGCCAGCTTCTGCTGGATGTGCGCGCGGTGGGACTCGACGGTGCGCACGCTCAGGTAGAGCTGCTCCGCGATCTCGTTATTGGTGTGCCCGAGCGCGATCAGCCGGAGGACCTCCAGCTCGCGCTCCGAGAGATCGTCGGGCGTCGCCGCGTCAGGCTCGGCCGCCAGCCTTGCTCCGAGCTCGGGCTGGAGGTAGGTACGTCCCTCCGCGGCCATCCTGACTGCCTTGACCAGCTCCTCGCTCGCGGCCTCCTTGAGGATGTAGCCGAGCACGCCCGCCTGCAGCGCCTCGCGGGCGAAGGCGGTCTCATCCTGCATCGTCAGCACGACGATCTCCGTGCCCGGGCACTGTTCGCGAATCGAGGGAATCGCCGCGAGTCCCGAGCCGCCGGGCATGTTGATGTCGAGGATCAGGACCTTGGGGTGGTGGCCGCTGACGTAGCGGCTGGCGGAATCCGCGTCACCCGCCTCGGCGACCACCTCGATATCGGGCTCGCGCTCGAGCATCAGGCGCAGAGCGCTCCGGACCACGGCGTGATCGTCCGCAAGAACTACGGAGATCTTGTCGGTCACCTCCCCAGGTTCAACCACGGGCCGTACATTAGCCCGGCTCGCGGGCACAGGATGCAGCTTTCGGGTACCGCAACTCGCCGCCCGTGAATCGGTTTTATGGGGGCGTGGGGAAGGGGGCAGCGCACAGAGCGGATTCAGGGCCGGTGACCGGCAGGAGGGTCACCCCGGCTGCGCTCGTCGCGGCACTGCTCTGCGCCGCCGTCGGCCTCGCCCCGGGCGGCAGCGAGGCGAAGAAGCGCCCCGCCGCCAAGCAGAAGCGGCCGAACATCGTCCTGATCATGGACGACGACCAGTCGGTCAACCTGCAGCAGTTCCTCTCCAAGACGAACGCCGACATCGCCGCGAAGGGCGTCACCTTCGACAACTCGTTCGTCAACTACTCGCTCTGCTGTCCGTCCCGCTCCACGATGCTGACCGGGCAGTACGCGCACAACCACGGCGTCCGGGGAAACCAGCTCCCCTCCGGGGGCTACAGCAAGCTCGCGCCGACCCTCGGCAACACGATGCCGGTCTGGCTGCAGCGAGCCGGCTACTACACGGCCCACATCGGCAAGTTCCTGAACGGCTACGGCGCCACCGGCCCGGACACGGACGTGCCGCCGGGGTGGAACGAGTGGTACGGGTCGATCGACAACCCGGACCAGTTCACCGGCGGCACCTACACCGCCTACGGTTACACGCTCAACGAGAACGGCCAGATCGTCCACTACGGCAGCACCCCCGACGTGGTCGATCCTGCCACCTACCAGACCGACGTCTATTCGGAGAAGGCCGCCGACTTCATCCGTCGCCGGGCGCCGAGCAACAAGCCCTTCTATCTCTCCGTCGCGCCGCGTGACCCGCACGCGGAGGCGGCCGCGTGCAGCTGCAACGGGGACAACCCGCGCGCCGCCCCGCGCTACCAAGGGCATTTCGCGGGACTCAACGCGCCGCGCAATCCGGACTTCAACGAGGCCGACGTCTCGGACAAGCCCTCCAACGTCAAGGACCTTCCGCTGCTCAACGCAAGCCAGCAGGACGCGGTCGACGCCCGCTACCGCGCCCGCGCTGAGGCGGTGCTCGGTGTCGACGACCTGGTCCAGAACGTGGTCAGCACCCTCCAGCATGAGGGCGAGCTCAAGAACACCGTCCTCATGTTCACCTCGGACAACGGCTTCTTCCACGGCGAGCACCGCGTGCCGCAGGGCAAGGTCCGGCTGTATGAGCCGTCGATCCGGGTGCCCCTGGAGATCCGGGCACCGGGAATGCCGAAGGGAGTTCACCGCAGCCAGCCGGTCGGCAACGTCGACCTGACCGAGACGATCCTGGACTTCGCGCACGCCAAGGCCGGACGCAAGGAGGACGGGATGTCCCTCGTCCCGATCATGAAGAAGAAGCGCTACTGGCCGGGCCGCGGGATGGACCTGGAGACCTACTTCACGCCCGACACCCTCGAGGATCCCGAAGACCCGCCGCTCAACTACCAGGGCGTGCGCACGGATCGCTACCTCTACGCCAACTACGGCACCGGCGAGCAGGAGCTGTACGACCTGCGGAACGATCCGTTCGAGCTGCAGAACGCGGCAAGCAACCCGGCGTACGCGGCGGTCAAGGCTTCGCTCCAGCGCCTGCTCGGCGGGCTGGCGAATTGCGCCGGGCGGACCTGCCGGACGAAGCCGGCGCTGAAGCTGAAGACCCGGAACTGCTCGACCGCCCTGGTCGCCGGTAAGGGCGACGCACAGGAGGCCGCCTTCTACCTGCGCGGCAGGAAGATCGGAAGCGACGCGAATCCGCCGATCCACATCGGCCTGCACCGCCCCTCATCCGGCGAGAAGGTGGAGGCCGTGGCGAGCTCCCTCGACGGGCGGAAGGTCAGCCTGACGCGGAAGCTGCGGGGCTGCTGACGGTTCCGGCGAACGCGCCGATCAGCTCGGCGAGCCGCTCGGGCTGATCCTCCGAGACGAACGTGTAGGAGTCCTCGATCTTCTCGAGCGTGGCACCGGGGATCGTCGCTGCCAGCCGCTCCGCGAAGGGGAGCTTGAAGAAGCGGTCCTCGACGGCCCAGGCCAGCATCGCCGGGCGGTCGAAGGTGCGCAGCTTCTCGGCGGCTTCGAAGGTGTACTTCGGATCGATGCCCTTCAGGACCTTGATGGTGTCGCGGCGCACGCCCTTGTTCGTCAGATAGGGGTCGACCCAGTCGCGAGTCGGCGCGCCTGCGAAGTCGCGCTTGATCAGCCAGCCGTAGGCGATCGGCAGCCTGCGAAGGGCCGCGAAGCGCATTCCGGCCATCATCCCCGTCAGGCCGCCGGGCACCTTCGCGGCCCACTGCAGGGGACGGAAGGCCGGCGGCAGGAAGTTCTCGAACGCGTCGCAGTTGGTCAACAGCAGCCTGCCGATCCGCTCGGGGTGGTTGGCCGCAGTGATCTGGGAGATGGCCCCGCCGGTGTCGTTGCCGACGAGGGTGACGTCCTGCAGGTCGAGCCCCTCGAGGAAGCCCGCGACGATCCGCGCGAGCCCCGGGGGAGAGAGGTCGGCGTCCGGATTGAGCGGCTCCGGATGAGAGCCGAGCGGGAGCTCGGGGACGATGCAGCGGAAACGGTCCTCCAGCAACGGAGTCACCTTGCGCCAGAGCCGTCCATCGACGAGCAGGCCGTGCGCGAAGACGATGGGAGGGCCCTCGCCCGACTCGCGGTAGTGGATGTTCCCCTGTGGGAGCTTGATCATGCGGGCCTCCTCAGGCTACGGAGCTGTGTCTTCAGGAACTTCGGCCAGGAGCGCGGGCTGAGTGCCACGGTCTTGACCAGCGGGGTCGCGTCGAGGTAGGCGAACCGCTCGACGGCCTTGCCGTCTCGGAGCTTGACCCGGTCGCAGCTGTGCATCGTGAATGGGCGACCACCGATGGTTCCCTCCAGCCGCAGCTCGATGTAGACCACGTCGCCACGGGATGCCCAGTTCTCGACGATCCCATGCAGGTCCGGTACAAGGTCGAAGAGCGGCCGGGCGAACTCCTCGCGAAAGGCCTGCTTCCCGACGATCGGCCGCACCGATGGCTGGATCATGCGCACCTCGGGCTGGAAGTGGGGTTCGAAGTGATCGCAGAAGGTGTCCGCATCCACCGGGTTGGCCCAGCCCTCGGTGAACATCTCGACCCACGCTTGGGCCTCCGTGTTCGTTGCTGATCCGTTGGCGGTCGCGGTGGTCACTATTCGCCTCCCAGCTGGCGCTGCATGGTTATCGAGTCGAGGTAGGTGTGCTTGCTGGCGATCAGGCCGTCGCGGACCTCGATCACGTCGACGCACGGAACCTGCACCCGAGCACCACGGATGCCGATTTCCTCCCCGTCGACCTCAATCGCCTGCTCAACGGTCCCGCTCATCGTCGACTCGAGCACCCAGTGGTCGTCGCCGAGCTGCAGGGAACGCTCGGCGAAGTGGATGTCGGGCATCATCGCGATGTAGCCGGCGAAGGCCTCGCGTACCGCCTCCTTGCCCCTGGCCAGGGGAGACCCGGCGGCGAACGCGGTGAAGACGCAGTCGTCAGTGTGCAAGTCCATGATCGCGTCGAGGTCCTGGCGGTTCCAAGCCTCGCCGTAGCGCTGGGCGAGCATCTGGATCGCGGTATTGGTGTCGGTGGCGGTGGTCATCGGGCGTCCCTTCTCGATCGAATTCGCATACAGCCTGTATGTATATCTGACCTACAGTCTGTATGTCAACGTGAGTCGGCGCACACAGGCGGGGCCGCAGCTTTCGGCCCTCGGCCGTGTTCTGGAGCCTGGCTAGACTTGAACGAGATGAAGACCGAAATCCATCCCGAATACGTCCTCTCGCACGTCCATTGCTCGTGCGGAAACGACTTCTATACGCGCTCCACGAAGCCCGAGCTGCACGTGGAGATCTGCTCGCAGTGCCATCCGTTCTACACGGGCAAGCAGAAGCTGGTTGACACCGGCGGCAGGGTCGAGCGGTTCCGTCGCCGGGCCGCCAAGCGCGCCCGTTGAGCACCGAGCCCGCGTCATCGTCGAACGGAACGCGGCCGCAGGCCGCCGCCCAGTCCGAGCGCATGCCGGACGGGAAGCCGGTCGCCGTTGGCGACGCCCCGATCGGCGGCCAGGCGGTGCTCGAGGGAGTGATGATGCGCGGCGTCTCGACCTGGTCGGTCGCCTGCCGCACGCCGGAGGGCCGCATCGAGGTCACCTCCGAGCCGATCGTCTCTTGGGCGAAGCGCAGCCGGATCCTGCGCCTGCCGGTCATCCGCGGGGTCGTGGCCCTCGCCGAGTCGCTCAAGATCGGCTTCAGGGCGTTGGCGATCTCGGCCAACGCCCAGCTCGCCGACGGTGAGGAAGAGGAGGAGATCGGCGGCTTCACCTGGGGCCTGACGATCTTCTTCTCCCTGCTTCTGGCCGTTGGGCTGTTCTTCGTCATTCCGGTCGGCGCCACCAGCTTGATCAAGGATTGGCTGGGCTCCGCGATCCTCTTCTGGCTCGTCGAGGGGGTGCTGCGCACCGCGATCTTCATCGGTTACCTCGCCCTGATCAGCAAGCTGCCCGACCTGCGCCGGGTCTTCCAGTACCACGGGGCGGAGCACAAGACGATCTCCTGCTTCGAGGCCGGCGACGAGCTCGTCCCGACTCGGGCAAAGGAGTACTCGCGGCTCCACCCCCGGTGCGGCACCAGCTTCCTGCTGATCGTGATGGTGCTGGCGATCTTCGTCTTCGCGCCGATCGGCCTGCCGGCCTGGTACTGGCTGGTCGCCTCGCGCATCCTCGGCATCCCGCTGATCGCCGGGCTCTCCTACGAGGTCATCAAGTGGGCGGGCAAGCACCGCAACAAGCGCTGGGTTCGCGCCGTGATGTGGCCCGGCCTGATGCTCCAGAACCTCACCACCCGCGAGCCGGATCTCGATCAGCTCGAGGTCGCGATCCGCTCTCTCCAGGCAGTGCTCGCCGTCGAGGATCCCTACGAGGCGAAGCGCGACCAGGCGATCGAGATAGTTGCCTAGGTAAGAGATCTCTCACGGCCGCCTTACCGGCGGTTCAGCCCGCGTGGCGACGATCGCCGGGATGAAGGTCAAGGTCCACATCGACAGGGGCGAGTGCCTCGCCTATGGCGACTGCGCCGAACTGGCACCCGAGGCGTTTGAGGTCGACGACGTGGCGAGGCTGGTCGGGCCGGCGCCGCTGTCGAAGCTGGTCGATGCCGCACGGGCCTGTCCGTCCCAGGCCATCACGCTGACCGACGCCGAGACTGGCGAGCCCATCTACCCCTGATGGGGGCGGAGGCCGGGGATCCGGAAGCGGATCGTCGCGCCCTGACCGGGAGTCGAGCTGGCTGCGATGGTCCCTCCGTGCGCCTCCACGATCGCTCGCGCGATGGCCAGGCCCAGGCCGCTGCCGCCCTCAGCTCGGCTGCGACCCTCGTCGGTGCGGTGGAAGCGGTCGAAGATGCGTCCCAGTTGATCGGGCTCGATCCCTGTTCCATCGTCCGAGACGGCGAACACCGCCGAGCCGTTCTCCGAGCCGATCGAGACCTCGATGTGGCCGTCGGCCGCGGTGTGCCGCACGGCGTTGTTGACCAGGTTGCGGAGCACCTGGGCGAGGCGGTCCGGGTCGGCCTCGAGATCGCCGTGGATGCTCGACTCCACGCTGTAGTGGCGCGGCCCGAGCAGCGGCAGGTCGCGGCGGAGGTCCTCGACGAAGTCGTCGATCGGCACCCGGCGGAACTGCACCAGGCCGCCTCGCTCCGCCTTCGCCAGGGTGAGCATGTCGTCCGTCAGCCGCTCCATGCGCCTGACCTCCTTCATCAGCTCTGCGGCCTCCGCCTCGACGGCCGCGTGGTCGCCGGCGTGGTCCGTGAGCTGCTCGATCCGTCCCCGGAGCACGGTCAGCGGGCTGCGCAGCTCGTGCGAGGCGTCCGAGACGAAGTCTCGCTGCAGGCGGAACCCCTCCTCGAGGCGGTCGAGCATGTGGTTGAAGGCCTCGGCCAGGACGCCGACCTCGTCATCGCCCCGGTAGTCGATCCGGTGAGAGAGGTCGCCGGAATCGACGGCGGACGCGACGGCGGCCATCCGGCGCAGTGGCCGCGAGATCAGGTTGGCGAGCCAGATCGCGATGACCACCGAGAGCAGCAGCGCACCGAGACCGACCGCGATGAAGCGGTTGCGGAGCGACGCGAGCGCCTGGTCCACCGAGGTGAGCGGATCAGCGACGCGGAAGGTGCCGATCCGGTTCCCGTCGACGACCACCGGCTCCGTCAGCACCCGGAGCTTTCCGGTCTCGTCCGTCGAGATCGTCGTCAATCCGTCGTCCGCTGAGACGATCCCGCCCGCTCCCGCCTCGCCATTCTCGCTGTTCCCGCTGTGCGACTCGGCGAGCTCCTCGTTGACGATCCGGGTCTGGTTCGTGACGGGGGAGAGCCCCACCGGGCTGATCAGATAGATGCGCGCCTCGGGGTGGTAGCGCTGGCCCGCGACGAAACGCTCGCTCGCCGACCGCAACGTGGCCGGGTCGCGGACCCTGCCGGTACTCAGCACTCGCTGCTGGAACTCCGCGTACTGCTCGTTCAGCTCCCGGTCGATGCGGCTGCGGAGGTTGGCCGCCGTCGTCTCATGCAGGGCGAAGAAGCTCGCCGTGACGGCGGCCACGCTGACGGCGGAGATCGCGAGCACCAGCCGCAGCCGGATCCCGCGCGGCACCCACCTACGCATCGGCGCTCACCAGCCGGTAGCCGGCCGAGCGAACGGTCTGGATCGGTGCCTCCCCGTCGGCCTCGGCGAGCTTGCGGCGGAGATATCCGATGTAGACGTCGAGGACATTGGTGCCGGGGTCGTAGTCGTAGCCCCAGACCGCGTTCAGGATCTGGGCGCGGGAGAGCACCTGGTCGGGGTGGCGCATCAGATAGGCCAGCAGCTCGAATTCGCGGGCGGTCAGCTTCACCGCGTTGCCATCGCGATCGACCGCGCGGGTGCGGAAGTCCAGGCTGATCCCGCCGACCTCGAGCAAGGTCGCGTTGGCCTGGCCCGGCTGGCGCAGATGCGCCCTGATCCGCGCGATCAGCTCGGCGAACGCGAACGGCTTCGTCAGGTAATCGCTGGCGCCCAGGTCGAGGCCGGTCACCACGTCGTCGGTCTCGGCCAGCGCGGTCAGCATGATCACGGGGAGCGCCTCGTCCTGCTCGCGGATCGACCTGATCACCTCCAGGCCGCTGAGCTTGGGGAGGAGAACGTCAAGGATGACGAGGGCGTAATCGCCGGTGCGCGCGAGCGCCAGGCCCTCCTCGCCGTCGTACGCACAGGCGACCGAGTAGCCCTCGGCCTCGAGCCCGCGTTGAACGAACTCAGCGATGGGGCGTTCGTCCTCGACCACCAGGATGCGCATGCGGCCATGCTAGGTGGGCGCCGCGAGGCGGCCGGAATCTTCTAAGAGAACTCTCATCGGCGGCTTACGGCCTGTTCATGCCTGAAAACGAGTATCCCGGTCGTGATCTCGAGCCAGGACCAGCCTTACTTGGAGAACGACCGCCGCTTCAGGCTCTTCGGCTCGCACGTGCGCGTCCTGATCGGGCCGCCGGTGCGCCCGGGCCTTCCCTCCCCCGAGGCGATGGGCATCCAGGTCGAGTTCTTCCTGCGGCTTCTGCACCGCAAGCTGACCCGTTTCGACGAGGGCAGCGAACTGTGCGCCCTGAACGCCGAGGCGGGCGAGACCTGTTCGATCAGCCCGACCCTGGCGGTCGCAGTCGACGCCGCCCTCTGGGCGGCGCGGCGCTCGGACGGGCTGGTCGACCCGACCCTCGTCGGGGAGCTCGAGGACGCCGGCTACGCGACCTCGCGCGCGGACCTTCCGCCGGCCGGCATCGAGGAGGCGTTGGCCGTGGCCCCCGATCGCAGGCCCGCCTCCCCCCGGGGCGACGCCCGGTGGCGACAGGTGGCCGTCGACGCCGTCGCCGGAATCGTCACCCGACCTCACGGCATCCGGATCGACACCGGCGGCAGCGGCAAGGGCCTCGCCGCGGACCTGGCCGCCGACCGCCTCAGCGGTTACTCGGCCTTCGTCGTCGATGCCGGTGGAGACCTCAGACTGGGCGGCGAGAGCCCGCTCGAGCGCCTGGTCCGCATCGACCACCCGCTCGCGGACGAGCCCGCCCACGAGTTCATGCTCGATCGCGGCGCCGTGGCCACCAGCGGGATCAAGACCCGCCTCTGGCGCACGGAGACGGGCTTCGCCCACCACCTTCTGGATCCGTCGACCGGCGAGCCCGCCTGGACCGGCGTGATCCAGGCGAGTTCGCTCGGCGCCACGGCCCTGGAGGCCGAGACGCTGGCGAAGATGGCGTTCCTGTCGGGCCCGGAGGGCGCGCGGGAGATCCTCGCCACCCATGGCGGGCTGATCGTGCTTGACGATGGCACCGTCGAGCGCTGCGGGCCGCTGGCCGAGCCGTCCGATGCTCCGACCGACGCGGTGGCGGCGTGAGCTCCTACACCGACCCCGGCCAGCACATCTTCTGGATCGCCAGCCGCGCCTTCGGCGTGATGGCGCTCGTCCTCGTGGCCGTCTCGGTCGGCATGGGCCTGGCGATGGCGATGCGCTCCGCCAAGGGCCCTGGCGCGATGGCGAAGCTCAAGCAGGTCCACGAGGCCACGGCGCTGACCGCGTTGATCCTGATCGCCGCGCACGGACTCGCGCTGCTCGGCGACACCTATCTGCGTCCGGGACTCGCGGGCATCGCAATCCCGTTCGTGATGTCCCATCGCCCCGCCTGGACCGGCCTCGGGGTCGTCGGCGGCTGGCTCGCCGCGATCCTCGGTCTCACCTTCTACGCGCGGCGCTGGATCGGCCCCAAGCTCTGGCGCCAGATGCACCGCTGGACTCTTGCGGTCTACGTCCTCGCCGTGATTCACACGCTTGGGGCGGGTACCGACGCTCATTCCCTGTGGCTGATCGTGATCGTGATCGCCACCGCCGCTCCGATCGCCGCGATGGCCGCCGTCCGCCTGCTGCCCAGCGACGAGCCCGACCAGCGCCGCCGGCCACGTCGCCGGATCCCATTGCCGTCGGAGCAGCTTCCCGGCGGCGCACCCGCCAGTAGTTACGACTACGAGGTGGCCCGATGAGCCGTGATCCCCGCTATCCCGATCGCGCCGCCCGGCGCTACGCCGAGCGGCCCCGCTCGGCGCGCGAGGTCCGCGCCTCCCAGAGGCGGCGCTACTCACGTGGGCCGGTGCAGTCCACCAAGGCTCTGACGGTGAAGCTCACCGTCCTGGCCGTGATCGGGACGCTGCTGATCAGTGGGCTGATCGCGGCCCAGATGGCGGCGGGCAACGACCCGGCCCTCGGGCCGAAGGCGGTGGCCCGCGCAAAGAAGGCGTCAACCAAGTCCTCGAACAACGATTCGTCGACCTCGTCGAGCACCGGATCGGGGACCGATCCCTACTCCCAGAGCTCCGGCAGCGACGGCTACTACTACGGTGGCTCAAGCGGCTACTCCGGCTCGAGCGGGTACTCCCCGGGCTCCAGCTCATCGGGCTCGAGCAGCTATTCGTATTCGCCGCCGCCGGTGACCAGCTCGACTTCCTAGGCGTTCACCCCAGCGCGGTCAGCACGCCCAGCGCGATCACCGAGGCCGCGATCAGACCGAGCGCGGCGCCGGTCACGATCCGCCCGCGGGTGCCGAGCGCCTCGTCACCCATCAGCTCCGGATCAGCGGCGAGCCGCCGCATGAAGGGCAGCATGACCAGCAGCAGGACCGCGTTGAGCGCCTGTGAGAGGAAGAGGATCTGGATCAGCGGGGCGCCCGGGATCAGGACCAGGACCGCCGCGATCACCACTACGGCTCCGTAGCTCAGGTAGAAGAGCGGCGCCTCCGAAAACGTGTCGTCGACGTCCGCCGGCTTCCCCGCGGTCTCCGCCACGGAGTAGGCGGTGGAGAGGGGTACGACCGCGGCCGCGAGTAGGGCGGCACCCAGGAAGCCGACCCCGAACAGGGTGGAGGCCGAGGCGCCGGCCAGCGGTTCGAGCGCCTGGGCCGCATCTTTGGCGTCGTTGATGTCGATGCTGTTGACGTGCAGCGTCGCGGCGCAGGCGACGACGACGAACAGGCCGATGACCCCCGTGAGCAGGGCGCCCACGACGACGTCGACGTTCTCGAAGCGGAGGTCCTTGAGCCGCAGGTGTTTGTCGGCCGCGTAGGACTGGATGAAGACAAGTCCCCAGGGCGCCAGCGTCGTCCCGATGGTCGCCACGGCCACCAGCACGGCGTCCCGGGTGAGTGGGAGATGGGGGACGACCAGGCCCTTGGCCGCCTCCCCCCAGTCCGGGTGGGCGAGGAACCCTGAGGCGATGTAGGTGACGAAGACCGCGCTCAGCAGGAGCAGGACGTGCTCGACGCGATGAAAGGAGCCGCGCAGCACCAGCGCCGAGACACCGATGCCCGCGAGCGGGACGGTCGCGTAGCGGCTGATGCCGGCCAGCAGCTCGAGACTCGCAGCCACTCCGGCGAACTCGGCGCACATCGTCCCCACGTTGGCGATCACCAGCGCCGCCAGCACGATCCGGGCGTCGCGCGGCCCGCGGTGCTTGTGGAGCAGCCCGAGCAGGCCCTGGCGTGTGACCACGCCCATGCGCGCCGCGACCAGGTGGAAGACGATCAGCGCGGCGGTCGAGACCGCGAGCACCCAGAGGAGCTCGTAGCCGTACTTCGCGCCCAGGATCGAATAGGTCGTGATCCCGGCCGGGTCGTCGTCGGAGAGCCCGGCCAGAATGCCGGGGCCGACGACGGCGAGCAGTGCGCTCAGGTAGCCGGCGGTGAGCAGCGCGGGGCGGTGGCGGAGCAGCCTCGCGTGCAGATGCCGGCCCGGCCTCCCGCGTGGGTGGCTGCGATGAAGCGGGCGAGCTTGGTCGGGTGGGTGCGCGACAATCGGGAGCATGATCGATGACCTGGTCGACCAGATAGAGGGCCGCTTCGCGGAGCTCGAGCGCCAGATGTCCGATCCCGAGGTGATCGCGGACCGGGAGCGGTACGCCGAGGTCGGGCGCGAGTACCGCGAGCTCCAGGGCGCACATGAGCTGGCGCGGGAATGGCTGACCCTCAAGGACGATCTCGAGGGAGCTCGGGAGCTGCTGGCCGAGGACGGCGACGACCCCGAGCTGAAGAAGGTGCTCTCGGACGCTCCGGCGAGGCTCGAGGAGCTGGCCGAGGAGATCCGCCTGGCGATGGTCGAGCGCGACCCGAACGACGACAAGAACGTGATCGTCGAGATCAGGGCGGGGACCGGCGGAGACGAGGCCGCCCTCTTCGCCGGCGATCTCTTCAAGATGCTGACCCGCTACGCGGAGCGGCGCGGCTACTCGGTCGAGGTGCTCTCGCAGTCCCCGTCGGAGGTCGGCGGATTCAAGGAGGTCACCTTCGCGATCAAGGGCGACGCCGCCTACTCCGTCTTCAAGTACGAGGGCGGCACGCATCGCGTCCAGCGCGTGCCCAAGACCGAGTCGCAGGGCCGCATCCACACCTCGACGGCGACGGTGGCGGTGCTGCCGGAGGCCGAGGAGGTCGACGTCCAGGTCGATCCCAACGACCTGCAGATCGATGTCTACCGCTCCTCCGGCCCCGGGGGCCAGTCCGTCAACACCACGGACTCGGCCGTTCGCATCACCCACAAGCCGACCGGCCTCGTCGTCGCGATGCAGGACGAGAAGTCGCAGCACCAGAACCGGGAGAAGGCGATGCGGGTCCTCCGCGCCCGCCTCCTGGAGCGCGAGATCGAGGAGCAGCAGAAGGAGATCGCCTCCGAGCGACGGGCCCAGGTGGGTTCCGGAGAGCGCTCGGAGAAGATCCGCACCTACAACTTCCCCCAGGACCGGATCACCGACCATCGGGTCAAGCTGACGGCGAGCGGCGTGGACCGGGTCCTCGGCGGGGAGCTGGACGAGTTCACGGAGGCCCTCGCGTCGGAGGAGAAGCGCCGGCGCCTCGAGGCGCAGACGGAGACGGCCTGAGCACCCAGACCTCGGCAGTCCGTGAAGCACTCGAGGGAGCGGTCGGCGCTCTCACCGCGGCCGGTTGCGAGTCGGCGCGTCTCGATGCCGAACTGCTTCTCGCGGAGGCAACCGGGTGGGATCGCGCACGGATCGCCGCCGAGCCCGAGCTGCGGCTGCCGGTTGGAGCCTCCAGGGAGTTCGCCGAGATGGTGCGGCGCCGCGTGCGGAGGGAACCGGTCGCCTACATCCTGGGACGCAAGGGGTTTCGCCGGATAGAGCTGCTGGTGGACCGGCGGGTGCTGATCCCGAGGCCTGAGACCGAGCTGCTGGTCGAGGTGGCGCTGGAGGCCGGGGCGAGCTCCGCGATCGACGTGGGGACCGGAAGCGGGGCGATCGCGCTGGCGGTGGCCGACGAACTGCCCGAGGCCAAGGTGTTCGCGATCGACATTTCGATGGATGCCCTCCGAGTCGCTCAGGTCAACACCGACCGGCTTGGGCTTGGCGACCGGGTGGACGTCGTCAACCGGGGGGTGGCTTCGCTCGCCTCAACCGGTCCCTGCGACCTCCTCCTCGCGAATCTTCCCTATGTCTCCGAGGGCGAATGGGAGGGGCTCGCCCCGGAGATCCGCGAGCACGAGCCCCGCGAGGCGCTCGTCGCGGGGGAGACGGGGTTGGAGGCGATCGAGGGGCTGCTGGATTCGCTCGCGGGGCTCGAGTGGCGGCCGGCCACGGTCGCTCTCGAGATCGGCGCCGAGCAGGCCGCGGCAGTCTCGGAGCTGGTTCGCGGGGCTGGCTACACGGAGGTGGAGACCAAACAGGACCTGGCCGGGCTCGACCGGGTGATCGTCGGGCGATGACCGAGGTCGTTTCGATCGAGGGCGACGGGCCGGACGCCGCCCGCGCCGCGCTCGAGCGCCGCGTGGGGGAGGGAGGCGTGGCGATCTTCCCGGCCGACACCCTCTACGGCCTCGCCTGCGATCCGCTCAACGCCGAGGCGATCGAGCGCATCCACTCGATCAAGGGCCGCGGCGAGCGCAAGCCGTCGGCCGTCATGTACTTCTCGCCGCTCGCGATGCGCGAGCTGGTCTCCGGGCTCGGGCCGAGGACTCGCGATGCGCTTGGCGCGCTGCTGCCCGGGCCGGTGACCCTGGTCGTCGCGAATCCGGAGCACCGCTACCCGCTGGCGTGCCGAGAGGATCCCGAGCGGCTCGGGGTGCGGCTGATCGAGGGACCGCTCGTGGGAGCGATGACGCCCATCCTCCAGACCAGCGCGAACCGCAGCGGCGACCCCGCGCCGAAGCGCTTCGATCAGATCGATGCGGTGATCCTCGCCGAGGCCGACCTCGCGATCGACGCCGGCGAGCTGATCGGGGAGCCTTCGACGGTCGTCGACGTCACCGACATCGACGCTGGGGGCGGCTGGCAGATCCTGCGCGAGGGGGCACTTGCGGGCGCCGAGGTGGACCGGCGGCTCGCGGCCGTCGACTAGCGGGCCGCGTCCTCGGCGGCGCTCTGGGCCTGCTCGTGGCTCGGGTACGCCCAGCCCCGCTGGAGGGTCTCGCCTCGGGGCTCGACGACCCAGGCCACGTCGCTGCTCACCGGCTCGCCGCTTACCCGGCTCTTTGCGGTCATCTCGCCAAGGACCAGGAGGCGGTCGCCGACCTCTCGAAAGGCCTTGAGCTCCACGTGCATGTCGGTGAACATCTCGTCGACGTCCTCGAACCAGGCGCGCACGCCGTTGGCGCCGTGGTACCCGGGGTCGCCCTCCTCCCGGGCGGTGAGGAACGGGTGCCACTCGCAGTCGGGAGCCCAGACGGCGACCCAGGCATCCGGGTCGCGGTCGTTGAAGGCGTCACGCGCCCGCTCCAGGAGCTGCTTGTAGACGGACCCCATCGCTAGCCCGCCGACCCTCCGGCGGCGGCCAGCGCCTCGTCCAGGGTCTCGAACAGCTCGAGCCGGATCGCCTTGCCGTCGCGGAGCGACCAGACCATCACGGCGTCCTGGCCGAAGTCCAGGGCCGTGGTCTTGCCGCGGGCGCGGAGCGTGAACTCGACGACCACCTTGTCCCCGACCTGCTGGAAGTCACTGGCGTCCCAGCGAATCTGGTCCATGACCTCGTAGAACGAGTCGAACCAGCGGCGAATGCCCTCGTGGCCACGGTAGGTGTCGGGCTCGGAGGCGAGGTTCGGCGGTGTGGTCGCCTCGAACTCGGGATCGACGAAGGGAATGATCCCCTCTACCCCTCTCTCATTGAACGCGTCGAACCCGCGCTGGACGATCTCGAGGTTGTCGCTGGACACTGCTCCCAAGCCTAAGACTCGCGCCTAGGCGCGACTGTGAGATGTGGCCGCCAGCGCGCTCTGGATGAACAGCTCGCGCGCCCTCTTCCACTCGGCCGTCGGACCTCGCTCTATCCGCTCGAGGACCAGACCCTGGTTGCAGGCGTTGATCATCAGGGCCAGTGCCCGCACCTGGCCGGCGGGGGGACCATCCTCGGCGTTCTTGAGCAGATCGATCAGAACCGCCTGCCAGCCGTCGTTGACCTCGGTGATCGTCCGCCGCACCTCGGCGTCGACCACCGAGACCGCCGCCAGGTCGAAGTAGAGCCGGGCGAGGCGCTCGTCCCGCTCGAGCAGGCGATCCACTCCGTCGGCGATGCCGCGAACGATCTCCTCGACGGTCGTGGCTGCCTGGACGGCCGTGAGCGCCTCCGTCGTGATCAGCTCGGCGACGGCGAGGCCGCTGGCCTGGACCAGTCCCTGCTTGGACCCGTAGTGGTAGACGACCAGGGGCTTGGACTCGCCGGCCCGCGCCGCCACCTTCGCGATCGTCAGACCGGCGTATCCGTCGGACTTCAGCACCTCGATGGCCGCGTCGAGGATCCGCTCGCGGGCGCCGGTGGATGGCCGGCCCCGGCGGGCGGCCTTGGGCTGGGGTGTCGCCTGGCTCACGCCGCCGCGAGCATCGCCGGATCCATCCCCATCGCGGCGAGCTTCTTCGAGAGGGCCTTCAAGGAGTACTCGAAGACTTCCTTCGACTCATAGAAGGGCGTCGAGAAGTTGTACGGATCCTCGACTCCGGGCGGGACGAACACGAGGGTGGCGACCGGAAGTGTCTCCTTCAGGGTGTCCTCGATGACCCTGGCGTTGGCCGGGTCGGCCTTGATGGCGTCGGCGAGAAACTTGACGCCGAAGCCCACATGGCGGGACTCGTCGCGGTTGACGGCGGTGAAGCCGGCCGTGAATCCCGGGAACCACTCGCGCTCCTTGAGGTTGCGGATGATGAACCGGGCGCCGGTGAGGGCGAGCGTGCCCTCGATCACGATCATGTAGACGGTGATCCCGCGAACGAGCGCGGCGAAGTCGCTCGGGTCCTTGCGGAGCCGCTCGGCGCACTCGTGGAGGATCCCGTCGAAGAGCTCCTCCCACTGCTCGTTCACGTTGTGGCGCTGGGTGGCCAGCATCTCCGTGATTGAGGAGGCCTTCATCCCGAGGACCTCGCGGTAGAAGCGGTCGAAGAAGACCATGTGCTTGGCCTCGTCGGAGATCTGCGTGGTCAGGAACGCCTGAGCCTCATGGTCGCGCGTCGCGAGCGCGAAGGGCAGAAGCTCGACGGTGACCCGCTCCTCGCCGAGAAAGAACTGCGAGAAGCCGAAGAGCAGGAAGTCCCTCTCCTCCTGGGTGATCAGGTTGGGGTCGGCCCACTGCTTCGCGTCCTCGGTGAAGTCGAAGTCCTCGGTTGACCACTGCTGGCGCTGCCAGCGCATGAAGAGCTTCTTGTAGGAGGGGGCGGCTTCGATGATCCGATCGAGGCCTGACATCACCTTGTCGATGTCGGCGTCCATCAGGACCGAGAGCGCCTCGTCCTCGGTCTTGAGCTCCTCGTGCCCGTTCGTGGTTGCAGCGGTGGTGTCGGTCATCTCTCTCCTCCGGGAGGGGTTTGCCGGTTGGCGCATTATTTACCACCCGGTCAATAAATGTCAAGGCAAATTCCGATGGCCGCCCAGAACGTAGGCTCCGCCGGTGCTGATCGACGAGCTCATGCCGCGGTTCGACCGCAGCAAGGTCGAAACCGTGATCGTCGAGGCCGAGCCGGCGCGGGTGTACGCGGCGGTCGTGGAGGCCGACCTGATGCAGGCGTACAAGGGCAGTCCCACGATGCGGGCCCTGTTCGCCGCGAGGGGTGCTCCCTCCGCGGTCGCCAGGCGAGTCCGCAAGGAACCGGCGCCCCCGGAGCCCGTGGCGCTGCGGCTGGATGCGCTGGAGGAGGAGGGGGAGTGGGTGAGGCTCGGCGAGGACTTCGGCAAGGAGCTCGCGTTCGGGGCGATCGGCCGCTTCTGGGGGCGGGACATCGACTGGGAGACGATCCGGGCTGAGGACTTCAAGGACTTCGACAGACCCGGTTTCGGCAAGATCGCCGCGAACTTCTCGGTCCGCAGCTACGGGATCGGCCGCTCGCTCCTCACGTACGAGGCCCGCACGGTCGGGACCTACCCTCCGGCGAGCCGCGGCATCAAGCGCTACTGGGTGGTCGTGGGGCCCGGCATTGGCATCGTCCTGCGCGGCACGCTGCGATACATCAAGTCGCTTGCCGAGCGGCCGTAGGACCGCGGTCCGGGCCGCTCGAAAATGACGAGTTTTGGCGATGCGGTCGCCGATTCCCGCACGTAGGGTCGCAATCGACAAGGCCGAGGGCTGGACGTCCTCGGAGGGAGAAGGCAAATGAGGAAGTCGCTGGTCGTCTCGGCCGCACTGGCCGCGCTGGTAATTCCCGCTGTCGCCGTTGGCGCTGCCGGCGACTTTGGCCAGCCGCCGACCTCGCCCGAGACGGTCGGAGCCAGCCCCACGTCCGTGGTTGCGGGCGTCATGAACGGCGATTCGAACCTGGATCTCGCCGTCGCGAACGGGGGCCCGGACAACGTCTCGATCCTGCTCGGCGACGGCGCCGGCGACTTCACGCCGGCCGGCACGTCGCCGGAGGGCGTCGGCACCGATCCCTCCGCGCTCACCCTCGCGAACCTCAACGGTGACTCGAACATCGATCTGGCGGTGGCGAACACGGGCACCGACAACGTCTCGATCCTGCTCGGCGACGGCAGCGGCAATTTCACAGCGGCGGCATTCTCCCCGGAGACCGTGGGCGACCAGCCAAACTCCATTACCGCCGCCGATCTTGATGGAGACGCCGACACCGACCTCGCAGTCCCAAGCTTCGTCCCGGCCGAGGTGGCGATCCTGCTCAACAACGGCTCGGGCGACTTCACGCCCGCCGCGACCTCACCGGAAAGCGTCGGCGGGGTTGCGACGAACACCGCAGGGATCGTCGCGGGCAACTTCAACGGAGCCGGGGGCAATGACCTCGCGGTCGCCAGCGAGTTCTCGAACGACGTCAAGATCCTGCTCAACAGCGGCCTGGGGGATGGCAACTTCACCGCCGCGGGGACTTCGCCCGAGGCTGCCCTCGACCCCCGCGGCCTGACGACCGCGAATCTCAATGGCGATGCGAACCTGGATCTCGCTGCCCCGAATGCGGGGACTGACAACGTGACGATCCTGCTCGGCGACGGCACCGGAAACTTCACCGCCGCGGGAACCTCTCCCGAGGGGGCTGGGGACTTTCCCAACGCGGTCGCCGCGGTGGACCTGAACGGCGACAACATCCGCGATCTTGCCGTTACGAACGCGACCAGCGGCAACGTCTCGATTCTGCTCGGCGACAACACCGGCAATTTCACGGCCGCGAGCAGCTCTCCCGAGGGAGCGGGCACATTCCCCTCGTCCATCGCCGCGGCTCCTCTGGACGCCGACAACAACCGGGACCTCGCGGTCACGAACCTCACCTCGGGCAACGTCACGATCCTGATCAACGACGCCACCTCGACGCCGCCCCCCTCAGGCAATCCCCCAGCGTCCCCTCCCGCACAGACCCCCGCCGCTCCGAAGAAGAAGTGCAAGAAGTCCAAGAAGAGCGCTGCCGTCGCGAAGAAGGGCAAGTGCGGCAAGAAGAAGAAGTGATGAGCCTCCGTCGAAGAACCGGAGCTGTGCTCGCATGGGTCGCGATCAGCGTCTGTGCCCTGGCGGCAACGCCGGCTGCTGCGGACACGACGATCGGGGCCGACGTCAACCAGGCCTTCAACTACACCGGGGCGTGCGACGGCGGGGGAATTCCGGCCAACCGGCCGTGCACGGTCGTCAACCTCACCACCACCCCGGCCCGGACCATGCAGTCCCCCTGCGACGGCACGGTCACTCGCTATCGGCTGAACGGCACGATCACCGCGAACACCTATCGGATTCGCGCGGTCACCGACAACGGAAACGGCACCTACACGCCGACTGCGACCAGCGCGCCGCCGGTGACGATCCAAACCACGGGCGTCAACGAGTTTGCGGCAAGCATGCCGATCAAGCAGGGCCAGTACGTGGGCATCGACTTCATGGACAACCCCGTCGTCGGGCTCCGCGGCTGGGGAGGCCCCGGGTTCTTCGAGGCGGTCTTCTACGCCTTCCCGGCCGACGGCACCCCCGATACGGATACGCCTCCGCCGGATTACGCGATCTACCTCTACAACGCGGACGTTGCCTGCTCCGGCGGCAGCGGACAGGGCGGCCAGAACGCGACGACCACGAAGTGCAAGAAGAAGAAAAGAAGAAGAACCGGGACGCGTCGGTCGCGAAGAAGAAGAAGGGCTGCAAGAAGAAGAAGAAGAAGTAGCGGCCCCGCCGCCTGTCGCCCGCCGGTCCATCGCCGCGAGGGCATAACCTAGGCCGGGTGAGCGAGCTTCCCGACGACTTCCAGACCGCCCACCTCGCCGAGGTGGACCCCGACATCCAGCGGGTCCTCGACCGCGAGCTCGCCCGCCAGCAGGGGACGCTCGAGATGATCGCCTCCGAGAACTTCGTTCCTCAGGCGGTTCTCGACGCCGCCGGCTCGGTGCTCACCAACAAGTACGCCGAGGGCTATCCGGGCAAGCGCTACTACGGCGGCTGCGAGGAGGTCGACGTCGCCGAGCAACTGGCAATCGACCGAGCGTTGGAGGTGTTCGGGGCGGAGCACGCCAACGTCCAGCCTCACTCCGGCGCCCAGGCCAACAACGCTGCCTACATGGCAATGATCGAGCCGGGCGACACGATCATGGGGATGGCGCTCGACCACGGCGGCCACCTCACCCACGGGATGAAGCTGAATGTCTCGGGCAAGCTCTACAAGGTCGTCGCCTACCACGTGCGGCGCGAGGACAAGCTCGTCGACATGGACGAGGTCGCGCAGCTCGCGGACGAGCACAAGCCGAAGGTGATCGTCGCCGGCTGGTCGGCCTATCCGCGCCAGCTCGACTTCGCCGCCTTCCGGGGGATCGCCGACTCCGTCGGCGCGAAGCTGATGGTGGACATGGCCCACTTCGCCGGGCTGGTCGCGGCCGGGGAGCACCCGAACCCGGTCGAGCACGCCGACGTCGTCACCACGACGATCCACAAGACCCTCTGCGGCCCGCGCAGCGGGATGATCCTCTGCAAGGAGGAGCTGGCCGCCGACATCAACCGCTCGGTCTTCCCGGGCCAGCAGGGCGGACCGCTGATGCACATCATCGCCGCGAAGGCGGTGGCCTTGAAGATCGCCCAGAGCGATCAATTCAAGGAGCGCCAGCGCCAGACGATCACCAACGCCCAGGCCTTCGCCGACGAGCTGATCTCCGGCGGCATCGACGTGCTCACCGGCGGCACCGATGTGCACCTGGTCCTCGTCGACCTCACCAGCACCGGCCTCGACGGCAAGACGGCCGAGACCCGCCTCGAGGAGGTCGGCATCACCGTGAACCGCAACGCCATCCCCTTCGACGAGCGCCCGCCGATGAACCCGTCGGGACTGCGGATCGGGACGCCGGCGCTGACGACCCGCGGGCTCCGCGAGGACGACCTGAGGGAGATCGCCAAGGTGATCGTCGTGGCCCTGGGAGAGGACTTCGACTCGGAGAAGGACTCCCTCCTCGAGCGCTCGCGTTCCCTGATGGAGCGCCATCCCCTCTATCCGCAGCTCTCAGCAGCCGCGGTCTAGACCGGCTTGAAGATCTGGGCCGACATGAGCGGGCCCGCGCACGTGCTCGTGCTCCGGCCGATCATCGAGCGCCTGCGCGCGCAGGGCCACGAGGTGACGATCACGGCGCGGGAGTACACCCAGACCCTCGAGCTGCTCGACCTGCACCACATGGACTACACGAGCATCGGCAAGCACGGCGGCGCCTCCCGCGTCCGCAAGCTGATGCGGCTGATCCAGCGGACGTCCGGAATGCGCCGCTTCGGCAAGGGTGCGGGCTTCGACCTCTCGATCGCGCACGGCTCGAACGACATCGCGATCGCCTCGCGGCTGCTGGGGATTCCCGAGGCCAACATGCATGACTACGAGTTCGCGGTCGCGCAGCACCACGTCGGCTGCCGGCTCGCGAAGCGGGTGATCTTCCCGGACTCGGTGCCGCCCGAGCGGTTGAAGCGATTCGGCGTCGGCCCGGAGAAGCTCTTCCAGTATCCGGGGATCAAGGAGGAGTACTACCTGTTCGACTTCGAGCCCGACCCGAACGCGCTCGAGAAGCTGGGCGTGGATACCGAGCGCGTCGTGGTCGTTTTTCGTCCGCCGCCCGATGTCTCGCTCTATCACCGCCGCTCGAACCCGCTGTTCCCGCAGGTACTCGCGCGAGTAGGCTCTGACTCAGGTGTCCACGCGGTCGTCTTGCCGCGTACCGAGGAGCAGCGGATCTACGTGAAGGAGCTCGCCCTGCCTTCCCTGATCGTTCCGGATCACGCCGTGGAAGCTCAGAGCCTGGTGGCGCTCGCCGACCTGGTCGTCTCGGCGGGAGGCACCATGAACCGCGAGGCGGTGGCCCTCGGCACTCCGGTCTACACGACCTACGGCGGGCGGCTCGGCGGGGTGGACGAGGCGCTGATCCGGTCGAACCGGCTTCGGCCCCTGACCGATCCGCGCGCCCTGGAGCTCGTCAAGAAGACCGGCCAGGGCGAGCGTGTGCGCCGCGACCCGCAGCTGCTCGTCGACCTGATGCTCGGCGCGGCGGAGCCGGATGCCGACGCAGACTGAGCAGCCGAGCACCGTCGCCGAGCAGGTCTCGATCAGGGCTTCCGAGGTCTACGCGCCTCGGCGTGTGGACTTCGCGCTGCGTGGCCTGGACCTGCTGATCGCCGGCAGCGCGCTGATCGTGCTCTCACCGCTCCTCGGGTTGCTCGCCCTCGCGACCCTGATCACCTCCGGGCGCCCGGTCCTCTACCGCGGGGACCGGGTTGGGCGGGCAGGCCGCGTCTTCACGATGTACAAGCTGCGCACGCTCGCGCTGGGAGCCGAGACCCGGCTCGGCAACGTCTACGGCGAGGAGCTCACCCGGCGGACGGCGGAGGAGGTGACCGTGGTGGGGAAGGCGGCCCGCCTGACCCACATCGACGAGGTGCCGCAGCTCTTCAACGTGGTCCGCGGTGACATGAGCATGGTCGGCCCCCGTCCGGTGCGGCCGGCGTTCTTCAACCGGCTCTGCGAGGAGGTCCCGACCTACTGGCAGCGGCTCGTCGTCAGGCCCGGGGTGACCGGCTTCGCCCAGACCAGGATCACCCGCGAGGACTCCTGGGAGGACAAGCTGATCCACGACCTCGAATACATCGCGGACCGCTCGATCCGGCTCTACCTGCGGGTTCTCGGGGCGACGATGATCCGCATCGTCAGCCTGACCCTGCGCGGCCGGGACCGGTAGGCGTTCCCCGCCCCCTCAGGCGGGCGCTCTGCCCGCAGGGAACCGGGCGCGCAGTAAATCCATACGTCGAGCGCCCTAGACTCGCGCGCATGTGCGGGATATGCGGTCTCGTCAGCCTGGACGGGGCCACGGCCCCCGATCCCGCGGCGCTCGCCGCGATGAACGGCACGCTGATCCACCGCGGCCCCGACTCCGAGGGGAGCATGATCGATGGCCCGTGCGGCCTGGCCATGCGCCGCCTCTCGATCATCGACCTCGCCGGCGGCGATCAGCCGATCGCCAGCGAGGACGGGCGCATCCAGGTGATCCAGAACGGCGAGATCTACAACTACCGCGAGCTCATGGGCGAGCTCACGCGCAGCGGCCATACGTTCTCGACTCACAGCGACACGGAGGTCCTGGTCCACCTGTACGAGGAGCGCGGGCCCTCGTTCGTCGAGGCGCTGCGGGGGATGTTCGCCATCGCGATCTGGGACGCGCGGCACGGCCGCCTGGTGCTCGCCCGGGACCGATTCGGTATCAAGCCGCTCTACTACCGCGTCGCCGGAGGTCAGCTGTCCTTCGCGTCGGAGCTCAAGGCACTGCTGCGCCAGCCGGGGTTCTCGCGCGAGATCGACCCGGAGGCTCTCGAGGCGTTCCTGGCGTTCAACTCGATCCCCTCGCCGCTGACCATCTTCAGCGAGGCGCGCAAGCTGCCACCGGGCCACGCGCTCGTGGCGGAGCGGGGAGAGGTGACGCTCTCGCGCTACGCGCGGCCGGCGCCGGTACCCGAAGGCGAGGTGCGCACCGAAGGCGACGATGTGCTCGCCGAGGAGCTGAGGGAGCGACTGCGCGACTCGGTCAGGGCGCACCTGGTCTCGGACGTGCCGGTCGGAGTGTTGCTCTCGGGCGGCGTCGATTCGGCGGCGCTGACCGCCATGGCCGCCGGCGAGAGCGGGTATCAGGTGAGCACCTTCTCGATCGGCTTCGAGGAGAGCTCCTTCGACGAGCTCGAGCAGGCGCGCCTGGTCGCCAAGCGCTACGGGACCGACCATCACGAGCTGATCCTGCGGCCTGACGCCGTCGACCTGCTGCCCCGGCTGGTCGAGGCGTTCGATGAGCCGTTCGGCGACTCCTCGGCGCTGCCGACCTATCTGGTCTCGCAGCTGGCGGCGGACACGGTCAAGGTGGTGCTCTCGGGCGAGGGCGGGGACGAGCTCTTCGGTGGCTACTACACCTACGTCGCCGATCGGCTGGCCCCCCGTGTCGGTCGTGCGGCCCCCTTCCTCCGGCCGTTGGTCGAGCTGCTGCCGAGCTCCTCTCAGAAGGTGAGCTTCGACTACAAGGCGAAGCGCTTCATGCGGGGCGCGCACCTGCCGCCGGTCGAGCGCCACCACGCCTGGAAGGAGATCTTCTCTCCGGAGGCCCAGAACGAGCTGCTCAGCGAAGAGAGGATCTCCGATCCGCTCGCCATCTACCGGGCGCGCTACGCGGAGACCGAGGGGTCTCAGGAGCTGGCCCGGCTCCAGGATCTCGACCTCGGCATCTACCTGGTCGACGACCTGCTGGTGAAGACCGACCGCGCCAGCATGGCCCACTCGCTGGAGGCGCGGGTCCCGTTCCTCGACGCGGAGGTGGCCGAGCTTGCGCTGGCGCTCGAGACCCGCCAGAAGGTGCGCGGCTTCTCCAAGAAGCGCCTGCTCCGCAAGGCGGTCGAGCCCCTGCTGCCGAAGGAGATCATTCGCGGCCGCAAGCAGGGCTTCTCGATCCCGGTCGCGGCCTGGCTTCGTGGCGACCTCGAGCCCTTCGCCCGCGATGTCCTGTCACCGGAGGCAATCGAGCGCCAGGGCTGCCTGCGCCCGGAGGCGGTCACCCGGGTGCTCGACGATCACGTCGCGGGGAAAGAGGACCTGAGCCGCCAGATCTGGGGCCTGCTCAACTTCACCCTCTGGTACGACCGCTACGCCCGCGAGCCCGCCGGCGTCGGGGCGGGAGCCACCGGCTGATGCCCGACACGATCGACGCTCTCTTCGCCTTCATCTTCGCCGGTGCCGCCGTCTGGTCCCTGGTGCCGGCGACCGAGTCGCTTGCTGTCCGGATCGGCGCCATGGACATTCCCAACGAGCGCAGCCTGCACGAGGTGCCCACACCGAAGCTCGGCGGCCTGGCGGTGTTGATCGCCGTCCTGATCGGTGGCTCGATCTTCCTCCCGTGGGATCAGGAGACGCGCTCGATCCTGGCCGGGGCCATCGTGATCACCGCCGTCGGGGTGATCGACGACCTGGTCGATCTCCCCGCCGGAGTCAAGCTGCTGGGCCAGACGGGGGCGGCGATCATCCCGGTGGCCTCCGGGGTGACGGTCGACAGCTTCACGCTGCCGTTCTTCGGCCGGGTCGACCCTGGATCGGTGCAGCTCTTCGATCCGCCCGGAATCGGGGCGATCGACCTCGGGCAGGTCCTGACCGTGTTCGGGATCGTCGCCGTCGCCAACGTGATCAACCTGATCGACGGGGTCGACGGCCTCGCCGCGGGGGTCTGTCTGATCTCGGCGGCTTCGCTCGCGATCATCGCCCTCTCGCTCGACCGAAACGCCGCTGGGGTCCTGGCCGCGGTCACTGCGGGGGCATCGCTCGGGTTCCTGCGGCACGGCTTCCCCCCGGCCTCGAGCTTCATGGGGGACACGGGGTCGAACCTCCTCGGATACCTGATGGCGGTGATCACGGTCCAGGGCGCGTTGAAGACGAACGCCGTGGTCGCCCTGTTCTTTCCACTCGCGGTCCTGGCCGTGCCGATCCTGGACACGGGCTTCGTGGTGGCCAAGCGACTCAAGTACGGGCGGCCCATCTACCGCGCCGACACCGAGCATTTTCATCACCGCATGGCCCGGATCGGCTTCAGCCAGCGGCGGACCATCGCCTATCTCTATGGCTGGACGCTGGTGCTTGCTTTGGTCGCGCTGGCGCTGCGCTTCGTCCCCTACACCGACAACCACGGCCACTTCGACGTGTTGTGGACCGCGGTCATGGCGGCCTGCCTGCTCGGCGCCGCGATAGCCAGCTTCCGCCTGTTGACCGCGCTCGAGATCCTCAAGCTGCTCAAGGTGCGCAACAGACAGTGGCGCCGCCGGCTCGGGCTCGCCGAGATTCCCGAGGGGCCCTTCGAGCCCGAGGTCGAGGAAGGGGTGCTGCGAGAGCTGGACACCGGGACGTTTGCGGTGGTCGACCGCGAGACGGGCGAATTCACGGCCGTGGATCCGGACACCGGCGACATAGAGGCCGTGGAACCGGCGGACGCGGACGCCGTCAAGCCTCCCCAACCGCCTGAGCAACCTGCTCGCGCCCCCGGTAGACGCGACTCATGATGGTTCCCTGGCGCACGCCGAGGGCCCTGGCCGCCTCGGCGTAGCTCAGGCCGGCCACGTCAACGGCGGCGACAGCCTCGCGGTAGGGCGCCGGCAGCTCGGCAAGCGCATCGAGCACCTCGCCGGCCTCCAGAGAGGACTGCGGGTCGCCGGACGACGTCCGCATCGGCAGCTCGTCGGGAACCTGCTCGGCGGAGTCGGTGGCGGCTCGGCGGATTCGCTCGTCCCGGAGGTGGCTGTACCAGGCGTTTCTCAAGGCTTTGACCAGGTAGCCGAGGTCGTCGTCGCGGCGCAGGAAGCGGGGGCGGGCCAGCACCTTGACGTAGGTCTCCTGCACCAGATCCTCGGCGAGCTGCCGGGAACCGCAGAGCGCGCACGCCGCCCGAAAGAGCGTGTCGATGTGGTCGCCTGCGGTCTCGGGATCGAGCAGGCGCCGCTCCCCCTGGACGAGCATCGCGGTCAGAACGGCACCGCCCCGTCGCCCTTCCAGGAGGCGAGTTTGATCAGCTCGCGGTCCCCGACGTCGGCGCTCGAGAGGACGCAGGTCCTGCCGTCGCGCCACCAGGTGACGACCCGGCGCCCGGAGTCGGCGAGCGAGTGGAGGTGGACGCCGTTCCTGGTTGCCGGCCGGGAGCCGTCAGGAGCGGGAATCCCCTGGCCCGAGACGATCGTGTAGGCGACGCGTCGGCCGCCGTGCTCGTAGAAGACGGTGCGGGCGTCCCGGCCCTCGAGCCGATCCGCGCGGGTGCCGGACTGCCGCCAGCCGAACTCGCGGCCCCAGTTCGGGAAGGGAACGCCCTCCACGTCCGCGGCCAGCAACCTCTCGTTATGGGCGTCGACGGCGACCGATCCCGTGGCCGGGCCGTCCGAGAGCCTTGCCGCCTCCACGACGGTCGGGTTGCCGCCGCCGGACGGCATGATCAACACGGCGACGAGAGCCGCCGCTGCCACCGCTCCGGCGAGGGCGCCGGCGATCCGCGGCCAGCGCCTCTTCGAGGGTCGAGCGGGCGTCGCGCTCTGGGCGGCGATGCGCGCCCGCAGGCCTGGGGTGGCCCTCAGGTCGAGGCCGCGAAGCGCAGCCGCACCCGTTCGCTGGCGCTCCAGGGCGGCGCGCAGGGTGGGGGAGTCCGCGACCCGGTTCTCCAGCTGGTCACGCTCGACTCCCTGGAGCGAGCCGTCGGCGAGCTGGGCCAGCCGGCGGATCGTCGCCTCGTCCAGCTCGTGGTTTGTGGGTTCTGGGCTCAAGCGTCCTCTCTGTCACAGACGCGGGAGCCGCCGAAATATTCCCACCGGGCTCCCGGAATAAATACGGGCCGCAGCCGTCCTTGGGATTGCAACCAACCCAAGGAGTTCGAAATGCGAAAGATCAACAAGCGGTCCCTGCGGCCCACCCCGGCGCTGGTCGTGGCGTTCGTCGCCCTCTTCGCGGCGATGGGCGGAATCGGCTACGCGGCCGCGAAGCTGAAGCCGGCCAGCGTCAAGACGAAGACCATCCAGAACGGGGCGGTGACCACCGACAAGCTGGCCGACGGTGCCGTGACGACGCCGAAGCTGGCGCCCGACTCGGTCGCGCCCAATGCCGTCTATGCGATGAACGCCGCGAAGCTCGGCGGGGCTGCCCCTGGCGAGTGCCAGACGGGCTGGCTCAAGGCCTCGGCGGTGATTGACACCACGAACCTGAACGACGCTCAGCCGGACGCGGTAATTCCCGGCTTCGACTGCGCCAGCCACGCCGCTGACGCGCTGAGCATCCACAGGGATGCCGTCGGGAGGTACACGGTCACCCTCGCCGGTATCCAGTCGGGCACGGTGGTTGCGTCGATCAGCGGCGCGAATCCCGCGAACGCCGTCACCGCGGCCTCACCGATCATCGATGGCCAGGTGATCGTGAAGGTCTGGAACAACAGCGACGCCCAGTTCGTCGACGGCAAGTCGGTCGCGCTGCTCGCGTTCTGACCCCGCCTTCGTCGGTGGCTGGACGCCGCCAGACGGAGACAACGGCCCGCGTCCCGGATTCCTCTCCCGGGGCGCGGGCCTTCGCCTTCCCCACGGCCTCGTCTGAGCCCAATCGCTAGGATTCGCCGCCCCTCCAGGCCGGTCCGGGAGGTGGATGCGGCGGCGCGGTCTCGTGGCCGCCGTTCATGTCCGGTGGGGGGGCAAGGACTTGATGCGCTCGTTCGACATCGACAGATCAGCTGACTTGCCCCGGCGCGGCCGGGGGCTTCACCGTGGGGATGGCTCTTGTCTACGCTCGCTCTAGACGGACCCAGCGCCGTCGGGACATCCCGCATGGCCATCGCACTTCGCTACCTCGACCTAGTCCTGCTCGCAGCGGCTCTGCCGGTGTTCCTCGCCGCGGACCTGCCGATCGCTGGATACCTGGTCATCGCCGCAGTCTGGATCGTGCTGTACGGGATCGAGATCGGCGCGAATCGCGCCATCGCGGGCGCCGTCGAACGGCGCGACCGCAAGGCGGCGATGGGGTGGCTGGGCGCCACCGGGCTCGCCCGGGCGCTGGATCGTGGCCCTGGCGGTCCTGATCACGGGACTGGTCGCGGGTAAGCACGCCGGCCTCGCCGCCGCGGTCCTGGCCGCGATCCTCTTCACGGTGCATCTCGGCACGCGAGTGCTCCTGCGGATGCTCTCCCAGCCGGATCGGACGGAGACCGGCTGATGATGGCCTGGCTCGGCAAGCTCTCCACGAAGCAGAAGGTGCTGTTGGGCGCCGGTCTCTACCTGGGGACGACGATCCTGCTGCTCGTCGTCGCCGGCAACCAGGGCAAGAACGAGGAGTTCAAGCCCCAGAACGAGTTCAAGCTCGACAACTGGATCCCGATCCACCTCGGCCCCGCCGACCTGTCGATCAACAAGGCGGTCCTCTACCTCTTCCTGGCGAGCGCCCTGACGATCTTCACGATGGTCTACATCGCCAGGCGGATGCAGATGAAGCCCAATCGCGTTCAGGCCGCGGTCGAGATCGCCTATGACATGACCAAGAACAACATCACCGGCGGCAACCTGTCCGGCTCCTACGCGACCAAGTGGTTCCCCTTTCTCGCCACGCTCTTCTTCTTCATCGCCTTCACGAACATCATCGGCTACCTGCCGCTGCCCACCAACACCGAGCACGAGATCGGCATCTTCGGCCTCTCGATCCCCTCCTTCGCCATCTACGCGGCCTCGGCGAACATCTCGTTCTCGCTCGCGCTCACCTTGGTCGTCTGGTTCAGCTATCACATCGAGGGGGTCCGGGCGAAGGGTCTCTTCGGCTATCTGGGGAGCTTCCTGCCGGCGGGGTTGGAGGAGCATGAACCCCATCGGCAAGGCGCTGATCTTCGTGATCGAGCTGCTCTCCCACTTCATGCGGCTCGTCTCGCTCTCCGTCCGACTGTTCGCCAACATCCTCGCGGGGCACCTGCTGCTGCTCTTCATGGGCGGCGGCCTGGCGGTGCTGCTCGGCCTGGCGGCGCTCGGAATCCTCACCTTCCCGCTCGCATTCGTCTTCTTCGTCTTGGAGGTGGGGCTGATCGCAACGCTTCAGGCGTTCATCTTCGCCACCCTCTCAGCCATCTACATCGGCGGCGCAGTCGCCGAGACGCATTAGAAAGGAGCAGTTGTGATTGACCCACTGACAATCGCCGCGACGACTGACGTCGGCACCGGCATCACGGACGCCGGCAAGGCGATCGCGCTCGGCGTCGGTGCCGGGCTCGGCTCGATCGGAGCCGGCATCGGGATCGGCTTCATCTTCGGTAAGGAGATCGAGTCGGTCGCGCGCCAGCCCGAGATGAAGGACGACCTCCAGTCGATCCGCTGGCTGGGCTTCGCCCTCACCGAGGCCGTCGCCTTCTACACGTTCATCTTCGGTCTGATCGCCTTCTTCCTCTAGGCCTTGGAACCGACGACGCACATAGTCGCCTCGAGCGGCAGCTTCCTGGTCAGCCCGGGCCTCGGGCTGATGATCTGGACGCTGCTCGTCTTCCTGTTCACGATGTACGTGCTCAGCAAGGTCGCGTTCCCGCGGATCCAGGAGGCGCTCGACAAGCGCGCCAACGCGATCCGCGAGTCGATCGAGCAGGCGGAGAAGACCCGCGAGGAGGCCGACGGCATCCTGCAGGAGTACCGCGCACGCCTGCGCGAGGCCCGCGAGCAGGCGGACGAGATCGTCGCCCGCGCCCGCAAGGCGGCCGACGCGGCGAAGGCGCAGGCCGTCGAGGAGGGCCGCGAGAAGCGCGAGGAGCTGCTCGCCGCCGCCCGCCGCGACATCGAGGCCGAGACGCGCCGCTCCCTGGAGCGCATCCGCAAGGAGGTCGCCGACCTGACCGTGCTGACGACCGAGAAGGTGACGCGCAAGTCGCTGACCGGCGACGATCAGCGGCGCCTGATCGACGAGGCGCTCGCCGAGGTCGACTTCTCGATGCTGAGCGGCAATGGAGCGACCGAGGGGGCCGCCAGCTAGTCATGGAGCACATCGCCCGCGTATATGCGGACGCCCTCTTCGGGGCGGCCAGGGACAAGGGCAAGCTCGACGTGATCCGCGAGCAGCTCGGCCAGTTCGCCGACGCCCTCGCCGAGAACAGAGAGATGCAGCTCTTCTTCTTCAGTCCCTACTTCTCGTCCACCGAGAAGGAGGACGGCCTGAAGAAGGCACTCGCCGGCGCCGAGCCCGAGTTGGTCAACTTCCTGGAGCTGCTGATCGAGAAGCACCGCATGCCGGTGCTCTTCCGGATCCGCCGCCAGTTCGACTCGCTCTGGGACAAGGAGAACAAGAGGCTCGGCGTCACCGTGACCAGCGCGGTGGAGCTCGACCCCGAGGTCGCCAAGCGGATCGGCTCGGAGATCGAGGAGCAGACCGGCAACGAGGTCGAGCTGGAGAGCCGCGTTGACCCCGCCATCCTCGGCGGGCTGATCGTGCAGGTCGGAAACATGGTCTTGGACACGAGCATTCGAAACAGGCTCGAGAAACTGAGAAAGAGCGTCGCCCAAGCGGCGTAGGAAAGGAACAGAGCCGCAAATGGAAATCAAGCCGGACGAAATCGCAAGCATCCTGCGCGAGCGGATCGAGGGCATGGACGTGGAGTCCGCCGATCTCTCCGAGGTCGGGACCGTGCTCGAGATCGGCGACGGAATCGCCCGCATCCACGGAGTCGACAACTGCATGTCGCTCGAGATGCTCGAGCTGCCCCACGACGTGGTCGGGCTGGCGCTCAACCTCGAGGAGGACAACGTGGGCGCCGTGCTCTTCGGCGAGTGGGACAAGGTCTCGGAGGGCGACACCGTGAAGCGGACGGGCAAGCTGCTCGAGATCCCGGTCGGCGAGCAGCTGCTCGGCCGCCTGGTCGATCCGCTCGGCCGCCCCCTGGACGACAAGGGCGAGCTCAACACCATCGAGACCCGCCCCGCCGAGTTCAAGGCCCCGGGTGTGGTGCACCGCCAGCCGGTCGAGGAGCCGATGCAGACCGGCCTCAAGGCGATCGACTCGATGATCCCGATCGGCCGCGGCCAGCGCGAGCTGATCATCGGCGACCGCCAGACCGGCAAGACGGCGATCGCCATCGACACGATCATCAGCAACAAGGATTCCGACGTCGTCTGCATCTACGTCGCGATCGGCCAGCGGATGTCCACCGTCGTCCAGGTGATGGAGACCCTGGAGGAGAACGGCGCGATGGAGAACACGATCATCGTCGCCGCGCCCGCCGATGAGGCCGCGCCGATCAAGTACATGGCCCCGTACGCGGGTTGCGCGATGGGCGAGCACTTTCTCTACCAGGGCAAGCACGCCCTCTGCATCTACGACGACCTCTCGAAGCACGCGGCCGCCTACCGGCAGATGTCGCTGCTGCTGAGGCGCCCGCCGGGCCGCGAGGCGTACCCGGGCGACGTCTTCTACCTCCACTCCAGGCTCCTGGAGAGGGCGGTGAAGCTCTCGGATGCGCAGGGCGCAGGCTCGTTGACCGCGCTGCCGATCATCGAGACGCAGGCCGGCGACATCTCGGCCTACATCCCGACGAACGTCATCTCGATCACCGACGGCCAGATCTTCCTGGAGACGGACCTCTTCTACTCCGGCGTCCGCCCGGCGATCAACGTCGGCACCTCTGTCTCCCGAGTGGGCGGTAACGCGCAGACCAAGGCGATGAAGAAGGTCGCCTCACAGCTGCGCCTGGACCTCTCCCAGTACCGAGAGCTCGAGGCCTTCGCCCAGTTCGGTTCGGAGCTCGACCCCGAGACCCAGAAACAGCTCGCCCGTGGCGAGCGGATGGTCGAGGCGCTAAACCAGAAGGAGCGCCAGCCGATGCCCGTCGCCGAGCAGGTCGCCTCGATCTACGCCGGCACCGGCGGTTACCTCGACCGGATCAAGACCGAGCGGGTCGGCGACTTCCTCGAGGATCTGATCGCGAGACTCCACGCGGAGAACAAGGACCTGCTCGACCGGATCAACGAGACCGGCCAGCTCCCCGACGAGGACGAGGAGGCCCTGGGCAAGTCGATCGAGGGGATGGTCGACGACTTCGGGCCCGACTTCGACGAGGAGGGCAACCCGCTCGAAGAGGGCGAGTCCGACCGGGTCAAGGACGAGTCCCAGCGAGAGAGCTCGGACGGCGGATCACCGGATGAGCAGCCCGCTGAGGAGCGCGAGGAGGCCGGCGCCACCGCGTAGCCATGGCGACTCGCAAGGAAGTCAAGAACCGGATCTCCTCCGTGAAGAACGTGCAGAAGATCACGCGCGCCATGGAGATGGTCGCCGCGGCGCGGCTGCGCCGCGCGGAGCAGCGGATCGACGCGCTGCGTCCCTACGCGCGCGAGCTGCGCAAGATGACCCGCCAGGTCGCCGAGGCGGCCGGGCAGGAGGCGCGGAACCTGCCGGTTCTCCAGCAGCGCGACGAGGAGAGGAACGTCGGCGTTCTGCTGATTACCGGGGACCGTGGCCTCGCCGGTTCGTTCAACTCCCAGATCATCCGCGCGGGCGTTCAGCTCCAGCGCGAGCTTCGCGGCGGTGGAGCGCAGACGCTCTTCTCGGTCGTCGGCCGCCGCGGCGCCTCGACGATGCGGTTCCGCGGCGAGGAGCTCCATGGCGAGTACGTCGGCTTCACCGATCGCCCGGCGTTCGCGGACGCGCGAGAGATCGCGGAGCAGCTGGTGGCCTCCTACGTCGACGAGGAGCTCGACCGGGTCGAGCTGATCTACAACAAATACGTCTCGCCGCTGACGCAGTACGTGTGGCGGCAGACGCTGCTCCCGATCCAGCAGGCCGAGGTCCTGGGCGAGGGTGCCGGCGACGAGGAGGACGAGGCCACCGACGGCGACGACAAGCTGGTGGAGGCACATCGAAAGGCCCTCTGGGACTACGAGCCCGAGCCCGAGGAGCTGCTCGCGGAGCTGATCCCCGAATACGCCCAGCTCTCGGTCTACCGGGCGCTGCTGGAGTCAACCGCATCGGAGCACGGCGCGCGCATGACCGCGATGCGGAACGCCGCCGAGAACGCGAAGGACGTGATCAGCGACCTGACCCTCGAGATGAACCGGGTGCGGCAGGCCGAGATCACCCAGGAGATCCTCGAGGTCGTCGCGGGCGCCGAGGGCGTTTCATAGAACTTGGAATAGAGAAGGAGACGAATGGCTAACAGAACGGGTGGCTCCTCGGCTTCGCCTACGGAGCCCCCTCGCACAACCAACGTGGGGACCGTCGAGCAGGTGACGGGCGTCGTCATCGACGTCGTCTTCCCTGACCACATTCCCGAGATCTTCACTGCGCTCAAGATCGAGGTCCCGCCGGAGGAGAGCCGCACCGAGCTCAACCTGGTCTGCGAGGTGCAGCAGCACCTGGGCGACGACCGCGTTCGCGCCATCGCGATGGACGCCACCGACGGCCTGCGCCGCGGCGACAAGGTCATCGACACCGGCGGCCCGATCACCGTCCCGGTCGGCAAGGAGACGCTCGGCCGCATCTTCAATCTGCTCGGCGAGCCGATCGACGAGGGCGGCCCCGTCGACGTTCAGGAGCGCTGGCCGATCCACCGCCGCGCCCCTGAGGTCGAGGACCTGGCTCCGTCCCAGGAGATCCTGGAGACGGGGATCAAGGTCGTGGACCTGCTCGCTCCCTACGCCAAGGGAGGCAAGGTCGGCCTGTTCGGCGGCGCCGGCGTCGGCAAGACCGTTCTGATCCAGGAGCTGATCCGCTCGATCGCCGAGGAGCACGAGGGCCTCTCGGCCTTCTGCGGCGTCGGCGAGCGCTCCCGCGAGGGCAACGACCTCTGGCTCGAGATGAAGGAGTCCGGCGTCATCGACAAGACGATGCTGGTGTTCGGCCAGATGAACGAGCCGCCGGGCGCGCGTCTGCGCGTCGCGCTCTCCGGCCTGACCATGGCGGAGTACTTTCGCCAGGGCGGCCAGGACGTGCTGCTCTTCATCGACAACATCTTCCGGTTCGTCCAGGCGGGCTCCGAGGTCTCGGCGCTGCTCGGGCGGATGCCCTCCGCCGTCGGCTACCAGCCGACGCTGGAGACGGAGATGGGCGACCTCCAGGAGCGGATCACGTCGACACGCGAGGGTTCCGTCACCTCGGTCCAGGCCATCTACGTGCCAGCCGACGACCTCACCGACCCGGCCCCTGCATCGGTGTTCGCGCACCTCAACGCCACCACGGTGCTGACGCGCTCCCTGGTGGAGCAGGGGATCTACCCCGCAGTCGACCCGCTCGACTCGACCTCGACCATCCTCAAGCCGGAGATCCTCGGCGAGGAGCACTACGACACGGCCACCCGCGTCCAGGAGACGCTCCAGCGCTACAAGGAGCTGCAGGACATCATCGCGATCCTCGGGATCGACGAGCTCTCCGACGAGGACAAGCAGACGGTTTCGAGGGCGCGGAAGATCCAGCGCTTCCTCTCACAGCCGTTCTTCGTCGCCTCCCAGTTCACGGGCCGCGACGGCGAGTACGTTCCGGTCGAGGAGACCGTCCGCAGCTTCAAGGAGATCGTGGACGGCGAGCACGACGACATCCCTGAGCGCGCCTTCTACATGCAGGGCACGATCGACCAGGTGCTCGAGGCGTCGAAGAAGATGCGCGCCGAGGAGCCCGAGGAGTCGGCCGAGGCCGAGGCCTCCGAGCAGGAGCAGAAGGCCGAGGAGCAGGGCGAAGAGGCGGCCGCTTGATTCGCGTAGCCCCCGGACGCGAAGCGGAGGAGGCGAAGCGCTGATGCCGGAGCACAACTTCAACGCGCGGGTCCTCACCCCTGAGGGGGAGGTCTTCGACGGCGAGGTGCACCAGCTCTCCACCCGCACGGCGGTCGGAGAGTTGGGCGTCCTCGCCAACCACGTGCCGGTGCTGGCCCGCCTGCGGCCGACGGAGCTCCGGCTTCACATGCCCGACGGCGAGGTCCAGCGCTGGGCGCAGGCCGAGGGCTGGCTGCAGGTGTTCGCCAACCGCGCCACGGTGCTGGTCGGCGAGGCCGTCCCGCCCGACAGGCTGGCCGAAGGCGAGCTCCGCAGCCGCATCGAGGATGCCGAGGCTCGCCTGCGCGAGTCCGAGGAGGGCTCCAGCGCCCACACGCAGGCGCAGAAGGACAAGGAGCGCGCCGAAGCATTTCTTGCCGTAGCCGGCGCGAACTCCTGAGCGCACCTAGCATCTGCGCATGGACGAGCTGGCCCTCGCGCAGCGACTGATCGCCTTCGACACCTCCAACGCCGAGGGGCTTCGCCGTGCGGCGGAGTTCGTCGGCGGCTGGCTCGAGTCGAACGACATCAAGGCGTCGCAGACCGAAACGCGCGGGCTCCCCGTGACGACCGCCGAGGTCGGGCCGGCGGACGCGCCCACTCTGGTGCTGCACGGACACATGGACGTCGTGCCGGGAGGCCGGGACCAGTTCGAGCCCCAGATCAACGGGGATCGGCTGCTGGGCCGCGGTTCCTACGACATGAAGGGGGCGCTGGCGGTGATGATGGTCGTCCTCCACGATCTCCGCGACCAGGAGGACGTCCGGCTGCGGCTCGGCATCGTCTCCGACGAGGAGTCCGAGGAGGAGGCCAACCGCGGCTCAGACGCGCTGGTGGCGAGCGGCTTCGTCGGCGACTTCGCGATCACCGGCGAGCCCACCAACCTCCAGGTCGGGGTGCAGGCGAAGGGTGTGCTGGCCATCCGCCTGGAGGTCCAGGGTCGCTCCGCGCACGGGGCGACGCCATGGCTCGGGGATAATGCTGTCGTCAAGGCGGTTGAGGTATTCAGGGGCATCGAATCGCTACCGTTTGCGCGCCACAGCTCCGCCCTGTTCGACCGCCCGTCCATCAACCTCGGTCGGATCATGGGCGGCGACGCCCTGAACAAAGTGCCCGACACCTGCGTCATAGACGTCGATATCCGCTTCCTGCCCGATCAGGATCCCGACGAGATCCTGGAGCAGGTGAGCGGCCTGCCCGACACCCGCGTGCTCGCCACCTTCCGCCGTCCTCCCGCTGTGGTCGAGCCCGACTCGCCGTTCGTGCAGGGGCTCTGCGAGGCGGCTTCGCCGCACCATCCCGAGCGGGTGATGAGCGTGGGCCGCGACGGCGCCTCCGACGCGGTCTCCTTCCTCGCCGTCGGCGTGCCGGCGGTCGAGTTCGGGCCGGTCGGCGACGGCCACCATGGCCCCGGTGAATGGGTCTCGATCAGCTCCCTGCGCTCCTACCGGCAGGCCCTGGAGGGCTTCGTGAAGAGCTTCCCCGGGATGGCCGCCGTATGAGTCCCCCACGCAAGGGCGGCAATGGCAACGGAGACGAGGAGAACCGCGTCGACGAGACCCAGGAGTACGAGCTCGGCGACGACTTCCTGGAGGACCTCGACGACGAGGAGCAGGAGGAAGACGTCGACGACGACGAGGATCTCGACGACGACGAGGACTTCGAGGGCGACGACGAGGACGACGAGGAGCTTGACGAGGAGGACGAGCTCGAGCACGTCGTCTCGGCCGAGACCCAGGAGTGGGACGGGCTGGAGGCCGCCGAGGCGGACGCTGACGCCGATGAGCCGACGATGGTCGCCTCCGCGCGAGAGCGAGTCAGCCAGGCCGGCTCCGCCATCACCTCCGGCTTCGAGAAGGTCGGCGGCCGGAAGGTCACCTCGGGCTTCAAGGCGGTGCGGAGGCACATCGGCTTCCCGCTCTGGCTTCGCTTCCTGACCGCCTCCTTCCTGATCATCGCCGCGGTCGCCGGGGCCACGTCGGCGAGCCTGATCCTCTACCTGTCGGACATCGCGAATGCGCTCAAGAACCACGCCGAGATCGCAGGCCTGGACCCCTTCCTGACGAAGACGACGAGCTCCGGGCCGCAGACGATCCTGATCATCGGCTCGGACAAGCGCAACCAGGCCATCAGCGGCAAATTCGGCCTCTCCGACACGACGATGCTGCTGCGGCTCGATCCGGACCGCGGGGCGATCGCGCTCCTCTCGCTTCCCCGCGACCTGAAGGTCGACATTCCCGGAGTTGGGACTGACAAGCTCAACGCCGCGTACTCGATCGGTGGTCCAAAGCTGACCCTCCGGACCGTCAAGCAGCTCACCGGCCTGCAGGTCAACCACCTCGTGAACGTCGACTTCACCGGCTTCGCCCGGGCGGTTAACGCGATCGGCTGCGTGTACGTCGACGTCGATCGCCGCTACTACATTGCACCGAACACGGGCACCTCTGAGATCAACCTGCAGCCCGGATATCAGGCGCTCTGCGGCTTCGACGCCCTCTCGTTCGCTCGCTACCGCCACACGGACAACGACATCGTCCGCGCCGCCCGCCAGCAGGCCTTCCTGCGAGAGGCGCGCGCCAAAGTCCCGCCGTCACGGCTGATCGAGGACCGCAAGAAGCTGGTCAAGATCTTCACCACCTATACCTCGTCGGACATCGGCTCCGCGGAGGAGATGCTCCAGGTGCTGAGGCTGTTCTTCGACCTGCGAGGCGCCCAGATCAAGGAGATCCACTTCACCGGCACGCTTGGCCCGTCGTTCGTCACCGCAACCTCGGGCGAGATCCACACCGCGGTGGATCAGTTCCTCGGAGTGCAGGGCACCCCGGGGCCCGCCGGCTCGAGCGCCCAGCCGAAGAAGGCCGTTTCCCCCCAGCAGCCGCCGGACCACAGCAAGTCGACGCCGGCGGCCCCCAGGAAGAAGTCGTCGGGCTCGTCGTTGCCCAGCACGCTTACCCGGACGACCTATGGCAGGCAGCTCGCCCAGGCGATCAGGGCGCGCAAGGAGAAGGTCCCGGTCTTCTACCCGACGATCCTCGAGCAGGGCAGCGACTACGCGCAGAAGCCCCGCGTCTACAAGATCAACGGGAAGGGCGACCAGTCGCCGCCACATGATCAGCGCGCGGCCTACAAGTGGGTCTTCTCGCTGCCGACGCTCGGCGACTACTACGGCTTCGAGGGCACCCGGTGGAAGGACCCGCCGATCCTCTCCAACCCGACCGACGAGAAGACGATCGGCGATCGCGATTACAAGCTCTTCTACGACGGCGACCGCCTGCGGATGGTGGCGTGGCAGACGGATGAGGGCTCGTTCTGGGTCTCCAACTCGCTGATCGAGACGGTCCCGAACGAGGACATGCTGAAGATCGCACAGGGCTTCCGCCAGCTCCCCGGGACCTGATCCGGGAGATCGACCGTGAGCGAGAGGGAGGCGATCGGGGTCGTCGGGGCCGGCTGGGTCGGGCTTGTCACCGCTGCGTGCTTCGCCGAGATGGGCCATCGAGTCGTCGTCCGCGAGATCGTCCCGGAGAAGGTCGAGTCGCTCCGGCGCGGCGAGGTCCCGATCTACGAGCCGGAGCTGCCCGAGCTGATCGAGCGAAACCTGGAGCGGCTCACGTTCACCACGGAGATGGCGGAGCTGCTCGACGGCCCGCGCCTGCTCTTCGTCTGCGTGGGGACGCCGCCGACGTACTCGGGGGACGCCGATCTGTCGGCGGTGCAGCGAGCCGTGGAGGAGATCGGCGAGCCGGAGGGCAAGGCCCTGGTGATGAAGAGCACCGTGCCGGTCGGAACCGGGCGGACGATCCACCGGGATGCACCCGATCTGGCCTACGTCTCGTGCCCGGAGTTCCTCAGGGAGGGAACGGCCGTGAAGGACTTCCTCCATCCCGACCGCGTGGTGATCGGGGCGGACGCGGGCGACGAGTGGGCCGCCGATGCGGTGGCCGCCGCCTACGAGCCGCTCGGTGCGCCGATCGTCCGCACCGACCTCTCCAGCGCGGAGATGATCAAGCTCGCGTCCAACGCCTACCTGGCGACCAAGATCAGCTTCATCAACGAGATCGCGAACGTCTGCGACGAGGTGGAGGCGGACGTGACCGAGGTGGCGCGGGGGATGGGAATGGACCCCCGGATCGGCGACAAGTTCCTGAACGCGGGTCTCGGCTTCGGCGGCTCCTGCTTCCCGAAGGACACCCAGGCGCTCAAGATCCTCGCCGGGAACAGCGGCTACCACTTCCAGCTCCTCAGCTCGGTGATCGAGGTGAACGAGTTGCAGAAGCGCCGCGTGATGTCGAAGCTCTCGAAGCACCTCGATTCGCTGGTCGGCAAGCGGGTGGCGCTCCTCGGCCTTGCCTTCAAGCCGGACACCGACGACATGCGCGAGGCGTCGAGCCTTGTGCTGGCCGCCCGCCTGGAGGGGGAGGGGGCGACGGTGACCGCGTTCGACCCCGTCGCCCAGCGGGCGGCCGGCGAGCTGCTGCCGAACGTGGAGATGGCCAAGTCGGCGATGGATGCACTCGACGGCGCCGATGCGGCGGTTCTGGTCACCGAGTGGCCCGACTTCGCCAAGCTCGATTGGACCGAGGTCGCCAAGCGGATGACGAATCCGCTGCTGGTCGACGGGCGGAACTTCCTCGATCCCGCCGCCGTCCGGTCCGCGGGGATCGTCTACGAGGCGATCGGGCGCCCGAGCGCCCCCGATCGCTCGAGGGTCGGTTGATGCAGGCTCTCCTCCTGGCGGGCGGCGAGGGCACCCGCCTGCGGCCGCTCACCTACACGGTCGCGAAGCCCGTGCTTCCGCTGGCCGGCCGGCCGCACATCGCCTACGTGATCGACTGGCTCGCCCGTCATGGCGTCGACGATGTGATCGTCTCCTGCGGCCACCTGGCCGAGGGGATACGCGGCGCGCTCGCCGAACTGGAGCTCGGCGTCCGGATCCGCTTTGCCGAGGAGCCCGATGCCCGCGGCACCGCGGGCGCGATCCGTTTCGCCGAGGACATGCTCGCCGAGCGGTTTCTGGTCCTGAACGGGGACATCCTCTGCGACCTGGATCTGACGGCGCAGATCGAGCAGCACGACAGGACGGGTGCACGGGCGACGATCGCGCTCTACCCGGTGCAGGATCCAACCGGCTACGGCCTGGTGCACCGCCACGAGGACGGCGAGATCACGGAGTTCCTCGAAAAGCCCGAGCCGGACCAGATCGACACCGACGAGATCAACGCCGGCGCCTATCTGCTGGAACGCTCGGTTCTCGATCAAATCCCGCCGGATCGGGCGGTCTCGATCGAGCGCGAGGTCTTCCCGAGCCTGATCGGGGAGGGCCTCTACGGGATCCGCCTGGAGGGCTACTGGATCGACATCGGGACGCCAGACCGCTACCTGGAGGCGAACTGGGACATCCTCGAGGGGCGCGTCGAGACGGTGCTGGGCGATCTCGATGAGCCGATGATGGTGGGGGAGGGGTGCGAGGTCTCGGAAGGCGCGGAGCTCAGGTCGCCATGCGTGGTCGGGCGTGGCTCCCACGTCGGTGACGGCGCCGTGATCGAGCGCTCGGTGCTGCTGGACCGCTGCGTCGTCGAGGCGGGGGCGGTCGTCGCGAACAGCATCCTGAGCTCCGGTGTGACCGTCGAGTCCGGTGCCGAGCTCGAGGGCGCCGTGATCGGCGAGGGCGAGCGGGTGGGGGCGGCGAGCAGGGAGGTGAGCAAGTGAACGTGATCGGGGGCGACATGCTGGACGCGGTCCGGGCGATGCCGGATCACCTTCGCGACGCGCTCTGGCGGATCGAGACCGCCCGCGCGGCCACGATGGAGGCGCCGGCGGCCTTCGTCTGCGGCATGGGCGGATCGGCGATCGGCGGCGACCTCGCGGTCGCGGCGCTCTCCGACCGGCTCACCAAGCCGATGCTTGTTTCGCGCGGCTATGAGCTGCCCGCCTGGGCGCCGGCCGGCTCGGCGGTGCTCTGCTCGAGCTATTCGGGCAACACCGAGGAGACCCTCGCCTGCTACGCGGCCGCGGAGGCGCTCGGCGCGCAGCGCCTCGTCGCGACGACGGGGGGAGAGCTCGCCGAAGCCGCGCGTGCCGACAGCGTCCCGGTGATCGGGCTCCCGGCCGGCCTTCAGCCCCGGGCAGCGGTGGGGTACATGTTCTGCGTCGCCGCCGAGCTGGCGGCGCTGTCGCTGGCGGCACCCCGGCTGCACACGGAGATCGACGCCGCCGCGTCCCATCTGGGGGAGGCCTTCGGCGCGGCCGAGACCCGTGCGCGCGACCTCGCGGGCCAGATCGGCGACACGCCCCTCATCGTCTACGGGAGCGACCTGACGGCCTCGGTTGCCTACCGTTGGAAGTGCCAGATCAACGAGAACGCCAAGCTCCCCGCCTTCTCCTCAGTCCTTCCGGAGGCCGACCACAACGAGATCGAGGGCTGGTCCGGCTCCGACGGCCGGTTCGCTGCCGTGTTCCTCGAGGATCGCGACCAGCACCCGCGAGAGCGCAAGCGCTTCGAGCTCACCGCCAAGGCGATCGAGCCCTACGCCGCGGCGGTGATCAACCTGGAGACCGAGGGCGAGACGCGCACCGAGCGCGTCCTGCACACCGTGATGCTCGGCGACCTGCTCGCGATCGAGCTCGCCAACGCCCGAGGGGTGGATCCGCTGGCGGTCGACGTTCTCGCGGGCTTCAAGAAGGAGATGGGCCGGCCCTAGCTGTGTCACTCGGCACGGGCGCCCGGACTCATCGGTCCGCTAGTCGTCGATCGGCGGCCGTCTCTGCGCCTTTCGCTGGGAGGTCCTCCGCTTCTGATCGAGGCGCCGTTCGCGGGCGGCGCGCGACGGCCTGGTCGCCCGGCGGGGCTTGGGGCGCCGCAGGCCCTCGGCGATCTTCTCCCGCAGTCGCTCCAGGGCCAGCTCGCGGTTTCGCGCCTGGCTCCGGGCGTCCTGGGCGACGGCCGTGACGCGATCGCCGAGCTTGCGCCTGAGCATGGCGCGCTGCTGCTCGTCGAGCGCCTCGGAGGCGTCCACGTCGAAGATGGCCTCGATCCGCGAGGCCGTCACGTTGGCGTGCTGGCCGCCCGGTCCCGAGGAGCGGCTCGCGCGCAGGTGAATCTCCTCGAGCGGGATCACCGTACCCTCTGCAACCTGGATGCCGTCCATGCCTGGACCGTAGCCCGCACCGAGGTCCGACCGGCGTCTGTAGCCTTCGACATCCTCAAATCTCGACTCAGGAGCCCTGCAACCGCATGAGCACCGCCACCAGCGCACCGACTTCCGAAGGCCTCGATTTCCGCGTGGCCGACCTCTCCCTGGCCGAGTTCGGCCGCAAGGAGATCCGGCTCGCCGAGCACGAGATGCCCGGCCTGATGGCGACGCGGGAGGAGTTCGGCGAGTCCAAGCCCCTGCGGGGCGCGCGGGTCACCGGATCCCTGCACATGACGATCCAGACCGCGGTGCTGATCGAGACGCTGGTCGCGCTCGGCGCGGAGGTCCGTTGGGCGAGCTGCAACATCTTCTCGACGCAGGACCACGCGGCCGCCGCGATCGCGGTGGGCCCCGACGGGACCCCCGACGACCCGCAGGGCATTGCGGTCTTCGCCTGGAAGGGCGAGACCCTGGAGGAGTACTGGTGGTGCACGAGCCAGGCGCTCACCTGGCCCGAGCCCGGTCCCAACGGCGAGAGCGGCTGCAACATGCTGCTCGACGACGGCGGCGACGCGACGCTCCTCGTCCATCTCGGGGTCGAGTACGAGGCTGCGGGCGCCGTCCCGGGCCCCGAGACCGCCGGCTCTGAGGAGGAGAAGGTGATCCTCGAGCTCCTGCGCCGGAGCGTGGCCTCCGAGCCGCAGCGATTCACGAAGATGGCGGAGGGGATCAAGGGCGTCACCGAGGAGACGACCACCGGGGTCGTCCGCCTCTACGAGCGCCAGGCGAACGGGACGCTGCTGTTCCCGGCGATCAACGTCAACGACTCGGTCACCAAGTCGAAGTTCGACAACATCTACGGCTGTCGCCACAGCCTGATCGACGGCATCAATCGCGCGACCGACGTGATGATCGGCGGCAAGACAGCGGTGATCTGCGGTTTCGGCGACGTCGGCAAGGGCTGCGCCGAGTCGCTGCGCGGCCAGGGCGCCCGCGTCATCGTCACCGAGATCGACCCGATCTGTGCGCTGCAGGCGGCGATGCAGGGATACGAGGTCCGCTCATTGGAGAGCGTTCTCCCCGAGGCCGACGTCTTCGTCACCGCCACCGGGAACAAGGACGTGATCACGACCGATCACATGACCGCGATGAAGCACCAGGCGATCGTCGGCAACATCGGCCACTTCGACAATGAGATCGACATGGCCGGCCTGGAGCAGCTCGAGGGCGTCGAGCGGATCAACATCAAGCCGCAGGTCGATGAGTGGCGCTTCCCCGACGGCCACTCGATCATCGTGCTCTCCGAGGGCCGCCTGCTCAACCTCGGCAACGCCACCGGCCATCCGAGCTTCGTGATGTCGAACTCGTTCACGAACCAGGTGATCGCGCAGGTCGAGCTCTACGGCAAGGCGGAGGCGTACGGCAAGGAGGTCCACGTGCTTCCCAAGCATCTGGACGAGAAGGTCGCCCGTCTTCACCTCGACGCCCTCGGCGTTGAGCTCACCGAGCTGAGCCCCGAGCAGGCCGCCTACATCGGCGTGCCGGTCGGGGGACCGTACAAGAGCGACCACTACCGCTACTAGGTTCGTCTAGCCGCGCGTAGAAGGCGCGGCAAAAAGGGGGATGATGTCCGGCGGGATGCCAGTGAGGATGCGGATCGCCCTTGTAATGGGGTGCCTGATCGCCGCTTTGGCGACCGCCGGGCACGCCGACGCAGTCGACCTCCAGCCGGTGGGAACGTTCAACGATCCCATCTTCATCACCGCCCCGCCGGGGAACCCGCGGTTGTTTGTCGTCGAGCGCGCCGGCTATATCGAGGTGGTCCACGACGGAGTTACGAGTCAGTTCCTCGACATCCACGACCTGACCACCGAGACCGGCGAGCGCGGGCTGCTCTCGATGGCGTTTGACCCGCACTATGCGAGCAACGGACTCTTCTACGTCTTCTACACGGGAGACGGCACGAATTCGGGCGGGACCCTGGGGGAGGGGCACGTAGACGAGTTCCACGTCGGCTCCGACCCCAACGTCGCCAGCCGCGCCAGCCGGCGCCCCCTTCTGACGATCTCGCGGCCGAGCGCCTCGGCAAGCAATCACAACGGGGGACAGCTCCAGTTCGGGCCCGACGGCCTGCTCTATATCTCGGTGGGCGACGGAGGCACCGGCGGCTCGACCGCCCCGAACCTGACCCTGCTGAACGGGAAGCTGCTCCGCATCGATCCGCACGGGTCGAAGCCCGGCGCATACTCGATCCCGGCGAAGAATCCCTATGCGGCCTCAGGGTCGGCCCGGCCCGAGATCTGGGCCTCCGGCTTCCGCAATCCGTGGCGGTTCTCGTTCGACCGCCTGACAGGCGACCTGATCATCGGCGACGTGGGCGAGGGCACCTGGGAGGAGGTTGACCTGGCCCCGGCCTCGGCCGGCAACGATCGCGGCGCCAATTTCGGCTGGCCTGGCTGCGAGGGTTTTGTAGGGGCCTGCCCGGGCACGACGCCTCCTGTGTTCGCCTATCCGCACAGCGACCCCGGAGGCGACGCCGCTTTCGGCTGCGCGATCATGGGCGGCTTCGTCTACCGGGGTACCCAGATCCCGGAGCTCGCGGGGCGCTACCTGTACGCCGACCTCTGCGAGGGCGAGTTGCGCTCGATTCAATTGGGGATCCCGTTCGCGAGTGCTGATCGCGCGGAGAGCGCACCGGGAGCGCTCAATTCTCCCCAGTCGTTCGGTGAGGACTCGAGCTGCAACCTCTACGTAACTGACGGCGACGCCGTGGACAAGATCGTCGGTTCCGGTGGCGGCGCCTCGGTCTGCCCCTCCAGCCCGACCAAGTGCAACAAGTGCCCGCCGGGCAAGAAGGGCAAGAAGTGCAGGCACCGCAAGCGCAAGAAGCACGCGGCGGACGCGAAGAAGCACAAGAAGCACAACAAGTGCAAGAAGCACAAGAAGAAGCGGAAGAAGAAGAAATAGATAAGAGCGCGTGACTTCCGGGTGGGCCTCGTGTTCTCCGGTCGATGTCAGAAAAGCAGCCAATCCAGCACGACCGGCGCCTGACCCGCCGCCAGACGCTTGGCATCGCCGGCGCCGCCGGATCTGCCGTCGTGCTCGGCGGCGGAGCAGGGAAGGTCATCTCGAGCCTCGCCGAGGACCCGGATGAGGTCACCGCGGCCACCGCTGCGAGGTCCTGCAAGCTCACGCCGGAGGTGACGGAGGGGCCCTTCTACGTGGCTCTCGACCGAATCCGCAAGGACATCACCGAGGGGAGGCCCGGCGTGCCGCTCACCCTCAAGCTCAGGGTCGTCGACGTCAAACGCTGCGCCCCGATACACGGCGCCGCCGTTGACATCTGGCACTGCGACGCGGGCGGGCTCTACTCGGATGAGGCGTCAAATGGGACCTCCGGCCAGACCTACCTCCGCGGTGTCCAGCTCACCAACAGGAAGGGCTACGCCACGATCAAGACCGTCTATCCCGGGCATTACACGGGGCGTGCCACGCACATCCACCTCAAGGTCCATATCGGCGGCAAGGCGAGGGGCGTGACCCTGCGGGGCGGCCACGTCTCCCACACCGGGCAGCTTTTCTTCGCCGAGCCCGCGAATTCGAGCGTCTACGCGCTGGCGCCGTACAGCTCGGACACCGCGCAGCGGACCCACAACTCCTCGGACGGCATCTACTCCCAGGCAGGCGGGTCGAGCGCCGAGGTCAGCCTCAAGGGCAGCGCCTCATCGGACTTCGTCGGGACGATCGTTCTGGGCGTCAACCCGAAGGCAACTCCGGCCGCGGTCTGAGAACCTGTCGCCCTCATGAGGGCGATGATCCTGGCGGCGGGGTTGGGCACGCGGCTGCGGCCGCTCACCCACGTGATGCCGAAGCCGGTGGCGCCGGTCCTGAACCGGCCCATCGTCGCCTGGATCGCAGAGCTGCTGGGGAAGCATGGTTTCGAGGACGTCGTCACGAACCTCTCCTATCTGCCGGAGCAGATCCGAGCGGTGCTCGGCGACGGCTCCTCCTTCGGCCTCCGGATCACCTACAGCGAGGAGCCGGAGCCGCTCGGCACGGCCGGCGGGGTCGGCAAGGTGCGCGACTTCCTCAGCGAGACGGACTCCTTCCTGATCATCTCCGGGGATGCATTGACCAATATCGACCTGAGCGCCATGCGCGAGGCCCACGAGGCCAACGTCGAGCGCGGCGCGATCCTCACCATCGCCACCAAGCGGGTGGACGACACGACTCAGTTCGGAGTGGCGATCACCGACGACGATGGCCGCATCCAGGGGTTCCAGGAGAAGCCCGAACCGGCGGAGGCGCTCTCTGACCTCGCCAACTGCGGCATCTACATGTTCAAGCGGGAGATCTTCGATCACTTCCCGCCGCCTGGCTTCAAGAGCCCGGCCGGCGATGACGACCAGCCGCCTGGATTCGTCGACTGGGCGATGGACATCTTTCCCGCGCTGCTCGACGGCGACACCGCGTTCTTCTCACACGAGATCGACGCCTACTGGAACGACATCGGCTCGGTCGGCGAGTTCGTCCAGGGCAACCTCGACGCGCTCGCGGGGGACGTAGGCATCGAGCCCCCGGCCCCTGCGGTGAAGAAGGGTGTCTACGCGGGCGAGGGCTCGAACCTCGACGGTGTCAAGGTGAAGCCGCCGGTGCTGATCGGTTCGGGCTGTCACGTCGGGACCGGCGCGGACCTCCACGGCCCGGTCGTGGTCGGCGACGGCTGCCACCTCGGTGCCGGGGCGATGCTGCGGGACTGCGTCGTGCTCCCCGGTGCCGAGGTCGCGGCCGGGGGGCTGGTCGTCGGCGGGCTCTACGGGGTGGAGGCCGATAGGCCTCTTGGCTAGCTGAGCTCCTCGATCACGTCATCCGCCCAGGGGTTGTCTCCAAGCCCCTCCTGGTCGCAGACGACCTTCTGCCCATCTGGGAACTCGAGGGTCAGCCGCGTGGTGGTCTGCAGGCGCTCGGTTCCGACCTTGATGCCGCTGCGATCCCAGGACGCGGACTCCTCCTTGATCGTGATGCCGCTGCGGCCGGACTTGTACTTGAAGGCGTAGAGCTTGTCGGGGGTGACGGCGAGAACGAACTGGCCCGGCAGGCCGCCGGCCTTTTTCTTGCCCAGCATGTGCGCCGCGCCGTAGGCGAGCGCCCCGACCTGCGTCTTGCTGATCGCCATCTTGGTCCCGGCACCGGTCGGGCGAAAGGCGCCGACTGCGAGGACCTCACCGTCCACGTGAGGCTCGACGGAGGCCCGATACTTCCCGCGCCATTCCTCCGCCACGTCGGGGCTGATGTCGAATCGTCCCATCGATAGCTCCCTCGGTCGTAGCCTCCTGTGTTGTCGGACCGAATCTACTTTCTTTCGCCCCGCGTGCCTCTCGTCACCTTCGAGGGCGGACGGTTGTCCGATCCCGGACTCGTTGGTAGAGCGCATCGTCTCGCTGGTGGCCCCGCCGCTGTGTGCGGCTTGCGGGTCTCAGACGTCGCTGGACGCGGTGCTGTGTCCGCGCTGCCACGACGATCTCGCGACCGCGCCGCGAGTGATCGAGCCCGGGCCGCCGGGCATCGATCTCGCAGTCGCGGCATCGCCGTTCGACGGTCCCGCTCGCAGGCTCGTGCACGGTCTCAAGTTCGCCCGCAGGCTGTCGCTGGCAGGCGTGGCCGCGACGGCGATGCTGCGAGCCCTGCCGCCGCACGAGCTCGCCGGCGCGGTGGTCCCGGTCCCGGCCGGTCCCTGGCGGTGGCGCTGGCGCGGCTTCGACCCGGCCGAGGAGATCGCCATTGCGACGGCGGAGCGGGCCGGGTTGCCGCTCGATCGGTGCCTGCGGCGAGGATGCGGGCGCCGTCAGGTGGGCCGGGGGCGCCGGGAGAGGCTCACCGACCCGCCCCGGGTCTGGATCGCGGGGCCGGTTCCCCCGCACGTGCTCCTGGTCGACGACGTCTGGACGACCGGCGCGACGCTCGAGGCCTGCGCCGAGGCCCTCCGCGGGGCAGGCGCGCGGAGGGTCGTCGCCCTGACGCTCGCGCACGCCCTGTGATCGGAGTAGGCTCGCCCGGTGGCAGGGAGGCTCAAACTGGCAGTGATGGTCGCGATCCTCGGTGCGCTGGCCATCGGCGCGCCCTCGGCGATGGCGAGCGGCCCTCGTCTGACTGTTCCCCAGAGCGATCTCGAGGCGGCCTTCAAGTGCCCGATCGACCCGACCAACGCAGCGGTGACGCCGGTCATGTTCGTGACGGGGACAGGCGCAACCGGAGATCAGGGCTATCTGATCGGCCAGGATGCCTTCGAGGCCTACGGCCATCCGGTCTGTTACGTGAACTTTCCGGACTTCACGACGGCTGACATCCAGATCTCCGTGCAATACCTGGTCTACGGGCTGCGCAAGGAGTTCGCCCTGGCTCACCGCAAGGTCGCCGCGATCGGCATCAGCCAGGGAGGCCTGCTGCCCCGCTTCGCGCTCACCTATTGGCCCGACCTGCGCAAGAAGGTGAGCGACGTGGTCGCAGCCGCGGGCACCCAGCACGGCACGAACATCGGCCTCGGAGGATGCTCCGCCAGCTCGCCCTGCCCTCCCGCGTACTGGCAGCAGGGCAAGGGCTCCCACCTGCTGCGCGCCATCAACTCACAACCGGACGAGACCCCCGGGAACGTCTCCTACACAACGGTTCGCTCGCTGACCGACGAGACCGTCCAGCCGCAGGGCGGAAAGCACCCGACCTCCGCCCTTGAAGGGGCGAGCAACATCCTCATCCAGGGTGTCTGCCCGGGCCGCACAACGTCCCATATCGGCACCGCGGTCGACTCGGTCACCTTCGCGGCCTTCGTCGACGCAGTCGCCCACGGGGGCAAGGGGAAGAGCGGGGCGGCCAGGGTCTCCCGCTTCCCGCCCGATGTCTGCTCACACCCCTATGCGCCCGGGCTGACCGAGGCGCAGACGACCCTCTTCCTGCAGGCCGCCGGGGGCATCATCGGCGGGAATCAGTCGATGGTGCCGACGGTCCTGGCCGAGCCATCCGTGAGGAAGGTCTTCAAGCGGTGCCGGACCAGAAGGCAGGGCACAAGCAGCACAAGCGCCGCTGACGGCATCGCTTGCCGAGGGAGGGCGTCGGGCGTAGCATCCGGACGCCACCCCGACGGAAGGAGGCCGACGTGAGGATCGAGGTCCGAGGCAAGAATCTGGAGGTGACCGACGAGCTTCGCGAGGCGGTGGTGCAGCGATTCGCGCGGGTTGGGAAGCAGGTCTCGGAGCTCGCCACGCTGGAGGTGGAACTCCGCGAGGAGAAGAACCCGCGGATCCCCGACCGCATGGTCGCCGAGGCGACCATGTACCTGAAGGGAGTCACTCTGCGGGCCGAGGAGGCGTCGCCGGACATGCTCCACTCGATCCACGAGATAGCCGAGGACATTCGCCGCCAGGTGAAGAAGCACCGGGAGAAGCGGCGCAAGCGCCAGAGGACCCGCAAGCTGATGGAGCGTCTGCGCGGTGAGACGGCGTAGGCAGCCCGAGTACGGGCCGTCGCTAACCTAACTCTCAATGGCCAGAGGAATCATCGACCGCGCCCTGCGCATGGGCGAGTCGAAGCAATTCAAGGAGTACCAGGGGCGGGTTGAGTCGATCAACCGCATCGAGCCCGAGATGGAGCTGCTCGAGGACGAGGAGCTCCGTTCCGAGGCCGACGAGCTCCGCAAGCGCGCCAGGGACGGCGAGTCCCTCGACGACCTCTTGCCGGAGGCCTTCGCGCTGGTCCGCGAGGCCAGCAGGCGGACCCTGGGACAGCGACACTTCGACGTCCAGCTGATCGGCGGGATGGTGCTCCACTCGGGCGCCATCGCCGAGATGAAGACCGGTGAGGGCAAGACCCTCACGGCGACACTGCCGGTCTTCCTCAACGCGCTCGCCGGCAACGCCGTTCACCTGGTGACCGTCAACGACTACCTTGCCCGCCGCGACGCCGAGTGGATGCGCCCGATCTACGACGCGCTCGGCGTGACGGTATCGGCGATCCAGGAGGGTGACGATCCGCCCGCTCGCCGCGAGAAGTACGCCTGCGACGTCACCTACGGAACCAACTCCGAGTTCGGCTTCGACTACCTGCGCGACAACATGGCGGGCTCGCTCGACGAGTGTGTCCAGCGCGGCTACGACTTCGCGATCGTCGACGAGGTCGACAACATCCTGATCGACGAGGCTCGGACGCCGCTGATCATCTCCGGCCGCCCCGAGCAGGCCGCCGACCTCTACTACACCTTCGCCCGCCTGGCGAAGCAGATGAAGGGCGAGCCCCACAAGGAGAAGCTCAAGTCCCTCGGCGAGTCAAAGGACACCCGGGAGGCCGACTACGACTACGAGTACGACGAGAAGCACAAGACCGTTGCGCCGACGGAGCGGGGAATCGCGAAGGCCGAGGAGTTCCTCGGCGTCGAGAACCTCTACCTCGGCGAGCACGGCACCCTCGTCAATCACCTGATCCAGGCGCTCAAGGCCGAGTCTCTCTACAAGCGGGGAGTCGAGTACGAGGTGGTCGAGGGCGAGGTGATGATCATCGACGAGTTCACCGGCCGCATCCTCGAGGGCCGGCGCTGGTCCGAGGGCCTGCACCAGGCGGTCGAGGCCAAGGAGGGCGTCTCCATCCGCGAGGAGAACCAGACGCTCGCCACGATCACGCTCCAAAACTACTTCCGGCTCTACGAGAAGCTCTCGGGCATGACGGGCACTGCCCTGACCGAGGCTCAGGAGTTCATGAAGATCTACAAGGTCCCGACGGTCGAGATTCCGACCAATGTCGAGATGATCCGCGCCGATCAGAACGACGCGATCTACAAGACCAAGGACGGCAAGTGGAAGGCCGTCATCGCGGAGATCGAGCGGCGCCACGAGATCGGTCAGCCCATCCTGGTCGGGACGATCTCCGTCGAGACCTCGGAGATGCTCGCCGACCAGCTCAAGCGCCGGGGGATCGACCACGTCGTCCTCAACGCCAAGCCCGAGTACGCCGAGCGGGAGGGTGAGACGATCGCCCAGGCGGGGCGCAAGGGCGCCGTCACGATCGCCACGAATATGGCGGGGCGGGGCGTGGACATCAAGCTCGGCGGCAGCCCCGAGGGCATGGCTCAGGCCGAACTTCGCAAGCTCGGCCTCACGCCCCAGGACGAGAGCTACGAGGAGGAGCTGAAGGCGCTGATCGAGCAGTTCGAGTCCCAGATCCAGGCTCAGGCGGATGAGGTGCGCGAGCTCGGTGGGCTGTTCATCATCGGGACCGAGCGCCACGAGTCCCGCCGGATCGACAACCAGCTTCGCGGCCGCTCGGGCCGCCAGGGGGACGCCGGCGAATCCCGCTTCTTTCTCTCCGCGGAGGACGACCTGATCCGCCTCTTCGCCGGCGACCGCATCTACAAGATCCTCGACCGGCTCGGCCCCGTGAACGAGGAGGGCGAGGAGGAGGCGCTCGAGGCGAAGATGCTCACCAAGACCATCGAGAACGCCCAGAAGAAGGTCGAGGAGCAGAACTTCCTGATCCGCAAGAGGGTCCTCGAGTACGACGACGTGATGAACGAGCAGCGCCGCGTCGTCTACAAGTACCGCCGCGAGATTCTCGAGGGCAAGGACATGTCGGACTCGGCCCGCGAGGGCGTGGTCGAGGTCGTCAGCTCCCTGGTCGACGACTACACCCCGGGCGACGTGCTCGAGGACTGGGATCTGGCCGAGCTCCAGACCCAGGTCCAGCAGCTCTGGCCCTCGACCGTCAACGTCGCCGGCATGGAGATCGAGAACCTCGACCGCGAGGGGCTGCGCGAGAGTCTGCTCGCGGACGCGCTGGCCGCCTACGACCGCCGCGAGCAGGATTTCGGCGACGAGATCATGCGCCAGCTCGAGCGGGCGATCCTGCTGCAGATCATCGACAACCGCTGGCGGGAGCACCTCTACGAGATGGACTACCTGCGCGAGGGCATCCACCTCCGCGGCTTCGCCCAGATCGATCCGCTGGTGGCCTACAAGAACGAGGGCTTCACCATGTTCGAGGCCCTCATGCACGCGATCTGGGAGGAGTTCGCGCGCCTGATCTTTCACGTCGAGGTCGAGGTCGCGCCGCAGGCGCAGCGGCAGTTCGCCCCCGCCCAGCAGGTCGGTGGCTTCGACTACTCGGGCGGGACCGCCGAGCAGCCGTCGGCGTTGGGCCAGGCCGCCGTGGCGACCGCCTCCGGCGCGGACGTTGCCGCCGAGGCCTCGATCGAAGGCAACGCCCCAGCCGGCAACGGCGGCGGGATTCCCGAACAGGAGACCGTCGTCAAGGACGACAAGGACAAGATCGGCCGCAACGACCCCTGCTGGTGCGGCTCGGGCAAGAAGTACAAGAAGTGCCACGGGGCGTAACCGCCGCTCCACGGGCCGTGAGTCCCTGACATGCCCGACGCAGGCCAGGAGATCGGGAGCCCGGGCGGCATGAAGCTGCGCTTCATCCGGACCGGCGCCGAGACCGACGGCGAGCTGCTCGAGATGGAGGCGACCTACAGCGGCGACGGTGGGATGCCGCCGATGCACCTCCATCCGAGCCAGGCGGAGCGCTTCGAGGTCCTCGAGGGATCGATGCGCACGATCATCGGCGGTGAGGAACGCACGTACGAGGCGGGGGAGAGTTTCGAGGTCCCGGCGGGGACTCCCCATCAGATGGGCACCGACGAGCCGACCCGGATGCGCTGGGAGGTCAGGCCGGCGCTCCGCACCGCCGAGTTCTTCGAGCGTCTCTACGGCAGCGGTCCGGGGAGCGCCCAGGAGCTCGGTGAGCGGTTCTTCGCGGAGTACGCCGATGAGTTCCGGCTGACGGCCGGTTCCTAGCCGCCCTTTACGACCTCCTCTGCGATGCGAAGTGCGCGGTTGAGCGCGGGCTTCTTGAGCAGCCTCGGCCGGTCGCAGCGCATGTGGTGGCAGGCGAAGACGCCCTTCCAGACCTCCAGCACCGCCCCGGGGAGGCCGGCGAGCTCGAACTCGCGGTGGTCGGAGTTGCCGGTGCCCGAGTCGCGCGCCCAGCGGACGGTGACGCCCGCACGCCGCGCCGCGGCGAGGATCACTGCTTCGACGTTCGGGCGGATGGACGCAGCTGGTGATCGCAGATAGAAACGGCGCCCGAAGCCGACCTCGTCGACGGAGAGCGCGAAGCGCAGGTCGTCGGCTCGCCCCTCTGCCTTGATCTGCTTGACGAGGGCGGCCGCCCCGGCATGGTAGGAGAGGCCGGTCACGTCCCGCTCCTCGGAGCCAGTCGCCACCAGCCAGACGTCGCATGCCGGATCCAGGCCGGCGAGTTCGGACGCGAGCGCGACCAGCACGCCGAGACCGGACGCGTTGTCGATGGCACCCAGCCCCGGCGGCACGTTGTCCGTGTGGGCCATCAGGACGACCAGGCACTGCGCGGGGGTGTTGAGCTTCGCAACGACGTTGTGTGAACGGCCCCGGCCCGGTACCCGGAACGGATTGATGCTCGTGTCGAGCCCCGCATCTCGGAACTGGCGCGCGACGTACTGGTGGGCGCGCCGCTCGTTGGTGCTGGCCGATGGACGCATCCCGATCTTGCTTGAGACCTGTACCGCGGCCTCGTACGGAGTCGGCGAATGCTGGGGCTCGGCCGGGGTACCAGCCAGAGCCGCAAGCGCCAAACCGACGATGGACATTCGGAGCATCCCGGTTGTGTAACAGCCGGCCGGGTCGGCGTACGATGTGCCCGTGGAAAAGGCAGTTGTGTCCAAACCGGTCGCCGCTGAGAACGAGGAGGCGACCGAGGCCTGGAGCGGCGTGCTCTTCGACCGGTTCGTCAAGTACCGGGAGCTGATCGTCGCTGGGCTCGCCGGGTTCGGTGAGATCGCCATGAAGGCGCACCCACCCAAGCCGGGGGACCGAGTGCTCGACCTCGGCTGCGGCTTCGGTGACACGACCCAGCAGCTCGCCACGCTCGTCCGGCCCGACGGCTCGGCCCTTGGCGTCGACGTCTCAGAGCCGTTCGTCGCGGCTTCGATCGAGGAGGCACGAGCAGCCGGGGTCGGAAACGTCGAGTTCCTCGCGGGCGACGTCCAGATCATGGACTTGCCGGGACCATTTGACTACGCCTTCTCGCGAATGGGGGTGATGTTCTTCGCGAACCCCGTTCAGGCGCTTCGCAACATCCGGGGAGCGCTCCGCCCGGGCGGCAGGCTCGTGGCGATCGTCTGGCGGCGCAAGCTCGACAACGAATGGGTCTACCGAACGGAGCAGGTGGTCGATCAGTACCTGGAGGAGCCCGAGGAGACCGACGAGCCGAGGTGCGGGCCCGGCCCCTTCTCGATGGCGAATGCCGACACCGTGAGCGAACAGCTTCAGATTGCCGGCTTCGAGAATCCCACCTTCACGCGCTGCGACGTCGAGATGAAGATCGGCAACGACCTCGACAACGCCGTCGAGTTCAACATGGCGCTCGGGCCGGCGGCCGAGCTGATCCGGCTCTCCGGCGACGAGGCCGAGAAGATCCGCCCGAAGCTCGAGCGCGAGATCCGCGAGGTGCTGGCGGACTTCCAGGGGGAAGACGGCGTGCGGGGGCCGGCCTCGACCTGGATCATCACGGCAAGCGTGCCCGCGCAGGGCTAGTTTCCGCGGCACACCGCAGAGGACGGTCGGGAATACCCTGTAAGGGGAAACCCGCAGACTCATGGCCGAAACACTTCCAAAGGAGGGAATCTCCGCGCGCCTCGCCGAGATCCGGGGGCAGTTGAAGCTGCTCTCGGATTACCTTTGACCCGGATGGGCTGAGCGCGGAGGTCGACCGGCTGGAGGGGGAGATGCAGCGGCCCGGGTTCTGGGACGACCAGGCCAAGGCCGCGGAGATCTCGGCGCAGCACGCGCGGGCACAGAAGCGCCTGGAAGGCTTCCGGGCACTGACTCGCGACGTCGATGACCTCGGCGAGCTGGCCGAGCTCGCTGCCGAGGACGAGGAGATGGCGAACGAGCTGGCGTCCCAGCTCACGTCGGTGGAGCGGCGGCTGGCCGAGCTCGAGGAGGAGCGGCTCTTCTCCGGCCGCTTCGACGCGGGCGACGCTGTGGTCACGGTCAACGCCGGCGCCGGCGGCACCGATTCCCAGGATTGGGCGGAGATGCTGCTGCGCATGTACCTGCGCTGGGCGGAGCGTCGTGGATTCAAGGTCGAGATGAAGGAGGCGTCACCCGGGGAGGAGGCCGGCCTCAAGTCCGCGACCTTCGTGGTCCGAGGCCAGAACGCCTACGGGCTGTTCGCCGCCGAGCGCGGGGTCCACCGGCTGATTCGCATCTCGCCCTTCGACTCGTCGGCTCGCCGGCATACGAGCTTCGCCCAGGTGGATGTGGCGCCCCTGGTCGAGGGGGACGTGGAGGTGGAGATCGACGACTCGGACATCCGCGTCGACACCTATCGCGCCTCGGGTGCCGGGGGCCAGCACGTCAACAAGACCGATTCCGCAGTCCGCGTCACCCACGTCCCGACGGGAATCGTGGCGCAGTCCCAGAACGAGCGCTCCCAGATCCAGAACAGGGCGACGGCGATGCAGATCCTGCGCTCGCGCCTGCTCGAGCGCAAGGAGCTGGAGCAGGCCGAGGAGCTCGCCAAGGAGCGCGGGGAGCAGAAGTCGGCCGAGTGGGGCTCCCAGATCCGCAGCTACTTCCTCCACCCGGACCAGCGCGTCAAGGACCATCGCACCAACTTCGAGGTTGGCGACACCAACCGCGTGCTCGACGGCGACATCGACGCCTTCGTCCGCGAGTACCTCAACTTCGCGGCCGGCTCGTCGAAGAGGTAGCGCAGAGGTGCCGGTGTCCCGACAAGCGGCGGTTCGCGCCTCGGTCGGGGCGTCCGAGAGCTTCGACACGGTCGAGGCCGCGGCCGAGGCGGCGGACCGCGCCCGGGCGGGGCTCGACCCGCCCTGTGATCTGGCGGTCGTCTTCGCCTCGGGGCACCACCTCGGCATGGCGAAATGGCTGCTCTCGGAGGTCCACGAGCGGCTCGAGCCGCGGGCGCTGATCGGGTGTGGCGCGGGCGGGACCGTCGCCGCGGGCCGCGAGCTGGAGGAGACGCCCGGGGTCGTCGTCTGGGGCGCCTCGCTCCCAGGCGCCGAGCTCGAGACCATGCACGTCACGGCCGAGCGCGACGCCGAGGGCTTTCGGCTCCTCGGTCTGCCGGAGTCGCTGACCGAGACTCAGCATGAGGAGGCGGGCGCCGACGAGTCACTGCTGGCCCTCTGCGACCCGTTCAGCTTTCCCGCCGAGGAACTGCTCGCAGTCCTGGATCGGGCTCGGCCGCACGTCCCGGTCCTCGGCGGCCTTGCGAGCGCGTCTTTCGCGGGCGGAGCGATGCTCATGCGGGACGGGGAGGTTCATACGGAGGGCGCCGTCGCGGTGCGGCTGCGCGGAGCGCAGGTGCTGCCCTGCGTCTCTCAGGGCGCGGGGCCGGTGGGCCCCGAGATGACGATCACCAGCGCAGAGGCGAACGTGATCGGCCAGCTCGCCGGGAAGCCGGCGATGGAGCGCCTCGGCGAGGTGATCGCCTCTCTCCCCGAGAGCGAGCGTGAGCTCGCTGCCGCCGGGGTGTTGATCGGCCTCGTGATCGACGAGAACCGGCCCGAGTACGAGCGCGGCGATTTCCTGGTCCGGCCGATCATCGGCGCTGATCGCGAGTCGGGTGCGATCGCAATCGGCGAGGCGGTCCGAGTCGGGCAGACGGTACGCCTGCATGTTCGCGACGCGGTCTCAGCGGACGAGGATCTCCGCGAGGCGCTGCGTCTCCAGGCTCAGGCGCTCGGTTCGGGCGGCGCGGCCGGCGCCCTGCTCTTCACCTGCAACGGCCGCGGCTCCAACATGTTCGAGGTGCCGGACCACGACGCCGCGGCACTCGAGGACGCACTCGGCGTTCCCACCGCCGGCTTCTTCTGCGCGGGTGAGATCGGGCCCGTCGGGGGCCGCAACTTCCTCCACGGCTTCACGGCGACGATGGCGGTCTTTCCGGAATGAGCGCGGAGCGGGAGATCATCGCGGCCGGGCCGGTCCCGAACTAGAGGGCTGATGCGGGCTATCCGCACGCGCGGATGACGCCGCATGCCATCGCTGGATCGCCACCCGCGCCCTCGCGCGTAGCAACCACTACGCGCTTCGGGCGCGCGCGGCGCCCAACTCGGCCTGCAACGCCCCCGCGCGCACGCCTAGCCCCCCTCAACCCTCTAGAGCGCGCCCTCGAGGTCCAGCAGCGCCCGCTTCATCTCCGGACCGCCGCCGTAGTTGCCCACCCCGCCGCCCGACTGGACGACGCGGTGGCAGGGGACGATCAGCGGGATGGCGTTGCGGCCGCAGGCCGTGCCGGCGGCGCGGGAGGCCTTGGCGTTGCCGGCCTGCTTGGCGACCTGGCCGTAGGTGCGGGTCTCGCCGTAGGGAATCCGCGCGACGGCGTGCAGGGCGCGGTTCCGGAACCCGGATGGCGTCAGCGCCCAGTCGACCGGCACGTCGAAGTGGTCGCGCTTGCCCTCGAAGTACTGCTCGAGCTCGCGGCGCTCCTCGTCCAGCCGCTTGGGCGACTCCAGGACCCGTGGCGAGACGTACTGCGCCAGGTCCTCCAGGACCTCCTCCTCGGTCTGCTTGTGGCCGCGGTGACTGGGCAGGGCCAGCCTGACGACACCGCGGTCCGTGCGCGCGACCAGGAGCTTGCCGAAGGGCGAGTCGACCGGGGCGTAGGCCACGTCGACCAGCCCGTCGCGCTCGGCCCGGGCGAGGACGCCCTGGACCGCGCGGTCGAGGTCACCGCCCGAGGGCGCGTTACGGAGCATCTTCTCGAGTTGCTTGTCGGTCAGCGGGTTCATGCGAATTCACCTCTCAGCTTCTGAAGTCCCTCGTGGACGCTGCGACGCGCGGCGTCCTCCGAGCAGTCGAGTGCTTTTGCGATGCCGGCGTAGGACATGTCTGTGGCGAAACGCAGCACCACGGCGCTGCGCTGCTTGGGCGGCAGACCGCTGACGGCGGTCCAGAGCTCGGGATCGCCGCCGGCGACGGTGGTGTCGGGCCGGTTGTTGGAGCTCGGCGTCCCCCCGGCGACCTCCTCGGGGCTGCCGGCAGGCACGGCGCGGCGCCCGCGGGCGCGGTGGTGATCGATCGCCTTGCGGTGCGCGATCGTGAGCAGCCAGGAGCGGAGGTTCCTCGCGTGCTCCAGCCGCGGGTAGGCGCGGAGAGCGGCGATAAACGTCTCCTGGAAGCAGTCCTCGGCGTCATGGGGGCCGACGGAGGCCACCAGGAAGCCGAGCACGTCGGAGCCGTGCTCGTCGAGCAGTGCCTGGAAGGGGGGAAGGGCGGTCTCATTCTGCATCCGCCCATAAAACGTCGCATACCGGGGTTTCGTGAGACTGTGAGAAAGCGATGGAGATCGACAGCGACACACGCGAACTGGTCGCCAGGGCCCTGCTCGAGGACCTCGGGCCAGGCGACGTCACCGCCGAGGCGGTGGTGCCCGAGGACGCAACAGGGCGCGCGACGATCGCGCAGAAGGCGCCCGGCGTCCTCTTCGGGCTCGACGTCGCGGCGGAGGTCTTCCGGCAGACCGGCGCCGGTGGGCTCGAGGCGGTCGCCGCCGAGTCCGAGTGGCGCGAGGACGTTCCGGCGGAGGTCGCGCGAGCGGGGGGCCCCGCGCCGGCGCTGCTGGCCGCCGAGCGGACCGCGCTCAACCTGCTCGGCCATCTCTCGGGTGTCGCCACCCTGACCGCGCGGTTCGTCAAGGCGATCGAGGGCTCGGGGGCGCGGATCCTCGACACGCGCAAGACCACGCCGGGATTGCGGGCGCTGGAGAAGGCCGCGGTGGCCGCCGGCGGCGGCACCAACCACCGGATGGGCCTCTACGACGCGATCCTGATCAAGGAGAACCACGCTGCGCTCGCGGGCGGGGTGGGGGAGGCGGTGCGGCGTGCCCGCGACGCCAGGCCCGACCTGTCAATCGAGGTCGAGTGCCGTGACCTCGACGAGGTTCGCCAGGGGGCCGAGGCCGGGGCGGACCGGCTCCTGCTCGACAACATGACCCCCGCCGAGCTCCGCGAGGCGGTCGCCGCGGCGCGCGGATCGAACGGCCCGGAGCTCGAGGCCTCGGGCGGCGTGACCCTCGACACGGTCGCCGAAATCGCTGGAACCGGCGTCGATTTCGTCTCGGTCGGGGCCCTGACCCACTCGGCGCCGGCCCTCGACCTCAGCATGACGCTGGAGACATAGAGTCGATCCATGGCCCCGCCCAAGTCAGCCGCGACCAGGCGCGAGGAGCTCGTGCGCAAGCACGTCGAAGCCGAGAACGCGGCGGACTACGAGACCGCGCTCGCGACCTTCCAGCACCCGCGCTACGAGTACGTCGCCTCCGATGTGGTCTACGACGGCGCCGAGGAGGTGATGGCGCACTGGCACGCGTTCGATCGGGCCTTCCCGGACCAGGAGATCGAGATCGTCAAGCTGCACACTGCCGACGACGCCGTGCTCATGGAGGCCATTGCGCGCGGCACACACACCGGCCCGCTGCGCGGCCTGCCGCCCACGGGTCGTCGCTTCGAGCAGCAGTTCCTCGCCATCTTCGTCTTCGAGGGCGACGCCCTGGTCTGTGAGCGCGTCTACTACGACACGGCCACCGTCCTGCAACAGCTCGGCATCGCCCGCGACGCCACCAGCCTCACCGGTCGCCTCGAGACGGCTGCCAGCCATCCACTGACGATCTCGCGCGGCATCGTCCGCCGGGTGATCGGGAGATAGCGATGGCGCCGAGTGCACCGTTGAGGAAGAAGCGCGAAGAGATCGTCCGGGAGCACATGGACTCCGAGAACCGGCATGAGTTCGATGCGACGCTCGACACCTTCGACCATCCTCGCTACGAGCTGATCCCGACCGGGGAGGTCCATGACGGGCCCGAGGAGGTCCAGGCCTACTTCGACGAGACCCGCCGGGCGTTCCCTGACCAGCGCAACGAGCTCCTCGCCCTCCACCACGCCGACGACGCCGTGCTCGTCGAGGCCGTCATCCGCGGCACCCACAAGGGCCCGCTGCGCAGCCTGCCCCCCACCGGCCGGGAGTTCGAGCTGCCGATCCTCGCCATCTTCATGTTCGACGGCGACAAGCTGATGTGTGAGCGCGTCTACTTCGACCAGACCACGGTCCTGCGCCAGCTCGGCGTCGCCCGCGACCCGCTCAGCCTGACCGGCCGCCTCCAGACCCTGGTCACCCATCCGCTGAGGATCGGCCGAGGCGTGGTCCGGCAGGTGACGGGGCGCTAGCGGCTGCCAGGCCGCTGCACCCAGGAGCGAAGGGCGGAGCCCGAAGCGACTTGTGTTGGGCGGCCGCTGCAGCCGCGCCTGGTTAACAGCCGCCGACCGCGGTCGCGGCGATCTGCTTGTCGAGCTCCGGAGAGAGCTCCGGCGCGTGGCCGAAGTCGGCCGGAGCGGGCCTGCCGATGAAGTAGCCCTGGGCGAAGTCGACCTCGAAGCGGCGCAGCATCGCCAGGGTCGCGGCGTCTTCGACTCCCTCGGCGATCGTCACCTGCCCCAGCCGGCGCGCGATCCCGACGATCGTTCGCACCAGGTACTGGTCCAGGGAGCTTCCCGAGACGCCGCGCACGAACTCCATGTCGATCTTCAGCACTTGGGCGGGAATCTGCTTCAGGTAGCTGAGCGAGCTCAAGCCCGTGCCGAAGTCGTCCAGGGCGAGGCCGCATCCCATCCTCTGCAGTCGCTCGGCGAAGCGGTGCGCCTCATCGGCGTGGCTGACCGCCGCGGTCTCGGTGATCTCCACCGTCACCAGGCCGAGGTCGACCCCATCCTCCCTCGCTTCGGCGAGCAGCGAGATCAGCACGTCGTCGTCGATCGAGTGGGCCGAGACGTTGACGGCGATGCGACGGCCCGACCGGGCGAGCTCGAGCGCCCGGTTCATCACCAGCCGGTCGATGTCCTGAGCCAATCCGTACCGCTCGGCAGTCGGCAGGAACGCGCCCGGTGGGATCACCTCACCGTCGGGGGAGATCAGACGCACCAGCAGCTCCTCGCCTTCGATCCTGTTGCTCCTCAGGCTCAGGATCGGCTGCGAGTAGACGACGACGCGGTCGTCCCGAATTGCGTCCCGAATCGTGTCGACCAAGGTCAGACGATCGGTCTTCTGACCGTTCCAGGCGATTACGGAGCCCGGCTGTTGCTTTGCCTGGTAGAGCGCGATGTCGGCTCGGACGACCAGGTCGTCGGCGACCACCTCCTCGAGGCCGCCGAAGGTCGCCAAGCCGACACTGGCTCCGAGGCTCGGCTCGGTGCTGGACTTGATCGCCCGGATCAGGTCCCTGCCCGTGTGGATCGCCTCCTCTTCACGCGCCTCGGGCAGGAGCACGGCGAATTCGTCTCCCCCCATCCGCGCGACCACGTCTGTCTTGCGCAGCCTCTTGCGGAGCACGGCCGATACCTGCCTGACCACGTCATCTCCGACGGCGTAGCCGAACGAATCGTTGATCAGCTTGAACGAGTCCAGATCGACGATCAGCAGTGCTCCGGTGATCCCGTAACGCCGGGCATAGCGGACTTGGTCGTCCACCTTTTCCGCGAACGCCCGTCTATTGAGCAGTCCGCTCAGATAGTCGTGGCTCGCCTGGTAGCGCAGCCGGTCCTCGAGGGAGCGCTGACGGGTGACGTCATCGAAGACGATGACAGTGCCGACGGCCTGACCGTTCTCCCGCACGGCAGCTGCCGTGTAGTCCACCGGGAAGCTGGTCCCGTCTTGTCGCCAGAAGACCTCGTCGCTGACCCTGACGACGTGGTCGCTGCTGAGAACCTTTCTGATCGGGCAGTCTTCGGCCGGGTAGGGCGAGCCGTTCTCATGGGAGTGGTGGAAGAGCTCGTGGCCATTTCTGCCGACGATCTCCCGGCTCCTGCCACCGAGCATCGTGCAGGCGGCCGGGTTTGCGTAGGTGATGCGGCTATCGGCGTCCGTTCGGAGGATTCCCTCGCCGGCGCTCGAGATGATCTCCTCGTTGTCGTCGGCAAGATGCCGAACCTCGTTCGAGGTGATCAGCAATCTGAGTGCCACCAACAGGATCGCCGCGGCGGCACAGAAGACCGTTATGAGCCTGCCATTGTGGTTGGCGCCCCAGATCAGCAAGGCGAGGGCCGGGGGAATGACGAGCACCGAGACGATGTTGATGCTCCGCGCCGCGGGCACCTCCAGCGCGGGTTGGCGAAGCGTGGACTGCGCGGCGACGGACATCAGCAGCATGGTCACCGCCCACCCCGCGTCCAGCAGGGTCCCGGCGACGTAGGTGTCGTCGGCGAGCTGGTCGAAATAGACCAGGTCCGTGATCAGCAGCGTCAGCGCCGCAATCCCTGCGAGGTAGAAGGCGGGACCAAGCCGCCAGCGTCCTGCGAAGGCGAGCGCCAGGGCCAGCGCGACGAAGCCGAGGTCGAGCATTGGATAAACGACCTGGCCCCGAACGAAGGTTGGAGGGGCGTTCGCGGTGTCAATGGTCCCGTTCAGGAACAGCGCGAAGCTGGCGGCGACCAGCACCAGCACGATGATCGTGCCGTCGGCCCAGAGGAAGGGCCGTAGTGAGCGGCCATCGGCCAGGTAGAACGCGAGTGCGAGCAGTACCAGCGGGTAGTACGCGAGCCAGAGGAAGTCCGAGGTCGTGGGGAAGGTGGTCAGCGCGTGCTGGACGAAGTCGAGGTTGATCTCGCCGAGCCCATAGAGCAGCTGCGCGAGCCCGACGGCTCCCCACACCAGCCGGAATCTGCCCGTGCGGGCGCTCGCGGCGAAGAGCGTGGCGGTCCCGGCGGCGATGATGGAGCCGTCGAGCAGCGCCTTGGTCGGATTGCCGCCGCCCTGGCCGAGGGCAATGCCGAGAACGCCTGCCGCCACCGCTGCGGCGGCGATGCCGAGCATGAACCTCGCGGCGCGTGGGGTTCGTTGGTCCATCTACCTCTACCTGTCTCATCGCACCCCTGAAGCAGGACCTTGAGCGCGGGGTCACCGATATCCGGGTAAACCACGTCAGGACTGCGGTTGACTACCTACTTGAGCAGGCGTGAGAGGCGACGGTCCTTGAGCACCCGGCCGCCCGTCTGCTCCTCGGGGCAGTAGTTCATCTGGTGCTCGGCGAAGAAGACCGCCTCGATGGTGGTGCCGCAGCGAGGGCACGGCTCGCCCTCGCGGCGGTGAACCTGCAGTGGCATCGGCATCTTGTCCGGGATCTGCTCGCCGATGACCTCCTCGTAGTGTTCGATCGCATTGCCGAGGACGTGGAGGGAGTCGTGCAGAGCCTTGACCTCCTCGCCGCGAAGCTCGGATCCCTTCTTGAAGGGCGAGAGCTTCGCCTCCCAGAGGATCTCGTCGACCCAGGAGCGACCGATGCCGGCGAGGTCGCGCTGATGCCTGAGCAGGGGGTGCAGGTGGCGGGGCTGGTCGATCGCCTCGCGGAACTCTTCCAAGGGTGGGGCCGGCCAGGCATCTGGACCGAGCGTCGCCACCATCTCGTCTTCATCGACCTCGTCCCGGCGCAGGAGCTTCGCCCACGCCGCCTGCTTGGTGCCGAACTCGCGGAGCCGCAGCTCCCTGCCATCGGTGATCCGAACCAGGAGCCGGGAGCGGCGGTCCTTCAACGAGGCCCGCTTGTCGAAGAGCTGAAGGCGACCCGCCGACATCAGGTGAATCAGCAGGGTCAGCGGGCCCGCGCCGTCCATGGGGTCGAAGTCGACCGCGAGCATCTTGCCGATCCGCCGGACGCCGGAGATCCGGGCGCCCGTGAGCGCATCGAGGCTGGGCTCGAAGGTCTTCAGCGTTGCCACCCCGGCTGCGAGGGCGGACTCGACCTTGGCATCCTCGAGCGCCGTGTTCAGACGGCGCTCGGTGATCTCGACCTCGGGTAGCTCCGGCATAAGCGAAGGGTAGGCCCGCGCTAATCTTTGGTCAGTTCATTCGCCGACCTCGAGGTCTCGTCAGGCCGGGGCGGCGAACATAAGGTCCACAGAGGAAGGCTGGCTTCCATGCTTGAGCTACCTACCGTCAACGAGCTTCCCGCGAAGCTGAGCGATCGGGAGATCGCGACCCTGAGCGACGAGGTCCGCTCGCTCGCCGCCGAGCGCAACGCCGTGATCCTCGCCCACAACTACCAGCTGCCCGAGCTGCAGGACGTGGCCGATTTCGTGGGCGATTCGCTCAGCCTCTCGCGCCAGGCGGCGAAGGCCGACGCCGACGTGATCGAGTTCTGCGGCGTCCACTTCATGGCCGAGACGGCATCGGTGCTCTGTCCCGACAAGACCGTCCTGATCGCCGACCTGGGCGCCGGCTGCTCGCTCTCTGAGTCGATCAACGCGGATCAGCTGCGCGCCTGGAAGGCCGAGCACCCGGGCGCTGTGGTGGTCATGTACGTCAACACCTCGGCCGAGGTCAAGGCCGAGACCGACTACTGCTGCACCTCCGGCAACGCGGTCGCCGTCGTCGAGCACATCCTGCGAGAGCACGGCCCCGACACCGAGATCCTCTTCGGGCCCGACATGTGGCTCGGCGCCTTCGTCGAGCGCGTGACCGGCATCAAGGATGACCCGGATCGCCGCGCCCGGTTCCACATCTGGGACGGCGAATGCCACGTGCACGCCGGCATCCGCCCGACGGACATCAAAACCGTCCGCGACGAGCATCCCAACGCCGAGTTCCTGATCCACCCGGAGTGCGGTTGCGCCACCCAGGCGATGGAGTACGTGGCCTCGGGCGACATCGACCCCGACGGCGTCCAGATGCTCTCCACCGGCGGGATGCTCTCCTACATGGAGAAGCATCCGGAAGGCGAGTACATCGTCGCCACGGAGAACGGGATGCTCTATCCCCTCCAGCAGGCAGCGCCCCAGGCGAAGCTGATCGAGGCCAACCGAATGGCCTTCTGCAAGTACATGAAGATGATCACGCTGCCGAAGGTCCGCGACTCGCTGCGGGACTTCCGCTACGAGGTCAAGGTCCCGCCCGAGATCGCCGCCAGGGCGACCCTGCCGATCGAGCGCATGGTCGCGATCGGTTAGCGACCTACGCTTCTTTCAGCCCAAGTCGATGTAATTCCCGCTGTGCGGAGGCCGCCTCGGCTCTTCCCCCTTGTCGCGCTCGCGGCCCTGGCGCTGCTCGCGCCGGCGACCGCGTTCGCCCAGAGCGGCGGCTCAGCTCAGCCCCACATCGTCGGCGGCAGCACGGCCTCGGTCTCCAACTATCCCTGGCAGGCGGCGGTGGTCGACAGCACGGCGCAGTCGCCGGGCCAGAACGCGCATGAGCGCGAGTTCTGCGGCGGCTCGCTGCTCACCTCGCGGATCGTGGTCACGGCTGGATACTGCGTCGCCGACACGGACCCAGATTGCTCGACGCTCTGCGCGCTCAACGATCCGGGCGGCGACGGCACCGCGAAGATCGATCCAAACGACGTCGACGTGGTGCTCGGGCGGACCACGCTGAGCGATACGAGCCAGGGGGCCGAGTATGCGGTCACGGCCGTGGTGCCCCGGAGCAACTTCGACGGCAACTACCAGGGCGATGGCGTGCCGCGCTACGACGTGGCCTACCTCGTGCTCTCCTCGGCCTCCGCCCAGACCCCGATCAAGATCGCCGGTGACGACGAGGGCGCGCTCTGGGACCCCGGCAGCAGCGCCGACATCAGTGGGTGGGGCAGCACCAACGAGGTGGGCAGCCCCGTCGACACGCTCCGGTCGGCGACCGTGGGCGTGATCGCCGACTCGACCTGCAGCAGCTCCGGTGTCTATGGGAGCGACTTCGACCCAGCGACGATGCTGTGCTCCGGTTACATCACCGGTGGGGTGGACACCTGCTTCGGAGACAGCGGCGGGCCGCTCGAGGCGCGGCTCCAGGGAGGCGGGTACAGGCTGATCGGCATCACCGGCTGGGGCGACGGCTGCGCGCGGGCCAATGCTCCCGGCGTCTATACCCGCGTTGCCGGCCCGACGATGCGCTCCCTGATCGCCTCGGACGTCTCCGGCCTCGACTCGGCCTACGGCCTGCCGGCGGAGGGCATCTTCGGGAGCGGCGGTCAGCCGCCTGGCGCGGCCGCGCGCGCCAGCGCCGCGCAGGAGGCGAAGGCGCTCAAGAAGTGCAGACGGATCCACAACCGCAAGAAGCGCCGGCGCTGCGCCAAGCGGGTCAAGGCCCGGGATGCCGCAAAGACCTGAGCTGAGCGGCACGCGCCCGGCCTGGTGGTAGGTTGCCGCCGGAGGGATCGTGGAAACTTTCGTGCGGGTCGGGCTAGGCATCGTGCTGGCGGGCGCAGCGCTCGCGAAGCTTGCGTCACCGCGCGCCAGCATCGCGGCGATGGCCAGCTTCGGTTTCGAGGGCGGGACCTTGCGCCCGATCGCCTGGGCGGGACTGATCGCAATCGAGCTCGGTCTCGGCGTCGGCGTTGCGCTCGGCTCCGACCCCGCCGCGTACCTGGCGGCCGGGTTGATGCTCCTGTTCGCCGCCCTCACAGCCGGCGCGGTCCTGCGGGGCCAGGCCGGCGCTCCCTGCGCCTGCTTCGGGCCTCGCTCCAAGGTCTCCTGGCTCGGGGTGCTCCGCAACCTCGCCCTGGCGGCTGGCTTCGCGCTGATCCCTCTGGTCAATTGGAACGGTCTCTCAACCGACACTTGGCTCGGGATTGCTGTCGGGATCGCGCTGCTCGCCTGCGCCGGCCTGGGCGTTGCGGTGCTGGCGCTCGCGCGGGAGGTCGGGATGCTCCGGCTGCAGCTCGGCACTCAGGGCGCGCTCGAGATCGAAGGTGAGGGGCCCGACGTCGGATCGCGGCAGGAGGCGCTGGCGAGCCGCCTCGCGGTGCCGGCGGCCAACGGTGCCGAGAGCTTCGGCCTGGCGGTCTTCAGCTCCGAGGGCTGCCACCTCTGCCAGACGCTGTCGCCGGCGATCGAAAACGTCGCGAACGATCCGCGCGTCAGCGTCGGCGTCTTCGACGAGGTCGCGGACGCGACGCTCTGGAGGGACCTCGGGATCCCCGGCAGCCCCTTCGCGATCGCAACCGACGACCACGGCACCGTTCTGGCGAAGGGGACTTTCAACAACCTCGCCCAGCTGGAGAGCGTGCTGGCGACCGCGTCACGGCGCCGTGCCTGAGCATCTGGACCGCGTCACGGACGCGCTCGCCCGGGACACCTCCCGTCGCGGCTTCCTGGCCAGGGTCGGCGGCGCTCTCGTCGCTCTGACCGCGGCCCGGACCGTCGGCACGCTGATCGAGCCCGGTGACTCCGAGGCGTTCCACTTCTGCGGCCACACCTTCACGACCGGCTCCTGCCCGCATCCCACCGGCCTGCCCCGGATCGACTCGCGTGGTTTCCCGCTCCGGGCCAGCGACGGCCATCCGGTCGACGACATCGGCCGGCCGGTCAACGACGCCGGCCAGCCGGTGGACGACGATGGCCAGCTGCTCCGCGATGCCGAGGACAGGCCGCTGCCGCCGGCGCCCCGCACCCAGCTCTGCGACCGGGCCGGGGACATCTACGGCTTCCGCCCGCATAACGACGGCTCCTGGTTCCGCTGCTGCGGCGGCAAGGTGCGGCAGCTCCGCGACTGCTGCGCCCACCGCAACACCCGGATCAACGGCGACGCCGCCCTCACCGGCTACTGCTACCGCGGCCGCAAGGTGTTCTGCGTCCAGTACTACGACACGAAGGTCCCGTGTTAGTGGCTCCAAGGGCGCTGTACTCAGGAGCGAAGGGCGAAGCTCGAAGCGACTTGTGCTGGGCGCCCGCCAGGAGCCACGCCTGATGGGAATGCTGGAGCTCGCACTCGCGGCGGCCGCGCTCCTGATCGGGGCGACCGGGACCTTCTCGCCGTGCGGGCTCTCGGCGATCGACACGATCGGCCCCACCGGCCACACCGGGGGGCGCCGGATCACGGCCGCGGCGTGCGCGACCTTCCTGCCGGGAGCAGTCGCCGGTGGGCTGATCACCTTCGGATCCCTCGCCTTCCTCGGAGAGGTCCTCCACGGCGCGGGCGGACGAGCAGCCTACGTCGCCGCCGCGGCGATCGCCCTGGTCGCCGCGGTGCTCGAGGCGCGCGGCACGAGAATCGTTCCCCAGATACGCCGCCAGCTGCCGGAGCACTGGCGCCGGCTGATGCCGATGCCGCTCGCCGCCGCCCTCTACGGGGTCCTGCTGGGCCTCGGGTTCACGACCTTCGTCCTCTCCTTCGGCGTCTGGGCGCTGGCCGGCGTGAGCCTCGCGGTCGGCGATCCGTCGCTCGGTCTGGTGCTCGGCGCCGCCTTCGGGATCGGGCGTGCGATCCCCATCGTCGTTCTGGCGCCGATGTCGGGTAGCGATGCCGGCGTCCGGGCTACGGAGCTGATGTGTGAGCGCGACAGCGTCTACCTCGGCCTGCGCCGGGGTGACGCCGCCGCCCTGTTGGTCGCTGCCGTTGCGCTGGTGGTCGCGCCCGGCAGCGCCGGAGCCACCGGAACGGACGTCCCGCACGCGACCGATCCATCCGCGACGGCTGACGCGCTGCTCTTCCAGCGGCTTGGCGGGCCCGCCGTGATCAGCCGTGGTGGCCCGGAGCTTGTGCTCCCCGGCAAGCACCCGGCGATCGGCGGCCGCTTCGTCGCCACCGTGACCGGCGATGCGATTCAGCTATTCGACCGGACCACGCTTGCGCCCGTTGCCCAGCTCGACGCCCCCGGTGCCGACGCGATCGCCGTCTCGGACTCCTGGCTCGCATATCGCGCTTCGGTAGGTGGGGGCGACGGCATCTACATCCGGTACATCGCCAACCCGGCGTCGCCAGCTCCGCCCGTGCTGCTGGCGCGCGAGGGGGGAGCCTCCCAGCTCAGCCCGCCGGCGGTCGACGGGAGCATCCTGGTCTATGCGATCGCGACGCCGCGCGGTAGCCGCGTGGTGCAGTGGGTGATGGGCACTCACAAGCACCGCGCGCTGGTCCGCTCGCGGCGGCTGCTCCTCTTCGATCCCGCCGTCGACGGTCGCTCGTTCTCCTACGTTCGCTCAGATGCGCGGCGCAGCCGCCTGATGGTCCGGGGCCGCCACCGCCACGGCGCCGGCCGGATCCTCCTCACCGTGAAGCGGTCGGCGGGGCAGCTCTGGTCGGAGGCGCTCACCGATTCGGTGGCTTACGTGACCGTGCTGCGGCCGGGCGCGAACAACGCGGACGCGACGATCGTAGGCGTCGGCCGAAAGCACCCCAAGCGCCTGCGCGAGCACGCGCCGCGCGGCGGCGGCAATCACCGCTTCTGACCTACCAGCCGGCTGGAGGGGCGAACGCCCGGAGCGGCGGCTGGGCGTAGCCGACGGCCCGGTAGAGGGTGGCGCTCGGCTTGGCGATCAGCCAGCTCCCGCCGGCACGCTCCAAATAGATCACGTCGTCTTCGACCGAGACGTACTTGCGGTCTGAGAAGCGATGGGTGACGGTGGCAGTGATGCGGGCGCGACCGGCCGACAGCGCCTGCGGCTTCATCTCGACGATCTTCGTCCTCCGCCAGGCCGGACCGCCGCCGCTGGGCCGGGTGCCGATCGACGCTCGCAACGAGCCGCGGCAACCGCCGTGCCGCCGGGGAAGTTCGCCGAGACCGATCCCGCCCGGCGCGATCAGGGCGCAGACGCGCCCGGCGTCGCCCCGGTCGAGCGCCGCGACGTACTCACGGACGACCGCCGTCGTTGCTGCTCGATCCGCGCCCTCCAGCTCACCGGTCGAGCTCGGCCCGTTCGCCTCTGCCTCGGGACTCGCCTCCGTCGCCGCGGGGCCCTCCGCGGCCTCCTCGGCGGTGTCCACCGGCCCCACCGCTCCGGGCGGCAGCTTGCCGGTGACCTTCGCATCCCCTGCAGCGTCAGTGGTGGCGACCGGCCGGGTTGCCGTCCCCGTTTTCTCGCCTCCGCCGCCCGACCCGCCGCCGCATCCGGCGAGGACCAGAGCCGCGACAGCCAGGATGCTCGCTCCGAGCTTCATGGACGAGAGGCTAAGTGCGCGGCGGTTCCGTCGGCCCGGCTTTCTAGGGTCCCGGATGGTGCTGCCCGCTGCTACCCTCGCCGCCCGGTCTTGAGCAAGCCGCAGCCCAAGGCCATTCCGTACGACCAGCCGCCGATGGCGCACCTGAAGCCCGTTCCAGATCCCACTCCGGAGCCCTCCAGCAAGGCAGGAGGCAAGCCGTCGATCGCCGAGCTCGAGCTCTACGCGACCGTGCTCCGGATCCACTGCGTACGGATGCTCGCCGTCGCCAAGTCCGGCCACCTCGACAGCTCCCTGTCGGCGGCCGACATAGTCGCCGCCCTCTACTACCGGGTGCTCCGCCACGATCCCTCCAACCCGAAGTGGCCCGAGCGAGACCGCTTCGTCCTCTCCAAGGGACACGCCGCGCCGATCCAGTACGCGGCGCTCGCCGAGCATGGTTACTTCCCGGCCGACGACCTGATGGGCCTCCGCCAGATCGGCTCACACCTCCAGGGCCATCCGGACATGACCCGGACCCCGGGCATCGAGGTCTCTACCGGCTCCCTCGGCCAGGGCCTCTCGATGAGCGTCGGCATCTGCCTGGCGCTGCGACTCGACGGCCTCGACGAGACCGCCCAGGTCTTCACCCTGATGTCTGACGGCGATTGCCAGGAGGGCCAGAGCTGGGAGGGCGCCATGTCCGCCGCGCACTTCGGCCTTCCCAACCTGACCGCGATCGTCGACTACAACCATCTGCAGACCGACGGCACGACCGAGGAGGTCATGGACACCGGCGACGTCCGCGCCAAGTTCGAGGCCTTCGGCTGGGACGCCGTCGAGATCGACGGGCACGACATGGGCGCGATCGTCGAGTCCCTGGAGCGGAGTCGCACCATCGATCGCCCGTCGGCGATCGTCTGCCAGACCAAGAAGGGGCGCGGCGTCTCCTTCATGGAGGACCGCTTCGGCTTCCACGGCAAGCCGCCGAGCCCGGAGCAGGCCGAGCAGGCGATGGAGGAGCTCGAGGCGACGTTCGACCGGCAGACCAAGGCGCTGGAGGGGCAGAGCTGATGGCCAGCGAGCTGATCGAGGCGGCGGAGCCGCAGACCGAGTCGATGGCCACCCGGCAGGCGTACGGCGATGCTCTGGTCGCGCTGGGGGAGAGGTACCCAGAGGTCGTCGCCCTCGACGCCGACCTGGCTGTCTCCACACAGTCGATGAAGTTCGGCAAGCAGTTCCCGGAGCGCTTCTTCAACATCGGCGCCGCCGAGGCGAACATGATGTCGATCTCGACCGGGCTCGCCGCCAGCGGCAAGGTCCCCTACGCCTCGACCTTCGCGATCTTCGCCACCTCGCGGTCCTACGACCAGGTGCGCCTCGGCATCGCCCACAACGGCCTCAAGGTCCGGATCGGCGCCTCGCACGGCGGCGTGTCTCTCGGCGAGGACGGGGCCTCGCATCAGATGATCGAGGACATCGCCCTGATGAGGGCGATGCCGAAGATGCAGGTGGTCGTCCCGGCCGACTACAACCAGGCCTACACGGCCGTGATCGAGTCATATGAGCGCTTCGACGGCCCGATGTACATGCGCTTCGGTCGGCCGAAGACGCCGGTCGTCTACCAGGAGATCCCGGAGTCGCTCGGCGCCGGCGTCGACGTTCTCCGTGAGGGCAAGGACATCTCGATCTTCGTCTGCGGCCACATGGTCTGGCGCGGCCTCGAGGCCGCGGAGACGCTCGAGCGCGAGGACGGGGTGGAGGCCGAGGTGGTCAATGTCTCCATCATCAAGCCGATCGACTCGCAGTCGATCCTCCGCTCGCTCGCCAAAACCGGTGTTGCGGTGACGGCCGAGGAGCATCGCGTCGTCGGCGGCTTGGGGGACGCCATTCGCCAGGTGGCGTGCGAGCAGCACCCGGTCCCGGTCTTCGCCCTTGGGATGCAGGACGAGTTCGGTGTCTCAGGGACGGCCGAGGCCTGCATGGAGCACTTCGGGCTGACCGCCAGCGGCATCGCCGACCTCGCCCGCGAGGCGCTGCTCAAGAAGCCGATCGTGCAGCATCCGCCCATCCAGGGCGGCCCTTGGTCCTAGCGGCCACCTGTGGCCGCGATCTGATGGCGAAGCCGTCCAGCTCGACCGCGGAGGCGTCCGGCTACTCGAGCTTGAACACCTCCGCCATGAAACGGGGCTCCTCGATGCTCGTCGTGCTCGCGAAGCCGATCACCGTGCGGCCGGTCGCGCGCTCGATCGCGGCGCTGAAGGTCGACCGAATCGCGTGCTGATACTGAGTCCGGACCTGCATGACCGTGTCCTGCTTCCCGTTCTCCACCAAGAATTTCTCGTTCGGAAGCAGCTCGAGGCCGTCCAGTACGACGATCACCCATTTCTCAGCCACCAGAGCCTCGGCCGAGCAGCACCCGTTCCATAGGACTCCTCATAGATGCGGAGGATCCCTCGGGCGATTTCATCCCGGACCTCCTGTCGGGTCGGCGGTTGGCGAGCGTCCTCGGGGCGACCGGGATCCTCCGGGCCCTCTGAGCCTTCGGATCGATCGGGTTCTGAGACCACAATTCCTCCTGACGGAGACCGTCGGAATGTGGCGACCCTCCGCCGTCCGCCCTGATCGAAATCGAATGGTGGCCGTCCGATCGCTTCTGTGCCACACCGTATCGGCCCAAAACCGCGCGTGCGGCACCCACACCTTACCTCCGGAATGCGTCCCGTTTGGGGGCGGCAATGGGAGTAGCCTGGAACGAGGCGGCGTGGCGTTGCCGCCACCAGTCCGATTAGGATGCCGCGCGCTCGTTGGGTCTCCCCGCAACTCTTCCCTTCGCGCAAAATCGCTGTTCAAGAGGGGGCGGCAACCGATGTGTTTGGAGGTTTGCCGTGTCCCCGCATGAAGGATCGCCTAGAGCTGCAAGGGGAGAAACCCTTGCACAGATATCTACCGGCCTCGTTCAGCTGCACTCCCGCTACTACGGGAAGGGGCCGACCAAGGCCAAGACCCATTTGGTCGACGACACGGTCGTGTCGATACTCCGGGGCGGTTTCACGCGGGTTGAGCGCACACTGCTTGACACCGGCGAGGTCGACTCCGTCTACCAGATGCGGCGCAGCTTCCAGCAGGCGATGGAGGATGAGTTCCGCCGTGTAGTCGTGGAGGCTACGGGCCGCAAGGTGATCGCGTACATGAGCTCGATCCACGTGGACCCCGACCTGGCTGTGGAGCTGTTCGTCCTGGAGCCCCTCGCGGGGAGCGAGGACAGCGACTCCGCCTCCAACAGCGAGCCGGCCGCCAGCGTCGACGGCAACGCGCACGCCAGCGTCGACGGCAACGTGCCCGCCTAGCCGCTCGCCGCCCCGTTCAGGGCCTCGAGAGCCGGGGCCCGCTCCATGAAGAGCCGCAGCGCCCGATCGATCCCGGCGAGCCGGAAGACCCGCTCGACCTGGGAGCCTTCGGCGATCACGGTGTGCAGGGTGCCGGCGTCGTCCGTGGAACGGAAGGCGCGGATGAGCAGTCGGATTCCCGACGAGTCGATGAAGCTGACGTCCGTGAGGTCCACGATCACTCCAGCCTTGGCGCGAAGCTGCTCGAGGAGCTGCTTCTCCACCCGCGGGATCGTGCTCAGATCGAGCTCGCCTCTCAGTGAGATGACCGAGGCGCTCGTTCCGACCGGTTCGATCTGAACGGACAGGGCCTGGCCGTTCTCGGCGTCACCGCTCCCCCCCGATGAGAGGGGTGGAGCGGCCCCGCTAGACCGCTCCACCCGCTCGCCTCAACGCGCCATCCCCTTGTGGTGCGCAGCTCCCATGGGGCAAGGTCTTCAAACCCTGAAATGGCCCGCGGAAAGGGAGCCTCACGTAAGTCCTCCTCGGTTTCGCTCATCCTGTGCTGTCCGAGAAGACCCGACCCCGCCCCGTGCAGGGTGTGCCTCCAAGCTTCATTGGGAGTCGCGCACGATGCCTGCGACCTCGCGATCGCTTCTCCTAACCTCTGGGTGTATTCTAGGCCTCTGTAGCGCCCATTAGAAGTACCGGGTAGACGCGAGACCGGGCTGAGGGATCGTGTTTTCCCGCACATTGCGCATGGAACAGTCGCCAGAAGCGACGTGGGCCGGCGGAGTAGGAAGAACGATGCCAACTCCCAATTCTGAACTTCAGCCCACAGCGCTCGCACCGCCCACGGATCGCGCGCCACGACGACATGAGGGGAACTGACGGGCGAGGACGTATCTCCGGTGTCATCGGACGCCACCGGAGTGCGAGAGAACGGCGGTGAGCGGGGCCGAGAGGACGCCACTCGGCTCCGCCGCCGCTACCCCACCTACTGATCTAGGCGCCGATCCGGGCTAGGCGAGGGCTGTGCGACTTTCCAGCCTCGCTGGTGTTGGGGGGCGAACGAGAACTTGCGATCCGCTTTAGGCCGATCCCTACCCTGTGCTTCGCAGTGGGCGGCTCGGCGGGGGTTGTCCCGCGGAACGCATCCGCTGCATCGCGCTCAATGGCAAGACGACAGACATCAGAACTGCTCCGCGCGCGCCCGCAGGCGCAGCGCCGCCCCGAGCATCTCACCGAGCAGCGTGCGCGCTCGCCGATCGTCGAGATGCGGAAGGTCACCAAGGTATATCCGGGTGGCCACGTCGCCCTCGAGCGCGTCAGCCTGCGCGTCGACCGGGGGGAGTTCGTCTTCCTCGTCGGGCCGACCGGCTGCGGCAAGACGACCTTGATCAAGACGCTGATTCGCGAGCTTCAGCCCACCGAGGGCGAGGTGCTGATCGCCGGTCGCGACATCTCCTCGCTCGCCGACAAGAAGGTTCCCCAGCTTCGCCGCCGGATCGGCACCGTCTTCCAGGATTACAAGCTCCTGCCGAGCCGAAACGTCTACGACAACGTCGCCTACGCCCTGCAGGTGATCGGCGCCTCGCGCTCGGAGATCCGCCGCAAGGTTCCGGACGCTCTCCGGCTCGTCGGGCTCGCCGACAAGGTGAAGAACTTCCCCGACCAACTCTCGGGAGGCGAGCAGCAGCGACTTTCGGTCGCTCGTGCGTTCGTCAACCATCCGCCGCTGCTGCTGGCGGACGAGCCGACAGGGAACCTCGACCCGAACACCTCCATCGGGATCATGCAGGTGCTCTATCGGATCAACCGCACCGGCACGACGGTCGTGGTCGTCACTCACGACCGCGAGATGGTGGACAAGATGCGTCGCCGCGTGATTGCGCTCGATTCCGGACGAGTCGTGCGCGACCAGGCGGCCGGCACCTACACCTCCGACGACGAGTCGACCCGCGAGTTCGCTCTGCGGCTCCGCGAGGAGATGGGCGTCGTGGGCGAGGAGCCCCGCTACTAGGCGGCACCCATGGGGCGAGTCTTCTTCTTCATCGGCGAGGGGCTGCGGGCGCTCAGGCGCAGCGCGGCTCCCGGGCTGGCGTCGATCGTCACGGTCTGCATCACCGTGCTGCTGCTGGGCGTCCTGATCCCCGTCCTGCAGACCACCAACGGGAAGACGAACGAGGTCCGTAACCAGGTCGGCCTGCGCGTCTTCCTCAATGACGTGAACGGACAGCAGGCGCCCGCGGATCAGATTCAGGCTATGCAGGCGAAGCTCCAGGCGATCCCACACGTCAAGGCGGTCCAGTTCGTCGACAAGAACCAGGCTCTGAGCATCCTGAGCGACCGGCTCAAGGCGGAGAACCGCGACGACATCACGGCGCAGCTGCCCGGCTCGCACAACCCGTTGCCGGCCTCTTTCAACGTCACGCCCGACGATCTCTCCAACCTTCCCGCCGTCCGCAACGCGATCACCCCGCCCGGGGCCAACGGGACGCCCGCGCCGATCAGCCCGCTGATCAGCGACATCGGCGACTCTCGTGATGACGCGAGCAAGATCAGCGGCGCCACCACGGCGATCCGCTGGGTGCTCGGTGTGGTCGCCGGGCTCCTGCTGATCGCCTCGCTGCTGCTGGTCGCGAACACGATTCGCCTCTCCATCTACGCGCGCCGCCGCGAGGTTGAGGTCATGCGGCTGGTTGGAGCGACCAACTGGTTCATCCGCTGGCCCTTCATGGTGGAGGGACTGTTCTGCGGGCTGGTCGGAGCCGCGATCGCAATAGGCTTCCTCTTCGTCGGTAAGCAGGTGATCGTGGATCCGCTCGCCAACAACTTCAACCTGATCAACTCGGGGCACACGATCGGCTTCGCCAACCTCGCGCTCGTCCTGCTGTGCGTGGCCATGGGCGTTTCAGCGATGGGCAGCGGCCTGACGCTGCGTCGCTTCCTCCGGATTTGAGCCGGCGCACACTTGCCATCGCGGCCCTCGTCGCGATCGCCTTCGTCGTCGGCATCGTCGCCGGCGGCCAGGTGAATGCGATCCGGGACGCCGTCAACGACGTCTTCGGCACCAAGGGCCAGGACGCGACCTCGCAGGCGATCGACGTCATCCACGACGACTACTTCCACACCGTCGACCAGAAGGACCTCGAGAACGCATCGATCGCCTCGATCATCAGCCACATCAAACAGCGCTACCACGACCGCTTCTCCCACTACTTCACGCCCACCGAGTACGACCGCTTCAAGCAGGGCTCGAGCCTCTCGGGCGTGGGCATCGCGGTGACCGAGGTGCCGCGGGGTCTGCGGGTTGCGACCGTCTACAAGCACACCCCCGCTCGTGACGCCGGCATCCAGCCGGGCGAGGTGATCACCGGCGTCAACGGCCACTCCATCGCCGGCAAGGACGCTGACGCTGTGACCAGTGAGATCCGGGGGCCCGCCGGGACGGGGGTGACGCTGACCGTCGCCAGCAGGGATGGGACCTCACGCGACGTCACCGTGACCCGGCGCGAGGTGGACATCCCGCAGGTCGTCGGGCACATCGAGAAGGTGGGTGACTCCAAGGTCGGCTACGTGCGCCTGGCGGGGTTCTTCCCCGGTGCTCACGGGGAGCTCCGCAAGGAGGTGGAACGCCTCTACGAGCAGGGCGCCCAGGGGTTGGTGCTCGACCTGCGCGGCAACGGCGGCGGACTCCTCACCGAGGCAGTGCTGGTCTCGAGCATCTTCGTCCCCGACGGCGTGATCGTCTCGACCCACGGGCGCACTCAGAACACGCGCACCTTCGACGCAACCGGCGACCCTTTGCCGCGCCATCCGATGGTCGTCCTGATCAACGGTGACACCGCGTCCGCGTCCGAGATCGTGACCGCCGCCCTCGAGCAGGTAGGAGTCGCGAAGGTGGTGGGGACCACCTCCTTCGGCAAGGGCACCTTCCAGGAGGTGATCCCGCTGAACAACGGCGGCGCGCTGGATCTGACCGTCGGGCAGTATCTGACCCGCAATGGGACATCGATCAATGACGTCGGGATCCCGCCCCAGGTGAAGGCGAAGGACAACCCCTCCACGAAGCAGGACGAGGGACTCCAGCGGGCGCTGAACGTCCTGGCGCCCCAGCTCTGAAACGCGTAGTCCTCGTCTCGAAGCGCGGCCGGTTTCTCGTCGGCGAGCTGCTCTTCGAGCGCGGGGGGCAGATCGAGCTTGGCGGAGGCCGGCGGGCGGCGACCCCGGGGCGGATGGCCCTGGTCGAGCTCGGCCAGGGCAGGGGCCGCGCCAGGGTGATCCGCGAGCTCGGCGACCCTGGGCTCGCCGCGGACGTGATCGCGGCGATGCTCGAGGACCACCAGGTTCGGACGGGCTTCGCGCGCCGGATCGAGGAGGAGGCGCGCGAGGCGACCGAGCGCGCGAAGGCTCTCGACTTCGATCGGCGCGATCTCAGGGATCTCCCGACCTTCACCGTCGACCCGGCCAGCGCGCACGACTTCGACGACGCGGTCTCGGCGTCCAAGACGGACCGCGGCGTCCGCCTCTGGATCCACATCGCGGACGTTGCCGCCCACGTCCGGCCGGGTGACGCGCTCGAGAAGGAGGCCTACAGGCGGGCGAATTCCACCTATGCCCCCGGCACGGTCGCGCCGATGTTGCCCCATGTCCTCTCGAGCGACGCCTGCAGCCTCGCCCCGGAGAGGGAGCGACTCGCCGTCACCTCCGAGATCGAGCTCTCCGAGGACGGGGAGACCGTGTCGGCCAGCTTCTACCGGAGCCTGATCCGCTCCGACGTCCGCCTCGACTACGACGAGCTCGACGAGATCTTCGCCGGCCGCGCCAAGCCTCCCGCGCCGATCGCGGAGCCGCTCGCGCTCGCCAGGAAGGCCGCGGCGACACTGGCCGGCCGGCGCCCACGGGCCTCGCTGGAGGTGGAGAGCTTCGAGCCCGAATTCCGCTTCGAGGACGGCCAGGTCACGGGCGCCCACTCCGTCCCCCAGACCGAGGCGCACCAACTGATCGAGCACCTGATGATCCTCACGAACGAGCGGGTCGCCGAATTGCTCGAGCGCCGCCGCATCCCGACGCTCTACCGGGTCCACGAGCAGCCGGACCCCGAGCGGATCCGATGGCTGATCGAGCAGCTCGCGGCGCTCGACATCCCGACCCCGGCCCTCCCCGACGAGATCTCCCCACAGCAGGCGGGCGAGCTGGCCGGCGAGGCGAGCCGCCTGGTCGCGCGCGAGGCGGAGCGCCGTGGCCACGGCCGCGAGGCGTATACATCGCTTGTGCTTCGCTCGCTGAAACCCGCCCACTACAGCGATCGCAACCTCGGCCACGCCGGCCTGGGCAGCCCCGCGTACGCGCACTTCACCTCTCCGATCCGGCGCTACCCCGACCTGGTCGCTCACCGGGCGCTCCTCTCGGCGATCGGCGGGGGAGAGGAAGCGCCACGCGCGGAGGGGCTGGCGGAGGTGGGCGCACACTGCTCCGAGCGCGAGCGGGACGCGACCCGGGTCGAGCGGGACGCCGATTCCGTTTGCGCCTCGTTCCTGCTGCAGCGAGAGCTCTTCGAGCGCGGGCCGGGCACCCGGTTCGAGGGCGAGGTCTCGGGGGTCGTCGGAGCCGGGGCGTTCGTCCGCTTCGGCGGCGCCCTCGCGGACGTCTACGAGGGCTTTCTGCCGGCGCGGCGGATCGGCGGCCGGGAGCGGTACGAGCTCGACCGGACCGAGACGATGCTGGTCGGCGCGCGCGGGGGCCGGGCGATCCGGATCGGCGATCCGGCCAGGATCACGGTCGATCGCGTCGATGCGCCGCGCGGCCGGGTCGATCTGCTCCCGGTGGAGGAGGGTTGATGGCGAAGAAGCAGAAGGGGCCGAGGACGCCGGTGAGCGGCGACGTCGCCACCAATCGGCGCGCCCGCCACAAGTTCCAGGTCCTGGAGAAGATGGAGGCCGGGATCGAGCTGCGCGGCAGCGAGGTCAAATCCCTGCGAGATGGAAAGGCCCAGCTCAACGAGGCCTACGCCGTGGTCAACGACGGCGAGGTCTGGCTGCGGGGCGCGCACATCCCGCCCTACCTGCCCGCCTCGGATCAGAACCATGAGCCGGACCGGCCCCGGAAGCTGCTCCTGCACAGGAGGGAGATCGAGCGGCTGATCGGCAAGACCGCCGAGCGCGGACTCACCCTGGTGCCGACCCGCATCTACTTCAAGGGCCCCAGGGCGAAGGTCGAGCTGGCGCTGGCCAAGGGCAAGGAGGGGAGGGATCGCCGGCGCGAGATCGCCGACCGCGATCTGCGCCGCGAGGTCGAGCGGGACTTCAAGCAGCGCCTGGGCTAGGAAAGAGTTCGCCCGGCAGCAGGGCAAGGGACTCTGCACAAGAACCAAGGTCCCGTGCAACGATTGGGCACAACGATGCTTGCTGCAATCGCTACCAACACGATTTCGAACTTCGTCCAGGATCACCCCGCCGAGGCGTACGGGATCGTCGGCGCGGTCATCCTGCTCCTGATCCTCTTTCTGCTGGTGCGCCGTCGCCGCGCCAACGAGCGCGCGGCGGATGAGGGTGTGACCAGCGGGGACGAGCGGCGCTCCAAGAAGGAGGCGAAGAAGGAGGCGAAGGCGGAGGCGAAGGCCGCCAAGGCGGACGCCAAGGCCGCCAAGGCAGACGCCAAGGCGGAGGCCAAGACTGCCAAGGCGGAGGCCAAGGCCGCCAAGGCGGACGCCAAGCCCGCCGAGGCGCCGGCCGCGAAAGCCGAGACCGCGAAGGACGCGGCCGAGCCCGGCACGGAGACGCGGGCCGAGCCTGACAAGAAGACGCAGGCGAAGGCCGAGGCGGGCGAGGAAGGCAAGACGGACGCCACCGGCGCGAAGCCATCTCGGAAGCAGAAGCGCGAGGAGCGGAAGGAAAAGCGCAAGCAGGTCGCCGAGGAGAAGCGCCGTGCCGAGGATCAGGACCGCCGCGCCTGGGAGGAGGAGCGGAAGAGGCGCAGGGACGAGCGCCAGAAGCGCAAGGAGGAGCGCCAGCGACGCAAGGCTGAACGCAAGGGAGAGGCTCCACCGGAACCCAAGTCCGAGCCGGACGAGGCTGAGCCCGAGAAGGAGGAGGTCGCCGGCGGCGCCGAGGTGGAGGCGGAGAAGTCGACGATGCTCGCGGCGGCACTGGGCCTGGGGGAGGGTGAGGCCAAGAAGGCTGAAGGAGGCGCCGAGGCAGAGAGCGATAGTGAGGGCGAGAAGGAGGCCGAGGTCAAGGCAGTTGAGGAGGAGGCTCCGGCCGAAGCCAAGCCGAAGCTGGAGGAGGTGCCGATCGGAGAGGACGGAGCGCAGGAGCCGACGCCCGAGCCCTCGATGCCAGAGCTTTCGGGCCCCAAGCAGGCCGAGCCCGAGGAATCGCAGTGGGTCCCGCCGGGCAGCGGGCGATCCCGGTCGGACGACGAGCCGGCGCTGACCCCGATCGCGCCGGAGCCCGAGACTGCGCCCGGCGGATTCGCCTCGACTTCCTCGGATGAGCCGGAGGAGACCTCGACCGAGCCGGATGAGCCCGAGCAGGCGGAGCAGGTTCCGGAGCCGGATCCCTCTGGCGCCGAGCTTGCCGCTTCGGCAGGCACCCCCGGGGAGACTGCCGTCGAGCCAAGCCCGGCCGGGCCGAATGAGCCCGTCGAGATCACCCCGCCCTCGACCGGCCTTGGATCGCTGCAGGAAGAGATCGACCGCCTGGCTCGCGAGGGTGAGGGGGCGCCCGCCGAGACGCCGCCCGCCGTGCCTGAGCCCCCTTTGGCGCCCGAGCTCTCGGAGACCGAACCCTCTTTGCCGCCCGACACCTCGCCGCCTCGTCCCTACGACGCGGCGCCCGACCCGGAGGCCGCCGAACCAGCTCCGTCGCCTCCCGAGCCGCCGCCGCCCGCGCCCCCGTCACCTTCCCTGCCGCCCGTGACGCCGCCCGCGCCGATTTCGTCGAGCCCGGAGATCGAAGCGCTGGCCGCCGAGCACCAGGAGCGCTTGAGCGAGGAGGAGGAGCGGGTACGCCGCCAGGCGGAGGAGCGCCTGCAGCGGGCGCAGGAACTCGAGCGCGACGCGGAGGAGCGCGTCAAGCGCGCTGAGGAGGAGACCGAGCAGCTGATCAAGATGGCCGCCGATCAGGCCCGCCGTCAGGCCGAGGAAGAGGCGCGGCAGACGTCGGAGGAAAGGCTCCGCGAAGAGGCCGAGCGGCTGCGTCTCGAGAGCGAGCAACGTGCCCTTGAGGAATCCGAGCGGGTGCGCCAGGAGGTCGAGGACCGGACCAAGCAGGCGATCGAGCAGGCACGCCGGGACGCGGACGCGCGCGTCGCCGACGCCGCCGATCAGGCCCGTCGCGAGGCCGAGGAGCGGGCGCGCGCCGAGGCCGAGGAGCGCATCGAAACTCAGGTGCAGGAGAAGATGAGCGGGGAGACGCAGCGTCTCGCCAGCGCGGTGGAGCAGGCCGAGCGCCGCCTCCAGGCCGAACGCGAGGAGCGAGAGGCCGCCATGGAGGAGGCCAACAAGAAGCTTCAGCAGATCGAGGTCAGAGCCCAGGAGGCCGAGCAGCGAGCCGCGGACGCCGAGCGGCTTGCCCAGCTCAAGCTGGAGGAGGCCGAGCGCGAGCGCAAGCTTCGAGAGGTGCTGGAGCGAGTCAGCGCCGCAGAGGCCCGCGCCAAGGAGGCCCAGCGCAAGGCGCAGGCCGCGGAGCGCACCGCCGCCGGCAGCATCCAGACGGCCGAGGATCTGGGCGCGGCACCGGCCATCGAGCCCGCGGCGGCGCCACCCCCGTCACCACCGGCCGCCGTGCCACCGCCGCCGCCGGACCCCCCGCCCGCACCCAAGCAGCCCGCGCCCGCGCCCGAGAAGAACGAGCAGGACGAGTGGGTCATCTCGACGGGCGGCGAGGGTGATGAGGGGAAGGAGGAGGCGACCGAGACCGAGGGCGACGAGAAGAGCGGGATCCTGGGCCGCACGGTCGGGGCGATCCTGGGAGTCGGGACCGACCGCGAAGAGGATGCCGGGGAGGGCGCGGAAACCGAGGAGCCTGAGGCGAAGGCCAACGTCGCCGTGGAGCCCGAAGAGCCCGAAGAGGAAGAGGCTTCCGGGCCGGCGGTCGATGTGGGCGACCGGACCAACATCAACCAGGCCACCTTCGAGCAGCTCCGAGATCTCGGCTTCTCGGTCACCCAGGCCACGCGCGTGATCACCTACCGCGAGCGCCAGAACGGCTTCTCCTCGCTCGACGACCTCGCAGACGTGCCCGGCATGCCTCGCCAGTTCCTGCGCGAGGTCAAGCCGAAGCTCACGCTCTAGCCGCGAGACACACCCCGGGAGGTGTCTCGCCATTACCTCCTAGTTGGTACTGTCGTGCCTGTGGGAAGAGGGAACCCGGGCAGAGGGCTGGTTGCGGCGATCGCTGCCGCCGCGTTGCTCCGGCAAGCCCGCGCAGGTCAGTACACACGGCAAGGTCAGGCAGCCCGGGTCTCACCGCTCGCACCGGTAGACCCGTCGGTCTGGCGCTCCGGGCTAACATTGCCTTCACATAGCACGGGGCCGAAATTGGATTCGACTTGGGCCTTTGTGCGATCAGGTTGCAGGCCGAGGTTCCAGGAGGCCTCGTTAAACACCTGGACCAACCAATACGTGCGGACCATGAGTTCGCTCTCGCCGCTTAGCTAGAACCTAAGCAGCGTGTGTCGGCCCACCCGAGCCCGAGGGGTGGGATCACCGGCATCAGAATCGGGCTCACCCGGTCGGCTCGTCCCGACCGTCCGGGGACATCAAAGGGACTTGGCCCTACGTCATCTCCCGCCGGCTGCGGACGTCGTAGGGCGAGAATGAAGCGCCGGCTAAGCCTGTAGAAGCCGATCGCCGAATCCCGAGGACGCCGGTTCGAAACCGGCCGGCTCCACTTCCAAGCGGATGAGTAGGGTTGCCGCGCTCAGGCATCGAACGACGACAGAGGGGAGTTCTCGCATGGCGATTTCGGAACGCGAGCGCAAGGAGATCGAGGCGGCGAACACGTCCGGGACCACGCCGGTCGTCTTCATCCACGGCCTCTGGCTGCTACCGAGCAGCTGGGCCAACTGGGGCGAATTCTTCAAGAAGGCGGGCCACGCGCCGCTGATGCCGGACTGGCCCGACGATCCCGAGACGGTCGAGCAGGCCAGAGCGAATCCGGACGTATTGGCGAAGAAGAACCTGAAGCAGATCGCCGACCACACGGCGGAGGTGATCGGCGGACTCAACAAGAAGCCGGCCGTTATGGGTCACTCGACCGGCGGACTGCTCGCGCAGATGATCGCCGACCGGGGCCTCTCCGCAGTGACGGTCGCGATCGATCCCGGCCCATTCCGCGGCGTGCTGCCGCTGCCCGTCTCGGCGTTGCGCTCAGCGGGCCCTGTGCTCAAGAACCCCCTCAACAGGGGCAAGGCGATCACGCTCACCCTGGACCAGTTCAAGTACGGCTGGGCCAACGCGCTCGACGACGACGAGGCGAAGCAGCTCTACGAGACCTACCACGTGGCGGCGCCCGGGGTGGCTCTGATGCAGATGGCGAACGCCAACCTCAATCCGTGGACGGAGGCGAAGGTCGACCCGAAGAACCCGGACCGTGGACCGCTCCTGATCATCGACGGCGAGAAGGACCACACGGTTCCCTGGGCGATTGCGAACGCCGCCTACAAGCGGCAGAGCAAGAACCCGAGCGTCACGGAGATCAAGCAGATACCGAACCGCGGCCACTCGCTGACGATCGACTCCGGCTGGCAGGAGGTCGCTCAGGCCGCGCTCGACTTCGTCAAGCGCTTCACCTAGGACACCGCGGGGTCGCTACGCCCAAAGGCGGGTGAGCGAGCCCCTCGGTCCTTCGACCGGATCGGCTCGTGGAACCGGCACTGCCCTGATGTTGGCGAGTGCCTCGTCGTGCTCGGCGGGGTCGCCGCGCCGGATGTCCCAGCTCATCCCGTCGGGATAGGCCCCGACGACGAGGAAGTCGCCGCTCGAGCCCATTTTGCAGTGGCCCGTCCCGGCAGGCAGCACGAGCACGTCGCCGCGCTCGATCTCGAAGGGCCGGCCGTTCGGGCCACCGAGCATGATTGTGGCCCGCCCGCCGACGATGCCGAGTACCTCATGAGTGGTGGAGTGGAAGTGGTGAAAGGAGAAGATGCCGTCCCGCCAGTCGGGGAGCCAGGTGTTCCCTTCGAACAGGTCCTCGCACCGTGCGGCGTCCTCGGCCGCCTCGACGCCGTGGTAGACGAGCGTGGGCAGCGGCGAGTTGGGAATCCCGCCGTCGTCCTCAAAGAAGTGGCTCTCGACTGGCATGGGTGAGTAGCGCTTGCCCGGGGTAACCGGACCTTTGCGGAAAAACCCGCAAGCGGCATGCTTACTACCACGGATGTAGTGCTCAGGCACGCGGGAGAGGATGTCCCCATGCCGAGCATCTGGATCCTCCTGGCGGTGGCAGTGGGCGCGATCAACCTCCACCTGATGATTCCGGGGATCTTGGCGTTCTTCGGTATCGGGAAGTGGTCGGACTCGCGCGAGCGCAGCCGGCGACTGACCAACAGGGCGTAGCGGTCGAGTCGGTTCGCGCCTAGCGCGCGTCGGCCCGGGGGTCCGGGCCCTCGAGGTTCCAATATGGCGGGTCACCGAGCAGAACCAGCGCCCCTCCTCCTCGTGTGCCCGCAGCCCGAAGCGGCTGATCGTGCGCTGACCGCCCTCGTGGTCGCCGTAGAGGAGGAAAATCGAGAAGCCCTCCTCTTCGCCCGCCAGGGCTGCCTCCACCGGCGCGCGGCAGCTGTCGTCGGCGCCGCGAACGCTTGCCTGCCAGAACCCCGTGTCGGATAGCGGCACGTACAGGTCCCGAAGCTGCTGGCGGAACTCGTCCAGGTCGGGGTGCACCTCCTGGCGCTCCCGGCGCCATCCGCCGACGAGATGCCAGCCGTGCAGAATCGCCATCCCGGCGCCGACATTGCGCAGCGGGATGGCCATGGCGATGTTGTCGCCGTCGCGCTCGACACATGCCAGACCATTGCCCGGCATGAGGATCTTGCCCGAGCCGAAGATCGCGGGTTCCGGCGGGTCCTCGCGTCGTGACTCGACCAGCAACGGCCGCAGGCCGATCTGCAGCGAGCGCTCGGCGACTCGTGCCGCGGTGGGCCGAGCGAACCGACCCGAAGGTGGCCACGGCGAGGATCAGCGTCCCGCCGGCGTCCCGAGCTCCGCGATGGTGGTGATGTCGGCCATGAGTCCAGGCTATCGACGGGGAAGTTGTCAGAAAATCCTTAGGGACGGGGCGTAGCCTTTTCTGGAGATGAGGTACCTGCGCAGCATCTCCACCCGCCGCCTGATCGCGCTCTGCGCTGCGACCGTGGCCGTCGGCGTTGGGGCCACGGCCCTGGCCATGGCCGCAACCGGCGGCGGGCCGACCCCCCCCGCTGAGCCCCTGCCGGTCGCCGTGCACGATGCGCTCACGGCCCCCAAGGTCGAGGGAGTCAGCGCGCGCATCCAGTTCACCAACGACCTGATCAGCGGCTCCAACGTGCAGGGCGCGGACCCGCTCCTGACCGGGGCCTCCGGGCGGCTCTGGGCCACCTCGGACGGGCGTCTCCGCATCGAGCTTCAGGCGGACTCGAGCGCCGAGGGTGCCACCAGCGACAGCCAGGTGCTCTCGGACGGTCACCGCTGGTCCGTCTACGACTCCGGATCGAACACGGCCTACGAGGGGACCCTTCCCGCCGATCATGGCGGCGGGGACTCGGCGAGCTCCGCGAATGAGCAGCAACCGCCGTCGCTTGACCGGATCAAGAAGGGGATTGCGAAGCTGGCCGAGCATGCCATGGTGAGCGGAGCTCAGCCGACGGACATCGCGGGCCAGCCCGCCTACAGCGTCCGGGTGGAGCCCAAGGACAACGGAGGGCTTCTCGGGGGTGCCGAGCTTGCCTGGGATGCGGTGCACGGGACGCCGCTCCGCGCGGTGGTCTACGTCAAGGGCGACAGCTCGCCGGTGCTCGAGCTCAAGGTCACCGACATCTCCTACGGCACGGTTCCCGCATCGGTCTTCGACGTCAAGCCTCCGCCTGACGCCAAGGTCACCGACGTCAGCCCGCCCGCACACAGAGACGGTGGCAGCGGCGAGGCGAAGCCGGTCACGGGCCTGCAGGCCGTCCAGCAGCAGGCATCCATCCCCGTCACGGCTCCTGACACGCTCGCGGGCCTGCCGCGGAACGAGGTCCGGCTCATTCAGAGCGACAAGGACGCGGGAGCGCTCGTCACCTACGGACAGGGTCTCGGCGGAATCGCCGTGATCGAGCAGCCCGCGGATGCGTCGCACGGCTCGTCGCCGGCCAGCGGCGATCACGGTCAACTCAGTCTCCCGCAGGTGTCGGTGAACGGAGCCCAGGGCCAGGAGCTCGAAACCGCGCTCGGGACCGTGGTGAGGTTCCAGCGCAACGGCGTCGAGTACACGGTGCTCGCCTCGGCTCCATCCGCAACGGTGCTGACGGCCGCACGAGCCCTGTAGTCGATGGCGGAGTCTCCGCCGATTGAGATCCGTGGGCTGGTCAAGCGCTACGGGGAGATCACCGCGGTCGACGACGTCGACCTGACCGTCAACTCCGGAGACGTCTTCGGCTACCTCGGGCCGAACGGGGCGGGCAAGACGACGTCCCTGCGAATGATGCTGGGACTGATCCGGCCCACCGCGGGGTCCGTTCGGCTCTTCGGCCGCGACCCGCAGATCAGCGTCACGGCATTGGAGGGGGTGGCGGGCTTCGTCGAGGCTCCGTCGTTCTACCCGTACCTCAGCGGCCTGGACAACCTGAAGCTCTGCCAGGCGCTTGACGGCAGGGACAACGGCAAGGCCACGATCGACGAGGTCCTCGAGATCGTCGAGCTCCGAGACCGCGCCAAGGACAAGGTCAATGGGTATTCACATGGCATGCGTCAGCGGCTCGGCATCGCTTCGGCGCTGCTTCGCAGCCCCCGCCTGCTGCTGCTGGACGAGCCGGCCACCGGGCTCGACCCGGCGGGTATGCGCGACATGAGGATGCTGATCCGCGATCTTGGCGAGCGCGGGATCACGGTGCTGCTCTCCAGCCACCAGATGAATGAGGTGGAGGAGCTCTGCAACCGCGTCGCGATCATCCGCAGCGGCCGGGTGGCATACGAGGGATCACTCGCCGAGCTCCGCAGCAGGGCTGGGGTCAGCTACAGGCTGCGGACCACCGACGACGCCAGGGCCAGGGACGTCTGCGCAGCCCAACCCGGGATCGAGGAGCTCGTGTCCTCCGATGCGGCGCTGACGTTCAAGGCCGAAGACGAGGGCGTGGTCGCGGCGCTTTCAGTCGCCCTGGCGGAATCGGGGGCGCCGGTCGTCGAGCTGACGCCGCAGCAGGCGACGCTCGAGGACCTCTTCTTCCAGCTCACCGAGGGCGACGGGCGCGCGCGAGCCACGCATACGAAGCAGTTGATCGAGGAGCTGGCATGAGACCCGGGGTGCTGACGGTCTACCGCTGGGAGCTGCGGAAGCTCCGCGCCCAGAAGCGGACGTACCTCGGCCTGGGGGCGGCGGCCGCGGTTCCGATCATCTTCGTGATCGCCCTGGTGACCGGCGGCGGTCGCCCGAACGACGTCGCCTTCGGCAAGTACGTCCACGACACTGGGCTCGCGGTGCCCCTCGTGCTCCTGCTGTTCGGCTCGATCTGGCTCTTCCCGCTGATCACCGCTCTGGTCGCGGGGGACATCGTGGCCTCCGAGGACCGCAACGCGACCCTCAAGATGATCCTGACCCGCTCCGTCGAGCGCCATCAGGTGTTCGCGGGCAAGGCCCTGGCGGCGGTCACCTACGCGGTGCTCGCGATCGCGATCGCCGGGGCGGTTGCGCTTGGCGCCGGCATCCTGGCCTCCGGCTTCAACCCCGTGACCACCCTCTCGGGAACGGTCGTCTCCGCGCCCAAGGGCCTCGAGCTGGTGGGCGCCAGCCTGCTCGTCTATCTGCTTCCCATCCTCGCGATCGCCTGCATCGGGCTCCTCCTCTCGACGGTCTTCCGAAACAGCGGAGCCGCGATCGTCGGGACCCTGATGTTCTCCCTCCTGGTTCAGCTGGTCGGGATCCTGCCGGGGCTGAGCGGCCTGCATCCCTATCTGCTCAGCACCCAGTTCAACGCCTGGCAGGGCCTGCTTCGAACGCCGGCGGACTGGGCCCCGATCGTGCGCTCCCTCTGGGTCTGCGCCCTGTACGGGCTCCCGGCATTGGCCGCCGCCGCCCTCGTTTTCCTCCGTCGAGACGTCGCGGAGAGCTAGCTCCGTCGGGGCTTTCATCTCGCGTTCATCTTCGGAGGACAATCTCGGTGAGCGAGATGCGCGTGCTGATCGTCGAGGACGAGGCCAAGATGGCCGGCCTGATCCGCAAGGGACTGCGGCAGGAGGGTATGGCGGCTGACCTGGCCGGCAGGGGGGAGGACGCGGTCTGGATGGCCGGGTCGACCGAGTACGACGCGATCGTCCTCGACCTGATGCTGCCGGGCATCGACGGCTTCGAGGTCTGCCGGCGCCTGCGCAACGACGGGGTCATCTCGCCAATCCTGATGCTCACCGCCCGCGACGGAGTCCCGGACCGCGTCGCGGGCCTCGACGCCGGCGCCGACGACTATCTGGTCAAGCCCTTCTCGTACGCGGAGCTGCTGGCGCGGCTGCGCGCTCTCGCGAGGCGAGGCAACGGCCGGCGCTCGCCGGAGCTGCGGGTTGGCGACCTCCGTCTGGACCCGGCCAAGCGGCAGGTCTGGCGCGGCGATGACGAGATCGAGCTCTCGGCAAAGGAGTTCGCGGTGCTCGAGGTCTTCATGCAGCGGCCGGGTGAGGTCCTATCGCGGTTCCAGCTGCTCGAGCACGCCTGGGACTACGAGTACGAGAACCGTTCCAACATCGTCGACTCCTACGTCCGCCTGCTGCGCAAGAAGATCGACAAGCCCTTCGGGGTGGAGTCGCTGAAGACCGTGCGCGGCGTCGGCTACCGGCTGCGTGAGGACGGTGGCTCGAAGTGACGCGGATCCCGATCCGGCTCCGGGTCACGCTCGCCTTCACGATCGTGATGGCCATTCTGCTGACTGCCCTCGGGTTCTACGTCTACTCGCGGTTCGACACGGAGCTCAGCGAGCAGATCGATCAGAGCCTGCGGACCCATGGCGACGACATCGCCTCGCTGGTGGCCCACCGGGACCTGAGCAGGTCCGTGAGGCTGCTCGGTCGCGAGGAGAGCTTCGCCCAGGTGCTCACCCCGGACGGCCGCATCTATGCGACGACGCCACTGCTCGGAAACAACCCGCAGCTGACGCCCGCCGAGGCTGCTCGTGCCTCGCGTGAATCCTTCGTGTTGACGCGTCCCCATGTGCGCAGCATCCAGGGCGAGGCACGATTGCTCGCTCGGCCGGCGGCGGGACGGGGCCAGACCTACGTCGTGGTGGTCGCCGCCACGCTCGACGATCGCAACGAGTCGCTGCGGAACCTGCGGACCATCCTCTTGATCGGAGGCCCGGTAGCCCTCTTGCTCGCCTCGCTCGCGGGCTACGCCGTCTCGGGAGCGGCGCTACGGCCCGTCGAGGCGATGCGCCGCCGCGCCGCCGAGATCTCCGCCGTGGAGCCTGACGAGCGGTTGCCTCTGCCCGAGGCCCACGATGAGCTACGTCGCCTGGGCGAGACGCTCAACGGGATGCTCGGCCGCCTCGAGGCCGCCCTCGATCGGGAGCGGACCTTCGTCGACGACGCGAGCCATGAGCTGCGGACCCCTCTCGCCCTCCACAAGACCGAGCTGGAGCTTGCTCTTCGCTACGCCGAGACCCCGGAGGAGATGCGCGCCGCGATCGCGTCGGCGATCGTCGAGGTCGACCGCCTGAGCGCGCTGGCCGAGGACCTGCTGGTGCTGGCCCGCTCGCAGCAGGGGAAGCTCGCCCTGCACCTGCGGCGGGTGCGGGTGGCCGATCTGCTCGGCGATGTCCGCGAGCGGTTTGCCGCCCGGATGGGCGAATCGGGGCGCTCTCTGGTCGTCGAGCCGGGAAACGGCCTCGTCGTCGACGCAGATCCCGTCCGCCTGGAGCAGGCGCTCACCAACCTGGTCGAGAACGCCATCGAGCATGGAGCGGGGGAGATCACCGTGAGGACGAGCGAGACCGACGGCGATTTGCAGATCCACGTCGAGGACAGCGGGCCGGGTTTTCCGCCGGAGTTCCTCGACCGGGCGTTCGAGCGGTTCAGCCGCGCCGACCCCGCCCGCGGCGGGGACGGTACGGGCCTCGGGCTGGCCATCGTGGACGCGATCGCGCGCGCTCATCGCGGCACTGCCCACGCCGCCAACCGGGACGGCAGCGGGGCGGATGTCTGGATCGAGCTGCCCGCAGACCCGCGCTGAGCGGTTTTCACGGTCGATTCATCCCATCTCCGTAGAACGGGTCGCGCATTTGACCAACCTACGAAAGGAGACATAGATGCATTGGACCAACATCAAACGGGTTGCCCTTCGCAGGGCACCCTCGCGTCTCGTGATCGTCGGCGGCTCCGTGCTCGCCCTGGCGGCGGCCGGTGGCGGCACCGCGATCGCGACCAACGGGGGCGACGAGGGTGGGGCCACCGGCCCCGGCGCGGACCAGGCCAAGGCCGCCGCCCTCAACATCTATCCGGGCAGCCATGCCAACTCCGTGGAGCGCGATTCGGAGAACGGCGCCACCTGGGAGGTCGAAGTCGCCAAGCCCGATGGCAGCACTGTCGATGTCCGCCTGGACCAGAGCTACAAGCTCGTGGTCGCCGAGGCCGACAGCGAGGACCAGGGAGGTAACTAGATGAAAGCCCGGGCGATCAGGCGCGCGGGAGCGGCGATGGCGGGAATCGCCATCCTGCTCCCCGCGCTCGCCGGGTGCGGAGGCTCGTCGGGTGACTCACAGTCCCAGGCGGCCACCCAATCCGGCACGAACACGCTCCCGCAGACGAGTGAGCCGTCGAACCTGAATCCGGCGGACTTCACGACGCAGATCGACAATCCCTACTGGCCGATGCCGGTGGGTCGCCAGTGGCACGTTCGGGTCACCAACCCCGAGGGCGAGTATCTGACCGAGACGATCACGGTCGATGACAAGACGAAGAGGATCGCCGACGGAGTCACCGCGCGGGTGGTCCACGACGTCGTCTACACCAATGGAAAGGCGACCGAGATCACGGACGACTGGTACGCCCAGGACAGGGACGGGAACGTCTGGTATTTCGGCGAGAACACCGCCTCGATCCAGAACGGCAGGAAGGACACGAGCGGCTCCTTCGAGGCCGGGCGCAACGGGGCGGACGCTGGCATCGCGATGGCCGCACACCCGTCGGTGGGCCTGACCTATCGCGAGGAGTACTACGCCGGCCATGCCGAGGACCGCACCAAGGTGCTCGCCCTCGACCAGCAGGTCCAGGCGCCGGTGGGGCATTTCACCGGCGCGATCCTGACCGATGACACCAGCCCGCTCGAGCCCACGGTGTCCGAGTACAAGCTCTACGCCAAGGGCGTCGGGCCCGTGGTCGCGGTCTCGGTCTCAGGCGAGTCCGAGCGGGAGGACCTGATCAGCTACACGCACTAATTACCGCGCGGCTCCCGCCACATCGGCCAGAGGCGGGGGCCGCGCGGTAGCTGTCTCTCCGACGTGACGCGGAAGCCATGCCGCGCGTAGAAGTCCAGGTTCTGCTCCTTCGAGGACTCGAGATAGGCGCCGACGCCGTCCCGGTCGCACTCCTCGAGCAGCGGTGCCAGCATCGCCGAGCCGAGGCCGTTTCCCTGGGCCGACGGGTCCGTTCCAAGGATCGCCAGATACCAGTGGGGCGGCTCTGCCGGGTGCACCTTCTGGGCGCCCAGCATCCCGGTGATCACCATAGGCATGCGGAGCACGAGCCTGGGGTGGAGCAGGCAGCTGGCGTAGGCGATGTCCTGCCGCGCCGTCGTGTGCCAGTGATCGGGCGCGGCCCAGACCGCGACGCTCCGCAGGTCGTCGTCGGTCCAGATTTCGCCCTGCGGGCGGATGTCGCGGAGGCGCATGCCGAAGAGGCGCTCCAGGACGCGCGGCCGCAGGTCATCGGGCCGGCAGGCCCAGGCCGCCACCGGATCCTCGTGGAAGGCTCGCGCCAGCATGCGGGCGAGCTCCGGCAACTCGGCCTCCTCCGCCCGCCGGGGGGCGACGACGACCCGCTCAGCCATTCGGCAGGGAGGAGCCGGCGAAGAAGAAGAACCAGACCTCGAAGGCGAGGCATCCGGCGACCGCGCAGATCACGACGATCCGCTCGACTCCGCCGATCCCGTGCTTGCGCTGGGCGTCCGCTTCCCGCTCGTCGCGCATGCTGCGCAGCCAGGGCGACGTCTGGCGGGCGGCGGGCGGACGGCCGGTGAGATCGTCGTATTTCGTGTTCAGCCAGGTCAGCGCCAAGGCGAGCGCGAAGACCGTCGCCGCGAGCACGACCACCACCGAGAAGAGCGCGGTCATGCTGATGTTGCTCAGGTTGCCCTGGACCTTGGAGCCGACCCAGATCGCGAACAGCGGGGCGCCGGTCCAGAGATTGATCGAGCAGAGGGCCGAGGCGGTGATCAGACCGATCTTCTTCAGTGCCACGCGGCGCCTACGTTACCTACGGCGGAGTAGCTTTGCGACGATCCCAGGCCGCCCCGGCTCGACATCCTCGCGCAGAGGGAGCCGTCCCTGCTGACGGGCGGCCATCACGCAGGCGGAGTGCGCGTGCCGGCGGCGCGAGCTGTCGCCCTCGGGCGTGACCAGCATGTGCTCGCTGAGGGCGGGGAGCATGCCGCCGCAGAGCGGGCAGCGGTAGGTCGCGGGCTTGCGGTTGGCCGCCGGGCGCACTGTGTACCAGCGCGCCCTGCGGAAGTCGTCCCGGCTCACTTCCGGGTCCTGGAACGCTCGCTCTCCTTGAGCAGCTCCGCGATCGTGATGTCTCCGAGCCAGCGCTCGTACTCCTCAGGCGTCCAACCTCTGTCCTCCAGGAGGAGAAGGTAGGTGCGCGGATGGTTGAGCGTCCAGAGGATGTCGGCGGCGCGATCGACGCTCAGGCCACGCTTGAGCGCCCTGCGCCGATTGAGCGCCTTCACGACGTCGCGCTGGTTGTCGTAGAACTGGGACCAAATTCGCTTGGAGAGCGCATCGATCTCAGGGTCGGCCGCCGCCGCCGTGAGGATCACCTCGCCGAGCGGGGCGATCCGGGTCTTCACCCTCCGGGAGTTCCGGGCGTTGAGGCGAAGCGCCCTGGCGGGATCGGGCTCCTCGAGGACCTCGAGGAACCAATCCTGTTGGCCCACCGGGACGTCCTCGCGGCCGCGGCGGAGGTTGCGATGCCAGAGGGCGCGCAACAGCCCGCTCTTGGTCTCGAAGGCGAGGTAGACGGTCTTGAGCGCGACGCTCGCCTCCTTCGCGATTGCGGCCATCGAGGTGGCGACGTAGCCGTCCTTGATGAACAACCGCTCGGCCCCGTCGAGGATCTGCCGGCGCGTCGCCTCCGCCTGTTCCTTTCGGCGTGGGGAGTTGTAGCGACGCGTCTCCTGCTTGGTCTCTGCAGACTTCGTCATCTTTCGCTAGTCTAGCGATGAATTCATTACGCTTAGCAAGTAGCTAATTGCAAATTGGACCACAAGGAGATTTGATCGTGGAGAGCGGACAGCAGACACAGAGAAAGCCGGTCGGTGATGCCGATGAGCTCCGAGCCGGCCTGCACACCATCTGGGGTGCCGTGGCCCCGGGCTGGGAGCAGAACGCGGACTTCGTCGACAGGCGGGCCGGAAGGCTCACCGCGACGATGCTCGAGGCCGCGGCACTGGAGCCGGGCGACCGCGTGCTCGAACTCGCCTGCGGGCCCGGCGGCCTCGGCATCGCGGCGGCGGAAAGGGTCGGGGCGGAGGGCGAGGTCGTTCTCTCGGACGTCGTCCCGCAGATGACGACGATCGCCGCGACGAGGGCATCGGCCCGCGGGCTCGGCAATGTGAGCACGCTCGACCTGGATCTGGAGCGAATCGATCAGCCCGACGAGAGCTACGACGCCGTGCTCTGCCGCGAGGGGATCATGCTGGTCCCCGATCACGAGGGCGCTGCCGGTGAGATCCGGCGCGTGCTGTACCCCGGTGGGCGAGCTGTCGTCTCGGTCTGGGGACCGCGTGAGCACAACCCCTGGCTGGGTGCGATGCTCGATGCGGTCGGAGCCCAGCTGGGCGGGACGTTCCCGCCGCCGGGCGTGCCTGGCCCGTTCGCGCTCGACGGCCGCGACAAGCTCCTGGCCGTGCTTTCGGGGGTCGGGTTCGACGACATCGAGATCACCGAGGTCGAGGCGCCCTGGACCGGTGCCTCCTTCGATCAGTGGTGGCTGGTGACGACTGCGCTCGCGGGCCCCCTGGCGAAGGTCCTCGAGGTACAGCCGCCCGAGGCGATTGACGCGATTCGCGCCCACGCCCGCGAGTCGCTCAGCCGCTACGAGACCGCGGACGGGCTCGAGATCCCAGGAGTGACCCTGGTCGGAACCGCTCGGCGCGCTTAGCGCCGGGCGGGGACGAGAATGGCCGCCAGCCCCGCCAGGGTGAGGGATCGGAGGGCGGGGCTGACGGCCATGCTTCGAATACGGCGTGGCTCGGCGCCGGGATTGCCCGGATCTCAGGCCTCTGCCGCTGCTAGCAGCTGAGGAGCATGTTGCGGCCGGGGCCGCCCTTGCACTTGTCGCGCCCACGGCCGCCGCTCAGAAAGTCGTCGCCCTGGCCGCCGAAGAGCCGGTCGCGACCGCGCTTGCCCTTGATCGTGTCGCCGCCGTCGGAGCCGATGAGCCGGTCCGGGCCGCCGCCGCCGATGATCACGTCCTTGCCGGAGCCGCCGTCGGTCAGATCGGCGCCCGCGCCGAGGCAGATCAGGTCATTGCCGCCGCCGGCGAAGACCTGATCGTCCCCCGAGAGGGCGACGATCGCGTCGGCGTGGTTGGTGCCTTGGAGAACGTCGTTGCCCGGCGTGCCCAGGATGGTCGGCGTGGCGCAGGTGGTCCGCCCCCTGTGCTTGGGGGGCTTGGGAGTGCTCGGCTTCTTGTTGATCACCGTTGTCTCGGTATCGAGGTTGTTGGTGGCGTTGGTGTCGTCGGCGCTGGTCAGCGACGCGGTGTTCGAAGCCGTGCCGTTCTTCGTTGCCTTGACCGTGATCGTCACGCTCGCCGAGGCCGCCGAGTTGACCTGGCCGAGATCGCAGGTCACCTTGCTGCCGGACTTCTGGCAGGTCCCGGCCGAGGGGGTGGACGAGACATAGGAGACCTGGGACGGGAGGTTGTCGGTGGTGATCACGTCACCGGCGTCGTTCAACCCCTCGTTCTTGACGGTGAGCACGTAGCCGAACGTGTCGCCCACCGTGACCGGGTCGGCGGTGTCGGCCTTCGTCATCGAGAGGTCGGTTGAGCCGACCGCGGCTCCGGCGCTGCCGCCTCCGATCAGGCCGATGATGAGACACGCCAGGGCTCCCGCCAAGGCGATCCCGGCTCTACCGCGGGCCCACACTCCCTGCATGACCTGTCCTTTCCCTGACACTGCCGTTCTCTAACGCTAGCGCCGGGGATCGCCGCAGGGTTACGGGCGATCCAGCGGCTCCACAAAGAGGTCGATCTTGGCCATGCGACCGTCGCGGATGGTGCACTCCATGACGGAGATCCTCTTGCCATCCATGACCGTCACCACGGCGACATCGGCGGCCGCCTCCAGAACGTGCTGACGATCCACGACCTCCTCGTCCCAGGGACGTTTCTCGCCGGCCCGCCTCGGGCGGCGCAGCGGATCATGCTCGGTGGACTCGCCGCGCTCGCCCGGGCGACCGGAATAGCGCCTACCGCCGGCCCAAGTTGAGCTAGGCGGCGGCAGGCTGACGCTGGGCCGCCTCGAGCATCTGCGGATCGTGCGAGCAGAAGAGCCTCACCTCGTCCCCGTGATCGCGCTGGAGTTCCCGCAGCCGCTCCTGGTTTCGGTGACGGGCCTTGCCGTCGTGCTGATTGATCGTCTGGAAGAACCGCAGGCCGGGCGGGCACCGCGGCGGCGTCTCGATCTCACCGTTGAAGAAGAAGGCGTCGCCGCAATGGAGCAGCCAGCCGTCGTCGGTGTTGATGGCGACGCCGCAATGGCCGGCCGTGTGTCCGGGGAGCGGGACCATCGCGATCTCGGCGTCAAGGCTGGGGAGGAGGCGGATGCTCTCGAAGCCGAACCAGCTGTCGCCGCCCGCCCCATGTTCGACCCAGATCGGCCTCTCGCCCCACTGCTCGCTGATGTAGCGGGCGCGCTCCAGGAGGGCGGGCGAGCGCGCCGCGGCCAGCTCGGCGGCGAAGACATGGATCTGGGCGTCCGGGAAGTCGCCGATCCCGCCGGCGTGATCGAGGTCGAGATGCGTGGTGACGATGTGGCGGACGTCCGCCGGGTCGTGCCCGAGCGCTTCGATCTGCCGGATTGCCGACTCGCGCTCCTCGCAGGTCGGCGCGACCAGCGCCCGGAACGGCTGCCCGAGCCGCTTCGGGTTGGAGCAGTCGCCGAGGCCGAAGCCGGTGTCGACCAGGACCAGCTCGCCGCCCGCCTCGATCAGCAGGCAGTGCGCGATGATGGTCGTCGTCTCCAGCAGCCCGCCATGCCCGGCGAGCAGACGCGCTCCCCTGGGGCACATCGTTCCGCAGTTGAGGTGCTCGACCTCGATGGAGCGGAGCCTATTTCTTCTTACGACACTTCTTCTTCTTCGTCGACGACGCTCGGCGCTTGCGCTTCTTGCACTTCTTCCGGGTGGCGGTCGTCGTCGGCGCGGTCGTGCTCGGAGGCGTGGTCGTCGGTGGCGCCGGGAACGGCTGGCCCTGAACCTCGAAGGCGCCGATGTCGGACCCGTCGCTGCCGGGCGCCGTCGCCACGGAGATGTCGTCGCTGGGCCGGAGCAGCCCACGCTGGTCGGTGGTCTCACCGGGCGAACTGCTCCCCGCCTCAATCGCGGGGCTGCCGGTGAGGAGGGCGAGCGTCAGCGTAGGGCCGCCGTTGTCGGCGAGGCTCGAGTCGAGCATCGGGGTGGTGCTCGGCTTGTCGGTGAGCTGCCCGAAGCCGCAGGTGTTCGTGTCCTCGAGGTTGAAGCCCTGCGAGGCCGTGCTCGCCGAGCTGCAGTTGACGCCGCCGCCGAGCGGGTGGGAGATGATCGAGTTCTTGATCGATTGCGTCTCGCCTCCGAAAATGAGGTTGGCGGCGCCCGCAGGCGATGTGTTTCCGCTGATCGTCGAGCTGACGACCGTGAAAGCGGAGCCGGCCCCTCCTGAGGCCTGGATGCCGCCAGCGTTCTGATTGGTGTTGGGCGCGCCAGCGCTTACGGAGTTCCCGGTCACCGTTGCTCGATCCAGCGCCATGGTGTTGTTGATCGAATTGCCCATCGCGATTCCGCCGCCGATCGCGGTGTTGTTGGCGGTCCCACCGGTCGCGCTGGTGGAGTTGCCGCTGATCGTGCTGCGGGAGATGGAGATGGACCCGCTGAACTGGTCGATCCCGCCGCCCACTGCATTGGTGCTGTTCCCGGTCACCGTCGATGCCAGAGCCTGATTGCCGCTCACCGTCGAGCGGTCGATCGTCAACGTTCCGTTGTTGAAGATTCCCCCGCCCTCGGGGCCGTTCTGGTTGGTCGCGTTCATGGCGGACGCTGTGTTGCCGCTCACGGTGCTGAGCACGAGATGCAGCGTGCCGCCGTTGTTCAAGATCCCGCCGCCCTCAGGGAAGGCATTCATCCCTCCAGAGGCGCTCGCGGTGTTGGCCGTCACGGTGACGTCCATAAGCGTCAGCGTTCCGGCGGTGATGATCCCCGCCCCTGCCGCACCGCTGGGACAGGTGTCGTCGCAGAACCCATCGGTGACGTTCAGGCCGGAGATTGAGTTGACCGTCGAGCCGTTGGTGTATCCGAACGGCCGAAATTGACCGTCGCCGCTCACGCTCAGCTGGCTGGACCCGGGGCCCACGATGTCGATGTTGGTGGTGATGTTCGGCAGGGCCCCCGTGAGGGTGATCGTGTTCAGGCTCGGCAGGTTGAAGTCGATGACGTCGGTCCCCGATCCCGAGCCAGTCGAGCAGTTGCCCGACGCCATGTTCGTGTTGGCCGCGATGATCGCGTGCTCAAGCGTGCAGCCGGTGCCGTCCGGGTCGCCCGCGTCGTCGACCGTGATCGTGTTGGCGCTCGCCGCGGTTGGCACGCCCAGCAGCGCAATCGCGAGCACCATCGCGATGGATCCCCACATCCCTTTCCCTCGCGCAGCCATTCTTGGCTTCCGACCGAGTGTAGGGCGGTTCGCCCTGCTCAGCCAGAACATTGTTGGTGTTCAGCGCGCAGTAGAGGACCCGCGTTTGACCGCGCGGGCATCCGTTCGCCTGAGACCGGCTAAGAGATACTTCAGCCATGAACGAAGGACGAGAGCCGGCCATCGCCAGGGAGATCGTCGACCGCAGCCTCTACATGGTGCTCGCGACGGCCGACCGCAGCGGCCAGCCCTGGGCCTCGCCCGTCTACTTCGCCCATCGCGACTACCGCGAGTTCTTCTGGGTCTCAGAGCCGGAGGCGACCCACTCGGTCAACCTCCGCGACCGCCGCGAGGTGGGGATCGTGATCTTCGACTCCAGCGTGCCGATCAACAGCGGCCAGGGCGTCTACGTCTCCGGGGTCGCTCGCGAGCTGCCCGCTCACGAGACCGCCGAGGGTCTCGAGATCTTCTCCCGGCGCACGGCCGAGCATGGCGGCGACGAGTGGAGCGAGGAGGACATCCGCCCGCCGTCTCGCCACCGCCTCTACCAGGCGACCGCCGAAGCGGCGTACGTGCTCGACGAGCACGACCACCGGGTCGAGGTGCACCTGCCTCCGTCGGCCTAGTCGGCGCGCTCGTAGACCTGGACGCGGACGCCGTCCGAGCCGACGCCCCGGTCGTCGGTCAGCTTGAGCTTCAGCCTGCCGATTCCCTCGGGGAAGAGCCTCTTGCCGCTTCCGAGGATCGTCGGGAAGACCATCAGCCGCAGCTCGTCCACCAGGTCGTTCTCGAGCAGCGTATTGACGAGCGTGCCGCTGCCGGCGACCAGGATGTTCCCGTCGGTCTCGTCGCGGAGCTTGCGGAGCTCGTCGGGGACGTTCTCGGAGATCACGGTGGTGTTCTCCCAGGACGGGTCGGTGAGCGTGGTCGAGACGAGGACCTTGCGGCCCTTGTTGATCTTGTCGGCGAAGTCGCCCTCGCGCGAGGGCCATGCCTCTGCGAAGCCCTCGTAGGTCACCCGGCCGAGGAGCTGGACCTCGGCGTCCATCAGCTCGTCCATCTTGAACTTGTCGCCGTCGTCGCCGCGGTTGTACTCGAAGCTCCAACCGCCGTGCTCGAAGTCCTCAGATCCGCCCGGATCCTCGATGACCCCATCGACCGAGATGAACTCCGTGACCACGATCCGCCCACTCATTTCTTCCTCCTGTTCGTTCGCAGGTTTCAGCTCCTATGACTGCTCGCCGGCTCCGGATTCATCGCTCGCGAGGCGCTCGGCCAGGTACTCGAACATCCCGCCCCAGCCCTCCTTGGCCCGCCGGTACGCCTCGGCGGGCATGTGGCCGCCGCTCTGCTGGAACAGCATCTCGGTGCGGTCGCCGTCCACGGCGGTGAGAACGACCGTGCAGAGGTCGTAGACGTCCTCGTCGGGTTGGTCGGACACCGTGAAGACCAGCCGCTCGGGCTCCGAGACCTCAATGTACTCGCCGTCCCAGTAGATCTCGCGCGGGCCGACGATCATCACGAGGTTCCACTTGCCTCCCTCGCGGATGTCCATCGAGACGGTGTCGAGCGGGATCTCGTAGTCCGGACCGCCGTACCAGTCGGCGAAGCGGTCGGGTTCGGTCCGCTCGCGCCAGATCGTCTCGCGCGGCGCGTCGAAGGTCCGCTTGATCTCGATGTCCGGCTCATCAGCCACGGAGGCGCTCCTCCATCCGGTTGAAGCCGCGCTCCCAGAAGCTGCTGTAACCGTCGATCCACTCGGCCGCCTCCTTCAACGGCGTCCCGTCGATTCGGGAGGGGCGGAGCTGCGCCGTTCGGCCGCGCGTGATCAGCCCGGCACCCTCGAGCACCTTGAGGTGCTTGGAGACCGCCTGCACGCTGACCGGGAACGGCTCGGCGAGCTCGCTGACCGTCGCCTCACCCGCCGCGAGCCGCTCGAGGATCGCCCGCCGGGTGGGGTCGGCCAGGGCCGCGAAGGTCTTGTCGAGCTTGGCGGTCGTCATCGGTGGCGGGGCAGTATTTAACCAGATGGTTGAATAGCGACCTTGCTATGAGTTGTCACATCGTCGTCGCCGATTTCGTCAAAGGCGTAAAGCAACCTTCTCAAGGGGGTACAGGATGTCCCAGGCACAGCAAACATCGGATCTGCCCATCGACGATCTCCGCGCTGAGTTTGACGGCCGGATGGTCGCGCCGGAGGACCCGGCCTACGACGAAGCGCGCCAGGTCTTCTTCAAGGGCGTCGATCGCCGGCCGGTGGCGGTCGTCAGGCCGACCAGCGCCGAAGAGGTCGCAAAGGTCGTCTCCATCGCCCGGGACACGGACCTCGAGCTCGCCGTCCGCAGCGGCGGCCACAGCCGCGCCGGCTATGGCACTACCGAGGGCGGCATCGTGATTGACCTGTCCGAGATGAAGTCGCTCGATATCGATGCCGACGGGAAGACCGCCTGGGTCGAAACCGGTATCACGGCCGCCGAATACACCGTCGCCACCGGCGAGCGGGGGCTCGTCACCGGCTTCGGCGACGCCGGCTCGGTCGGGATCGGCGGGATCACCCTCGCGGGCGGCATCGGGTTCCTGGTCCGCAAGAAGGGGCTGACGATCGACGATCTGCTCGCGGCCGAGGTGGTCACCGCCGACGGCGAGGTGATCGAGACGAGCGAGGACAGCGAGCCGGACCTGTTCTGGGCGATCCGCGGCGGCGAGGGCAACTTCGGTGTCGCCACGCGCTTCAAGCTGCGCCTCCACGAGATCTCGGAGATCGTCGGCGGAATGATGGTCCTGCCGGCCACCCCCGAGGTGCTCACCGGCTTCCTCGAGGCCGCCGGGTCCGCCCCGGAGGACCTCTCGACGATCGGCAACGTGATGCTGGCTCCCCCGATGCCGTTCATCCCGGAGGATGCCCACGGCAAGCCGATCATCATCGGACTGATGGCCTACGTCGGACCGACCGACCAGGCCGACGAAGTGATCGCGCCATTCCGCGCCCTCGCCGAGCCCTACGCCGACATGGTGCGGCCGATGCGCTACCCGGAGCTCTACGAGGGCCCGGAGCAGGAGGCGCGCTTCGCGTCCGGGAGCAACTTCTTCGCGGACTCGCTCGACGGCTCGGCCGCCGAGACGATCCTCGAGGAGCTACCCAACTCCAACGCGATGGTGAAGGCCGTCCAGCTGCGGGTGCTCGGCGGCGCGTTTGGGCGGGTTCCGAACGACGCCACCGCTTTCGCGCACCGCGACCGCGAGCTGTTCGTCAACGTCACGGCGATGTACGCGGACGAGGCCGAGAGCGAGACCCACGACGCCTGGGTGACAGGCCTCGCGGACACGCTCGGTAAGGACGGGGCGGGCGGCTACGCCGGTTTCCTCGCCGAGGAGGACGTGGCGACGATCCGCGCCGCCTACCCGGGCGAGACCTGGGACCGCCTCCGCGAGGTGAAGCGACGCTACGACCCGGACAACCTCTTCCGGCTCAACCACAACATCCCGCCGGCGGCGGGGTAGGGCTCAGCCAGCCGAGCCGCCGTGCCAGCCTGAGATCGCGCTCGCGAGGGAAATCGCGAGCGCGACACCGGCGCCCAGCGAGGCGGCGACGAGCATGCCGCGAAGGCCGGAACCGGGCACTCGCTCGGCGCGGGATCCGCGCCAGCCGTTGCCGAGCGAGCGGAGCACGCGGGGGAGGTATGCGAGGAAGTGGATGCCGAAGCAGCCGGCCCAGACGATGAACGACGCCTTGTGCAGGAGGAGGACCTGGTCGGACCTGTGGCCCAGCACGAGCAGCCAGACGCCGGTGATGAAGATCCCGATCGTGCTCGCCACCAGCAAGGGAGCCAGCAGCCTCAGCGGCAGCGCCGGTGGTCCCTTCTCCACATAGGGGCGCGAGTGGGTGTAGTAGCGGGCCATGCGGTACCCGACGGTGGCGATCTTGAGCACGACGGGCGGGATCAGCGCCAGCCCGATCAGCATGTGGACGCTCAGCAGCGTGTCCATCTTGAGCAGGGTGATCCCCTCCGCCATCAGCAGGAGCGTGAGCATTACGGCTGCCGCGATCGTCAGGGCCTCGTTGCCCTCGGTGCCGCCGAGCCGGTCGCGGCGCGCGCGCCGCTCGACCGCTGCCGGTCGGTGGGTGCCGGCGTAGGACTCCATCGGCCCCGATCGTCACCCGCAGTGGTCAGCGCGGTCTAAGAAACCGATGAGAGGGCTCTTAGATGGCGGGCGTCAGGCCTTGAGCCTGACCTTGCCCGAGGCGGCTGCGGTGGTGCCAGCGCCGTCGGTGGCTGCGGCCGAGGCGGTCGTCTTGAGCTTGCCGCGATCGTCGAGGCGCCGGAAGGCGGGCTTCTTGAGCTTCACCTTCACCTTCGCGGTCACGCCGGCGTCGATCGAGAAGCTCGCCTTCCCGGCGGCGCTCGTCTTCGGGCCGTGCCGGTAGGTCAGGGTGAGCGTGGACCGTAGGCGGCGCGGACCCGCTCGAGCGGCTCGTCCGCCGGCTTCATTTGACCGCCTCCGGGCGCTGAAAAAGCGCTACGACCCCGACAACGTCCTGCATCGGAACCAGAACATTCCTCCCGCCGATTAGTGATGACGATTTGATGAGCGGCCGGCCCTAAGGTCGGTGGTGTCATGAGAGTTTCTCGACGCCCCTTCACTGTGTTCGCCCTGGCGACGGCCGCCGCCGCCCTCGCGCTCTGGGCCTCGCCAACCGTCGCCAAGGACCCCAAGTGGGACGGCCCGGTCAGCCAACCGCCCCTTTCCCTGGGACAGGCCTCGATCGAGCTCAAGGTCCACTTCGGCCACAAGTTCCACGGGTCCAAGAAGCTCGTTCCCAAGAACCTCCTGGCAAAGGCGACCAACGTCTACTTCCAGTGCGCCGACGGCCAGGCCTACTACCCGACCGACGGTGGCGGCGGCGATGCGGTGACTACGACCCACAAAAGCATCGAGGAGACGATCTTCGTCAAGAAGAACAAGACCTTCAACGTCACCGACACCAGTTCCGGCGACATCGACTCAGGCAGTTTCAATCTCCAAGGCAGGTTCACCGGTCGCACGGCCAGCGGCACCCTCCGGATGGAGAACCACCGCAACGACGGATCCAACCACGGCGACTACCTCACCTGCGACACCGGCGTCCTGAACTGGACAGCGTCGGCGCCCTAGCCCTCTGTAGTCGGGCTCAGAGCCCGAGCCCGCGCACGCCGGACTCGCCCCAGCCCAGGTGGTGCGCCAGCTCGTGCTTCACCGTCCGCTCGACCTGCGCCCGAAGCAGGTCCGGGTCGTGCCCGAAGTCGCGTTCCAGCGTGTCCTGGTAGATCACGATCCGGTCGGGATAGATGTCGCGGGCGACCGTGCCGCCCATGTACATCCCATACGCGCGGTGCTCGTGCCCGAGGTTCGAGATCACCACCGGCGTGTCCGCCAGCAGCGCTTGGAACTCCGGCGGGAGGTTGTCGATCGCCTCGATCACCAGCAGATCGAACTCGCTCGGCGGATAGTCGGGAGCCGGCAGAGCGGCGAGCGCCTCGCTCCGATCGACGAGCTTCCGGAACTCGGGCTCGGGCATCTCCCTGCCGATCAGCATTGTCATCGCCCAGGCGGTGAGGAGCACGATCGCGACCGCCCCGGCCAGGATCGTTGCCAGCCCACCGAGGTGGGCAAACGACGGAGGGTTGAGGAACAGCAGCAGGCACCCGGCGATGAAGGCGGCGAAGGCTGCGGCCCGCAGCGGAGGAACGAGGATCTCCCTCATGCCTTGAGGTTAGGGAGTGCCCCTGGCGGCCCGCGATTCCCCAGTACATTTGGGCCTTGGCCCCGGATCAGCCTCCCGAGAAGCCGCCGCAACCACAGAATCCGCCGCCGGAAGACGGCCACCCGCCCGGCTGGCGCGTCCACCCGGCGCCCGACGGGCGCGGCGCCCCGCCGCCTCCCAAGCCGCCGATGATCCCGCGGAGCAGGATGCTGATCGCGTTCCTGCTCGGCCTGCTGGCGGTCAACCTGCTGATCTCGTTCCTGACCAGCGGCGCCCCGGACCGCCCGCGCGTCCCCTACCAGCCGTTCTTCGTCAACCAGGTCAACGCGAAGAATGTCGAGGAGATCAGCTCGAAGGGCGAGTCGATCGAGGGGCAGCTCAAGAACGAGGCCACCTACGACCCGCCCGGTGACGCCAAGCCGTTCAAGGTCGACAAGTTCAAGACCGAGGTCCCGTCGTTCCTCGATCCCGCCCAGATCACCTCGCTGCTCGCCAACGGAGGAGTCACCGTCAACGCCGAGCCGCCGGACTCCGGCCGCTCGCTGCTCGGGACGCTGCTGCTCGGCTTTCTGCCCTGGCTGCTGCTGATCGGCTTCTTCATCTGGCTCGCTCGCCGCCAGACGGGGGCGGGAAGGGGCGGCATCCTCGGCGGCTTCGGCCGCGCAACCGCCCGGCGAGTCAACCCCGATGAGCAGCAGCGCGTCACCTTCAAGGACGTGGCCGGCATCGACGAGGCCGAGGACGAACTGGTCGAGATCGTCGACTTCCTGAAGAACCCACAGCGCTACACGAAGCTCGGGGCGCGGATCCCGCACGGCGTCCTGCTCTACGGGCCGCCCGGGACCGGCAAGACGCTGCTCGCCCGCGCGGTGGCAGGCGAGGCGCACGCCGCCTTCTTCCATCTCTCCGCCTCGGAGTTCGTCGAAGCGATCGTGGGAGTGGGGGCCTCGCGCGTGCGCGACCTCTTCAAGCAGGCGAAGGAGGCGGCGCCGGCGATCGTCTTCATCGACGAGCTCGACGCGATCGGGCGCTCGCGCTCGGGCAACGTCGCCGGGCTCTCCGGCGGCAACGACGAGCGCGAGCAGACCCTCAACCAGATCCTGACCGAGATGGACGGCTTCGAGCCCGGCACGAACGTGATCGTCCTCGGCGCGACCAACCGCCCCGAGATCCTCGATCCCGCCCTGCTGCGACCGGGCCGCTTCGACCGCCGCATCGCCGTCAACCCGCCCGACCAGCCGGGCCGCGTCGAGATCCTCAAGATCCACACCCGGGACGTGCCGCTCGCCGACGACGTGGACCTCGAGCGGATCGCGGCCTCGATCCCGGGCTCCACCGGCGCCGACATCGCCCTGCTCGTCAACGAGGCCGCCCTCACGGCCGCTCGCCACGGCCACTCCAAGGTGGAGCAGAGCGACCTCACGGAGTCGATCGAGAAGATCCTGCTCGGCGCCGAGCGCCAGATCGTGATGACCGACGACGACCGGAAGCGCACCGCCTACCACGAGTCCGGCCACGCCCTGGTCGGCATGCTCACCCCGGGCGCGGATCCGGTCCGGAAGATCTCGATCATTCCGCGCGGCCAGGCCCTCGGCGTCACCCTCTCCACCCCGGAGAGCGACCGCTACAACTACCGCCGCGAGGAGCTCCTGGCCCAGATCAAGGTTGCGCTCGGCGGCCGCGCCGCGGAGAAGGTCATCTTCGATGACCTGAGCACCGGCGCCGAGTCCGACATCCAGAACCTCACCCAGGTCGCGCGCGGCATGGTCGGCCGCTGGGGCATGAGCGACGCGATCGGCCCGATCGCCGTCACCGACGGCCGCCAGGACGGCGTCCTCCTGCCCGGCACGGCCCCCGCCTCGGAGCCGACCCAGGAGCTGGTCGACCAAGAGGTCCGCCGCATCGTGGACGAGGCCGAGCGCGACGTGGTCGACCTCCTCACGCGCGAGCGCGACCGCCTCGAGTCGCTTGCCAATGCCCTACTCGAGCGCGAGACGCTCGACCAGCCGGAGGCGTACGAGGTCGCCGGCGTGCCGTTGCCGGAGGGCGGCGCCGCTGAGCCAGCTACGGCTTCAACTTCCGCCCACTCGTAAATAGCCACTGGCTCCACGCCAGCAGCGCCAGGCACAGGCCGGCGACCACCGCGAAGGCGATCCACGGGCTCACGTCGGAGACGCCCAGGAAGCCGTAGCGGATCGTCTCCACGACGTAGAAGAGCGGGTTCACGTGGGAGAGCTGCTCCCATGGTGAGCCGAGGCGGCTGACCGAGTAGAAGACGCCGCCGAGGAAGGTGAGGGGGAGGATCACGATGTTGTTGATGAAGCTGGTGTGGTCGAAGGTCTCGGCGTAGATGCCGACGATCGTGCCGAGGGCGCCGAAGCCGACGACCAGCAGCAGCACGGCGAGGATGAGGAGCGCGGGGTGGACGACAGGGGCGCCGGTGATCGGGATCGCGCAGGCGGCGAGGCCGATGCCGATGATCAGCGCCCGGAAGGCGCCGCCGACCAGGTAGCCGAGGTTGACCTGCCAGTTGTGGATCGGGGCCGCGAGGACGTCGTCGATGTAGCGGTCGGAGCGGCCCTGGAAGATCGTCGAGGCGTTGTTGGAGTAGGCGGCCTGGGCCATCGCCATCGCGATCAGGCCGGGGACGATGAACTGGTCGTAGTCGAAGCCGTCGACCTGCTTGATCCGGCCGCCGAGGCTGAGGCCGAAGACGACGATGAAAAGGAGCGAGGAGACGACCGGCGCGAGCGTCGTCTGGGTCCAGAGGCGCAGGACGCGGTGGCACTCGCGGCGCGAGAGCCAGAGGAATCCCTGCCAGGGATTCGCGAGGACGCGCTCATCCATAGGATCGAATTGTGACCCGGGAGGACGTCGACCGCTGGCTCGCCGACTACGTCGGGGCCTGGATGACCTACGACCGCGACCAGGTCGAGGCGCTCTTCGCCGAGGACATCGCCTACCGCTACCACCCGGCCGATGAGCCGATCGTCGGCCGCGAGGCGGTCGTCGAGTCCTGGCTCGGGGAAGGCGACCACCCCGACGCATCCGAGCGCGACGAGCCAGGCACCTACGAGGCCTCCTACAACGCCTTCGCGGTGGACGGCGATGCGGCAGTCGCCATCGGCGTCAGCTCGTATCGCGACGAGCCCGGCGGCCCGGTCGCCCGCGTCTATGACAACTGCTTCGTGATGCGCTTCGACTCCGAGGGCCGCTGCCGCGAGTTCACGGAGTTCTTCCGGCAGCGCTGAGCGGACCGATGAATCTCGCTTGGGTCCGCGGTCTCTTGGGTAAGTCCCGATCAAGGAGGAGTCGTCATGCCTGAGCACAAGACCGGAACGCGTGAGGAATGGGAGGCGGGGCGGGCGGAGCTCGCCAAGCTCGAGGCCGAGCAGGCCGAGCGCAACAACGAAATCAAGCAGAAGCGGCGCGAGCTGCCCTGGGTGCCGGTCGAGAAGGACTACGAGTTCGACACCGAGGACGGCAAGAAGAGCCTCCCTGAGCTCTTCGACGGCCGCTCACAGCTGCTCGCCTACAACATCATGTACGGGCCCGACTACACGAAGGGGGCCTGTCCGGGCTGCACGAGCCTCGGGGACGAGTTCGACGGCGGGCTGATCCACCTGAACAAGCGCGACGTGACCTTCCTCTGCTTCTCGCGTGCGCCGATCGACGAGCTCGCGGCATACAAGGAGCGGATGGGCTGGCAGTTCCCCTACGTCTCGACCTACGAGAGCGATTTTCCCTTCGACTTCGGACTGGCGATGACCCCCGAGCAGGCGGAGCGGATCCCCGAGGTCAAGGGGATGATCGACGACCCGCCGGAGTGGCTCCGGGAGTGGGGCGAGCAGGTCGGCGCGGACCTAAAGGACGGCCTGCGCGAAGGCCCGGGCTTCATCGCCTTCGCCCGCGACAACGGGACCGTCTACCTGACCTACCAGGTGATGGCGCCCGACCCGTTCGTGGCGCCGTACCACTCGTTCCTGCTCGACCGCACGCCGAAGGAGCAGCCGGAGGAGCCCCGCGCCTGGCGCAAGGACGAGTACCCGGACTGAATCTCAGCTAGTTGATGGCGATGCCTTGATCGCCTCGCGGGCGTCATCGAGCGTGTCGTACTGGAGGAGGCGGGTGATCAGCCCGCCCTTCACCTCGCAGGCATAGGCCATCTCGAGCTCGACCCAGGCGCCGCTGCCCTTCCCGAGCCCCCAGTGGGTGTTCGGCACCAGCACGAAGTCCCCGGCGTCGATGAAATCGATCCAGGTCGAGTGGAACTCGCTGAAGGGGTCCATCCAGGCCTGCAGATAGCGGGCCACTCCATCCAGGCCCCGGTAGACGGGGTCGATGCCGGTGCCGATTCCCGAGTCGAGGGTCCTCACCTCGATATCCGGCGAGCAGACGGTTGCAAGAGCCTCTTGGATCGCATCGGCGGACCAGTCGATCTCGGCCGTGTTCATCGCCTGGAAGGGCTCCAGAAGCGACCTGACCACCTTGACGTTCTCTTCCGACATGGCGTTCCGGCTACGCCGGGGACTCCTCGACCTCGCGCCGCCCGGCGGCGACGGTCTTCATGTAGACGTCCTCGAGGGTGGCGGCGTCGAAGCGCTGCTTAAGGCCGGCGGCTGTGTCCCGGGCCATGATCCGGCCGCCGCCGATCAGCGCGATCTCCTCGCAGAGCGCCTCGGCCTCTTCGAGGTAGTGGGTGGTGAGCAGGATCGTCGTGCCGCGCTCGTGCAGGCGGCGGATGTAGCGCCAGAGCTCGTGGCGGAGCTCGAGGTCGACGCCGGCGGTCGGCTCGTCGAGGATCACCAGGCGCGGCTCGTGGAGCAGCGCTCGGGCCAGGAGCAGGCGGCGGCGCATCCCGCCGGAGAGCTTGGGCGCACGGGTGTCGCGCTTGGCGCGCAGGTCGAAGACGTCGATCATCTCCTCGGCGCGCGCGGCGGCGGCCTCGCCGCTCATCCCGTAATAGCCGCCGTGGTAGACGAGGGTCTCGTGGACGGTCAGGAAGCGGTCGAGGTTGGGCTCCTGCTCGGCGATGCCGATCATCCGTCGCGCCTCCATCGAGCCGCCCGGCTCGCCGAAGACGGAGATCTCGCCCTCGGTCAGCCGGATCAGGTTGCAGACGGCCGAGATCAGCGTGGTCTTGCCGGCGCCGTTCGGGCCGAGCAGGCCGAAGAAGCTGCCCGACGGGACCTCGAGGTCGAGGGAGTCGAGGGCGAGGGTGCCGTCGTCGTAGCGCTTGGTGAGCGTGCGAAGCTCAAGGGCGTTCGGCATGTATCTATTGATAGCGACTGGGGCCCAGCGGCCAAGGAGGAGCGATGATCGAGAGGATGGACGACATGCCCGCCGGCGCCATCGGCCTGCGGGCCTCGGGGAAGCTCACGAAGGACGACTACCAGGAGGGCTTGGAGCCGGCGCTCAAGGAGGCGACCGACTCGGGCGAGGCCAGGGTCCTCTTCGTCCTGCCGGACTTCGACGGCCTCGAGCCCGGAGCCTGGATCGAGGACGTGAAGACCGGGTTCAAGGCCGAGATCGTGAACCGCTCCGCCTGGAAGAAGCTCGCCTTCGTCAGCGGTGTCGACTGGGTGTCGAAGGCGACGCGTCTCTTCGCCTGGGCGATGCCCGGACAGCTCAAGGTCTTCGAGATGGACGAGCTCGAGGAGGCAAAGGAGTGGGTCGCCGGCTGAGGTAGGTGTGAGGCGCTCAAGAACGGGTATGGATGGGCTGGCGTCATCGCCCGTCGGACCTGGACCCTTTTCCGTCGGGCGTTCTCCCTCTCCGGCGGCCATGTCTTCCCGGTCGCGGCCGGCGACCCGGAACTGGGGGCGGCGATCGCGGTCTCGGCCCTCGCCGACGGCCCGGCCTCGGCTCCGAACGGCTTCCGCCACACCACGCCGCTCTCCGGCCTGCGGATTACCGGCCGCGGCATCATGGACGGGATCGGACGCCTGCTCGGTCGCGACCCATTGCTCGTTCCGCTGGCCGGCAAGCGCGGCACGGTCGCGGCGCTCACCACCCCGGACTCACTCAACGGTCCCCGGGCGCTCAACCCGGGCAACAAATACCCGGACTGGCAGCAGGAGGTCTCGGCCTGGTCGGCGTTGAGGATCGGGATGTACCGGCCGGCCCGCTACGCCTCGCGGGTGCGCTGCCCGCTGCTCGTTGTCGCCCCCGAGGGTGATGGTGTGGCCCCGGCCGGTCCGGTGATCCGCGCCGGCGAGCGCGCCGCTCAGGGAGAGGTGGTCCGGATGGACGGCGGTCACTACGCGCCGCTCCTCGAAGGCCACGAGCGTGCCGTGGAGGTCCAGCTCGACTTCCTGCGGCGGAACCTGCTGGATGGGTAGCCCGGCGCCACCGGGAGTAGGGTGGGCCGATGGAGGTAGGAAGCCTCCTCGGCAAGGTTGGCCTGCCCGCTCCGATCGCGGAGCTGGCGGCGCGTGACTGGGACGCCGTCGTCATCGGGGGCGGGCACAACGGGTTGACCGCGGCCGCTTACCTGGCCCGGGCGCGGCAGTCGGTGCTGGTGCTGGAGCGCCGTGAGCGGCTGGGCGGGGCCTGCACGCTCGAGCAGCCCTTCTCCGACGAGCGCTTCCTGGTCAGCCCCTGCGCCTACGTGGTCGGCCTGCTCGACCAGCTCGTCATCGACGAGCTGGACCTGCCCTCACACGGCTACCGTGTCACCCCCGCTGATCCCAACCTCTGGTGCCCGTTCGCCGACGGCACGTCCTTTGGCCAGTTCCTGGACGACGCCGACACCGAGGCGCACATGCGCGCCAACGGCTTCTCGGAGTCGAACATCCGCGGCGCCCTCGCCTACGAGGAGACCTTCGACCGGATCCGGCGGCTGCTCCGGGCCGGGCCCGCCGGCGATCTCTGGCGCGGGCCCTCGCCCAGGCGCGAGCAGATCGAGGAGATCCTCGGGGACGACGAGCTGATCTCGATCGTCTTCGAGGAGCCGATCGCCGAGACGCTCGCCCGCTACGTCTCCGATGAGCGCCTGGTCCATGCGCTCTTCGGCCAGGGCGTGATCGGCGAGTGGGCCGGGCCGAAGGATCCGGGCACCGCCTCGGTTCACCTGATGCACGGAATGGGCGAGGTCGAGGGGCACGGCGGCTGCTGGGGCTACGTCGACGGCGGCATGGGACGGGTCTCTTTCGCGATCGCCGATGTGGCCCAGGAGGCGGGCGCGGTGATCGCAGCCGGCGTGCCGGTCGCGCGAATCGCGCCGGGCCAGGGGGTGGAGCTCGAGTCGGGCGAGATGATCCGGGCCCGCACCGTGATCAGCAACGCCGACCCGAAGCGGGTGCTCGGCATGCTGCCCGAGGACGCACTCCCGGCCGAGTACCGCAACCGGCTCTCCTCCTGGGAGGTGCGCTCGCCGGTGGTCAAGGTGAACGCGGCCCTCAGCCGCCTGCCGACCTTCACGGCGGCCGGATCGGTCGAGCCGCACCGGGCGATGGTCACCGTCACCCACGGCCTGGACGCGGCTCAGGAATCGTTCGAGGCGGCCAAGCGCGGCGAGCCGCGGGTCTCCTGGGCCGAGCTCTACTTCCAGACCGCCTACGACCCGAGCGTTGCGCCGCCGGGCGCTCACGTGATGAGCGTCTTCGCCCAGTACGCGCCCTATGAGCTGGCCGACGGGGACTGGCCCTCGCGCCGCGACGAGATCGGCGAGCAGGCGGTCGACCTGATCCAGACCTACGCGCCCGACGTGCGCGACTGCATCATCGAGACCGAGGTGCTGGGCCCGCCCGACGTCGAGGAGCGGATCGGCCTCACCGGCGGCAACATCTTCCAGGGCGAGACCCTCCCCGATCAGATGTGGGACTGGCGTCTGGAGTCGCGCACCCCGGTCGAGGGCCTCTACCTCTGCGGGGCCGCCACCCACCCGGCGGGTTCGGTGATCGCGCTCAACGGGCGGAACGCGGCGATGGCCGTGCTCGAGGACGCGGGCGTGCCCGTACCGGTCGGCGGGTAGCGTCCCGGGAGTGCCAGAAGCTCGACATCGGGTGGTTGTGATCGGCGGCGGCTTCGGCGGGCTTCAGGCCGTGCAGAAGCTCGCTCGCGCTCCAGTGGATGTGACGCTGATCGACCGCCGCAACTTCCATCTCTTCCAGCCGCTCACCTATCAGGTGGCGACGGGGGCGCTCTCGCCAGAGGAGGTCGCCTATCCGCTGAGAGCCATCTTCAAGCGACGCAGGAACGTCCGCGTTCTGCTGGGCGAGGTGAGCGGGGTCGATCTCGAGGGCAGGACGGTGTGGGTCGAGCCCGGTGTCGGAGAATCCGAGCCGCTCACGATCCCCTACGACACGCTGATCGCGGCAGGCGGTTCACGCTATGCCTACTTCGGCCACGACGAGTGGCAGACGTTCGCCCACGAGGTGAAGTCGCTGGAGAGCGCGCTCACGGTTCGGGCGCAGATCCTGAGCGCGTTCGAGGCCGCCGAGCTGGAGACGGACGAGGAGCGGCGGCGCGCCTGGCTCACGTTCGTGGTGGTCGGCGCCGGGCCGACCGGAGTGGAGATGGCCGGGCAGATCGGGGAGCTCGCCCGAGACACCCTCCGCCGGGACTTCCGTGTGATGGATCCGCGTGAGGGACGAGTGCTGCTGCTGGAGATGGCCGACCGCGTTCTCACCACCTTCCCGTCCTCGCTTTCGGAGAAGGCGGCCCGGTCGCTCGAGCATCTCGGGGTCACGCCGCTGCTCCAGCACACTGTCGTCGACATCGACGACCACAGCGTCACGGTGGAAGCACACGGCAAGGCCCATGAGCGCATCCCGGCGCGAACGGTGATCTGGGCGGCGGGGGTCACCGCATCCTCGCTGGCGAGGCGCCTCGGACAGGCGAGCGGCGCCGAGGTCGATCGGGCCGGGCGGGTCTCGGTCGAGCCCGACCTGACCCTGCCGGGCCATCCCGAGGTGCTCGCGTTCGGGGACATGGTGCGGGTGCGCGGCGAGGACGGCGAGCTGCAGGACCTTCCAGGCGTTGCGCCGGTGGCCATGCAGCAGGGCCGCTACGCCGCCAAGCTCGTCAAGGCGCGTCTGCGCGGCAATGCCCACAAGCCGTTCCGATACCGCGACAAGGGCAACCTCGCGACGATCGGGCGGGCGCGGGCCGTCGCGGACCTCCACGCCGTTCGCCTGAGCGGATTTCCCGCCTGGGTCACCTGGCTCGTGGTCCACCTCTGGTACCTGATCGGCTTCCAGAACCGGCTGCTTGTGCTGATTCGCTGGTCGTTCAGCTTCTTCACGCGAGGCCGCGGCGGACGGGTGATCGAGGACATCCCGGATCCGCAGGGAGGTGCCCGACCGCCTTCATAGGCTCCGCCCATGGCGGTGATCCTCGCCTTCGGCTCCGCGGCGGTGTTCGCGCTCGGCACGGTTCTCCAGCAGCGGGTCGTGATGGACGCGCCGATCGGGCAGTGGGTGGTGGCGGGCGCGGTGGTTATCGGCGTGGCAGCGGGACTCCTGGTCGCCGGCATGACGATCACCCAGCTCTCGCTCCAGACCGGGATCCTGCCGCCAGCTGTGGCGACCAGCTCGATCTTCAATCCGGCGGCGAGCGTCGTTCTCGGCCTGACCCTGTTCGATGAGCAGGTTCATCACTCGACAGGGGGCCGGATCGGCGCGGCGATCGCACTGCTCGCGATGTTCGGGGGGATCGCCGCCCTCGCCTTCGGGCGCCGCGAGTAGGCTGAGGGCGATGGAGGGATCGGACGCCAAGGTCAGAGTGATCTACCGCAGCCCCGAGCCGGACATCGAGATTCCGGACCTGGACGTGCCCGAGTACGTGCTGGGTGGGGCGGCAGCGCGGGGCGATCATCCCGCGGTGATCGACGGCGCCACCGGTGCGGTCACGACCTATGCCGAGTTCGCGGCCAGGGTGGACGCAGTCGCCGCGGCGCTACAGGCAAGGGGGGTCGGCAAAGGCGACATGGTCGCGCTGGTTGGGCCGAACAGCGCGGAGTGGGCGATCGCCTACCACGGGATCCTCCGGGTCGGGGGCGTGGTCACCCCGATGAATCCACTGCTCACCCCGGAGGAGATGGGCCGCCAGGAGGAGAACTCGGGGTCCAAGCTGCTGATCGACGATCCACCGGCCTTCGTCGACGGAGTGGAAACCGGTACGACGCCAGACGAGATCGAGATCGAGCCGGAGGAGCTTGCGGTCCTGCCGTACTCGAGCGGCACCACCGGCCTGATGAAGGGCGTGATGCTCACCCATCGCAACCTGGTGGCGAACATCGAGCAAGCCTGGAACTCGATGCCGGTGAACGAGGAGGACACGCTCGTCGGCTTGCTGCCCTTCTTCCACATCTATGGACAGACCGTGGTGCTCAACATGGGGCTGGCGAAGGGCTCGACGATCGTGATCATGCCGCGCTTCGACTGCGACGCCCTCATGGACCTGATCGAGGAGCACGGGGTCACCTGGCTGCACGTCGCTCCTCCGGTGATCCTCGCCATGGTCACCACCGCCGATATCGAGGGCCGCGATTTCTCGAAGCTGAAGCTGATCATCTCGGGCGCCGCCCCGCTCGACGCCGAGCTCGCCGGCCGCGCCGAGGCCAAGATCGGCGTGCCGGTCCGGCAGGGCTACGGCCTGACCGAGCTCAGCCCGGTGAGCCACAAGAGCCGGCTCGCCCGGGTCGCCGAGACGCCGCCGGGCAGCGTCGGCGCCCTGGTCCCGAACACGGAGGCTCGCCTGGTCGATCCCGCAACCGAGGAGGACGTGCCCGAGGGTGAGCAGGGCGAGATCTGGATCCGCGGCCCGCAGGTGATGCGCGGCTACCTCAACAACCCGGAGGCGACCGCGGACACCATGGTCGAGGACGGCTGGCTGCGGACCGGCGACATCGCACGGGTGGACGGGGAGGGCTTCTTCTTCATCGTCGACCGGCTCAAGGAGCTGATCAAGTACAAGGGCTACCAGGTGCCGCCCGCGGAGCTCGAGGCGGTGCTCGTCTCCCATCCGAAGGTGAGGGACGCCGGCGTGATCGGGGTCCCGATGGAGGACGGGGGCGAGGCACCAAAGGCGTTCGTGGTGGCGAAGGATGTCGACGCCGAGGAGCTGATCGCGTACGTCGCCAAACATGTCGCCCCCTACAAGAAGATCCGTGAGGTCGAGTTCGTGGAGGAGATCCCGAAGTCGGCCTCGGGCAAGATCCTCCGTCGCGTGCTCCGCGAGCAGCACGCGGGTGCGAAGATCCAGGCCTCCTAACCGCTACAGGGAGTTGACCGGCGCCGACGGCAATGAGGCGATGGAGGCCGTCGGCCGGATCTAGGCCCTCGGACGCGCCTTTCGGCGTGACCCTCCAAAATCCCTCGTCATGGGGGATGTCCAGATCCTTCTCGCAGCGCTGTTCGTCTCAGCCGCCGGGCTGAACGCGCTCGCCAACCGGCTGACCATCCCCTACCCGATCACGCTGGTGCTCGGGGGACTGGTCCTGGGCCTGATCCCCGGGATCCCCGACATCACGCTCAACCCGGATCTCGTTCTGCTGGTCTTCCTGCCGCCGCTGCTCTACGCGTCGGCCTTCTTCTACGACCTGCGCAGCCTGCGCACCGATGCGCGGGTCATCACTCTCAACGCGGTCGGGATGACGCTCGCCACGGCGGCGGTCGTCGGAGTGGTCGCCCACGAGGTGATGGACCTTCCCTGGGCCGTCTCGTTCGCGCTCGGGGCGATCGTCTCGCCGACCGACCCGGCGGCGGCCACCTCGATCATGCGCCGGGTCGGCGCTCCCAGGCGGATGGTGAACGTCCTCGAGGGCGAGAGCATGGTGAACGATGCGGCCGCCCTCCTCGCCTACAAGGTGGCCGTGGCCGCCGCGATCGGCGAGGGGGTCTCGGCGTCCCACACAGTCCTTCAGTTCTTCGGGGACGTCGCGGGCGGGGTGGCGATCGGCTTGGTGGTCGGCTGGACGATCGCCGAGATCCGCAAGCGGGTGAACGACGTCAATACCGAGCTGGCCATCTCCTTGTTCAGCGCCTATGGCGCCTTCATCCCGGCGGACCAGCTCGGAGTCTCCGGGGTCCTCGCGGTGGTCACCTGTGGATTGGTCCTGGGCTTCCGCGCGCCCGAGATCGCCTCGCCGGAGAGCCGGATGCAGGGCTTCGCCCTCTGGTCGATCCTCACGTTCCTCCTCAACGCGACGCTCTTCATCCTGATCGGCCTGCAGCTGCCGACGATCGTCGACGGGCTCAGCGGTAGACCGATGGGCGAGGTGGTCGGCTACGCCGCGGTCGTCTGCGGCGTCGTCATCGTGATGCGATTCGTCTGGATCAACACGATCACCGTGGTGATCCGGACGCTCGATCGTCGTGAATCCCAGCGGGCGAGACGTTCGACCTGGCGTGAAAGGACGATCGGGGGCTGGGCGGGAATGCGCGGTGCGGTCTCGCTGGCGGCGGCCCTGGCGCTGCCGCTCCACACCAACGGCGGCGAGCCATTCCCGGGCCGGAACCTGATCCTGTTCATCACCTTCTCGCTGATCCTCGTGACCGTCGTCGGGCAGGGGCTCACGCTTCCTTGGGTGATCCGGCGGCTGGGAGTGGTGGAGGACGGCGCCGACGAGGAGAACGAGGAGGTCAAGGCCCGGCTGGTGATCGCGAAGGCCGCCCTCGATCGGGTCGACGAGCTCGAGGGGGAGGACTGGACCCGTGACGGCACCATCGAGCGCGTCCGTGCCCTCTACAGCTTCCGGAAGAGGCGATTCGCGATCCGGGCCGGGAAGATCGAGGACGAGGACGGTCTTGAGGAGGGCTCCCTTGCCTATCAGCGCCTGATGCACGAGATCTTCGCGGTGCAGCGCGCGGAGCTCGTCCGACTGCGGAATCGGCGCGAGATCAGCGCCGACGTGATGCGCCGGGTCGAGCGCGAGCTCGACCTCGAGGAGCAGCGGCTGGAGGTCTAGTACCCGGGCGGCTTGTGCAGTGGGCCGAGGTAGGTGCGCGCCAGCCTGATGGCCGCGGCCTTGCGCTCCGATGGGCCCATTGACGGAGCCCGCACCTTGATCGTGATCAGCCGCACGCCGTCGGTGGTCAGCAATCGGTTCTGCACCGGGAACCAATACCCGTCCAGCCCCAGATGCCTGACCGGACGTGGGGCGGCGCGAGCCGTCTCATGCGACCACTCCACGTTCTGCCAGAACTCGACCTGCTCCCGCTCCATCCGCTGGTAGGGCCGAGGTGCGCTGTCCAACCGGGCGATCGCGGTCGTGCCGACTGCCCGGAGCCGGCAAGCCGCCGCCCCGTTCGATGTCCTGAAGCGCTCGGCGGCGCGGCAAGGCCTGCTCCCCGCCCACCAGGGCCAGCACGAGCAGGATCAGGAACGGCACCAACGCGAGGGTAATTGCTCGAACTCGACGAGTGGCGCCTCGAGGTTCGAGCGGATAGAGTCGCAGCGGGGCAAGGGCAGAACCCGGGGCAGCTTGAGGAGACTTCGGAGAACCATCGGATTTGCGATCGCGCTGGGCGCAGCGGGGTCGGTATTCACCGCGCAGGCGTGGGCGGCGGACGTGACGTCGTCCGCCGACACGATGACCCCGGGTACGCTCCGCTACGAGATCGCGAACGCCGGCGCGGGCGACCACATCACGATCGATCCGGGCGTGAATCCGGTCCTGAGCTCAGGTACTTCGATCAACATCACGCAGGACATAACCCTTGGTGGCCAGGGGATGGGCCAGACGACGATCACGGGTTCCTCGACCGATCGGGTCTTCAGTATCAACCAGAGCGCCGGGTCCAAGACGGTCACGATCAGGAGCTTGACGATCACCGGCGGACACGCGAAGAGTGGCACGGCGCCCGGCTCCGGTGGCGCGAGCGGCGGCGCGATTGAGCTCGCAATCGGGTCCCTGGTGATCGACCAGGTCGAGTTCGCGGGCAACGTGGCCGGAAACGGCGCGCCCGGGGTGGCGGGCACGAATGCATCCGGTACGGGAGTCGGGGGCACCGGAGGGTTCGGCGGCAACGGTGGCCAGGGCGGCGCGATCATCGCCGCGGGCGGTGGCGGCCTGACCGTGAGCAACTCGACATTCCACGGCAACTCTGCCGGCGTGGGCGGCGCCGGCGGGCCGGGCGGGAACGGTGCGGGGGGCTTTCCGGGCGGCCCAGGCGGGCAGGGCGGCGCCGGCGGCGTAGGAGGTGCCATCTCCACGTACTACGGGGCCCAGATCACCAACACCAGCTTCGCCAACAATCACGCCGCTTCCGGGGGAGCCGGCGGGGGAGGAGGCGGAGGCGGCACGGGTGCCAACGGGGGGGCCGGAGGCCAGGGCGGCTCGGGCGGCGCCGTCTTCCAGGGGCCCATCACACCGATCATGCTGATCCGGGGCTCCACCTTCAGCGGCAACGTCGCGGGTGCCGGCGGCGGTGGAGGAGGCGGGAGCAGCCTGGGCGGTGGGGGAGCGGGTGGGGTCGGCGGCAGTGGCGGGGGCGTCTCGGTTCTCAACAGCGCCATCAACAACTCGACCTTCAATGCGAACAGTGCAGGTCCCGGAGGGCCGGGGGGAGCGAGTGTGTTCGGGGGCAACGTCGGTGGCGCCGGTGGGAATGGCGGCGGCATCGACGGAATCTGGTCGGTCGACTTCTCGACGCTCGCAGCGAACAACGCGGGCCTCGGAGGAAGCCCAAGCGGAGCAAACGGGACCGGCGGCGGCGTTCACAGCGGTTCCTCCCGGATCCTGAACACCTCGATCGTTGCGAACAACTTCGCCGCCGCCTCGGCTTCGGACAGCGGGGCCAATTGCGGCGCCCCCGCCCCCGGTGGCACGAACGACCTCAGCTTCCCGGCCGCCACCGGCTGCCCGGGGGCAACTGGGAATCCGCTGCTGGCGCCGCTCGCGGCCAACGGCGGCCTGACCGCCACGATGGCGCTCAATCCCGGCAGCCCGGCGATTAACGCCCTGCCGGCCGGGAGCTGCGCGGTGTCGACCGACCAGCGGGGGATCGCTCGACCGCAGGGCTCCGCCTGCGACGTCGGCGCCTACGAGCTGGTCCCGACCTCGCCCTCTCACACAACCGCAAAGAAGTGCAAGAAGAAGAAGAGGAAGAGGAAGCAGCGCAGCGCGTTCCCGGCCAAGAAGAAGGGCTGCAAGAAGAAGAAGCACCGGAGGTGACCCGGCGCCAGGGCACCTGACTTGCGCTCAGTCGCCGGGCGCCAGTGCGTACCCGACCGCAGGGTCGGACTTCCCGTCGAGCAGCTCGCGATAGATCCGCTCGACGTCCTCTGGGCCAGACCCGTGCTCGACCTGGAGCCAGTCGCGCGTCCACTCGACGTACGGCGTCCAGGACTCGGCGAGCCGCTCGTTGATGCCGTCCGGTCCCCAATCCTCGGTGCGCTTGCGCAGCCGGTCGGGGGCGAAGAAGAAGACGGGATTCGGACCGGCAAGCTCGGAGCCGCCGCCCAGGTCCTCTCGATGGGTGATGCCGACGGCGGAGGAGTGCTTGAGCTCGTCGCCGTAGTGGCCGTGGACGGCGCTGCGGACCTTGGCGTCGCCCGACATGTCCACGTAGACCGCCGGCTCCCGCTCGAGCGATTCGATCTCCTCGTACGGCACCACCCTGTCGTAGACGCCGAGCGACTCGGTGAACTCGACGTTCCGTGGGGAGGTCAGGCCGATCACCTCGATGCCGTCGCGCCTGTCGAGCAGGTATGCGAGGGCGGAGGAGGTCCGGCTGGAGGCGCTCGAGAGCACCGCTGTCTTCGCGTCGAACATGCCCTCGTCATCTAGGAAGTCGTCGATCAGAAAAGAGGTGAAGTAGAGCGGCCAGAGCAGCATCTGCTGGTCCTCGTTCTTCTCCTCATAGAACGGCAGTCCCGCGATGCGGATGTAGCGGTTGTAGGCGGCGGGCAGGTTTGCTCGGTGCGGGCTGGTGTCGACGAAGTCGGCCGGGTCGGAGCGATCCGGCTGGACGACGAGGTGGGAGGCGGGGGGTAGGTAGCCGAAGATCCTCGTGCCCTCGGGCACGCCCTCGGCCTCGCTCGCCACCACGTCGGCGAAGCCCCAGACCGGCATCCGGGCCCAGCCGTCCTCCGCCGGGAAGAAGTCCCAGTAGTTCATCGCCTCGCCCATCACCGCATAGGTGATGTTGTTGGTGGTGAGGCCGAAGGAGTCCACCCCGAGCAGCACCTGACCCGATTCGAGTTCCGGCGCCTCGCTGTCGGCGAAGCGGGTTTCGTGCAGATCGTCTTTGCGGACCTGGAAGTCGATTGCCGGAGACTATTCAGCGAGCGAACCTGGGCACAGTCCGGGTCCTGGACGGCGAGCGGTGCTTCGCTGCCAGGAGGGAGCGATCGGCGACGTCGTGCAACGCGAGTCCGTCGCCGCTGGACAGCGAGGCGACCCCGAAGCACGCTGTAACTGCCCGGTCGCCGAGATGCGCTGCCTCGATCGCCTTGACAACCCGCTCCGCCGCGATCTTCGCGCCCTCGAGCTTGGTCTCCGGCATCAGCAGTGCGAACTCGTCGCCGCCGATCCGGAACGCGTCGTCGGTCAGCCGGGACGAATCGATCGCCCTGGCAACTCCCTGGAGCACCTTGTCGCCGGCGGGGTGGCCGAGCTGGTCGTTGACGCCCTTGAACCCGTCGAGGTCGAAGAGACCGAGCGCCAGCGGATGCCCGTAGCGAGCGCTCCTCGCGGCCTCGATCGCCAGCCGCTCCTCATATGCGCGGCGGTTGAACAGACCCGTGAGCGCGTCCGTTCTGCTCTCCTTCTCCTTGACCTCGAACAGGGAGGCATGCGCCATCTGGGCGGAGATCGACTCGGTGAGCAGCTGGAGCGTTTCGACGTGCTCCGGCCCGAAGGCGTTGGCATCCGACGAGTAGACCTTGAGCACCCCGACGGCCTCGCCACCATGCCGCAGGGGCACCGCGATCATCGAGCGGGCGTTCACCCGACGCGAGGCGGCGCGGTCGATTCGCGGGTCCACCTCGGTGTCATTGCAGTGGAGCACCTGATCGAGGTCCAGGGCCAGGCCGGAGAGACTGCTGTCGCGGTCGAGCCGGATTCCGAGATAAGGGGTCGCATCGCCGGTGGTGACCGTGTAGACCATCTCCTCCCGGTCAGGGACCTCGATCACGCCGGCGCTCGCGTTCGTGAGCTCCTGGGCGCGCTGGGCCACCAGCCTCATGACCTCGCCGGAATCCAGGTCCGCAGCCACGATCTCGCTCTGTGTCTTGATGATCGCCCGCAGGCGATCCGCTTGTGCGTCCATGCAACCAAGTAATCGGTAACGGCTACCGACTATTGAGACCCAGGTGGCGATTGGACATTTGATTGAGCGGAGTGTCTGAGGCCCGCGCTGTCCGGCTCCGGGTTCGTGGGCGAATAGGGTGCGAACGTGACCGCGTCAGACCCCGCCGAGGTCTCTCGGACCTTCTTCCAGGCCTACGCAGACGGCGATCGCGAAGCCGCCGCATCGTTGCTGGCGGAGGATGTGGTCGCCTACGTCACGAACGCGGACGCCGGCGTCGACACGGTCAACGATCGTGAGGCGTACATGGCGCGCGTTCCGGATCTGCAGGAAGCCGGGGGAAGCGCCGAGATAACCCAGGTGGTCGCAGTCGACGACGAACGCGCGCTGACGATGGTCGAGATCCGCGTCCCGGACCGCAAGGGAAAGAGCCTGCACAGCGCAGATCGCCGAGTTCTGGAGAGTCTAGCTAGTGCTTCTTCTTCCGCTTCAGCTTCAGGGGCACGGCCAGGCTCTGCGCTGACGTCGTTCCGAAGTCGGGAGCGAAGGTGAAGTCGACCTGGCCCGAAGCCTTGCCTTTCTTTCTCAGTCGCTTCCCGGTCGCCTTGGTGGGGACCAGAGTCAGAGTGTGCGCTCCCTGAGAGGCCGTCAGTGTCTGGGGATTCACCAGGGCTCCCTGAACCTGGAGCATCCCGCGGTTTGGCAACGTTGCGGTGAGCGTCGCTGTGCCCCGTTTCTTGTTCGGCTGGGATGCGGAGAGCGAAAAAGCGTTCGTGGGTTCCACGTCGGCGTTGAACAGCACCTCTGAGTTCGGGAAGGTCGCGAGCGGAGAGCCGGACGGACCACCGTCTGCGAAGTCAGTGAAGTTCTCGAAGCTGTCGCCCGCCACCCCGGAGGTCGGGGTTCCGGCGCCGTTTGTCGCGCCGAGGCCGATCTGATCGCCGACATGGATCGGCAGCGAGGTGTCGAACGTGCGGGTCAGATCGTCGAAGCCGTTGAACAACGTCTGGGGAGCGCTGGTGCCCGCGCCGGTGAACGTCCCGCCTCCCGCCGGGCGCAGCACCCTGAACGTGAACGTGTTGGTCATTCCCGACGGGCTCACTCCGCGAAGGCGCCACCGGATGACTGTCCCGTTCACGGGCGACCCAGACGGGAACGCGGCACCCGGGAGAGCCGTGTTCACGTAGACGGCATCAGCGCCTGTGCTGACCACCCCGCTGTGGGCATCCGTGAGCGGACTGCCCACCATGACCGCCGCGGAGCCGCTTGCGGGAAGAAGCAAGACCCCGAGCCACGTCACCGCGAATCCCTTCGCCATGCGACGCATCTCGCCGAGCATACGCCCGGGAGATGCCTATGTCCACGACATGGACGACTAGCGGATGAAGAGCATCTCGGCGTACTTCGGCAGTGGCCAGAGGTCGTCGGGGACGATCTTCTCCAGCTTGTCCGCCGCCTCGCGCATCTTCTCCATGCCGGCGATCTGCTTGTCGCGGGCGTGGATGGCGAGGTCCATGCCCTCGAGACCCTCGGGGTACTGGTTGGCCTCATCGAGCTCCTTGATCCGCGCGACCAGTTCGTCGACCAGTGGAGTCGCCTCCTCGGTGACCGCGCCGATGCCGGCGTCGTCGCCGAGCGCCAGGTAGCGGAGGGCGGCCGGCAGGATCATCGTCCGGGCCATCGTGTCGGCCGTCTCGGCCTCGATGTTGGCGCGGATGATGTACTGCTCCAGCCAGACCTCGTAGCGGGACTCGAGCTCGCGCTTGTCGAGCACCGCGTACTTGCCCATCATCTCGACGGTCGGCTCGGCGAGCACCTCGGGCAGAGCGTCCGGGGTGGTGCGCAGGTTCTTCAGGCCGCGGACCTCCTCGGCCTCCTTGTGCCAGGCCTCGTCGTAGTTGTCGCCATCGAAGACGATCTGCTTGTTGGCGTCGTAGGCCTCCTTGACCACCGCGGTGACGGCGGCCGGCAGATCGCCCGTGCCCTTGGCCTCGAGCTTGTCGGAGAGGTCGTCGATGGCCTCCGCGACGATGGTGTTGAGGACCGTGTTCGGGAAGGCCAGCGACTGGCTCGACCCGAGAGCGCGGAACTCGAACTTGTTGCCGGTGAAGGCGAATGGCGAGGTCCGGTTGCGGTCGCCGCCGTGCATCGGCAGCGGGGGCAGGACCTCGGCGCCCAGCTCGAGGAACGAGCCGGGGGTGTGCGGGTCGCCGCTGCCCGAGGAGATCGCCTCGAAGACCTTCGTCAGCTCGGCGCCGAGGAAGATCGAGATGATCGCCGGGGGCGCCTCGTTCGCGCCCAGGCGGTGGTCCTGGCCGATGCCGGCGACGGACGCTCGCAGCAGCCCCTGATGCTTGTTGACCGCCTGGATGACCGCGGCGCAGAAGAACAGGAAATTGATGTTGTCCGCGGGGGTGTCGCCAGGCTCGAGCAGGTTGGAGCCGGTGTCCGTGCCCATCGACCAGTTGTTGTGCTTGCCCGAGCCGTTGACGCCGGCGAAGGGCTTCTCGTGCAGCAGGCAGACCAGGCCGTACTTGCGGGCGACCTTCTGCATGATCTGCATGGTCAGCTGCTGGTGGTCGGAGCCGACGTTCGAGTTCTCGAAGATCGGGGCGATCTCGTGCTGCGCCGGGGCGACCTCGTTGTGGCGGGTCTTGATCGGGACGCCCAGCTTCGCCAGCTCGTTCTCGAAGTCCATGATGCAGGCGAGCACGCGCTCGGGGATCACGCCGAAGTAGTGATCGTCCAGCTCGTGGCCCTTGGCCGGCTTGGCGCCGAACATGGTCCGGCCGGTGAGCACCAGGTCCTGACGGGTGTAGAAGTAGTTCTCGTCGATCAGGAAGTACTCCTGCTCGGGTCCCACGGTGGTGAAGACCCGCTTCGTGTCGCCGTCGCCGAGCAGCTCAAGCGCGCGGATCGCCGACTTCGACAGCGCGTCCATCGAGCGCAACAGCGGGGTCTTGGCGTCGAGCGCCTCGCCCGTCCAGGAGACGAAGGCTGTCGGGATGCAGAGCAGCGCGCCGTTCGGGTTCTCGAGGATGAACGCCGGGCTGGTCGGATCCCAGGCGGTGTAGCCGCGCGCCTCGAAGGTCTCGCGGATGCCGCCGGTGGGGAACGAGGACGCGTCCGGCTCGCCCTGGGTCAGCTCCTTGCCGCTGAACTTGGCGATCCACTTGCCCTCGCGGTTGGGCTCGAAGAACGAATCGTGCTTCTCCGCTGTCAAGCCCGTCAGCGGCTGGAAGACGTGCGTGAAGTGGGTCGCGCCGCGCTCGAGGGCCCACTCCTTCATCGCATCGGCGACGGCGTCGGCCAGCGAGATGTCGAGAGCTTCACCGTGCTCGAGGGTTGCCTGGAGCTTCTCGTAGACGTCCTTGGGCAGCACGTCCTTCTGCACGGCCGGCGAGAAGACGTTGATGCCGAACGGATTGTTGTCGGCCTTGGTCAGGTCGACGGTCCCGAGGGCGTCGCCGTTCGGGCTCCAAGTGGCGGAAGTGACGTTCTGGGAGCGGGTCGTCTTCAACATCGTCGGGGCAGCCTCCTCGCAGGCGCGGCGCGCCTGCGGGCGCGCCGAGGTTGGTCACACGGAACGAGGGCGGAGATTAGAGGCCCACGCAGGGTTCGGGCATTGTCCGCGCGTATAAAAATCGCAATACGCGGTTCGACACGAGGTAGGAGGGGCTAGGCTGGGGCACGCATGGCCGAGTTCCCGGCGCCGAGTGAAGGAATCGTGCTGACGCACTTCATCGTCAGCGCCGACGTGCCGCGCTCGGCGGCGTTCTATACGGACGTTCTCGGCGGCGAGGTCGTGATGGAGGGCGAGCCGACCATTGTCCAGCTCGCCAACGGCTGGGTGATCATCAACGTCGGCGGCGGCCCGACCGAGGACAAGCCCGAGGTCGTGCTCGAGGCACCGAGCGATCCCAACCGCGTCAGCGCCTTCCTCAACATCCGGGTGGCCGACATCCAGCAGTGCTACGAGGAGTGGGGCTCGAAGGGCGCCGAATTCCTCACCCCGCCGCAGGATCGCGGGGCGGAGGTCCGCTGCTACATGCGCGACCCGGACGGCCACCTGATCGAGGTCGGCCAGAGTACCGCGACCCCCGCTCCACAGTAGCGCCCGGAACGAGCCGTTTGGCCGACACCTATGCGTTTTCGGGATGGCTGATCCACCTGATGAATCGCGCATTCACCTGGTGAATACGTGATGCCGAAAGCGCATAGGCGCTCCCAGTGAACCCCAGGTTGGCGTCTGCTTTCAGACTCCGGTTGTCGGTCGGGATCCGGCTGTGAGGACGACCGGATTGCCGGCAGGGTCAGTCGCTCGCACCCGATTGCCCTCGCGCTGGGGCTCGAAGCCTGCCTCGCGCAGGCGCTCCTCCTCGGCAGCCACCTGTTCTGCTGCCGGCAGTTTGATCTCAAACTGACGCAGCCCACGACTGCCCCTGGGTGGGGCAGGGGCACCCTCTCCGGTCCAGGTGTTGAGGCCGAGGTGATGGTGGTAGCCGCCGGCGGAGACGAAGAGCGCGCCCGGATAGCCGCGGACCGTGACGTCGAAGCCCAGCGCGCCGGAGTAGAAGCTCTCGGCCGCTGTCAGGTCGCCGACGTTGAGGTGAACGTGCCCGATGCGCGTACCGGCAGGCATGGCAGCGTCGGCGTCCTCGCGGCGGAGCTCGCCCAGCACTCCGTCGAGGTCGAGCGGAAGCGTGTCCATCTGCAGGACGCCGTCACGGACCGGCCACTCCTCCCGGGGGCGGTCGCGGTAGAGCTCGATGCCGTTGCCCTCGGGATCGCTCAGATAGAGGGCCTCGCTGACCAGGTGATCGGAGGCGCCGCTCAGGCGCCAGCCGGCCTCGGCTACGCGCTGCAGGGAGCGGGCGAGATCCGCGCGGCTCGGCACGAGGATCGCCAGATGAAAGAGGCCGCTTGTGCCACTGGGGCGGTGCGGGGCGTCCGGGTTGCCGACCAGCTCGACGATGGAAGGGCCGGAGTCGCCGTTCGTTCCGAGGCGAATGATCCCGTCCTCGGGATCGAGCTCAGTGAGGCCGATCGCGTCTCGGTAGAAGTCGCGGACGCTGTCCAGGTCATTGACGGTCAGGCGCACGGCGCCCATCGAGGTGCCGGGGTCGATCGATCCGCTTTCGCTCATGAGTTCAGGGTAGACCGGCTGGAATTCGGCAGAAATTACGGATGATCCGCCTTGGGGAGAATGGCGATAGTCGGATAGTGAAACTGGCGAAGGGGCTCTGAAAAGCGGGATCGCCGGCCGTGAGTTTCATCAGTCGCGCACCATGGCCACCGTCCTCGGCGCGCTGTTCCTTGCCGGGGCGACGATCGGCGGGCTCTCGCTGCTGCTGCCCCATCCGAGCTCGTACGACGCCCCCGGGCTGTGGAGCAACGTCGTCCTGGCATATGTCGCGGGCGTCGTGCTGCTTCTCCTCCGCAACCGGCTGCCGGGCTGGTCGCTGCCGTTCATCGTGCTCGCCGGAACCGCCGTCGTCACCCGCGCCGTCTACTACGGCCATGACCCGAGCGGCTACTACACGATCTGGTACCTCTGGATCGGGGTCTACGCGTTCTTCTTCTTCGGCCTCCGCTGGGGCCTCATCCAGATGGCGGCCGTCGGCGCCGCCTACGGCTGGGTGCTCACCGAGATCGAGGGCCCGACGCCGGTCGCGCGCTGGGTCGTGACCGTCGGCAGCATCCTGGTGGCCGGGCTGCTGGTCGACGCGCTGGCGGGACGGCTCCGCAACGAGATGGACGCCTCCGCCAGGCGCGCCGCGAACCTCGAGGCCGTCGGCGAGGTGGCCCGCCAGCTCGCGACCCAGAGCGACCCCCGAGTGGTGGGCTGGGCGATCTGCTCGGCGGCCGTCCGGACGGCGCACGCATCCGCGGCGGTGCTCTGGCGGCCGAATCACACCGGCGACGCTCTGAAGGCGACCGCGGTCGCGGGCGCCGATGCCGAGGGCGCCTCGATCCCGTTCGTCACCCCGAGCTCGGGTGCGATCCAGGCCTTCACGTCGGCGACCGACCGCTTCGCAGCGCTGCGCGGTGGCAAGTCGGCCCAGGAGCTCTCACCGGGCTTCGAGGCCGGCGCGGCGCTCTGGCAGCCGATCCTCCGCAACCAGAGCACGGCGGTCGGAGTGCTGGCGGTCTACTGGCGCGAGCCGCTCGAGCAGCTCGGCGGCGAGCCACGGCGCGCGGTCAGGCTGCTCGCTCTCGAGGCGGCGATCGCCATCGACCGCGGCGAGCTGCTCGGCCGCCTCGAGGTCGCGGCTCGGACGGATGACCTCACCGGCCTGCTCAACCGCCGAGCCTGGGACGAGGAGCTCGGGCGGGAGCTCTCCCGGGCAGACCGGGAGGGCGGCGCGCTCTGCGTCGCGATCCTCGACCTGGACAGGTTCAAGCTCTACAACGACACGCATGGCCACCAGGCGGGCGACCGCTTCCTCAAGCAGATGGCCGCGGCGTGGATGCAGACGCTGCGCGCCGGGGACATCATCGCCCGCTACGGCGGAGAGGAGTTCGCCGTCGCCCTGCCGGGGACGAACCTCGAACACGCCCAGCAGATGCTGGAGCGCCTCCGCGGGTGCCTGTCGGAAGGCCAGACATGTTCGGCCGGAGTCTGCCGCTGGGACGGGTCGGAGAGCGCGGAGTCCCTGACCGCGAGGGCGGACACCGCGCTCTACTCCGCGAAGGAGGCCGGGCGGAACCGGATCGTCGGCCAGCCCTGAACGGGTTGCCCTGACGGGCAGCCTCGCATCTCTAGCCCCGCAGGAGCTCGTCTGCGCCTTCGGGCTTCCAGCGCTCGGCCACCGCCGCCAACGGGATCCCGAGGAACCAGAAGCAGACCGCGAGCGTCGTCGAGACGAAGGCGATCGGAATCGAGAGCAGGAAGAAGAGGACGGGTGACAGGGACATGCTGACGCCGTACCGGTAGACGTCCTGGGGCAGCTTCTTCTGAAGCAGCCCGCGGGCCTGGGCGCGGCTGAAGAGGACGACCTCCATGCCGCTGACCGCCGCGACGTTGACCGCATAGACGGCGATCGACAGGGGGTTCTCGAAGTACTTGCCGAGCAGCGCCGTCGGGAACGGCAGGAACGCGATGAACGCGAGGTAGACGAGGTTCAGCGCGATCAGCCCCCGATCCATGCGCGCCAGCTGGGAGATGAAGGTGTGGTGGGCCAGCCAGTACCGCCCGATCACCGCGAAGCTGATGAAGAAGCTGATGAAGGTGGCCGTGTCGTCGCCGAGCGCGTCGGCCAGCTCGTGGACGCTGTCGGTGTCGTGGAGCACCGGCACGGCGAGGTCCACGACCAGCAGGGTCATCGCGATGGCGAAGAGGCCGTCCGTGAACGCCAGGGTCCGGCTGAACTCGACGCTGTCGCGGTCGTAGGTCCGGGGCACAGCCCGGCTAGAGGCCGAGGTCGCGCAGGAACCCGGGCTTGAGCGCGCTCAGGTTGACGAAGGCGGGGAGGGGCATGTCGTCCGGGTTGCCGCGGATCCCAATTCGGGCGCCCTTGGGGGCCTCGCCCTCGAGGCGCTCGCCGAGCTCGACGGCCTTGTCCTCACTCGGGGCGCCGACCAGCAGGTAGCGGAAGTGGCGCTTCACGGGCAGGCCCTCGTCGCGCAGCTTCTTCGCGAGGGCCTGGCCGTCGCGGATATGGGGAAGGTCGATGACGACCTCCCACGGGAATTCGCCGTAGCGCTTCGCCTCCGCGGATCCCTCCTGTTCCGCCTCGTGCATCTCCTGGGCTCGCGCCGCCTCGTCGTCGGGGAGCGGCTCTGAGGCGTCCTTCCACTCCTCGGCCACCGGGTGCCAGCGCATCAGGCGGACCTGCCCGGCGAGCTTCTCGTCCTGCATCAGGTTCTTGACCAGGTGCTCGGCCTCCTGGGCACTCTCCTCATGCCAGGCGTAGATCAAGACGAAGCGGCCGTCGCGCGTAACGACCACGCTGCCGCCGAGCAGCTTCCGCGCCTCGTTGTCGAGCTGCAGGTGGTGGAGGGCGTCGCTCAGGGTGGCGCCGTTGTGCTCCTCGTCGAGCGCCACCTCCACGCGCCACTCGTCGCGACCCCGCGGGGCTTCATCCCAGTCGTTCACGAGTCCAACTCTATTGGGGTCCCGGCCGGCCCGAGGTTCATCACGCGTGTCGGCCCGATCTCGCTCTCAGCGCCCCATGACTCGTGGATGTGCCCGCAGACCGCGAATCGCGGGCGCTTGGCTTCGATCGCATCCAGGATCGCCTGGCTGCCGAGGTGGTCTCCGGCGCCCGACTGGTCGCAGTGCCCCTTCGGCGGGGAGTGCACGACCAGCACCGCGTCCTCGGGGCATTCGGCCAGCTTCTGCGCGGCCTCGTCCTCGTCGAGGTCGAAGCTCCAGTCCCACGGCGTGATCGGGATCCCGGCTCCGAGGCCGAAGAACCGCGTGCCATCGATCTCCGTCGACTGGCCATGGAGGACGGTCGCCGCATCCCATCCCTCGCAGGCGGCGCGCAGCGCTTCCTCGGTCTCGTTGTTGCCGGGGACCAGGACGGTGGGCACGGAGATCGGCTTCAGCGCATCGATCGTCTCCTCGAGGCCCTCGTGGACCGAGGCGAAGTCCCCGGCGGCGATCACGACGTCGGCGTCCGAGGATCGCTCCACCAGCCGCCCGGCCTGGTCGAGGTCACGGTGAAGGTCGCTGAAGGCGAGCAGCTTCAAGGTCCGGAGTCTGTCACCGGCTCCAGACTCTCGTCAGCACGCCGCATGGTTTCGTCGTCGAGCTCCGCGTCGACCAGCTCGTAGCTGTGGCCGAGCTCCGCGATCAACGCCTCCTCGATTTCGCCCGGGTCGACCTCTCGGTCCAGCTCCGCCGAGACGTCTCCGGAGGTGGCGGGATCCCAATCCAGCTCGAGTGCCTCGTAGACCGGCACGAGAGCTCGCGCCACCTCGCGGCCACCGGATGCGACGACCACCCCGCCCATGTGGGCGCCGCCGCGGATCATGCGCTGGCCGATGCCCGAGAGCTTGACCGCCCCGCGCGCGTTGACGCTGTAGGCGCCGGGGCAGTACTCGCCGGGCACCTCTCCGACGCGGGCGTCGACGCCGAGGCCCCGCAGCGCGCCGGCGATCAACCCGGCCATCTCCTCGAAGCGAGCGTAGGTGCGCTTGGGAGGCTGCGGGTCGGCGTTTGCCCGGGCGATCGCGATCGTGCCGCTGTGGAAGACCGCGGCGCGGCCGCCCGCGAGGCGCTCGACCGCGGCGAAGCCCGCCGCCCGCGCGGCCTCGGCCGCCGCTTCGAACCGCGGGCTGGCGAGGTCCTGGCGCCCGAAGGCGACCTCACTGCCGGGCCGATGGATCCGGATCGTGGGCGGCAGCTCTCCGGCGGCAACGCGCTGCAGAATCGTCCGCGAGACCGCCGTGCTCAGCTCCGGCCGGTCGGGGAACGAGTGACGGATCAGGCGCAGGCGCTCCACAGCCCTACGCGGCCTCGTCGGGACCGTCGCCGAGCAGCGCCTCGCGCAGCAGCCGCTCCTCCTCCTCGAAGAGGTGGCCGATCGTGCGGTCCCGGTCGAGCAGGATGCGCCGCTTCGTCTCGGCGATCGCCTGGCGCGGGCCGGAGGCGATGCGCCCGGCCAGCTCGATCGCCCGCGGCATGAGCTCGTCGTCCGGGTGCACGGCGCCCACGATTCCCATTCGGAGGGCGCCATCGGCGTCGAGCAGCCTGCCGGTCAGCGTGAGCTCCGCGGCCACCGGCGCCGGGAGGGCGGCGCGCGCCGCGGCGTAGCTGGGCGGGATCCCCCGGGGCAGCTCCGGGAATCCGAAGCTGGCGGCCTCGGCCGCCAGGCGGAGGTCGCAGAGCAGGGCGAGCGCGAAGCCGCCGGCGAGCGCGGCGCCGTTGACGGCGGCGACCACCGGCCTGCCGCAGTTGGCGACAGCGCGAAAGCAGGCGATGCTCGTCTCCACCAGGCGCTCCCGGTTCTCGCGGTCGCCCCCGAACTGCGTCGTGTCCATTCCCGAGCAGAAGGCGGGGGGCGCGCCGGTCAGCACCACCGCACCGACATCGGGGTCGTCGCCGAGCGATGCGAAGCACTCCGCGAGCTCCACCCGCAGGTCGATTGAGAGGGCGTTCCGCTTTTCGGGTCGCTGCAGCGTCACCACCGCAACGTCCTCTCGGCGCTCCAGCGAGAGCAGACCCGCCATGAGGGGCATGATCCCCGAAACATCAGAAGGAGGCGACTTGGTCTCGCATACGGAGTACATGACTTTCAACACCGACGAGCGGCGCGAGTTCGTCCGGATCACGGAGAACGTGCAGGGCGCGGTCGACGACTCCGGTGTGTCTGAGGGGATGGTGCTCGTCTCGGCGATGCACATCACCGCGGCCGTCTGGGTGAATGACGACGAGCCCGGTCTCCAGGAGGACACACTCGAATGGCTCGACAAGATCGCGCCGCCCAGCTGGAAGGCGCCGGCAAACGACGTCGCCCGTCAGCTGCTGCCCGACCCCGGTGACTACCGCCACCACCGTGGCGGGGAGGACAACGGGGACGCCCACCTGAAGAACCTGCTGGTGCACCACCAGGTGGTCCTCCCGATCACCGATGGGAAGCTCGACCTCGGGCCGTGGCAGGCGGTCTTCTATTGCGAGTTCGACGGCCGCCGCTCGAAGCGGCTCGTGATCAAGGTGATGGGCGATTAGCTCCGAAACCGCAGCGGCCCGCCGGAGCCCGATTGCGGCGCCGGCAATGGTCATCGGCGCAGTGGTGTCGGTCCAGCTCGGCTCGGCGGCCGCGACCACGCTGTTCGATCAGGTCGGGCCGGCCGGCGCTGTGCTCTACCGGCTGTTCTTCGCCGCGATCGTGCTGCTCGCAATCTGGCGGCCCCAGCCGATGGAGGCCGGGCGGAACGGCCTCGTCCTCGCCGTCGCCTTCGGCGTGACGCTCGCCGGAATGAACCTCTGCTTCTACGAGGCTCTCGATCGGATTCCGCTCGGGATCGCCGTGACCTTCGAGTTCGTCGGCCCGCTCCTCGTCGGCTTGTTCGGCTCCCGGCGCCGGCTCGACCTCGTCTGGGTTGCGTGCGCTGCCGTCGGCGTTCTGCTCCTGACGCGGCCCTCGGGGTCGGCCAGCGCGGCGGGAATCGGCTTTGCTCTGCTGGCCGGCGGGTTCTGGGCCGCCTACATCCTGCTCAGCGCTCGGGTCGGGCGCCTCTTTCCCGGCGGCCGCGGCCTGGCCATTGCGATGGGGGTGGCGGCGATCCTGATGGTGGTTCCGGGCGCGACCGCGGCCGGGGGAGACCTGGTCAATCCGGGTGCCGCTGCGGTTGGTGCGGCGACCGGCGTGTTGAGCTCGGTGATCCCGTATTCCCTCGAGCTTGAGGCGCTGCGCCGGATCGCGGTCGGCACCTTCGGCGTCCTGATGAGCATGGAGCCGGCGGTCGCCGCGCTGATCGGGCTGATCGCACTCGGGCAGGGACTCGCCACCTTCGACGTCGTCGGCATCGGGCTGGTCGTGGTCGCCAGCGCGGGCGTGCTCGGCTCCTCGGTGGGCGAGGCGCCGACCGAGGCGTGACATCAGGTCGCGGCCACGAGCGGCCGCCCCACACAAGTCGCTACGGGCTTCGCCCTCCGCTCCAAAGTGGAGCGGCCTGGTGGCCGCTAGCTAGGCAGCCCGGCGGAGGCGGCGGAGCCGGCGGCCGAAGCGCAGGCGGGAGAGCGAGGAGACCGCCGCCATCTCCATGGTGGGAGCGGCGCTGGTCGCCTCGACCTCGAGCAACGACGGCATGTGGCGCTCGATCTGGGCCGTGAGGCACGACCGGCACGAGCACTCAGGAACGGATATGCCTGTGTTTGAACAGACCGTCATCCCAGTTCCTTAAGCCGAAGCAAGATCACGGTAACCACATCGGCGGTCGGAAACTTCGCAAATAGCCCAAAACCGCGTAGCTGACGTCCGGTCATGAAAACCCCCAAGTCGTCCCCTGACAAGATCACGGAAATGGAAGCACAGGGCCCCGATGTGCGCGCCGGTTCGATCTCCGAGGCCGTGGCCAAGGCGCAGGTGCACGCGCCGACCCGGGGCAATCGCAAGCTGGAGAAATTCCTCGAGGCGGTCAACGCGGACGAGCGCGTGCGCGCCTGGTGGTACATGGCGCAGATCACCTCGGAGCGGCTCGGCATGTCGGACCACTCCTGGGTGCACGTGCAGGTGGTGCTCAACATCTCCCTGCGCCTGCTCCGACTGCTGGTCAAGGGCGGCATCGAGCCGGCGATGGTCACCGACCACGGTATGCGCGACCGCGACGCGGAGGTTGTGGTGGCGGGCGGTGCCCTGCTGCACGACGTCGGGATGTCGATCCACCGCGCCGACCACGAGGCCTACAGCCTGTTCATGGTGGAGGACCGCCTCCAGTCGCTGCTCGCCGAGGTCTACGACGAGCCGGAACGTACGGTGGTCAGCGCGGAGATCCTGCACGCGATCATCGGCCACCGCCGGCGCGGCGAGCCCTACACCGTCGAGGCCGGGGTGGTTCGGGTCGCCGACGCCCTCGACATGGCTGAGGGCCGCTCGCGGATCCCGGTCGAGGGCGGCCAGTTCGGGATCCATGCCCTGTCGGCGGCGGCGATCGACAAGGTCAACATCGAGGCCGGCGAGGAGCGCCCGGTCAAGATCGAGATCGAGATGAACAACTCGGCGGGCATCTTCCAGGTCGACGACCTGCTCGCCACGAAGCTTCGCGGCACGCCGCTGGAGGGCCATGTCGAGGTCGTCGCCGAGGTGGCGGGGGAGACCGAGAAGCGCCTGCTGCCCTCGTTCCGGCTGTAGGGACGAAATTCAAAAGCGGCTGGGGAAGAGAGGGCTTCTCCGGGGCTAATCGCATCGTTTGCAGCCTTAGCGGCGCTATGGCACCGGAAAGGCTGCAAACGATGAGCCGGAGGGCATGGGAGCTCGCGCGCAACCAGCACGGCGTCATAGCTCGTCGCCAGCTCATCGCCCTGGGTTTCTCTGACGACGCCATACGGCATCGCATCTCTCGTGGCCGGCTTCGTTCGATCTGGCGCGGCGTCTACGCCGTGGGTGGACCAGAGATCACCCGTCGCGGGCGTTGGATGGCCGCCGTGCTCGCGTGCGGTGCGAATGCGGTGCTCAGCCATCACACTGCAGCCGCCCTCTGGGGGATTCGACGGTCTGGAGCCTCCTTCATCGCGGTGTCCGTCCCGTCGCGCACGTATCGCCGCTATCGCGGGATTCGCATCCATCGGCGCTCACTACCGAGCGAGGACCTCACGCGCCACGACGGCATCCCGGTCACCACTCCCACCCGGACACTGATCGATCTAGGCGTAATCCTCGGGCCGGAGGCGCTTGAAGCCGCCATCAACGAGACGGACCGGCTCGACCTGATCGATCCGGAGTCTCTTTGCGCGGCCGCTGAAGGCAGGCGCCGCTGCCCTGGAACCCGAGCGATCAAGCACGTACTCGATCGCCGCACCTTCGCCCTCACGGACTCGGAGCTGGAGCGCCGCTTCCTGAGACTGGTCCGGCGCGCAAGGCTGCCGCGGCCGCTCACTCGCCAGCGAGTAAACGGCTTCAAGGTCGATTTCTTCTGGCCCGAGCTGAGGCTGATCGTGGAAACGGACGGCCTCCGGTATCACCGAACGCCAACCCAGCAATCGAGAGACCGAGTCCGCGACCAAGCTCACGTCGCGGCCGGCTTTGCTGCCCTGAGATTCACCCATGCTCAGGTCCGCTTCGAGCCCGAGCACGTGATCGGAACCTTGCGAGCCGTCGCGGAACGTGCACCCGGCACGTTGTTTGCAGCCTTTCCGGTGCCATAGCCCCGCCAAGGCTGCAAACGCGGACCCAGGCCCCCCCTTGTGGAGGCGCCCTCTTCCCCAGCCGCAGTTCGGCTCTAGACCCCGGCGCCCGCGCCGCCGCGTCCCTCGCCGGCGGCGAAGCGGGCGGCTCCCTGGACTCCGACGCCGCTGACCGCGCCGCCGATCTCGGCCTCGCGGGCGAGGCCCTCTTCCAGCGGTAGGCCGAATCCCTCAAGCGCCGAGCGCCGGTCGGCGAGCATCGTTTCCTGCGGGAACTGCGCCAGGCCCTCGGCCATCTCCAGGGCGCGGTCCAGGTGCTTGCCCGGCGCCACCATCTCGGTCAGCAGGCCCATCGCCAGGGCCTCATCCGCCTCGACGATTCGGCCGGTGATGATCAAGTCCAGGGCGCGGCCCATCCCGACGATGCGCGGCAGTCGCTGGGTGCCGCCATCGATCAGGGGAACGCCCCAGCGGCGTTCCGGGAAGCCGAGCTTCGCGGTCTCGGTGCCGATCCGCAGGTCGCACCAGAGGGCGAGCTCCAGGCCTCCGGCCAGCGCGTAGCCGGAGATCGCGGCGATCGTCGGCTTCGGCGAGGTGATCCGCGTGAAGCCGAGGGGACCGTGAGGGCGGGGCTTCAGCCACTGCTCCGCGATCCCCTGGTCGTTCATCGCGGCCGCCACCGACTTCAGGTCGGCCCCGGCGCAGAAGGCCACGTCGCCCGCGCCGGTGAGGATCATGACCCGCGCGTCGTCGTCGCCCTCGAACTCGCGGTAGGCCACGAGCAGCTGGTCGGCCGTGTTGGGATCGACCGCGTTGCGGCGCTCGGGCCGGTCGATGGTGAGCACCCCGGCGGCGCCCCGCCGCTCATAGGTGACCTCGGGCATGGCGGCGATCCTAGTCCTAGCCGGGCGTGGACTGCGGCCACTGCTTCAGGAACGGCAGCGGATCGACCGGCTTCGTGTCGGCGCCGAGCGACGCCTTGCCGATCCGGACCTCGAAGTGGAGGTGGGGCCCCTCGCAGCTGCCGGTGCAGCCGAGCTGGCCGACCACCTCGCCCGAGTGCACGTGCTGGCCAAGGAGGAGGGGGGACGGCTTCAGCATGTGCATGTAGAGAAAGCTGTGATTGTCCGGCGGGCTGTAGATCGCAATGTAGTTGCCGCGGCCGCCGTCGTCGGGATCGCTGTTCTTCCCTCGGTCGACGACGATGCCGTCGTGGACGGCGACCTCGGGCGTCCCTGTCTTGCCGAAGATGTCCTGTCCCTCATGGACGTGGCCGTAGCGGGGCGCGCCGAAGCGAGCGATCTTGTCGCCGAAGTCGTGCGGGCCGAGGAGCGGGAAGACGTAACCGCGGATGAGCCCGGTCGGCGTGCCCGGGTCGATGCCGAAGAGCGAGGCGCTGTTGACGAGGGACTGGCTGCTCGTGCCCTGGTCGAGGCCCGGGACGGGTAGACCGAGGGCGGAGCCCAGCGCCCCGCCCAGCGCCAGGGCCACGGTGACCGCCAGACCGGCCTTGGCGGTGGGCCAGAAGAGGCCCCTCCGCCTCGCCGACACCCGCCTGCGGTTCTCGGCGGCCCGGGTGCGCTTGCGGACCGGTCCCTGAACGCCCGGATCGAGTCGCGCCGCCGCCGGCTTGGAGCGGGCCGGCTTCGCCGGAGCCTGCGTTGCCGGCGCGGGTCGGCGTGGCCGGAGCGCCTCGCGCTCGCGCCGCAGCTTCTCGACGCGCTCTCGCCGCCGGCGTTCCCGGCGCTCGTGCTCGGCACGTTCGCGCTCGGCGCGCTCCATCTCGATCTTCGCCCTCCGCTCGCGCTCGGCATGCTCCCGCTCAATCCGTTCCTGCTCGAGCCGGGCAGCGAGGGATTCCCGCCGGTGCAGCGGGACGACCTCGGCAGGCGGCCGGGGCGAACGGTCAGGGGGTGCATCGGTCGGCGCGGTGCCGATAGCGAGCGCTACCGGAGCAGTCGGCTGGGGGAGCGGCGGGGGCTTCCGGTCCGGTAGCGATTCGCTGTCGGCAAGCCGCGTTCCGGCCGACGCGACCCCTGACCGCTTCCTCTCTCGCTCGCGCACCTGCCGTTCGTCCCGCTGACGCCGCTTCGCCTGCTTGCGGGCCCGCCGGTCGTCGTAGCGGCCGGGGCCCGGATCGAAGGGGGCGGCCCCCAGCTCGGGCTCGAGCTCGTGGTCGCGCGGCGCGCGCCTCAGGTAGCCGGTCTCGAGGCCGGGATCGAAGCTCCCGCCTTGCCCGGCACCGCCCGTGTCAGGGTGCGGTTGCGGATCGACGATGCCATCGTCCCCTGCGGATCCCATGCCGCCGGGGGCTCAGCGACTTCCGAGGCGTTCGAGGTCCTCTGTGCGCCTCTGCTTGCGGCTATCGAGGCGAATCTGGATCAGCGAGAGGACGGTCACCAGGATCGCGAAGAACGCGATCAGCCCGAAGGCGAAGAAGGTGACGACCTTGTCGTCGGTGCGGCCGTAGGTCCCGACTCCGTCGGCGGCCATCGCGGCGGGCGAAAGCACCAGCAGCGCGACCAGGGCGAGGAGCGGCGGCAGAAGACGACGAGAGAACTTGGCGGGCATCCCGGGCAATCTAACGCACGATCCCGACTCTAAGGGCCGCCTTAGGCGAAATTGGGGCGCAGTCACCTAGGATGCCTCGCCTCCCGGCCCCGGGGCCGGGCCTCCGGCATGGACCCGATCTCCTATTTCCAGGCAATCGTCCTCGGCCTGCTCCAGGGCGTCTCGGAGCTCTTCCCGATCTCGAGCCTCGGGCACAGCGTCGTGCTCCCGCGCATCTTCGGCTGGGACATCCACCAGGACGACGACTACTTCCTGAGCTTCCTGGTCGCGACTCACTGCGCCACGGCCATCGTGCTCCTCTTCTTCTTCCTCAAGGACTGGGTCCAGATCGTCAAGGGCCTCGGCCGATCGCTGCGCGACCGCTACATCGGCCAGGACGACACCTACGCGAAGCTCGGCTGGCTGCTCGTCGTCGGCACGATTCCCGCAGGCCTGCTCGGTCTGCTGCTCGAGCACCCGCTACGCACCCTCTTCGCCTCGACCCAGACCGCCGCGATCTTCCTGTTCGTCAACGGCCTGTTGCTGTTCGGTGCCGAGGCGCTGCGGCGCCGCGCCCCCGTGCGGTCCGAGCAGGGGATGCACTCCGACGAGGTGATCGCCGGCACCCTCACCTTCCGCTCCGCCATCGGGATCGGCGCCGCCCAGGCGCTGGCCCTGATCCCGGGTCTGTCGCGCTCCGGCGCCAGCATGGGCGGGGGCCTGCTCGCAGGGCTCTCCAACGAGGAGGCAGCCCGCTTCGCCTTCCTCCTCGCGACCCCGATCATCGGAGCCGCCGGCCTGCTCAAGCTTCCGGAGCTGCTCGGCCACCAGGGCGACCACGTGCGCGGCCAGGCGCTGGTGGGCGCGATCGCCGCCGGGATCACCGCCTACTTCTCGGTGAAGTTCCTGCTGCGCTTCTTCGAGACCAACCGCCTGACGCCGTTCGCCGTCTACTGCTGTGTCGTCGGCGCCGTGCTCTCGGTCGCCTTCGCGCTCAGCTGAGGACCCCATGACCAAGCGACCCCAACTGATCGTCCCCGCCGTCATCCTCGGAGTCATCTTCCTGGTGATCGCCATCGTCTACTGGACGACAGACGCCGGTTCGCTGCCCTCGTTCTTCCCGGGGCACGAGTCCGGGTCGACGCACATCCACTTCAAGCACGGCCTCGCAGCCGCGGTGGTCGCGCTCGGTTGCTTCGTCTTCGCCTGGTTCCAGACCGGGGGGGACCGGCCGAGGCCCTGACGCGAGGGCGCGCCGTAGGCGCGACCCGTTTCGTTCAGGAATTGATCTGAAGCAGCTCGTCGCCGCGCTCGTGCTCGACCTGGAGCGTCGAGTGCTCGACCCCGAAGCGGTCGGCGAGCAGGCGGGCGGCATGCCATCTCGCCTCGTGGCAGTCCACGTCCCGTCCCACGATCAGGTGGGCCGAGATCGCCGGCATCCCGGAGGTCACCTCCCAGACGTGCAGGTCGTGGACCTCGACCACACCGTCCTCCCTCGCCAGGGTCCTGCCGATCTGCTGCGGATCGAGGCCGCGAGGGGCGGCCTCCATGAAGATCCGGCCCGAGTCACGAAGCAGGCCGTACGACGCCCACAGCATCAGCGCGGCGATCAGCAGGGAGGCGACCCCGTCGGCGCGCTCGAAGCCCCAGATCAGGATCAGCGCGCCCGCGATCGCCGTCGCGATGAAGGCGAAGAGGTCCGTGAGCACGTGTCGGAAGGCGCCCTCCACGTTCAGGCTCTTCCGCTCCGCTCCCGCGAGCAGGCGCGCGGCGAGCAGGTTCACGACGATGCCGACCAGCGCCACGATCAGGACGATCGCCCCCTCGGTGTCCGGTGGCGAGATCAGGCGCCGGATGCCCTCGTAGACGATCAGGACTCCGAGTAGCAGGAGGGTGACGCCGTTGACCTGGGCGGAGAGGATCTCCGCGCGCTTCATGCCATAGGTGAAGCTGCCGGACGGTGGGCGCTCTGCGAGCCGCAACGCCGCCAGCGCCAGCCCGAGGGCGACGGCGTCGGTGAGCATGTGCCCGGCATCGGAGAGCAGCGCCAGCGAGGACCCGACGATGCCCGCCACGACCTCGGCCAGCATGAAGGCGACGATCAGCGCGAAGGCAAGGCCCAGGCGACGGGCGTCGGCGTCAGTGGCGTGGAGGTGACCGTGCGAGTGATCGTGACCCACGACCTGATTACAGCGCCTGGGGGATGCCGGCGCGACAGGGTTGCCCCAAAAAAAAGCGCGCGACCCGGGGCAGGGAGGGGTCGCGCGCGCTGACGAGAGAGGAATCTCGAAAGTGAGTGGCAGTCTGTCCACCCGGCCCCCCTCCGGTGTGAACATCCGGATACGCCCCCGGAGACACGGCGGCCACACACACCGCCGCCGCATAAATGCGGCATTTGCTTGTGAAAAACCCGTGAACCACCCTTGGTTGGCGAGTTCCCGCGCCGTCCCCGCCCGTATCATCCACGGCGACTCATCAAGCGGACGAGGGCCCTTGGGTAGGGGGCCAGTCCCAAGAGAGGGGCTCGATGAACAACCAAGCAGGCATCCGGCTGGCGGTCCTAGATAACGACAGCGCCTTCCTCACCGTCCTCGGCAAGCGCCTGGAGGGCGCCGGCTGGGAGCACCGCGTGCTCGCCGGCAGCGTGCCCATCGAGGACCTGGTGGCGATGAAGCTGAACGCCCTGCTGGTCGACCTCTCCGTTCTCGGCCCGCAGGGCTGGGAATTCCTCGAGAAGGTCTGTGGGGCGATCCCCGGCCTCGGCGTGCTGGTCTGCACCTCGCAGTCGACCGTCGCCCAGCGCGTCAGAGGGCTGCGTCTCGGCGCCGACGACTGGATCGGGAAGCCGTCTCATCCCGAGGAGGTCATGGCCCGCATCGAGGCCGTGGTCCGCCGCCGCAAGCGCGCCGCCGCCCGCGAGGACGTCGGGCCGCTGGTCTCCGGAGAGCTCGAGATCCGCGCCGACCAGTACCAGGCGTTCGTCAGCGGCCAGAGCATCGGCCTGACGCGCCGCGAGTTCGAGCTGATGCAGCTCCTCGCCGAGGCGCACGGGCAGGTGATCGAGCGTGAGGAGATCTACCAGAAGGTCTGGGGCTATGCGATGGCCCACGGCGACCGCTCGGTCGACGTCTTCGTCCGGAAGCTTCGCCAGAAGCTCCAGCGGCACTCGGCCAACTGGCGCTACATCCACACGCACTTCGGGATCGGCTACCGCTTCGATCCGGAGCCGATCGGGAGCAGCGGGGAGTCCTCCTCGGTCGACGTGCCGCTGCCCGCCGAGGAGTCCCTCGAGGAACCGGTCGAACTGGCCGAGCTCGCGCGCGAGGGCAGCTAGCGCGCCTCCAGCACCTCGGGTTCACATCCCGTTTACCGGAAGTTCACTCGACCGTAACTACTTCAGCGAGGCGAGCGGCGAAGCTCCGACGCCATGGAAGGCGAGAACGGTGCCGCCACCGCACTATCGGCGATCCCCCTGGCCGGCCGCGACCAGACCCCGGTCTACGCGGGCCGCCTGGAGATCAGGCCCGCGGACCACGCCGCGCTCGTCGACGGTCGCCCGCTCATCCTCACCGTGCGGGAGCTGCAGCTCCTCACCGAGCTCGCCCACAACGCCGAGCGGGTGATGACCCGGGAGGAGCTCTACGAGACCGTCTGGGGCCGCTCCTACAAGAAGAGCGATCGCTCGGTCGACGTCTACGTCGGACGTCTCAGAGCGAAGCTGAGCAGGGCGCTGCCGGGCCGGCGGTTCATTCACACCCACACCGGCATCGGCTACCGCTTCTCTCCGCAGGCCTGAGGCCCGCCCCGCAGGGATGACCAGGGAGTCCGCCGATTTACATCCTTTTTACAAGTGCGCCACACGAACGTAACAAGCTGCGCCAGGCCCGTTGACAGGGTCCGGCACCTCTAAAGGATCCGAGGGAGGCGAGCCCGTGAGCCGCCGTCCCTTTTCGAAATGCGAAAAAGGAGCGACTCAATGAATAGGAAGTGGTGGCTCGTATTGGCCGCCTCCGCCGTCCTGGCGCTCACCGCGGCCGCATGCGGCTCGAGCGACAGCGGCAGCTCGTCCGGCGTCTCGGGTGATCTCGCCGGCGCTGGTTCCAGCGCCCAGCAGGCTGCCCAGGAGGCCTGGGTGGCCAAGTTCGAGGATCAGAACTCGGACGCGACCGTCTCCTACGACCCGATCGGTTCCGGCGGCGGCCGCGATCAGTTCATCGCCGGCGGCAAGACCTCGTTCGCCGGCAGCGACTCGCCGTTCGACACGGACGAGTTGCCCAAGGCAACCGACCGGTGCACGAAGGACGGCGGCGGTCAGCTGATCCAGATCCCGAACTACATCTCGCCTCTCGCGATCATCTACAACCTGCCGGGTGTCGACAACCTGCAGCTCAGCCCGGATACGACCGCGAAGATGTTCAAGGGCGAGATCACGACCTGGGACGACCCCGCCATCAAGGCGGACAACCCAGGGGTGAACCTGCCCAGCACGAAGGTCACCCCGGTGCACCGCTCGGACGAGTCGGGGACCACGGCCAACTTCACGGACTATCTCCATGAGGCCGCCCCGAGCGTCTGGACGTTCGATCCGGATGGCAACTGGCCGCTCAAGACCGGCGAGTCCGGCGCGCAGACGTCGGGCCTGGTCCAGGCCGTGAAGGCCGGCGAGGGCACTATCGGCTACGCCGACGACAGCCAGGCCGGCGACCTCGGCGTCGCCAAGGTCAAGGTCGGGAACACCTATGTGGCGCCGAGCGCCACGGGTGCGTCCAACGATTTCGACCAGTCGCAGAAGGACCCGGAGCTCACCAAGGCGCCGTACGTGTTCGCGTACAAGGTCCAGCGGACTCCGACGGACCCGAGCAGCTACCCGATCCTGCTGGTCTCCTACCTGATGGGATGCACGAAGTACTCCGACACGAGCACCACCGATCTCGTCAAGGCGTACTTCGGCTACATCATCAGCAACGAGGGTCAGCAGGTGGCGGCGGAGAACGCGGGCTCGGCCCCGATTCCGCCCGGCATCAAGAATGAGGACCAGCCGGCGATCGACGCGATCGGCAGCTGATCCAATGGGAGCGGAGGGGGTCCCGCGCCAGGCGCGGGGCCCCCGGCCGCTTTCCACCTAAAGGAATAGATGGAAGCTCACACCGATACGACCACCCAGGCGGGCCAGATCCTGGCATCGGCCTCCGGCGGCAAGCGCCGCCCAGGCGACAGGATCTTCTCGAACGCGGCAGTGATCGCAGCCGTCACCGTCCTCGCCCTGCTGGCCGGGGTCGCGATCTTCCTGATCGCCGACTCGATTCCCGCGATCACCGCGAGCTCTTCGGATCTGCCCGAGGGCAAGAACCTGATCGACTACATCGCCCCGCTCGCCTTCGGCACCGTGTTGGCGGCAACGGTCGCAGTGGTCATCGCGGTGCCGCTCGCGGTTGCCGTCGCGCTCTTCATCAGCCACATCGCCCCGCGCCGACTGGCGAACCCGCTCGCCTACATCGTCGATCTACTGGCCGCGATCCCCAGCATCGTCTACGGCCTCTGGGGGATCTTCGTGCTCGGTCCGGCGATCGTCCCGGTGCTGGACTGGCTGGTCGCTCACCTCAGCTTCATCCCATTCTTCAAGGGCCCGGCGTCGGTCACGGGCCGGACCATGCTCACCGCCGGCGTCGTGCTGGCCGTGATGATCCTGCCGGTCGTCTCCGCCGTGTCGCGGGAGGTCTTCTCACAGACGCCGCGGAGGCTGGAGGAGGGCGCCCTCGCGCTGGGCGCCACCCGCTGGGAGATGATCCGGATGGCGGTCCTGCCCTTCGGCAAGTCGGCCGTGATCAGCGGCTCGATGCTCGGCCTCGGCCGCGCGCTGGGCGAGACGATGGCCGTGACGATCATCCTCTCCGTCTCAGGGATCGTCACCTTCAACCTGGTCAGCCAGGAGAACCCGACCCCGATCGCAGCGAACATCGCCCTCAAGTTCCCCGAGTCCTCCGGCGTCGACGTCAACGCCCTGATCGCTTCGGGCCTCGTCCTATTCGGGATCACGCTCGTCGTGAACATGGTTGCCCGGCTCATCATCTCCCGCTCGAACGTCCAATAGGAAGACCGCGATGAACGATCGGACGCCCAGAGAAGACTCAGCCGCCGCCTTCGACCCGGCTGAGCGCGTGAACCCCATCGGCGGCCCGACCGTCGGCAGCGGCACGCTGCCGTCCTGGTTCCTGCGGGCCGTGGTCGGCGGGTCGGCGCTGATCGCGCTCGCCGTCCTGCTCGCGACCGGGGGCCTGACCATCGTCCTCTTCTTCGTGATCACCGCCGTGATCGCCCTGCCGACCGCCTACATCTGGTCGCGAATCGCCGAGGGCCGACGTCAGGCGATGGACCGGCTGGTCACGCTCGGGATCGTCGCCGCGTTCTTCGTCGCCGTCGCGCCCCTCTTCTCGGTGCTGTTCGAGGTGATCAAGAGGGGGACGGCCCGTTTCGACGGCTCGTTCTTCACGGAGTCTGCCCGGGGAGTGATCGGAGCGGGTGGCGGCGCGCAGCACGCGATCGTCGGCACGCTGGTGATCACCGGTGTCGCCACCCTGATCTCCGTTCCGATCGGGATCATGGCCGCCGTCTACCTGAACGAGTACGGCAAGGGCCGCCTTCGGAAGGCCCTCACCTTCTTCGTCGACGTGATGACGGGCATCCCGTCGATCGTGGCCGGGCTCTTCGCCTATGCGCTGTTCGCGGCCTTCCTCGGGCCGGGGATCCGCTTGGGCATCATCGGGTCCGTCGCGTTGACGGTGTTGATGATCCCGATCGTGATCCGCTCGGCGGAGGAGATCCTGAAGATCGTTCCCAACCACCTTCGCGAGGCGGCGTATGCGCTGGGGACGCCGAAGTGGAAGGTGGTCACCCGGATCGTGCTCCCGACTGCGCTCGCCGGGCTCGTCACCGGGGTGATGCTCGCGATTGCGCGGGTGATCGGCGAGACCGCGCCGCTGCTGGTCACCACCGGGGTGATCGACTCGGTGAACACCAATCCGCTCAGCGGCCGGATGCAGAACCTCGCCGTCTACGCCTACAGCGAGTACAAGGACCCGGGGGTCGACGTGCAGGCCTCCTACGACAAGGCCTGGGCGGCGGCCATGACGCTGATCCTGCTCGTGATGATCCTCAGCCTGCTCGCCCGTTGGATCTACAGGCGCTTCGGCACGGAGCTCCGCTAGGCCATAGTGAGACTGCCAGTGACCAGGGACAGGAGGAAGATGCCCGAGACAGCCGACCAGACCACCAACCAGCGGGGCTCGGCGGTCGCAACCGACCTCGCCAAGACCGCCAGGCTGGCCAAGAGGCGCGGTGCCGATAAGGTCGAGCGCGTGGCCAAGCGCTTCAACGTCAAGGACGTGAACCTCTACTACGGGGACTTCCAAGCCGTCCAGGACGTCTCGATGACGATTGAGCCGAACCAGGTGACGGCCCTGATCGGCTCGTCCGGCTGTGGCAAGACGACGATGCTGCGATCCCTCAACCGCATGCACGAGCTCACCCCCGGCGCCCGTGTCGAGGGCGAGGTCTCGCTTGACGACCAGAACATCTACGCGTCGAACGTCGATCCGGTGGAGGTTCGCCGGATGGTGGGGATGGTCTTCCAGGCCCCCAATCCCTTTCCGACGATGTCGATCTACGAGAACGCCGCCGCCGGCCTGACCCTGAACCGGAGGGGCATCTCGAAGTCCGAGAAGGACGAGATCGTCGAGAAGTCCCTGCGTGGCGCACACCTCTGGGAGGAGGTCAAGAACCGACTCGACAAGCAGGGCTCCGGCCTCTCCGGCGGCCAGCAGCAGCGGCTCTGCATCGCCCGCGCGATCGCGGTCGAGCCCGAGGTGCTGCTCATGGACGAGCCCTGCTCGGCCCTCGATCCGGTCGCCACGCTCGCGGTTGAGGATCTGATCGACGACCTGAAGAACCGTTACACGATCGTGATCGTCACTCACAACATGCAGCAGGCGGCCCGCACTAGCGACGTCACCGCCTTCTTCAACCTGGAGGCGGCCGGAAGGCCGGGCAGGCTGGTCGAGATGGACGCCACCGACAAGATCTTCACAACGCCGTCCAAGAAAGAGACCGAGGACTATGTCAGCGGGAGGTTCGGCTGATGCCCGAGGCACGACTGCACTACCAGGACCATCTCGACAATCTCGAGAAGAACTGCCTGGGCGGGCTCGACCTGGTGATCGCCTCGCTGGATCGCACCATGGAGGCGGTCCAGCATCAGGACATGGAGCTCGCCGAGCTGGTGATCGCCGACGACGACCGGATCGACGGGCGCTACCTCGAGGTCCATCAGGAGATCCTCACCCTGCTGGCGACGCAGGCCCCGGTCGCGACCGACCTGCGGCTGATCTCCGCCCTGCTGCACGTCATGCACTCGATCGAGCGCATGGGCGATCAGTGCGTGAACATCTCCAAGGTCATCCCCCTGACCGGCAACGATGCCCCGGTGCACGACGAGATGGTCGACCGGATCGTGCTGATGGGCAAGCAGGGCCGCTCGATGCTCTCCCAGGCGAAGAAGGCGTTCGAGGGCCGCGACGTCGAGCTGGCGCGCGACCTCGTCAGGCAGGACGACCTGATCGACAACCTGAACAAGGAGTGCTTCAAGATCGCGGTCCAGGTCGGCGATGACGTCGACGTCCGCGAGTGGGCGATGACGATGATGCTCGTCGCCCGTGCCCTCGAGCGGATCGGCGACAACGCCGTCGACATCGGCGAGCAGGTCGCCTTCGTGGTGACCGGCCTGTTCCGCGAGTTCGAGGACGCCTCGCACCCGGGCCAGGCGCCGCTTCCCTCGAGTTAGGCCATCACCAGGATCGGAGCGCCCGCATTCGCGACGTCTTCTTGAACTGGTGTCCCTCCATCCGGCCCAGCAGGTCATCCAGCAGCCGGACGCCCTGCTCCGCATAGGGGCCCTTGTTCAGCATCACGCACTCGGCTCGTTCCGCCATCGCCGCGTCGGAGATCTCGGCTCGATGGCGGGCCCCCTTCTTGACGAAATTGTCGAGCACCTGGGTCGCCCAGATCACCGGGGTGTGAGCCGCCTCGCAGAGCCAGAGCAGCTCCTCCTGGATCTCGGCCATCCGGCGGTGGCCGATCTCGACGGCCAGGTCTCCACGAGCGATCATGACCCCGAAGGGCTGGGCGCCGGCGCCCTGGACGATCAGCTCGGGCAGGTTCCTGACAGCCAGGCCGGTCTCGATCTTGGCGATCATCCCCAGGCCGGCGGCTCCGCGGGCGGCGAGCTCGTCCTGCAGTCTGGCGATGTCCTCCGGGCGCTGCGCGAAGGAGTAGCCGATCAGGTCGGCGATCGGCGCGACCGCGTCGAGGTCGCGCAGGTCATCGCTGGTCAGCGATTCGATCAGCAGATCCGTCGTCGGGAAGTTGAGCCCCTTCTCGACCCTGACGTGCTCTCCCTTGTCGCGAGCTTCGGTGACTTGCAGCAGCAACCCGGACTCGACGCGCTCCTTCACGACGGCCCCGAGCCTGCCCTCGTTGACCCAGACCTCGTCCCCAACGTCGAGCTGCGCCACGGCCTCGGGCAGTGAGCACTCGAACTGCCACTCGCACTCCGCCTGCAGGGGTACGGGCCGCGCCGTCATCAGGAGATCGTCGTCGCGATGGAGGCGGTCGGTCGGCGGAATGGTGGTCGACGCGATCCGCGAGCGCGGCCCGCTGAGGTCGAAGCAGACGAGGCACGAGCGTCCGGTGTCGACGGCGGCCCTGCGGACGTGGGCGGCGATCTGTTCCCAGGTCGCCGGGTCGTCGTGGCCGCAGTTGACCCGAGCGACGTCCATCCCCGCGAACACCAGGCGGCGCACCAGGTTGTAGGAGGAGGCCGCCTCGCTCGGCATCGTCACCATCACGCGAACATCCCGATGTGCCGGCGCCGGACCGAGCAACGCGTCGGTGTGGCCGCGCAGCAGTTCATGCCCTCGGAAGAAGTCCTCGCCGCGGGGCCGTGAGGCCGAATCGTCCGATCCGGCGATGCTGGCGAGGGATGCGGCGACGGCGTCCAGGCTGGGGAGCACCCGGGCCTCGCATCGCCCCAGCGATGACAGCCCGAGCGGCATCAGCGCGAGCTGCAGATCGCGCAGGTCGTGGTGGCGAAGCGCGATGTAGAAGGCGAGGTTGCGCGCGCTCGGGATGAATTGCTCCCTGCGCAGACGGGGCCGCCAGCGGTCGAAGATCTCATCGCCCTCGCGGGCGACCTCGTGGCGCAGCTCGCTGACGGCGCTGTGTAGGTGGCGCACGCTCGCATCCTGCGAGTGATGGCTTATGGCCGTCGGCATCTCATGGAGGATCCAGCCTGAGGCCGCCGGGCGCGTGAACGGGGTGTAAAGCAGCTATGCCGCGAGATCCAGCTCGGGCTCCGATCGGGTCGCCGGCAAGGGCAGCGGCACGACCTCCGCCAGCTCGGGCGCCGAGGCTCCCCGTGTCGGTCGTGCCCACCAGGTCCAGCACGCCCCCGCATAGAGCAGGACCGCAATCACAGTCGAGGTGCCGATCACCATCCCCGCCGCCGCGGCGGCCGTCATGTTGGTCGCGCCCATCGCTGCGATCGTCGCCGTCGGTGCCGTGCCGATGGCTCCAAGGGGAAGAAGCCCGATCGCGCCCATCGAGAAGAGCAGCAGCGCCGCGTCGGTCGGTCCTGACGGAAGCCCAAAGCCGATCAGTACGACCCAGGTGCGGAGCAGGGCCGCGAGGGTGAACGCGAGCACGATCCCGATCAGGCGATTCCGCGGACCGGGTTCCGCGAGCACCGCCAGCCCCGCGCTCAGCCTTCGGTGACTGAAGCGGAGATGCACGAGCCTCAGCGCGCAAAGGATCGTCACGGCGCCAGCCATGAGCGCAAGCGGGGCCCATGGTGGGATCGACGGCACCGCAGTCGCCGCAAGTCCGGCAAGCACTGCGGTGGTGCAGACCTCGAGCATGAAGATCGGAGCGTCGGCGAGCACAATCTGCGAGACGGCGGGGACTTCGTCACCGCCAAGGCGGCGCAGCAGCGCGATGCGCGCGGGCAGGGCCGCGTGACCCTGCATCGTCCCCACCACCCAGGGCCAGGGGACGCTGACCGGGAGCTAGGTGTAGTTCCTCAGAACGTTGTTCATCCGGGCCTCCTTGGAGGCTGGGGGTGTCGAGACCTCCAGACCCAAGGAGAACACCGGATGAACATCCACGCTAACGCCAAGACCTGCCCGAATTCCCGCGAGCTGCTCGCCAGGCGAGTGATCGGTCAGGGATGGAGCCAGCAGCAGGCGGCCGAAGCCGCAGGAGTCAGCACCCGGACCGTCGCCAAGTGGGTAGCTCGCTATCGCGCCGGCGAGCCGATGGCGGACCGCTCCTCGGCGCCCAGACGGGTGCCTTCGAGGACCCCGAAGCAGACGATCGACGCGATCGAGACGCTCCGCAGGCTGCGGATGACCGCCGCCGAGATCGCGGAGATCCTCGGCATGGCGATCTCAACCGTCTCTCGCTGGCTTCGGCGGATCGGGCTGGGGAAGCGATCCCGCCTGGAGCCACCCGAGCCTCCCAACCGCTACGAGCGCAAAAGAGCGGGAGAGCTCGTCCACGTCGACGTCAAGAAGCTGGGACGGATCTCCAGGCGGGGCGCCGGGCATCGGGTGGTGGGCAATCGCCGCAGCCAGTTCAAGACCGGCCCCAAGCGGCTCGGGGCAACGGGCTGGGAGTTCGTCCACGTCTGCGTCGACGACGCCACTCGGCTCGCCTTCGTCGAGGTCCTGCCCGACGAGAAGGGCCCGACCGCGGCGGGCTTCCTGCGCCGGGCGGCGGCATGGTTTGCCTCGATGGGGATCACCCTCGAGGCGGTGATCAGCGACAACGGGGCCTGCTATCGCTCCGGCGCGCACGCCGCCGCCTGCGCCGAGCTCGGCCTCAGGCACCTGTTCACCAGACCCTATCGGCCGCGGACCAACGGCAAGGCCGAGCGCTTCATTCAGACCCACATCGATAGATGGGCCTATGGAGCGATTTACGGAACCTCATCCGAGCGAACGAGAGCCTTGCCGGGGTGGGTTTCCCACTACAACTTCCGCAGACAGCACGGCTCCCTCGCCAAGAGGCCGCCCGCAGCTCGGCTTGCCGAGCTGGAACAACGTGGTGGGTAACTACAGCTAGGCGGCGGCCGGTACGGCGGGGGGAGCCACCGCGTCGACGGCAGCCTGGAAGAGATTCGCGGCCGACGGCCGCGGCGGATGGACCTCGAGCAACAGGGGAGCGGCGGCCTTGCGAGCAAGCAGCGGCGCCAGCCGGTCCCAGGGCACGTTGCCTCGGCCGGGTGGAAGGTGAAGATCCAGGCGCAGCGGGTCGATCTCCGGAGATCCCGGATCTCCTCGCCGGGCCCCGTGGTTGTCGTGGAGGTGGAAGAGGACGGCGCGGTCGAGGGCCGGCTCGATCAGCTCCAGCGGATCGGTTCGGCGCAGCCGGGCGACGATGTTCGCGTGCCCGATGTCGAGGCAGAGGCCGACTGCAGGTGAGGAGATCCGCTTCGCCATCGTTCGCAGGATGAGCGGGGTGAAGGAGAGCGCGTCGGGGGCCGGGTAGACCGGCGCGAGGTTCTCCAGGGCGATGATCACCCCGAGCCGCTCGGCGTGGGTGGCGAGCGCGGCGAGCGAGCGCGTTTCGGCCAGGCGGCCGTCCTCACTGGCCGGTTCGTCCGGGAGGTTCGCGGCGTGGTAGACGACATGCGACGCATCGACCTCAGCGGCGTACGAGACCAGGCCCGCGAGCGCGTTGTCGCCGTCACGGGTGCCGGCGCGGACCGATCCGGGTCCGTGCAGCACGAGGTTGAGGCCGGAGGTGCCCAGCACCTCGGACAGAGCCGCGGCGTGCCGGGTCGCCTCCCGCGGCACTGTCAGCACCGACGACGGGGGAGAGGGGACCTGGACGAAGCGGAAGCCGGCGGCCTCGATCTCCTTCAGGATCGGCGCGGCGGGCCACCAGTCGTAGGGAATGCTGAGGCCCAATCGTTCCGTCGGGTTGCTCCCGGGCATCGATCCGAAGGTACGACGGCCCTCCATTGGATCCCGTGAAGAGCTTGTGAAGCTGCGAAAGCTTCCTAGAACTCCCTGCCCAGCCGGTATGCCTCCCGCAGGTATTCCTGCCGCTTCTCATCCGTAGCAGCCGGCACGGCATAGAAATAGGCGTGAGTCGCTTCCTTGACCCCTGCCATCTTCAGGCTCCAGTCGCAGAGGACCGTGTCCATGGCGTCGCGCCATCCCCTGTCGTACTCCTCTTCTGTGAAGAAGGTGGGCGTGACAATCAGCCCCTTCTCCTGGGTGAGCATCGGAACCCTTCCGTCCAGGTTCCCTCTCCAACCATCCGGATCGAGGGTGTAGGCGAAGCCGTATGCGAAGACCCGCTCGATCCAGCCCTTGAGGATCGCCGGGAAGCCCATCCAGAAGACCGGGGCGACGAAGACGAGACCCTCGGCCTCGGCGACGAGCGCCTGCTGCTCGACCACGTCCTTGGGCTTGTGCTTGCCGATTTCCCTGACGATCTCGTAGACGTCTTTGTCGCGAAGCCAGCGCCTCGCCATCCAGCGACGCACCGGCCCACCGGCCATCTCGAGCACGGCCTGACCGGGGTTCATCTCCTCGAGCAGCTCTCTCGGCACCGACTCGTGCGCGAACTGGGTCCCGTCCTCGGGACGGAAGACCGGATCGAAGCCGATTGCATTCAGGTCGTTGACCTTGTACGTGTGGCCGGCGGCCTCGAGACCGTTCGTCACCTGATCGAGGACGCCGTGGGTGAACGAATTCGGGTTGTGGTGCGCGTAGACGACGAGGACTCTCATTGCGAACCTCCGGGAAGGGCGGGCGGGTACCTAGTCTGGCGTGTGGGGCACCATCACCTCGGCCGCCTCGTCCGGGGTGATATCCGGGTAGAGAACGCTCAGTACGCCGATCGCGACCAGGCCGCCGACCAGCTGGGCCACGACAAAGGCCGGAACCGACGCCGGCGCGATCCCGGCGAAGGTGTCGGAGAACATCCGCCCGACGCTGATCGCGGGGTTGGCGAAGCTCGTCGAGCTCGTGAAGAAGTACGCGGCCCCGATGTACGCGCCCACCGCGGCGGGCGCGATCGAGCCACGCCGCGTGCGGGCCAGCGAGAAGATCACGAGCAGCAGCCCGAGCGTTGCGATCACTTCGGCGAACAGGTGCGCCTCCGAAGCGCGGTGCTTGTCCGAGATGCTGATCGCCGCCAGAGCGAACATCCCGTTCGCCGTGATCGCTCCCGCGACGCAACCGGCGACCTGGGCGGGGACGTAGGCGAAGGCGTCGCGCCAGCTCAGGCCGCCAAAGCTGGCGTCCACCAGGGAGACGACCGGATTGAAGTGGCCCCCGGAGACGGGACCGAACATGAGGATGATCGTGAACAGGCCCGCCGCCGTGGCGGCCGCGTTCTCGAGCAGCTGCAGGCCGACGTCGCCGGGCGAGAGCTGGGCGGCGGCGATCCCCGAGCCGACCACGACCGCAGCGAGAAACGCCGATCCGAGGAACTCGGCGAACAGTCGGCGGGGGAGAGGCGGGTTCATGTTCGGGGTCTGATGCGGCGAGCTCTCAGGCCGCGACCAGGAGCTTCTCGGCGTACTCGCCCGGGAGACCTGCCTCAGCGACCTGATTCGCTGCGTACTCCGCGTCGTAGTCGAACCGTTCGATCCGTGCGCTGACCTCGCCGCCGTCGCCCTCGAGGATCGCGAAACCCCCGCGAGGATCGCCGTCCTTGGGCTTCCCGACCGAGCCGCAGTTGACGAAGAGTACGTCTCCGTAGGTGTGGATCCACGGCTTGTGGGTGTGGCCGAAGACCATCACGTCGCAATCGGCGCCGGCCGCGATTCGCTCGAACGTCTTCGCCGGCTTGTCCTCGAAGAGGTACTCGTTCACCTTTCGCGGGGACCCGTGCACGAGCAGGATCCGCCTCCCGCCGAGCTCGAAGCGCAGGTCGAAGGGCAGCGCACGCATGAAGTTCTTCGAGCCTTGGTCGGTGTGCTCGAGGGTCCAGTTGACCGACAGCTGGCCGAGGTCGCGGTCGTGCTGGTTCGGGTAGGCGCACATGCAGTCCTCCTCGTCGCGCCCGATCGCGTAGTCGTAATTGCCGTAGATCGTCGGGATCCGGCGTTCCTGGATCAGGCGGCAGACCTCGTTGGGCCAGGGGCCGTAGCCGACCAGGTCGCCGCCGCAGTAGATCCGCTCGATTCCCAGCTCGTCGATCCACGCGAGGGCGGCCTCCAGCGCCGGCAGGTTGCCGTGGATGTCCGTGATCAGCGCGACCGAATCGCTCATTCGGCCGGCGCCTTCGCTTCGTCATCGGCCGTGAGCGTCGCGATCAGATCCTCCACCCGTCCGCGGATCTCATCCCGGATCCGGCGCACCGACTCCAGGTCCTTGCCGGCCGGGTCCTCCAGCTCCCAATCCTCGTAGCGCTTGCCCGGGTAGATGGGGCAGGCGTCGCCGCAGCCCATCGTGATCACGGCATCGGCTGCGCGGACCACCTCGTCTGTGAGGGGCTTGGGGAACTCCCTCGAGATGTCGACGCCCACCTCTTCCATGGCCTTGACGGCGTTCGGGTTGAGCTGGTCAGCCGGATCCGAACCGGCCGAGCGTACGTGCACCCGGCCTTCGGCGAGCTTGTCGAGCAGGCCGGCGGCCATCTGGCTGCGGCCGGAGTTGTGGACGCAGACGAAGAGGACCTCAGGAACTTCGCTGGTCACCTTGCCCTCCGCCTGGGCCAGCGCTCGCAGGCGCTCTCGGGCGAACCGCTCAACCATGAGCGGGACGAATTCCTCGACCCTGGAGCCCGCGAACTGGTCGAGGCTCTCCTCGACGTAGGCGTCGATGGTCTCGCGCGAGAACACGCCGGCGAATTCGCCGGCGAGCAATTCGACTGAGCGCTGGATGTGGTCCCTGGTCGCCTGTTCAAGTTGGTTTCCCATTCTCTCTTGCCTCTCATCCGGCCCGTGGTTGCTCAATCGTAAATGTTGACAATCATCTATTCAATCGATATACGTATATTGATGGCCGTCGATCTGGAGATGGTGCCGAAGCAGAAGCGCCCGGCGGGTGAACCATGTTGCGAGCCTGTCGTCTACCCGGACATCCAGCGCGAGGGGGCCGAGCGCATGGCGCGGGTGGCGAAGGCGCTGGGCGACCCGATTCGGATGCAGCTCGTCGACGTGCTCCGCAAGGACGCCGGAAAGGTCTGCGTCTGCGAGCTGGTCCCGCTCTTCGACCTCTCCCAGCCGACCGTCTCCCACCACCTCAAGGTCCTGCGCGAGGCCGGCATCGTCGGCTCCGAGCGGCGCGGGCTGTGGGCCTACTACTACGTCAACCCTGAGTCACTCGAGGAGTTGAGCGCATGGCTGAGCAACTGACCGGCAACGACGAGATCCGGGAGGCCGTCCGGGCCCGCTACGCGAAGGCTGCCCTGGCGGCGGAGAGCGCGGGCCCGGGCTGCTGCACGACCGCTGAGGCCGAGTGCGGCTGCGGGCCGAGCTCATCCGCGCTCGGCTGCGGCAACCCAACCGCCGTCGCCGATCTGCACGAGGGCGACGTAGTTCTCGACCTCGGCTCCGGAGGCGGGGAGGACGTGTTCATCTCGGCTGCCCGCGTCGGGCCCGCGGGCCGTGTCTACGGCGTCGACATGACCGACGAGATGCTCGAACTGGCGCGCCGGAAGCAGCGCGAGGCCGGGATCGAGAACGTCGAGTTCCTGAAGGGGACGATCGAGGACGTCCCGCTGCCGGATGATTCCGTCGACGTCGTGATCTCCAACTGCGTGATCAACCTGTCCGCCGACAAGCCCGCCGTCTTCCGAGAAGCCGCCCGGGTGCTGAGGCCGGGCGGGCGCTTCGCGGTGACCGACATCGTCGCCGACCCCGGGATGGATGAGGAGACGCGCCGAGACATGGCGCAGTGGACCGGATGCCTGGCCGGGGCGCTGACGCAGGACGAGTTCCAGCACGACCTCGAGGCTGCGGGCTTCAGCGGCGTGGAGCTCCGCGAGACTCACCGGGTGCACGACCAGGCCGGCTCCGCGATCATCCGGGCCAGAGTCGCCGCATGAGCACGTCCGACACCCTCACCCTCAAGGACCCCGAGCAGCTCTACCTCGACTGGGAGCACGTCCACTGGGCCTCCCAGGACATCGACCTCAGCCGCGATCCCGCCGATTGGGCCGGACTCGACGAGACCGTGCGCGGGCTTTTGCACTTCGCCCTCAGCTCCCTGATGGTCGCCGAGGAGCGCATCTCGACGCAGTTCTGCGGCCTCGTGCTCGCCCAGGACGATGAGGAGGAGGGCAGCTATCTGTCCTCGCAGCTGATCGACGAAGTGCGCCACATGCAGTTCTACGCTCGCTTCCAGAACGAGGTGATCGCCGATCCGGGCGCGATCGCCGCCCACGTCGCCCGCGCCCGTGAAGTGCTCGGCGACGCCTTCGAGCAGGTCTTCGACCAGGCCCTGGTCCAGGCTCACGACCGGCTCCGCCTCGACCCGGGCGACCGCGATGCGAAGGTCAGGTTCGTGACGATCTACCACATGGTGATCGAGGGGACGCTCGGGCTCACCGCGTCCCACTTCATCCTCGACTTCCTTCGCGAGCGAGACTTGATGCCGGGTTTCGTCGACGGCTACGGCCGGATCGCGGCCGACGAGCAGCGCCACATCGCCTACGGAACCTGGTTCCTGCGAGAGGCGGTCGCCGCCGACTCGGCGATGGCGGACGTGATCCGCGATCAGATCAAGGAGCTGCTGCCGGCGGTGGCAGAGTCGATCGCGCCGCCGAGCGAGGGCGCCTGGGACGTCCTCGGAGTGGAGGAGGGCACGCTGGCGCAGTTCGCGCTCGGCGCCCTCAGCAGGCGCCTCAGCCTCATCGGCGCTCCGCTTGACGCTGACTAACGTCTACTAGCAGCAGCCGTCGGCGCAGCCCTCGCCGCGCCAGGCCTCGCGGCCTTCGTTGACGGCTACCCCGGCGATCAGGAGCGCCGTCGCCGGGTCGGCCCACCACCAGCCGAAGGCGGCGTTTGCGCCGAGTCCGATGAGAAGAGCGGCCGAGAGGTAGGCGCAAAGGAGGTTCTGACGCCCTTCGCTTCGAGTGGCGGACGATCCGAGCTGGTGCGCGACGCGCGCCTTGGCCGCGGCCAGCGGTGGCATTGTCACGAGGGTCACGGCTGCAAGCCCGATGCCGACGTAGCTCACCGAGGGCTCATCGCCGCCGAGCAGAGAACTGATCGCCTCGACGCCGACGTATGCCGCGATCAGCCAGAAGGTCAGGCCGATCAATCGTTGGGCCCGGCGCTCTGCGTCCTCCGACTGCGCTCGTCCGTCGCCGAGCCGCCAGAGCAAGACGACGCCGGCGATCGACTCAACCACCGAGTCGGCGCCGAATCCGATCAGCGCGATCGAGGACGCGGCCATACCCGCGGCGATGGCAACTGCCGCCTCGACCGCGTGCCAGGCGAGGCCGAGGCGGGCAAGAGATCTGGCGCGCCGCACCAGCGATTCGCGGGGAGCGGGCGCGACGGGTAGTGAGGACGCGCGAGCTTCCATCGAGTCGCAGGGTACCCACGTCCTTGTGGGGCGTTGCTCGCAAGCTGCGGATTCGCAGCGGGGCTTGATCCGATTGCCCTGAGAGAATCAGGGTCGAGATGCTCTGCGGGGCGATCGACATCGGCTCGAACACGACGCGACTGCTCGTCGCCGAACCGTCGGAGGGCCAGCTGCGCAAGGTGATGGAGCAGCGCGCCTACACGCGGATCGGCAAGGACGCCTCGAAGGACGGGAAGATCACCGCCGAGAAGGTGGCGGAGGTCGCGGATGTGGTGACCACCCAGGTACGGCTCGCCCAGGAGATGGGGGCCGAGGTCGTCAAGACCGTTGCGACGGCTGCCATCCGCGAGGCGAAGAACCGCGACAGGGTCGTCGAGGAGATCGAGGAGATCGCGCGGGGTGGAGGTGGACGTCCTCGATGAGGAGGAGGAGGGCCGCTTCGCGTTCATCGGGGCGACCAAGTCACTCAATCATCCGATCGAGGGGAAGGTGGCCGTGGTGGACGTCGGGGGAGGCTCGTCCGAGGTGATCTACGGGACCATGCAGGACGGGGTGACCGAGGTGAAGTCGTTCAAGATCGGATCCGGCTCCCTCGCCGAGGACCACCTCGAATCGGATCCGCCCTCGGCGGCGGAGATCCGAAGCCTGCGCGACCACATTTCGGACTTCTTCGAGAAGGTCGATCTGGAGCAGCCCGACCAGGCCGTCGCAGTGGGTGGCAGCGCCACGTCGCTGCGGACGCTCGTCGGCGCCGTGCTCGAGTACGAGACGCTCGAGCGGGCGGTGCGCGTCCTCTCCAGCGACGAGATCTACGAGGTGGCGAAGCGCTTCGAGCTCGACTCGCGGCGGGTCAAGCTGCTGCCGGCCGGAGTCCTGCTGCTCGAGAAGTTCTCCCAGATGCTCGGCCAGCCGCTGCAGATAGGCAAGGGCGGGCTCCGCGAGGGCATCATCCTCACGCTGCTGAACGGGAATCGGAACGGGTCTCACCAGAAACTCGCGGCGTGAGGGCCGCTCCACTCTGGAGCGAAGGGCGAAGCCCGAAGCGACTAGCAATGGGCGGCCCGTAAACGCCGCGATCTGGTGGCGAAGCCGTTCAGCGATACGGTTCGGGCTCGATGGCGAAGGCAAAGCCAATCCCCGACCTGACGGCCGAGCAGTCCTACGCCGAGGCAGCCGCCAGGATCGTCTCCGTTCGGGGCGCGGAGCTCGCCGAGCATGCCGAGGGCGTGCTGGACACCGGCGACATCGAGCGGGTCCACGACATGCGGGTGGCGACCCGACGGCTCCGGGCCGCGCTTGAGATCTTCGAGCCCTGCTTCCCGGCCGAGCCGTACGGTCAGGCGCTCAGCGAGGTGAAGCGGCTCGCGGACGCCCTGGGTGAGCGCCGGGATCGCGACGTGGCGATCGCCGCGCTCCACAACTTCAACGACCAGATGGCCGCTCCGGATCGCCGTGGGGTCGCCTCGCTGATCGACCAGTTCCGGACAGAGCAGGAGCAGGCGAACGACGAGCTCGCGCCGCTGGTGGCGGAGGAGAGCCTGAAGCCGCTGCGGGAGAGCATCGACGAGCTCATCGCCGGCGCTCGGGAGTCCGCCGCGTGAAGGCCCGGCAGGTCAAGAAGCTCGACCCGTCGCGCTCCCTCGGCGAGAACGCGGCCCGGATCGTGCAGGTGAGGCTCGACGAGATGATGGACTTCGCCCCGCGCGCGCTCGACGGCAAGACCAAGGCACAGCACGACATGCGGATCGCGGCGAAGCGTCTTCGCTACGTGCTCGAGGTGACCGGCTTCTGCTTCGGCCGCCCGGCGGACACCGCCCGGCGCCGCGCCCGGGACATGCAGGACATCCTCGGCGAGATCCATGACTGCGACGTGATGCTGCCCCGCGTCCGCCAGCATCTCCAGGAACTGCAGCGAAGCGACGCCGGGGCGGTCCGGGAGAGAGCGGGGAAGGCGCCGGACCTCGATCCGAGGCTCGCCGCCCAGGCACAGCACCGGACCGCGTATCGCGGCCTCGACGTGCTCGCGGTCTACCTCGAGGCCCGGCGCGAGCTGCTCACCGATCGCTTCGCCGCGTTCTGGAAGCGCCAGGAGGAGACCGGCACGTGGAAGCGGCTCGAGCGCTCCGTCGACGGCTACCTGCACCGCTCGCGCGAGGCGCGACGAACCGCGAAGGCCGCGGAGCGCGCCCGCCGCGAGGCCGAGGCCGCGGCGCGCGCGGCCCAGCAGGCGGAGGCTCAGGCCGAGCAGGCCCGCCTGGACCGTGAGCGCGCCAATCAAGAAGCCGACCAGCGCGCCGAGCGCCACGAGCAGATCCAGCGGCGCACGGCCCCCCCGCCGCGGCGCCCGAGTTAGCCGGGCCTCGGGCCTACTTCCGCTTCTTCTTGCCGCACTTCTTGTGCTTCTTCTTGGCCGCGCTCGCGTGCTTCTTGTGGTGCTTCTTCTTGCACTTCTTGGCGGGGGTGCTCGCGTCGGGAAGCCGGACGGTCGTCGCAAAACGGAAGTCGACGAAGTTGTCGATCAGGAACGGCCCCCCTGGCGAGTTCTGGAAGTAGCCCTGGCCGGGGCAGGGATCACCGCCTTGCTCGGCGACGTGGTAGCCGTTCGATCCGGGACGCGAGATGAGCAGTGCGAACTCCCCGCCCGCGGTCACGGCCGGTGGGTTGGCGAAGGTGCCCGTGATGGTGCCTTGAGTGTTGGCGGCGAGCGTGTTCGGCACGGTCGTCGAGGCCAGCACGCCTGCGGGCGCACCGCCACTCGTTGCGGCGATCTCGAGCCTCCAGTCGCCTGGGGTGGCGCCGACCGGAGTGGTCACCGCCGTGCTCGCGGTGTCCAAGCCGCCGGTGTGCAGGGCAGTGAACGTCTGGGCCACCTTCCGGTCGCCATCCGGCTGCACGATGCTGGCCCCCAGGTTGGCGGCGCAGCTTGCATCCGGAATGCTGGCCGCCCCGGCCGCCGGCGCCCACCCGGCCAGCGCCGCCGCGGCGGTCCCGATTGCCAGAACTCCCCGAATTCCCCTTTCCATCAGCAGCCCCTATCGGTCGGTTGCTCCGGAGCGATTCTGTCACGCCATGAACCGCACGGGGCGGTCGCTGCTCACCGACCACTCGCCGCGCCGCCACGAGATGCGGGTGCTGTCCGCGAGGCGGGCGCTCGTGTGCCCTAATGCTGGCTCGCCCCAGAGTGTTGCCTCGAGGGCCCTAGCCGGGTCCTCTTCGCCCAGGCCATGGGCGATGTCGTCAACGGGGTAGGTGACGATCAGGGAGCCAGCCCGCACCCAGAGAGGGATCCGGTCGAGCGGTACGTCCGCATCGATCCAGCGCCCGCCGGTCAGCCGCTCCCCGGTCCACCAATCGAGCCACTCGCCCCGCGGGAGGTAGGTCCGGCGCTCGGTCGCTCCCTCCTCGAGCACGGGGGCGACCCACAGTGACGGGCCGAACATGTAGGAGTCGGGAATCGCCCAGCCCTCCGGGTCCTCGGGGTCGACCAGGCAAAGCGGGCGCATGATCGGCAGGCCGCTGCGGGCCGCGGTCGCGGCGGCTGCCCTGATGTACGGGACGAGCCGCTCGTGCAGGAGGACCGCCTCGCGGTAGTCGTCGAGGACCTGGCCGTCGTAGGTCCACGCCTCCTGCTGGAAGCGCCCGTGCGCCTGCATCAGCGGGGTGAGCGCGCCGAGCTGCGCCCAGCGGACCAGGAGCTCGGGCTCGCAGCGCTCGGCCAGACGCCGGCCGAGGTAGCCACCGACGTCGTGGGAGAGGTTGGAGAAGCCGGTGGCGGCGCAGGTGAGCAGCGAGGTGAGCAGCGCCCGGAGCGACCAGAAGTCCGAGGCCTGGTCGCCGCCCCAGAGCATTCCGGTCGCCTGCTGGCCGGTCCAGCCCGAGCGCCCGAAAACGACGCCGCGGCCCGCGCCGTGGACGTCGTCGAGCGCCTGCTGGGTCGTCTCCCGATAGAGCCGGCCGTACTCCCACGCGGCCTGGACGCCGAGGCGCCCGTCGGCGAGCTTCGCGTCGGGCGGGAAGTAGTACCCCTCGCCGTCGTCGGCCTTCACTCCCTCGACGCCCAGCTCGAAGACGTTGCGCGACAGCTCGCGCCACCAGTCCCGGGCGGCATCGGATGTGAAGTCGACGATCGAGCCCGTCCCCATCCACCAGCGGCCGACGTAGGGATCGCCGTTCGAGGCCCGGACGTAGTGCCCGGCCTCGGCGCCGTCGGCGTAGTTCTCCGCCGGCTCGGCGTGGAGCCGCTCTGACTCCGCGTCCGGCGGGCGCTGGCCGTCGATCGATTCGAGGTTGACCCAGGGCGTCACCCAGACCACGGTCCGCACCCCGTCCTCGCGCATCCCCTTGACCAGCCCGGGCGCGTCGGGGAACTGGTGGGGATTGAAGCGCCAGGTGTTGTACTGCGTCTCCCAGGGAGAATCGATCACGATCGCGTCGAGGGCAAGATCGTTGTCGCGGTATCCCCGCCAGTCGTCCTCGACGTCGTCCTGATGCTCGTAGACGTCGCGGCTCTTCCAGTGGCCGTAGGCCCATTCCGGCATCAGCGCCGGCATGCCGGTCTCGCGGAGGAACGAGCGCAGCCGTGCCGCCGGGGTCGGTCCGGTGAAGAGGTGGACGCGCAAGGGCCCCGAGGCCACCCGCACCGAGACCGCCGCCACATCGTCAGTGAGGTCGACCTCGACTCCGGGACCCGTGGTCTCGATCCATGCAGCCCAGCCCGCAGAGGAGAGCAGCCAGGGCACGGGCGCGTAGTCCCCCTGCGGGATGCCGCCCTGCTCCAGGAACTCCGGCGGGCAGTCGGGGCCGGTGTAGCGGCGGTCCGCCCCGAGCTGAACGAAGCGGCCGCGCTGGTCGAAGTCGAGGCCGTGGCGCGCGCCGAGCCCGGTGACCCGCTCCCCTTCGAGCAGCGGCCAGCTCACACCGAGCCGAAGCCAGCCCACGTCAGAAGGTTCGATGACGATCAAGAGGCGATCGGAGGCGGGGGAGGAGATCTCCACCTGCTCGTCGTCGAGCGTGACCGGGCCCTCTCGCTCCTCGTGGACCAACACGCCCTCGGTCAGGGTGATCAGCTGGTCGCGCGCGACGCCGCGGCACGCCCATGGGCGCATGCCGGCGAGCAGCCTCGCGGCCACCTCATCACCACTCCACATGGCCCCTTCGGGCACTCCCCTCTCGGATGCGACGCCCACTGGCGCCCAGTGTGGCAACGGCGCCGTTCACGACCTCTTTACGTGCGGGACACGACCTCGTAACGGGATTTTCCCTGCATACGGGCACCCTGCGTGATGTCAAGGAGAACGAAAGAAAGAGGGTCAGATGAACCCCATATCGACCAGCCGGGTCGATCTGCACTGCCACTCCACCGCCTCCGAGATCTCCAAGCTCGGCATCCAGCGGAGCCTCGGCCTCCCCGAGTGCGCCACGCCCCCCGAGGAGGTCTACGAACTCGCCAAGCGGCGGGACATGGACTTCGTGACGATCACCGATCACGACACGATCGACGGCTGCCTGGAGATCGCCGATCGCGACGACGTCTTCATCTCCGAGGAGCTCACCGTCTGGTTCCGCGGCGAGCCACAGGCCGTCCACCTCCTCTGCTTCGGGATCACCCCCGACGATCACGCCTGGCTGCAGGAGCACAACCGCGACGTCGAGGCCTGCGCGGAGTACCTGCACTCCAACGAGATCTCCTGCTCCCTGGCACATCCCTTCTACGCGGTCGAGGCGCCCCTCTCTCCGGCGCACAGGCGACGGCTGGCGCAGCTGTTCCCGGTTTGGGAGACCCGCAACGGCTCCCGCGCGCGCGAGCTCAACATGCCGGCCGCGATTTACATCGAGACGCACGGTGGTACCGGCACCGGCGGCTCGGACGATCACGCCGGCGTGGACATCGGGCGGACGTTCACCGAGACGCCCCCCGCGGCCACGCCGGAAGAGTTTCTGCGCCACATCCGCGAGGGCCGCGCTGAGGCGCGCGGCGAGCAGGGCAGCGCCGCCAAGTGGGCGCACGCCGCGATGGGCCTCGCCACCCGGGGGCTGCTGATCAAGGACGCATCATCGAACGGCAGCCACCATCCGGCCGAGCCGAGCGCGGACGCGATCCTGGAGATCGCCGAGCGCGTGATGAGCGAGGGCAACATGCGGCGCGGCGAGGATGGAGGGGAGATCGGCCCCGAGGACGCTCGCGCGCTGCTCAGCGCGTTCACCGACGCCGTCGGCCTCGAGCCCGGCCGGGCGCTGATCGACTACATGCAGGCCGAGGAGTTCAGCCACGCCGAGCTCGAGCGCAAGGCGCGGCGCGTCCATGAGCGGCGACTGCGCGAGGTCGTCGAGTCCACCGTCGAGGCTGTGGGAAACGGTGGCTCCGAGGACCTGGCCACCACGACGATGAACGCCGGGCGACAGCTGTTCCGCGCTGCGATCCCGGCGATTCCCTACGCCCCGGCTGCGGCCTTCCTCGGCAAGGAGAAGGACAAGCTCAATCCCTCCGAGGGCGCCAAGCGGGTCGCCCTGATCGCCGATGCGATCGGTGGCGTCCACGGAGTCACCCACACGATCGAGCGGATCCGCGAGCTCGGCGTCCCCGGCTACGAGGTCGAGGTGATCGGGACGGATCGCAGCGTCGACCGCCGCCTCTCGGCGGTCGCCGAGGTCGACATCCCCTTCTACGCCGGCCTGGAGATCGGGATGCCGAGCCTGCCGGCGATGGTCGAGGCGCTTGCCGAAGGTCACTTCGACGCGGTCCACGTCACCGCTCCAGGGCCGGCCGGCGTGATGGCGACGCTGCTCGCCCGGATCATGGAGCTGCCCGTGCTGGGCAGCTGGCACACGGAGCTCGGGGCCTACGCTGGACTGCGCTCGGCCTCTCCTGAGCTGGAGAAGGGGGCCGACATGGCGCTCTCGATCTTCTACCGCCAGTGTGGTCGCGTCCTCTCACCGAGCCCCGCGAGCGACGAGTCGCTCGCTCGCCTGGGCATCGAGCGCCAGGCCATCGGCCGTTGGGGCCGCGGCGTCGACACCTCCCGCTTCGACCCGGCGCTCCGCGATGCTGATTCCTACCCGGGCGAGATCAAGGTTCTGTATGTAGGGCGGCAGACGAAGGAGAAGGGCGTCGAGCTGCTCGCCGACTCCTTCATCCACGCCCACGAGGCTGATCCGCGCCTGCACCTGCTGCTCGGTGGGGGTGGCCCCGAGGAGGAGATGCTCCGGGAGCGGCTCGGTGACCGGGCGACCTTCCTCGGCTGGCTTGACGGCGACGATCTGCCGCGCGCCTACGCGAGCGCCGACCTCTTCCTCTTCTGCAGCCGGACCGACACCTTCGGCCAGGTGCTGGTCGAGGCGGGGGCGAGCGGCCTGCCCTCGGTGGCCGTCGACGAGGGCGGCCCGTCATCGATCGTGATCGACGGCGAAACCGGCCGGCTCTGCGACCCGGACCCGGGCCTGCTGGCCGCGGCGATCCTGCAGCTGGCCGACTCGCCGGCGTGGCGGGCGAAGCTCGGCCGCCAGGCGATGGAGGCGGCGCGAGGACGCACCTGGGAGGCGGCGATGATTCAGCTCGCCGACGGATACGACCGGGTGACCGAGCCCGCCGAGGAGCCGGCGATTCGCCTGGTGCGCGCGGCCTGATCGGTTCAGCCGCACGCCTTGCGCTCGGTACCCTGAGCACGGTGACCGATGAGCTCGCCCAGCGCAGCACGGAGTCCAGCGGACCGGCGGCGGACGGCGGTGGCGCCACTGTCGTCCCGGAGACCGTGAGGACGAGCGCCTCCGAACCGGACCTCACCGACCCCTCTCTCTACTTCAACCGCGAGCTCTCCTGGCTCGACTTCAACGACCGCGTCCTGCAGCTCGCCGAGGATCAGCGTGTACCGCTGCTCGAGCGCGTCAACTTCTCGGCGATCTACGAGGACAACCTCGACGAGTTCTTCATGGTCCGCGTCGCCGGTCTGCACGACCAGGTGGAGTCCAAGATCGACGCTCGCGGCGCCGACTCGATGGCGGCCGCCGACGTGATCGAGCTGATCCGCCAGCGCACGATTGAGCTCCGTCAGAGGCTCTGTCGCTGCTTCGCCGAGGAGATCCGCCCGGCCCTGGCCGAGCACGGGATCCGCATCATCTCTCTGGACGACGCCAACGCGCGGGAGCGGGAGGAGGTCGAGCACCTCTTCACCAGCCAGGTTTTCCCGGCGCTCACCCCTCTGGTGATCGGGCGCGGCCGGCCGTTCCCCTACATCTCCAACATGTCGCTCAGCCTAGGGGTCCTGCTCCGAAATCCCGAGAAGGGGGAAGAGGTCGCCGCGCGGGTCAAGGTGCCGAAGGAGCTGCTCCGGCGTTTCCTTTCCGTCGGCGACGGTGGGCTGACCTTCGTGCCCCTCGAGGAGGTGATCGCGGCCAACCTCGACGACCTCTTCCCGGGCATGGAGATCGTCCATCACTCGCTCTTCCGGGTAACGAGGGACACCGACTACGACGTCTCCGACGAGGCCGACGACCTGCTGCTTGCAGTCGAGGAGGAGGTCCGCCGCCGCCGCTTCGGGGAGGTCGTGCGGCTCGAGATCTCCCCGGACATGGAGCCGAGGCTCCTCGACCAGCTCGTCGAGGCGATGGACATCGATGCCCGGCAGGTCTACGAGACCCCCGGGCTGATCGGGCTGGACGATCTCAGCGACGTCTACTCCATTCAGGGGTTCCGCGAGCTCCGCTATCCGTCGTGGCAGGGTGTCACTCCGCCGCAGTTCCAACAGGGGAGCCGGACCCACCGCGAGGTCGACGTCTTCGCCGCGATGCGCCAGAGCGACATCCTCGTGCACCATCCCTACGACTCCTTCACCGGCTCGGTCGAGCGCTTCGTCCGGAAGGCCGTCGAGGACCCGAACGTCCTCGCGATCAAGCAGACCGTCTACCGGACGAGCGCGGATTCGCCTCTGGTCCCGGGTCTGATCGAGGCCTCGGAGCGCGGCAAGCAGGCGGTCTGCCTGGTGGAGCTCAAGGCGCGTTTCGACGAGAGCGCCAACATCCGCTGGGCGAGAGCCCTGGAGGAGGCCGGCGTCCACGTGGTCTACGGCATCCCCGGCCTGAAGACGCACGTCAAGTGCGTCCTGGTCGCCCGCCGCGAGGGCGACGGCGTCCGCAACTACGTCCATATCGGCACGGGCAACTACAACCCGAAGACCGCCCGGATCTACACCGACTTCGGCCTGTTCACCTCGAACCAGGAGATCGGTGACGACATCGCGGAGATGTTCAACTATCTGACGGGCTACGCCCGGCCGAGCGGCTACCGAAGGGTGCTGGTCGCGCCGTTCAACCTCAAGGAGGGGATCGTCGGCGAGATCGAGCGCACGATCGAGGCGCACTCGCCCGAGCATCCGGCGCGGATCCGGATGAAGATGAACTCGCTGCTCGATCCGCCCTGCATCCGGGCGCTCTACCGCGCCTCGCAGGCGGGGGTGGAGGTCGACCTCAACATCCGTGGAATCTGCGCGCTGCGGCCCGGAGTGCAGGGCGTCTCCGAGAACATCCGGGTCGTCTCGATCGTCGGCCGCTTCCTGGAGCACCCCAGGATCTACTCGTTCGAGCGGCCCGACGAGACCAAGATCCTGATCGGCTCGGCCGATCTCATGCCGCGGAACCTCTACAACCGGGTCGAGTTGGTCACGCCGGTCGAGGACCCGTCGAACCGGGACCAGCTCACCGAGGATCTCGATCTGGCGTTCGCCGACAACACCAACGCGTGGGAGCTGGGCAGTGACGGCGTCTGGTCACGCCGGACGACCAACGGCGATCCGCCGCGGAGTCTTCAGTCCGAGTTGATCGAGCGCCACACGCGGCGCGCCGCGGCAGCGGCTGCAGCCGTCAGTGGCTAGCTACCGCGGGCCTCTGGTAGCTTGGCGCTCGGTGCCCCGTCGCTCGGCGACAAGCAGGGATTCGGTCTATTTCGACGCGCTCGCCGAGGCCGGAGCGAACATCCTGCGGGCCGCAAAGCTCCTGGAGCACATGTTCGACACCTGGCCCGAGGACAGCGGAGTTGCCCGCGACATCCTCAAGGCCGAGCAGGAGGGCGACAGGATCACCCAGGACATCGTGCGCCGCCTCAATGCCGACCCGCCCAGGGGACTCGACAGCGCCGACGTCTATGCGCTTGCCACCCAGCTCGATGACATCGTCGACGACATCGAGGAGGCCGCGGACTTCATGGGCCTCTTCGCGATCGAGGCCCCGATGGAGCAGGCTCACGTTCTCTCCACGGTTCTCGCCCAGTCCTGCGAACAGGTCTCGGGGCTGCTCAACGACCTGCGCGGCTTCAGCGACCTGGAGCGCTACTGGGTTGAGATCCACCGTCTGGAGAACGAGGGAGACAGGGTCTGGCGCGAGGCGCTCGCGTCGCTTTTCTCGAACGGCATCGACCCGATGGTCGTGATCCGCTGGAAGGACATCTTCGGCCTGCTCGAGCGAGCGATCGACTCGACCGAGACGGCGGCCCACAAGATCGAGGCGATCGCGGTCAAGCACTCCTAGATGGCCAACGACAGCGGCCGCCAGGAGTCGGAGGAGGAGCGCGCCGATCGAAACCTCTCGGACCTGCTCCAGGAGCTGCGGGTGGCACTTCCCGGAGTCCAGGTCCTGTTCGCCTTCCTGCTCACCGTCCCGTTCACGCCGCGGTTCGACGATCTGAGCAGCTTCGATCAGAAGCTCTACTTCGGTGTGCTGATCACGGTGGCGCTGGCCACGGTGATGCTGGTCGCCCCCACCGCCGGCCACCGGATTCTCTTCCGCCGCCAGCAGAAGGAGTTCATCGTCACGATCTCCAACACGCTGGCGCTGGTCGGCCTTCTCCTCCTGGCGATCGGGATGACCGGGGCGATCGCGCTGATCAGCGACTTCATCTTCGGCGCCACCACCGCGGTGATCAGCACGATCGTGATGGCGCTCGCCTATGCGGGCTTCTGGTACCTGGGGCCGCTGCGGCGCAGGCAGAAGCTCCCGCCACGTTGAAGGTCCTGATCTTCAGCGCGTCGATCGGCGAGGGCCACGATCTGCCGGCCAGGGTGCTTGCCGAGGGGATCGAGCGCGAGGCGCCCGGCACCGAGATCGAGATCGTGGACTCGCTGGCGGTGGTCGGCTGGCTCACGCGCCGGCTTGTGATGGACAGCTCCCGCTTTCACTCCAAGTGGGGGAGTCGGTTGTTCGATCTCTCCTACAGGCTGATCACCGACGTGCGCCCGACGCGGTGGTTCGCAGGCCACCTGACCCAGTGGCTGGCGGCAAGGTCGATCCGTAGGGCAGTTCTGGAAAGGGACCCCGACATCGTCGTCTCGACCTACCCCGGGACGACCGAGGTGCTCGGTGCCCTGAGGGGCAAGGGGAGGATCGACGCCCCCGTCGTCTCGGCGATCACCGACCTGGCGGCGCTGCGCTACTGGGCGCACCCCGGCGTCGACCTCCACCTGATCACTCACCCCGAGTCGGCAGAGGAGGTCAGGCAGATCGCTCCGGGGACGGACGTGCGCTGCGTCCGAGGGCTCACCGACGAGCGCTTCTACGAGCCACGCACCCAGGCAGAGGCCCGCAGGGAGCTGGGCCTGCCGGCCGACGGCCCGATGGTGATCGTCTCCGGCGGCGGTTGGGCGGTCGGGGACCTGGAGGGAGCAGCGGAGGAGGCGCTGGGGCTTCCCGGCTCGACCGTCGTCTGCCTCTGCGGGAGGAACGAGGGGCTGCAAGCGAAGCTCGTCGAGGACTTTTCGGCCGAGCCGCGGGTCAGGGTCGAGGGGTTCACCGACCGGATGCCGGACTGGTTCGCGGCTGCCGACGTCCTGGTGCACTCCACCGCCGGGCTGACGGTGCTCGAGGCGATCATGGAGGGCTGCGGGGTCGTCTCCTACGGATGGGGCCGCGGGCACGTTCGGGTCAACAACGCCGCGTTTCAGCGCTTCGGCCTGGCGGAGGTCGCCGGGTCGCGCGAGGAGCTGGGGGAGGCGCTGGTGCGCGCACTGGCCGCGAGCGGCGAGCCGGACGAGTCCTTCGGCCGGTTGCCCACGGCGGCGTCAGCCGTGCTCGGCCTCGGCCTCGCCGACGGCGAGCTGGGCGACGGCGGGGGAGCTCGCCAGCAGGCCGGCGCCCAGGGCGACCGCCACTAGAGCCATCACCAGCACCGCGCCGCCGAGCGGCGTGTTGCTCCAGCCCTCACCGCCGACCAGAGGCGCCATCACGACGGGGATCACGATCTGCATGACCAGGACCGTGGGCGCCACCCGGGTGGCGGCGAAGCGCTGGAGAGCGGTCGACTCGCTGATCACCCCGACGATCACGACCGCGGCGACCAGGGCCGTCCAGGCCACGACAGCGAGCAGAGCTCCCTCGGTGGCGTCCTGGGCGACGATCTTGGCGACGAAGGCCGCCATCCCGTCGGCGGCGCCCGCGCTGGCGACCAGCAGCAGCATCGGGAAGTGGCCCCGCCGCAACAGCGAGATCGCGTACGGAGCCACCGTCACCGCTGCGAGGATCCCGAGCGCCACGACCAGGCCGGCGCTGCGCTCGACCTCGCCGGGCTCGCGTGGCGCCGCCCAGGCGAAGACCCCGACCGCGCCGATGATCAGGGCGACGGCGGCGATCTCCCTCGGCCCAACGTGCTCACCCAGGATCTTGACGCCCAGGACCAGAAGCAGGACGAGGCCGAGGGCGAGGACCGGCTGCACCAGGGTCAGCGGCGCATACGCGAGGGCGATGATCTGCAACGGCCAGCCGAGCAGCGAGAGGGCGGTCGCCCCGACCCAGAGCGGGCGGCGAATCAGATGGGTCATCAGGGAGGGCCGGAGGGCCCGGTCGGCGGGCGCCCGCCGCGCCTCGATCGCCTGCAGCGCGTAGCCGGTCTCATAGCAACACGCTGCGGCGAGCGCCAGGGCAAAGCCGAGAGCGAGCTGCCCGTCCATCAGTGGCACCATCCTGCCATCCGCAAGGGACTACTCATCGGCACGGCCGCCGCGGCGGCCGCTTGGTGGACGCCGGCGCTCGCTCCGATCGTGCCGCGGGTCGCGGACGCGCTGGGCCTGCCCCGGCGGATCGACGATCCGGTGGGGGCGGCCATCACCTTCGACGACGGGCCGCACCCGGAGGGGACGCCGGCGGTGCTCGAGGCGCTGGCGGCAGCGGACGCGAAGGCGACCTTCTTCCTCTGCGGGGAGCAGGTCGAGCGCTACCCGGGGCTCGCCGCCGAGATCGTTGCGGCCGGCCACATCGCTGCGGTGCACGGCCACCGGCACCGCAACATGCTCCGCCTCGCGCCCAGCACATTCGTCGACGACCTTCAGCGGGCGATCGCCGCCGTCGAGGACGCGGTCGGCCTTCGCCCCGAGCTCTATCGCCCGCCCTACGGCATCTTCAGCTATCCGGGGATGGTCGAGGTCAGCGCCCGCGGCCTGCGGTCACTGCTCTGGTCGCGCTGGGGGCACGATTGGCGCGCGGGAAGGGCTCCGGTGGAGATCGCCTCCGAGGTGACGCGGGACCTGGACGCCGGCGAGGTCCTGCTGCTCCACGACGCCGATCACTACAGCGAGCCGGGCTGCTGGCGCGGGACGGTCGCGGCGCTGCCGATGGTGGTGGAGCGGATCAGGTCGGCCGGGCTGCGCCCGGTCACGCCCTAGGAAACGGTGTCGGCGGCGGTTTCCTCGTCGCCGCGCCAGCGGACCGCCGCCGTGGCCACCACCAAGGCGATGGCGAGACCCATCGCGCTCAAGAGAATGGTCCCCCTGTGGGGCATGCCCAGGTTGAAGACGTTGCGGGTCCAGGGAAGCGTCTCCAGAACGACGTAGGCGGCGAAGAGCCAGCCGGCGAATACCCAGCCCCGCGCCGGCCGCCCGCCGGGACCGAGGGGCAGGACACAGAGGGCCGCCAGGATCGCGATCAGACAGGTGATCGCAACGTATCCGGACTGGCCGGTCCCGAAGTCGTCGGTGCGCGAGGCGAGCAGCCACGGGATCAGCGTGCCGGCCCCGCTGGCGAGCGCGACGATCCACGCGCTGGGCCAGGACGAGACCCGAGCGCTGGGCCAGCCCGGCAGCTCGGCGACCTTGGCGATCGGCCTCACCGCCACCCGTGGTTCCGGCTCGGGCGGCGCCGCGAGCACCGGCTCGGGCTCCGGCGCGGGTGTCGGGGCGCGCTCCGGCGCCAGCCAGGCGAGGTAACGCCGGACGCCTTCGCGAAGCGGGGTGGAGGCGCGCCATCCGAGCTCGGTGGCGGCGCGCTCGTTCGAGATCACGGCGCCGCCGAAGTCGCCATTGCGGCCGGGGGTGTGCACGATCTCGGTGTCGTCGATCAACTCGGAGACGATGTCCGCGAGCTCGCGGATCGTCACCGTCTCGTCACCGGCGAGGTTGTAAACGCGGTTCTTCTCGCCCTGGCTGAGGCCGGCCACGATGCCCTCGGCCAGGTCCTCGACGTAGACGAAGCGCCGGGTCTGCAGGCCGTCGCCGGCGATCGTCAGAGGCTCGTCCTTGAGGGCCTTCGAGACGAAGATCGGGATCACGGCCGCGGGGCGCGCGCGTGGGCCGTAGGGGATGCCGAAGCGCAGGATCGTGCACGGCACGTCGTAGAGCTCCGCGTAGGAGTTGCAGTACATCTCGCCCGCCAGCTTGCTTGCGGTGTAGAGGTGGTCGGGCAGGCCGAGCGGCGCGTCCTCGTCGATCAGCCCGTCGCCGGAGGCGCCGTAGACCCAGATCGTGCTGCCGTAGATCACGCGCGTGTCGGTGGCCCGGGCGGCCTCCAGTACGGCCAATGTGCCTCGCGAGTTGCACTCCTCGGCTTCGACCGGTTCCTTGGCGACGATGCCGACGTCCGCGTAGGCCGCGAGGTGGATGACCGCCTCGCAGTCCTCCATCGCGGCGCAGAGCGTGTCGTGATCGAACAGATCGCCGACCACGGTGTCGACCAAGCCCGGCTCGTGATGGGGAGAGGGCTGCAGGTCGTAGATCCGCGGCTCGTAGCCGGCGTCGGCGAGCTTGTCGACGACGTGCGAGCCGATGAAGCCCGAGCCTCCCGTGACGAGTACGCGACTCATGCGCTCTCCTCCGCCCACATATCACGGGTTGCCCCTCGCTCCGCTCGGGGCACCCTCGCATCGACGGCCTCGACCGCCGGCGCGTAGTAGAGGGGCACGCACGAGTGGTTCTGGCTCACCCAGTCCGTGTTCGGGAGCTCGTCGCCGGTCGCCATGATCCGGTGACACGGGTCCTCGTAGACCTTGCCGGTCGAGCGTTCGATCTGCTCGAAGACGATGTACTTGTAGAGCCCCGAGGTCATCCCCTCGGGGAGCTCGAGCCTCGAGCCATAGACGGGGTCGAGTTGCTCGCGGGCGACCTCGTTCTTGCGGGCGACGATCTCGTCGAGGCGCTCCGTCTGAACCACGCCGATCGCGGCGGTGAACTCGCTCATGCGCAGGTTGAGGCCCTCCACCGCGTGGTCGGGCTTGCCGTAGTTGCGGAAGGCTCGCGCGTGCTCGATCAGCTCCTTGCGGTCCGAGACGAGCATCCCGCCCTCGCCGGTGGAGATGGTCTTGGTCGCGTAGAAGGAGTAGGCGCCGGCGTCACCCCACGAACCCGGGCGGCGGTCGCCCCAGCGGGCGCCGTGGGCGTGGGCGCAATCCTCGAGCAGGAAGATGTCGTTGTCGCGGCAGTACTCGGCGATCCGTTCGACGTCGAAGGCGACGTGGCCGCCGATGTGGACGATCACCGCCGCACGCGGCCTGTGTTCCTCGGCCTTGCGCTCGAAGTCCTCGAACGACATGCAGAGGTCCTCGCGGTTGCAGTCGACGAAGACCGGCTGGCCGCCGGAGTGGATGATCGAGAGCGGGGTCGCCATGAAGGTGTTGGACGGGCAGAGGACCTTCTCGCCCTTGACGCCGGCGAAGTCGAGGGCCGCGAGCGCCGCGCCGGTCCAGCCGCCGGTGGCGACCGAGCCGAGGCCGTGCAGCTCGGCCCAGGCGGACTCGAAGCGGGCCGTCAGGTCGCCCTCGGACCAGCGCTCCGACAAGACGATCTCGTCCCAGAGCTCATGCAGCCTGGGCAGGTCGCGGCGATCGAAACCGATCGCGAATTGGCTGTGGTCGGCGGGGGTCAGGAGTCGGGGGCAGTGGAGCAGCGGTACCGCGGACTTCGGCGGCGAGGGCAGGATAGTCAGTCCGGCGGAGCGATGGATCCGGAATAAACCCGGATGTGAAGCAGCTGTTACCCGGTGGGCGCTGCAGCCTTCAGGGCGCCCAGGTCCGCCTCTATTTCGCTCAGGAAGGGTGTTTCGGGGTCGAGGTCGTGGAGTTCCTCGAGGTCCTCGGTCCAGAGCTTGAGGCGCTCATCGAGGGTCGTTCCCAGCCGCTCGCCGCAGGCGGGGCGATCCGCGGGCGAGATCCTGAGCCAGTCGCGCATGTTGGCGACGCGGTCCGCTGCATAGATGACCACGGGATCGCCGCCCGACTCGAGGATCCCGTGACGGAGCGCCCGCTTGCGCTCGCTGTAGCCGTCGATCTCCGGGTCCTCGCTCAGGCAGTCGACCAAAGCCGCGACGCTCGGGCCGAAGCGCTCGCGGATCTCGTCGAGCTCCACGTCGGTCTTCTCGACCACGTCGTGCAGGTAGGCGGCTGCGATCAGGGAGCCGTCGTAGCCGGCGTCCGAGAGCAGTTCGGCGACGGCGATCGGGTGCTCGACGAACTGCTCGCCGGTCTGCTTCCGATACTGGCCGAGGTGGACCCGGCGGGCGAAGCGAAGGGCGGAAACGGCCAAATCCGAGTCCGTCCTGGGTTCGGGTCTTGTCGACACTTCAGCCATCAAGGGAAACGCTAACGACGGGATCGGTGAATCTCAATTTGGTGCGTCCGGATTTACGCAAATTCGGCCAAAACCGATTGACAAACCTTTCACAACGGTCCCTCGTATGCAAGCGCAAAATTTCAATGGCCCCTCGCCTAGAATCGCTCGCGGTGCTGCAGACCATCCGGAACCTCGCGATCATCGCCGCGCTCGCGGCCGCGGTGGACTTTCTGCCCGGTGGCGGCAACGCGGCGGCCGCGGTCCTGACGGCGCTTTCGATGATCTTCCTCGCGGCGATCGCCTGGCTGCTCTACCGGGTCTACAACGAGCAGCAGCTCACCCTGTCGACGCTCTCCGACGCGCGCAAGGCGGGACTGTTCGGGGCCGTCGGCGGGATCGCCCTGTTGGTGGTGGCCTACGACGACTTCCGCTCCTGGACCGGCGGCATCCTGCTCTGGATCGCGCTGATGGCCGGATGCATCGGGGTGATCTTCCTGATCTGGCGCTCGGCGACGTCCTACTCCTGATCCGTCACTGACTCGCGGCGCTCGGCGCGGATCCCGTGAACCGGGCCGGCCTAGCTTCGGCTCGTGGGGCCGAGAGTCGAGAACGCGGGCGAACGGGGCCAGGCTTCGGTCGAGCTGGTCGCCGTGTTGCCGGCGCTCGCGGTCTGCCTGGCGATCGCCGCGCAGACGGTGGTGGTGGGCTGGTCCCTGTGGTCCGCCGGCAACGCCGCCCGGGCGGGGGCCCGGGCCGAGGAGGTCGGCTCGGACCCCGAGGCGGCGGCGCGGCGGGCGCTCCCGGATGCCCTGCGCGATGACGCGGTCGTCCATTCGGACGACGGCGTCAGGGTGAGGGTGCGCGTCCCGGCGCTCCTGCCGGGTGTATCGCTGCCCCCGGTGACGGCGGCCTCGACCCTCGACGGGGATGGCGGGACGTAGGGCGGCGCCGCCCAGGCTTCGGTCGAGCTGCTGGCGGCGCTGCCCGCGCTCGCCCTCGCCGCCGCGCTCGCGCTGCAGCTGCTGCTGGTCGGGTACTCGATGGCGATCGCCGACGGCGCCGCGGAGGCCGGGGCGCTCGCCGGGTCGGCCGGGCGAGACGCAAGGCGGGCCGCGGTGGAGGCCCTGCCGGGCTGGGCACGCGAGCGCTCCCACGTGACCGCCGACGGGGGCAGGGTGAGGGTGGAGCTGCGGCCACCGGCTCCGCTGGCCTCCGTCTCGAAGGCTCTGGCGGTCAGCTCGGACGCCTGGTCTCGACCACCTCGGGGTGGCGGTTGATCCCGGCGATACTCGCCACCGGGAGGGACCGGGGGCCGAGCATCGGCCTGGCGGCCGCGGTCGCCGTCGAAGCGGCCGTGTTGACGGGCGCAGGCACGCTGCTGGTCGAGGTGGGGGCGGGAGCGAGGCGCCGCAGCCCCACCCTGCTCGCCTCCCCGGGCGCCCGTGAGGTCGAGGGCGCGCTGCGGTCGCGAGGTAGAGGGGCGTCGGCCCGCGGCCATGTCTGCCACTTCGCCGTCGAGGACGGCGGTTCGGCCGAGGAGCTCGCGGCGACGGTCGCCGAATCGGGGGCCGAGCTTGCGGTCGTTCACCTCCCCGGCCGGCTCTGGGTACCGGCGCTCGAGGCCGAGGGGCTGACGCCCGCCGGCGGCTGTCTGCTCGTCTCGCTTCCCGGGGAGCGGTCCCTGGCGGCTCTCGCGGCCGATCAGCTCGCGCAGCGCAGGCTCCCGTGCCGGGTCGCAACGCGTGCCCCGGGGCAGCTCGCGGCCAGGCGCGCTCTGGCCGGAGTCCGCGCCGGGGGCTGGGTCTCCGAGCTGGCGGCGGGTATTGCGCGTCGGCTGCTGGGCGTTGGCCGCGAGCGCGGGCAGGCGCTCCCCGCGCTGCTGGGCGCCGGCCTGATCCTGATCCTGGCGGTGCTCGCTCTGGCGGCGATCGGAGGCGCGGCGACCGGCAAGGGCCGGGTGCAGAGGGCCGCTGACCTGGCCGCGCTCTCCGCCGCGCGCAGCATGCGGGACGACACCCCGAGGCTGCTGGCAGCGGCGACGCTCCCGGATGGAGCGCCGAACCCCCGCCCTCTCTCCAGGACCGAGTTCCTCGCGCGCGCCCGGCTCGCGGCCGTGGAAGCCGCGCGCCGGAACACGGTGGACCCCGGCCGCCTGCGGATCGCGTTTCCGGACGCCACGGCCTTTCCGCCGCTCCGGGCCCGCGTCACCGTGATCGGCGAGGTCGACCCCGGGCGCTTGCCGGGCGGCGAGCGGCTCTCCGACCGCCGCCCGATCCGGGTCGTCGCGTCGGCGGTCGCCGAGGCGTCCGCCCCGGTGTCGTCGTGGACCGGCATGCCGGCTATGGCAGAAGGCGGCGGCTACTCGGGGCCGCTCGCCTATCGGGACGGGGAGGGGATGAGGCCCGATGTGGCGGCAGCCTACGATCGGATGGCCGCCGCGGCGCGGCGGGCGGGGTTGGACCTGGTGGTCGTGTCGGGCTTTCGCTCGGACGCCGAGCAGGCGCGGCTCTTCGCCCAGCATCCCGATCCGCGCTGGGTGGCGCCGCCGGGGCATTCGCTCCATCGCTGCGCGACCGAGCTCGACCTCGGGCCCTCATCTGCGTACGGATGGCTCGATGCCAACGCCCGCCGCTTCGGCTTCATCCGCAGGTACTCATGGGAGCCCTGGCACTTCGGCTTCGGCGCCGGCGCGCCGCCGTGCTCTGAGGCCGGCAACGCCGTCTCGGCCGCCGGTTCACTCGGTGAGGACGAGGGACTGGCTCGGAGTTCCGGCCTGCCGGGCTTCGTTCCCGCCGCCTACCGGACGCCGCTGTTGCACTCGGCGTCCCGCTGGAACGTCTCGCCCGGGCTGCTCGCCGCGCAGCTCGAGGCCGAGTCCGGGTTCAACCCGAGGGCGGTCTCCCCGGCGGGGGCGCTGGGGATCGCGCAGTTCATCCCGTCCACCGCCCGCTCCTACGGCCTCCGCGACCCGTTCGATCCGGTCGCCTCGATCGACGCGCAGGCACACCTGATGTCAGACCTGCTGCGCCAGTTCCACTCGGTGCCGCTGGCCCTGGCGGCGTACAACGCGGGCCCGGGTGCGGTGGCGGCCTGTCACTGCGTACCGCCGTACCCGGAGACGCGGGCCTACGTGGCTCGGATCCTGGCGCTGGCTGGCGGGGCCGGGGTGCTGCTTGCGCCTCCGCTGGAGGTGCGGTTGGTGCAGTGACTACGGCGCGGCCGGGTTGGGCTTTTCGACCGAGACCTCGCCGACGACCTCCATGCCGTCACCGCTGTACTGGTAGACGTCGAACACTCCGGCGGTCGGGTCGCCGTGGACATCCATGTCGATCGGGCCGGAGGCGCCGGTGTAGTCGATGTCCTTGCCGTCCTCGAGCGCCCTGATCGCGTCGGGCAGCTGCTGCCAGGTGAACTCGTCGCCGCCGGGCGCGGTGATGTCGATCAGGTGGTCCGCCATCTGCTGCCCATCGGTCGAGCCGGCCGCGACCGCGGCGAGGTAGCACAGCACCGTTGCATCGAACTCCTGAGCGGCGAACGGCGCCAGCTTGACGTTGTGCGGATCGGCCGACTTGAAGTCGTGCAAGAAAGCAGTGGAGGCGGCCTCGCCCGTCGGCGTGCCGGGCGCCAGGGCGCGCATGCCGTCGGTCGCTTCGGAGCCGACCTGATCGGGCAGGCTGGGGGAGACGAGCTGGTCGCTGCCCCAGGCCTTGCTCGGATCCCAGCCGTAGCTCGAGGAGAGCGCCGGGGCGAGCTGCGAGAAGCCGTTGAGGTCGTCGACAAGCAGGATTGCGTCCGGGCTGCCGCTGGTGATCGAGGCGGTGGTGGGCGGCGGGACCGCCAGCACGGTCTGCCCGCTCACGGTCCCATCCTTGTCCTGCCAGTCCTGGATGAAGTCCTGGCTCAGGGTGTCCCCGTAGCTGTCGTTGCTGGCGGCGACGTTGACGCTGTGGCCCTGCGCGCCGCCGAGATCCAGGTCGATCGCCTTGGAGAGAGCCGAACCCTCCAGTGACTCGGGCAGCGCGGTGCTGTTGACGAGGTCGTGGTCGTTCAGATCGCCCACGTCCTCGCCGGTCGGAACCGGAGCGATCTCGAGAACCTTCGCCGGGATGACGATGTCCTGCGCCGTCTGGTCGACGGCGTCGGAGGACCACGGCCCCGTCAGGCAGCTGGCGCCGGCGTCGTTGACGAGCCTCTTGGCCGACTCGGTGGCCGTTTCCGAGTCGCCCCCCTGGTCCTCGGAGACCGTGCGGACCGTGTGGTCGGCGTCGACCTCGCCGATCGCCTGCTTGATCTGGTCCAGGGCCAGATCCGAGGCCTTCTGGCCGGAGTCGCCGAGTGGTCTGTAGCTGCCGCTGAGCGGCAGCGAATTGCCGATCGTCAGGCTGAGCTGCTTGGAGCCGGGGCCGCTTCCGCCTCCGCCCCCGCCACAGGCGGCGAGACCGAGCGCCAGCGCCAGCATGGCGAGCACGGCGACGGCGCGATTGATGTTGGTCCCGCCTTTCAGGTCCGCATTCATAGCCGGTGGGCTAACGGTAGGGTGCGAGCCATGTCGACCGTCGAGGTCCAGGGGATCGAGGGGCTGAAAGCCCTGCAGGGCAAGGAGATCGGCCCCAGCGAGTGGCGCGAGGTGACGCAGGAGGACATCGACACCTTCGCGGAGCTGACCGGGGACCACCAGTGGATCCACTCGGACGTCGAGCGGGCAAAGAAAGAGAGCCCGTTCGGGACGACGGTGGCCCACGGCAACCTCACCCTGTCCCTGATCGACGGCCTGCGCATCGAGTTGCTCAAGTCGACGGGCTTCAAGCTGGGCGTCAACTACGGCTGGAACAAGGTCCGCTTCCCGGCGCCCGTGCCATCCGGCTCGCGGATTCGAGCCACCGCCGAGGTCGTCGAGGTCGAGGACGTCGGCGGCGGCTGGTTCCAAATCGTGACCCGCTTCAAGGTGGAGGTCGAAGGCTCAGAGAAGCCTGCGTGCGTGGCCGACTCGGTTGGTCGAGCACTGCCTGAGTAGCCGGCCGCGGAGGCGCGCGGGTCCTGTCGCCGAATTTGTCGCACACGCGCAAGAGCGCGTGGGCGACCAAATTCGGCGCCACCCGCGCGAGCCGCGCGGTCGGCAGACGGACTACTTGACGGTCAGCGTTCCTTCCATGCCCGCTTCCTTGTGCCCGGGCACGGTGCAGTAGAAGGTGTAGGTCCCCGGCTGCAGGTTGACCGTGGCGTTCGCCGTCCCGGAAGACACCAGATCGGTCTGACCCAGGACCTTGCCGGACGAGTCGGCGACGGCCACGTCGTGCTGCAGCGCTTCCTTGTTGTCGAAATTGATCGTCACGCTGCCAGCCTTCGCACTGACGCTCTTCTGATCGTAGGCCAGGGTGCTGCCACCGGGGGTGGAGATGTCGACGGTCGAACCGCCGCCGGCACCGCCCGCTGCGGGGGTCGTCGAAGCGGGTGTCGATGCAGCCGTCGTGGAGTTGTCGTTGCTGCTGCCGCCGCAGGCCGCCAGGCCGACAACGGCCAGCGCCGCAACCACCAGCACTGCTGAAACTCGTCTCATCCGGGTCACCTTTCTCTCGTCGCCAGGTTGGCCCACTCTATTACGGGCCGCTGAGTGCTTCGGATTGGTTCAGTCGCCTTCGAACGTGGGGGTGTCGCCGGCGAAGAAGGCGGTGACGCCCCTGCGCAGGTCGTTGGTCGCCATGCTGTCGGCGATGCCGTGGCGCTCAAGCTGCAGGTGGTCGTTGATCGAGTTCTCGATGCTCTCGTGCAGCAGGCGCTTCGTCATGCGCACGTAGAACGGAGCCTTGACGGCAAGCTTCTCGGCCTTCTCCTTCGCCCGCTCGAGCAGCTGGTCGGCCGGGACGACCTCCGTGACGAGCCCCGCCTCGAGCGCGGCCTTGGCGTCGAGGTTCGGGTCGTTGAGCGCCAGCTCCAGAGCCTTGGCGGGGCCGACTACGCGGGGCAGGAAGTAGGTCATGCCGCCATCGGGTGCCGCACCGATCCGCCCGTAGGCGATCGCGAGGAAGGCGTCCTCGGAGGCGATCCGGATGTCGGCCGAGAGCGCCAGGGACATGCCCGCGCCGGCGGCGGGGCCGTTGATGGCGGCGATCACCGGATAGGGGATCCGGCGGATGTCGACGATGGCGTTGTGCAGCAGCTCGGCGCCGCGGCGGACCTCGGAGGGCAGGTCGACGCTCTCATCGGTGACGCCCCGCTTGAACCAGTTGACGTCCCCGCCGGAGCAGAAGGCGCGCCCGGCGCCGGTGATGATCAGCGCACGAATCGGGGCGCGATCCGCCAGCCAGGCGGCCGCTGTGGTGAGCTCGCCGATCAGCTCGGGGCTCATTGCGTTGAGGGCGTCGGGGCGGTTCAGGGTCAGCGTGCCGACCTGGCCGTCAAGCTCGATCTCGAGCGTCTCGAGCTCGGGCGGATCGCCGGTCAGCAGCGGAACCTCGGTCTCTGCGGTCTCTGCCATCAGTGGCCTCCTAAGGCGGGGGGATGCGGAGCCTACCCTTCTACTTGTGCCCAAGAGCAGCCAGAAGTTGGCCGAACAGCGCAAGGAGCTCCCGGACTCTCCGGGCGTCTACGTCTTCCGCAACAGGGCGGGGGAGGCCCTCTATGTGGGCAAGGCGAACTCGATCCGGAAAAGGGTGGCGTCGCACTTCGCCGGCAAGGGTGGCGGACGCGGCTCCGGGATGGGCGGCACCGCGGAGCTGATCGACCGCACGGACTCGATCGAGTTCCTGGTCACCGAGAATGAGCCCGAGGCGCTGCTGGCCGAGCAGAGCTTCATCAAGCGCCACCGGCCGCGCTTCAACATTCGCCTGCGCGACGACAAGTCGTACCCGTACGTGGGAGTCAGCCTCGACGAGGAGTTCCCGCGGGTCTACTTCACCCGTGAGCGGCACCGGCCGAACCGCGCGTACTTCGGGCCTTTCTCGAGCGCCAAGCGGGTTCGCGAGACCCTGGACCTCCTGGGCAAGCTCTTCCAGTACCGGACCTGTGAGGGGGCGGAGCCTGGGCGCCGCTCGGGTGTCCCCTGCCTCGACTACTACATCAAGCGCTGCCAGGCGCCCTGCGTCGGCTACATCGACAAGGAGGAGTACCGGCGGAACATCGACCGGATCGTCGCCTTCCTCTCCGGCCGCTACAAGGAGATCGCCGGCGACCTCGAGGCGAAGATGGAGGAGGCATCGGAGGCGCAGGACTTCGAGCGCGCGGCCCTCTTCCGCGACCGCCTCAACGCGGTTCGTTCGATGATGGAGCGCCAGCAGGTCGCGGGCGGCTCCCTCGGCAGCGCGGACCTGATCGCCGTGGCGGTGGAGGGGAGCGATGCGAATGCGCAGGTCTTCCAGGTCCGCGACGGCGTTCTGGCAGAGCGGCAGGGCTTTTATCTCGCGGGGGAGGACGAGGCGGCGGGCGACGATCGCGACCCGGGCGAGGTCGCCGAGACCTTCCTGCTCCAGTACTACGGTGCCGCGCCCGCGGTGCCCGGCCGGGTGATCGTCGGTCCCGAGCTCAAGGACCGCACGGGCGTCCTGGCCGAGGCGCTGAGCAGCCAGCGCGATTCGCAGGTGGAGGTCCGCGTCGCATCGCGGGGCGACCTGCGCCGCCTGCGCGAGCTGGCCGAGAAGAACGCGAAGCTCGCGCTCGCGCAGGACAAGCTCCGCCGCGAGCACCGCCGCCAGCAGCGGGTGGAGACCCTCGCCTCCCTCCAGGAGGCGCTCAGCCTCGACCGCGTGCCGGTCCGGATCGAGGGCTTCGACATCTCGAACCTCGGCGAGACCCACACGGTTGCCTCGATGGTGGTGTTCGAGGGAGGCGCGCCGAAGAAGTCCGACTACCGCAAGTTCGGCATCCGCGGGGAGTTCGGGGAGAACGGAGGCGGTCCCGACGACTTCGCGGCCATGCAGGAGGTCCTGACCAGGCGCCTTGGGCGATACATGCAGCAGGCCGACATCTCGCCACACGACTCCGACCGCGATGCGAGCTTCGCCGCCCTGCCGGACCTGATCGTGATCGACGGAGGCAAGGGGCAGCTCTCGGCGGGGATGAAGGCGCTCGAGCCGCTGACCGAGCGGGGGGTGGCGGTGGTCAGCCTCGCGAAGCGGATCGAGGAGGTCTTCGTACCGGGGCGGTCGGAGCCGATCCTGCTGGAGAAGGGGTCGGATGCGCTCCGGATCCTGCAGCGGGTCCGCGACGAGGCGCACCGTTTCGCGATCACCTTTCACCGCAATCGCCGCGACAAGGCGATGACCGCCTCGGTGCTCGACGGCGTTCGCGGCGTGGGCCCGGCCCGCAAGCGGGCGCTGCTCCGGCATTTCGGCTCCCCGGACCGGCTGCTGACGGCGAGCCGCGAGGAGCTCGAAGCGGTGCCCGGGGTGCCCGGTAAGCTCGCTCGCGAGATCCACAGGCAACTGCACAGAGCCGGCTGATGGCAAAGGACGCCTCGACCAACGCCAGCGGAGACGGCACCGGCCCCGACACCAAGCGGGTCGAGCTGGTGGTGATCACCGGGTACTCCGGAGCGGGGAAGTCGGAGGCGATCGCGGCCTTCGAGGACGGCGGCTACTTCTGCGTCGACAACCTGCCGCCGCGGATGATCGGCGGCCTCGGCGAGCTCTTCCGGCACGAGGGCAGCGGAGTGCAGAAGGCCGCGGTGGTCACCGACGTACGAGGCGGGGAGTACTTCGACGACCTGCAGGCGGTCCTGGACGAGCTCGGCGCCAGCGGGCTCGACCTGAAGGTGGTCTTCCTCGAGGCCGACGAGGACGCTCTGCTCCACCGCTACAAGGAGACCCGCCGCCGCCATCCGCTGGCGCGGAGCGGGCGCATCGTCGATGGGATCCGCGAGGAGCGGGACCTGCTCTCCCCGCTGCGGGAGCGTGCCGACGTCGTCATCGACACGACCTCGCTGACGGGCGGTGCCCTGCGTCGCCGCATCGCCACGGAGCTGATCGGCCGCGACGCCCAGGAGAACCAGCTCGCCCTCACCATCCTCACCTTCGGCTTCAAGAACGGCCCGCCATCAGACGCCGACCTCACCCTCGACGTCCGCTTCCTGCCCAACCCCCACTACGTCGACGAGCTCCGCCCGCTTACCGGTCTCGACGAGCCGGTGCGGGAGTACGTCGAGTCCGGCACCCAGGCCGGTGAGTTCTACGGCCGGCTGATGCCGCTGCTCGACTTCCTGCTGCCCGCCTACGTCGCCGAAGGCAAGCAGCACCTGACGATCGCCGTCGGTTGCACCGGCGGCCGCCACCGGTCGGTGACCGTCGCGGACCGGATCGCGCGCGAGCTCGGCAGGCGCGACGACGTCAAGATGCGCCTCGTGCACCGCGACGTTGAGCTCGAGCCGAGACCCGCGGCCCGTTAGGGCTTGAGGCCGAGCGCCTCCAGCGCCTGTGCGTTGGAGTCGTACATCCGCCACTCCGTCACGGTCCCGGACTCGACGGCGAAGGAGTGGGTGAATTCCTCGTCCAGGGTGATCCCGGAACGCTTCAGATGGCCGCGCTCGGTCATCACGACCATGACCTGATCCCCGGGGGCGTCCCGGAAGGAGATCGGCTCGGTCTCGTAGTGGTCCCACTGGCCGAGCCAGTTGCCCAGGTACTCGAACAGCCCGTCGTGACCCTCGTAGACCTCGCTCACGCCGGGCTCCTCCGAGCGCGGGTAGACGCGCACCTTCTCGTCGAGCAGCGCCAGCAGGGCCGGGAAATCGCTCTGCCGGTAGGCGAGCAGCAGCCGCTTGATCAGCTCGATGTTCTCCTCGGGCATCGGGGCAGTATGGCCATCTCGCGGACCGTCCATAACATCCCGCTGATGGCGGACTCCGTGATCAGCGTGCAGGGGCTGCGCAAGTCCTATGACGACTTCGAGGCCGTGAAGGGGATCGATCTCGAGGTCACGGCCGGGGAGATCTTCGCCTTCCTTGGTCCCAACGGCGCCGGCAAGACGACCACCGTCGAGATCCTCGAGGGGTACCGGCCTCGCAACGGCGGCGAGGTCAGCGTTCTCGGCGTCGACCCGCAGCGGGCGGACCGGAGCTGGAGGAACCGGGTCGGGTTCGTGCTCCAGGAATGCCGGCTGGTCCCCGAGCTCACGCCGCGCGAGGCGGTCGAGCAGTACGCCGGGTACTACGCGCACCCCCGGGACGTCGACGACACCGTGAACCTCGTCGGGTTGGCCGACAAGGCCGACGTCAGGACATTTAAGCTCTCGGGCGGGCAGCAGCGGCGCCTGGACGTGGCCCTGGCCCTGATCGGGGATCCCGAGCTGCTCTTCCTCGATGAGCCGACCACGGGCTTCGACCCGTCGGCCCGCCGTCAGGCCTGGGACGTGATCGGAGGTCTCCGCGACCTCGGCAAGACGGTCTTCCTGACGACGCACTACATGGACGAGGCGCAGGCGCTCGCCGATCGCGTTGCGATCATCGCGAGCGGCCGGATCGTCGCAACCGGATCGCCCGAGTCGCTCGTCGAGCGGGGCGTGCCCCAGACCGAGATCCGCTTCAGGCTTCCGCAGGGCGTCGCCGCCTCCGAGCTTCCCGCGGCCTTGGCCACCGCTGCCCGGGTCGACGCGGGCCTGGTGACGATGAACGTCGCCGACCCCGTCCCGGCCCTGCGGGAGCTCACCACCTGGGCGGGCGACAGGGGAGTCGGCCTGCCCGGCCTCACCGTCGGCTCGCCGAGCCTGGAGGACGTCTACCTGCAGCTCACCGAGCGCGGCGATGGCGCGGAGGCGGCGGAATGACCGGCGTCGCCGTCGTCCTGCATCAGTTCCGCTTCGACCAGAAGGTCTTCTGGCGCAATCCCGCGGCCGTCTTCTTCACCGCGGCGCTGCCCCTGATCTTCCTGTTCATGCTGGCGACGCTGTTTGCGAACAACGAGATCTCGGGCCTCAACGTCAAGGGAGCGACCTACTACGTGCCCGCGATCATCTCCCTGGCCGTGATCTCGGCGACGACCGTGAAGCTGGCGACGAACCTCCCGGCCGAGCGGGAGGCGGGCCAGCTCAAGCGGGTGCGCGGCACGCCGTTGCCGCCGGCCGCCTTCGTCGCGGGGCGGGTCGGGAACTCCCTGGTGATCTCGGTGATCATGGTCGCCCTGGTCAGCGTGATCGGCGCCCTCGTCTACGGCGTCACGATCCCCACCCACACGATGCCGGCGATGCTGGTCACGCTCGCGGTGGGGGCGTTCTCCTTCTCCTGTCTCGGCTTCGCGCTGGCCGCCGTGATCCCGACGGCCGAGGCGGCTCCGGCCGTAACCAATGCCACCGTGCTGCCGCTCTACTTCCTGTCAGGTGTCTTCATTCCCCAGAACGAGATCCCGGACGGCGTGCTCAACTTCGCCGATGCCTTCCCGATCCGCCACTTCTTCGAGGCGATGTTCACGGCCTGGGACCCGAACACGACGGGAGCGGGCTTCGAGTGGGGGCACCTGGGTGTCGTCGCGGCCTGGGGTCTGTTCGGCCTCGTCGTCGCGGTTCGTTTCTTTCGCTGGGAACCGCGGCGCTGACGCCGGTCCGGTCCTCCTCTGTAAGGTGAGCCGGCAGGGCCGTCTCGTCTCGCCACCATCCTCTGATGTCGCTCCATTACGCAGCCGTAAAAGTCTCCGACCTCGAACGCAGTGGTGCGTTCTATGACTCGATCCTGGCTCCCCTGGGCTGGCGCCGGCAGGTGGCGCCCGCGAACTGCGTGAGCTGGGGTCTGATCAAGGCCGAGTTCTACATCGAGCTCTCCGACACCCAGCGGCCGGGGTACGGCCAGATCTCGTTCCCGGCAAAGAGCATCCCGGCGGTCAAGGCCTCCTTCGAATCCGGTTCCGCGAACGGCGGCGACCCCGTCGCGGAGCCCGGCAGCGCCCCCTCCTTCGGCCCAGGCAACTACTCCTGCCGGCTCACCGATCCCGACGGCTACCTGGTCGAGGTCTGCGTCGCGCACGAGCGCTGAACCGATCTCCGTGCTCAGCACGGGGACGGGCAGGCTCGTGGCTCGATAATTTGGGTAGGCAGACCAACTCGTAGGAGGACCTCAAATGGCAGTCAAGGTGGGCATCAACGGCTTTGGGCGCATCGGCCGGAATCTCTTCCGCGCGGCCCTCGAGGCGGAGTCGGACCTCGAGTTCGTCGCCGTCAACGACCTCGTCGACGCCGAGACCATGGCCCACCTCCTCAAGTACGACACCGTCTTGGGGCGCTTCCCGGGTGAGGTCGAGGTCTCCAGCGGTGGAATCAGCATCGACGGCAAGGAGCTCAAGGTCCTCAACGAGAAGGACCCCGCCGCGCTCCCCTGGGGCGATCTCGGCGTGGAGGTCGTGATCGAGTCCACGGGCCTCTTCACCGGCCGGGACGACGCCGCCAAGCACCTGGAGGCGGGCGCGAAGAAGGTGATCATCTCGGCCCCGGCCAAGGAGCCGGACATCACCGTCGTCCTCGGGGTGAACTTCGAGTCCGACTACGACGCCGAGAAGCACAACATCATCTCCAACGCCTCCTGCACGACCAACTGCCTGGCGCCCGTGGCCAAGGTGCTGAACGACATGGTCGGTATCGAGCGCGGCCTGATGACCACGATCCACGCCTACACCGCCGACCAACGCCTCCAGGACATGCCCCACAGGGACCTGCGCCGCGCCCGCGCCGCGGCGATGAACCTGATCCCGACCAGCACCGGGGCGGCCAAGGCCGTCGGCCTCGTCCTGCCGGATCTGGAGGGCAAGCTCAGCGGAATCTCCGTCCGCGCGCCGGTGATCACCGGATCGCTGGTCGATCTGACCTGCGACGTCTCGAAGGCGACCAGCGACGAGGAGATCAACGCGGCGATGAAGGAGGCGGCGTCGGGCCCCCTCTCGGGGATCCTCAAGTACACCGAGGACCCGATCGTCTCCACGGACATCGTCACCGATCCTCACTCGTCGATCTTCGACGCCGAGCAGACCAAGGTGGTCGACGGGACCTTCGTCAAGCTCCTCGCCTGGTACGACAACGAGTGGGGCTACGCCACTCGCTGCGTCGATCTGGCGGAGAAGGTGCTTCAGCCGGCCGCGGTAAGTGCCTGACGATCCGGGGTCACGCTCGTTCGGCAAGGCGAGCGTCAGGGACGCGGATGTCGAAGGCAAGCGCGTGCTGCTGCGCGCGGATCTGAACGTCCCACTGGATCAGGGGGAGGTCGCCGACGACACCCGGATCCGTTCCTCACTGCCGACCATCGAGCTGCTGCGTGAGCGGGGCGCGAGCATCGTGCTGGTCTCGCACCTGGGCAGACCGAAGGGCCCCGACCCGAGCCTGTCGATGGCGCCGGTCGCAAAGCGACTCGGCGAGCTGCTCGGCACCCAGGTCAAGCTGGCGCCGGCCGTGGTGGGTGACGAGGTCAGGAAGATGGCCGATGAGCTCGCGCCCGGCGAGATCCTGCTGCTGGAGAACAGCCGCTTCGAGAAGGGGGAGACCAAGAACGACCCGGAGCTGGCCGAGGCCCTCGCCGAGCTTGCCGACGTCTACGTCAACGACGCCTTCGGCACCGCCCACCGGGCGCACGCGACGACGGAGGGGGTCGCGCACCACCTGCCCGGCTACGCCGGCCTGCTGCTTGAGCAGGAGGTCGCGCAGCTGACCGCCGTCCGCGACGACCCCAAACGGCCGCTGATCATCCTCCTGGGCGGCGCGAAGGTGACCGACAAGCTCGGGGTGATCGACCGCTTCCTGGGCTTTGCGGAGGAGATCCTGATCGGCGGGGCGATGTGCTTCAGTTTCTTCAGTGCCGAGGGGCGCGACACCGGCAACTCCCTGGTCGAGGACGAGGGCGTCGAGGCGGCGAAGCGCGTGCTCGCCGAGGCTGAGAAGAGCGACACGATTCTCGAGCTGCCGGAGGATCTCGTCCTCGGCGAGGAGCTCGACGCCGGCACCGAGACGCGGGAGCTGAACGGCGTGGACGTGCCCGAGGGCTGGATGGGCCTCGATGTCGGGTCGAACACGACCGCGAACTTCGCCAAGCGGATCGGCCGGGCCGGGACCGTCTTCTGGAACGGGCCGATGGGCGCGTTCGAGGTGCCCCCATTCGACGCCGGCACCCGCGCCGTCGCCGAGGCGGTTGCGGAGGCGCCGGCCCACACCGTGGTCGGCGGCGGCGATTCCGTCGCCGCCCTGCACAAGTTCGGCCTCGCCGATTCCGTCGACTGGATCTCGACCGGCGGCGGCGCCTCGCTGGAGCTGGTGGAGGGGCGCGAACTGCCAGGGGTGGAGGCTCTCCAAGATGGCTGACCGTACGGCGATCCTGGCCGCCAACTGGAAGATGCACAAGACGATCGAGGAGACGGAGCGCTTCCTCGCCGATTTTCTGCCGCGGGTGCCCGAGTCGGGTCCCGAGGTGGTGATCTGCCCACCGTTCCTCTCCCTGAAAGCGGCCGTCGAGCGCTGCGCCGAGAGCCGGGTCCGAGTCGCCGCCCAGAACATGCACGAGGAGGGGGAGGGCGCGTTCACGGGGGAGGTTTCGGCCCCCATGCTGCTCGAGATCGGCGTGGACGGCGTGGTCCTCGGCCACTCCGAGCGACGCCAGTACTTCGGCGAGAGCGAAGAGGCCCTGGCCCGCAAGGTGCCGGCGGCTCTCCGCGCCGGCCTGGAGCCGATCCTCTGTGTCGGCGAGAACGAGGACCAGCGCGACGCGGATGAGACCGAGGGCATTCTCACCCGCCAGATCGAGGCCGACCTCTCCGACGTCCCCGATGACCGGCTCGGCGAAGTCGTGATCGCCTACGAGCCGATCTGGGCGATCGGGACCGGTCGCACGGCGACGCCCGAGCAGGCGCAGGAGGCGTGTGCGCTCATCCGCGGCCTGATCCAGGCACGCTCGAGCGAGGCGGACGCAGCGATCCGGATCCTCTACGGCGGTTCGGTGAAGCCGGGCAACGCGGCCGAGCTGGTCGCCCTCCCCGACGTCGACGGCGCGCTGGTGGGCGGGGCGAGCCTCGATCCCGACGACTTCGCCGCGATCGTGGAAGCGTCCGCCTGATGTCCCTTCCGCCCGGGCCGGCGAGCGTGCCGGTGCCGTCGCTCGCGCTGGTGGTCCTCGATGGCTTCGGCCTTGCGCCGGCCGGCCCAGGGAACGCGGTATCCCAGGCCGACACGCCGATCTTCGACGAGCTCTGGGCCGGCTATCCCCACACCACGCTGTCCACGTCCGGCCGCGACGTCGGGCTGCCGGACGGGCAGATGGGCAATTCCGAGGTGGGCCATCTCAATCTCGGCGCCGGGGCGGTGGTCAAGCAAGACCTTGCGCGCATCGACGACGCGATCGCCGACGGCAGCTTCTTCGAGAATCCGGCGCTGCGGGCCGCATGCGGCTCCGCGCGCGAGTCCCGCGGAGGGCGCCTGCACGCAATCGGCCTGATCTCGGACGGCGGAGTCCACTCGGGCTGGGAGCACATCGAGGCCATCATCGAGCTGGCCGGGGAGGAGGGGGTCACGGAATTGGTCGTCCACGCCCTCACCGACGGCCGCGACACCCTGCCGCACAACGGCGCCGGGTATGTAGAGGAGGTCGAGCGCTGGCTGCGGCGCACTGGCCGGGTCGGGACCGTCGGCGGCCGCTACTGGGGCATGGACCGCGACCGCCGCTGGGACCGGACCAAGAAGGCCTACGACGCGATCGTTCACGGGCAAGGGCCGCGCGCCGACACGGCCATCGGAGCGATCAAGGCCTCCTATGAACAGGACATCACCGACGAGTTCATCGAGCCGACCGTGATCGGCGACTACGACGGCGTCGAGCCGGACGAGCCGTTCATCTTCATCAACTTCCGTCCCGACCGTGCTCGCCAAATGACCCGGGCGCTCGGCGAGCCCGACTTCGACGAGTTCGACCGCGGCGGCGCCGAGCCCTTTGAGGTGACGACGATGACCGAGTACCACCACGGCTGGCCCTACCCGGTCGCCTTCCCGCCGCATGAGCCCGAGACCACGATCGCCCAGGTGATCTCCGAGCGGGGCGAGCGCCAGCTGCACGTCGCCGAGACCGAGAAGTACGCGCACGTCACCTACTTCTTCGACGGAGGGAAGGAGGGGGAGCTGCCGGGCGAGGAGCAGCTGCTCGCCGAGTCGCCCCGCGACGTCCCAACCTACGACCACAAGCCCGAGATGAGCGCCGCGGCGGCCGCCCGCCTCTTCACCGACGCCTGGAGCGGCGACGGCTACCGCTTCGGGATCATCAACTTCGCGAACCCGGACATGGTCGGCCACACGGGCGTGATTCCGGCTGCCGTTGCGGCCTGCGAGGAGGCCGATCGCCGCCTCGGCGAGGTCGTCTCCGCGGTCCACGAGAAGGGCGGCGCGCTGATCATCACCGCCGACCACGGCAACTGTGAGCAGATGCTCGAGCCCGACGGCTCGCCCAACACCGCCCACTCGACGAATCCGGTCCCGGTGATCGTCACGGTCCCGGGCATCGAGCTGAGGGACGGCGGCATCCTCGCGGACGTCGCCCCGACCGCCCTCGACCTGCTCGCCATCCCCCAGCCGGAGGCCATGACGGGTGCCAGCCTCCGAGCATCCGAGTCCTCATAGAACCCTAGGCTTGGCCGGTGAGAGAGGATCCGGCCAGGCTCAGGTTCGAGATCCACGCCCGCGACGGCGATGCCCGCGCGGGCCTGATTCATCTCGCGCACGGGGCGGTGCAGACGCCGGCGTTCATCCCGCTGGCGACGAAGGGAAGCGTCCGGGGTCTCTCCTCAGCCGAGGTCGCAGGCCTCGGCTACGAGATGGTGCTCGGCAACGCCTTCCACCTCCACCTTGCCCCCGGCGAGGAGCTGATCGCCGAGCGCGGCGGGCTGAATCGCTTCATGTCCTGGGACCTTCCGATCATCACCGACTCGGGCGGCTTCCAGGTCTTCTCGCTCGCCCACGGCGGGGTGGCAGACGAGATCAAGGGGCGGCGAGGCAGCGTGGCGGGCGGCGCGAAGGTCGACATCTCGGAAGAGGGGGTGGCATTCCAGTCGCTGCTCGACGGCTCCAACCGATTCCTCGGCCCCGAGGAGTCCATGGGGATCCAGGCGGCGCTCGGCTCGGACATCGCCCTGACCTTCGACGAGTGCACCCCGGCCCACGCCGACCGCGACTACACGGCTCGATCGACCGAGCGCACCCATCGCTGGCTCGATCGCTGCCTGGAGTGGCACGGGCGGGAGGGCCCCTCCGATCAGGCGATCTTCGGCATCGTTCAGGGCGGGGTCCACGAGGACCTCCGTCGCGAATCGGCCGAGCGGACGGCAGCGGCCGGGATCGACGGGATCGCCATCGGCGGCACGCTCGGGCGAGATAAGGAGGAGATGCATGGCGTGCTCGGCTTCACGGTTCCGCTGTTGCCCGGCGAGGCTCCGCGCCACCTGCTCGGCATCGGCGAGATTGACGACCTCCTCGTCGGGGTCGCGCTGGGCATCGACCTGTTCGACTGCGCGATCCCGACCCGTCTCGCCAGGCACGGCACAGCGCTTGCCCCGGACCCGGCCGGTCGGTTCCGCATCGACCTGACGAAGGCGTCATACGCGGGCGACGACTCCCCCGTCGTAGAGGGCTGCGATTGCGAGGCGTGCTCGCGCCACAGCCGCGCCTATCTCCACTACCTGGCTCGCAACAAGGACCTGACGGGCACCCGCCTGCTCACGCTCCACAACCTGAGCTACATGGGGGAGCTGATCGGCGGTGCCCGCCGGGCGATTGGACTGGGCGGCTATCGAGCTTTCGCTGGCGCGGTGCTCGGGGGCGCCACACCATGGGCCGTATCGCCTTCCGACGGGCTACGCGGTGGAGGCGCTTAGACTCGATTTCAGTGAAGGGTGTCGTCCCTCAGAAGCCCGCGTGCCGTCACTGTGGCGCGACCCTGGAGCACTCGCTCTCGAAGTGTGCGAAGTGCGGGCGTCGATCGCTGCTTTCCCTGCTCCTGCCGCGGGGACGGCGAACCTGATCCGGCCCTACTTGGTGTTGTCGTCGACGACCTGCTTGAGGGCGTCGATCTGGTCGTTCACGTTCTGTTTGACGACCTGATCCAGGTTGATCTTGCCTCCGCCGCCGCTCGAGGCCACCACGACGATCGCGGCGACGGCGGCCGCCAGCAGCAGGATCGCGATGATGGCGAGCAGGTTGCGTGCGATCGTGGGCGCGCGCCGGCGGCGGGGCGGCGCTGCCTGGCGCTGGCGCGGCTGCACCGGACGGCGCTGTCTCTGGGTGCGGGTGCGAGGCATGTGCCGCGTGGCGTCCGTAGGCGCGTCTCCGCCGAGGACGCGGGTCTGCGCCGTGCGAGCGGGCGACTCACCGGTCAGCCCGCGGCGGAGCGCGTCGGCCAGCTCCCCGGCGGCCGCGAAGCGCCGAGAGGGATCGGACTCGAGCGCGACCAGGACCGCGTCCCCGACGGACTCCGGCACGGCCTCGTTGTAGGAGCTGGGGTGAAGCGGCTGCTCGGACTGCTGGCGGACCGCCAGCTCGGCGAGCGAAGCGCCCTCGTAGGGCAGGCGCCCGGTGAGGAACTGGTAGAGCACGACGCCGAGGGAGTAGACGTCAGAGGAGGGGTTCGCCTCGTCGCCGCGGGCCTGCTCGGGCGCCAGGTAGGCAGCGGTTCCGACGACGGAGCCGACCTGGGTGATTCGCGTCTGCTCGCTCGCCCGGGCGATGCCGAAGTCCGCCAGCTTGACGGTCATGTCGCCGCCGCCGGCGGGCCCGCCGATGATCATCAGGTTCCCCGGCTTGACGTCGCGGTGGATGATCCCGTGGCGGTGCGCGTAGTCGAGGCCGGCGCAGGCCTGAACGCCGATCTCGACCGCGGTCTCGGGGTCGAGCTTGCCCTCCGACTGGAGCAGCTGGGCGCCCGAGCGACCGCGGACGTACTCCATGACGATGTAGTACTGCCCGCCGTCGTTGCCGGTGTCGTAGACCTGCACGATGTTGGGGTGCACCAGCTTTGCGACCGCGAGCGCCTCCCGGCGGAAGCGGGCGACGAAGCGGTCGTCATCGGAGAGATGCTCGGCGAGGATCTTCACCGCCACGGTGCGCTCGAGGATCGTGTCGGTGGCCCGGAAGACGGAGGACATTCCGCCGGAGCCGAGGCGGTCCTCGATCCGGTAGCGGTCTGAGATGAGCTCGCCCTTCGGGCTGCGCGGGCTCATTGAATCCCTCCGGGCCCGATCCCGCCCGAGCCGCCGGTCGTGGTGCTCGGCCCGGTCTGGGTCTGCGTGGTCGTGGTCGGCTGGGTCTGAGTGTGGGTGGTTGTGGTCGGCTGCGTCCTGGTGTTCGTGGACTGGGTGGTCGACGGGGTGCTGGTGGTCGTCTCCGAGGTGGTCGTCCTGCCCTGACACTGATTTGGATCCGCCAGCAGGATCTTGAGCTGGTTGGCCCCGTTCAGCAGGGCGGTCTTGACGTCGGAATTCACCGAGGAGGGGAGCTGCTGAACGTCCGCGATCAGGTCGTCGGTCTTGTCCGAGGCGACCACGCAGCTGCCCACCTGCACGTTGGCCTGGATCTCGTCGATCTTGGAGCTCAGCACGGCTGCCTCCTGAGGGGTCAGCGAGGGGTCGGGACCGCTCGACCCGCCGCAGCCCAGAACGCCGGCGGCGGCACCCGCCAGGAAGAGGGCAAGCAGTGTTGGCCGCAAGATCTTCGGCATCGCGGCGATACTAGCCGGGGCGCCTGAAACGCCATCCTTCGTCCGGTTCGGCGCCATCATTGGCCCACATAGAGGCGGTCTGCGAGCAGTTCGGGCAGCCCAGCCTCCCTGATCGCCTCGGCCGCCTTGTCGATGTCGTAGCCGACGCGGTGGTAGGTGGCCTTCCACCCGTCCGTGTCCAGCTCGAGCCAGGCCGCGCGCGGATCGCCGTCTCGAGGCTGGCCGACACTCCCGGGGTTGAGCAGCCAGCGGTGCTCCGAAAGGTCCATCACCCTGCCGTCCTCGGCCTGGCCTCCCCCGTCGGCGCCGGGCGGGCCATCGCTGTCCGAGAACCAGAGGGCAACGTGGGAGTGGCCGATGAAGCTCACCCTGGACGCCTGCTCCTCGATGCACTCGCGAGCCTGGTCGACCGCCAGGACGTATTCCCAGACGGGATCGCGAGGCGAGGCATGGTAGAGCCCGACCTCGTGGTCGGTGTTCTCGGGCTTCAGGGTCTTGAGGAACTCGATGGTCGAGTCGTCACAGTTGGCGCGCGTCCACTCCACGGCCGCCGCCGCGGAGGCTGAGAAGACCTCGGTGCTGATCTCCCCGGTGACCGCCAGGTCGTGGTTTCCGACCAGGCTGAGGTCGCAGCGCTCCGAGACCAGCTTGCTGCACTCGTCGGGCTGGGCGCCGTAGCCGACCACGTCGCCGAGGCACCAGCGACGCTCGATCCCGGCCTCGTCGATCGCCGAGAGCACGGCCTCGAACGCCGGCAGGTTGCTGTGGATGTCGGTCAGGATGGCGACGCGCATGGGAATTTCGCGGTGGGGGACGCTCCGGGCCCCCGGGAGGGGCCGTTTATCGTAGGGCCGTGCCTGCCCGATCATCGTCCAAATGGGTGCGTCTCGGCGTCACCGCCGTCGCGGCCGTGGTCGTCGCCGAGGCAGCCGCCTGGCTGCTGCGGCCGCGAGACATCGAGCAGCCCGTCAACGTCGACGAGAACGCCTACTTCTCACACGAGGAGCTGAGCAAGGCACGCGACTACGGCAGCGGGCAGCGCCTGATCCTGGTCGGCGGCCTGCTCGCCGAGGGCGCGGTCCTGATCCTGCTGGCCACGGGCCGGCCCGCGGTCGCCCGGAGGACGCTCGAACGCCTCGGCGGACGCCCTGTGCTGGGCGGCGCGGCGGCCGCCGCGGGCCTGTCGATAGCCGTTGCGGTGGTCACCGTGCCCTTCGGGATCTGGGCGCACGAGCGCTCGGTGGACGTAGGTCTTTCCACCCAGGCCATAGGCGGTTTCCTGAGCGATTGGGCGAAGGGAACCGCGGTCGGAGCGGTGCTCGCCGGCCTCGTCGGGACCCTGGCGCTCTGGCTCCTGCGGCGGTTCGGGTCACGCTGGTGGATCCCGGGGAGCGTTGCCGTGGTGATCGGGGCGGCGGCCATCACCTGGCTGGCACCGGTCGTGATCGCGCCGCTGTTCAACAAGTTCGATGAGCTTCCACCCGGACAGGCGCGCAGTGACGTTCTGGAGCTCGCCCGGAAGGCGGGGGTGGACGTCGGCCACGTCTACGAGGTCGACGCGAGCAGGAGGACCACCGCCATCAACGCCTACGTGAACGGCCTCGGCTCCTCGAAGCGGGTGGTCCTCTACGACACGCTGATCCACGATCTCAACCAGGGAGAGCGCAGGGCCGTGGTCGCGCATGAGCTCGGGCACGTTCACGGCAACGACATCCAGCGCGGGCTGCTCTTCGTCGCGATCGTCACGCCGCTCTCCCTGGTCTTCATCTACCTGATGGCCGGAGGGATCGCCGGGCGGCGGAGCGCCGAGCCCGGCACTCCGGCCTACCTGCCCGCCCTCGCCCTGGCGATCTTCGCGACGTCCTTCGTGATCGGGATCGCGGGCAACCAGCTCTCGCGCGCCGTCGAGGCCCGCGCCGACGCCTTCTCCCTGCAGCTCACCGACGACCCACGGGGCATGATCGAGCTTCAACAGCAGCTCGCGGACCGCAACCTCTCCGATCCGGATCCGCCCGGCGTCTTCACCTTCCTGTTCGGGACGCATCCCCCGGCGGTCGACCGCATCGGGGCCGCCGTGGCGTGGGAGCAGGGCGAGCGCCCTTGAAGGTCACGATCGTGGTGGTGGGGAAGGTGAAGGCGCCCTTCGCAGAGGCGGACGCGCACTACCGCAAGATGCTGCAGCGCCACCAGCCCGTGGACGTGATCGAGGTGCGCGACGAGGTCAACATCGAGGGCCGGATCCCGACCCGCTCGCACGTGATTGCGCTCGATCGCGGAGGGCGGGCGCTCAGCTCCAGGGCGTGGGCGAGCTGGCTCTCGGAGCGGCGGATCGACGCCCAGGACCTGTGCTTTCTGATCGGCGGTCCCGAGGGACTGTCCGCCCGGACGATGGCGCTCGTCGACGAGCGCATCTCCCTTGGGCCGCAGACCATGGCTCACCAACTCGCCCGCGTCGTTCTCCTGGAGCAGCTCTTCCGCGCCACCAAGATCCTCGCCGGCGAGCCATACCACCTGTAGCGGCCACCAGGCCGCGATCTGACGGCGAAGCCGTAGGCTCCGGCCATGGGAGATCCCGTCGCAGAGCTGCGCTCCGCCGTCGAGGCCGCCGCGTCGTCGCTGCGCGACGGCGCCGAGGCTCCGAGCTCGCAACCGACCCTGGAGCGGCCGCCGAAGCCCGAGTTCGGCGACTATTCGACCAACGCTGCGATGCTGCTGGCCCCCGCACTCGGCGAGCAGCCACGCGGGACGGCGGAGAAGCTCGCCGAGGAGCTCGGCCGCAGCCTGGAGGGGACCGTCGAGAAGGTGGAGGTGGCGGGGCCGGGCTTCCTCAACCTCTTCCTCTCCGAGGACTGGTACCGGCGCGCCGCGGGGGATCTCGCCGCCGCCGGCGAGGACCTCGGGCGGCCCGCAGCAGAGCAAAGGACGAGGGAGCGGATCAACGTCGAGTTCGTCTCGGCCAACCCGACCGGCCCGATCACAGCGGCCGGCGGGAGAGGCGCGGCCCTCGGCGACTCGATCGCGCGGATCCTCGAGTTCACGGGCCACTCGATGACGCGCGAGTACTACGTCAACGACCGTGGCGGTCAGATCGATCGCTTCGCGGCCTCGATCGCCGCACGGATGAAGGGCGAGCCGGTCCCGGAGGGCGGCTACGAGGGCGACTACGTGGTGGAAATCGCCATGAGCCTGGATAAGGAGGGGCTCAGTGCCGACGATCTCGACGAGGTCGGCCGCCGTGGGGTCGCATTGATGCTGGCGGCCGCCGAGGAGACGCTGCGCCGCTACGGCGTCGTCTTCGACACCTGGTCCTCTGAGCGGGCGCTGCACGAGTCGGGGGCGGTGGAGCGTGCCCTCGAGCAGGCCAGGGAGGCCGGCCACGTCTACGAGAGCGAGGGGGCGACCTGGCTGCGGACCACCGACTTCGGCGACGACAAGGACCGCGTCCTGATCCGCTCGGACGGCGACCCGACCTATCTGCTCTCGGACCTCGCCTACCACCGCGACAAGCTCGAGCGCGGCTCCGACCGGCTGATCGATGTCCTCGGCGCCGACCATCACGGCTACGTCGAGCGCCTGCGAGCCGCCCTGGCCGTACTCGGCTATGACCCGGACTCCCTCGAGGTGGCGATCATGCAGCTCGTCCACGTGGTCGAGGGTGGGGAGCGGTCGCAAATGTCGAAGCGAAGCGGCGACTTCGTCACGCTCGACGAGCTGATCGACGACATCGGTGCCGATGCGGCTCGCTTCTTCATGCTGCAGCGCAGCCACGACACGACGGTGGACCTGGACCTCGACCTGGCGCGCAAGACCTCCAACGAGAACCCCGTCTACTACGTCCAGTACGCGCATGCGCGCATCGCGAGCATCCTGCGCAAGGCGGGGGAGGGTGCGGAGGAGCGCGCCGCCGCCGACTTCGCGGCGCTACCGGCCGAGCCGTCGGAGCGGGCGCTGATCAAGCGGCTCTGCGAGCTGCCCGACGAGGTCGCCGAGGCCGGGGCGCGCCGGGCCCCGCACCGCCTCTGCGCCTATGCGATGGAGGTGGCGCGCGACTTCCACGCCTTCTACCGCGACTGCCAGGTGGTCGGAGCGGAGGGAGATGGGGTGGAGGAGGCGCGGCTGGGCCTGTGCCTGCTCACCAAGCGGACGATCGCCCGGACGCTCGGGCTTCTGGGCATCTCCGCCCCGGAGCGGATGTAGCTAGACGCCCTTTCCTCCGAACCACGTGCAGGGAGGTGCGGCCGATCATCCGTGCATCGAGCCAGAGCGACCAGTCGGTCAGGTACTCGTTGTCCAGCTTCCGGAGGAAGGGGACGGGGGCCTACCGGGCTCATGGTTCCGACCGAGTCGGCCTTGGGAAAACTTCGTAGCGATGCATCGAAGAAGCTTCGAACTAGAGGTCCTGGCTCCTCAAGTCGGCGTCCAAGCGCTCGGCGTCGGCGGGGTCGAGGGGAGCCGGGGCGGGGGCGGCTGAGCCGCGCTTTACACGAGATGCACCGATCCCAAGCGCAACGAGCGCGATTGCGATGATCAGCCCGGGGACGATCCAGGCGGCGAGATCGAAGCCGTGGCCGCTCGGGGTGGCGAGCACTCGCGGTCCGTACTGGGCGACGAGCGCGTCCTTGATCTGATCCTTGGACTCGCCCTGGTCGATCAGCTTGCGGATCAGGGCCCGCTCGCTGTTCGCCTGCGGCGAGTCGGACTCCTCGAGCAACGTCCCGCAGATCGTGCACATCACCTCGTCCTCGATGTCCGGCAAGTTCGTGCGCGGCGTGGCCGCCTGGGCAGTGGCCGAGATTGCGCCGATAGCGAGAAGCGAGGCGATCCCGGCCACCGCGCTTTTTCGCAGCAGGCTCACGACCGTGATCTGATCAGGGGGGCCACCATCTCGTCGAGGTAGCTCGCGTCCACTGGCCCGCGGCGAATCAACGCGATGTGTCCCTGCGGGTCGACGAGGAAATTCTCCGGGAAGCCGGTCATCCCGTAGGCGTCCTTGCGATCGTCGCCGCCCGACTCGTGGAGCTGGGGGTAGGTGAGGCCGTAGCGATGGATGAACTCGATCGCCTTGTCGGTCGAGTCGTACAGGTTGATGCCGAGCACAGTGAAGCCCTGGGCTTCGTTGGCGCGCTGGAAGCTCTCCAGCGCCGGCGCTTCCGACTTACACGGTCCGCACCATGAGGCCCAAAAGTTCACAAGAACCCAGTTGCCCCGGTAGTCCGCGATCTTTCCGACCCCGGGGGAGCCAATCGCTTGGAGCTCCTTGTCGGGCGCCGTCTCACCCACCGACAGGGAGGCCTCACCCTTGCTGAGCAGGCCGAAACCGAGCAGGCCGATCACGCCCAGGACGGCGATCACCACGGCGAACGACTTGGAGCTCACGACCGCGAAGGCTAGAGACCTAGAATGTTGCGCTGCGCGGCGGTAGCTCAGCAGGTAGAGCGCGAGCTTCCCAAGCTCGAGGTCGCGGGTTCGAGACCCGTCCGCCGCTTAGCAACCGACTTCTGGGGGTATTTCGCGGCGAATGGGATTGGTCGGGGGCATTGCGAGAAGGGGAGCGAGCCGGAGTCGCTGGCTTGCCGAGCGGCTCTGGTTCATTGCGGCCGCTGAGGTCGCCTGGGTTTCCTGGGGGCACTGGCGCCGGCTCGACCCCGTCGAGCGGGACCGCCTGGTTCAGCTTGCGCGCAAGTCGAAGGGCCGCCCGGGCAAGAACCTGAGCGCGGCTGAGCACCGGGAGGCTGAGGACCTGCTCGACAAGCTCGGCCACATCGAGCTCGCCGGCAGCGTGGCACGAGCGGTGCTGCCCTTCAGGCCCCTGAGCCGCAGCGCCCAATGGGCGCTGGAACACCGACATCGCCGCCGTCGGAAGGAGCTCGACGCACAGCCCGAGTAGCTCTCGTCTATCCCGCCGGGTACGCGTCACCATGTGACCTGTGGAGGAACGCGAGCAGCTGATGCAGGCCTACCTTGGCGCCTGGAACGAGCACGACGCCGACCGGATCGCCTCCTTCTTCGCCGAGGACGCCGTTTACCGGGACCACGGCGCGGGGGCAACAGCCATGGGCCGCGCGGGCATCCGTGACCACGCCGCCCGCGTCCACGTGGGCTTCCCGGACCTACGCTTCGAGCTTGTGCGGGCCGCCCACGGCGAGGACTTCACGGCGCACGGCGAGTGCGCAACCTCGGCTCGTGACCACTGGGGATCACTTCGAGGGACCTGATCCGCGCTTTATCCCTGATCAGGCTGAGACGACCGGTCTGACCTCCGGGTGGGCGGCGTACCAGGCAAGGGTGCGGTCCAAGCCGTCCCTCAACTCGACGGTCGGCTCCCAGCCGATCTCCGCTCGGATCTTGGACGAGTCGAGGTACTGACGCTCAATCTCGGCGCTCGGGTTCCCCGCCCCCAGGTAGTCCGCCTCGACCTCTCCAGGCCCGAGTTCGCAGATCAGATCCACGATCTCGCGAACTGGATGGGGCTTGCCCCAGCCGGCGTTGAACGCCTCGCCGGCGGCACCGCCGAGTGTCACCGCTTCAGCGACCGCCAGATATGCCGAGGCGGCGTCCTCCACATAAAGGAAATCGCGCTCCGGTGAACCGTCCGACCGGATCACCGGCCGGCGGCCGTCGAGCACGGCCGTGACCGCCTCTGGAATCAGTCGGGAGAAGTTGCGATCGCCGCCGCCGTAGATGTTCGCCAGGCGCGTGACTGCCACCGGGAGGCCATGGGTGTGCCAGTAGCTGCGGGCGATCAGGTCCGTCGCGGCCTTGGAGACGTCGTAGGGATAGACGGGCTGCAGCGCCGAGGCCTCCGTGTAGGGCAGCTCGTCGTGGGGGCCGTAGGCCTTGTCGGAGGAGGCGACCACCGTCACCCCGACCCCGGCCTCGCGGCATGCCTCCAGCAGGACCCAGGTTCCCTGGATGTTGGTCTCGAAGGTCGGGATGGGGGAGGCGTTGGCGTCGCCGACGATCGCCTGGGCGGCTAGGTGGAATACCGCATCGATCGAGTTCTCTCGCAGGATTGAGAGGACGAGGTCGCCATCGCGCAACTCGCCGCTGACGTCGTTGACGGCTGTCTCGATGCCCAGTAGCTCGAGGCCGGTTGGACGATCTCCACCACGGTCCAGCGAGGTGACATCGGCGCCGGATGCAAGCAGGGCCCTGGCGAGCCAGGAGCCGGCGAACCCGCGGCCACCTGTGACCAGCGCCTTCATCCGGCCGCCTCTTCAGCCGAGACCCGCCACGGCGGATCGCCCGAATCCCAGAGATCGTTGAGCATCACCGCGTCTTTGTAGGTGTCCATGCAATCCCAGAAGCCCTCGTGGCGGAAGGCCCGGAGTTGGCCATCCGCGGCGAGGCGCTCGAGCGGCTCGCGCTCTAGCACGCTGTCCTCTCTCAGGTAGTCGAACGCGCCTGGCTCGAAGCAGAAGAATCCCCCGTTGATCCAGCTCTCGACCTGGGGCTTCTCCTCGAAGCCGCGCACGAGGTCCTGATCGTCGACGGTCGCGACGCCGAACTGGAGCTGCGGCCGGACCACGGTCATGGTGGCGAGCCGGCCGGCCTCGCGGTGGGTGCCCTCCAGCGCAGCGAGGTCAATGTCCGCGATCCCGTCGGCGTAAGTCGCCGAGAACGCGTTGTCGCCGATTCGCTCTCGTGCCGCTGCGATCCGGCCCCCGGTGGGCGTGTCCAGCCCGGTCTCGACGCAGCTCACCGTGACTCGGTCTGGCCAGGGACTCCCATTGACCCAGGAGGAGATTTGGTCGCCCTTGTAACCGGTCAACAGCAGGAAGCGGGAATATCCCTGCTCGCTGTAGATGGAGATCACGTGCCAGAGGATCGGCCGGCCGCCGATCTCGACCAGGGCCTTGGGGATGGACTCGGTTCGCTCGCTCAGACGCGTGCCCCGCCCTCCACAGAGGATCACAACTGGTTCCAGCGTCTCCATGGCGCGTGCGATCGTACCCGCGAGCGGCGCCGGCGCTAGTTCGCCTGACTGGTCGGGCGGATCAGGATCTCGTTGACGTCCACGTGCTCGGGCTGCTCCAGCGCCCAGAGCACGGCCCGGGCGATGTCGTCGTCCTCGAGGGCGTTCTCGGGACGCTGGTCGAAGAACTCGGTGTCGGTCATTCCCGGCTCGATCAGCGTGACTCGGATGCCGTGGTCCTCGTGCATTTGTCTGAGTTCCTGGCGCAGTGACTCCCCGATCACGCTGACGGCCCACTTGGTCGCCGAGTAGAGCGAGCCCGGCAGCGCGCGACGGCCGGCCACTGAGCTGGTCAGGACGAAGTGGCCGGTGCCGGACTCGAGCAGGGCGGGGAGGGTGGCCCGGATCGTGAGCGCCACGCCGAGCACGTTGGTGAGGACCATCGACCGCCAGTGCTCGGGCGACTCCTCGAGGAAGCCGCGCTTCGCGCCGAAGCCCGCGTTGGCGAAGACGGCGTCGAGCTGCCCGAAACTCTCCGTCGCCGTCGCCGCAATCCGCTGGTTGTCCTCCCATTCGGTGACGTCGCAGCGCACCGCGATCGCCCGCTCGCGACCCCCGAGCTCCTCCGCCAGCTCAGAGAGCCGCTCCTCGCGGCGAGCGCCGAGTACGAGCCGGTATCCGGCCTCCGCGGCGCGACGCGCCGTGCGTGCGCCGATCCCGCTCGACGCACCCGTGATGAGAAGAACCCGCCCGTCAGGCATCAGGGGGCAATTGTCGCAAGCGTGAACTCCGTGCTTACACGCCGGCAATCGTGAGGACCTGCTGCGCAAGGCCGATCGTGCCCTCTATGTCGCGAAGCGATCGGGCCGCAACCGAGTCGAGACGGCGGAAGGGGCGGCCCAGGGCGACGAAGCTCCCGCTCTCAACGGCGGTCCCGCGGCGGAGCACGAGGTCACGCCAGCCGGCTGACGGCCGTCTTTAGGGGACGGTTGCGATAATCCGCAGCCCCCGTGGATCCATCGCGCAAGCGCAAGATTCGACTGATCGTGGCGTTGTCGGCGGCCGTCCTGCTGGCCGCCGGCCTCGTCTACACGTCGTTCTCCGCCTCGACCGAGGCGAAGGAGCCCTCGCAGCTGCTGCGGTCAGATCCCGGTGGGACCTATGAGCTGACCGGGGACGTCGTCCCGGGCTCGATCCACCACTCGGGCGACCAGCTCGACTTCCGGATCTCCGACCGCGACGGGAGCCACCCGATCCCGGTCAGCTACACGGGAACGGTTCCCGACCCATTCCGCGACGGGCGCGAGGTGATCGTCACCGGCAAGCTCCAGGAGGGCACCTTCGTGGGCGAGCGGGACAGCCTGATCACGAAGTGCCCGTCGAAGTTCACGACCACGACCCCGGGGCAGTCCAGCTGACGATTCTGGGCTCCGCATTGCTGGCCGCGGCCCTGCTCTGCGCCCTGTATGCGGTGGGCGCCGGGGTCTACGGCGGTCGCACCGGCGACCGGCGCTGGATCGACTCGTCCCGGCGGGCGGTCTACGCCGTGGCCGGCCTGCTCACCACGGCCGTCGTCCTCATCGAGGCTGCGTTTCTGCGGAACGACTTCCACTTCGCGCTGGTCGCCGATCACTCCTCGACGACCACGCCGACCTTCTACAAGCTGACCGCGATGTGGTCGAGCCAGGAGGGCTCGCTGCTGCTCTGGGCCTGGGTGCTCTCGCTGGCCTCGAGCGGTGTGCTCTACATCACCCGTCGCCGCCACCGCGAGATCATCCCCTGGGCGACCGCGATCCTGGCCGGGCTCGGCTCCTTCTTCATCGGGCTGATGATCTTCAAGGCCCAGCCGTTCGCCCATCTCGACCCGGCGCCCACCGAGGGCGCGGGCCTGACGCCGCTGCTGCGCAACCCGTACATGGCGGTGCACCCGCCGATGCTCTACTCGGGCTACGTGCTCTGGTCGATCCCGTTCGCCTTCTGCATCGGGGCGCTGATCACGCGCAAGCTCGACGCGAGCTGGATCCGCACCACCCGCAACTTCGCGCTGGTCGCATGGACCTTCCTCGGCATCGGCCTGCTGCTCGGCTCCCGCTGGTCCTATGAGGAGCTCGGCTGGGGCGGCTACTGGGGTTGGGACCCGGTCGAGAACGCCGCGCTGATGCCCTGGCTCATGGGCACCGCGTTCCTGCACTCGGTGATGGTGCAGGAGAAGCGCGGAATGCTGAAGGTCTGGAACGTCAGCCTGATCTCGGCCACCTTCTGCCTCTGCCTGCTGGGGACGTTCCTGGTGCGCTCCGGGGTGCTGCAGTCGATCCACGCCTTCGGGGCCTCGACCGTCGGTGGCCCCCTGCTCGCGCTGATCGGCGTGACGGCGATCGGCGCGACGCTGCTGATCGTCACGCGCCTGGATCAGCTCAAGCCGGAGCGCCGGATCGAGTCGCTTGCCTCGCGGGAATCGATCTTCTTCGTCAACAACCTGCTGCTCGTTGGCCTGGTGGTCGTGATCTTCTGGGGAACCTTCTTCCCGCTGATCTCCGAGTTCTTCACCGGCGACCGCCACTCCCTGGCGGCGCCGTGGTTCGACCGTTACGTGACGCCGATCGGGGTCCTGCTGGTCCTCTTCACCGGGATCGGGCCCCTGTTCGCCTGGGGCCGCCTGAGCGGTGGCGCGGCGCGCCGCCTGCTGCTCTGGCCCTGCATCGCGACCGCGATCACCATCGCCGTGCTGCTCGCGGTGAGCGATGCGGGCAGCCACCTCTGGGCACTGTTCGTCTTCGGCTTCGCCGCCTTCGCGCTGGTCGCGCTGCTCGGGGAGTTCTGGCGGGCCGGGTCGACGCGCCATGCCCTCACCGACGAGGCGTATCCGCGCGCGCTGGCGACCGCGGTCGGCCGGAACCGCCGTCGATATGGCGGTTACGTGGTCCATGCCGGGATCGCGCTGACGCTGATCGGGATCGCGGCCTCCTCCAGCTTCCAGACCAACCGCGATCTGCGCCTCCAGGTCGGGCAGAGCGCCAAGGTGGGCGACTACACGATCGCCTACCGCAAGCTCACCGCGGATCCGGAGAACGAGCGGATCGCGTTCACGTCCCAGCTCGACGTCAGCCGGAACGGCAAGCACGTGACGACGCTCAGGCCGGCGCGGAACTACTACCCGACGCAGGACCCGACCGCCGGCGCGATCGGCCGCTATTTCATGGGGGAGTCGACCAGCGAGGTCGGCCTGAAGACGGGGGCCGGGGGGGACCTGTGGACGGCGTTCCAGCCGGACCTCTCCTCGCTCAACCCCGCCATCGTCCGCGGCAATCGCCAGCTTGCGAACCTCCCCCCGCAGGCTCAGGGATTCGCGATCCTGGCGCTCGTCCAGCACTACATCAACTCCCCGCCGCCGGCCAACTTCCGCGTGATCGTCAACCCGCTGGTGGGCTGGATCTGGATCGGGGCGCTGATCGCCCTGGCCGGGGCCGTGATGGCGGGGTGGCCGGCGCTCGAGTCGCGGCGCCGGCTGGAGGCGGCCTACCGCGCCAGGCTCGGCAAGGAGCTGGGGACAGCCTGATGGACGGCCCGCCATCAGGCGGGGGCGCTACGGCCGCAACCACAAGTCGCTTCGGCTTGCGCCTCCGCTCCAAAGTGCCGCGGCCTTGCGCCCCCTAATGCTCGAGCTCCTGGTCGCCGTCGCCATCGTCGTGCTGGTCGCCTGGTTCGTGACCGCGCCGCTGCGCGGGCGCCCGAGCGAGGATCGCGAGGACCCGGCGATCGCGGAGCTCGCCGACCTGGAGGCGCGCAAGGAGGCGAAGTACCGGCAGATCCGCGACGCAGAGGCGGATCACGCCTCCGGCAAGCTCTCGGATGAGGACTTCAGCCGGCTGGACCGGGAGCTCCGAGGAGAGGCGATCGACATCCTGAAGCGCATCGATCGGTTGCAGCCTCCGAAGCAACCCTGATCTACACTCCCGCCCATGGCAACCGTGCTCAGCGTGGTCGAGGTCATCATGTCGGTGATCCTGATCTTCCTGGTGCTCCTGCACTCCGGCAAGGACGCCGGCCTCTCCGGTGCGTTCGGCATCGGCGGCGGCGGCAGCTCCTTCGGAGGCGGCTCGCTGGTGGAGCGGAACCTGACCCGGTGGACCATCTTCTTCGGCATCCTCTGGGCGCTGAACGCAATCATCATCCTGAAGCTCTAGGCACGAATGCGGCTGCGCGCCGCCACGCTGATCGCCCTGCTTGCGCTGCTCGCGGCGGCGGGCTGTGGTGGCTCAAGCGGAAGCAGTTCTCGCGTCAGCACCGGGCTGCCGCCGGCGGGCGGCGGCGGGACGCTCGCATACGCGCTCCCCGCCCTGCCCTCGACGCTCGATCCGCTCGCCGCCCAGACCCGCGCGGAGCAGACGGTCACCCGGCAGGTGTACGAGCCGCTGATCGAGCGCCTCGCGGGTCCCTACGTTCAGGGCGCGCCTCAGGCCGGCCTCGCCCTCGAGGCACGTCCCTCGCGCGACCGGACCACCTGGATGGTCACGCTGCGACCGAATGTCCGGTTCCAGGACGGAACCCCCTTCAACGCCGCGGCCGTCCTCGCGAACTCGCGTCGCTGGCAGACCGATCCCGCCGGCCAGGGGCTACTGCCGCATCTGTTCGCCGTCGACGCCCCTCGACCGGATGAGGTCCGCTTCCTGCTCGACAAGCCGGTCCCCGACCTCGTTCGCCGTCTGAGCTCACCGCGGCTCGCCATCGTCTCTCCCCGCGCTCTGGATCCGCAGGGCGGTCAGGATGCCAGCTTCCTCCCCGACGTCGCCGGGTCGGGCACCGGCGCCTTCCAGGTCGGTGCCAGCGGACCCGGTCGTCAGATGCTCTCCCGCTTCGCCGAATGGTGGGGGAGCCCGATGGGGCTCGGCCCTTCACTCGACGGAGTCACCTTCCTCCTCGCGCCGCAGCCGAGCCAGCGCCTTCGGCTGCTCCGGGATGGGGCGGTGCAGGTCGCCGACCCGCTTGGGCCGTCCGGCCTTCGAGCCGCCGGATCCGATCCGCTGCTCGACACGCTGGGCGGGCCGCTCAGCGGGATCGGACTGGAGGGGTCAGTCCGGGGAATCGACTCCGATTCCGCGATCCCCGTCCTCTCCTCCGTCTGGCTGACTCGGCTGACGGGGTAGGCAGAGCTCGCAGAAATCGGTGCCGAACGGGGTGAGGTGGATGCTTCGCCTCACCGTCCGGGTGTGCCCGGCGCCCCCGAGCGCCTCCGCGACCTCGGGCTGGGCCTCCAGCACCTGGTAGCGGAGCGGGTCGTGCAGCGGCTCGCTGGAGAACCAGACGAGGCCGAGGCGGAAGAGGTTGTTCAGGTAGGCGGGGACGTCGTCGAGGTGCCGGCAGCCGGCCTCCGGGCCGATCATGCTGAGGCCGGCGGCGACCAGTTCCGAGGTCGATTTCAGCGGCACCAGCCCGGACCGCACGTCGACCGCGGGCTGCGGTCCCTCCTCCGCCAGCAGGCGAAGGATCCGAGCCTCGTCGGGGGCCAGGTCCTCGAGGATTCTCGTGTACGCCGGGTGGGAGTCCTCGTCGAAGTTGACGTCGGCCGAGCGGCGAAGGAGCTCCTCTCCCCGCTCGCGCAGGGACTTGCGCGCCTCCTCGCGCTCGGCCTCGGCCGCCTCGGGCGTCATCACGGCGCGCTCCTCGCGCTTCGGCTCGACGCCCAGTGCCCGCCTGGTGCGCTCACGGATCTCGGCGCCCGTGGAGCGGAAGAGCTCGCCGGGGTCCTGGCCGGTCACCGCCGCTCGGATGACGCGCGATCCCGCCTGCGTCGAGGCGCGCACGGTCCAGCGGGCGCTCCGCCAGTAGGCGGCGGCGGCGATTCGCGCCAGCCCCGGGACGGTGCGAAGCAGGCTGACGTCCTCGTCGGGCGGCCGTGGATCGATGTCCTGTCGTTCGTTCTCGTCTGCCATCAGACCCCGAAGATCAGCAGGTGGATGCAGCCGGCGACGAAGCCGAGCACCGCTCCGTGCAGGAGCAGCAGCCACTCGTCCTCGCGCATGGCCGAGCGGAGCAGCTCGGAGAAGTCCCCGTGCGGCAGCTCGCGCATACGGTCGGTGATCAGGTCGCGCATGGCCGCGCTCTGGCGCCGGTTGAACTCGGGATCGGTGAGTGGCGTCATCGTGTAGTCGACGGCCTCGGTGGCGACCGACTCCCGAATGGTCTCGTACTCGGTGCTGCCCAGGGCCACCTTGACGGCCAGCCGGGCCGGCCCGGCCGCCCGGTCGACTGCGGGGCGCATCGAGTCCTCGATCATCTGGCGCGTCCGGTCCGCCCGCGGCCCGTTGAGCAGCTCGTCGCCGATGTTCCTGAGGGTGACGATGTCCTCCGCGATGATCTCGCCGTACACCTCGGATACCTCGGGTTGGCGGCGGATGAACAGGCCGTGCACCTTGAATGGGCCGATCCTGTGGGCCTCGACCGGCTCGAAGATCATCCACAGCGCCACCCAGTTCGTGGCGTAGCCGATGATCACTCCGCCGATGGGGAGGACCCACCAGTGCGGATAGGCCTGGGTGAGGAAGACGAGCGGGATCCCCAGCAGCGCGCCGAAGAAGAAGCCGAAGTTGATGATGAAGCGGAGCTCCTTGCGGCCGACCTCGAGGTAGATCCGGTTGGCCATCTCCGGGTTCTCCTCGATCCGGCGGATCACCATCAGCTTGATGTCGAGCAGCTGGTCGATGTGCGCGCCGATCTCGTCGGTCACCGTCCTGACGATGTCGGGGAGCTGCTGCTGGACGCGGCTGTGGACGGCCTCCCTCACCCGCCGCGGCATGCCGGGCCAGGTGTCGGGGTACTCCTGCTCCATGGTCCGGTCGACGACCTCCCGGATGTCCTGCCGGGCGGTGTCGAGGATGTGCTCGGCGATCGTCTCAGGCTCCAGCTGGCGGTAGAAGTCGGCCGGGCTGCCGAGCTTGGCGATCCCCTTGTCGACCGCGATCGAGCCCATCTTGGCCGCCCGCGAGGGGATGATCCCCTGCCAGCCGACGCCGCCCTGCATGACGCCGGGAATCTGCTGTATCCGGCGCGGGAGCAGGGGCGCGAGCCTCTTCAGGCCGGGTAACCGCCAGCCGGCGAAGCTGACCGGATAGAAGAGCATCCAGACGCCGCTCCAGTTGGTCAGGTAGCCGATCGCCCCCGTGAACAGGGGGATAGTCAGCTCCTTGAGTAGTTGTCCGTCCATACCCCTGTGTGGACGCTAGTCGACGAGGTCCGCATACGACTCGCGCCGTGAGCAAGGCTGCCTTCGCTACGGCTTCTTCGCCGCGGTTGAGGACGAGGACAGCTTCATCGCGGTGGAGGAGTGGGAGGACCGCGAGGCGCTCGACCGTCATTTCGAGCAACCACACCTGCGGGAGTTCGCCGGCAGGCTCTTGGAGCTCGTCTCCGAGCGCCCCGAGGTGGCGATCCACGAGGTCGCCGGCACCAGCCCGTTCCCGGGCGGCTCCTGAGCGTCAGTGTTTGGTCAGTGCTTCTTCTTCGGCAGCTTGACGGTGAATGACTGGACCTTGCTGCTTGCCGTTCCGCCGGTGGGGGTGAAGCTGAAGCGGACCTGGATCCTCACCTTGCCCTTCTCCTTGAGAGTCTTCTGGGAGCGGGTTCTTCATGCGCCCGAGAGGAGTCGAACCTCCACGGCCCGTTAGGGCCACAAGGCCCTCAACCTTGCGCGTCTACCAGTTCCGCCACGGGCGCGAGGGTCGCCGATGATAGTCGCCGCCGAGCCGGGCGCCCGCCGTGGGTGAAAAGGTTCGGGTCAGAACACTGGTTGCAACCGTCCGCGGGTGGCGCTACTCTCACGAACATGTGTTCGCCCACCCCAATCGCGCGGCTGGCTGAGGAGGCCTAAGTGGACCTGGTCAAGGACCTGACGAAGCGCCAGAAGGAGATCTTCGACTTCATCGGCAGCTACCTGAGCAGGCACGGCTACCCGCCGACGGTCCGCGAGATCGGCAAAGCCGTCGGCCTTCATTCCTCCTCGACCGTCCATGCGCATCTCGCGAAGCTGGAGAGCCTGGGCGTCGTAAAGCGGGATCCGTCCAAGCCACGCGCGCTCGAGGTGATGGTCGAGCGGGCAAAGAAAGCAGTCCGCCCGTCTGGATTGCCTCTCGTCGGCCAGGTCGCGGCCGGCACCCCGATCCTGGCGGAGGAGAACATCGAGGAGTACCTCGAGGTGCCCGACGTGGTCGGCGGAGAGGACGGCGACTACATCCTCCGTGTCCGCGGCGAGAGCATGAAGGACGCGGGGATCCTCGAGGGAGATTTCGTCGTGGTGCGCCCCACGGAGCGCGCCCGCGACGGGGAGATCGTCGTCGCCCTGCTGGAGGACGAGGCGACCGTCAAGCGCTTCTTCCGTGAGAAGGATCAGGTCCGGCTACAGCCGGAGAACAAGAGCATGAAGCCGATTCGCACCCGTGACGTGCGCCTGCTCGGCCGCGTCATCGGGGTATTCCGGAGGGTCTCGTGACCGTCCTTGCGGTCGAAACGGAGACCCGCCTGTTCGAGCCGTCCGAGGTGACGCTAGAAGACACGATCCTCGGCGCCTGGGAGGCCCTGACGGCTCAAAGCCGGGCGGAGTGCCCGGTGTGTCATGGAGAGCTGGAGACCTCAGGTTGCGAGACCTGCGGGTCCCAGCTCGCCTGACGCCCGCTACCCTGGCAGGGCGAGCTAGGCAGTCGCGGAGGTTGATGCCTTCGAGGAAAGTCCGGACACCACAGGGCAAGGGCGGTGAGTAACGCTCACCCGGGGAAACCCGCGGGAAAGTGCCACAGAGAGCAGACCGCCGATGGCGCGGCCACACGTGAGTCGCGCACAGGTAAGGGTGAAAGGGTGCGGTAAGAGCGCACCGGCGCCGCGGTGACGTGGCGCGCACGGCAAACCCCGCCCGGTGCAAGGCCAAGCAGGACCGTCGACCCAGCCCGGCGAGGTCCAGGTGGGCCGCAGAGATGGATGGCTGCCCCCGACAGAATCCGGCTTACAGGCTCGCTAAGGAAGGGCCCCCGCAAGGGGGCCCTTCTATTTGGGCGGGCGCTCGAAGATGCCGGTCTCGCACGCCTCCGGCCACTCGTCCTTCACGCCGCTGAACTGGCGGAAACGCCAGCCGGAGAGCAGCTCGAACGCCTCCGCGTAGCCGGGGCGATCCGAGTCGTCGAGAAGCAGGTACCCACCGGGCCGGACCTTCTCTCGCGCCGGGCGGATGCAATCGATGCGGGTCACCTCGGGAGCCTCCAGGAAGTCCACGACCACCAGGTCGAAGGAGGCATCGGGGAGGGCGGCCACTTCCCTCGGGAAATCCTCGACCGGCCTCAACCTGAGGTCGACGTTGGCCATCCCGACCTGCTCCAGCCGCTCCTTCGTCCGGGGGTACCAGTACTCGTTGTCCTCGAGGCTGATCACCTGCCCGGCGCGCCCCGCGAACCAGACGGTGGACCGGCCGGATCCGAGCTCGAGGATCGACCAGTCCGAGCGGATCCGCCGCCTCAGCCAGCCGATCGAGGCGGGCACGATCCAAGGTCGCTCCGGTGTCCTGCCCGTCCTGGCCCGCCACCACGCGGCCGGGTAGCGAAGCCAGCCCGAGAGGCCCATGGGACCGCGCACGGTGTGGAAGCGGCCGGCCCGCGTCCCGGGCTCGTGCGGCCCCCGATCAGGCGGCGGCTCCTCCTTCATCTCACGGGTTGCGCTGTCGCGCGCCCTCGCATCAACCGGGCCGCCTATTGGGGCTTCGGAGGCCACTTGCCCGACTGCACCTTCTTCTTGAAGGCACGCTGGCGGCGGATCGCGTCACGCATGAGTAGCGGGGTGAGGCGGAGCGAGAGCCCCGGGTGCCGGTCGAAGAAGCGCGCGAACCGCCCGCGCCAGCCGGGAATGGTGAGGACCGGCCTGGGCTTGTCGAGCAGTCCTTCGACGCGCTCGGCGACCTGCTCGGGCATCAGCATCACGCCCGAGAACGAGAGAGCGTCATTGGGGTCGTCGAGCTTGTCGTTGATCATCGGCGTCCAGACCCCGTCGGGGCAGACGCAGGAGATGTGGATCCCCTCGAGGCCGGCGCGGCGAAGGTCGGCCGCGGTGCCGAGGCTGAAGGCGATCGCGGCGTGCTTGCTCGCGGAGTACCCCACGATGCCGGTGGCGGCCGCCAGCCCGGCCAGCGAGATCAGGTTGATGATGTGGCCGCGGCCGCTCGGGCGCATCTGATCGATCGCCGCGAGCGTCCCGTTCATCGTCCCGACGGCGTTCACCTCGAGCATCCGGCGATGAACGTCGATCGGCTGCTCGAAGGCGAGGCCCGTGAGCAGGATCCCGGCGTTGTTGACCCAGACGTCGAGTGAGCCGCTCCGCTCGACCACCTGATCGGCCGCGGCGTTGACCGCCTCCGTGTCGGTGACGTCCAGGACCAGGGGCCAGGCCCGCTCGCCGAGTTGCTCCGCTGCGGCGGCGGTGCCTGTCTCGTCGACGTCCGTGACCGCAACGTCGTAGCCGCGACCGACAAGCCGCCTCGCGATTTCGAGACCCATTCCCCCTCTGGCTCCGGTGACCAGCGCCGATGGCATCGCCGCAGCTTATGTAGTGGGCGAATCCGTGCGCGGTGAAGGTTCGTGCCTGAACGGTCGAATCGACAGGTGTGGCAAGTAGTGAGGAGACCTTTGCTAGGCTGCGCCGCGTACTTCCGCTGAATCTCCGACCACCGGAAAAGGTCAGAGAGCGGGGGACCCATCAGTTGGGGCGAGTCGCGGACATCGAGCCGCGTAGCGCGATCTTTCAGCGCGAGCCCGTCAGCTAACCCCGTAAGCAACGAAAGAGGAAGGTTTGACGAGCAAGCGAACAATTCGTGCGATTGCGGCACTCGCGTGTATGGCCGCGCTGCTGATTGCGGCGCCGGTCGCGAGCGCTCAGACGGGCGGCATTCCCGGCGGCACGGGCGGGACCACCACCGAGCCGACCGCGCAGCCCAGCTCCGCGCCGGGCAGCTGGACCGTCTACAAGGCGGCCACCTGGTACGGCCCGGGCTTCTGGGGGCACCCGACCGCTTGCGGGACCGTCCTGACGCCCACCACGCTGGGCGTGGCGCACAGGAAGCTCCCCTGCGGCACCCAGGTGACCTTCTCGTACAACGGCGCCAGCGTCACCGCGACGGTGGTCGACCGCGGGCCCTTCCACAAGGGCTACGCCTGGGACCTGACCAAGAAGGTCGCGAAGCGCCTCGGCTTCCTCGCCGCCGGCGCGGGTCCACTCGAGGCGACGGTCTCCCCGCCGCCTGCCTCGTAGCCGACCCCGCTAATCGCTGACTAGGCCGCAGCTTCCCGGAGAACCGCCGGGTCGCCCTCCTGCGGCAACGCCGCGACGGAGGCGAACAGGCTCTCGAACTCGGCGAGGGCGGTCTCGGCGACCGCCTCGAGGATCTCCTCGTCGCTCCAGCCGGCCTCCCGGGCCTCCTCGACCACGTGGTGGGGGGGCCGCTCGGCCGGATTCAGCGTCGCACGGATCAGGGCGAGCAGCGCGGCCTCCTTCTCATCGGAGGAGGTGAAGTTGCGCGCCCTGGCGACTTCGTCGAGCCCGAGCCCGGCGACGCGCGCGGTGCGGGCGTACTGGGTCAGGGTGTAGGGGTCGTTGCGCCACTCAGCCACAGCCAGGCCGATCCGTTCGCGGGTCGCCCTCGGCAGCTTGCTCTGACGGAGCTCGGTGCGAAGGCGTGTGTAGCCGCGCAGGGCGGCCGGCGACTCGGCGAGCACGCCGATGAACTTCGAGACCGTCCCTCCGGCCGTCTGGATGCTCTTGATTAGAGGAGCCGTGGCGTCCGGCGCGGTCAGCTCGTCGTGGATGTGGAAGCGGCTTACGTCTGTCTTGACTGTCATTTCCTCGGATACCGCCGTTTCACAAGGGCTTTACTTTACTTTTAGCCGGTTACTTACGCCTCGTAAGTGTACAGGCATCTCAAAGGTTCTGTCTTCTCCTACGACGATCGGGGAGCCCCGGATGTGAGACGCCGGTAACTTGTCCGCCTCAATGGCCGACGGCCCGACCAATGCCAAGGAGGCGATCGCGTTCTGCGAGCAGAACGACGTCCGCTTCGTGCGGCTCTGGTTCACCGACCTCCTCGGCCAGCTGAAGAGCTTCTCCATCAACGCCGCCGAGCTCGAGGATGCATTCGAGGGCGGAATGGGCTTCGACGGTTCCTCGATCAGCGGGTTCAACCCGATCGAGGAGTCCGACATGATCGCCATGCCGGACCCCTCGAGTATCCATCTGATCCCCTGGCGCGAGGAGGAGAAGAACCGGACGGCGAGGATGTTCTGCGACATCCAGGTGCCGGGGGGCGACCCCTATGAGGGCGACCCTCGCTGGATCATGCGCCGCGCCATCGACCGGGCCCGGAACATGGGCTTCGACGACTACAACATCGGCCCGGAGCTCGAGTACTTCTATTTCCGCTCGGCGGAGCCGGAGTCCGGGGTCCCCGAGGTCCTGGACGAGGGCGGGTACTTCGACCTGACCACGCTTGACGCCGGCACGGACGTCCGGCGGGAGACGATCCTCGCCCTCGAGCAACTCGGCATCCACGTCGAGTACGCCCACCATGAGGTCGGGCCCTCCCAGCACGAGGTAGACATGCGCTACAAGGGCGCGCTCGCGATGTCCGACGACTGCATGACCTACCGGATCACCGTCAAGGAGTACGCGATGAAGTACGGCTGGCATGCGACCTTCATGCCGAAGCCGCTGCAGGGCGAGAACGGCTCGGGGATGCACGTCCACCAGTCCCTTTCCAAGGACGGCAAGAACGCCTTCTTCGATCCGGACGACCAATACTTCCTCTCCGATATCGCCAAGGCGTTCATCGCCGGCCAACTCAAGCACGCCCGCGAGATCGCGCCGCTGTTTGCCCAGTGGGTCAACTCCTACAAGCGGCTCGTCCCCGGCTACGAGGCCCCGGTCTACCTCTCCTGGTCACGCAGAAACCGCTCGGCGCTGATCCGGGTTCCGCTGTATCACCCCGGCAAGGAACACGCGACTCGCGCCGAGCTGCGCTGCCCGGATCCGGCGTGCAATCCCTACCTCTGCTTCGCTGGAATGCTCCACGCCGGCCTCGAGGGGATCGAGCACGGCTACGAGCTGCCGGAGCCGATGGAGCAGAACCTCTACCACCTGACCCCGGAGGAGCGGCACCGCCGGGGCATCGAGCAGCTTCCCGAGACGCTCGGCGAGGCGATCGAGATCGCTGCCGAGTCCGAGCTGGTGCTCCGCGTCCTCGGAGAGCACGCGTTCAACCGCTTCGTGGAGATCAAGCGCTCGGAGTGGGAGGACTACCGCGTGCAGGTCACGCCGTACGAAATCGAGCAGTTCCTGCCGATCCTCTGAGGAAGTCCTCGAGCACGTCGTTGAAGCCCGGGGCACGCGGCACCGCGTGACCGGCGCCCGGGATGATCTCGCGCCGGGCGTTCAGGCGCTCCGCCAGGGCGTCGCAGACGGCCTCGATGCCCCTGTGATGGTCGCCTGAGACGACCATGATCGGGATGCCGGCGTCCGCGAGCGCGTCCAGATCGGGCTTCGCCTCGCCGGGTGAGCGCCCACCGCGGGCGGCCTCGATCGCCTCCCGGATCAGCTCGGCGGTCCGCCCGCTCGAGGCCTCCGGGTCGATGCCGGCGTTCGCGAGGAACTCCCTCTCGGTGAGCTCGTCGGCCTCCCCGGAGAGGAACGCGTCCCCAGCCTTGGCGATCTCGCGGACGGCCGGATCGTCGGGCGCCGCCAGGTAGAGGGGCGTCTCGATCAGCGTCAGCGACCGGATCAGCTCCGGGTCCCGCTCCGCCGCCAGCGTCACCCCGAGCCCGCCGTACGAGAAGCCCACCAGGTGGGTCCGCTTGGTCAGCAGCCTGCCGACGTCCTCGGAGTCCGCCTCGAAGTCCTGCCGCGGCGCCGGCGCGCTGCGGGGGAAGCCCCGCCTGGTGGGGATGATCAGCGACCAGCGCTCGGCGAGCTCCATCTGGCGCTCCCAGGTCAGCTCCGGTCCGGCTCCCCCGTGGAGAAACAGAACGGCGGGGCCCGACCCGAATCGCTCCACTGCTATCTGTTCTGGGACGGACATTCGGCGCGGGACCGTACCGGCGCAGGGTTGGCTAGGAGTTGAGGGCCTCGGCGAGCTCTCCCGGCTCCGTCACCGGAGCGCGGCAGGAGAAGTTCTCGCAGACGTAGGCGGCCGGGTGCCCCTCCACCGCGTGGCGCTCGCGGAGCAGCTCGGGCCGGTCACAACCCTCCGGTCCGCCCGCGAGCACGACGTGCGGGCGGTGAGCCGAGCGGACCACGCCGGCCAACTCTCCCAGGGCCGCCGAGTCGGCGGCGCCGTTCGCAGGTGCGATCAGGGCGACCTCGCGAACGGTGGAGATGTGGAAGTCGATCGCCTGGAGCAGGTGCCCGAAGGCCTCCGGATGCTGCAGGGCCGCGGGCGCGAAGACCCGGATGGTGCCGACGGCACGATCGTCGTAGTCGCGCTCGCCGGTCAGAGCTGCCAGGCGCAACAGGCCGTACGCCGCCGAGGAGTTGCCGGACGGGATCGGGTGGTCGCCGACGTCCTTGCGGCGGGCGATCAGCTCCTCGTGGTCGTTGGAGGTGGTGAAGAAGCCGCCGCGCTCGTCGTCGGCGAAGCGGGCGATCATCGCGTCAGCCGTCTCGCGGGCCGCGTCGAACCAGCGGACCTCGAGCGTTGCCTCGTAGAGGCGCAGCAGCGCCTCGACCAGGTAGGCGTGGTCCTCCAGATATGCGTTGAGCCGCGCCTCGCCGCCCTTCCAGGTTCGGAGCAGTTGACCGTCGGAATCGCGCATCGACTCCCGGACGAAGCGGGCGCAGGCGGATGCAGCGTCGAGATATTCCTGGCGCCCCAGCGCCGCCCCCGCATCGGCGAGCGCCGCGATCATCAGCGCGTTCCAGGAGAGGATCCGCTTGTCATCGAGACCGGGGCGGATGCGCCGGTCGCGCCAGGCGTAGAGGGCCGTCCGGGCGTCGGCAAGCTCGGCGGGCTGCTTCGCGCTCGCGCCAAGGGGGACGTGCAGGATGTTCCTGCCCTCGAAGTTGCCGGTGTCGCTCACCCCCCAGTAGCCGAGAACGCGCTCGATCGCGTCGGCGGCGACCCCGGCCTCGCTCAGCGCCTCGCCCATCTCCTCCTCGTCCCAAACGTAGAAACGGCCCTCCTCGCCCTCGGAGTCGGCGTCGAGGGCGGAGTAGAAGCCGCCCTCGGGCCCGCACATCTCGCGCAGAGCCCAGTCGAGGGTCTCCGTGCAGACGCGCATCCAGCGCTCCTCGCCCATCACCTGCCAGCCGTGGAGGTAGAGGCGGGCGAGCAGGGCGTTGTCGTAGAGCATCTTCTCGAAGTGAGGGACGAGCCAGTTGGGGTCGACCGAGTACCGCGCGAAGCCGCCCCCCAGCTGGTCGTAGATCCCCCCATGCATCATCTGGTCGAGGGTGAGCTTCACGGGCTGGGTCTCGCCCCGATCGAGCAGGAACTCGAGAGCGCTCGCGGGCGGGAATTTGGGGGCGCCGCCGAAGCCCCCGTTCGCCCGGTCGAAGTTGGTCTGCAGGCCGGAGATCGCCCGCGCCAGGAGCTCGTCGTCGATTGCCTGGTCGGACTGCCCGACCTGGCCGGTCATGCTGAGCGACTCCCGGATCCGCGATGAGGCCTCGCGGAGCTCCTCGCGCTGCGTCCTGTAGGCGCCGGACGTCGCCTCCAGGACCTGCCTGAAGCTCGGCAGCCCCTGGCGGGGCTCGGGCGGGAAGTAGGTCCCGCCGTAGAAGGGGACGGCCTCGGAGTCGAGGAACACCGTCAACGGCCAGCCGCCCTGGCCGGTCATCCCCTGGACGGCCTCCATGTAGAGGTCGTCCACGTCGGGGCGCTCCTCGCGATCGACCTTGATCGGGACGAACGACGCGTTGATGAGCTTCGCGGTCTCGTCGTCCTCGAATGACTCGCGCTCCATCACGTGGCACCAGTGGCAGGCGGAGTACCCGATCGAGAGCATGATCGGCTTGTCCTCGGTGGCTGCCTCCTGCAAGGCCTCCGGTCCCCACGGCCGCCAGTCGACCGGGTTGTCCTTGTGCTGGAGCAGGTACGGACTGGTTTCCTCGGCGAGACGGTTGGCCATCTCTTTCAGGCTACCCACGCCCCGCGGTTTGACATCGCCGCCCCTGGAGTAAATGATGCGGCTCACTCGATCAGGAGGCCCCGATGAAGGACCTGACGGTGATCATGGAGGACCGGCCCGGGAAGCTGGCTGAGCTGGGGGAGGCGACGGGCAAGGCGGGGGTGAACATCGAGGGCCTCTGCGCCATGGTCGGAGACGGCAAGGGCTTCATCCACATCCTCGTCCAGGACGGAACGGCCGCGAAGGGGGCGCTCGCGGACGCTGGGATCGAGGTGGCCGACGAGCGGGATGCCGTCATCGTCGACCTGCACGACAAGCCCGGGGCGATGGGCGAGATCGCGAGGGACCTGGCCGACTCGGGGGTGAGCGTCGACGTCGCCTACACGATCTTCAGCGGCGTCCGCCTGGCGATCGTCACCGAGGACACGGAGAAGGCCCGCGCCGCGCTCGATCTGAACGGCGCCTCGGGCTAGAAGCCGCTGACGTCCGAGGCGAACGCCTCGAAGGCGGCCACGTAGCGGTCGACGTGCTCGTCCTCGTGGGCGATCGAGAGCGTCCATTCCTCCTCGACGCCCGGCGTCATGAAGATGCCGTGGTTCATGTGGTAGAGCCAGGCGAGGGTTGAGAGCTCGCCGTTGACCTTGGTGAGGTAGTCCCGGTACTCGTAGATCGGCTCCGGTGCGAAGATCACGCAGCCCTTGGCGCCGAGCCCCTGCGCATACGCAGGGAGGCCGTACTTCTCGATGACCTCCTGGCAGCGGGCCTTGAGCGATTCGTTGGTGGCCTCGAGCTTCTCGTAGGCGTCCGGGGTGAGCACCTTGGTGAGCGTGGCCTCGGCGGCCGCCATCACCAGCGGGTTGCCGTTGAAGGTGCCGATCTGATGGACCTTGTCGGAGGCGACCACCTCGCCGAGCTCCTCGGTCATCCCGATCGCACCGCCGGGATAGCCGCCGCAGATCGCCTTCGCCAGGCAGATCATGTCCGGGGTCACGCCGAAGCGCTGGGTGGCGCCGCCGTAGGAGATGGTGGCGCCGGTCTTCACCTCGTCGAAGATCAGCTTGGCGCCGTGCTCGTCGCACAGCTCTCGCACCCGCGCCAGGTACCCCTCCTTCGGCGGGATGATGTTGATGTTCATCATCGCCGGCTCGATGATCATTCCGGCGATCTTGCCCTCGTACTTCTTGAATACGCCCTCGAGGACGTCGGGATCGTTGAAGGGGACCGGTCGTGTGAGCTCGACGATCGCCTGCGGGTAGCCATGTCCGAACGGGATCGGATTGGGGCTCTCGCGAGGGCCGAGCTCGTCGAGATCGGGGTAGCAGGAGACCATCACCGCGTCGTGGTGGCCGTCGTAGGAGCCTTCGATCTTGATGATCAGGTCGCGCTCGGTGGCTCCTCGCGCGAGGTGAATCGCCGACATGGTCGATTCGGTCCCGGAGTTCGAGAAGCGCCACATCGGCAGGCCGAAGCGCTCCACCAGGTTCTCTGCCGAGACGATGGAGCCATTGGTCGGCGCGGCGAAGTGGGTCCCCTCGTCGTGGCGGGCCTTGACCGCCTCGCCGATCACAGGATTCGCGTGCCCGACGCACATCACGCCGAAGCCGTTGTGGAAGTCGACGTACTCGCTGCCGTCGACATCCCAGACCAGTGCGCCCTTGCCTCGATCGATGTAGACCGGCCACGGGTCGTTGAGCTGGAAGGAGGAGGGGACTCCTCCCGGCATCACCTTCCGCGCACGATCGAAGTACGCCGCCGAAGTCGGCGTGTGCTCACGGAAGCGAGCCATCTGCTCCTCCGTGAGCTTGTTGATCAGCTTGCGGTCGATGGACGACTCGGCTTCCGTTGCGCGCTGTGCCATCAGGCGCGCAGGGTATCGGGGAGCGGCTCCGGGGCGGTTGCCCGGTCGCCGATGAAGCCGGCGCTGAAGACGGCGCAGGCCAGGGCGGCAATGGCGGCTACGTAGAAGGCCGCGCTGTAGCCGGCGAGCGCGGCCGCCGCTCCCACCAGCGGAGAGCCGATCAGCATGCCCAGGTCGAAGTTGGCCGTGAAGGTGCCCATCGCCACGCCGCGGCGCTCTGGGCCGACCCGGTTGATCGCGACCAGGGACAGCGAGGGGAAGAGCAGGGAGAACGCGGCGCCCATTCCGATCGCGCCGACGATCACGACCGGTAGGGCCTCGGCGGCGCCCAGCAGGATCAGGCCGACCGTCTCGATCAGCGCGGCGCCGACCGCGCAGCGAGCGGCGCCGATCCGGTCGGGCAGCCCTCCGGCGAGAAGGCGGGTCGCGACCACGGTGGCCGCGAAGACGCTGAACACGGCGGGCCCGTGCCCGATCCCGCGCTCGTCGAGACTGAGGATGATGAACGCCGAGACGGCCGCGAAGCCGACGACGCTGAGCGCGAAGGTGACCCCGGGACCCAGGGCCTCCCGCGAGATGAAGGGGCCGCGGTCGACGTCCACGCGCGCGTCGTACTGCTCGGGCAACCGCGAGGCGATCGCCGCGCCGAGCAGCGGGGCGCCGGCCGCAAACGCCCAGACGAGGTGGAAGCCGCCGGCGTGTTGAAGCAGCACGCCGATCGGGGGCCCGAGAGTCAGCCCGGTCCAGATCGCCAGGCCGTAGAGCCCGATCATCCGGCCGCGCCGCTCCTCCGGCGCCATGTCGACGTTCCAGGCGGACCCGGCGGTGAAGACCGTCCCCTCGCCCGCGCCGAGGAAGAAGCGGGCGACGATCAGCCCCGGTATGCCCGCCGGGACGAAGTACAGGACGCCCGCCGTCGCGGCGAGCAGCGCGCCGACGATCACCGTCGGCTTGCGGCCGCGGCGGTCGGCCATGTTCCCGGCGATCGGCCGGCAGACGATGCCGGTGAGCGCGAAGGCGCCGCTGACGATCCCGACCTCGAGATCGGACCCGTTCAGGTTGTCCTTGACGTAGTGGGGCAGCACCGCGAGCGTCGCGCCGACCGCCAGCAGGCCGAGGTTGGTGACGATGAAGATGCCGGCGAAGGACGCCCAGTCGGAGTCCAGCCTGATCCAGGCGCGGACCGCGGCGGTGGACCGCCATGTGCTCATCCGCGTCGGAGCTCCGCCCGCCTGATCTTGCCGCTCGGGGTCTTCGGCAACTCGTCCGCGAACTCGACGATACGCGGGTACTTGTAAGGCGCGGTGACGCGCTTGACGTGCTCCTGGAGCTCGCCGACGAGCCGATCGGAGGGCTCGCCGTTCGCCAGGACCACGATCGCCCTGACCACCGAGCCGCGTTCGTCGTCCGGTGCCGGGACGGCCGCAGCTTCCGCCACGGCCGGATGGGAGACGAGGGCAGACTCGACCTCGAACGGCCCGACGCGGTAGCCGGCGGTGATGATGATGTCGTCGTCTCGGCCCTCGAACCAGAGATAGCCGTCGTCGTCCTTCCGGACGTGGTCCCCGGTCGCCCACCACTCGCCGTCGAAGGGCGGCTCGCCGATGTAGTGGCTGAAGAAGCTGGGGACCGACTCGGGGCGGACCTGAAGCTCGCCGTTGATCACCCGTGCGTCCACCCCCGGCAGGGGGCGGCCCATCGAGCCGTCCCGGGCCGGATCGTCCTCGTCGGGGCGCATGCCGGTCACCGGACCGGTCTCGGTCTGGCCGTAGCCATCGCCGATCCCGGTTCCCAGGTGCTCCCTGAAAAGGCGGATCACCTCAGGGTTGAGCGGTTCTCCCGCCGAGATCATCCGGCGCAGCGTGGGGATCCGCCGCAGCTCGGCTCGCTTGGCGAGGATCCGGTATTCGGTGGGGGCCTGGCAGAGGACGTTGACGCCCTCTCGCTCGATCACTTCCAGTCGCTCGGCAGGGTCGAACCGCGCGTCATGCAGCAGCGCGGCGGCGCCGGCGAGCCAGGGGGCGATAAAGGCGTTACGGGTCGACTTCGACCAGCCCGGGGCGGCGGTGCACCAGGCGAGCTCTCCCTTCCGCGCCCCGACCCAATGCTCGGCCTGCAGGCGCTGGCCGAGTAGGTAGCGCTGTGGGTAGACGACGCCCTTCGGGTCCCCCGTCGTCCCCGAGGTGAAGATGATCACCGCCGGGTCGTCGGGGTCGAGTTCCGCGATCGACGCGGGAGTCTCCTGAGGCAGATCCTCGTCGAGTGCCTCGGCGACCTCGGTCAGGTCCATCGCGGGCACGCCGTCGGGAAGCTCGCCGAGCAGCTCCGCCTGGCCGATGCAGAGCCTGGGCGCCGCGGCGTCCACCCGCACTTCCAGGTCATGGCGACGGAGCTGAGGGTTGCACGGCATCGCCACGGCACCCATCCGGAAGCAGGCGAGCATCGCGAGCACCCACTCGATCCGGCTCTCGACCAGAGTCATCACCGCCTCGCCGCGCTCCACACCGCGTGCCGCCATCGCGCCGGAGAGCCCGGCGCTGCGGGCGATCAGCTCGCCGAAGTGCCACTCCCGACGGAAGCCCTCGCCATCGATCGCGACGATCCCCAGCCGGGAGGCCTTGGAACGCTCCATCACGTCCTCGATGAAGTTCACGCGCCTAGTCTGCCTGTTGAGGTTCGGCTACGACGCTTGCGGTCCCGACCGCTCCAACGTAGGATCGTTTCTCGAAGCTGGACTGGTGCTAGGGCGGCATGGCGCAGGAGGGACCATGACCAGGCGGCGGCGCAGGAAGCACGAGAAGCGGCGTAGACATCGGAGTCAGCCCCCCTGGGGGTCTCATCACAGCCTGATCACCGGCGCGGGCGTTACGGCGGGCGCCGTGCTCGGACTCGCCTCGCCGGCGATGGCCACGGACTGGGTGGTCAACAACACCCTTGGCGGGGGCGACAATGCCTGCGTACAGCCCACGGACTGCACGCTGCGTGATGCCGTCTACAACGCGAATTTGAACGCCGGTTTCGACACGATCCACTTCGCGTCGGGGCTGAGCGGCACGATCACCTCCAACACGAGCGTGCTGCTCGACAAGGGCTCCGGCACATTGAACGACCAGCGCGGCCAGCCGCGGCCGTTCGACATCGCCAGCATTCCCAGCGCCGTGGGCGGCAACGGGGCCGACATCGGCGCGGTCGAGCTTCAGGCCGCCGATCTGGCCGGCCCGCCTCCGCCGGCCGGACCGCCGAGCTCCGGACAGAGCCCGACCCCTGCGGCGAAGAAGAAGTGCAAGAAGTCGAAGACACGGGCGGCAGCCGCCAAGAAGTGCAAGAAGGCTAAGAAGTGACTCGCTAACAGGTGGAGTCACGTTCGACCGATAACGGCAAGGAAAGAACTTCGTGACCTGGGCAAACCGGCGAATCGCGATGGGAGCCGGAATCTCGCTCGGCGCAACACTCGGCCTGACGGCCACGGCCCAGGCGACGGACTACACGGTCGATCGCACCGACGATCCGGCCGGGCCCGGGGGTTGCGTCCTGGCCACACCCAACGACTGCTCGCTTCGCCAGGCCCTGACCAATGCCCAAAACGCCAATCGGCCTACCGTCGATCGCGTCCTGTTCCAATCCGGTCTCAGCGGCACCATCACCCTCACCGTCGCCGGGCTGTTCGTGAGCGACCCGGTCGACATCGTCGGTCCGGGCGCGAACGTTCTCGCCGTCTCGGGCGGCGATGGCCAGCGGGTCTTCGACACGGAGCAGGCCACCTCGGGCGATCCAGTGACGATCTCAGGATTGACGCTCACCCACGGCTACGGATCCGGCGTCGTCGGCGGTGGCGCGATCTACAGCAAGCAGACCAACCTGACGATCGACAGTTCGACGATCTCGGACAGCAACGCGGGGGGGAGCCCGGACTTTTCAGGCGGCGGCGTTCGGCAGAAGGGCGGCCAGCTCCTGATCCGGAATTCCACGATCTCGGGCAACCGCGGACTCAACGGTGGCGGCATCTACGCATCAGACGCCGGCGTCGGGCTCCAGAGCTCGACGATCTCCGGCAACACGGCGACGGGGACGGGCAACGGCTCCGGCTATGGATATGGCGGCGGTATCTGGTTGAACCAGGGGACCGGCACGGCACTGGTCATCTACTCCAGCACGATCGCCGATAACCACGCGCACTACGGCGGCGGCATCAGCGCGGCCGTGGCGGACACCGCCAACGGCCTGGGCTCGACGGTGGTGGCCGACAACACAGCGGCGGCCAGCGCACCCGACCTGCGTAGCGCCGGGGGGACGACGTTCAAGCTTGCCCTCAGCCTGATCGAGTCGACCAACGGGGCGACGGTCGCCGACGTCCCCGGATTCGTAGGCACGAACATCCTGGGAACGGATCCGCAACTGGGCGCCCTCGCGAACAACGGCGGTCCCACTCAGACCCAGAAGCCTTCGCTGACCAGTCCATTGCTGGAGAACGGAAAGCTGCTCGTCGGTCCCGCCGATCAGCGCGGACTTCCACGGCCCTTCGACATCCCCAGCGTCCCGAACGCCTCCGCGGGTGACGCGTCGGACATCGGCGCGGTGGAGTTGCAGGCAGCGGACTTCGTTAAGCCGGCGGCGCCCGCATCCCCGTCATCCCCCGCCACAGCGAAGAAGAAGTGCAAGAAGAAGCACAAGCGCTCGGCCGGCGTGGCCAAGAAGAAGTGCAAGCGAAAGAAGAAGTAGTCGGCGGAATCAGGCCGGTCGCTAGCGCCTGAAGATCTGCGGGAAGGTGAGCGGCCGGTGGCGGAGGACGCGGGCCACCTCGTATCCGATCGTGCGATAGGTGCCTTCCCGCGACACAGCCTTGAACAGATCGCGAATCCACTCGCGGCTGAGACCGAAGCGGACCAGACCGTCAGAGATGTCGACCAGGTCGGCGCGGCGGATCAGCTCGACTTCTGTGCCGCGATCCCATTGGCTGCGGAGCTCGTGGTGCCGTTCGATGGCGTCGAAGCAGAGCCGGATCCGGTCCTCATCCCAGCCCTGCTTCCGGAGCAGCTCGGCCGTGAACTCGGCTCCCTCGCGGACGTAGACACCACCGTGGGAGGCGGCGTCGTAGAGGCCGACGTCATGAAGAAGACCGGCGATCAGCAGGACCTCCCGATCGACCTTCGCCTCACGCGCGGTGGCCAGGCGATCGGCGATCAGGAAGACGCGGATCCCGTGGCGCTCCATCGACCCACCGCTCTCACCGGTCGCCTTCCGAAGCGCCGCGAGCGCAGCCGTCTCGGAGTCAGTGCGCGCCAGGTCCTCGGCGCTCGTCATGACTACCGCCGCAGCTCGGTGCCGTCGTACAGCTTCTTGACCACCACCCCGCCGGCCGGCGCGGCCTCGACGCAGAGGTTGCAGAGGACGCACTCGTCGAGGTTCTCGCGAACGATCGCGACCTTCCCATCCTCGTTCGCGAAGATGTCGACCGGGCAGACCTCCTCGAGCTTGGCTGCCAGCTCGGCGTCGTTCGCGACCTCGTCGGAGACCTCGACGTCGATGAAAATACCCTGCACATGCTCGGTTTCCGGCATCAGACCTTAGCTCCGAGCCTGTCCTTGACGGTGTCGGGGATCTCGTCGATCCGCTCAACGACTGGGATGCCGGCGGCTTCGAGGCGGGCGATCTTCTGGGTGGCCGAGTCCTCGGCGCCCTCGACGATCGTGCCGGCGTGGCCGAAGCTCATCCCCTGCATCTCCTCGTCGTCCATGAACTTGCCGGCCATGAAGGCGATGATCGGCAGCTTCGCGTCGTTCTCCTCACGCCAGTCGACCAGCTCCGCCTCCATGCGGCCACCGGGCTCCGTGTAGATCACGATCGCCTCCGTCTGCTCGTCCTCCTCGAAGAGGGGCATGAGCTCGGCGTAGGTGGAGCCGATGATCGCGTCACCCCCGATCGAGACGGCGGTGGAGACGCCGAGGCCCGCCGCGGTCAGCGTGGAGGAGATCTCGGTGGTCATGCCGCCGGAGCGTGACATCACCCCGATGGAGCCGGGCTCGTAGGCCTTGGCGGCATCCTTGGCGGGACCGCCGATGCCGCCCATCTTGCCGACGCCCGGGGCGATGATCCCGAGGCAGTTGGGGCCGATGATCCGCGCTCCGCGCAGGTTGGCGAGCTCGACCATCTGGGCGACGTCGCGGCGCGGGATGCGCTCGGTGACGACGACGATCAGCCTGATGCCGTTCTCGATCGCCTCGAAGACGGCGTCCTTGGTGAAGGCGGGGGGGACGGTGACGACCGATCCGTCGATCTGGGAGCCGTGGTCGGCGACCGCCTGCTCGACGGTGTCGAAGACAGGGACGCCGTGGACGTCGCGGCCCTTGCGGCCGGGCGTCACGCCGCCGACGATCTTGGAGCCGTAGTCGAGGCACTCCTTGGTCAGGTTGACCGCCTCGCGCCCGGTGATTCCCTGGACGATGAAGGTGAAGTCCTCGTTCAGGAGGATCGACATCAGGCAGCCGCTCCCTGGACCTTCTCTACGGCTTCCCCGGCGGCGTCCCACATCGAGGTGGAGCGGTCGCGGAACTCGACGCCGTACTTATTGAGGATCTTCGCGCCCTCCTCCTCCCAGGCACCCGGGATCCGGAAGACGGTGATGGTCTCGGCCGGGTCCTTGCCCAGTTCGAGGCAGGCCTTGATCACGCCGCGGGCGACGATGTCGACCCGGGTGTTGGAGACGATCGACATCATCACCGCGATCTTCTCGACGCCGTCCTTCTTCAGAACCTCCTTGGCCAGACCGCACGACTTGGCGACGGAGGGGTTGCCGCCGATCTCGGCGTAGTTGGCGGGCTTGCCGCCCTGGCTGCGGACCGCGTCGGTGAGGGTGAGCGAGCCGCCGCCGGCGCCGATCACCAGGCCGAGGTTGCCGGTGAAGCCGTGGTCCTTGCCCTGGATCACGCCGCGATGGTCGGCCTCGTCGATCGCCTTGACGTTGCGCTCGAACTCGGAGGGCTCGTACAGCTCGCGCGGCTCCTCGAGCTCGACGCCGATCTCCTTGAGCATCTTCTGGTGACGGCCCACGGCCTCGTCCTCCATCTCCATGTGAGCGTCGAGGGCGACGAAGGAGCCGTCGGAGAGGCGCGCGAGAGGATTGATCTCGGCGAGCGTCATGTCGTAGTCGCGCTGCAGCTGGGCCAGACGGGCGAGCACCGGGGTGGCGCGGGTGAGCTCGCGGCCGGTCAGGCCTCCGGCAGCGGCGACGACCTCCTTGGCGCGGAAGTCCGGAACGGGGTGAAGATTGGAGAGGTGGCCGCGGCCGACGTGGTCGGGGTGCTGATCGGCGACCTCCTCGATGTCGATCCCGCCCATGTCGCTGAACAGCATCATCGGTGCCTTGGCGCGGCCGTCCCAGAGCACGGCGGCGTAGTACTCCTGCTCGACCTCGGCCTTCGGGTCGACCAGCACACCGACCGGCATGTGGCCGTTGATCTCGAGCTCGAGGATCTCGGCGGCGTGCGAGGCGGCCTCCTCGGGAGTGTCGGCGAACTTGACGCCGCCCGCCTTCATCCGGCCCCCGGTCAGGACCTGGGATCTTGATCACCGTGGGCCCGCCGATCCGCTCGGCGGCCTCGCTTGGCCTCCGCGGCGGTCTTGCAGAAGCCGTACTCGGTGACCGGGATCCCGGCCCGCTCGACTATCCGGCGGCTCTCGAACTCGTAGAAGCGCATTGGGGGCGGGAAATCTAGAGGACTCGACAGACTCGACGACACCCAAAGTCATCGACGCTAGGCGGGAGCGGAACCTGACAGGCTGGCGCAGAGCACCAGGGGGCACAACCTAGAGGGAGAAGAACTTATGCGCCGCAAGGCCCAATTGGCGGGACTCACGACCTTGGCAGCCGGCCTCCTGGCCCTGTCGCCCGCGCTGGCAAGCGCGAACACATCCGCTAGCTCCGGCGGCAGCGTCGCTTTTCCTGGGAGTACGGAGATTGGCAAGACGAGCGCACCGCCAGGCGACGGCCGTGACGGTCGACTGCTCCGTAACGGTTCGTCGTCCCGCTTCCGCCCTGCGTCGTCCCCGGAGTCCTCGTGACGAATCCGTCCGTCACCGGGGATTTCGCCCAGACCAACACCTGCAGGGGCTGGCTTCAGCGCACTCACCCCAACCCCCTGTGTGCTCACCGTCACCTTCAAGCCGACAGGCGACCGGGTTGCGAACCGGCACGCTGACGATCGGTAACGACGTGGCCGGTTGCATCGCCGGCACCGTGAGCCTGACCGGCGCAGGCGTCCCGCGCATCCGGCCCTGGCGGTACGACCACCACGAAGAAGAAGTGCAAGAAGAAGCACCCGAGAGCGGCTCAGATCGCCAAGAAGTGCAAGAAGAAGTAGCGAGCCAGCGCGCCGCTAGGCGCCTTCGGCTTCAGCGATAGCCCCTGCGGGCTCGTGCTCGCGCTGTGGGCGGAGCAGGACGACCGCAGCGACGACTCCGACGAGGCAGAAGAGCGCTCCGACGCCGAACTGAAGCTGGAAGCCATCGGTGAGTGCCTTCGCGGCGGAGGTCCCCGACGCGATCTCGGAGTGGGTGTGGTTGGCGGCGATCGTGCTCAGTACGGCCAGCCCGAGCGCGGCCCCGATGAAGCGGGAGGTGTTGAGCACGCCAGAGGCGAGGCCGCTGACGGCGCGAGGGACGCCCTGCACGGCGACGATCGTCGCCGGCACCAGGGCGAGGCCGAGGCCCAGGGCACCGAGCACCCCGCCGGGGAGCACGTTCGCCAGATAGCTGCCACCCGGGTGGACGCTGGTGAGCAGCGCCTCGCCCGCGGTTGCGAAGAGCATCCCGGTGGCCAGTACCCACCGCGCTCCCACCAGCTTGGCGAGGCGAGGGGCGAGCGTCGCGCCGGTGCCGACGGCGACGGTCATGGGTACGAAGGCGATGCCGGTCTTCAGCGCGCTGTAGTGGAGGGTCCCCTGCATATACAGGGACTGGAAGAACCAGAAGCCGAAGATCGCGGCGTAGAGCAGGAAGATCACCAGGTTGGCGGCCCGCAGGTTGCGCAGCCGGAACACGCTGAGCGGCATCAGCGCGACGCGCTCAGGATGCCGGGTCAGGCTCTGCTCGTAGACGCCGAACGCCACCAGCAGGGCTGTGCCCGCGACGACCGGCCCGAGCACGCCCAGTGAGCCCCAGCCGAGGCGTTCGGTCGTGACGATCCCGTAGGTGAGGGCGGTCATGCCGAGCGTGACCAGGAGGGCGCCGGGAAGGTCGAAGTGCCGGTTCTCGACCTCGCTGCGTCCCTCCGGCACGAGCCGGCTGCTGAACAGGACAATCGCCACCCCGATCGGGATGTTGATGACGAAGATCGCTGGCCAGCTGAAGGCCTCGGTCAGGATGCCGCCGAGGAGGACGCCTGAGGTCGCGCCGATCGCGCCGACGGCGCCCCAGGCTCCGAGCGCCCGGTTGCGCGGCGGGCCCTCGTCGAAGGAGGTGGTGATGATCGCCAGGGTGGCGGGGGAGAGGACCGCACCGCCGATGCCCTGGATGGCCCGAGCGGCGACCAGCGCGCCCGCGCTCGGCGCGATGGCGCAGAGCAGAGACGCGCCGGAGAAGAGGAGCGTGCCGGCGTAGAACATGCGGCGGCGGCCGAAGAGGTCAGCCGCGCGCCCGCCGAGCAGGAGGAAGCCGGCGAAGGTCAGCGTGTACGCGTTGAGAACCCACTGCAGCCCGTTGGTCGAGAAGCCCAGGGCGTCCTTGATGGAGGGGAGCGCGACGTTCACGATCGAGACGTCGAGGATCACCATGAACTGGCCCAGACAGACGACCAGCAGGAGTGCGTTCGAGTTGCGCCTCACCATCCCCCTCGCTGCGGTGACGGGGTTCACTTGCGAACTGCCTCCAGAATGTACGCCGCTTCAATGGCCGCCGCGCGCCGGGTGTTATGCGAGGGCGCGCGCCAGCGCGACCCGTCATATGAGGCGTGGATGTCACTCTCGTCGTGGTCCTGCTCGGGAGCGGCGCCGTTCGTTTCGATGTTCTGTGTGTCGGGCATTTGACTTGCCTCCGCGCCTGTTCGATAGTACGATGAACATCGTACCAAAGAAGTTCGATGACCGTCGTACAAGCTAAGCTGACAGGCATGGACCTTCATCACCCGGAGAGAAGCGAGCTCGAACTCCCGGCCGTTCTGCACGCGCTGAGCGACCCGCACCGGCTCGAGATCGTCCGTCGCCTCGACGAGGACTCCGAGCCGCGCCCGTGCGGCACCTTCGGGTTCGACATCAGCAAGTCGACGATGACCCATCACTTCCGGACCCTGCGAGAGGCCGGCGTGATCCGCCAGGAGCGTCAGGGGACGACGAAGATGACGGAGCTCAGGCGCGAGGACCTGGACGCCCGGTTCCCGGGGCTGCTGGACGCTGTGCTGAGCTCGAATCCCGTTCATACCTAGGCGACGAACGGGACTACCCGAAATCGACATTTGGAGGGTTGCCCGGCTGGGCATATTCTTGGGCCCAGGTGAGCTCCTCATCCTCCTCTGTGATTCGCAGCGCTGCGCTCGACGATCTGATCGGGGCGCTGGCCGGGCGGGGCTACACGGTGATCGGGCCCAAGGTGCGCGACGGAGCGATCGTCTACGAGGAGATTTCCTCGTCAGCCGATTTGCCCGCCGGCATCACCGACGAGCAGGAGGGCGGCACCTACCGACTCCATGAGCGCGACGATGGGGCGCTCTTCGGCTTCAACAACGGCCCCAACTCCTGGAAGCACCACCTGTTCCCGCCCAACCTGACGCTCTGGAAGGCGCGCCGGGCCGAGAGCGGCGAGCTGAGCTACGAGACCGATGCGGCTGAGCGCCCTCGATACGCCTTTCTCGGCGTCCGCTCCTGCGACCTGGCCGCGATCGGCGTCCAGGACAAGGTCTTCATCGGCGATTCCTACACAGACGCCGATTACGAGTCCCGCCGCCGCGACGCCTTCATCGTCGCGATCAATTGCTCGAAGGCCGGCAACACCTGCTTCTGCGTCTCGATGGACACCGGGCCTCGCGCGAAGTCCGGCTACGACCTGGCGCTAACCGAGCTGCTCGAGGGCGACCATCGCTTCCTGGTCGAGGCGGGTTCGGAGCGTGGCGAGGAGGTCCTGAAGGAGATCGGGGCTGACGAGGCGGCCGAGTCCGATGAGGAGGCGGCCACGGCCGTCTCGGAGGAGTGCGCGTCCCAGATGGGCCGCGAGCTCGACACCGACGGGATCAAGGAGCTGCTCTACCGCAACATGGAGCACCCGCGCTGGGACGAGGTCTCCGAGCGCTGCCTCACCTGCGGCAACTGCACGCTGGTCTGCCCGACCTGCTTCTGCCACACGGTCGAGGACATGAGCGACCTCGCCGGGGAGGAGGCCGAGCGGGTGCGCCAGTGGGACTCCTGCTTCAACCTCGATCACTCCTACATCCACGGCGGCAGCGTCCGCAACAGCTCGCCCTCCCGCTACCGGCAGTGGATGACCCACAAGCTGGCCACCTGGATCGACCAGTTCGGCACCTCGGGCTGCGTCGGCTGCGGGCGCTGCATCACCTGGTGTCCGGTGGCGATCGACATCACCGAGGAGGCCGCGGCGATCCGCGCCACCGACCTGGGCGAGGGGAGGGGGATCAGTGCAGACCATTGAGCAGCTGCTCGCGGAGGCGCCCGCGTTCAACGGGATGTCCGAGGAGCACCTTGCGCTGATCGCCGGCTGCGCGCGGAACACCACCTTCGAGGACGGCCAGTACCTGATGCGCGAGGGAGACAGGGCCGACAGCTTCTACGTGATCCGGTACGGCCGCGTGGCGCTCGAGGTATTCGTCCCAGAGCGAGGCGCCCTGACGATCGAGACGATCGACGACGGTGACCTGCTCGGCTGGTCCTGGCTGGTGCCGCCGTTCCGCGTGGACTTCGATGCCCGTGCGACCGGCAACGTCCACACGGTGGCTTTCGACGCGGCGTGCCTGCGCGGCAAGTCCGATGAGGACCCGGTGCTCGGCTACGAGCTGATGCGTCGCTTCATCCCGGTGATCGTCGAGCGTCTGCAGGCGACGCGGGTGCGGCTCCTCGATGTCTACGGGCACGTCGCCGGGGGCTGACCCGATGGTCGCCGATTCGATGCTGCCCACCTCCTACGTTGTCGCCGACAAGCGCCAGGAGCTGGGGGACACGTGGACGCTGGAGCTCGAGCCTGCCGGTGACGACGGCGTCGGCGAGTTCAGTCCCGGGCAGTTCTCGATGCTCTACGCCTTCGGTGCCGGGGAGGTACCGATCTCCGTCAGCGGCGGTGGAGGGGCCGGCGAGCGCCTCGGCCACACGGTGCGCGCCGTCGGCGCGGCCACCAGCGCGCTCTGCTCGACTGAGCCCGGCTCCCAGGTCGGTGTCCGCGGTCCGTTCGGCAACAGCTGGCCGCTCGCCGACGCGGAGGGAGGCGACGTGATCGTCATCGCGGGTGGGATCGGGTTGGCACCGCTCCGCCTTGCGATCAAGCACCTGGTCGCAAACCGCGACTCCTATCGGGCGGTGTCGCTCCTGTACGGCGCCCGGTCGCCGGACGAGATGCTCTTCTTCGGCGAGCTTCAGGGCTGGCGGGAGTCCGGGATCGACGTCAAGTACACGGTCGACACCGCCCCGGGGGATTGGGATGCTCGGGTTGGGCTGGTCACGAAGCTGATTCCGATCGCCGCCTTCGAGGGCCCGAGGACGACGGCGATGATCTGCGGCCCGGAGGTGATGATGCGTTTCGTCTCCTCGGCGCTCCAGGAGCGGGACGTGTCCACCGACAACATCCACATCTCGCTGGAGCGGAACATGAAGTGCGCGATCGGCCACTGCGGCCATTGCCAGCTCGCCCATCGCTTCGTCTGCAAGGACGGCCCGGTCTTCCCCGTCGGGCGGATCGGCACGCTGCTCGGGGTCAGGGAGCTGTGAGCGACGAGCGGCCGAAGCTGGCGGTCTGGAAGTTCGCCTCCTGCGACGGCTGCCAGCTCTCGCTGCTCGACTTCGAGCGAGAGCTGGTCTCGCTGCCCGAGCAGATCGAGGTTGCCTACTTCCTGGAGGCGACTCGAGGCACTGTCGAGGGGCCGTACGACCTTTCGCTGGTCGAGGGCTCGATCACCACGCCCCACGACGTCGAGCGGATCAAGGAGGTGCGGGCCAAGTCGCGACGGCTGGTGACGATCGGGGCCTGCGCGACCTCCGGCGGGATCCAGGCGCTGAAGAACTTCGCCGACGTCGAGGACTTCATGTCGGTGGTCTACGCGTCGCCTGAGTACATCTCGACGCTGGAGACCTCGACCCCGATCTCGGCCAACGTCCACGTCGACTTCGAGCTCCAGGGCTGCCCGGTCAACCGCCACCAGCTCCTCGAGGTGATCAGCGCCTTCGTCAACGAGCGTAAGCCGGCGGTCGCCAACCACTCGGTCTGCATCGAGTGCAAGCGTGCCGGGAACGTCTGCGTGATGGTCGCCCACGGCACGCCCTGTCTCGGCCCGGTCACCCACGCCGGCTGCGGCGCGCTCTGCCCGAGCTACGACCGCGGCTGCTACGGCTGCTTCGGGCCGATGGAGTCGCCGAACGCGCCGTCGCTCTCGGGCTGGTTCGAGGGCCTCGGCATGGACGAGGTGGACGTGATCCGCGTCTACAGGACCTTCCACACCGCCAACGAGCCGTTCCGCGAGGAGAGCGAGAGGCTCGCCGGCGATGGCTGAGAACGGCGAGACCCGGACGATCCGCACCGAGGCGCTCGCCCGGGTCGAGGGAGAGGGCGCAATGCAGGTGAAGATCCGCGGGGGCCAGGTCGAGAACGTCGAGCTTCAGATCTACGAGCCGCCGCGCTTCTTCGAGGCCTTCCTGCGCGGCCGCGATTTCCAGGAGGCGCCTGACATCACCGCGCGGATCTGCGGCATCTGCCCGGTCGCCTACATGACCAGCGCCTTCAACGCGATGGAGGACGCGCTCGATGCCGAGGTGAGCGAGGAGATCCGGGCCCTGCGCCGCCTCATCTACTGCGGCGAGTGGATCGAGTCCCATGCGCTGCACGTCTTCCTGCTCCACGCCCCGGACTTCTTCGGCTTCGACTCCGCCTGGCAGATGGCGCGCGAGCACCGCGACGTGGTCGAGGGCGCCCTGCGGGTGAAAGCGATGGGGAACGAGATCCTGCGGACGATCGGCGGCCGGGCGATCCACCCGATCAACACCCGGGTGGGCGGCTTCTACAAGGCGCCTGCGCGATCGGACCTCGAGGCGCTGGTGCCGGGGCTGGAGGAGTCGCGCGACTTCATGGGAGTGGCGGCCGGCTTCCTCGCACGGCTCGATTTCCCGGACTTCGAGCAGGACTACGAGTTCGTCGCCCTGCGCGACCCCGACCGCTACGCGATCGAGGACGGGCGACTGGTGTCGAGCTCCGGCCTCGACATCGGCCCGGGCGAGTACGAGGAGCACTTCTCCGAGCAGCAGGTCCCGCACTCGACCGCGCTCCAGTCGCGGATGAGCGACGGCGGCACCTACTTCCTCGGGCCGATGGCCCGCTACTCGCTCAACTACGAGCAGCTCTCGGACGGGGCGCGCGAGGCGGCCGAGGCGGCGGGCCTGGGAGCCGAGTGCCGCAACCCGTTCAAGTCGATCCTGGTCCGCGCCGTCGAGCTGATCCACGCCTTCGACGAGGCGCTGGCGCTGATCGCGTCGTACGAGCCGGCCGATCCGCCCGCGCAGGTCCCCGAGCCGAGCGCGGCGACCGGCTGCGGCTGGAGCGAGGCGCCGCGGGGGATGCTCTGGCACCGCTACCGACTGGAGGAGGACGGCTCGATCGCCGAGGCGCGGATCGTCCCCCCGACCTCCCAGAACCAGGCCCGGATCGAGCAGGACCTGCTCGAGTTCGTGAAGCCGAGGGTCGACCTCCCCGACGACCGCCTGCAGTGGGAGTGCGAGCAGGCGATCCGCAACTACGACCCCTGCATCAGCTGCTCGACCCACTTCCTGAAGCTCGACGTCGACCGGGGCTGAGCCGTGGTCAAGCACTTCATCCACCGGGAGCACAACCCGTCCGATCCGGAGTTCCTGCGCGAGGAGCGCCGCTTTCTGAACGAGCGAGGCCAGTCGCTTCACCTCATGCAGCGCCAGCGCGAGCAGCTCCAACGCGACATCGAGAACGCCCGCCGCAAAGCGCACGGCCTCGGCATCTCCCTGGCGCACGCGCCGGAGTCGGGCTATCGGGCCTGGCTTGCCCTGATCGGGGTGGGCAACCGCTACCGCTCCGACGACGCCGCCGGGCTTGAGGTCGCCCGCAGGCTGCGCGAGACGCGCCCGCCGGGGATCCGCGTGCTCGAGGAGGAGGGCGAGCCGGCGTCCCTGATCGAGGCCTGGGCACTGGTGAAGGAGGTGCTCGTGATCGACGCGGTCGCCTCGGGTGCGGCGCCCGGCACCCTCCATCGATTCGACGCCACCCACGGGTCGCTGCCGACCGAGATGTTCCGCGACTCGACGCACTCGCTGGGCGTCGCCGACGCCGTCCAGCTCGGCCGCGAGCTCGATCGCCTTCCCGATCGGATCGCCGTTTACGGGATCGAGGGCGAGAACTTCGAAACGGGCGAGGGCCTCACTTCGGCGGTACAAGCCACGGTGGATGCGCTGGTGAGCGAACTCCACGACGAGCTCGGCGGGGAGGAACCCTCCTGATGACGGGCTCTCCGAACGACGTCGCGGTCATCCGGCGGATGCTCGATGCCGTTGCGCGCGGAGATCGGGAGGCGTTCGTGGCCTCCCTCACCCGCGACGTGGAGTGGGACGACCGCGAGGGATGGCCCGGAGTCCGGCGGATGTATCACGGCCATAACGGCGTGCGCGACTGGTGGGACGCGTTCACGCGCGTCGGCGGAAAGGTCCTCGACGTCAAGGTGGAGAACATCACGCAGGCGAGCGACTCCCGGGTCCTCCTGTGTGTGCTGGGGACCTTCAGGGCGTCCGTCGGCGCGGATTCCGAGTTCAAAGCCCGAGCCTGGTACGTCTTCTGGCTGAGGGATGGCAAGGTCCGGAGGGCCCAGCTCTTCTGGAGCAGGAGGGACGCCCTCGAGGCGGCTGGACTCCTTGAGCACGATCAGAGAGTGCCATGATGCACGAACTTGCGCCAGGTCATCCCGAGTACCTCAGCTTCTACTTCGACATCGCCGCGAGGGAGACCCTGTGCGAAGGGGCCGAGCTCGAGGACGGGGGAGGGCGTTGAAGCCTGGCGGGAGCGCCTACTCGGCGTCGCGCACTAGCCGGGCGAGACGTCCTCGGCGTCCTTGGCGTCGGTGACCGCCCATCCCAGGCGCTCGATGAGCTGGGCCGCATGGTGATTGCTGGCCAGATGCTCCGGTTGAACGTCCTCCGCGAACATGATGGTGGAGTCCTGGTGGGCGCTGCCGTTGCTACTCACGATGATCGTGGGCATAAGTTGGTCCTTTCTATCGAGGTGTGCTGCAGGGGGTGCTGCGCGGCCGGCTAGCGAGCCATGTCGCGTGAGACGAGCGGCACCCGGCGATCCCGATGCAGGCGGGTGACCTCGTCCAGCACGCCGCGACGCGCGCGGAACTTGCGCTCGTACCCGCGTACCCGCTTGATCGTGGCGAGATCGGCCTTGTCGAGCGCGGCCGCGACCTCGTCGACGCTGAGGGCGTCGTAGCCCGGAAGCGGTTCGTCCTGGCGCAGCCAGCGGAGCTTGTCGAACACCATGCGGCGATCCTCGTGCGAGCGCTCGTAGCTCTCGACCTCCGCCAGCTCCACCTGGGAATGGGTGGAGAGTGCTCCGACCACATCCTTGTCCTTGAGCTTGTCGTAGCCGGCGAATGGCTCGTTCGCTGTCGCGGTGGTCATCGTGTCTCCGTTCGTGGGGACCTCGCCGGGACGGCGGAGGGGGGTGGAACCGGTGTGGAGGCCGGTATCGGCGACGCGGCCGGAATCGGAGACGCTGCAGGAATGAGCGTTTGATCCACGGCCATATGGACACAGTAACAGTAATTCATGAAATACTTTTCTAGCGAAATGGAGCACCCCATGGAACACGTGCCTCCGCGGTGGGACTTCCTGACGAACCACGCGCACGTCCTGATCTGCGTGGCCCGCGACCCCGGTATCCGGTTGCGAGACATCGCCGGCGCCGTTGGCATCACGGAGCGCGCCGCCCACCGGATCCTGTCCGAGCTCGTCGACGACGGCTATGTGGTGCGCGAGCGCCAGGGCAGGCGCAACCACTACCAGGTGAAGGCCAAGCTGCCACTTCCTCATCCCCTCGCCGAGCAGCGCGCCGTCGGGGACTTGCTCGAGGTCCTGGTCGGCTAGTCCCGACGGGGGCGGTCAGGGCGGCCGGGTGGCCGGTCCCTCGCGGTGCCGAGCTGCTTGAGCTCGCGCTCGACCTCGTCCGCAAGCCCGTGATCCTCGATCCGCGCATCACCATCGCGCGCGATCGGGACCTGCCTGGTCGTTGCCGCGGCCGTTGCCTCCGAGTCGGCGCCGCAGTAGAGCGAGGCTAGCTACTTCCAGGTTCGCGGCCAGGACCGCAGCGGCGGCCGAGCTCGCAGCCTGATCCGATAGTCGACGGCGAGGGCGCCCTCTGGCCGGGCGACCACCGGGTTGAGATCCATCTCTGCGATCTCGTCGTGGGCCTCGACCATGGCGCTCACCCGGAGCAGCTGGTCCTCGATCGCGTCGATGTCGGCATGCGCCGCGCCGCGAAACCCGGTCAGCAGAGGAAAGGTGGCCAGGGAGCGGATCATCTGGTGTGCGTCGGTCCGGGTGATCGGGGAGACCCGGATCGAGACATCCCTGAGCAGCTCCGCCCGTGTCCCTCCGGCGCCACACGCCAGAACCGGGCCGAAGGTGGCGTCGTCGGCCACGCCGATCAGGAGCTCGACGCCGTCGCCGACCATCTCCTGGACGATGAACTTGTCGCGCCTGGCTCCGGCCTGCTCCACCGTTTCGTCCATCTCCCGAGCGGCCTGGGCGACCTGATCGGCGGCCAGACCGATCCGGACCGCCCCCATATCGCTCTTGTGGAGTAGCCCCTCGCCCTGTGCCTTCAGGGCCACGGGCCCGCCGAGCCGCTCGGCCGCCTCGGCGGCTGCGTCCGGCGTCTCGGCGGTGAGCCAGCGAGGGATGGGGATCCCGTAACAGCCGAGCAGCCGCGAAGCGCCCTCGATATCCATCCACTCGCGGCCCGATCCGAGCGTCTCGGCGATCAGGGCGGCGGCCTGCTCGCCGTCCGTGTCTGCCAGGTCCGGCGGCTTCTCGGCGGGCGTGCGGCGCCAGTCGACGTGGCGCATCACCCGGCCGAGCGCGTGGGCCGCGTCCTCGGGATAGAGGTGGACCGGCATCGAGCCGACCGCCCGCGCGGCGGCGTGGTCCTTCTCGGACATGAAGACCGCCTGCACGGGGATCCGCCGCGGCATCTCGGCGACTGCCTCCTGGATCGCGCCGGCCACGTCCTCGGGCCGGGTGAGCAGCGGCTTGATGAATATGACGACCAGCGCGTCGATGCCCTCATAGGCGGCCAGCGCCCGGATCGTCTCGCGGTAGTGGTCGGCGGACGCGGTGGCGATCATGTCCACGGGGTTGAGGAGCCCGGCCTCGGGGGGCAGGAACTCCCGCAGCGAGGCGAGCATCTCCTCGGGCAGCTCGGGGACCTCGAGCCCCGCCCCCTCACAGGCGTCCGCGCACATGACGCCGGGGCCGCCGGCGTTGGTGACGATCCCGACCCGGTTGCCCTCGGGGAGAGGCTGGGTGGCGAGCAGCGAGGCGACGTCGAGCAGCTCGGCCAGCGTCTCGGTGCGGATCACGCCGACCTGCTCGAAGAGCGCGTCGACGGTCAGGTCGGACGCGGCGATCAGGGCGCCGGTGTGCGAGCCGGTCGCCCGCTGGCCCGCGGAGGACCGGCCGCTCTTCACGGCGACGATCGGCATGTCCCGCCCGACGCGGCGAGCGATGCGGGAGAACCTGCGCGGGTCGCTGAACGACTCGATGTAGAGCAGGGCGACATCGGTGCCCTCGTCGCTCTCCCAATACTCGAGCATGTCGTTCGCCGTGATGTCGGCTCGGTTGCCGATCGAGGCGAACGAGGAGACGCCGAGGCTCCGGTCGCTCGCCAGGTCGATCAGGGCGAGGCCGAGCGCACCGCTCTGGGTGACGAATCCGACGTTGCCGGACGGCGGCCCGCCGGGCGCGAAGGTCGCGTTGAACTGGTGGCCCTCCGTGGTGTTGAGGATCCCCAGGCAGTTCGGGCCGATCAGGCGCATGCCGGCGGCGCGGCAGACAGCGACCAGCTCGCGCTCGCGCTCCGCTCCTTCGGGTCCGACCTCGGCGAAGCCCGCGGAGATCACGACCAGCGCGCGAACACCCCGCGCCGCGCACTCCCGGGCGGCGGCGACCACGGCTGCCGCGGGCACCACCACCACGGCCAGCTCGACGTCCTCGGGCAGGTCGCCGACGCTTCGGTAGCTGTGGACCGACTGGACGACGTCGGCGTTCGGGTTCACCGGATAGGCGACTCCCTCGAAGCCCGACTCGAGCGTGTTGTGGAAGAGCTGGCCCCCGACGGTCGTGCGCGTGCGTGATGCCCCGATCACGGCGATCGCGCTGGGCTCCAGGAAGTAGCGCAGTGCGGCCTGGGCGGCGAGCCGGTCCCGGTCCGCGAAGCGGCGGACGGCCTCGTCCTCGAAGGAGGTCGGGAAGAGCACCCGGATCGCGCCGGGTTCGGAGGAAACCTCGACCGGGAATCCACTCTCGCGGAATACCTCCAGCATCCGGTGGTTCTGCGGCATCACCTCCGCGTGAAAGACCGGGATGTCGTTGTCCACGGCGACCTCGGTGAGGTGGGCGAGCAGGAGGGTGGCGAGTCCATGCCCCTGAAGTCGGTCGGCGACCGCAAAGGCCACCTCGGCGTCGCCGGTCCCGTCGCCGATGTAGATGCCCTGGCCGACGATGGCGCCGTCACGGAGCGCGACGAGGCCGTAGCGCTGCGCGTAGTCGACATCCGCCATCGAACGCGCGGCGTCCCGCAGATTGACGCCGCCCGAGAAGAACCTGAACATCCGGGACCCCGGGTCGAGCCCCTCGAAGAACGAGTGCAGCCCCTCCTCGTCCTCTGCCCGAACCGGCCGGACATGGACGGTGGACCCGTCGCGCAACGCGACGTCGGCCTCGCGCTCGACCGGATAGGCGGCTTCGGCTCGGGACGATTCGGTCAGACCCGCAACATTTGCAGAAGATGCCCGCCACGCCGAGATGCTTAGGCTCCCGGGCGTGGATACCGCAGCCCTGTACCCGAAGGTCGTCGTGGGCTACGAGGAGAACGACCGCGGCGAGGACGCGCGCGTCCTCGCCGAGGGGGTGGTCGCTCGTGACGGCGGCGAGCTCCAGGTCGTCCACGTCGAGAAGGGATCGCCGGCTGAGGCGCTGCAGGCGCTGGCCGAGCGCGGGGACGCCGACCTGATCGTCCTCGGCTCGACCCATCACGCCGCCCTCGGCTCGGTCGCCCCCGGCAGCGTCGCCGAGCACCTGCTGCACGGTGCCCGCTGCCGCCTGATGATCGCTCCGAAGGGCTACGCGCAGGAGGACCACTCCGGCGACCGCCTCCGCGTGCTCGCGGTCGGCTACGACGGGATGGCCGAATCGCACGCGGCTCTCGAGGAGGGCGCCAAGCTGGCGCTCAAATTCGGCGCCTCGATGAAGGTGGTCGGCGTGGCGACGCCGGTTCCCGCGATGGGGGCGGCCGCCGCCGCGCAGGCCGGCGCCGAGGCCGGGCCGGACTTCCAGAGCCGGCTGCACGAGGCCGCCACCGGCCTCCCTCCGGAGGCCCGCGCCCTGCCCATCCTCGAGAAGGGCAACCCGGTGGACAAGCTGCTCGAGGCGTCTGAGGTCGGCGTCGACCTGCTCGTCCTCGGCTCCCGCGGATTCGGGCCCGTGATGCGGCTGCTGATCGGGAGCGTCTCCTCACGCGTCATACGCGCGGCGCCATGCCCGGTGATGATCGTGCCGCGGCCCGGCTAGAAGCCGCGCCGCTCCCTGTCGGTGTGGTCGACCTCGCGCGGGTGGTTGCGGAGGTCTCTCCTCAGCATCACCTCGTGGACGACGAACAGCGCCAGGAGGGCAAGGCAGACCACGCTGAGCGCTCCGAGCTGGAGCGGGCTGTACGCCTGCCAGACCAGCCCATAGAGGTAGAGGCCCACGACGCCCGCTGAGAAGACCCAGAACGCCACCCGAAACCTCTCGAATGTTTGTCTCCCAGGCATCTCGCCTCCTCTCGTCAGATCTTCTCCGGGACCATCTCGATCGCTCCGCAGGGGCATTCCTTGACGCAGATCCCGCAGCCCTTACAGAAGTCGAGGTCGATCTCGTAGAGCTCGCCCGGTTGGCCGAGCTTGATCACGGCGTTGTCGGGGCAGACGCCGTAACAGTTGTCGCAGCTGAAGCAGTTGCCGCAGGACATGCAGCGGCGCGCCTCGTAGAGGGCGTTGGACTCGTCGAGGCCGCCGACGACCTCGTCGAAGGTGGAGGCCCGGCGCGCGATCTCGAGCTCGGGTTGGAGGGTCTTCGGCGCGTCGGCGTAGTACCAGGTGTTGAGCTGGTCGAAGGTGATGACCTCATGCTTCGGGGCAGGCTCATAGCTGTGGCCTTGCAGCCACCCGTCGATGTTGCGTGCGGCTTTCTTGCCGTGACCAACGCCGACCGTGACGGTGCGCTCGGCGGGGACCATGTCGCCGCCGGCGAAGACGCCGTGGTGTCCGGTCTCCATGTTCGGCCCGACCTGGACGACGCCGTCCTCTACTTCGATGCCGGAGACGCCCTCGAGCAGCGAGAGGTCGGCCTCCTGGCCGAGCGCGAGGATCACGGAGTCCGCCTCGAGCTCGTCGAGCTCGCCGGTTGGCTGGGGGAAGCCGGTCTCGTCGAGCTCCATCTTCTCGATGGTGATCTTGTGGCCGTCGACCTGCTTGATGGTCTCGAGCCAGCGCATCATCACGCCCTCCTCCTCGGCCTCGGTGACCTCGAACTCGTGGGCGGGCATCCGGTCGCGGTTACGGCGGTAGACGACGACGGCGTCGGTGGCCCCGAGTCGCTTGGCGGTCCGGGCCGCGTCCATCGCCGTGTTCCCGCCGCCGTAGACGACGACCCTGCGACCGAGCAGCGGCTTCTCGTCGCCCTCCATCGACTCGAGAACGGAGACGGCGTCGAGGATGCGCGAGGCCTCGCCGGCGGGAATGTCGGCGTGTTTGCCGATGTGTGCGCCGACCGCGAGGAACGCCGCGTCGAAGCCGCCCTCCTTCATGGCGTCCTCGATGTTCGTGACCTTCCTGTTCAGCTCGAGCTCGACGCCCATGTCGAGGATGCGCCGGACCTCGGCATCGAGCACGTCGCGCGGCAGCCGGTAGGCGGGAATGCCGAAGCGCATCATGCCGCCGGCCATCGGTCCTGCCTCGTAGATCGTCACCTCATGGCCGAGGCGGCGCAGGTGGTAGGCCGCCGAGAGGCCGGAGGGACCCGCGCCGACGACCAGCACCCGCTTGCCCGAGGGCTCGGCGGGAGGGTCGAAGGACCAGCCCTGCTTGATCGCCTCGTCGCCGATGAAACGCTCGACCGAGTGGATGCCGACGGCCTCGTCGAGCTCGCCGCGGTTGCAGGAGGTCTCGCAGGGGTGGTAACAGACGCGCCCCATGATCGCGGGGAAGGGGTTGTCCTCCACGATCTTGTGCCAGGCGCGCTCGTAGCCCTCGCCGCCGTCCTCGGCCTCATAGAGCCAGGCCTGGCAATTCTCGCCGGCGGGGCAGGCATGGTTGCACGGGGGCAGGCGATCGACGTACTGGGCGCGCTCGGTCCGCCAGCTGCCGGTCTTGTTGGCGAGGCTGGAGCCGACGTCGAGCGTGATGGCGTAGGGATGCGAGGCCATCACTGCGGTCCGTGCGGTGCATCGGCGAGCAGATCGGGCAGCGATCCATGCCCGCCGTTCAGGCCGAATCGCCTGATGTTGGCGTCGGCGCGGGCCTGGATCGCCTCGATCACGTCGGTCCGCGGCGGGTCCTTGAAGAGGTGCGCGTAGCGCTTCTGCAGCCTCAGGTACTCGGTGACGGGCACCTGCTTGCGGATCTTCGAGACGCCGACGACCTCGCCGTCCTCGGCCTCGAAGACGGGGAAGATCCCGGTCTCCTTGGCGAGGCGCGCGATCTCGACCGTGTCGGCGGAGGCGGAGCCCCAGCCCAGCGGGCAGGGGACGAAGACGTGCAGATAGCGGGCGCCCTTGAACTCCATCGCCTTCTCGACCTTGTACTCGAGGTCGCGCAGCTCGGCCACGGTCGCCGTCGCGACGTATGGGATCTCGTGAGCCATCGCGATCAGGGGCGCGTTCTTGCCCTGGCCGAAGACGTTGCCCGGCTCGTCGCCGACCGGCTTGGTGTTGGCGGTCCGCGCGGCGGGCGGGGTGGCGCCCGACCGCTGCACGCCGGTGTTCATGTAGGCCTCGTTGTCGTAACAGATGAACAGCACGTCGTCGTTTCGCTCGAACATCCCGGAGAGGCAGCCGAAGCCGATGTCGAGGGTGCCGCCGTCGCCGCCCTGGCCGACGACGCGGATGTCCTCGCGGCCCTTGGCCTTCAGGGCGGCGGCGATCCCGGTGCTGACCGCCGGCGCATTGCCGAAGAGCGAATGGATCCAGGGCAGCTGCCAGGAGCTCTCCGGATAGGGAGTGGAGAAGACCTCGAGGCAGCCCGTGGCGTTGGCCGCGATCAGCTTGCCCTTCGTGGCCCGCATGGCGGAGTCGAGCGCGAACCGGGCGCCGAGCGCCTCGCCGCATCCCTGGCAGGCGCGATGCCCGCAGGTCAGCGTGTTGGAGCGCTCCATCCGAGCCTGCACCGCGCGCTTCTCGGGATCGAGCAGTCGACCGCCGACCGCGTAGGTGCCTGTCTGGTAGAGCTTGACCTCCTGGTAGGGCATCAGTGGGCCTCCGCCGCGACGACGCCGACATCGCGGAGCATGTTCTCGGCGTGTGGGCCAGGGGGTCGGCCGTTGCGCTCGCGGGCCAGCTCGCGCTGGACCAACTCGATGTCCAAGTCGAGGAAGTTGAGCGGCTCGAGCTCGTCGCGCCCGGCCTGCTCGAGAAGGCCGTGAAGCGACTCGCGGGTGATCGCCCTTCCGCCCAGACCGGCGATCACGGTGCTGCAGCGTGCGTGGCCGCCGACCAGCGCATCGTGGACGTCGGTCGAGACGATCCCGCCCCGGCCGGCGGCCAGAGCCTTCTCGAGAACGACCACGCGGCAGGCCCCGGAAAGCGCGTCGCGGACCTCTTCCAGGGGGAACGGCCGGAATGACTTGATTCCGAGCGCACCCACCCTGACGCCGGCGTCGCGCATCTCGTCGACGACCTCCTCGATCGTCCCCAGCACCGAGCCGAGTGCGACGATGATCGTCTCCGCGCCCTCGGTCCGGTAGCGGCGCACCAGGCCGCCGGAGGGTCGCCCGAAGTCGACCGCGAACCGCTGGGCGACCTCAGGGATCACGTCAAGTGCCTGCATCTGCTTCGCGTGGGCGAGGTACTTGACCTCGAAGAAGGCCTCGGGGCCGACCATCGCCCCAATCGTCATCGGGTCGGCGGGGTCCAGCAGCTGCTGGGGCTCAAAGGGGGGCACGAACGCATCGACCTTCTCCTGGTCAGGGATGTCGACCTCGTCGTAGGCGTGAGTGAGGATGAAGCCATCCATGCAGACCATCACGGGCAGCGAGAGCTGCTCGGCGATCCGAAATGCCTGGATGTGCATGTCGAGCGCCTCCTGATTGGACTCGGCATAGAGCTGGATCCAGCCGGAGTCGCGCATCGACATGGAGTCGGAGTGGTCGTTCCAGATGTTGATTGGGGCGCCGATCGCCCGGTTGGCGATCGTCATCACGATGGGCAGCCCCAGACCCGACGCGTTGTACAGCGCCTCCGCCATGAAGAGGATGCCCTGGGAGGCCGTCGCTGTGTAGGTGCGGGCGCCCGTGGCGGATGCGCCGATCGCGGCGGACATGGCGCCGAACTCGGACTCGACCATCAGGTACTCGCAAGGCGACAACTCGCCGGTCCTGACCAGGTCGGAAAGGTGCTCGACGATGTGGGTCTGGGGGGAGATCGGGTAGGCGCTGATCACCTCGGGGCGGCAGAGCGCCACCGCCTCGGCGACCGCCCGGGATCCCTCCTCCTGCCTAAGCACGGGTGAGCTCCCGGATCTCGTGCTGGACGAACTCGTAGGCCACGTCGGCGGCGAGCATGTTCCGGTCGGCGATCTCGCCCGAGAACTTCTGGGCGATCGCCCGGACCACGGCCTGGAGCGTGACCGCACCAGTCATCGCAGCGAATCCGCCGAGCAGCGCGGTATTCGGCATCGGGCGGTGCAGCTGGCGCTTGGCGACCTCGCTCGCCGGCACGGTGAGCAGCCGTCCGGGCGCGAACCCGGCGGCGAACTCACCCAGCCCGAGGTCATCGAGGCTGCGCGAGGTGTTGATCAGTACGTAACCGCCTTCGCTGAGGCCGCTGAAGACCTTCACCTGATGGAGCAGCGTGGGGTCTTGAACGATCAGCGCGTCCGGCTCCGAGATCGGCTCGCGCACGCGGATAGCCCGGTCGTCGATTCGGCAGAACGAGGTGACCGGGGCTCCAGTCCGCTCCGAGCCGAAGGTCGGGAAGGCCTGGCCATGCTGGCCGTCCTCGAAGGCGGCGATCGAGAGCATCTCGGCGGCCGTGACCACGCCCTGGCCGCCGCGTCCGTGGATGCGCACCTGGAACATCTCAGGCCGCCGGACTGTGGTCGTGGGCCAGCTCGCCCAGCTCGGCGAGCGCGTCCTTGATGCCGTCGCTCAGGATCTCGAGATCCGGGACGGTGTCTCGGTCCGCGTTGATGCAGAAGTAGAGGGTCCCGTCGTAGCTGAACACCGCCAGCCCCACCGCGTGCTCGGCGGCGATCGGCACCAGCGGCCAGATCTGTTCGACCTTCGACCCGAAGTAGTAGAGCGGCAGCTGCGGCCCGGGGACGTTCGTGATCGTCAGGTTGAAGAGGCGAGTGGCGTACATCGACCGCGCCATGAAGCTGTGGAGCACCGGCGGCATGTGGCGGGTGAGGTCGATCAGCGTGGTCGAGCCGGTCGCCTGGTTGCCGGACTTGAGCGTCTCGGCCTCCTCCATCTGGCGCTTGTACCGCCGCCTGGGGTCCGCCTCTGCCACCGGCAGGTGGACGAAGAGGGTGGTGATCCGGTTGCCCATCGCGAGCCGGTCGCCGGCGGCGCGAATGTTGACCGGGACCATCGCGCGCAGGCCAACCTCCGGCATTTCCTCGCCGCGGTGCTCGAGCAGCCGCCGCAGCCCGCCGGCCGTCGCGGCCAGGACCACGTCGTTTAGGGTCCCGCCGAGCGCGTTCTTGATCCCCTTGAGCTCCGCCAGGCTCGCGCTGTGAACGGCGAGCCGCCGCCCCGTGCCGATCGGCTGATTGAGGCTCGACTTCGGGGCCGAGACCAGCTCGTCGCGAACCAGCAGCTCGGCGAGCGCGCGGGAGCGGTGCACGGCATCCCGCGCACGCGACGGGTGGACGGCGACTCCGGCCGCGGACCCCACGGCGTGCAGCCCGGACTGGGCCGCGCGAAGCGCAGCATCACCGACCGCCAGGGGCGGCTGGGCGAGACGCGAAACGGTCCGCCGCCAACGCGGGAGTTCTCTCGCCGAGGGCTCCGCGAGGCGGGTGCGCGGGGGCGACCCGCCGTTGGTCTGCCCGTTGGAGGAGACGCGCCGCTCGGGCTGGGTGTCGAGCAGCGTGTTGCCGATGTCGACCGAGCCGACCCCGTCGATCAGGCAGTGATGGGTCTTGGTGACCATCGCCCAGCGGCCATCCGCCAGGTCGAGCACGACGATCTCCCAGAGGGGACGCGTGCGGTCGAGCCGGTGCGAGAAGTACTCGCCCGCCCATTCGACGAGCTCGTCGATGCCGGCGGGCGCCGGCAGGGCTGCGCGCCGCACGTGCCGGTCGACGCTGAAGCCCGCGTGCTTGACCCAGCTGGGCCAGTGCAGACCGCCGGTCCTCACTGTGGAGAGCCGGTGGGTGTAGCGAGGCAGATCCGGCAGGCGCGCGATGACGTCCTCGTGGATTTGCTCGAGCTGCGGAGCGCCGCCGCCCGGCTGGGGCTCCATCACCATCACGGCGCCGATGTGCATGTGAGCGCTCGGGTCGGCCTCCTCCAGCTCGAGGAAGGTCGCGTCGAGTGCGCTGAGCTGGTCTTCCATGACGCTTCTCCTAGCTCTCCGACCGGGCCGCGTCGAGCAGCACGCGGCGCTCGGCGGCGGCGATCAGGCGGCGAGCCCGGTCGACCGCATCGATGTTGACAGAGATCGCGTCGATGCCGGCCTCGACCAGCAGCTGCGCATACTCGCGGTGCACGGAGGGCGCCTGGCCGCAGATCGAAGTGGACAGGCCGAGCTCCTTGGCGCGCGGGATCAGCAGCCGCAGGTAGTCCGCGACGGCCGCGTCGCGCTCGTCGAACAGCTCGGCGACGGCCTCGGAGTCGCGATCCGCGCCCAGCATCAGCTGGGTCAGGTCGTTGGAGCCGATTGAGATGCCCTTGACGCCCAGTTCCGCGTAGCGGGGGAGGTGGAAGTAGACGGAGGGCACCTCGGCCATCACCCACAGCTCGAACTCGGGGAGGTCGAGCAGGCCGGCGTCGCGCATCTGGTTACGGCAGGCGGTGAGCTCCCGCGGGGTGCGGACGAAGGGGAGCATCACGTGGAAGTTCGTGTGCCCCGCGTCCCAGACCCGCTTGATCGCAGCGAGCTCCAGACCGAACAGGTCGGGCTCGCGCATGTAGCGGAGCGCGCCGCGGTAGCCGATCATCGGGTTCGACTCCTCCGGCTCGAAGCGATCGCCGCCCTCGAGTCCCTTGAACTCGTTCGAGCGGAAATCGATCGTGCGGTAGGTGATCGGCCGCGGCGCGAATCCCTCGGCGAACTTCGTCAGGGCCTCGCCCATGCGGTCGACGAACTCATCGCCCTTGCCCTGCTCGATCAGCAGGCGGGGATGACGGCCTTCGAGTGCCTCGATCACCATCAGCTCGGCGCGCAGCAGGCCGCAGCCCTCGACGGGGAGGCTCGCGGCCCGCTCGATCTGGGAGGGCTCGGAGAGGTTGACCAGGAGCTGGGTCGCGGTGACAGGTGCCCCACCCCCTACGGGGCCGGGTCCGTCACCGGACCCTTGCTCCTGCGCGTTGACGGCGACTTCGCCCTCGTACACCGTCCCGTGGGTGGCGTCCACGGTGACGAGCTCTCCGTCACGCAGCTTTGATGTCGCGTCAGCGGCGCCGACCACGCAGGGGATGCCGAGCTCGCGCGAGACGATCGCGGCGTGGCATGTCATGCCTCCCGAGTCGGTGATGATCGCGGCGGAGCGCCTCATCAGCGGGACCCAGTCGGGCGCGGTCATGTGGGTGACCAGGACGTCGCCCTCCTTCAGGTCGTTGCCCCGGCTGAGCTCGGAGATGATCTTCACCTCGCCGTGGCCGACGCCCGGGGCGGCGCCAAGGCCGCGCACCAGCGTCTCGCCCTCTGGCTCGGCGACCTCGGTGGAGGTGTCGCCGCCGGAGGCGGTGACGGGCCGGGACTGCAACATCCAGGCGATGCCCTCCTCGTCGAAGGCCCACTCGGTGTCCTGCGGGGTGCCGTAGTGCTTCTCGTCGCGGATTCCGAGTTCTGCGATGCGGCGGACCTCGTCATCGGTGAGGACCGGCTGGGTCGACTCATCGCCGGAGAGCTCGCGCGTGCGGGTGCCCCCGTCGGGGAGCGGCTCGATCACCAGCTCCTTCCGCTTCACGTCGCGCTTGAGGATGTGCAGGTCACTCTTGTCGATCACGTAGCGATCGGGAGAGACCTGGCCGGAGACGACCGACTCGCCAAGGCCGAGGGAGCCCTCGATCACAAGGCGATCGCGGTCGCCTGAGGCCGGGTCGATGGTGAACATGACGCCGGCGCGAGTGGAGAGGATCTGAATCTGGACGACCACGGCGATGTCCATGTCGGCCTGGCCGAAGCCCTGCTTGGCGCGGTAGAAGACGGTGCGGGCCCCGAACAGCGAGGACCAGCAGCGGCGGACGGCCTCGACGACCTCGTCGGGGCCGCGCACGTTCAGGAAGGTCTCGTTCATGCCGGCGAAGGAGGCGGCCTCGGTGTCCTCGGCGGTGGCGGAGGAACGAACTGCGACCGGAGGGTTGTCGCGATCTCCCGCGAGCTCCAGATAGGCGGCGCGGATCTCGCTGGCAACGTCGTCCGGGACGGGCTCAGCCTCGACCATCTTGCGGACCTCCTTGGTGGCGAGGTCCAGCGCAGCCGTGTCGTCCACGTCCACCGAGGAGAGTCGCTCCTCGATGCGGTCGCGCAACCCGCCCACGTCGCAGAAGAGGGCGTAGGAGGAGGCGCCGACCACGAAGCCGGGGGGGACCGGCAGGCCCGCGGCGGTCATCTCGCCGAGGTTCGCGCCCTTGCCGCCGGCGTAGTCGACGTCCTGCTTGCTGAGATCCTCGAAGCGACGGAGCAGAGCGGTTGAAACGGTCATCGGAACCCCTTTCAGATGGCGAATGATCTGTGTGGCCAATCTACGCCCTTGCTCGTGCCCGTTCCATCCGCGCAGCGCACCGGTCTTCAGGGTGGGAGAACTACGTAGAGGCGCCGGTGCTCAACCCCGATGGATGGAGGCGAGCTGACGCCTACCGTGGGGCCCACAGAATCGACGAATCCCTACGATCCCCGGGCATCCCCGACGCGTGACCGCGACTGGGCGCCGAATGGTGTGAAAACCTCGCGCCTCGCAGGGAGGGGGAATCCATCGAAACCAAGGAGTTGAACGCATCAGTGAGTGAGACAACTGCCGCGACAGAGGCACCGACCAAGCACGCCAAGCTGCTCTCCTGGGTCGAGGAGATCGCAGAGCTGACCCAGCCCGACTCGATCCACTGGTGTGACGGATCCGCGGCCGAGTACGACGAGCTCTCCCAGACGCTGGTCGACGCCGGCACCTTCGAGAAGCTCTCCGACGCCAAGCGTCCCAACTCCTATCTCGCTCGCTCCGACCCCGACGACGTGGCCCGGGTCGAGGACCGCACGTTCATCTGCTCAGAGAAGGAGGAGAACGCGGGTCCCACCAACAACTGGCACAACCCGGAGGAGATGCGGGAGGTGCTCACCGACCTCTTCAGCGGCTCCATGCAGGGCCGCACGATGTACGTGGTGCCCTTCTCGATGGGCCCGATCGGTTCGCCGGTGGCGCAGATCGGCGTCCAGGTCACCGACTCGGCCTACGTGGCCGCCTCGATGCGGATCATGACCCGCATGGGCGCCAAGGCCCTCGAGGCGCTCGGCGAGGACGGCGACTTCGTCCCCTGCATCCATTCGGTGGGCATGCCGCTCACCCACGGCGAGCACGACGTGCCATGGCCGTGCAACGAGACGAAGTACATCGTCCACTTCCCGGAGGCCCGCGAGATCTGGTCCTTCGGCTCGGGCTACGGCGGCAACGCCCTGCTCGGCAAGAAGTGCCTGGCGCTCCGCATCGCCTCGGTGATGGCCCGCGACGAGGGCTGGATGGCCGAGCACATGCTGATCATCAAGCTGACCTCGCCCGAGGGCACGGTCAAGCACCTGGCGGCGGCGTTCCCCTCGGCGTCGGGCAAGACCAACCTCGCGATGTTGCCGCCCAGCCTGCCCGGCTGGAAGGTCGAGACGATCGGCGACGACATCGCCTGGATCCGCTTCGGCGAGGACGGCCGCCTCTACGCGGTCAACCCCGAGGCCGGCTTCTTCGGCGTCGCGCCCGGTACAGGCGTCAAGACCAACCCCAACGCCATGAAGACGGTCGAGAGCGACACGATCTTCACCAACGTCGCCAAGACCGATGACGGCGACATCTGGTGGGAGGGGATGGGTGAGGCGCCCGATCACCTGATCGACTGGAAGGGCCGCGACTGGACGCCCGACAAGGACGAGCCGGCCGCGCACCCGAACTCGCGCTTCACGGTCTCGGTGACGCAGTGCCCGACCTTCGACCCTGCCTGGGACGATCCGGCCGGCGTGCCGATCGACGCGTTCATGTTCGGCGGCCGCCGCGCGACGGTCGTGCCGCTGGTCCACCAGGCGTTCGACTGGGAGCACGGGGTCTTCCTGGCATCGACGATGTCCGTGGAGACGACCGCGGCCGCATCGGGCGCGGTCGGCCAGCTTCGCTTCGACCCGATGGCGATGCTGCCGTTCTGCGGCTACAACATGGCCGATTACTTCAAGCACTGGCTCGAGATCGGCGAGAAGGGCGACGCCGCGAAGCTGCCCAAGATCTTCGTCGTCAACTGGTTCCGCAAGGACGACGACGGCAATTTCATCTGGCCCGGCTTCGGCGAGAACACTCGGGTCCTCGAGTGGATCGTCCGCCGCACCGAGGGCGAGGGCGAGGCCGCCGAGACCCCGATCGGCCTGGTGCCGCCGCCGAGCGACATCAACACCGAGGGTCTCGACATCTCCGATGAGGACATGGAGACCCTGCTCAAGGTGGACCCCGACGAGGTGCGCCAGCAGCTGCACCAGGTCGAGTCGCACCTGGCGCAGTTCGGCTCCCGCCTCCCGGACGAGGTCCGCGGGCAGCTCAAGGCGCTCGAAGACCGCCTGGGCTAGTTACCTGCCCTTGCGCTTCCGGGCGCTCTTCTTGAGCTTCCGGCAGCCGCTCGCGGGATCGCTCTTGTCGCGGAAGGCCTCGCCTCCACCGCCGCCGCAGGCGACGGCGCGGTCGCGGGCGCCGTCCTTAGCCTCGAGCGTGTCGAAGCCGCCGTCGCCGTAGATGCTGTCGATGCCGCTGCCGCCGTCGATGTCGTCGGCGCCGCCCATCCCGTGGAGGACGTCATTGCCGCCTCGGCCGAGGATCAGCGGGTCCTTGCCGTTGGTCCCCGTGAGGATGTCCGGGCCGTCCGAGCCCTCGAGGATCTCCAGGTCGTTGCCGAGGTGCGTTGGGATGCAGTTGTTGCGGTCCGGGTCGGTGGCGGTGCCGCCGAGGGTGGCCTTGACGCCGTTCTTCGGCGCGTAGGAGTAACGGGCGAAGCCGGCGATGTCGAAGCCGGGACCGCCGTTGTAGTCGTGGCCCTGGCAGACGTCGGCGCTGACGAGCTGGTCGTTGCCGGGCCCGCCATTGAGCTTGTCGCCGCCGGTGCCGAGCGCGAGCAGGGCGTCGCTGCCGTCGCCGCCGTTGAGGACGTCGTTGCCCGACTGCCCGCTGAAGAGCTCGTCGTCTCCCGGCGTCCCGTCGAGGACGTCGCTCCCGGGGCCCCCGTCCATGACGGTGGACATCATGGAGGGATAGTTGCCGGCCAGGCTCAGGTGGTCGTCTCCCTGGTCGCCCCAGACGGTGACGAAGCTGAGCGGGGTGGAGGGAGCCGGGCAGTTGACGAGGGAGCCGAGGACGACGCAGGTGTCGATCGGACCGGGCAGGCGCGCGATCGCGGTGCCGGCCCGCGAGGTGACGGAGAACAGGCCGTCGGCGGCCGTCACGAGGATGTCGTCGTTGCCGCCGCCCTGATGGCCGAGCACGTAGAGGCCGGGATCGGGGCCGCGCGGGTCCATGTAGACGTAGGCGCCGGCCGGGCGCGGGTCCGGAGGCGTCTCGGGGACCGCGGCCAGGCCGCAGGCGGTCGTCTTGTCGCCCAGGGTGACGTCGCAGCTGTCGTTGCCGGGGCCGCCGTTGAGGTTGTCGGCACTCCCAAGGCCGTTGATCTTGTCGTTGCCGGGGCCGCCGTCCAGGCCGTCAGGGCCGCCTGTTCCCTTGATCGTGTCGTCGAAGGCCGAGCCGAGGATGTCCTCGACCCCGTTCATCGTCTCGGTCCCGTCGGGCGTCACGACTGAGCCGGCTGCCAGGTCCACGGTGACGCCGCTCGTCGTGTCCCAGGACGGGGTGTTGTCGGCGAAGCTGACCGTGTCGACACCGTCGCCGCCGGCATAGGTGTCGCCGTTCGGGCCGCCCCGCATCCAATCGTTGCCGCTGCCGCCGCTCATCTTGTCGCCGCCGTGGCCGCCGACCAGCAGGTCGTCGCCGGGCCCGCCGTCCATGTTGTCGTCGAGAAGGTCGCCGTAGAGGCGGTCGTTTCCGGGCCCGCCGGTCATGTCCTCGCCGCCGGCCCCGCCGTGGATCTCGTCGGTTCCGTCGCCGCCGTCGATCGTGTCGCTGCCGTCACCACCGAGGATCAGGTCATCGCCCGATCCGCCCTCGAGATTGTCGCGGTCGCTGGCGCCATCGATGGTGTCGTTGCCCGTGCCGCCGTCGATCGTGTCGGCGCTCGGGCCTCCCTGGACGGAGTCGTTGCCGTCCTCGCCGAAGCTCGAGTCCTTGCCCTTGACGTTGACGATCGTGTCGTCGCCGCTGCCGCCGTAGACGTGGTCGGTGCCCCTGCCGGCGAGGATCCGGTCGTTGCCGTCGCCGGCGCAGATCACGTCGGAACCCTTGCCGGTGACGATGTAGTCGTCGCCGGCGCCGGCGACGACCACCTGGTTGCCATGGCCCTGATGTGGGGCGACGTACTTGTTGTTGCCCCCGCCGAGCACCACCGTGGCCTTCTTGCCGTGGCAGGTGACACGAGCCTGCGCGCTCGCGGGCGCCATCGCGAGCACCAGCGCGGCGGCGCCGAGCAGGGTTGGAGCGAGCGATGCGAGGCGGCTTCGCATTACTACTCGTATCGGGCGTGGGGTTGCTGCCTAAATGCGCACTACTGGGTACCGCGTGAGGCATAGAATCGCGCTCGCGATGGGAGAGCCGGTGAAGTTCCAGCTACCCGAGGAGGAGATCCCCACCAGCTGGGTGAACCTGCTCGCCGATCTCCCCGGCGATCCGCCGCCCCCGCCGCTCAGCCCGGCCACCGGGGAGCCCGCCGGCCCCGATGACCTGGCGCCGATCTTCCCGATGGGCCTGATCGAGCAGGAGGTCTCGACCGATCCGGACGTCGCGATCCCCGATGAGGTCCGGGACATCTACCGGCTCTGGCGGCCGACGCCCCTGCTTCGCGCGAGGCGGCTCGAGCGGGAGCTCGATACCCCGGCCCACATCTACTACAAGTACGAGGGCGTCTCACCGGCGGGCTCGCACAAGCCGAACACCGCGGTCGCCCAGGCCTTCTACAACCGCGAGGCCGGGATCAGGAAGATCTCGACCGAGACCGGCGCCGGGCAGTGGGGCTCGGCGATGGCGCTCGCCTGCCAGCTCTTCGGCCTCGAGTGCGAGGTCTTCATGGTCGGCATCTCCTACGACCAGAAGCCGTACCGCAAGGCGATGATCGAGACCTGGGGCGGGACGGTCCACCGCAGCCCTTCCGATCTCACCGAGGCCGGCCGCTCACAGGCCTCGCACGAGTCAGGCAGCCTCGGGATCGCGATCTCCGAGGCCGTCGAGGTGGCCGCCCAGTCCGACGACACGAACTACTCCCTGGGCTCGGTCCTCAACCATGTCTGCCTGCACCAGACGGTGATCGGCCAGGAGTGCATCAAGCAGATGGAGATGGCCGGCGAGTCCCCGGACGTCGTCATCGGCTGCGTCGGCGGCGGCTCCAACTTCGCCGGGGTCGCGTATCCCTTCCTGCGACAGCGCCTCCGCGAGGGCACCGAGACGCGGTTCGTGGGCGCCGAGCCCGCGGCCTGCCCGACCCTGACGCGGGGGCGCTACGCGTATGACTTCGGCGACACCGTCGGCATGACTCCGCTGATGCCGATGTACACGCTGGGGCACGACTTCGTCCCGCCGCCGGTGCACGCCGGCGGCCTGCGCTACCACGGCGACGCGCCGAGCCTCTGCGCCCTGGTCAAGGAGGGCCTGGTCGAGGCCACCGCGATCAAGCAGACTGCCGCATTCGAGGCGGCCGTCCGCTTCGCCCGCTGCGAGGGCATCATTCCCGGGCCGGAGCCCGCGCACGCGATCCGCGCCGTGTTCGACGAGGCCGAGGCGGCCAAGCAGGCCGGGGAGGAGAGGGTGATCCTCTTCAACCTCTCCGGTCACGGCCACTTCGACATGTCCGCCTACGCGGCCTACTTCGCCGGCGAGCTCGAGGATCTGGAGCTCTCCGAGGACGAGCTCTCAGAGGCGCTCGAGCACCTGCCCGAGGCACCCGCGCTCGCCTCCTGAAGAGCTCAGCCCCGCCCGGACGAGTAGCGAGCCAGACCCGAGCGAATCGCCTCGGGGATAGGAGAGGTCTTCCCGCCCCCGGTTTCGATGAAGACGTGACGCAGCTCGCACTCGGCAACGGTGGTCCCATTGCGATCCAGGGTGAGCTCGGTGGTCATCGAGGTGTCTCCGAGCCGGGTCACCGTGGCCCGAATCTCGAACTCGTCGTCGAAGCGAAGCGCGTCGCGGTAGCGAATGTTCGCCTCGCCGACGACCATGTCCACTCCCGCCTCGACCATTTCCTGGTAGCCGCCGAGCTCCCGCCAGAGCTCGCCCATGGTGATGTCGAAATAGGTCAGGTAGTTGGCGTTGAAGACGACGCCCTGCGGGTCGCACTCGTTGTAGCGAACCCGAAGGCTGTGGCGGAAGGGCTCGCTCACATCTCGTAGGCCTTCGCCAGCTCCGGGTCCTTCTTGGCCAGCATCTCGGCCAGGTTCACCATCACCTTGCACTGCTTCCAGGTCGCGTCGTCCTGCATCTTGCCATCGATCATGTGAACGCCGGCGCCGTCCGGGATCGCCTCGATCACCTTCTTCGCGAACAGCACCTCGTCCGGTGGCGGCGAGAAGACCTTCTTGGCGATGTCGATCTGAACCGGGTGCAGCGACCAGGCGCCGACGCAGCCGAGCAGGAAGGCGGCCCGGAACTGCGTCTCACAGCCCTGGACGTCCTTGATGTCGCCGTACGGGCCATAGAAGGGCAGGATGCCCGCGGAAGTGCAGGCGTCCACCATGCGGGCGATCGAGTAGTGCCAGGGGTCCTGCTGCGCGGTCGCCCGGGGGGCGTCCTCGTTCTCGGGATCCGGGTCCTCGATCACGCGGTAGCCGGGGTGGCCGCCGCCGACGCGGGTCGTCTTCATCCGCCGCGACGCCGCCAGGTCGGCCGGCCCGAAGCTCATCCCCTGCATGCGGGGACTGGCGTTCGCGATCTCCTCGAGGTTGACGACACCGAGCGCTGTCTCGAGGATCGCGTGGACCAGGAGCGGGCGCTCGAGCTTCGCCTTCGCTTCCAGCTGAGCGAGCAGCCGATCGACGTAGTGGATGTCCCAGGGCCCCTGGACCTTGGGGACCATGATCACCTCGAGCTTGTCGCCGATCTCGGTGACCAGCTGGGTGAGGTCGTCGAGGCACCAGGGGCTCTCGAGCTCGTTGATCCGCGTCCAGAGCTGCGTGTCGCCGAAGTCGACCTCCTTCGCGACCTCGATCAGGCCCTCGCGAGCCGGGATCTTCTTGTCGACCGGGACCGCGTCCTCGAGGTTGCCGAGCAGGATGTCGGCCTGCTTTGCCATGTCGGGCACCTTCGCCCGCATCTTCTCGTTGGATGCGTCGAAGAAATGGATCATCCGCGACGGCTTGAATGGGATCTCGCGGGGCGGGTCGGGCGCGCCGATGGCCAGCGGGTTGAAGAAGTCTCTTGGGTTTCTCATGTACGGAACGCTATCTGGAGGGGTGCGCGGGACGCGTCACGGATAGCCTCAACTCGTGGCGAAGATTCGTGAAGCGGTGCCCGGAGAGGTCGAGCGAGTGCTCGGCATGTACGAGTGGCTGTTCGCGCCGCCCGGGTCGGTCCCGCCCCGGTGGGATCCGGAGCGGGCGCGTCAGGCGATAGCCGACGCGATCGCGGACCCGGCCGCTGCCGTGCTGGTCGCCGAGCACCGGGGCGACCTGCTCGGGCTCTGCACGGCGTATCTGGACATGAACTCGGTTCGCTTCGGCCCGCGCTGTTGGGTGGAGGACCTTGCCGTCAGCCCGGAGCACCGCTCGCAGGGAGTGGGGAAGGACCTGCTGGACGCCGCCAAGAACTGGGCGCGCGAACGGGGTGCCACCCACCTCGAGCTCGACAGCGCGGACACCCGGGTCGACGCACACCGCTTCTACGAGCGCGAGGAGCCCAGCTGGCGCTCGGCCTGCTTCGCCTGGGAGCTGTGACTGCGCAATCCGAGGCCAATGTTGAGCTCGCCACGCGCTTTCTATCAGCGCAGGACGAGCAAGGAAGAGATGGGAGGCGTTCGTGCGATGGCTCAAAGCTTTCGACGACTACAGCTTCGAGGTCGAGCGAAGCGTCGACTGCGGTGACGACCAGGTGCTGGTGGTGGGAACCGGGATCGGTACCGGCGCGGCGAGCGGGGGCCGAGGCCAAGTCCGTCAGCTATGAGCTGCTCGCCATCCAGGACGCCTGATCGTTCGCCGCCGCGAGTTCTATGAGGAGGCCGAGGCCATCGACGCCGCCGGCATGACGAGCTAGCTCAGCGCTTTCGCTTTTTGCACTTCTTCTTCGCGGCCGCCGCCGTTCGCTTCTTCTTGCAGTTCTTGCGAGGTGCGGTGATCGGTGCAGTTGACGAGGGCGCGATGCCGGTGCCGGTCAGCTGAAGCGTGCCTGTCGGTCCACCCGTGTCGATAAAGGTCATTGCTTGGGAGCGCGCGCCGCTGGCAACCGGCGCAAATCCGACCTCGAACTGGCAGATGGAGGGTGGGCCGACCATGGCTGAGATGACCGGCAGGCTCGGCTGGCTGGGATACGGACAATCGGTGTTACGCACGACGAAGTCACCGACGGTCGTCGTCGTACCGACACCACCGCCGAGCGCGGTGGTGTCGGTCGCGTAGGACGTCGAGCCGAGGCAGAGGAAGAGCATGTTGTCGTAGTTGGTGCAGATGTTGGGCGACCCCTGCAGGAGGAACGACGTCGTCGCACCTGTAGTGCCGACGTTCAAGGCGCCGTAGTCCTTCGAGGAGGGACTGACGAACGCGGCATGTGCCGCAGGCGAGATCAGAAGCTGGAGCGGATGTTTGCGACCTGTTACGATATATCGTGTTATCTCATGAAAGATCGAAAGGAACAGACGAGATGCACAGACAGAGAAGCCGCCATGGATTTGGGCGGCACGAGATGAGGGGCGGTCGAGGTCACGGCCGGGGACGCCATCGCGTCCGCCGTGGCGATGTCCGCAGCGCCATCCTGGCGCTGCTCGACGACCGGCCCATGCACGGCTACGAGATGATCCAGGAGCTCGAGGAGCGCACCGGCGGACGCTGGACTCCCAGCGCCGGATCGATCTACCCGACACTCCAGTTGCTCGAGGACGAGGGCCTGGTCACCGCCGAAGAGGTGGACGGCCGCAAGGTCTATTCGCTCACGGACTCCGGCAAGAAGGAGGTCCCCGAGCGGACCGAGGGCGGTCGGCCCTGGGAGCAGGGGGACGAGGACTCGCCCCGCTTCGAGGTTCGCAGCGAGCTCTTCCGCACCATCGGCGCGGCCAAGCAGGTCGCTCGCGGCGATGACGACGAGCAGATGGCCAAGGCGGCGGAGATCCTCAAGGACGCCCGCAAGAAGCTCTACGGCATCCTCGCCGAGGAGTAGTCAGCCGGCCGAGGGGCTGCCGGGGTCCAGCCCGGCAGCCTTAAGCGCCGCCTTCTGATCGAGGTAGAAGACCGCCTGGGTGATCAGGCCATCTTTCATCCACCAGATGGTGGCGCTCTCGGTCTCCACTTCTACGGAGGCGTGCTTGGTTGTGGCCACCTGCCGCGCGAGGAAGACGAGCTTGTCCTCCTGGACGATCGCCTCCTCTATCTCGAGCCGGAATGACTCGTACGGACTGATCCAGTCGGTCAGCGCGTCCCTGAACCCCTCGACGCCGTGCCACTCGGTAGCCGCCGCCGACTCGCTGGTCATCAGCGTCACGAACCCCGGGTGGACGTGGTCACGAATCGCGTCGACCATCTGCTCGATGCCCTCGGCACCATCGATGACCGATCCTTCGCCGAAGAGCGTTCCCTCGCGGATACGGTCGAGCACGTCATCGGAGTCGTCGTCCTTCAACGCTCCCTATCCTAGGCGGCGCAAACACGACTTCAGAGGAGCCAATGGCCGTCGCAACCGAGCAGCAGGAGAGCACCAACTTCCAGGAGATGACCGATGAGCAGAAGGCCATCGTCGAGATGGTCCACGACTTCGTCGACAAGGAGATCATCCCCAACGCCGAGGAGTACGACCACGAGGACAAGTTCCCCGAGCCGATCGTCGAGCAGATGAAGGAGCTGGGTCTGTTCGGGGTGACGATCCCCGAGGAGTACGGCGGCATGGGCCTCGACCTGACGACCTACGCGATGATCGTCGAGGAGCTCTCGCGCGGCTGGATCTCGATCTCCGGCGTCGTCAACACCCACTTCATCGGCTCCTACCTGCTGATGAAGTTCGGGACCGACGAGCAGAAGGAGTACTTCCTGCCGAAGATGGCGACCGGCGAGATCCGCGCCGCCTTCTCGCTCTCGGAGCCCGAGGTCGGCTCCGACGTCCAGGGGATCAAGGCGACGGCCACCAAGGCCGACGACGGCAACTGGGTGCTCGAGGGCCAGAAGATGTGGGTCACCAACGGTCTCGGCTCGAGCGTGGTCTTCGTTCTGATGAAGAACGACCCCAAGGCCGATCCGCCCTACAAGGGCATGACCTGCTTCATCACCGAGAAGGAGCCCTGGAAGGACAAGAACGAGGGCGACTTCGCGGGCCTCGAGATCCCACCGAAGATCAAGAAGATGGGCTACAAGGGCGTCGAGTCCACGGAGCTCGTCTACTCCGGCTACAAGTGCCCGCCGGAGCGGATCCTCGGCGGCGAGGAGGCCGGCCTCGGCAAGGGCTTCTCGCAGATGATGGACGCGCTCGAGGTCGGCCGCGTCAACGTCGCAGCGCGCGGCGTCGGCATCGCACAGCGCGCCCTCGAGCTCGCTCTCAAGTACTCCCAGGAGCGCAAGACGTTCGGCAAGCCGATCGCCCAGCACCAGGCGATCCTCTTCAAGCTCGCCGACATGGCCACCAAGATCGAGGCCGCCCGCCTCGTCACCCGCAAGGCCGCGCGGATGAAGGACGCCGGCCAGCGCTCCGACCTGGAGGCCGGGATGGCGAAGCTGATCGCCTCGGAGACCGGCAAGGAGGTCGTCGAGGATGCCTTCCGGATCCACGGTGGCTACGGCTACTCCAAGGAGTACGAGATCGAGCGCCTCTACCGGGATGCGCCGCTGCTCTTGATCGGCGAGGGAACCTCCGAGATCCAGCGCATGGTGATCGGCAAGAAGCTCCTGGAGCGGAACAAGATTTGAGCCGCGTCGCGCTGGTCACCGGCACGAGCCGGGGAATCGGCGCGGAGATCGCGCGGCAGCTCACCGCGGATCACGGCTTCATTGTGTTCGCTGGTGCCAGGGATCCCGATGATGTCGCGGAGGGCGATGGGATCATTCCCATCAAGCTTGACGTCACGGACCAGGACGACGTGTACGCGGCTCTGGAGCTGATCGGCTCGGATCCGGGCCACCTCGACGCGCTGGTCAACAACGCGGGCGTCTACGGCGATCCGGTGGGAGCAGCCGACTACGACCTCGACCGAGCCCACGAGGTCCTCGAGGTCAACACCTTCGGGCCCTGGCGGCTGATCGAGGCATTCCTGCCGCTGCTCCATCGCAGCTCCCAGCCGCGAATCGTGAATGTCTCGAGCGGAGCGGGTCAGCTCTCCGACATGTACGGAGGGCGCGCGGCCTACCGCGTCTCAAAGGCGGGTCTCAATGCGCTCACAAGGACGCTCGCGTGGGACGAGGACGACGTCAAGGTCAACGCGATGTGTCCAGGCTGGGTCCGCACCGACATGGGCGGCTCGGGAGCGCCACGTTCCGTCGAGGAGGGGGCCGACGCTGCCGTCTGGCTGGCGACCCTGCCGGACGACGGCCCGACCGGAGGCTTCTTCCGCGACCGCGAGCCAATACCTTGGTGAGATGGCATCGACGCCAGAGCTGATCGCGACCGGGCTGGAGCGTTTCCAGTCCGAGGTGCCCGCCCTCGCCCAACTCAAGTTGGTCTTCGAGCTCGAGCTGCGCGGGCGTGGCGACGTGCAGATGTTCCGCGTGGAGGTGCCGGGGCCGAAGATCAGCAAGGCGGCGTCCACGGAGGACGCGCGGGTCAGCGTCAAGATCACCCGCTCGGAGTTCAACCGGCTCGCGGAGCAGGGGACGGTGAGCGACTACCGCGCGGCCTACGACGCCGGCCACATCAAGGTCAGCGGTGACAGCAACATCCAGAAGCTGATCGCCCAGGTGATCGAGCGCCACGAGCAGCGCGCCCGGACCAAGAAGGTCCACTAGGGCGAGTGTCCAGGGGGAACGATCCGGCTCGGCTGGCGCGGCTACGCGCGGCCACCCAGCTCATTCACCGGCCCCCGGCGACGCGAGGTCCCGCCGAGATCGCCCGCTCGATCGCGGGCGCTCAGGCCCAGGACGTCTACGCCGGGCCGCTCACCTTCCGCTCGCGCAGCAGGAAGCTGACCGCCGCTGACATCAGGCGAGCGCGAACCGAGGAGCGCTCTCTGCTGCGCACCTGGGTGATGCGGATGACGATTCACATGATCCCGACGGATGACGCCGGCTGGTGGCTGCCGCTCTTCGAGCCCGGGATCGAGCACTGGTCGCGCCGCAGGCTCTCCCAGCTCGGCCTTCCCGCGTCGAAACAGGACAAGGCCCTGCGGGTCGCCGCGAGGGCACTCGCCGATGAGGGACCACTGACCCGGACCGAGGTCCGCGAGCGAATCGAGAAGGCGGGGGTGAAGCTCAACTCTCAGACGGGGATGCACATCGCGCTCACCTCCGTCGTCGCCGGGATCGCCTGCCTCGGGCCCGACCGGGGCAGGACCACCTGCCTCGTTCGCCGCGAGGATTGGATCGGCGAGCCGCCGGCCTTCGATCGCGATCGGGCACTGGTCGAGCTCACCCGCCGCTACATCCGGGCGTTCGCGCCGGCCACCGATCGCGACTTCGCCTACTGGTCCGGGCTGCCGCTTCGCGACGTGCGTGCGGGGCTGGAGTCGATCTCCAGGGAGATCGAGGAGGTGCGGGTGGGGGACGAGGTGATGCTCGCCCCACACGGCCGGTTCCCTCGGCTCCCGGTGGCGGGCCAGGTCCGGATGCTCGGCAACTTCGACACCTATCTGCTGGGCTGGAAGGACCGCGGGTTCTCGGTCGCAGGCGAGCACGCGGCCCATGTCAAGGAGGGGGGTGGAGGCTGGATCCGCCCGGTGATCCTGGAGGACGGCATCGTCGTGGGCGGCTGGCGGTCCAGCCGGAAGGGAGGTCGGCTCGAGATCAGCCTCAACCTCCCGGAGCGTGAGCGCGAGCGCCTGGGCCCGAAGATCGACGCCGAGGTGGCCGACATCGCGCGCTTCGAGGGTATGGAGGCAACGATCGCCTGACCCGACTACCATCCCGCGCCGCAAGGGCGTCACTCTGATGAGCGAAGCGGTTGTGTGGGGGCGCCCATTCATGTTGGGGAGGAGTCACAACGACTCAAGGAGACCGACTCAAACGATGAGTGAGGAGAACCACCAGCTGACGACGGATCAGGCCGAGCGAGAGGCCTCGGGCGCGCACGAGTACGGGCGCTACCTGGAGGAGTTCGAGGTCGGGGCCGTCTACAAGCACTGGCCCGCCAAGACGATCACCGAGACGGAGGACCATCTCTTCTGCCTCCTGACGATGAACCACCACCCGCTGCACATCAACGACGTCTACGCGTCGAAGTCGCAGCAGGGCAAGAACGTGGTCGCGGGCCCCTACGTCTACTCGCTGATCTTCGGTATGACCGTCAACGACGTCTCCGGCAAGGCGATCGCCAACCTGGCCACCGACGAGCTCAGCCATCCGAACCCCGTCTTCCACGGCGACACGCTGTTCGTGGAGTCCGAGGTCCTCGAGGTCCGGCCATCGGAGTCGAAGCCGGACCGCGGAGTGGTCAAGGTCCATACTCGTGCCTACAACCAGGACGGCACGCTCGTGGCCGAGTTCAAGCGGGCGGTGCTGGTCCCACGCAAGAACCCCGGCTAGGAGGAGAGATGGTCAACTTCAGAAGGCTTACCGACCAGGCCAAGAAGCTGGTCGACAAGCGCGGCGGTACCGACGCGCTCAAGGAGGACGCCGAGGAGCTCAAGGACATCGCGGGCGGCAAGGGGAGCCTCAAGGGCAAGGCGAAGGCAGCCGGCGAGGCGATCAAGGATCCTGGCGCCCCGGGCGAGGGCGAGCGGAAGCCCTGATCAGCAGGGGAACGTCTGGATGTTGCTGGGGTTGAAGGGGCCGCCGTCGTAGGTGTACTTCTCGCACCGGAAGTTGATCACGGTGTCGCGCAGCTGGCCGGTCTTTGTCACCGTGACGACCTCGTTCCAGAGCCAGTCGTACTCCCTGATGTCCGGGTTCGTTTCCCCGGGAAAGGGCGGGTCCACCGAGGTGTGGATGTCGATCATGAAGCCATTGCCCTGGCGGATCCGCTTCCCCTGCTTCTGGCAGCCCTGCGAATGGCCGATGCCGTCGATCGTGTCGCCGAACTCATCAGGGACGCCGATGGTGTACCCCATCGCGTTGTATTGAGCCTGGAGCTGCGTCTCCGTCTTCACGATCTCGGCGGAGAGCTGGCCGCAGCTCACCTTCAGTGGCTTGTGCTTCTTCTTGCCGGAGGCCACCCCCGAGGTCCCGAGCCCCATGAGTATCACGAGGGCGGTGGCGAGGACGAAGGCGCCGAGGCGGCGGGCGTTGCGTTTCATGGAGCGAACCCTACGGGCGGCCGCTCATCAAGCGCTCATCGCGCCCTGGCTCAGTGGGCCTCGTCCGGCGCATGGGCGGGCGGGCGTGACTCCTCCGCCAGCGAGGTGATCTCGAGGACGCCGCGCGAGGCCTCTTCGAGCACCTCGGTCGCCTCCTCGGCCGAGCGCGCGTACAGCTCGACCAGCAGGTGGACGATGATCCGCTCCTCGTCGTGCTTGTGGAAGCGGACGTGGGTGAAGAACTCGCGGGTGCCCTGCTCGCCGAATGAGCCGTAGGTGAGCGACTCTGCCGCCTCGGGTCCGGAGCAGCTCTCGACCTGATCCTGGTCGACGGTGACGGTGCATGAGGCGACCCAGGGCGTGCCGGCGACCATCCGTTCCCAGCGGTCCTCGATCGGCACGACCCTGTCGTCCTGGATCGTTAGGTGCGGCTGATCGTGCAGGCAGCGCAGGCACTGGACGACAGCCTCCTGCACCTCGTCGAGGCGCTCGGACGGCTCGCCGCTCTCGGGGTCGATACGGAGGAGCGCGTCGTAGTGGAGCTGAACCTCGAGGTCCGTGGCCCAGCAGCGATAGCAGCGGAGCCAGGAGCTGCGATCGCCGTTCAGCTCCGGTTCGTTCATCCCGCTCACGCGGGTTGCGCGGCGCGATGGCGGTCGGCCACGAGCTCCGCGATCTCGCCCATGATCCGGTTGATCTCGAAGTCCTTCGGCGTGTAGACGCCGTCGACGCCGGCTTCCCGCATCGCCGCCGCGTCGGCCGCGGGGATGATGCCGCCGACGACCACCGGAATGTCCGCGCCGTCGGCGCGGAGCAGCTCGACGACCCGCGGCACGAGCTCGCGGTGGGAGCCGGAGAGGATCGAGAGCCCGACGACGTCGACGTCCTCCTCGACGGCGGACTTGGCGATCTGCTCGGGCGTCAGGCGAATGCCCTGGTAGATGACCTCCATGCCGACGTCGCGGGCGCGGACGGCGATCTGCTCGGCGCCGTTCGAGTGCCCGTCGAGGCCCGGCTTGCCGACCAGGATGCGGATCGGGTGGCCGATCTCCTCGGAGACCGCGGCCACTCGCTCGCGGACGCCGGCCAGCAGGTCGCCGTTGACCGCGCCGCCGCTCGCCGCCTCAGCCACGCCGGTGGGGGCCCGGTAGTCGCCGAAGACCTCTCGCAGGACGCCCGCCCATTCGCCCGTGGTGGCGCCGGCCTTGGCCGCCTCGATGGTGGCGGGCATGATGTTCGCGCTCTCGTCGCTGGCCACCTCGGCGAGCTGCTCCAGCGCCGCGTCCACGGCGCCCTGGTCGCGCTGGGCCCGCCACTCCTCGAGGGCTGCGATCCGCTCGCGCTCCACCTCCGGGTCCGGAGTGAGGATGCCGCCGTCCTCGCCGGTGGTCAGAGGCGAGTCCTCGGACTCGGTGAAGTCGTTCTGGCCGACGACCGTGATCTCGCGTCGCTCGATCTTGGCGATCCGTTCGCGGTTGGACTCGACAAGCCGCGCCTTCATGTAGGGAACCGCCTCGACGGCCCCGCCTCGCTCGGCGACCTCCTTCATCTCGGCGTCGGCGCCTTGGGCGAGCTCGTCGACCAGCCCATCCATCACCTTCGAACCCTCGAAGATGTCGGGATAGTCGAGCAGGTCGGTCTCGTTGGCCAGGATCTGCTGAATGCGAAGGCTCCACTGCTGATCCCAGGGGCGGGGGAGGCCCAGCGCCTCGTTCCAGGCGGGCAGCTGGATCGCACGCGCGCGGGCGTCGCGGCCGAGGGTCACGGCCAGCGCTTCGAGCACGATGCGCGGGACGTTGTTCTCGGGCTGGGACTCGGTCAGCCCGAGCGAGTTCACCTGGACGCCGTATCGGAGACGCAGGAACTTCGGCTCGGTGACGCCGTAGCGGTTGCGGCCGATCTCCTCCCAGAGCCGGCCCATCGCGCGCAGCTTGGCGTGCTCCTCGATGAAGCGAACGCCGGCGTTGACGAAGAACGAGATCCGGCCGAAGACTTTGGGAAAGTCATCGTCCGCGACCTGGCCGCGGGCCTTGACCTCGTCGAGTACCGCCATCGCGGTCGAGAGGGCGTAGGCGATCTCCTGTACCGGCGTGGCCCCGGCCTCCTGCAGGTGGTAGGAGCAGACGTTGATCGGGTTCCACTTCGGGATCTCGTTGACGGTGAAGGCGACCGTGTCGGCGATCAGCCGCATCGAGGGCCCGGGCGGGAAGGCGTAGGTGCCGCGCGAGAGGTACTCCTTGATGATGTCGTTCTGGGTGGTGCCGGCGAGGGCTGAGCGCTCGACGCCGTTCTCCTCGGCGACGGTGGCGTAAAGGGCCAGCAGCCACGCGGCCGTCGCATTGATCGTCATCGAGGTGTTCATCTCGCCGAGCGGGATGCCGTCGAGCAGGGTGTGCATGTCGCCCTTGTGGGCGATGGAGACGCCGACCTTGCCGACTTCACCGCGCGCCAGCTCGGCGTCCGGGTCGTAGCCGGTCTGGGTGGGCAGGTCGAAGGCGACCGAGAGCCCGGTCTGGCCCTTGGCGAGGTTCTTGCGATAAAGCTCGTTTGAGCGTCTGGCGTCCGAGTGGCCCGCGTAGGTGCGCATGACCCAGGGGCGGTCCCGCTCGGGGAGGCGGTGCTCGCTCATGGCTCTAATGGTAGGTGCCCGGTAAATGGACTCGCGCACCGACCGCTCCATCCGGCGCTGCGGGGTGTTCTTGCAATTTCCGGTACGCCGCACGGCTACGCTCACGCACGCATGCGAACCAAGCTGACAGCGCTGATCACCACCGCCGCCGCGCTTGCGGCAGGCGCCGTCGCCCACGCGGCGCCGATCCCGGTCGCGACCTACACCTTCCAGAGCCAGGACGACGTCAACGCCTTCCAGAAGGTGCTCGGATCCAGCTGCAAGCGCAAGTGGGCGGGCAACCAGGCGCTCGGCATCGGGGTCGGGAACAACACGAACTCGTGTGCCTTCCGCTCGTCCGTCGTCGCCGACTCCAGCGACCAGTACGCCGACCAGGGAATGGTCGCCACGGTCACCGCGGGTGGGGGCAGCGCGAAGCTGCAGAAGAAGACCTTCGTGGGCGTCGGCGTCCGGCGCAGCGACTCGGCGAGCTATGTGCTTCGCGTCCTCCCGAACTCGCACAAGTGGCAGTACCTGCGCGATCCGAAGGGCGCCGCCGGGCCGAAGCTCGAGGCGTCGGGCAGCAGCAAGTTCGTCAAGGTGGGCTCCAAGCCCAACGTGATCGCGCTCCGCGCCTTCTCCTACGGCGGCAACACCACCAACCTGGTCGCAACCGTCAATGGCAACAGCGTCGTCTCGACCACCGATTCGGGCGCGGACCAGCCCGATGGGCGCCAGACGATCCTGACCGCCGGCGCCAAGGGATCGGGCGCGGGGACGGGAATCACCGGCGTTTTCGACAACGTCACGGTCCAGGTTCCGAACCCTTTCTAGGGCACGGAATTTCCCCCGCATCTCCGGCCTGATCCTCTACCTTCAGCTGCGTGTCAACGACCACGGTTGAGCGGCCCAAATCCGCCGGCCCCGAGGAGGGATTGGGCGGGAATTGGCTCGTCATCGTCCTCAACGACGACCACAACACGTTCGATCACGTCGCGAAGACGCTCTCGCGCGTGATCCCGGGGGTCTCACTCGACGGCGGCTACCGGTTCGCCGAGACGATCCACAACCGCGGGCAGGCAGCGGTCTGGACGGGGCCGCGCGAGCCCGCCGAGCTCTACTGGGAGCAGCTCCAGCACGCGGGGCTCACGATGGCCCCGCTGGAGCAGCACTAGCCGCGGCGAGCAGAGAGAGGTCGCTTCCCGGAGGGCCGACCAGGCTGATGCCGACCGGGCAGCCGACGTCGAGCAGTGGGAGCGAGATCGCCGGTGCTCCGGCCAGCGTCGCGATCGAGGTCAGCTGGCCCGCGGAGACCCTGGCCCTCTCCCTCTCATCGCCATCGGCCTCGCGGCCGGGGGCCGGGGTTCCCGTCGTGGGGAGGACCAGGGCCTCGGTCGCCTTCAGTTCCGCGACCGCACTCGCCAGGGTCCGTGCCACGGGCTCGGCCTTGGCGACGTCGGCCTCGCCGAATCCGGCGGCCCGTTCGAGGCGCGCGGCGATGTCCGGGCCCAGCGACGGGCTCGAGCGCTCGACCCACTCCCCGTAGTTGCGCCACACCTGGGCTCCCTGCAGAACGTTGAAGGCCGCCATTCCCTCCGCCGGACCGGGAGCCCCGTCTAGCAGCTGCGTGTCGGCGACCTCGGCGCCCAGGCGTTGCGCCAGGCTCTGTGCCGCCGCGCGTCCGGCGTCCGTGACGTCCGACTCGGCGGCGGAGAGGAGGACCGGCGAGAGCAACAAGCGGGACGGTGGGGGCGCGGAGGATGACGCACGCCCCAAGAGCACCTCGGCGGCGAGCCGGAGCACCTCGGGGTCGCGCGCGAGCACCCCGACGGTGTCGAAGCTCTGGGCGAGCGGCATGACGCCCTCGGTCGAGATCGCGCCGTGTGTGGGGCGGAAGCCGAAGACCCCGCAGTAGGAGGCAGGGACGCGGATCGAGCCGAGGGTGTCCGTGCCGAGGCCGATCTCGCAGAGGCCGCCGGCGACCGCCGATGCCGGGCCGCTCGTGGATCCGCCCGGGTCCCTGTCCGGCGCCGCGGGATTCCGGGGCATGCCGAAGTGGACGTTGTCCCCGCTCAGGCTGAACGCGAGCTCCGCGCACTGACCCTTGCCGGCCAGGGACGCACCGGCGCTCGTCAGGGCGGCGACCGCCGCCGCGCTCTCCCCGGCGGGCTCATGGGCGGCGGCCCAATCGGGATTCCCGCCTCCGGTGACGGCTCCTGCGACGTCGATCACGTCCTTGACGACCAGGCTCAGCCCGGCCAGTGGGCCCGTTTCGTCGCCGGCCGGCCCGGGCGGGTCCCAGCCCGGCACCAGCGCGCCAAGTCGGTCCTCCATCACCGGGCATCTTCCGGGAGGACCCGCCGTCCCGGCTACTTCTTCGGAGAATCCTGGACCAGCGTGTTGTTGCCCGGACCGCCGTTGAGGCGATCCTTGCCCGGCCCACCGATCAGCTGGTCCGGCCCTGGGCCGCCGAAGAGGCGGTCCATCCCGACCCCGCCGCCGAGCAGGTCTGCGCCCGCCGCGCCGATCAGGACGTCGTCGCCGGCGTTGCCGCTGAGCAGGTCGTCGTCGGCGCCGCCGTTGAGCTTGTCGTTGCCCGAGTTGCCGAGCAGGATGTCCCGACCGGCGCCGCTCGCCGCCGAGTCGTCCCCGCTGCCGCCCTGCAGGCTGTCGCGGAAGCGCCCTCCGGTCATGCGGTCGTCGCCGGAACCGCCGAGCACGAGGTTGAAGGCGGAACCCCCACCCGCGTAGTGGTCGCTTCCCCGGCCGAGATCCGCCGCCGCGCCGGTGCCATGGCCGAATCCGCCCGGCAGGTCGCGCTGGCCGAAGCCGTTGTCGGGGCCGACGCCCGACAGGTCGACACGGTCATTGCCACTGCCGGTCACGGCGTCGACCTCGGACACCTTCGCGCAGGCGATCGCGCCGGTGCGGGCGTCCTTGCCGTTCACCTTCACCAGCCCGGTCCTGCAGACGACAGTGACGTGGTCGGAGCCCCTGCCGCCGGTGACGGTGAGGAGGCTGCCGCTGAGCGACGCGCTCACCTTCGCCTCGGCCGCGCCCGGGACGAGCAGAAGCGCCGCCGCGAACGCGGCGGGCAGGGCGAAGCGCATGACTGAGCGATGGGAGAGCGTCGGCACGTGCAGTTGAAGGAACACCCAGCGACCCCCGAAGTAGCTCCCTCGGCGGTGGTGAGCTACTCCCCGGCGATCAGGGTGTGCCAGACGGGGAGGACGGGCTTGTTGAAGTAGTTGACCGCCTTCTCGCGCTCCGCGGCGATCTCGTCCGAGTACCAGTAGCGCTCCCAGTCCTCGTGGTTCTGCCAGACGGACGCCTGGCGGAAGTGGAGCGGGTCCTCCTCGTTACGGGTCAGAGACCAGCCCTTCGCGCCGAAGGCCATGGCCCGGGCGGCGGCCGGCTCCCAGATCTCGTACCAGCGATCCGCCCGGAACGGGTGGATGTGCCATTCGATGTAGACGATCTCGAGGGCTCCGTTCGAGGAGGCATCGGCCATCAGGCACACCTCCCAAATCTACGGCGGGCGCTCACGCGCCCACCTCTGCCCGGATCGCGCCCGGACCGTCCTCTTCCTTGCCCTCCTCCTCGCTGCTCGCCCCGACGAGGATGGAGATCTTGCCCAGGTGCTTGTTCTCGTGGAGGAGCTGGTGAGCCTCGGCGACACCGTCGAAGCCCATCACTCGCCAGAGGACCGGCTGGATCTTGCCCTCGGCCATCAGCTGGTTCGCGCGCATGCACTCGTACGCATTGGCGAAATGCGAGCCGATGATCTGCTTCTGGCGCATCCACAGGTAGCGGACGTCGAAGTCGAGCGTGTACCCGGAGGTAGCGCCGCAGATGACCACCTTGCCGAACGGCTTCACGACGAACACCGAGGTCGGGAAGGTCGCCTGGCCGACGTGCTCGAAGACGATGTCGGGGGAATCGCCGAGGATCTCCTTGACCCTCTTGGCGAACCCCCGGGACTCCTTGAACCGCGCCTTCTCCTGCTCCGGTGTCTCGTCCCCGGTCCGCATCATCCCGGAGAACTCGTTGCGGTTGATGAAGTCGACCGCGCCGAGGCGCTTGACGAGCTCGCCCTTCTCGTCCGACGACACGACACCGACGGCGTTCGCCCCGGCCGCTTTGCAGAGCTGGGTCGCGAAGACGCCGAGGCCGCCGGCCGCGCCCCAGATCAGGACGTTGTGACCGGCCTGAAGCTTGCACCGGTCGATCAGCATCCGGTAGGCGGTGAAGTAGGTCAGTCCATATGCGGAGGACTCGGCCCAGGAGAGGTTCTTGGGCTTGGGGAGGAGCTGCTGGGCCTGCACCTTGGTGAATTGGGCGAACGAGCCCCAGGTCGTCTCGTAGCCCCAGATCTTCTGGCTGGGCGCCGCGAGCGGGTCGAGGCCGTGGACCTCGACGTCCTCGTAGGAGGCCTGGTTGCAGTGGATCACGACCTCGTCGCCGGGCTTCCACTTGGCGACGCCCTCGCCGACCTTCCAGACGATCCCGGAGGCGTCGGAGCCGCCGATGTGGTGGCCGTACTCCTCGTGGTCGCCGTAACCGAACACCGACACGGGCTTGCCGAGGGCGGCCCAGACGTTGTTGAAGTTCACTCCGGCCGCCATCACGCGGACGATGACCTCGAAGGCGCCGGGCTGCGGCACCTCGATTTCCTCCACCTGGAAGGCGTCCTTGGGCTCGCCCTCGCGCTCCGGGCGGATCACCCAGGCGGCCATCTTCTCGGGCAGCTCGCCCGGCTGGACATCGAGTTTGGATAGGTCGGCGATCTCTACGGCCAATGTGACTCCCGCGTTCGTTTCGGTCGTTGTCGCGTGGATCGTATTCAACGCCGCCACGTCAGGTTCCCGTCCGAAACCGCGACTACGTTGATGAGTCCGATGGAAGCATCAGAGAAGCCACAGCTCCCACTCGAACCGGACGCCTCCGACGGCGCAGTACGCGCCATCGGCGACCGTCTCGTGATCGAGCGCCTCGAGGTGAACGACGCCGGCGCAGCCCGTGTGGTCCAGGAGCAGGTCGGCGAGGGTCACCAGCCGGCTGAGACCGTGACTCGCGCGATCGAGATCGGTGCGCGGGTGATCGAGAGCGAAGGGACCGCCGCGAACGTCGACTACGTCAAGGCGGAGCTCGAGCGTCAGCTCGCACCGCTCGCCCAGCGCCTGGGAAGCGTGATCGAGGAGGGCCAGGAGGAGTTCGTCGAGCGCCTTGCCAGCAGCTTCGACAAGGAGCGGAGCGGTTCCGTGCAGCAGCAGATCCGGGAGCTCCTGACCGCCGCCATGGAGCATCAGCGCGGCCAGCTGGCTCGCCAGTTCTCCGCCCAAGACGGCGCGAACCCACTGGCCGACTTCAAGGAGGGCGTCGTGCGGGCCGTGAAGGGCTCACAGGAGGCCCAGCATCTGGAGCGCGCCGAGGACCGGAAGCGCCTGGAGGCGCTGACCGCCGAGGTGACCGCCCTGCGAGAGCGGTTGAGCGCGAAGGAGGAGATCGAGATCGAACAGGCCCGGGGGACCGCCAAGGGCAGAGACTTCGAGGGCAGGATCCACGACGTGATCGACGGCATCGCCACCGCCCGCGGTGACGTTGCCCACCACGTGGGCGACCAGGCGGGAGAGACGCGGGGCAAGAAGGGGGATACGGTCGTCGAAATCGGCGCCGGCGGGGGCCCCGCGCTCGCGAAGATCGCCTTCGATCCGAAGGACAGCCAGCTCACCCGCCCGAAGGCATGGGAGGTCCTGAATGGATCGCTCGACGACCGCGGCGCCGACTACGCCGTTCTCGTCGTGGCCAGCGAGGAGAACGTCCCGGCCAAGACCCAGAGCCTGGTCGAGTACGAGGGCAACAAGCTGATCGTCGCCGTCGACCGCGACGATCCGGAGCCGTACGTGCTCGAGACCGCCTACTGCCTGGCTCGTGCGCGGGCACTCGCCGCGAGGCGAGACGAGCTCTCGCTCGATGCCCCGGCGATGAAGGAGGCGATCGACGAGACGCGCCGCGCGCTCGAATCGCTGAAGACCGCACGCCAGGCACTCACCGGCATGCGCAAGAACGCCGACAGCATCGAGTCCGCGCTGGGCGTCATGGAGGAAGGTGCCAAGGCGGCATTGGCGCGTGCCGACGGCCTCATCGCGGACGCTCTGGACGGTGTGGCCTGATGGACGTCCCGGGTATTGCGTCCACGAATAGGCTCAAACGGTCATGAAGCGGCCCCTACGGGACGAATTGGGTACAAGAGCGAATATGGAAGCGTCCGAGAACAGGGGGCGGCCACCAGAGGGGGCTGGCGGCACCGGCCTACATCGAATCGATTTGGATCGCGTCGCTATGACGCTTGGATCCGACCGGCACGCCGCCGGCTACTCGAGGCTGGAGCTGATGCTCACCACCGTGTTGCCCCGGCTGGTGGGAGAGACGCGCGGCGACAGGGCCGGTTAGGGCAGCAGCAGGTCGTTCTGGCCGGAGGGGCGCTCAGGCCCGACGGTGAAGCTGAAGGGCCGCCCCGCGATTCCGTCGACGCTCGCCTCGTAGCTGCCGCTCTTCATCTGGACCTTGACCGTTTCGGCGTCGCCGGGCGCGATCTGGTCGCTGTCGGCGGTGACGGGTCCGTGGATTGCCAGGCTGCCCGGCTCGTTCGCGAGGTTGGCCACGGTGAAGTTGACCAAGCCGGCGCCGAACTCCTTGGGTGAGACGACGACCCCGTGGGGCGCGATCTTCACGCTCACCTCCGCTGGGATGGGCGGCCGCGGGTCGTTGTTGAAGTCGTTGCGGCCACAACCGGCGACGACGAGCGCGCTGACAAGAACGGCGGCCACAAGAACCGCCGCCGGATAATCCGGCAGAAGCACCGCTCTGCCCCTCCTCCGCAGCATGCGCCGAGGAATCTAGCCGAACCGGGGGACAGGCCGCTTCAGTGGTCAGGCGGTGAAGGGGAGCTCGACCACCTCGGCGGTGGTCGAGCCGTCAGCCACGGCGACCTTCTCGCCGGTGCCGGCCTCACGCCGGACGATCGCGAGCGCGATCGGGCCGTGGGCGGGGGAGAGGCACGCGGTTCCGATCGTGCCCACCTCCCGGTCGCCGAGGAGGAGCGGATCGCCGTGCGCGGCGGGGCCGCTGAGGCGAAGCCCTCGCAGGGTCCGGTTCGGCTTGCCGCGGTAGTGCAGGCGCGCCACCGGCTCCTGGCCGATGTAGCAGCCCTTCTCGAAGTTCACGGCACGTTGGACGATGCCGGCCTCGGCGGGCATGTGCTCCGAGCTCATCTCGAGCCCGAGCCGTGGCCTGCCGGATTCGACGCGGACGATCTCGGCGGCCTCGCCGCTCACCTGCACGGCCCCCGCCGCGCCCAGCGCCGCCTGGATGGCCGCGGCGTCCTCGTCCTTGATGATCAGGTCGATGCCGACGTCGGTCGCGACTCCGAGCACATCGGCGCCGTCCCACTGCCGGAAGCGCTGGGCGTGCTCGGGCCCAAGGCCCTCGAATCCCGAGAGCTCGCCGGAGCGAGGGCCGATCAGCGAGATGACGGTCCAGCGATCGGTGACGTCCTCGATCTCGACCTCCCTGCCGATGCTGTAGGTGCGGAGGTGCTTCAGAACAGCCTCGGCCGCGTCCGGCTCGAGGTCGAGCCACAGCTCGCCATTCTCGAGTCGGAGCACCCGCATGTCGGAGGACAGGTGACCCTTGCGGTCGAGGAGCGCCGCGTAGCAGCCCTCCTCCGGTTCGAGCGCTTCGATGTCGTTGGTCAGCTGGCCCTGCAGGTACTCGGCGGCGTCGGCGCCCCTGACGGTGAGGGCCGCGCGGCCCCTCTTCAGGAACCCCGCCTCCTCGCGCAGGGCGCGGTACTGCCCGTCGAGCTCGACCTGGGTCGCGGTCTCGGCCACGACCCGATTGTAGGTCGCGGCCTCGACCGGCTTTCGGAGTGGATGGACAAAGAAGAAGTTAGTTGGCCCGAACTTCTGAGTTCGGTTGTGCTTCAATACCGCGGATGCCGGTCCAGGCCCACAACGCGCACCCGAAGCGCCGTACCAACGAGGGCGCCGAGAACTACGCCAAGGCGCTCTACGAGCTGCAGGCGCGCGAGCCCGAGGGCGTCGGGACGACCGCCGTCGCGCAGAGGCTCGGTGTCACCCCGGCGTCGGCCTCGGGAATGCTGCGGCGGCTGGCCGATGAGGGAGTCGTCGAGTACGCGCCCTATCGCGGCGCCCGCCTGACGCCAGAGGGCGAGCGCATCGCGCTCGAGGTGATTCGGCACCACCGGCTGATCGAGCTCTTCCTCTCCGAGGTGCTCGGCATGCCGTGGGACCGGGTGCACGAGGAGGCGGAGGTCCTCGAGCATCACATCTCTGAGGAGCTCGAGGAGCTGATCGCGACGAAGCTCGGTGAGCCGGTGCTCGACCCGCACGGCGACCCGATCCCGGACCGAGACCTCGCGGTCAGCGACGACGACTCCGTTTCGCTCACCGAGCTGGACCCGGGCGAGGAGGGGGTCTTCACCCGCGTCTCGGACAGCGACGCCTCGATGCTGCGCTACCTCGCCGAGCGCTCGATCCACCCGGGCGAGAGCCTTGTGGTGAAGAGCCGCGAGCCGTTCGGCGGCCCGCTGATCGTCGAGATCGGCGACCGCACGCACCCGCTCGGCGCTGAGCTGGCCGAGAGCATGAGAGTCCGCCGTCAATCCTCGGCGGGTAGATGAGCGAGCAGGACTTGAGGGTGGGGGAGGAGGACGTCGGCCTCGTCGATCCGCTCCCCGGTGAGCTCTCGGCGCCGCCGGAGCCCGGGGACAGCCTCGGTGGCGGGGGCGACGTGCTGCCCGAGGACGTACTGCCCGGAGAGGCGGCCGTCGCGCGGGCGGCCCGGCGATCCCTGGACGGGCACACACGAGGCCTGCCTCGGATCTGGCCCTTCCTCGGGCCGGCCTTCATCGCGGCGGTCGCCTATATCGATCCGGGCAACTTCGCCACCAATATCGCCGGTGGCGCCAAGTTCGGCTACCTGCTCCTCTGGGTCGTGCTCGGGGCGAACCTGATCGCGATGGTGGTGCAGACGCAGTCGGCCAAGCTCGGAATCGCGACCGGCAGGAACCTGGCCGAGGCCTGCCGGGACTCGTTCTCCCGGCGAACCTCGATCGGCCTCTGGATCCAGGCGGAGATCGTGGCCGCCGCCTGCGACATCGCCGAGGTCGTCGGCGCTGCCCTGGGACTGAATCTGCTCTTCGGGATCCCGCTGTTCCCGGCGGGCCTGCTCGCAGGTGCCGGCGCCTTCGCCATCCTCGGCCTTCAGCAGAAGGGGTTTCGCCGGCTCGAGGCGGTGATCGTGGGCATGGTCGGCGTCGTCGTGGCGGCCTTCGCCTTCGAGATCTTCGAATCCAATCCGGACGGGAGCCAGGTCGCCAAGCATCTCTTCGTGCCGGGCTTCGCGGGCACTGAGAGCGTGTTGCTCGCGACCGGCATCATCGGCGCGACGGTCATGCCGCACGTCATCTACCTGCACTCCGCCCTGACGCAGCGGCGGATCGTGGGGCGGGACGAGCGGGAGAAGCGCCAGATCCTTCGCTTCGAGCGCATCGACGTCGTCATCGCGATGGCGCTCGCGGGTGCCGTGAACCTCTCGATGATGATCATGGCCGCCGCCCTCTTCCACGGCAGCGGCCTGGTCGGGATCGACAGCATCGATGGCGCCTATGACGGCCTCAAACAGGTCGTCTCTCCCAGCGCAGCGACGATCTTCGGCATCGCCCTGCTGGCGTCCGGCTACGCCTCGTCATCAGTGGGGACGATGTCCGGCCAGGTCGTGATGCAGGGGTTCATCCGCCGGCGGATCCCGATCTTCGTACGCCGGGCGATCACGCTCACGCCTGCGCTGATCGTGCTGGCGGTGGGCCTCGACCCGACCGATGCGCTCGTCGGCAGCCAGGTCGTGCTGAGCTTCGGCATTCCGTTCGCGCTCGTCCCGCTGGTCATGCTCACCCGGCGGCGAGACCTGATGGGGTCTCTCGCCAGCCCGGGCTGGCTCACCGCCGTCGCCTCGGTTCTCTCCGGCCTGATCATCGCCCTCAATGTCTTCCTGCTGGAGCAGGTGTTCATCGGCTAGATGGCGAGGCGGACGGGCATCGAGGTCTCCTCGCGCCCCGGCTCCCGTGGCGGACGCGAGCTAGGCTTCGGCCCATGGCGCTGGCACAGGACTTCGAGGCGGTCGTCGAGACCCTGCCGGGCGACTGGACCGACCTCGAGCTCGACCTGCGTATTGCCGACGAGACGCGCTACGTCGACGCGGCGGTGATCCTCTCCCTGGTCAATGCGCAGCCGTACTCCCGCGCCGACTGGCACTGGCGGATCAACGTCGCCCACCGGTTCGGACATGCTGCCGCGGCCGAGACCGTCCGGGGGGCGCTGACCAAGCTGGACCGCGAGGGGATCACGGGTGAGTTCCGGGTGCGCGACGCACAGGAGGGCCGCGCCGAGGTCGTGCAGATGTGGGGCCGGCCGGAGAGCGTGCGGCGCGACTTCCGCCGCCGGCGAAGCCTCTAGATGAAGCGCTCCGGGTCGGGGACCCGGAAGAACGTCTGGATGACCGAGGCCAGCTGGTTGGCGATGATCCGGGCGCGATTCATCTCGGTCCGCGTCCAGGGGCGTTCCTCGTGGCACATCGCCTCGACGATGCCCAGGCTGTCGCCGTGGTGGATCACCGGGACCATCAGCATCGTCCGGTAGCCGAGCGAGAACATCAGCTCGACCTCGTGGCGGTCGGCCCGCGGGTCGCCCACCAGCACCTGCGCCGACTCCTGCCGCTCGAGGACTCGGCCCGTGGTGGGGTACTCCTCGACCGAGAAGAACTCCTCCTCCGGCTGCTCGCCGCTCTCGACAAGCGTTTCCACCACGCCCATGTCGGGATGCCACTGCGAGAGGGCGACCTTGTCGGCGTGCAGTTCCCCGGCGATCAGGTCGAGAGCGCTGTTGAGATCCGCTCGCGACCGGGCGTTCGCGAGGCGCGCGCTCAGGTGCTCGAGGCGGCGGTCGCCCGCCGAGATCGTGGGCGTGTCGCCACCGGGCGTCGAGATGAGAGCCTGGGCGAGGGCGTTGCGGCAGGTCTCGGCGGCGGGAGGAGCGACCCGGCTCCACGGGGGAGCGGGACGCCCGATCGCATAGCCCTGCCCGCAGGGAACGTCGAGGTTGGCGAGCACCTCGATGTCATCGTGGTTCTCGATGCCCTCGGCGCAGACGGTCGCGCCGACCCTGCGGGCGAAGCGAACCAGCGATTCGACCAGCGCCATCCGCACTGGATCCGAATGGATCGCGCGCGTCAAATCGAGGTCGAGCTTGACGATGTCCGGGCGCACCCACATCACCTGCTTGAGCCCGGCGTAGCCGGCGCCCGCGTCGTCGATCGCGATCCGCGCGCCGCGCTCGCGGAGCTGCGCGAGGGAGTTGGCGAGCAGGCTGTCGCCGACGTAGACCTCGTGCTCGGTGAGCTCGATGACCACCTCGGAAAGGTCGTCCGGCAGGATGCTCTTGACCGCGTCCGTTGAGAGTGCCGAGGGACTGACGTTGACGGCGAGGTGAGTCCCCGGCGGGCGGCCGACCGGCTCGAGCGCCGCACGGATCGCGGCCGCCTCGAGCTCGGGCCCGAGGCCACAGGCGTTGGCCTGGGCGAACCAGGTGGAAGGCGGCCGATCGGGAGCATCCGGGAAGCGGGCCAGCGCCTCGTATCCGACCAGACGCCCCGTGGTGAGCGAGGCGACCGGCTGGTAGAGGGGCTCGATGGCGCGCTCCTGGAGGATGCGCTCGATCTCAGAGCGCTGCGGTGCGTCGCCGCTGAGACGAACGTGATCCGGGTCGAAGCGCCGCGTCCTCGACTTGCCCGACCGCTTCGCCCAGTAGAGCGCTCCCTCGGCGAGCTGGAGCAGCGAGCCCGCGTTGTCGGCGTCGACCGGGTAGACGGACACGCCGGCCGAGCAGCTCAGCTCGGATCCGGCGGGTGAGAGCCGGGCGACGGCCGTCCGCACGCGCTCGGCGATCTCCTGAGCGACCTCAGCCCCGGTTCCGGGCAGGATCAGGGCGAATTCCTCGCCGCCGGTTCGCGCGGCGATGTCGCCGCGCCGGACCGACTTGCGCAATTGGGCGGCCACTCCCTCGAGGACGCCGTCCCCGAAGGGATGGCCGTGCCGTTCGTTGATTGCCTTGAAATCGTCGAGGTCGAGGGCGACAACCGCAACCGACGCACCCCTCTCAGCCGCCGTGAGCAGCTCGCGCCGAAGCGTCTGCTGGAACCCGCGGTGGTTGATCAGGCCGGTGAGCGTGTCGGTCTCGGCGAGGTCACGGAGCTCGGCCTGCTGGCGGTGGAGCAGCCCGGTGAGCACGAGCGTGAGCACCATCCCGACGACGCTGAAGGCCGCGAGGCCGCCATCTCCCCTGGCGATCGCCAGCCCGAAGATCGCGCCCCAGAGCAGGGAGAAGCCGATGGCAGCCGAAGGCACCACCCGTCGATGGGAACTCCGGGGATGGGCGAATCGCCCCACGGCCGCAAGTATCGGAACGCACGTCCAGAGCTATATCCCTGATTTTTGGTCAAATTGCCTGCGTGGACGTATGACTCCAGGACCTCTCCACACCTGAATCGATGGCTCGGATCGCCGCCCTTGTGCAGGATCTGATGCTCGCCAGCCGGGTGCGCACCTCGCTGGAGGCGAGCGGCCACGAGGTGGAGCAGGACAGCTCGCTGCCCGATGAGCTCGACGGAATAGACCTCGTCGTCGCGGACCTGGACGCGGTGCCTCCTGAGCAGCTCGTGGACCTGGGCGTCCCGGTGATCGGCTTCTACCAGCACACCGACGTCGACACGAAGGCCCGAGCCGACGAGGCGGGCCTCGCCATCGCGGTGCCGCGGAGCCGAATGGTCAGGGAGCTGCCGGAGCTGGTCGAGCGGACCCTGTCCTAGCCTTGGTCGAGCAGGCCCGCCCGGACCGCCCAGGCGTGCCAACGCTCGATTGCTCCCGGTTGGAGCGCCGGTGTGGCGAGTGCATTGCCCACCGAGAGCGCGTGGCTCGAGGTGAGTGCATCGAGCTCGGCCATCTGCGCGGAGCGGTCGAGGCCCGGGACCCGCGAGAGGAGATCTTCCAGGGCCTTCTGCGGTCGTCGCCGCAGGACGTCATAACCGCGCCTGAGTCCGGCAAGAACCCGGCGTCCAAGTTCCTGGTTGCCGGACTTGGCGACCAGCAGGAGCTCGGGGTATCGCGGCGCGCCGAACCGATCCACCCGGAACTCTCGGATGGGGATGCCCTTCTGCTGCAGCTCGACCCCCTCGGCGTTCCAGAACGCTGTTGCAGCATCGACCTTCCCCGCCGCGAGGTCGGCGACCGCGTTGAAGCCGATCGTCACCCGGTGCACCGAGGAGGGGTCGACACTGCCGGAGCGCAGAACGGTGTCGAGGACCGCGTCGTCGGACGGCACGCCGGTGACGCCGATCGTCTTGCCGGCGAGATCGGCGGGGGTCCGGATCTCACCCGGATTGCCTGTGATCACCGAGGCCAGTGGCCGCTGGACGATCGCCGCGATCGCGACCAGATCGAAGTCGCGCTCGCGTGCGATGCCGAAGTCACTGATGTCCATTACGGCGAAGTCGGCGCGGCCGGTCTCGAGCAGCTTCGCGCTGTCCGCCGAGCTGGACGGCTCCTGGATGTGGAGGTCGATCCCCGCGTCCTTGAAGTACCCGTTCGCCTGCGCAGCGTAGATGCCTGTGTGCACGGCGTTCGGCTGGAAGTCGAGGACCAGGGTCGCGCCCTTCGGCGCGCCCGGTTCAGCACCGCCCCCTCCGCAGCCCAAGAGGGCGGTGCCGAGGAGGGCGGCCGCCAGCAGCGCAGCGACCCGTCTCATTCGCGGCCGACCCTACATGCGAGGGCGCTCCGAGGCAAAGGCCGAGGAGCGACCCGTTTCATAAGGCGTCGGTAAAGGTTTGCCGGGGGCTCTCGGTGTGGCCGAAAATGCGGTTAGACTGCGCGCCGCCCTACACCTGTGGGGCGATTCTTCCGAGAGCTACGAGGAGGTCACTTCAAGTGCAAGATCGAGGTCTAGCGGCGTATATCGCTGAGCTGGTCGGGACGCTGCTCCTGGTCTTCTTCATCACGAGCGTCGTGTCGCTCTATGTGGCCACCGGCCAGAACTCTCAGTTCGGCTCCGATTTCGCGGTCGTCGGGCTCACCCACTTCCTCCTGCTGTTCGCGCTGATCATCAGCATCGGCGTGGCGAGCGGCGGGCACTTCAATCCGGCGATCACGGCGGCCTTCATCGCCATTCGCCGGATCGACCCGATCGACGGACTGGTCTACATCCTCGCCCAGCTCTCGGGCGGCGTCCTCGGCGCGCTGCTCACCAAGGCCTTCCTGCTCGACGAGGGCCGCGCCTCTGACTACGGCACCCCCAAGATCAGCGCGTTGCTGGGAGGCGCATTCCAGGGCTTCCTCGTCGAGGGCATCGGTGCCTTCGTCCTCGTGCTCACGGTGCTCGCGGTCGCTCTCAACCCCGAGACGCGCCGCTGGGCCGCGCTCGCCATCGGCGGCGCCCTGGGCTTCCTGGTGATGGTGCTGGGGCCGCTGACCGGTGGCTCCTTCAACCCCGCCCGCTGGTTCGGCCCGGCGCTGGTCGGCAACGACTTCACGGACGCCTGGGCCTACATCCTCGGCCCGCTGGTCGGCGGCCTGCTCGCCGCAGCCGTCTACAAGTTCATCATCGAGCCGTCGAGCGGCCCGGTGCAGGAGCTTGCGGACACCGTGGCACCGCGCGGTCCCGCTCCGCCCGCGGGCGAGGCTCCGCCGCTGCGGCAGTCCTCGGGTCCCGGCGGTCCCCCGCCGTCGTCACCGCCCGGTGGCATCGCCGGTTCGTAGGCATCGCAGCCCCGTAAACGGACTTCGCTAGGTTCTCCCTGCTATGCGCAGGGTGACCTTCTCGCGCAACTACACGCTCTCGCTCTCGAGGACGTGCCAGTGCTACTGCAGGTACTGCGCCTTCGCTACGCACCGGGCGCACATCCACGACCCGGATGAGGTCGAGCGCCGCCTCGACGAGGCGGTGCGGCGAAACGCCAAGGAGCTTCTGGTGCTCACGGGGGAGCGCCCTGAGGTCAATCCGGAGGTCGCCCAGTGCCTCAGCGGCTGGGGCCACGAGGACTTCACCTCGTACGTCGTCTGGGCCTGCCAGCGCGGCCTCGAGCGGGGTCTGCTTCCCCACACCAACCTCGGCGTCCTCTCTCGAGAGGACCTGATCCGTCTGCGGGAGGTCACCGCCTCCCAGGGCCTGATGCTGGAGTCGATCAATCCCGACCTGGCCGTCCACCAGGGCTCGCCGACCAAGCAGCCGGCGAAGCGGCTCGAGACCATCCGCCTGGCGGGCGAGCTCCGAATTCCCTTCACCACCGGGATCCTGGTCGGCATCGGGGAGACGCCGGAGGAGCGAGTCGCGGCACTCGAGGCGATCGCCGCCGTGCACGGCGAGTACGGCCACGTCCAGGAGGTGATCCTCCAGAACTTCATGCCGCACCCGCGCTACTACGGCCAGGAGGTCGCCGAGATCGCGGACGAGGCATCGCGGCAGCGATGGACCGGCGGCAAGACCGTCGGCTCCGAGCTGCCGCTTCCGGAGTGGGCGTCCCCGGTGTCCGTCGACGACATGAAGCACCTGATCTCCGAGTCGAAGCGGCTCATGCCCGACGTGGGTGTCCAGGTTCCCCCGAACCTGGCCGACTGGTGGCCCGAGCTGGTCGAGGCGGGGGCAACTGACCTCGGGGGTCTCTCGAGCAACGGCGATCACATCTCCCCCGAGGAGCCCTTCCCGAGCCCGCATCAGGTCCGCAAGGAGATGGCGCCTCGCGGCTATGCGCTGACGGAGCGCCTCTGTGCCTACCCGCAGTACCTCGACCCGGAATGGATGGAGCAGGGTGTCCTCGACGTCGTGAAGCTCAAGTACTGGAGCTTCATCCCGCGGAGGGGCTCTGGTCGCCGGCAGGAGACCCCGCCCGCGCCCGAGGTGGCGCCGCGCGCGATCGAAAGGGGACGGCGCGGGGAGGAGCTCAGCGAGGAGGAGCTGACCGCCCTCTTCTCCGAGACCCGCCCCGAGGTGATCGAGGAGATGCGCGTCGCAGCCGACGAGCTGCGCGCCGAGCTCGCGGGCGAGACGGCGACCTTCGTCGTCAACCGGAACATCAACTTCACCAACGTCTGCGTGGTGGGGTGCGCCTTCTGTGGTTTCGGGCAGGGCAAGCGATCACCCGACGCCTACCTGGTGGCAGAGGACGACTTCGCCGCTCGGGTCCAGGAGGCGCTCGACTTCGGCGCGACCGAGATCTGCATGCAGGGCGGGATCCATCCCGACTACACGCTCGAGGACTACGGCCGCTGGCTGCGCTTCGCCAAGGAATGCGCCCCGGACATCCACCTGCACGCCTACTCGCCGATGGAGATCCACTACATGTGCGAGCGCTCGGGCCGATCCCCGGACGCCGTGTTCGAGTACCTGATCGAGTGCGGCCTCGGCTCGACCCCGGGGACCGCCGCGGAGGTGCTCGACGACGGGGTGCGTCAGCGCATCTCGCCCAACAAGCTGCCGGTTGCCCGCTGGGTCGAGATCATCGAGGCCTCACACCGCGCCGGGCTGCGCTCCACCTCGACGGTGATGTTCGGCCACATCGAGGAGCCGCGCGAGCTCGCGCGCCACATGCGGATAGTGCGCGAGCTGCAGGAGCGGACCGGAGGGATCACCGAGTTCGTGCCGCTCAGCTTCATCCCCTTCAACACCCTGCTGGGCCGCACGCACGGCGTCGAGGAGATCTCCCGTCAGGACAACCTCAAGCACACCGCCGCATTCCGCCTGGCGCTCGGCAAGACGATCCCCAACCTCCAGGCGAGCTGGGTGAAGATGGGGCTGGACGCTGCCACCGAGAGCCTGAGCTGGGGCGTCAACGACCTCGGCGGCACGCTGATGGAGGAGAACATCTCGCGGATGGCCGGCTCGAAGCACGGCGTCAAGCTCGAGCCCGATCAGCTCATAGATGCCGCCCGCCGGGCCGGCCGGACTCCGGCCCAGCGGACGACGCTCTACGAGATCGTCGAGACCTACTGACCCTGGCGCTGGCCAGGCCGCTGGCCCGTGGCCACCTGCTCGCCGCGGGCACCGGCGGCGGCGCCGGCCGCGGCGCCGGTCATCGCACCGCGCAGCCGGTCGGTCAGGCTCGGGTGCCCCTCCCGGAGCGACTGTCGCGCCCAAGACGTAAGCAAGGCGCTCAGGGCGAATGTGGTCACGACGCTCGTCAGGACGGGGACGAACAGGCCCAGGACGCCATCGCCGGCGAAGGCGCCTGACTTCGTGAACAGCGTCCCGAAGGCGAGCGGCTGAACCACCGCCGTCGCCAGCGCGAGCCAGCCGAGCCAGGCGGGCAGGGCGCCGCTTCGCAGGATCACCAGCGCGATCGCGCCGAAGAAAGCCGCTGCGGCCGGGACCGCGATGACCCCGCCCATGACGAAGATGTCGTTCAGTCCTCTGGTGAGGACCGAATCGACCCCCTGGGGGCGAAAGGCGGCGACCGCCTCCGCCGCCATCCCGATCAGGAACGTCGTCGTCAGGAGCAGCCCGCCTCCGAAGACTATGGACGGAAGCCTCGGGTTTCCGGCGGCGATCCGCAGCAGGCTGGAGAGCGTTCCCAGGAACCAGATGAAGAAGAACAGGCCGACTGCGACGATCACCAGTCCGGCGCGCACGGCTCTGTGGTGGGCAAGGAAGTAACTCGACCATTCCTGTGCCGGGGCGTTGAGGTCCGGCGGCGTCGGCGTGACGATCAGAAAGCCGATCACGGTCAGGACCACGAAGACCATTCCGGTCGCCGCTCCGTACTGCGCGTAGCGGTCGTCGTTCATTAACCCTCCTCTGTCGATCCCCGGCAGCGGCGATCCTATTCGAGACAATCAGCTCATGCGTGCCATGGTCCTCGAAGCCCCCGGCCAGGCGCTGGTGGAGCGCGAGCTGCCCGAGCCGGAACCCGGCGAGGGCGAGATCCTGATCGACGTCTCGACCTGCGGCGTCTGCCGTACCGACCTTCACATAGTCGACGGCGAGCTGACCGAGCCGAAGCTGCCGCTGGTGCTCGGCCACCAGATCGTCGGCACGATGATCGGCGCCGGTGCGGGCACGGGCCGCTTCGCCAAGGGCGATCGCGTCGGCGTCCCGTGGCTGGGCTGGACTGACGGGACGTGCCGATACTGCCGGTCCGGCCGCGAGAACCTCTGCGAGCAGGCGAAGTTCACCGGCTATGACATTGACGGCGGCTACGCGGAGCGGGCGGTGGCCGACGAGCGCTTCTGCTTCCCCATCACCGGCGAGCAGTCAGATGACCACGTCGCTCCGTTGCTCTGCGCCGGATTGATCGGCTACCGCTCGCTCAGGCTGGCGGGGGAGGGCGAGCGCCTCGGTCTGTACGGCTTCGGCTCCTCGGCTCACATCATCTGCCAGGTCGCCGTCGCCCGAGGCTGGCGCGTCTACGCACTGACCCGCAAGGGAGACACCGAGACACAGGAGCTCGCGCGCTCACTGGGAGCCGAATGGGCGGGCGCGGTGGGCGACCCCGAGGCTTCTGATCTCGACGCCGCGATCGTCTTCGCCCCCGCTGGGGAGTTGATGGTGGAGGCCCTCCGCGCCATGGCGCCGGGCGGAACCGTGGTGTCCGCCGGGATCCACATGAGCGACATTCCGTCCTTTCCGTATGAGCTGCTCTGGCACGAGCGCACGATGCGGTCCGTGGCCAACCTGACGCGCCGCGACGGCGAGGAGTTCCTGCCTCTGGCGGCGAGCGTGCCGGTCGAGACCCGCATCCAGGTATATCCGCTTGCCGACGCCAACCGTGCGTTGGATGACATTCGTCACGGTAAGGTGGAAGGGTCCGCCGTCCTTTCCATCGGCGGGTAGCCTCCAATCAGAGGCGTGGGGAGAGGAAGAGACATATGCCTGATGTGACCGTCAAGCGCGTCGAGGACTTCGAGGCGATCTTTGGAGGTGGGTTCCGCCGCGCGAGGGCCGGCCTGGGCGTGAGCTCATTCGGTCTCGCCGTCATCGACCTGCCTGCGAACTTCTCGCACTATCCCGAGCACGACCAGACCCACGACGACCAGGAGGAGGTCTACACGGTGCTGTCGGGCCGGGCGACCCTCCACGTCGGCGGCGAGGAGCACGAGCTCGAGCAAGGCGTCTTCGCGCGGGTCGGGGCGACCGAAAAGCGCAAGCTCGTCACGGGCGACGAGCCGGCGCGCATCATCGCGATGGGCGGCTCGCCCGGCAAGATCTACGAGCCTCCGGAATTCTCCAATGAGGGCACCAAGCCGCCCTCGATGGAGAAGCTCACCTCGAAGAACGCGACGCCAGCCTAGTTACCTGAACAGATCCTCATCCGCGGGTCGCCTCAGCGGCCCCGCGCCCGGCCCATCGTCGGCCGTCATCAGGTCGCCCAGTCCCGAGACGACCGCCCCGGGGGCCCCGGAATCCTTGTCGCGCGTCAGGTCCGCGGCCGAGGCGAGCTCGTCCGCGATCGCAATCAGCGTGGCCGATAGCTCCCCACCCTGGCGATCGCGCCTGCCTCGCCAATCGGCGAGAGGTGCGATGCCCGCGCAGCCGATCGCGATGTCTGCCTGGCCGACCCGCCAGGCCCGCCCGAAGCTGTCAGCGATCACGACTGCCGGGGTCGCACCCGAGGCGGCGGCAATCTCCCCGCGAACCCGCCGGGCTGAGGCATCGCCGTCGACCGGCAGCAGTGAGACCTGGCCCTCGTCGAGATTGGACGCGTCGATGCCGGCGTTGGCGCAGACCCACCCGCCCTTCGTCTCCGTGATCAGGACCCCCCGTTCGGCGCGCACCACCCGCGCGCTTTCCGCGAGCACCAGCTCGACGAGCGCCGGGTCCTTGTCGAGCTCGCTCGCCAGCTCCAGGGCGCGCTCGCCCGGCTCGACTTCGTCCAGACGACGAACCCGCCCCTCGACCTTGGAGACGGCCTTCTGGGAGATCACGACGGCGTCGTCCGTCGCGGGGGCGGCCGTGTCCGCGATCAGGCGCCCGAGCTCGTCGCCCTCGGTCAGTTCGGGGAGCCCCGTCAGCGGCCGTATGCGCAGCTCGCGGGTGATCAGGCGGCAGTCGGCTGGGTGCGCTCGCCGAGCTCCCACAGGACCTTGGCCGTGCGTGGAGCCGGCTGCGGGTCGAGCAGCAGGCGGTCGCGCAGCAGCGAGTAGTCCTCGGACGTATCGAGGTCGATTCCCATGGACTCGACCTCCTCGAGAGCGAAGCTGATCCCCGATGCCCGTGCCCGGCTCACGTGCCGGGCGCAGCTATCCGGCCCGAAGGCGGGGAGGAAGACGTCGGGGGGAGCGAGCACGAGGCCGTTGGTACCGGTCCCGTGGCGGTCGGGAACGATCAGGACGGTTCTGGGAGAGCGCCCGACGTGGGCGTCGAGCTCCTCGATGTCGAGCATCGGGCAATCCACCGGCAGCATCGCCACGCGCTGAGCCCCGTCGGCCATGGCGGCCCGCGCTCCGGCTGAGGCCGCCTCCGAATGACCCTCGTCGGCCTCCTGGATCAGGACCTTGTGCCCGAACCAGCGCACCTGACGCGCGATCGAGGGGTCGGCCGTGACTACCAGGACGTCGTCGATGCAGCGGCTGCGGGGCAGCTTCACGATCAGGTCGAGGAAGAGGGCCTCGGCGAGCTGGTTGCGCTCGTCCGCGGACAGCGTGCCGTCGAGTCGCCCGTTGGCGACCGAAAGCCCCTTCACCGGAACGATCGCGGTCGTGTGCAAGTTGTTGGGATCCGCCCCCACGGATGGTCAGGCTACCGGGTAAGGCGCGGGATATAGCCAGTTCCGGCGGATTTAGGCCTGCTGCCTGAGCGTCGAGGCGAACTCGAGGGTTCGCTCGGCGAGCTCGCGCCTGCCCGCACGTCCCTCCATGAAGGTGGGGCAGCTCATCACCCTGATCCCCTCCGGTGGCGGATCGGGGTCCTCGGGGTCGCAGATCATGCCGTCGAGCAGCCCCTCATACAGGGATGCGGCGCCCGCGGCGGTCGACGGGCGGCCCACGGCGCGCATGAAGAGGTCGGTCGGTCCCTTGACGACCTGCCCGGCCACATAGGGGCTGACGGCGACAACGGGCGCGGCGGAGGCCGCCATCGCCTCCCGCACGGCGGGCATTGCGACGATCGGGCCGATCGAGATCACGGGGTTCGAGGGGCCGACCACGATCGCGTCGGCGCCGGCGATCGCCTCCAGTACCTCCGGTGTGGGCGTCGCCTCGCCGATGCCCTCGACCCGAACCTCCTCGACCGGGGCCTCGGCGCGCTCGGCGACCAGGTACTGCTGCAGGCCCCGCCAGCCGTCGGCCGTCCTGACCCGTGTCCGCACGGGCTCCTCGCACATCGGGAGCACGGCGGCCCCCACGCCCAGCGCCGCGCGTGATCTGCGCCTGCGCATCGGTGCGCCGACCGCCCTCGGCGATGAACTCCTTGCGATAGAGGCAGGTGGCGAGGTCGCGGTCGGAGAGGCGAAACCAGTCGGGCCTACCGAGCTTGACCAGGCGATCGAAGACGACGAACGAGTCGTCCTTGATTCCCCAGCCGCGCTCCTCGTCGATCTCCCCGCTCAGCCAGTAGGTGATCAGGTCCGGGTCGGGGGAGACGTCGACACCCGCGATCTCGATGTCGTCGGCGGTGTTCGCGATCACGGACAGGCCCTCGCCGAGTAGTTCCTGCATCCCTACGGCGAGCTTCGCCCCGCCAGTGCCTCCGGCGAGGACGACTGCCCGGGTCACTTCCAGGGGTTTTCCTCCGGCAGCCCGGTGATCCTGATCCCTGCTCGCGACTTGTAGCGGACGTTGATGGCAATCAGCAGGGGAGTGAGCGTCTCGGCGATGCGGGCCATCTCCAACGGGCCGGCGTTCACGGCGCGCAGCCCTTCGATCCGCTCGACCAGCGCGGCGACGCGCGCCTTGTCCGCCTTCTTGTCGCCGCAGATCAGAACGTCCTCGTCGATCGCGTCACCCTCGGCGAGGGCGGCGGCGCTCATGGTGTGGAGCGCCGAGATCACCGTGACGCCGTCAGGCACCATCTCCTCGGCTTGTTGTGCGGCCGAGCCCTGCCAAACGCCCACGGTTCGAGAGGCCTTGCCGCTGATCGACGCGGCGGTCGGGACTGTGCAGTCGACCAGGATCTGTCCCTCGCTGAGCACCTCCTTGAGGCTGGTGAGGGTCTCTGACTGGGCGCGAAACGGAACCGTGAGGAACACGATCGGACCCCGGCCGGCCGCTTCGCCGTTCTCCAGTCCCTCGACCTCGGCGCCGTCGGTTGCGGACCGCACACGCTCGGCCGCCTCAGCCGCCCGCTCGGCCTTTCGCGAGCCGATCACGATCTGTTCTCCGGCCTGCGCCCAGCGGACGGCAAGCCCGTAACCGAGCGCGCCGGTGCCACCGATGATCGGAATTGGCTTTGCCACCGGCGAGCAAGCTACACCTCGGCCGGAATAGGCTGCCGGGTCCCATGAGGCTCGAGGGCAAGAAGGCGCTGGTCACGGGCGGCGCCAGTGGCATCGGCGCCGCGATCGCGCGCCGGCTCGCCGCCGAGGGCGCCGACTTGACGATCGGCGATCTCAACCTGGAGGCGGCCACTGAGGTGGCCGGGGAGATCTCCGGGCTCGCGATCGAGTTGGACGTCACCGACCTTGGCTCCGCTCAGGCCGCCGTCGACAGCGCCGGCTCTCCGATCGACATCCTGGTGAACAACGCCGGGACGGACGAGTTCGGTTTCTTCACGCAGACCACCCCCGAGCAGTGGGAGAAGGTGATCGGGGTGAACCTGCGTGGCGTCCTCAACTGCACATACGCAGCTCTGCCCGGCATGCAGGAGGCGGGCTATGGGCGGATCGTCAGCATCGCCTCGGAGGCCGGCCGCGTCGGGTCGAAGGGCTCCGCCGTGTACTCCGCCGCCAAGGGCGGCGTGATCGCCTTCACCAAGGTGATGGCGCGCGAGGGCGCTCGCTTCGGGATCACCGCCAACGCGATCGCGCCCGGCCCGATCGAGACCCCGCTGCTGATGGCGGCCAAGGAGTTCGGCGAGATCGGGGAGAAGATCATCGAGACGATGAAGTCGGGCACCCAGCTGAAGCGGCTGGGGCAGCCCGAGGAGGTCGCGGCGGCGGTCGCGTTCCTCTGCTCGGACGATTCCTCCTACGTGACCGGCGAGTGCATCGGCGTCTCCGGCGGGATGGGGATGGTCGGCTGATGATTCGCGAAGCCCCCCGAAGCGAAGCTGAGGAGGCGAAGCGTTGATGGAGCCCGGGGTTGAACGCACCGACGAGTTCGTCGTCGAGGGCCGGCTGATGACGGACGTAGGCGGCACCATCGGCGCGAGCGTGCTCTCGACGCCGGGAATGATCGGGATGATGGAGCGCACCGCCGCGGTCCTCTCCCTCGAGAACCTCGAGGACGGCAAGGCGACGGTCGGCTTCGAGGTCTGTGTCAAGCACGTCTCGGCCGCGGCAGAGGGCCAGACCTGCACGGTCCACGCCAAGCTCCACGAAGTCGTCGACGATCGCAAGCTCCGCTTCGACGTTGAGGTCAAGGAAGGCGACCGCACGATCGGTGTCGGCACTCACGAGCGTCGCGTGATCGAGATCGGCTCGGTCACCGGCGACCAGGGCTGACCGAGCCTCCTGGCTAGGCTGAAAAGCATGGCCGAGCTTCCGAAGGCGGTCCGCATCCGCGAGGTCGGGCCCCGCGACGGGTTCCAGAACGAGCCCGAGGTGATCCCCACCGAGGAGAAGGTGCGGCTGATCGGGCTGCTCGGCGAGGCCGGCCTGGGGCGCATCGAGCTGACCTCGTTCGTCCGGCCCGATGTGATTCCGCAGCTCGCCGACGCCGCCGAGGTGCTCACTCGCTTCGAGCCGCGTGACGGCGTCGCCTACTCGGTGTTGATCCCGAACCGCAAGGGACTCGAGAATGCGCTCGAGTTCCGCGATCGCTTCCAGGAGGCGAACTTCTTCCTCTCCGCCTCCGAGACGCACAACCAGAAGAACGTCAACCGGACGACCGGGGAGTCGCTCGTGGACCTGGAGGGAACGATCGCCGCCGCCCGGGAGGCCGGGCTGCGCTGCGAGGGTGTGATCTCGACCAGCTTCGGCTGCCCCTACGAGGGAGAGGTGCCGCCCGAACGCGTCTTCGAGATCGCGGAGCGGCTCGAGGGCGCTGGCTGCGAGGAGATCGCCTTCGGCGACACCACCGGGATGGCGAATCCGCGCCAGGTCGGCGAGTTCTTCTCAGAGGCGCGCGGCCGCCTCGGTGGCGTGGAGCTGACGGCGCACTTCCACAACACCCGCGGGCAGGGCCTGGCCAACGTGCTGGCTGCGCTGGAGCAGGGCATTGACTCGTTCGAGAGCTCATTCGGCGAGCTCGGCGGCTGTCCGGTGCCCCCGGGTTCGACCGGGAACATCTCGACCGAGGATCTCGTCTCGATGCTCGAGGAGATGGACGTCGAGACCGGGGTGGACCTGGCGAAGCTGATCGCGGCGGCCACCGAGGCCCAGAAGGTTCTCGGCAGGCCGCTCGGGGCCCACCTGCTCACGGCGGGCCCGGTCGACTGGCACCGGTAGGGTGCCGACATGCAGAGCGATCGCTTTCGTGCCGCCGCCGAGTCGAAGGACTTCTCCGCGATCGACGATCTCTTCACCGAGGACGTCACCTTCCGGAGCCCCGTGGTCTTCAAGCAGTACGAGGGCCGTGACGCGGTCGCGGTGCTGCTCAGCGCGGTCGTCCAGGTGTTCGAGGACTTCCGCTACACCGATCAGGTGGAGACGGGCGGCACGGCGACCCTCATGTTCAGCGCGCGGGTCGGCGACCGGGAACTCGACGGGATCGACCTCCTGCACTTCGACGCCGAGGGCCGGATCAACGACATGGCCGTCTACGTCCGCCCGATGAGCGGCATGCACGCCCTGGCGGAGGCGATGCAGAAGAAGCTCGAGGAAGCCTCCCCGGCTTCGCCATGAGGTCGCGGCCACGAGCGGCCGCCCCACTTACTGGCAGCTGGCGCCGTTGCAGGTCTTGAGCTGCAGCAGACGCGCGTTGAGCTGATTGCGGATCGCGATTTCCTGCGGCGTCGGCGAGCCGTGCAGCAGATTGGTGAGCTCAAAGCGGTCGTCGTCGAGGTTGTAGAGCTCCTCGTCCCCGTTGTTCCAGAGGTTGTACTTCCACGGGCCCTCGCGAATCCCATAGGTGCCGACATCGGGGCTCTCGAAGAGGATGTCGCGGTTCGCCCCATCGGCCGGGTCCTTGGCGAGGGGCAGGAGCGGAATACCGTCCATGACTCGGGCCGGCTGGGCCCCGGTGAGCGCCGTGATCGTCGGCGCCAGGTCGATGTTCGCGACCAGCTGGTCGCGTGTCGCGTTCACCGGGAAGCCGGGGCCGCGGATGATGAGCGGGACGCGCTCGCCCTCCTCATAGAGGAAGTTCTTGAACTCGATCCGGTGCGCTCCCATCTCTAGCCCGTTGTCCGAGGTGAAGATGAAGAAGGTCTTCCGCTTGTCGCCGTACTTGCGCACCAGCCCGAAGATCCTCTTGACCTCGTCATCGACGGAGAGGAGGCTCTCGAGCTGGCCCCGGTAGCGGCGGTCGATGTCGGCGAGTTGGCTGTCCGAGAGATGCGGGATGTCCTGGATCTGCTGCGGCTTGTCCGAGACGTTCGCCTCGTCGAAGTTCGGCGGATGCGGGGCGGTGATGTCCCCGAACGCGCCCAGGTACTGGGGGGCCGGCTCCGGATCCCGAGTCGACCAGATGGGCGTGCCCGCCTCGCCGTGGGGGTTGTTCGGGTTGTAGTAGATGAAGAAGGGCTTCGGGCTGATCGCCCACTGCTTCAGCACCGCGTTCACCTTCGAGTCGAGGACGTAGTCGATGTAGTTGCTGGGCTTCCGGCCGTAGTGGAAGACCTTGCCGTTCTCGTTGAGCTTGAAGCCGTAGCGATGCTGCTCGGTGCCGCCGGTGAGCGCGTACCACTGCGTCCATCCCTGAGGGATCAGGCGCGGATCGGTGATGCCGTAGCCGTTCAGGTACTTCCCGACCATCGCGGTTCGGTACTTGGCGCGCCGCAGCCAGACGGCGAGCGTGTTCGAGCTGTCGAGGTCGCCGAAGCGCTGGTCCGTGAGCACATGGTGGTTGTGCGCGTACTGCCCGGTCAGGAAGGTCGCCCGGGAGGGACAGCAGAGCGGGTAGGAGACGTAGCTGTTTTGGAAGGTCGTGCCGTGCGCGCCCAGCAGGCTGAGGGTGTTGCGCATCACGAACATGTCCGTCGCGTTCATGTCGTCGGTGTCGATGACGATGACGTTCGGCCGCTTCTGCAGCTTGTTCCGCTGGCGCAGGAGGGCGAGCTTCTGCTTGTGGGCCAGCCTGCCGGCCTGACAGGCCCTGTCGCACTTGGCAGAGGCGTGCGCGGGCGCCGCGGCGACCGCCCAGGCGAGGATGGCCGCGAAAAGCGCAGCAAGAGTGAAGCCGGCCCCGTGTCGTCTGCCCCAGCTCATTCGGATCAGAAACCCGCGACACCTTAGGTGGTTGCGGCCCCTATGCTCCCCGCCGCCAAACTTCATTTAGACGGGTCGCGCTGACGCGCGCCCTCACATCAAGAGAGGGAGCAAACTATGGCGATCAGCAAGGTCGGCGTCCTGGGCTGCGGGCTCATGGGCCATGGGATCTCTCAGATCTGCGCACAGCAGGGCTGGGACGTCGTGGTGCGCGAGATCGATCAGGCGCCGCTTGACAAGGGTATGGCCAAGATCGAGAAGCAGCTTGCGCGAGCGGTCGAGAAGGGCAAGATGGAGCAGTCGGAGGCGGACGCCGTGCGGGGCCGCATCACGCCGACACTCGACTACGCGGACCTCGCCGACTGCGACCTCGTGATCGAGGCGATCACCGAGGACCTCGACCGCAAGCTCGAGATGTGGCGCGAGGTCGATGAGCTCGTCAAGGACGACGCTTACCTCGCCACCAACACCTCGTCGCTGTCGGTCGCCACGCAGGCGGACGCAACCGAACGGCCCGAGAAGATGATCGGGCTCCACTTCTTCAACCCGCCTCAGGTGATGCCGCTGCTGGAGGTCGTCCGCGCCGAGAAGTCCGCTGACGATGCCGTCGACCTCGGCTTCGAGATCGGCGAGAAGCTCGGGAAGACGACGGTCGCCGCCGGCGACAACCGGGGATTCATCGTGAACCGGCTCCTGGTCCCATACATGCTCGACGCAATCCGGGCACACGAGCAGGGGGTCGGCTCGATCGAGGACATCGACACCGGCATGATGGCCGGGGCTTCTCACCCGATGGGACCGCTGACCCTGGCCGACTTCGTCGGGCTCGACACACTGGTCGCGATTGCGGACGTGATGGTCGACGCCTACGGTGAGGAGCGCTTCGCCGCGCCCGACACGCTCAAGAAGATGGTCGATGCGGGGGACTTTGGCCGCAAGTCGGGTAAGGGGTTCTACGATTACTCCGGCGATGTGCCCGTCCCGGTGGACGCCGGGAACTAGGTCAGCTCAAGGAGGAAACTGCACGCATGCCTGTCGACCAGACCAGCCTCGACCGCATCCGCAACGCCACGTTCCCATCGTCCCGACGGGGCTACGACAAGCAGGAGGTTGAGAAGTTCCTGGCGCGGCTCGCGGACTGGCTCGAGACCGGAGCGGGCGACGAGTCGCGGTCCGACACCGTGAAGCGCGAGCTGGAGCGCGTGGGGCAGCGGACCGGTGCGATTCTCGCCCAGGCCGAGGAGAGCGCCGCAGCAGATTCGGGCCGAGGCCGAGGAGGAGGCCACGGGCACGGTCAACACGGCGAACATGCAGGCCGCGGAGACCCGTACCGAGGCCGACACCTACGCGAGCGAGACGCGGACCTCCGCCGACGCCTATTCGCAGCAGACCCGGCAGGCGGCCGAGGAGGAGGCCGCGGCCACCCGCCGGCAGGCCGAGGAGGACGCGCGGGAGACGATCGCGACCGCCGAGGCTCAGGCGCGCCGGATCGTCGAGGAGGGCACGCAGCGCCGCGAGGACATCGAGGCCGTGATCGCTGACCTCGTCCGACGCCGGAACGACGTGCTCGCCGATACCGAGGAACTCAGCGGCAAGCTGACCGGCGCGGTCACCGAGCACAGGCCGGAGCCCGGATCCGACCCGTTCGAGAAGCCCGACGAGCTCGATCCGCTCGCCCGCGAGGACGAGGAAGAGGACGAGTTCGACGCCGAGCAGGACGAGGATGCGGAGGCACCGTCCGAGGAGACCGAGATCGTCGACGCCGAGTCCGAGCAGGAGGCTCGGACCTGATCGACCCGGGGCGGTTGTGAGCGACGTCAGGGCGGCCCTCGACGCCGCGCTGGAGGGGGGTCCTGAACGGCACCGGAAGAAGGTCGTCGAGCAGGAGAAGCTGCCCGTGCGCGAGCGCGTCGAGAGGCTGCTGGACCCAGACTCGCTGGCGGAGGAGGGGCTGCTCGCGAACTGGGAGCAGGAGGGTCTCGGGGCCGACGGCGTCGTCACCGGCATGGGGACCGTCGGAGGTCGCCCCGTCGCGCTGATGGCCAACGATCCGGCCGTGAAGGCCGGCTCATGGGGGCCGAAGACGGTCGAGAAGATTCTGCGGATTCAGGAGCGGGCCCTGACCAACCAGGTGCCGATCGTCTATCTGGTCGACTCGGCCGGCGCGCGCATCACGGAGCAGGTGCGCATGTTCCCCGGCCGGCGCGGAGCGGGCCACATCTTCCACAACCAGGTTCGTCTATCCGGCCAGGTGCCCCAGATCTGCCTGCTCTTCGGTCCCAGCGCCGCCGGCGGTGCCTACATCCCCGCCTTCTGCGACGTGGTGATCATGCGCGACGGCAACGCCTCGATGTACCTGGGCTCGCCGCGGATGGCGGAGATGGTGATCGGCGAGAAGACCACCCTCGAGGAGATGGGCGGCGCCCGCATGCACACCTCCGTCTCGGGATGCGGGCACTTCCTGAGCAAGACCGACGAGGACGCGATTGACCTCGCCCGCAGCTACCTGGCCTACATGCCGGCGAACTGGCGGGAGGAGCCCCCGGCGGCGCCTCCCGCGGAGCCCGAGGACATGCCGGCCGTCTCGGAGATCGTGCCCTCCGACGAGAAGGATCCCTTCGATGTCGAGGAGTTGATCCGCGCCGTCGTCGACGCGGACTCCTTCCTCGAGGTGCACGCCAGCTGGGCGAAGGAGATCGTGGTCGGCTACGCCCGGCTCGATGGTCGCGTGATCGGGATCGTCGCCAACCAGCCGAAGGTGAAGGGCGGCGTGCTCTTCGTCGACTCGGCGGACAAGGCCGCCCGATTCATCATGACCTGCAACGCCTTCAACGTCCCGCTGCTCTTCCTGGCGGACGTGCCCGGTTTCATGATCGGCAAGGACGTCGAGCGCCAGGGGATCATCCGCCACGGCGCCAAGATGATCAGCGCCGTCTCCGAGGCGACCGTCCCGAAGCTCTCGGTGGTCGTCCGCAAGGCCTATGGCGCGGGGCTCTACGCGATGGCCGGGCCGGCGTTCGAGCCCGACGCCTGCCTCGCCTTCCCGCAGGCGCAGATCGCCGTGATGGGGCCGGAGGCGGCGATCAACGCCGTCTTCTTCAACCAGATCCAGGAGATAGAGGATCCGGAGCAGCGTGAGCGCTTCGTCAGGGAGAAGCGTGAGGAGTACTCCGAGGACATCGACATCCTCCACCTCGCCTCCGAGCTGGTTGTCGACGCGGTGATCGAGCCGGACAGGCTGCGAGAGGAGCTAGTCCGACGCTACGCCCTGGCGTCGACCAAGGATCGCAGCTTCGCCACCCGGCGGAATCCCGTAACGCCGGCTTGAGCGGACCCGCCGCCCGGCGAACGGCACGAGGGATTCGCTCTCGGTGTCCCACAGCTTCAGCCGGAACGTCTGGACGCTGCTGCGGATCGTGACCACGGGCGCGCGCCGGAACATCGGGTGCGACTCGTGCGCCGCGCGCAGGCGGTAGTTCGGGATCTTCGCGCTCAGGTGGTGGACGTGGTGGTAGTTCGCGTTGCCGACGGCCCAGGCGAGCGGCCGTGGCAGCTGTAGGTACGAGCTGCCCTGCAGCGCCGCTAGCTCGAAGTTCCAGCTGCCGGGCGCCTGGTAGTAGGTGTCCTCGTACTGGTGCTGGATGTAGAGCATCCAGGCGGCGACGGCACCGCCGGCGATCAGGGTCGTCCCCTGAATCAGCAGGAAGGTCCCCCAGCCGACCAACGATGACCAGCCCAGCACCCATGCCACGAGGGCGAGGTTCGTCGCCACGACGCTCGCCAGGATCCGCTTGGTCATGCCCCGCTGCGGGAAGCGGCGCTCGAACAGGAACACGAGGCTCGGGCCCACCAGCAGCATCAGGACGGGGTTGCGGTACAGGCGGTACCCGAGCCGTCGCAGCGGGGAAGCGCTCTCGTACTCCGCGAGCGTCATGGTGTTGATCTCGCCCACGCCGCGGTGATCCAGGTCGCCCGTATGGGCGTGGTGGATGCGGTGCTGCCGCTGCCACCAGCGGTAGGGGGTGAACAGCAGGAAGCCGAGGAAGTGGCCCCAGCGGCTGTTCGCCTGCCGCGACTCGAACATCGAGTTGTGGGTCAGGTCGTGGAAGAGGGAGTACATCCGGGTGAGGAAGACGGTCGCGACGAGGCCGAGGGCGACCGCGACCGGGGCGCTCGGCTCGACCAGGACGGCGACCGTCCAGACGGCCAGGTACGGCAGGACGACGCTCGCTATCTGCCCGAGGCTGCGCCGGCGGTCGACCTCCAGATAGGGCGCGAGGTCCTGCTTCCAGCTCTCGCGAGAGGGAATCTCTGCTGTCCTCACGGCAGTCACTACGCTCGTTTGCCGAGGGCGGATCAGGTGATCAGGAGTGCAGGGTGCCGGCGAGCTCCGTGAAGTAGTCGAGCGCACCTGGGTTTGCGAGCGAATCGCGGCTCGCCGCCCGCTCGGGCGGCTCGCCCATCAGGATCCGCTTGACCGGAACCTCGAGGACCTTGCCGCTGAGCGTGTGCGGAACCTCGGCGATCTGGAAGATCTCGTTCGGCACATGGCGGGGAGAGCACTGCTCGCGGATCCGGCGCTTGATTTCACCGGTCAGCTCCTCGTTCAGCTCGGTGCCCTCGCGCAGGACGACGAAGAGGGGCATCCATCCCTCGGTACCGGGGCGAGGAACGTCGACCACCAGCGAGTCCAGCACCTCCGGCACCTCGGAGACAGCGCGATAGATCTCGGCGGTGCCCATGCGGATCCCACCGCGATTGATGGTGGAGTCGGAGCGGCCGTAGATGATCGCGGTGCCTCGCGAAGTGATCTCGATCCAATCGCCATGGCGCCAGATGCCCGGGTACATCTCGAAGTAGCTGGCTCGGTAGCGAGAGCCGTCCTCGTCCCCCCAGAAGAAGACGGGCATCGACGGCATCGGCTCCGTGATGACCAGCTCGCCAACCTGATCGACCACGGAATTGCCGTCCTCGTCGAAGGCCTCGACCTTGGCGCCGAGGGCGCGGCCCTGGAGCTCGCCCTTGTAGACAGGGAGGATCGGGACACCGCCCACGAACGCCGTGCAGACGTCGGTCCCGCCGCTGGTCGAGAAGAGCCAGGTGTCCTTGCCGATGTGCTCGTAGACCCAGTCGAAACCCTCTGGGGACAGGGGGGAGCCGGTGGAGCCGACCGATCGCAGGCGGGACAGGTCACGGCCCTCACTGGGCTCGACGCCGTCCTTCATGCATGCGGAGATGTAGGCGGCGCTGGTGCCGAAGCAGGTCTCGCCGGTGCGCTCGGCGAGGTCCCAGAGGACGCCCATGTCGGGGTACGCCGGGTTGCCGTCGTAGAGGACGATGGAGGCGTCGGTGAGCAGGCCGCCGATCAGGAAGTTCCACATCATCCAGCCGGTCGTCGTGAACCAGAAGAGGCGGTCGCCGGGCTGAGCGTCGAGGTGGAGGTGTCCCTTCTTGAGCTGCTCCAGCAGGATTCCGCCGTGGCCCTGGACGATCGCCTTGGGCAACCCGGTGGTCCCCGATGAATAGAGGACCCAGAGCGGATGGTCGAAGGGGACGCGCTCGAAGGCGAGCTCGGCGCCCGAGCCGAGCTCGGTGAGCTGGCCCCAGGTCATCGGCGTCGCCACCTTCGGGTGCTCCTCGAGGATCGACAGCTCGGGCGAGGCGCTCAGGTACGGGATGACCACGATGCGCTCGAGGCTTGGGATCTGCGAGGCGACATCGGCCACGACCTCCATGCGGTCGAAGTCCTTGCCCCCGTAGCGGTAGCCGTCCACGGTGAACATCACCTTCGGCTCGATCTGGGCGAAGCGGTCGACGACGCTGCCGGGACCGAAATCGGGGGAGCAGCTCGACCAGATCGCGCCGAGGCTGGCCGCCGCCAGGAACGCGATCAGGGCCTCGGGGCCGTTCGGCAGATAGGCGACGACGCGGTCGCCCTTCGCGACGCCGAGTGCCCTCAGGCCCTCGCGGACCTGGGCGACCTGCTCGCGCAGCTCGCCCCAGCGAAGCTCACTGAGCTCCCGCAGCTCGGACGCGTAGACGACGGCGACCTCGTGCTCGTCCTTGCCCCGGAAGATGTGCTCGGCGTAATTGAGGTTGGCGCCCTCGAACCAGCCGGCGCCGGGCATCACGCGTTCGGCCAGGACCTCATCAAACGCGGGCTCCTCCGCTTCGCGTCCGGTGCCGGCTTGGCCATCGCGGGATGAGATGACCTCGAAGTACTCCCAGAGGGTGCCCCAGAACTCCTCGATCTCGGTGACTGACCAGCGCCAGAGGGCGTGGTAGTCCTCGAAGTGCAGGTCGCGGTTCTCCGCCAGCCAGCGGATGTAGCGGGTGAGCTGGGAGCGCTCGACCATCTCGGGCGTGGGCGCCCAGAGGATCTCGGCCTCGATCGTGCTCTCCTCCACGACCCGATCTTTACACGCGCTCGGCGGTGGCGGCCGGAGACTCGGAGGTGGTACTCGCGGCGGGCCGGCGCCCGGCGTCGCGATCGATCAGGCGGACGAGAGAGAGGAGGAAGTCTGTGGCTCGGCCGAGCGCCTCGCCATCGACCCGCTCCGGGACGTCGTCGTGGGTGTGGTACCAGGGCGCAAGGTTGCCGTCCGGGTCGGTGGTGCGGAGCGTGATCGCGCGCAGGCGGCGGACGCGGGCGGGCATGGCGTCGTCGAGCAGTGGGTGGCGGATCGGGCGAGCGCCCTCGGGACCGGCGGCGCCAGACCCGCTGAGGGCCTGGCAGAGCTCGATCAGCTGCGGGTCGTGGGGGAGGCTGATCACGGGGCCCTGGCTGATCTCGTAGGCGACCTGGCCGAAGGACACCGAATCGACATTGATGAACGCGGTGGTGGCTCGGTCGAACTCCTTGCGCCGGGCGCGGACGAACGCCCTGCTGCCCTCGCAGAAGGATTCCTCGGAGCCGGCGAGGACGATCCAGACGTCGAGGTTCTCGGGCGGGTTGGCGGCCAGCTCATCCGCGGCGGAGAGGACGGCAGCCACGCCGGAGGCGTTGTCGTAGGCGCCGGGGACGATGTCCGAGAGGGCGATGTCGATCAGCAGGAAGCCGGCGATGATCAGGATGATCGTGGGGATCGCCTGCAGGGCGTTGAGCCAGGTCGCGTCGAGGCCGGCCATCCGCGCGCCGAGGATCGGGAGCAGGGGCGCGAGCCCGAGCCAGAAGAAGAGGCGGAACGGCCCGAGGCCGAGCCGAACGCGCTCGGGCATCCTGCGGATGCGCTTGGACGCCTTGGAGAAGATGTAGCCGGTGCGTGCGGCGTCGTAGTGGGCCATCAGGATGACGCGCGCGGGGGCGTTCGGCCGGTCGCCGGGGGAGACCACGTTTTGCGACGCACGGCGGAAGAGGAGAGACCGGACGAGGTACAGGCGGGTGTTCAGGTCGAGGTAGGTGGACGCCGCGGCGAACAGAACCAGGGCGAATCCGATCGCGGGCTGAACGGTGGCGATGATGCTGCCGGCGACTCCGAGCCCAGCGTGGATCAGGTGGACGATCGCGTACTCGGGGTGCGCGAAGAACGGCTCAATCTGAGCGCGGCGCCCGATGCCTCGGAGCCGGCCGGCGAGCATGTCTGCCGCGCGCCGCTCGGCATCGGTGCCGGGACCGCGCCCCTCGAAGGAGCAGAGCTCGCGAATCAGATCGATGCGTCCCGCGGAGTCCACCGGGGGCGGATTATCACGTTGCGGTGGTTCTCCCGCTGAGGGTGGGTGGGACTTCTATCGTTGCGGCTGCGCCGGAGTGGCGGAATGGCAGACGCGCGGCACTCAAAATGCCGTGTCCCTCGGGACGTGTGGGTTCGACTCCCACCTCCGGCATGGCCGCCCAGGGCCGAAAATCGGCTGGGGAAGGGGGCGAATTGAGGGTTGTGGTCCCTTTGGCTCGCTATGGCGGGCCAAACCGACCACAAGCCGCCCGGGCGCTCCGTATGGACACTCGCCAGACGGCAGCATGGTGTCGTCACGCGCTCGCAGCTGATCGAGCTCGGCGTGACGCGCAGCGGGATCGCTCACCGGATTCGATCTGGCCGCCTCCACCGTCTTCATCGCGGGGTATTCGCGGTAGGCACTCCCGAGGTGAGTCAGCTTGGACGGTGGACGGCGGCCGTCCTCGCGTGCGGCCGGGGGACATTGCTCAGCCATCGGAGCGCCGCTGAGCTCTGGGGCATTCGAGAGCGGCGGGGCGGTCAGATTGAGGTCTCGGTGCCGATCGAGCGAAAGCCGCAAGCTCGCGGTGTCCTCATTCACCGTCGCCGTTCGCTGGAGTCGACCGATGGACGAATGCGTTTCGGCATCCCGGTCACGGCCCCGGCCCGAACTCTGGTGGACCTCGCAACGCGACTCAAACCCCGCGAGCTTGAAGCCGCGATCAATGAAGCCGACCGGCTCGATCTGATCGATCCAACTCGGCTGCGGCAGGCCATCGACGGGATGCCAAGCCAGCCCGGCGCTGGCACGGTGCTGCGTCTCCTTGATCGCCAGGCTTTCCTGCTGACGGATTCAGAACTGGAGCGCGCTTTTCTTCGCTTGGTTGGCCGCGCGGGCCTGCTGGCACCACACACCGGCGTTCAGCTCCATGGCTTTCGAGTTGACTTCTTCTGGCCCGAAGTCGGTCTGATCGTCGAAACCGACGGGCTTCGCTACCACCGCACGCCTTCACAGCAGGCCCGCGATCGCCGCCGCGACCAGGCTCACACCGCCGCCGGGCTGACGACATTGAGGTTCACGCACGCGCAGGTGCGATTCGAGCCGGCCGAGGTCGTCGATGTCCTGGCGCGGGTTATCGGCAGGCTCGCCGCCCGCCGCCACGCCGCCTAGCCTTCGACGCATGTGCGGGCGCTACACGCTCACCGATCCGGATCCGCGGCTGCTGCGGTTCCGGTTCGGGCTGACCGAGGAGGCGAAGATCGAGCAGGCGCCCAGGTACAACGTCGCGCCGACCGATCCGGTGCTGGCCGTGAGGCTGAATGCCCACGGAGAGCGCGAGCCCGGCGTTCTGCGGTGGGGGTTGATCCCACAGCACGCCAACCCCGATTCATTCGATCGGCTCCTGATCAACGCCCGGGCGGAGACGGTGGCCGAGGCTCCGGCGTTCCGCGACGCTTTCGCGACCCATCGCTGCCTGATCGTCGCCGACGGCTTCTACGAGTGGCGGGCGGAGGAGACGGGCAAGAAGCCGGTCTGGATCACGCGCCCGTCGAGGGAGCCCTTCGCGTTCGCCGGGCTCTGGGCGAAGGCGGGCGGTGCGGATGGCCCGGCGGTGCACTCCTGCGCGATCGTCACCTGCGAGCCGGGCGAGGTCGTGGCGCCGATCCATGACCGCATGCCGGTGATCCTCGGGCAGCCGGATGAGGCCGAATGGCTCGACCCGGGGACGGGGCAGGAGCGTCTTCGGGCGCTCCTCGCGCCGACGGACGATCTGGCCGTCACGGAGGTCTCGGACGCCGTCAACGACGTCCGCCAGGACGAGCCGGCGTTGATCGAGCCGCCGCTCAGGCTTTTCTAGGGCGGCGCGTCGCCGTGGCGCGCCGGGTGCTCGCACGGCTCTTGCTGGTGCCCGTCGTACGACGACCGCCGCCGCGGCTGGGGGGCGTGCCCTTGCCCTTGCCGGAGGGCGGCTCCACGGGCGGCAGCTCATCCCCGATAGGTCGCTCCTCCTCGACGTGCCACTCCTGATTGAAGGCGACCATCGCCACGGCGACCAGGATCACCTGGACCGGGACGAGCAGGAGCGTGAGCAGGCCGAGCAGCTCCTCGGGGAGGGCGGGGCTCGAGAGCCCGTCCTTGGCGCGGTCGAACCAGGCGGGGGCCGCGATCCCAGCGAAGATGGCGAGGATGATCGCCAGCGCCGAAGCCACCGGCAGCACGCCGCGGTTCCAGCGGGCGACCAGGAACGCGAACAACACGTAGATCGCGATGTAGAGCAGGGCGAAGATCTTGCCGCCCTCCAGCCGGGTCCAGCCGCCGAGGGTGATGACGAGCGCGAGCCCGGCCGAGACCAACAGGAGGAACACGAGGAGGACCCGAGCGCTCTTCGCCTCGGGTTTCTCCCTGTTCGGTCGCCAGAGCTCGTATCCGGGACGGATCGACCCCGCTTCCATGGCGAGCAAGTCTATGGACTCGGCTGGATGTGCGCTACACCAAGCCGGGCGGCGCTATGCGGGCGGAGGGACTCGAACCCCCACGCTCTCTCGAGCACTGGCACCTAAAGCCAGCGTGTCTTCCAATTCCACCACGCCCGCGGGCACCCGATTCTAGTTTCGGTGTCGTGTCCACTACGGATGCGGCTCGTAAGGGACCTCTGGAAGAATGGCGAGTCCATCCGGGCATCAGCCGCAGGGCTGCGTCAACTCCAAGGAGATCTGGATGACCTGGGAAATCTCAGCTGCCGCGAACGCGGTGATCGGCATCGCCTACGAGAAGAGCCAGAAGGCGGTTGAGGAGACGCTGAGGAAGGCGCGGATGATCATCACCGAGCTGCTCGGTGATGAGGACAGCGAGGTGGCCCTGGTCCCCGGCGAGCTGCGGCGTCAGCGGCCGGCCACGGTCGCGGGGGGCGATGCTCCCACCTGAGAGCCAAGGGCATGGGGGGTATATGACCGAGACGAGGCTGATTTCCGTTTACCTGGTCGATGACGTTCCCGAACTCCGGGAGCTGATCAAGTTCGGCATGGAGGAGGACCCCGACTTCGAGGTGGTGGGCGAGGCGGGCGACGGCCGCACCGCACTGGAGGGAATCGCCGAAACACACCCGGCTGCGGTGCTGCTCGACCTGTCGATGCCGGACATGGACGGCCTCGAGGCGATCCCCGAGATCCGCAAGAGCGACCCCGACGTCGCGATCATCGTGCTCTCCGGTTTCTCGGCCGATCGCATGAGCGCGCCGGCGCTCGAGCGAGGCGCCGATGGCTACGTGGAGAAGGGCACGCCGATCGAGGAGCTTCGGGACGCTACGCGGCACGCCGTCGCCGCGCGCCGCGGCGAATAGACGGCGAGCGAAGAGCGGGGCACCCAGGACTCGAACCTGGAATCGCCGACTTTGGAGGCCGGTGCCTTAGCCAATTTGGCCAGTGCCCCTAGGCGGAGAATCGTAACCCGCAGGCCCAGGGCCGCTACGTCTTGGGCGCCGGCTTCTTTCCGGTGGGTGGCTGCTGCGCCCCTTGGCCCTTCTTCCTCTTGCCCTTCGGCCTGAGCGCCTTCTTTGACAGTGGCGCCGGATCCGGGCCGAGCTCGACGCGGCAGGACGGACCGGCGCAGGCCGACAGCGGGATCAGCTGCGTGTAGAGCCATTTGCGCACGTAGCGGTAGCGCGGGTCGGCGGCGAGCGAGTGCAGCTGCACCGGGTCCCGCAGCATGTCGTAGAGCTCGGTCTGGCCGTTGGCGTAGATGGTGTACTCGTAGCGGACGGTTCGAATCGAGCGGTACGCCGGGGCGCTGTCCGTGTTCGTCGCCGACTTGATCGCGTCGGGCTCCTGCTCGAGGTTCTTGACGCCCCTCCTGCCCGCGACGTGCACCCGCGCCTCGCGAGCGCGCGCGCTGCTCGACTGCGCCGACTCGGCACCGGTCCCGCCCGGACCGGTGTCGCCCTCGAGCAGGACGGGACGCGTCGAGCGGAGCTGCGGCTGCTGGGCGAAGGGGAGGAAGGAGCGCCCGTCGAGGGAGTTGTCCTGTGACCCGGAGGCGATCTGCAGGATCGTCTGGGGGATGTCGCCGTTCCAGACGAGCTCGTTGCTGACGCCGCCGGCCGGGATGCCCGGTCCCCGGATGATCAGCGGGACGCGAGAGGCGGGGTCGTAGGGCAGGTACTTGCCCGTCACGATCCGGTGCTCCCCGCGGAAGAACCCGTTGTCCGAGCTGAAGATGATGTAGGTGTCATCGAGGATCCCCTTGTCCTTCAGCGTCTGGACGAGCTTGCCCACGGCCTGGTCGACCGAGATGAGCTGCTCCTCCTGTCGCCGCCGCTCGTTGTCGATCAGGAGCGCCTGCTTCTTGGTGAGCCGCTTCTTCGCCTGCTTGCGGAACCACTTGGGCTTGTCCTTGATGTCCTTCTCGTTGAATCCCGGCAGCTTCGGGAGCGGTGTCCCGGACAGCCGGTGGAGATCCCTCGGCGCCGGGTCGAACGGCCCGTGCGGCGAGTTGAACCAGAGGTTCAGCCAGAAGGGCTGCTTCCCGACGGCCTGGTCGTTGACGAAGTTGACCGCACGATCCGTGAAGACGTCGGTCTGGTAGTCCGCCGGCTGGTCGCCGTAGAAGGTGATGTGTGGGACGGCGCTCGGCCCGGTCTTCTCGATCAGCTGGTAGTTGTAATAGAGGGCGTCCTCGGAGACCTTTCCGTACCACTCGTCCCAGCCCTGGGGTACGGGAAAGGTGTCGCCCGGTGGCGCGGGAATGGTGGGAGTGCCCCCCGGATAGCCGTTCATGTACTTGCCGATGTGGACGTTGTAGTAGCCGTCGTCCTGGAGCCAGACGGGGAGGTCGTCGGACTCGTGCGGGATGAAGCGAAGCCAGCTGCCGTTCGGCGGGAAGTTGCCGCGCACGCCGTGGTTGTGCATGTACTGGCCGCTCATCATCGTCGCGCGCGACGGGCAGCAGAGCGGGAAGGAGACGTAGGCCTCGTTGAAGCTCGTCCCCTGGCCCGCGAGCAGCGACTGCACGTTCGGCATCGCCGAGAGCTCGCTGGCCGTCATGTCGTCGGTGAGGATGAAGACGACGTTCTTCTGTGAGGAGGCACCCTCCGCCTCGCGCGCCGCCAACGTGGCGCCGACGATCGCGAGCAGCGCGACGGCCGCGGCGAGGATGGCCCACGCGCGGGTATGCGTCGGACTTGACCTTGGGAGCGGCATACGTCGGAGGTGCGGCGGGCGACCCTGCCACTAGAACCGTCCCGCGCCCGCTGAGTTTCGCAAAGACAGCGGCGCGTGCCTCCCGGTAGGCCGCGATCGCGAACCTATAATCGACACCCGCGCGGGCGAGGTGTTAACGGTTGCACGTGAGCCTTCCAAGCTCGAGGAACGGGTTCGATTCCCGTCGCCCGCTTGCGTCTAGGATTGATTCCCCCTCGGGGCGTGGCGCAGTCTGGTAGCGCATTCGGCTGGGGGCCGAAAGGTCGCTGGTTCAAATCCAGTCGCCCCGATTTTTCCCTGGTAATCAGCGTGTTTTGGCGAATCGAGAGCGGCAAAATGCTGCGGCAGCCGATCTAGACTGGGGGTCCCCTCCAGGCACGAGACCCCCAGTCTGATTCGGGCGAGGGCACATTCGAGGGCACAATCTCCGGTCTCGCGGAAGCCAGCGACGACTTGCCTTTCTCGCGCCTCGGCAGTTCCGCAAGCACGCGTTTGCGGAAGCGGTCTTGGACGTTAAGCCGGTTCTCGCCGGCACACCCCATCCTTGACCCGTACGAGCGTCAGGACGAGGCCGGGGTCGACTGACCCTTCTCCCGACGCCGGGAAGAGAGAGCATTCCTCCGGCGTCATACACCCGCATTCCTGGGCGACTTGTAGCCAGCCCTTCATCGCCTTGGTTCGCTCAAGCAGCTCCTCAACCTCGTCTAGCTTGCGGCTCGAGAGCGAGCGCATCGGGTTGGCCATGCCGTCGCGTCCGTCGATGCCCTCCATCAGCTCTTTGATCTCATCGAGGCTGAAGCCGGCCGATTGCGCCACCCCGATGAACCCGAGCTTGCCGAGCACCGATTCGTCGTAGCGGCGCTGTCCGCGCTCGCGCACCGGCTCCGGCAGCAGCTCGATCGACTCGTAGTAGCGGATCGTCGATGAGGCTACCCCGGCTCTGCGGGCAATCTCCCCGATCGTCAACTCAGGCCAGTCCTGCATATTCCTTCTCCCGGGCTTGACTTGAAGCCGACTTCAAGGCCCATGGTAGTCGCGGAACGGTCAAACACACAACAGAAGGAGGACACGATGACCGCCGAGACGACCACAATGTTCGACCTCGACGCCTTCAAGCGCGCCTACGAGGAATGGGACATCGAGACCATCCTCGCGCTGTACGCCGACGACGTCGAGCTGGTTCAGATCGACCGCGACAACCCGCCGAGCTCACCGCGGACTCGCCACGGCAAGGAGGTGTTCAGGGGAATGTTCGAGCACTGCGCAGCCGCCGGCGCCACTGCCACGGTGGAGAACGCCGTGGCCGGCGAGGGCCGGGCGGCCGCGACGGTCACATGCGAGTTCCCCGGTGGCCGCAAGGTGGTGGCCAACTCGATCCTGGAGATCGAGGACGGTCGCATCGTCCGCGAGCGCGACGTCCAGGCGGGCGATCCGAAGTAGCCCCGTGGCCGCTTGCAGATCACGACCCAGCCGAAGAGACTGCCGCGAGAGCGGCAGAAAGGAGAGGGAAATGCCAAAGGCATCGAAGGAGACCGCCTCCGAGCACGAGACGGTGGAGGGCTACGAAGGCCACTTCGAGCACTTCGACGGTGGTTGGACGGTGGGCTTCGAGACCTACACCCAGGACGCCGACCTGTCCCCGTTCTTCAAGGGGCTACCGGACGATCAGTGCCAGTGCGAGCACATGGGCTACGTGATCAAGGGCAAGGTCGCCTTCCGCTCGAAGGACGGAGAGGAGATCGTCGAAGCCGGCGACGCGTACCGCGTCGGCCCGGGGCACACCCCGGTGCTCTATGCCGGAACCGAGGTGGTCGAGTTCAGCCCGACCGAGGAGCTGGGCAAGACGATCCAGGTCGTCACCAAGAACATGGAGGAGATGGAGGCCGCTTCTTCGTGACTCTGGCTGCCCGGGCGCCCGCAGCGGCGCCCGGGCAGTGCGTTGCCACCAGGCTCATTTCCCGTGGGCGTCGGCAAGCGTGAACTGCGCGGCGATCACGACCAGGTAGACGAGCGTCGCGACGAAGCCAACGATCATCCAGGCAACCGGGTCCTTGACCAGGGCCGTCACCAAAGCGGCCCCGCCGATCGCGAGCCCGACGGAGACGAGGTGAAAGCCGCCCCAGAGGCGCACCGAGCCGTGCTCGCGCGGCGCCAGGATCTCGCTAGGGCGCCCATAGGCAAGGGCCGCCGTGACCGCGAAGCCGAGGACCGCCCCAGCCAGGAAGAGGAGCGCCTCCCAGGCCGTCGGGATCCCACGGGCGTGTGTGGTCACGGCGCCGGAGGTCCAGATCGTGAGCGTGTACCCGTAGGGGGCGGCGCTGGTCGCCACCGCGCTCTTCAGGTGGGTGCGATAGCTGCGGCGGCCCGCCTCCATGGGCATCGGACGATAGTTGCGGCGCCCTGGACGCCGCATCTGGAGGGCAAGAGGTCAGATCTTGCTCTTGGTGCTTGACCCAAAAAAGGCGCAATTCGGTCAGCCGACCCTCAGGTACTGCCGAAGCGCCTTTCGAATCACTGAGGACGTCGTCTCGTCGTCGCGGTCAGCGCGCTTGGCAAGGGCATCTCGTAGCTCAGGCTCCAAGCGCACCGACTCCACAGATGCCGGCGCCGAGCCGATCGCGGGTCGTCCAGGCCTGCGCCGAAGGGTCTCCTCGATGTCGTAGCCGGCCCCGGCCTTCTTGGCCAGCTTCTCGACCGTCTCTTCGGTGAGCGGCTTGCCACTCGCCGTCTTCCCGTGTGTCTTCCGCTTCGCCATCTTAGTCTCCGGGCAGCAGGCGCCTGTACTTCGGCCGCATCCTCATCGCATGGATCGCGAGCTCGGAGCTGTCGTCACGAAGGATCGTGACCACCTCGAGCAGTCGGCGTTCCGTGCCGATCCGAGGTATAAGCGGGGTCGTCTTCCTGGTCGTCGATGCTCATCGCATGCGCAGTCGCGTGTTCGATCCGTGAGGGGTTGCGCACGATGAAGGCACGGGGCAAGCTCGATCGCAGAGCGAACCCCGAAGAGCTCGCGACGGCCACCTTCGCGGCGATCCAGGGCGGCTTGCTACTCACCCAGGCAAGGCGCGACCTCGGGCAGCTTCGCCATCGCGCTGGACGCGGCCTACGCGCACCTCCGCGCACACGCCTCCGCTTAGGCCGCGTAACGGCTGGACACCACGATGGACCAAGCAGTCCATTCTGCACAGCCCGCCACTAGGAGCCCGCGATGAGCCAGCCAGCCACCAGCACAACAAAGGGCCGACTCAGTGGCCGGATCCGGATCGCGCCGGCGGTGAAGCGCATTCGCGCCTACCTGGGGGGGCGAGGCGGTCCTCGATTCGTCCCGGCGACGGCCACGCCGTTGAGCGATGTTCAGTCGTCGGCGCAGTTCTCGTGCAGATCCCTGGTTTCCATGCAAAGCGCCGCTTTCGTCTCATAGAGACGAGAAGCGCGAGCCCACAAGGGCCGCAGCAGCCGGGATCATCGGAGGGCGACGAGCAGGGCCCGTCTCGAAGCTCAGGCCAGGCCCGGCATCGCGCCCTCGGCAAGCTTGATCCGGGTCCAGACGTTCATGTTGACGACGACGGCGACGATCTCGAGCATCTCCTCCGGGCTGAAGTGCTCGGCGAGCGCGTCGTGGAAGCGCTGGAACTCCGCGTCCCGGTCGGTGTCGGCGGCGCGGGTCAGCGCCTCGGTGTAGCGGAGCGCCGCCTGCTCGGCCTTGGAGTGAAGCTCGGTCTCCCACCACGCAGTCAGGGTGTCGATCTTGGCCCGGGGGATGCCCGCCTCGCGCGCCGCCTGGTAGTGCAGGTTGAGGCAGTAGGTGCAGTTGTTGAGTTGCGAAACTCGCAGGCGCAGAAGCTGGGCGAGACCGCGGTCGATCCGCAGGTCTGCCGTGTACCCGAACGCATCCGCACCCATCCGGGCCAGGCCGGTCAGTGCCTCGTTCTCACTCGCGTCCAGTCGTCGGTTCGCCATCTCGACATCGTCAGCCATCTCGATTCCTTTCGGTGCTCATCGTTCCTCCTGCCCGCGCCTCCTGGCCCCGCACGGAGCCGCTCGGTCGATCTTCTCGCGAAAGCCCGCGTCCTCTCGCTGCACCATGGGTGGGCCCCTCGAGTACCCGTGACTTCGGGATTGGCGTGCGCCAGCGAGCCATCAAAAATCACCGCGGTTCCAGGTGTCGTTAGAGCTACGAACTTTCTCCACGTTCTCCTCCGACACCGCCGGCGCCGTATCTCGTGAAGACCGCTGCTTCCATGCAAAGCAACACGCTTCGCGGCACTGTCGCTTCGCGTGAAAGCGGTGTCGGTCGAGATCGGCTCGGAGGCCGGTGCTGGGTCTCGGTCATACTTCACCCTCCGGAGTCGAGAATTCGGACGTCAGGCCCATGCGGGCTTCGGGCATTGCAGGCGCCGTGGCTTTAACAGCCTTGACGTGCAGAGCAGCCTTCCCGGTGCGATGACCGACCTCTCTCCAGGTGCCCGCTTCCCGAACCTCGATTTGCCCGACCACACCGGGCGGCCCCGCACCATCTCGGAAATCTCGAACGGCGACCCGGTCGCGCTGATCACCTCGCGCGGTTGGTGGTGCCCCAAGGAGCAGCGCTACATGCGTGAGCTCTGCCAGGTCCAGAACGAGTTCGAGGTCGCCTACGCGAAGATCATCGTGGTGAGCGTCGACGCGCCAGAAGTCCAGTCGGCCTTCCGGGCCGGGCTAGGCGCCCGCTTCACCTTCCTCTCGGACTCGGAGCGCCGCTGGCTCAAGCAGCTCCCCCTCTGCGAGGGCACCGACACGCTCCACGACCCCTACAGGCCGGCAGCCTTCACCCTCTTCCCGGATCTCACGATCCACGCTGAATTCAACGGCTACTGGTACTGGGGCCGGGCGACGATGGAGGAGCTGCGTCAGGAGATGCGCGCGATCACGCGAGAGATCCGCGAGGACTGGGAAGTGCCCGAGTCGTGAGCAACGAGCTCCCCTTCGCCTACATCAGATTCGACGGTGAGGGACTCAGCGACGATCCCCACGGGCCGGGGCGGCGGCTGCGGATCGACGCGCGCTGCCTGGGCGGCGAGACGGTTCAGGGCGCCTACGCCCACGTCTGCGCGCTCACCGACGACGACGCGGCGCTCCGCTACGACGAGCCCGAGGTCCAGCAGGCCCGCCGGGATGCGCTCGCCTGGTGGATCCCGATGCTGGGGGACGATCTCGTCTGCATCTCGACCTTCTCCCTCGACGAGAGTCGGTGCGCCGGAGGGGTCACCGTCGCCACCGATCCGCGCCGCTTCGACCAGGACCCGTTCGCCCGCCTCTTCCCCGGGATAGGTGTGCGGGCCGACTTCTTCTCACGGGTGCCGTCCCCGCCCGGCCCCGTCATCGAGCGCTACTCGGGTGCGCCCTGGCCGGCGGGGAGCTTTGTGGGCTGAGCGCCGGGCGGCCCGGGCCGGCCCAGAGCACGACGATCATGACCGCGAGCAGCAGCGGCGCGAGCGTCAGGCTGACCGGCTCGCCTTCCTTGATGCCGGAGACGGCGATCGCACCGACCATGTCGCCGGCGAGCACAAGCGCCGCCAGACGGGTTCCGGCTCCCGCGATCAGCATCAGACCCCCGATCAGCTCGATCGTCCCGATCACGTAGACGAACGCGTCCGGCGCCGGCAGTCCGTAGGTCTCGAACGAATCGACCTCGACCGAGTGGTTCGCGAACTTGGCTATCCCGAATCCGAGAAAGACCAGGCCGGCGGCGATGCGCGCTGTTCCTCTGACGTTGGACATCGGTCCTGGTTAGTCCGTCGCGCGACGGGATCGTTACCACGCCTGGTCGCTCACCCTCTCGCGCCGCGACCGCTGCGCGCCGCAGATCTCGGAGATACTCCGAGCGCGCAGGCCAGGCCGCCGGGCTGGCCAAGCGCCTCGGCCTGAAGGCTGAACACCTGCGCGGCTGTAACGCCTGCTGCCCTGCCGGGACTCCCCCTGCGTGCGGATCAACCGTCTCCTTCGCCTCGTCCTTCTGCTCCTGCCGGCACTCGTCGCGGCCGCCGTCGTCGTCGGCTGCGGCTCCGGCAGCTCGAATGCCAGCGATCCCGTCGCGGCGGCACCCGGCTATTCGAGCCGGTCCACCGACACACCGGCTGCGACGGCCTCGGCCGCCAAGGGCCCCAAGATCAAGGTGGCCGACTCGGACTATGGGCGGATCCTCTTCAACGGCCGCGGCCGGGCCCTCTACCTGTTCACTGCCGATCAGGGGAAGACCAGCAACTGCTCCGGTGACTGCGCCACCGCATGGCCTCCCTATATCGTCAAGTCGAAGCCGCACGCCGTCGGGGGCGCCAAGCAGCAGCTGATCGGGACCACCCGCCGAAGCGACGGGAGTCTCCAGGCGACCTCAGCGGACAGCCTGTCTACTTCTACATCCACGACACCCAGCCCGGACAGGTGCTGTCCCAGGCGGTCTCGGAGTTCGGCGGCTATTGGTACGTGCTCCGAGCCAACGGCAAAGCAGTCCACTAGCCGGATCGACGCACGCCCTCGCGTGAAGATAGAAGCTCCGACCGTCGCCGGCCCGTGTCTGGAGGACTGATCGGCGGGCCTCTCCCGCACAAGCTCGAAGACGTCGAGGACCACCTCGACGCGGTCGTCGTCGGGCCGATGATGCACCTCGCCCGCCACGGCGCAGAACGCATCGTTGAGCCACCGGTATCGCTCGTCATCGGTGGTGTGGGTCATGCCTCCGACCAGCTCGCTCATGCCGCCTTGGCTTGCGCGGCCGTACCCGTTCCAGGAGAAGAGGATCGTGGCGCTGTCATCGGTCTCCAGCGCTCCTCGAAAGTCAGGCGTCAGCGTGCCGTCGGTGCGACGGCGCGGGTAGTTGGCGCCACGCCAGGAGGCCGCAACCCGCCCCTCACAACGCCCTTCGGTGAGGAGAAAGTCCTGACCCTCGCTGCCGTCCGGGCCGGTGAGCTCAACGCTCCAGCTTCTGAGGCGCGCTGAAGCGCGCGCGATAGATCGGCTCGAGCCTCATCGGCATCGCGTCAGCGGGCTGTGCCGCGATCCCGCTCAGCTGGCGGCCAGCCCAGCGACGGTCTCCGGCGCTCCCTCGAACTCACCGACTGAGGTCAGCCGGCCGTCTTCGCCTGCGGTCCGCCCGAAGACCTTCTGCGCGTCGGCGTCGATCGCGTACAGATCGCGTCCGTCGCCCGAGATGGCCTCGTCGCGAAGGCCCTTCTCACCTTGGCGGGTCGAGGCGGCCGCCGGATCGCGCAGCTCGAGGCTTCCGTCACCGGCGATCTCGTAGCACGACACGGTGCAGTCGCCGAAGTTGGTGACGTAGGCGTACTGGCCGTCGTTCGTCACCGCAGCCCAGCAGACCTCGCTGCGCGTGTCGCCGACCGAGCCGCTGACCGCGGTGAGCTCTCCCCCGCCGGCAACGGCATACGAGGACGCAGCCGCCGCCCCGGCAGCGCCGCCGAAGGCCTCGGTGACGATCAGCGAGCCCTTCGGCGTGAAGTCGAAGCCGTACGGCGTCTGGCCCTTGGACTCGATCGTGGTCGGGCCTTCCGCGTAACCACGCTCGTCGATCGCATAGCTGCTGATGCTGTTCGTCCCACGCTCGGTCGCGATCAGCGCGTCGCCGTCGACGCTGAACGAGATCTGAGCGGGGTCCGCGTCGTCGGCGCTCAGCTGCCGCGTCGAGTCCTCAAGCGGCGTCAGCTTTCCATTCGAGAGATTCAAGCCAGTGATGCACGGCGTGCCGTTGTTGAGAACGTAGACGAGCTCTCCGCTGACGGCGACGCTGGTGGGCTTGCTGCCGCCTGACTCGACGCGATCCTCGAGGCGCAGCCCGCCCGATTCGATCGCGAACAGCGACAGGTCATCGCTGCCGGGGTTCGCGACGAGCAGCCAGCGGCCGTCATCACTGATCACGATTGAGTTCTGGGAGGGCAGGTGCGGCTCTCCCGTTCCGCGACCACCTGTGCTGTAGCGGCCAAGCGGGGCAAGCTGGCCTTCCTCCGAGCGGCTGAAGGCGACGATTTCATTGTCGGAGGCGTCATTCGTCTGGACATAGATGGCGGGGGTCATCACATTTCTCCATCCTGAGAGTCGTTCGTGGGGCCGAAGCGCAGCGTTACCGCCGAGGTCATCGGCCTGAACGGTTCCCCCGCTTCTAGCGACTCCCCTTCTCCTCCGCCTCGAGCGTCGGGGGCGGCGTCGCCCCGCTACTCCTGTCATGGGTAAGCGACACTCTTGGGCAGTCCGTTGGTGCGGCGGGGATTAGTCGCCGACCGTGCCGAGGCAATTGATGCGCGAGCACCGCTACGCGGTCGCGGTCGAAGGCGAGGCGGCGCCGCCGAGCCCGCGAGCGAGCGCTCCGGCGAGCGCGGCGCCGGCGGTCCCGGCGGGGTCGAGCGCCGGGTTGTAGATCGTGACCTCGACGCCTGCGACGAGGCCGGTAGCCATCGCGGCGGCGAGGATGGTCGCGAGCTCATCGGCGGTCAGGCCGCCGGGCTGGCGATAGTCGACCGCGGGCATGACCGCGTCGTCGAGTACGTCCGCGTCCACGTGGACCCAGAAGTGGTCGGAGGCGTCAGGTCGGGTTAGGTGGGCGAGGGCGCGGTCCGCGGCGGCGTGCGCGCCTGCCGCACGGACCGCGGCGAGATCGAGTGCAAGGAGCGCATCGGGAAGCGGCTGGCTGCCATCGCGGGCCTGCTCCTCCGCGTCGCGGAAGCCGACGATGACCGCGTCCTCGGCGCGGACGAGTGGCGAGCGGCCCTCGAGGTCGCCGACCGCGGGCGGACCGTGGCCGGTGGCAAGCGCGAGGTCCATCGACGCTGCCTCGCCCGAGGGCTCGGCCGACGGCTGGTAGAAGTCGGCGTGCCCGTCGAGGAACAAGAGCCCGGCGGCGGCGCGGCGGCGCAGCGCGAGTGCCCCACCAAGCAGCACGCTGCAGTCGCCACCGAGGACGAGCGGCACGTCGCCGGCGTCGAGCACCGTCCCGACCGCGTTGGCGAGGGTGATGGCATACGCGGCAATCTCGGGCCCGTTGAGCACACCGCTCGCGGGATCGCGGACTCCGGATGCCGGTGGGGGCACGACCGTCATGGCGACGCGTGCGCCGAGCGCCTGCGCCAGGCCGTGCCCGAGCAGAGCGTCCCCGAGCCCCTCCACCCCTGGCGCGCGCAGGCCGAGCCCAGAGGGCGCGCGGACGACGGCGAAGCGGCTGTCGGCCACGGGCGGATCAAGCATCCCGTGAAGAGCCTCTCACGTCACCGTCGGGCCAAGTGTCCGCCAAGCCCCGCCTTCCAGGAAGCAGCATTTCTTGCCTCCTTCGGCCCTGCTGTCACTCCCGACGAGCTCCGATCGTGAGCAGCGCAGGCGGGCACGCAAGCGGACACGTAGCCCCCCGGCGGCCTGGGACGGGCAAGCGACGCGGCGCTGCGCCGCGCAGTCGCTCCGCGCGACGAGGAGCACTGCCGCCCCTCAGTGCTCGGTCTCGCGCAATGGAGGAGCGAGCGCGAGGCAGTCGCAGAATGCCGCCCCGGTTTCATCGAGCTCGTGAACCCTCGGATGGCCCACCGGGTTCGCCATCGAGAGAGGTGAGGCCCGCGAGCTCGGCCATTGCCGCGAGCCCGGGGCCGACGGCGGCGCGGAAGCACTCTGCGGCGGCCGCCAGATCGTCATCAACGGCCTGTCCAGGGGGACGCGCGCGGGGTTCAGCGGCACGCTGTCGGCCCACTCCTTGATGTCGGGCGCGGCGCTAAACGCAAGTGATGCACGGCCGCCTAGGACCTGCATCACCGCCCAGTCGGTTGGTGTGTCCGAGAGCGGCGACGGGAGGCACAGCCGGTTCTTCTCAGCATCATCTTCGCGGGTCGCCTCCACGTACCCGATCAGTGCCGCCGCCAGGCAGGGGAAGCCCGCCCGGACCGGCTGAATCGTGATCGCGTCGTCGCCCCAGATCGGGATCAGCGGCGGGTACTGCAGCCCGGAAGCGGCGCAGTGGACGACCACCGCGTCCCTGTCGATCGCGGCATCGCCCTCCTCAAGTTCGATCCGCCCGGGCTCGATCCCACGGACGTGTCCGAGCCGGACCACGCGCTCGATGCTGCGCAACAGGTCGAGCTCCCACTCGGCAAGCGTCGGTGTCTTCGCCATTGTCGGCGTCAGCGAGGGGTCGATACGGAGCATCACCCCCGCGGCTTCCATTCGCAGGAAGAGGTCATCCGGGGAGGAGGCCGCGCTTGCCGCCTCCATGACGTCGGCAGCCATCCCGATGAACACGGCGGGGTCGGGCTGGAGGACCGCGCGGTCGAACATCCACGGCTCGCGGGGGCGGACCCAGCAGATGGAATCCGGGTCGACACCGCTTTCGAGCAGCCAGACGCAGGCGTCGGTTGCCGTCTTCCCGGACCCGACGATGACGAACTCCCCTGGTGCGGTCTCCAGCCTCGGTAGCTCGTTGACCGGCAGTGCCCGGATCCCGTCGGCGACGCCGAACGGCGGCTCGGTGGTCGCGGGGATCTCGGGGGCGAGGTAGCGGGCGTCGACGATCCGGCAATCCGGGCCGGCTTGGTAACGCTGCCCGGAGATGCGCGAGACGAACGAGCCGTCACCCAGGTACTCGCAGTTCGGGTGGAACTCCACCCGGCCCGAGGGCACCAGTTGCTCGTTCAACACCCGCTGGTAGTAGGCGCAGATCTCCGCAGCGCTCGCCCGTTCGTGCAGGCCGGCCTCGGGTCCCTCGCGCTGGATCGATCCGGAGCCCAGCATCATCGAGGCCACTCCGTAGAACGAGGACGCCTGGTGCAGCCGCACGAAAGGGTACGCATCGAGCCAGTGACCGCCGGGCCCGTGCCGGCGATCGACCAGGGCGACCTGCACGTCGGCATGCCGGATCAGGGCGTCGGCGAAAGCCATGCCCGACGCCCCGGCTCCGACTACCAGGTACTCGGCCTCGAGCGCACGGGGCATTGCGGTCATTCAACCATGGGCCCGTTCATGGTCGGTGATCAGGACGCCTCCCTCCCGCGTGAAAGCGGGAGCGAGGCTCGGGGGAGGGAGGCCGAAGCGAATCTGGGGCGACAGGAAACCATCTCCCGAAATATCTCCCGAACTGCCGAGAACTCAGGGGAACTAAGAGCACTTCCAGGCACCCGCACTTGCGCTGCGGGCCGCCCTGCAGCTGCCGGAACCGGTTGAAAACCGCCGCTTTGAACGAAAAGCGGCGCCTTGCACGGATACCGACCGCCCTGTAGCCGAGGCGTGGGCCTGGGCGTGATACGACTTGGCCGTCTGAGCCGGATTGGCCAGAGCTGAGAGATGAGCGCCGGCCTGTTTAACAGCATCGTCGCGGTTGTCACCCTGGCGGGACTCGCCTGGCTCCTCTACCGGCCGAAGCTCCAGGAGTCGAGCACCTACAAGGCGACGGTGGTGCCCCTCGCCGAGATCATGGACGTCGGCTTCATCGTCTTCTCGCCGGTCATCATCCTCCTGTTCGGCTACGACGCCACCTGGGCCATGCTCGGGCTCTGCCTACTCGCGATCCTCACCGGCTTCGCGATCTCCTACAACATCAGCAACTACGAGCCGCTGATCGGCAAGCCCGATCCTCTGCACAGGTGGAACTCCTTCGCGGTCTGGGCGCTGCTGGCCGCCTCGGTGGTGAACGTGGGCTACTACGCCCAGCTGCTGATGACGCTGGTGTGGCTGCCGTTGGGCGACCTCTACTCGCCCGGACTCGTCACCGCTACCGCCGCAGCGCTGCTCGGCATCCTCACGATCTACGGCTTCGCCAAGGGCCTGTTGGCGCTCAACGACCTGGGCAACAAGACCACGGCCTTCAATCTGTCGGCGATCGTCGCGGTGCTCGTCGCATTCGCCGCCTACAACGTCCAGCGGCTGGTCGGCGGCGACTTCGACTTGCCCCACTTCAACGCTCCCGACAACAATGAGGCGTTCCGCAAGCTGCTCGGACTCTTCGTGCTCGTCCAAGGGTTCGAGTCCTCCCGCTACATCGGCGCCTACTTCTCCGCCGAGCGGCGGGTCAAGACGATGCGCTCCGCTCAGTACATCTCGTCGGCGGTCTACGTCCTCTTCGTCGCCTTCTCGCTGATCCTCTTCGCCACCGTCAAGGCTCCCAACAACGTGACGGCGATCTTCGAAGTCTCCAAGCAGGTCAGCGCCTTTCTGCCGTTCCTGATCATGGCCGCGGCGCTGGGCAGCCAGTTGTCGGCGATCGTGAACGACACCGAAACCCGGACCGAGATGCTGGCCCGGCAGGTCGGCGATCGGTTGCCCAGGCAGTGGACCTTCCCGCTGTTCTTGGTCCCGGCGATTCTTGTCGTGCTGATCACCGACGTCAGCTCGGTAGTGGCGCTGGCCTCCAGGGTGTTCGCCGCCTACTACCTGTCGCAGGCGTTGATCGCCGGGCGGCTCGCCTGGCGGGCCGAGCGGTGGGCCTGGGTCGCCTTCTTCACCGGCATCGCGTTGGCGATGGCCGTGGTAGCAGTCTTCGGGATTCCGACCTAAGCCGCGCGGTGACCAAATCGGAATCCAGTTCTTCATGTCAGTCCAAAGCGACTATTTCGCCAAAGATCCTCGCCCCGTCAGGGGCGAAGCACGACCGCTCCGCCGGCGCCGCCCCCGGTTCCTGCCGCGAAGGCTTCGGCGGCCTCCTCGAGCGGGAACGTCGCCGCGGTCGAGAACTCGAGCTTCCCGGTCGCGACCAGCTCGGCAAGCTCGCCCAGCGCGCGGCCGTCGGGCTGCACGATCACCGACGAGATCTCTATCCCCCGCTGCTCGTCCGGTGGGTCCTGGGTGATCGTCGCAAGGCGACCGCCGTCGCGCAGGCTGACGATCGCGTCGGCTGAGCCGTTAGGCGCCGCGTTCGCGACGGCGCTCACGCCCAAGCCGCGGCCAATGGCGCGCGCCCGCTCCGGCCAGTCGGGGTCGTGATAGTCGAGCACGTGGGCCGCTCCCAGCCGGCGCAGGCGCTCATGGTTGGCCGGTCCCGCCGTCGCGATCACCTCGGCGCCGCGCGCCGCGGCCAGTCCAACGAGCACCGTGCCGGTCACCCCGCCCCCACCATTGACGAGGACCAGGTCGTCAGGGCGCACCGCCAGTGCTCCGTCGATCACCTGCGTCGCGGTCAGGGCCGGAACGGGAACGCTGCCGCGGCCTCCCACGAGAGAACGGCAGGCTTTCGCGCGAGCCCAGTCGCCGAGGCGATCAGCAAGGGCGCCCAGGTTCCCTGATCCCGCAGCGGCAGGGGGTGGCTGAGCACCTCATCGCCCGGCTCCCAGTCTTCGACAGAATCTCCAATCGCCGTGATGACGCCGGCGGCCTCGACGCCGAGCGCCATTGGAGGGGCGCGGCCGACGTCCCAGTCACCCGTGCGGACGAACTCCTCCAGTTGCCGACGCCCGCGGCCCGGATTTCGATCAGGACCTCGTCGTCCGCGAGCGGCCGCGGATCTGGGAGGTCGATTGGCCCGACAGCAGCGCCGAACTCCGTAATACCAGCGGCCCGCATCACGCCCAGTATCTCGCAGAAACTGCTGCTTTCCATGCAAAGCAGCACTCTTCGCGGCGCTGGGCGGCGCTGTCGCTCTCGCGTGGATGCGATCACGCGAGGGTCCGCCAGGAGCGACGTATTAGCACCCGCTTTACGTGAAAACGAAGCGCGCAGCGAATAGACCCGTTTCCGCCCAAGGGGCACGTCTGCGCCAGGATTGTGCGGGCGCTCGGGCTTCGAGCGAGAGGCAGGGTGGTGCTGACCCCGAGGGCACATTCGAGGGCACAATCTGCACGAAACTCAGGACAACTCAGACCACCTGGAACCGCACGGGAATGCGGAGGAGCAACTGGACGGGACCCATACACGCTAATAGCGCATTCGGCTGGGGGCCGAAAGGTCGCTGGTTCAAATCCAGTCGCCCCGATCTAAACGAAAAGCTGCTCGGAGGGAAGGGCAAGGACACGTGCGTCGGCGGCGGGGTCCGCGATGCGGGAAGGGCTGCGAGGCGCTCGACTAGAGCCCCGTCGTTCTCCGGCCCTCGTAGAGGGGCGAAACAGCTGTCCCGCACCGGGCCAAACGTGGCTCGAGCCGCGTTCGCGCTGTGCTCGATTGGGCGTAGCCTCTGCCTTGATGCTGGACACGTTCCAGTTCGTCGCTCGGTTCGAGCGGCGACGAAACAGGAGGCAGGTTTGATGAACACGACCACCACCACCACCACCCATCGCCGCGGCCGGCTGTCGCTGCTCCTCGCGCTCACCGGACTCGCCCTTGCGGCGCTGGTCCCGGCGGGGGCCCAGGCGGCGACTTCGGTCTCGGTCAGTATCAGCCCTGACGGCAAGATCACCGCCGTCGGCGACTCGAGCGCCAACCAGTTCACGGTCTCCGACCAGACTGATCCCGCCTGTCCCGGGGGATCGCCCTGCTACGAGGTCAATTCGCTCATCAACCCCGTGATCGCTTCGGCGCCGTGCGTCGTCTCGGTCCCGAGCTCGGGTGTCGCGCTTTGCCCGAGAGCGCCGGTCAACGGGATCGCGATGATCGGTCGCGAGGGCCCGGACAACCTGATCGTCAGCGACTTCGTCTTCGGGCCCCCGATACCGGCGACGCTCGACGGCGGCAGCGGCGACGACACGCTCCAGGGCTCCAACGCCGCCGATTCGCTGACCGGCGGGATCGATGACGACACCATCATGGGCGGCGGGGGCAACGACGTCCTCAACGGCAACCCCGGTAACGATCGCCTGCTCGGCGCGAAGGGCGCAGATCGCCTTCTCGGCGGCCCCGGGAAGGACAACCTGATCGGAGGTCTCGGTAACGACGATCTCTTCGGCGCGGCCGGCAACGACGGCCTGGACGGCGCAGGAGGCCGCGACCTCTGCAACGGAGGTGCGGGACGCGACACTCCGCGCCACTGCGAGAAGCAGCGGAAGATCCCGTAGATAGCTCCCGAGCGGGCCGGCCCGAAAGGGCCGGCCCGGCCGGGTGCGCGAAAGGCACTCGACGGGATGAACTTCCTCACGAAAATCGCAAGCCTGGGGGCGACGGCGATCTCGATCTCGGTCCTCGCAGCGATGGCGCCCGCGGACGCGCACAGCGCGACCTGCGACGGGCGAACCGCGACGAGAGTCGGCACCGGCGGTCCTGACCGGATCAAGACGGGCCCCGGCGACGACGTGATCGTCGCCTGCGGCGGCACCGACGTGATCAGCACCGGCGCCGGCGACGACCTGGTCTGCGCAGGATTTGGCCGCGACACCGTGCGCGGCGGACAACCAGCAGTTCTGGACCGTGCCAGGCGAGCGCGACGAGAGACTCCAGGGCCGCAAGAAGATCGAGGTGTCCGAGCCCGAGCCTGACGAATTCGAGCTCTACGACCTGACCCTCGACCCGTTCGAGGAGCGCAACCTGGCCCACCCCAGCAACGCCGACGACCAGACGCGAAGCCTCCAGCAGACGATGCTGGGTCTCCTCGTCGATGAGCTGGCGCGCAAGCGCCTCACGCCCACCGAGGGCGAGAGGCCCGGCTACCAGCCACTTGTTACCGGCTGACGCCGGTGTTGATGGTCGGCCCTGTCCAGCGGCACATCAGACGCCATCGACTGCGGACACCATCACTGGCCCCGCTCGCCGACCTCGGTGAAGAGGCCGCCCTGCGCCGCGGCCGAACCTGACCTGCCGCCACCCGGGCCGCGCAGGACGAAGGCGATCACGGCTGCCAGTGCGGCACCGGCGATCGGTCCGGCAATGTAGACCCAGTAGCTGGTGAAATCGGTGCCGACCAGGTCGGGACCGAATGTGCGGGCCGGGTTCATCGAGGCACCCGAGATCGGGCTGCCCCAGAGGCCGGCCAGGGCGATATAGGCGCCGACCCCGAGGGCGGCGATGACGCCGACGTTCTGTGCACCGGAGGAGACGCCGAGGATCACACTGACCAGGCCCACGGTCAGGACCAGCTCCATCCAGAAGGCAGCCATGGCTGAGTAGCCGTGGGCGGGGTAATTGGCCCCGTAGGTGGCCGAGACGTCGATCACCGCGTGCAGGAAGAGGGCCGCGAGCGTGGCCCCGATCAGCTGTACCACGATGTAGCCCGGGACGCGACGCCAGGGGAAGTCTCGGCGCAGCGCGAAGGCGATGCTCACCGCGGGGTTGAGATGCGCTCCCGAGACCTTCCCCATGAAGAGGATGATCGTCATGACCATCAGCCCCGGTGCGACGACCGCCGCCGTGTGGCTGACCTGGCCCGGGAAGGCGTGGCCCATCATCCCTCCGCCAGCGGCAACCAGCACGAGGAAGAAGGTGCCGAGCAGCTCGGAGAACAGACGCCGCCACTCCTGGTGGGGGTCGTCGAAGTCCCGGATGCGTTCCATCACGCTCTGCTCGTAGAGGGCGATCGGACCCGGCGTGTCAGCTTGCGAAGTCAACGTCAGCTCATCCCAGCGTCGCGTCGAGTGAACCGCACCAAACCTCCGGGTTCATCACCCGGAGTGGGTGAACCGTGACTGTCGCCGGCGCGACCTGGTACCGCCTTGGTACCCGATGCATTGTCCTATCTGTCCAGATCGTCCACGGCCCTGGACCGACAGGAAACGTCGGACGCTCACAGACACTTAGACGCCGACGGCCTGTCGGCTGGGGGCCGAAAGGTCGCTGGTTCAAATCCAGTCGCCCCGATTTCCCAAAACCGCCGCGTTAGCGGCGGTTTTGTTTCGGGAACAGAGCCGCTGGAACCCGACGGGGTCCAAACGGGGTCCAAGATATTTGAAACCCGCAGATCGACGGATCACTCGCCGGTCGCGACAGCTTGGTGGCGCGTTCGGAACAGGCGCTGCTCCATCCGCCCGTATACAGGTGCACCGGCTTTTCTGGAACCGCATCACGCGTGTGCCCTGGGCCGCGTCCACCATGCACGCCGCACTGGCCGAAGGTTGTCTGCCGCCGAGCGCGGCGGGGTCTTCGAGAAGGCGTTCCTCTTCGAGCAGGAGCGCACCGTCGGCCCCAAGGTGCGCGAGGAGGTCTCCAAGTTCGACTGCCCGGTGCTGACCAAGCTCGTCCTCCGCCCACTCGTCCGTTTCGCGTACTTCCCACGAACCACCGGATGGCCAGCCGTGGCAGAGGCGATCCGCTACCAGGGTGTTCTCCCCGAGTGCTGCTTTGACGATCCGCTGGACTACGCCGACGAGCTGCGGGCAGAACTCACTGGCTCGAACTGAGCCGACCGGACGGCGCCCAAGACCCGAGCCGGTTGCCCTCAGGGAGTGTCCTACGCTGGGCTGAATGACGACGGTCCTCTGGCATATCGGGATCTCGCACTACAACGAGAAGGCGCGGTGGGCTCTGGACTACAAGTCGATCCCGCACGTTCGACGGGCGCCGATGCCCGGAATGCACGGCCTCTATGCGCTGGCGATCACCAGAGGAGCGCAGCGTCGTCTCCCGGTGCTCGAGCTCGGGGACCGCAGGATCGGGGACTCCACAGCGATCATCGCCTCGCTCGAGGCCTACCGGCCCGATCCCCCGCTGTATCCAGCAAACCCAGCCGACCGGGCCCGTGCCCTGGCGCTGGAGGATTTCTTCGATGAGCATCTCGGACCGGCGTTGCGCAGGTATGTATGGCACCACACGCTGAGGGACCCGGAGGCGACGGTCAGCGCGGTGGCACCAAAGGCTGGCCCCGGCCGTGCACGGGCATTGCGCAGGTTGGTTCCAATCGTGCGTCCCGCCGTCCGAAGGGACTACGGCATCGACAATGGAACGGCAGCCAGCGCGGCCGACGAGATTCGCGCAGCGATGGACCGTGTCGAGGCAGAATTGCGGCCAAGCGGATACCTCGTCGGCGACGGTTTTTCCGTGGCCGATCTGAGCGCCGCCGCGCTTTTCACGCCGGTGCTCGCGCCCCGCCAGCGGCCGTACGTTCCGTCCACGCTTGCTCCGGCGTTGGTCGAACTGGGCGAGGAGTTGGCCAGGCGCAAAGGCGGGGCGTGGATTGCGGAGATGTACGCGCGCCACCGCGGGCATTCGGCCGAGGTCCCCAACCGGCGTGTCGGCGGCTAATCCCCGTCGCTGCGTCCGAGCGCCCGAACGAGCCCCGCGACAAGGCCTCGTTCGATGGCCTTGGGCGAGGCGCTTGTCAACCCCGCGGACCTCTGGCGCGCGTACTCCATCAGGGGGCCCATGAGCAGCGCCGAGTAGAGATCGGGCTCCATCCGCCGGATGTGGCCGGCTCGAGCCTCGCGTCGGAGCCAGGTGCCGATCGCCTCGCTGTACTGCGCGTAGTGACCCTGTCCGTTCGCACGGTCGCGCATGTCCTCCTCCCAGCGGAGCATCAGCCGCGTAAGGGCAGTGCGTTCCTCCACCCAGCTCACATGAAAGCCAACGAGTCGTTGAATCGAGCCCGTGAGCCCGGTCCCCTCCTCGAGAGCGTCGACGATGCCCGCGAGGTACTCGGCCATCGCCTCGCCGACAAGGTTCTGGAAGATGTCGTCCTTGCCGCCGAAGTGGTGGTAAATGCTTCCAACGCTCAGATCTGCGGCAAGGCAGATGTCCTCGACAGTGGTAGCCGCAACCCCGTGTTCGTCAAAGCAGCCGAGGGCCGCGCTCAGGATCCGGCGGCGCCTCGCGGGCGTGGTCGCCCACGATCCGCGCTTCCGCTCCCCATGTTTGACGTTCATCGGGCCGGCCGACTGGATTGGCATTCCTAGAGTATAGTTCTAGAAGCGGATTCGGAAACTCAAGACCCAATCTCACCCTGACTGGAGGGACTGATGGCCGCAAACATGACGCGACATCGGCGACTCGCTGACCATGTGCTGGCCGCGTGGAACTCCCAGGACGTCGAGCGGGTGCTCGCGTGCTATGTCGAACATCTCGCCTATCTGGACCCGAACACGCGCGGTCCGGTGCGCGGGCGCGAAGCGCTGCGGGCCTACCTGACGAAGCTGTTCAGCCGCTGGACGATGACTTGGGAGCCCGAGGAGTTGTTTCCACTCGATGGTGTCGACGGTGTTGCGATTCGTTGGGCCGGCACGCTGGCGCCCGCGGGCCAGAGCCGCTCGGTTGAGATCTCCGGGCTCGACCTGGTGATCCTCGACGGAGAGCTCGTGGAGCGCAACGAGGTCTACTTCGATCGCAGCCCGTTGGCCTCTTTGCTGGCACCGGCCTCCGTGGCGCCTGACGTGCGGAGTTCCTAGGCGCGCACCGGATGCGGATCGGCTGGGGGCCGAAAGGTCGCTGGTTCAAATCCAGTCGCCCCGACTGAGACCGACTCAGCCTTGCGTAGGCGAGCCGGAATAGCGAGGATGGATCCATGCGTGCCGTCATCCTCGACCGCGTCGGTCATTGAGCCGCTCGGTTGACCCGCAGGCCATCCTGTCTCCGATCACCGAAGCGGCGATCTTCCTCACCGTGGTCCTGGAGGAGGGACAGGAGGACGGGATTCCGGATCTGCTCTCGGAGGTCACCGGGCTGAAGCGATCGGTCGGCTTCCGGCTCCCCGAGGGAGAGCTGACCTGCGTGGTCGGCATCGGCGCTCGGGCCTGGGATCGGATCTTCGGCGAGCCGCGGCCGGCCGAGCTCCATCCGTTCCGGGAGCTCGCCGGCGACAGGCACAGGGCCCCCGCGACGCCGGGGGACCTGCTCTTCCACATCCGCGCCCATCGGATGGACCTCTGCTTCGAGCTCGCGAAGCGGCTGACCGCCCGGCTCGCCGGCCTCGGGCGAGTCGTGGACGAGGTGCACGGGTTCCGCTCCTTCGACGAGCGCGACCTGCTCGGCTTTGTCGACGGCACGGAGAATCCCGAGGGGGAGGCGGCTCCGGCTGCGGTCCTGATCGGCGATGAGGATGCTGAGTTCGCGGGTTGCAGCTACGTCGTCGTTCAGAAGTACGTGCACGACATCGAGGCGTGGGAGGCGCTCCCGGTCGAGGAACAGGAGCGGGCGGTGGGCCGGACGAAGCTCGACGACATCGAGTTCCCCGACGATCAGAAGCCCGCCGACTCGCACATCGCACTAAACACGATCGTCGACGAACACGGCGACGAGCGTCAGATCGTGCGTGTCAACATGCCCTTCGGGAAGGTCGGCGCGGACGAGTTCGGGACCTACTTCATCGGGTATGCCCGAACGCCCGCGGTGGTCGAGGAGATGCTTCAGAACATGTTCATCGGCAAGCCGCCGGGCAACACCGACCGGATCCTCGACTTCTCCACCGCGGTGACGGGCAACCTGTTCTTCGTACCGACGGTCGACCTCCTCGACGACCCGCCGGCCCCGTCACCCCGGGCGGGGGGCGATGCCTGAGTTCCCGCCGACGGCGGCGCGGCCGATGTAGGAGGCTCACCAGGTCAGCTCGACCTCCAGCTCGCTCTTATCGGTCTCCAGCTCGAGTTCGACCCTCACATGAATCTCGTCTGGAACGTGGACCCTCATGTGCATTCCGCCGCGCTCGAATTCGATGTCGTTGTTGCGGGCGAGCGTGTCCGCGAACGCACGCAGTTGCGCGGCGGCTTCCTCGCGAGACATGCCCCGCCGCGGTACCGCTTTGGTACCGGATGCACCGTCCTATTTGTCCAGATCGTCCACGGCCCCGGCTTGCCCCGTTGCTCGGGTCGCTCAGAGCATGACGTGCAGTCTGCCCTGCTCGTCTTGATAGGTGGGGTTGACGGGGGTCTCCATCGACAACGGCTCTCCCGCGAGCAACGCGCCCAGTGCCAGCGCGGCGCCCCGGCGCGCGTGCTCGTCGGCCTCGCGGTCCGAGAGCAGCTGAGTGAGGCGCTCCATGACCTCGGGGTGGTGGTGCTGCTGGCTGAGGGCGACGGCTGCCTCGCGCCAGACCGAGATATCGGCTTCGAGCACTTTCAGGAGCGCCATCCTCGCCTCGGCGGTCTTGATCCTGCCGAGGGCAAGCGCGGCAGCGCGGCGTACCGGCTCGCTGTCGGAGCCGAGGGCCGTGATCAGCGCCGCCGCGGAGTCGACGTCGGCGAGCTGACCGAGCGCCAGCGCGGCCTCGCGGCGTACCTCGACCACGGGATCCTCGAGCGCCCGGCGGAGGGTGGCGAGTGCCGTCTCCGTCGGGTCGGTGTCCTCTTTGGCCGGCAAGAGAGGAATGATCATACGTCGCGACCGCGTCTCCGAGGTTCCATCGAGAGCATCGGTCGCCCGCCTGGGGATCGGGCGGGCAATCCAGGAGCCGGGACGACCGGACACCGCCGAGGCGTCTGTCGCAGTCGTCGACGCCTGGCAGGGCCGCGGGCCGGGCGGGCTTCTCATAGATCTCCTCGTTCGCCGCGCGCACGAGGAGGGGATACGCCGCTTCACCGCGGTGCTACTGACCCGCAACCAGGCGATGCTCCACCTGTTCGAGCGAACGGGGTCCGTCCGGGTCACCGCGCGCTACGGGGCACCATTGAGCTCGCGGTCGAGCTTTCGTTCGAGACCGGCGCGCCCATGGAGGCGATTCGCGCGGCCGCGGCCGGCGAGGTGCACGAGCAGAGATCCCGCCGCCGAACGCGCTCCCCTGGCAACCGGAGTGGGCATGCGCGATGATTCGAGCGTGAGTCATGTCCTCTTTCCGATCCTTCTGGGGATCGGGCTGCTGGTGTTCGGGGGGATCATCGCCGCCAGGGCGCGGCTCCTGTTCGCGGCACGGCCCGCGGCGCGCTGGGACCGGATTCCCGAGCGGATCAGGCAGACGATCCTCTACGGACTCGGCCAGCGCAAGTTCCTCTCCGGCGAGCAGCCTGCGGGGATCATGCACGCGCTCGTCTTCTGGGGCTTCGTGGTCCTGGTGCTCCAGGTGGTCACGCTGTACGGGCGGGCGTTCGACGCGGGCTGGAACATCCCCGGCTTCGCGCCCGACGAGCCGCTGGGCCCGCCCTTCTTCATCGCCCGCGACCTGCTCGAGGCCAGCGTGATCGTAGGCGTCACCTACATGCTCTACCGGCGGGTCGTCCTGCACACGCCGCGGCTGTTCGGCCTCGGCCGAGCCGAGCAGCGCTACCGCGAGGCCCCGCATTGGGAGGGCGTCCTGATCCTGGTGATGATCCTGCTGATCATGGTCGGCGGCCTGCTTTACGACGCCGGCCTGCTGGTCGCAGACGACATCCACGGCCACGAGCGCGACTTTGCGCCGCTCACCGCGCTAGTGGCCGCGGCACTCGGGGGCCTCTCCCCTTCCGCGGCGCGCACGGTGAGCGACGTCGGCTGGTGGCTGCACAACCTCACCGTGCTGGCGTTCCTGTGCCTGTTGCCCCTGTCCAAGCACTTCCACATCATCACAGCGATCCCGAACGTGTTCTTTGCCAAGCTCCCGCCCCGCGGCGCTGAGCGACCGCTCGAGGTGACCCACGTGCCGGCCGCTCCCGTCGCCGCCCTGGAGCCGCCGCCCGAGGGTCTCGTCGGAGTGGCCTCGCTGTCCGACGTCACCTGGAAGCAGGTGCTCGACGCGTTCTCGTGCACCGAGTGCGGCCGCTGCACGGCCGTCTGCCCCGCCACCGCCTCGGGCACGCCGCTGGCCCCGCGGCAGGTGATCCTGGACATCCGGGATCGCCTGTACGACCACCCCGAGCAGCAGCGGAACGGCGACGGCTCCTCGGCGCCTTTGATTTCAGGGGAGGCGCTGTGGGCGTGCACGACCTGCATGGCCTGCGTGGAGGCGTGCCCGGTGGGGATCGAGCACGTCCCGACGATCGTGGACATGCGCCGAAACCTCGTCGATCAGGGCGAGCTGGATCCGCTCCTTCAGCAGACGCTCGAGAACTACGGCAACCAGGGCAACTCCTACGGCAAGTCGGCGCGGCTTCGGGCCCGATGGGCCAAGGGCCTGGACTTCAAGATCCCGGACGCGCGGAGCGAGCCGGTGGAGTACGTCTGGTTCGTGGGCGACTTCGCGTCGTTCGACGAGCGCGTCCAGGTCGCCTCGCAGTCCGTGGCGCGGATCCTGCACGACGCCGGCGTGTCGTTCGGGTTGCTGTACGAGGGCGAGCGCAACTCGGGCAACGACATTCGCCGGATCGGCGAGGAGGGGCTGTTCGAGATGCTGGTCGAGCAGAACATGAGCGTGCTCGCCGATGCGCAGTTCGAGGCGATCTTCACCACCGACCCTCACTCGCTGAACGCCCTGCGCAACGAGTACCCCCGGTTCGGCCTCAGCGTTCCCGTCTACCACTACACCGAGCTCCTCGCCGACCTGGTCGCGAAGGGGGCCATCTCGCTGCGAACCCCGCTCTCCGGGACGCGCGTCACCTACCACGATCCGTGCTACCTGGCGCGCTACAACCGGATCACCGAGGCGCCACGACAGCTGATCGAGGCGACCGGTGCGGAGCTGGTGGAGATGCCTCGCAACGGGACGAACACGTTCTGCTGCGGGGCGGGCGGGGGCCGCATCTGGATGAGCGATGACGGCGAGACGTCGGAACGGCCCAGCGAGCAGCGGATCCGCGAAGCGCAGACGCTGGGAGACCTCGACTACTTCCTCGTCAGCTGCCCGAAGGACCTGTCGATGTACTCGGACGCCGCCAAGGTCGTGGGCGCCGATTTCGAGGTTGCCGAGCTGACGGCGCTGATCGAGCAAGCGCTCGCCCAGGCAGCGCCCGCATAGCGGTCACTCGCTGAGCAGGTTCGTCAGCTCGTCGGCGATGTCGAACAGGTCGGCCACGACCCCGTAGTGCGCGATGTGGAAGATCGCTGCCCCCGGATCGGTGTTCACGGCCACGATCAGCTCGGCGCCCTGCATCCCCTCGACGTGCTCGGGGGCGCCCGAGACCCCGAGCGAGAGGTAGAGCTTCGGCGTCACATGCGCGCCCGACTTGCCGACCTGGCGCACCTTGGGAAGCCAGCCGGAATCGATGACGGGTCGCGACGCTCCCATCTCGGCGTCCAGCGCCTCGGCCAGCTCCTCCGCGATCTCGATGTTCTCCTTGCTCCCGATGCCCCGGCCGACGCAGACAATCCGATCGGCCTTCGTCAGGTCGACGCCCTCGTCGGGTTGCTCCACCGGCTCGACGAACGTCGTCCTCAGGCTCTCGAGCTTCGCCGGCGGCGCGAGCTCAGCCCGCTCGCCGCGCCCGGCGGCCTGGGGCGCGTCGAGCAGGGCCACGCTATTGATCGCGAACACCGCCGGAAGCCGCGTGTTGGCGGCGGCGTGGAGCTGTCCCCCGTAGATCCCGCTGACCGACCGCGCCTCGCCGCCCTCGACCGCCAGCTCGACGCAGTAGCCGACGAACGGACGCCCCGTCGCCGCAGCGACCGCGGCCCCCAGATCCAGGCCGGCCGTGGTGTTCTCGAGAACGACAAGGTCGGGCGAGCGCTCGTTGATGGCGGCCTCCAGGACGGCCTGATGCGCCTCTGGCAGGTACGGCGAGAGCGCCGGGTGCGCGGCCTCGAGCACCACGTCGGCGGCGCTCGCGTCCTTCCCGCCGGGCTCCACGCCGGCGACGAGCGCCACCAGGTCCCCTCCGGCGGCGTCCGCCAGCGGGCGAGCGAAGCCTAGGAGCCGGTCGTTGACGGGCGATTCGAGATAGGCGAGGACGTCGCCCATCAGCCGGACAGAGCTCCCCGTTCGCGCAACACCTCGACGAGCTTCGCTGCGATCTCCTCCGCGTCACCGTCGAGCATCGTCGCCTGAGCCTGTGGCGTCGGCCGAGCGAGCGAGACGATGCTCGACGCCACGGCGGGCGCGTCGACGCTGACGTTGAGGGTCTCGGTGCTCGCCTCGGTCATCGCCTGGCGGAGCCTCGCCATCGCGACGTAGCGCGGCGGCGAGCTGGCCGACTGCACGCCGACGATCGCCGGCAGGTCGAGGCCCAGGACCGCAAGGCGCCCGCCGGCGTACTCCTGCGTCACGCGTGCCGTTCCGTCGGCGAGGGTGACACCCACGACGACGTTCACCTGCGGCCAGCCGAGGTTCGCGGCGAGGTAGGGCGCCGTTTGCCCGAACACGTCGGTCGGCGTCTGGACGCCGGTGAGGACCAGATCGGGCTCCAGCTGGCGGAAGGCCTCGGCGAACGCGAGCGCCCCCGTGCGAGAGTCGTAGGTATCGATCTCGCCGGCCTCAACGACCACCAGCCTGTCCGCACCGCGCGCGTAGGCCAGGCGCAGCGCCTCATCGATCCCGTCGGAGCGCAACCCGACCGCCGTGACCGTGGCGCCGGTCGCCTCCTTGAGCAGCACCGCCTCCTCGAGCGCCTGGTCGTCGAACTCGTTGATGGCCATCTCGACGAGCTCGCGGTCGATGTCCGTGCCGCTCTCGTCAACCTCGAGCTCCTCGCCCGTCTTGGGCATCAGCCGGATCGCGACCGCGATGTTCATCGGGGGTCGACCGTCTCAACTTCAAGGGGTAGCATTGGCAATCGAGCTGCTTCCTTCTAGCTCGTTGGGGAGCGGCTTCCTTCTAGCTCGTTGGGAAAGGAATGCCCTTCGTCAAGGCCGTTATCAAGGACGTTAGTCCGGATCCGATCCTGGTGCTCCCCAGGTCGGAGGCCTGATGGCTAACGAGCTCAACGCCGAGACGTTGAGCGTGGCGCTTAAATCCATCGACGAGTTCGCCGCGCGCGAGCTTCCGGACTCGCTCCTGATCGAGCTCGACGAGCAAGACACGTTCCCGGAGGAGCTCGTTCGCCGCATGTCCTCCGCCGAGGAGCTTGGCATCCAGCTCCTGTTCGTTCCCTACGAGTACGGCGGGATGGGAGGCGGCGCCTTCGATGTCTATCGCATCTGCGAGCGGATGGCCGCGATCGACGTGGGCCTCGCGACATCGGAGCTCGCAACGTTCTTGGGCAGCGATCCGATCCGGGTCGGCGGGACCGAGGAGCAGAAGCGCGAGTACATGAGCCGGATCGCCAAGGAGGGGGTCCTGTTCGCCTACGGCGCCACCGAGCCCGAGGCGGGCAGCGACCTCGGGGCGCTGAAGACAATCGCCGAGCCTGTCGCGGAGAACGGGAAGGTGACGGGCTACCTGATCAGCGGGGCGAAGCAGTGGATCAGCAACGGAGGCGTCGCGGACCTCTACACGATCCTCGCCCTCGCGCCCGACGGACCGAGCTGGTTCATTATCGAGTCGGGCGCCGAGGGGTTCACTCACGGCAAGCACGAGGACAAGCACGGCATCCGGCTGAGCAACACGGCGGCGCTGTTCCTGGACAAGGTCCACGTCGAAGCCGACCGGCTTGTCGGCGGCGTCGAGGGCCAGGGCCTGGTCCAGGCCCAGCAGGTGTTCGGCTACACGAGGCTGATGGTGGCTGCCTTCGGGCTGGGCGCGGGATGGGCGGCGCTCGACCGCGCGATCCTCTACTCCAGCAAGCGCGTCCAGGCGGGCGGGCCGCTGTCGGAGAAGGAGGGCTACACGAACAAGCTGATCGTCCCCCACGCGGTCGCCCTGGAGGCGTCGCGGGCGGCGATCGAGGAAACGGCCGAGCGGCTGGACGCCGGCGAGGGCGAGCTGAACGTCGAGGGCGCGATCGCCAAGTACCTCGCGACGGAGGCGGGTGACGCGGCGGCCGACGCGGCCATCCAGGCCCACGGCGGCTACGGCTACACCCACGACTACATGGTCGAGAAGATCAAGCGCGACGTTCGGATCACCAGGATCTACGAGGGCACTTCGGAGATCATGGAGATCACAATCGCGCGCGGCCGCTGGCAGGAGCACATGAAGTCCGGCGGCGATCACTACCACGAGAAGGCGCGGGAGCTCGAGGCGCTCCACGGCGACCATCCCGCGGTCGGCGCCGACGTCGCCGCACTCGCCCACCACGCCCTCGCAGAGCTGCTCGAACGCGCCAGGGTAGAGCGGTTGACCCGCCACCAGCATGTCCTGATGCGCCTCGGTGCCCTGATCGCGCAGGTCGATGGCGCCGCCACGCTCGTCAGACGTGCGCAGCGGGCGGCCGACAAGGAGCTGAACGAGAAGGCGTCGCGGCGCCTGCGAGCGAAGGCGCTGGCCGCCGCCAGCCGCGTGAGCGCCCGCAACGCCGCGCTGTCCGTTCCGACCGAGGGGGTGCGCTGGGTGGCCGGAGCCGACGGGGACCTCGGCGAGCTCGAGCACCGCCTCGACCTCGCGTCGATCCACCAAGCCCAGGGCGGGCTGCTCGCCGATCTCGAGCAGGTCAGGGAAGCCGTCTACGGGCGCATGCGGCCATGACCGACTCACTCGACAACGCCGCCGCGATCGTCGGCGTCAGCGCGATCCTCCCCGATGCCCCGAACGCCGAGGCGTTCTGGCGCAACGTCACCACCGGCCGCTACTCGATCAGCGACGTCGACCCCGAGCGCTGGGATCCGGACCTCTACTACGACCCGGACCCCAAGGCGCCGGAGCGCACGTACTCGAAGATCGGAGGCTGGGTGCGGGAATGGGAGTGGGATCCTCTCGGCTGGAAGCTCCCGGTCCCGCCCACGGTGGCCGACGCGATGGACGACGCCCACAAGTGGGCCGTCGCCTGTGCCCGCATGGCGCTGATGGACGCGGGCTGGCCGGATCGTCCGCTCGACCTCGATCGCACTGCCGTGATCATCGGTAACGCCCTGTCAGGCGAGAAGCACTACCTGACCGCGCTGCGCATCATGTTCCCCGACCTCGCGCGCGAGCTGGAGGAAACCGCGAGCTTCGCCGCGCTGCCGGCGGACGTGCGCTCCGCGATCGAGGGCGAGCTGCACGCCAAGTTCGAGGGCTGGCTCCCCGAGATCACCGAGGACACGATGCCCGGAGAGCTCAGCAACTGCCTCGCCGGGCGGATCGCGAACCTGTTCAACCTCCACGGGCCGAACTTCACGACCGACGCGGCGTGCGCGTCCGCGCTGGCCGCGATGGACGCCACCGTCGCCGGACTCCTCGCCCACGAGTTCGACGTCGCGATCACGGGTGGCATCGACCGCAACATGGGCGCGCACACGTTCGTCAAGTTCTGCGCGATCGGCGCGCTATCCCCCAGCGGCACCCGCCCGTACTCGGAGGGGGCCGACGGCTTCGTGATGGGAGAAGGCGGCGCGCTGTTCGTGGTCAAGCGGCTCGGCGATGCCGTCCGCGACGAGGATCGGATCTACGCCGTGGTCCGCGGGGTCGGGAGCTCGAGCGATGGCAAGGGCAAGGGCATCACCGCCCCCAACCCGATTGGGCAGCGCTTCGCCATCGAGCGGGCCTGGCGGAACGCGGGGCTGTCGCCCGCGGAGTGCACCCTCGTGGAGGGCCACGGGACCTCGACGAGCGTGGGCGACGCGGTCGAGCTGAAGAGCTTGATGGAGGGCTTCTCCGGGGCGCAGCTGCCGCGTGGATCGATCGCCCTCGGCTCGGTGAAGTCGAACTTCGGCCACCTCAAAGGAGCCGCGGGAGCGGCGGGCATGCTCAAGGCCACGCTCGCGCTTCACGACAAGGTGCTGCCGCCGAGCATCAACTTCGAGCGACCCAATCCCAACGTGGACTGGACCGCGTCGCCGTTCGCCGTCAACACCGAGCTCCGCGACTGGGACATCGCCGCCGGGCGCTCGCGTGTCGCGGGCGTCAGCGCGTTCGGCTTCGGCGGCACCAACTTCCACATCGTCATGGAGGAGTACGCGCCGGACCGTCACGCCACCAACGGCCACGGCTCGTCGGTCGCCGTCCCGGTCGAGCCCCCGCCCTCCGCCGAGCCTGCCCCGGCGGCGTCCGGCAAGCCGCCCGTGCGCGGCGCGCTCGTGCTCGGCGCGGCCGACGAGGCCGGGCTCGCCAACGCGCTGCGCACGGAGCTGGCGGAGGCGCGGCAGGGCCGCCATCTCGATCCGACGCCGCCGTCGACCGAAGCGCTTCGGGCCCCGGAGCGGATCGCGATCGACTACGCCGACGGCCCAGACCTGGTTGCGAAGGCGGAGCTGGCGTTGCGAGTCTTGCAAGCGGGCAATCCGTCGGCGTGGCCAGCGCTGCGCGGCCGCGGCATCCACCGCGGCAGCGGCACCCCAGGCAAGGTGGCGTTCCTCTACACGGGCCAGGGCTCGCAGTACGCGAACATGCTCGCCGAGCTGCGCCGGCGGGAGCCGGTGGTCGCCGAGCTTTTCGAGGAAGCGGACGCGCTCGTGGCGCCGCTGCTCGAGGGCCGGCGCCTGTCCGACCTGATCTTCGCCGACCCGGCGGACCCGGAGGCGATGGCGCGCGCGGAGGAGGAGCTTCGACGCACCGAGATCCAGCAGCCGGCGGTGATCACCGTCGACACGGCGCTCACGCGGCTGCTGGGGGAGTACGGGATTGCCCCCGACATGGTGATGGGACATTCCGTCGGCGAGTACGGGGCCCTGGTCACCGCCGGTGGCCTGGCCTTCGGGGACGCGCTCGAGGCAGTGAGCGCCCGCGGACGCGAGATGGCGAGCCTCCGAGTGGACGACCCCGGAGCGATGGCAGCGGTCATGGCCCCGCTGGAGGAGGCCGAGGAGATCGTTGCTGGGATCGACGGCTACGTCGTGCTCGCCAACATCAACTCGACGCACCAGGTCGTGCTGGGCGGCGCCACCGACGCGGTCGCTCGCGCCGTGGAGGCGGTGAAGGAGCGAGGGCACACCGCGATCCCGCTGCCTGTGAGCCACGGCTTCCACACCGAGATCGTCGCGCCCGCGAGCACTCCGCTGCGGGCGATGCTCACCCGGCTCGGCCTCCATCCCACTCGGCTGCCAACCGTGGCCAACGTCACCGGCAAGCTCTATCCCACCGGAGACGGCGCCGTCGAGCAGATGCGCGACATGCTGAGCCGCCAGGTGGCCTCACCCGTGCAGTTCGTCAAGGGCCTGCACACCCTGTACGACGAGGGCGCGAGGATCTTCGTCGAGGTCGGCCCGAAGCACGCCCTTCAGGGATTCGCCTCAGACGTGCTGGGCGACGACGCGATCGTCAGCCTCGCCAGCAACCACCCCAAGCAGGGCGACGTGCCGACGTTCAACAACGCCCTCTGCGGCCTGTGGGGTGCGGGTCTCGGGACCGGCCGGGACCCGGTCACGCGCGAGTCGGTCGAGCTCAAGCCAGGCGCGACGGCGCAGCCCCATTCGCGGCCCGTGCGCGAGGCGCGCGCCCGCCTTGCCCCCGAGGAGGGCCGGGGCCGGGCGGCTCCCGAGCCCGCGCCGGCGGCCGTCGCCGGCGAGGCGCCCGGGGATGAGCCCGTGGTGATCACCGGCGCGGCGCTCGGGCTTCCCGGCGCCGAGCGGCTGTTCGACGACGCGAACATCGGCCGGCTCCTGAACGGCGAGCAGGGAATCGACGTCATCCCGGGCCGCCTGCGCCGCGAGATGCTCGACAAGCACATCACGCGGTTGGTCAAGGGCGACGACGGCGGCGCCAAGTTCGAGACGATCGACCGCCTCGAGGCCGTGATCAAGCTCGCCGGGCGTGCCGGCGCGTTCGACCCGGTCGAGGAGTTCGGCGTCGACGACGAGCGGCTGGCCGCGCTCGGGCACGACACGCAGCTGGCGATCGCCGTGGGCATCGACGCGCTTCGCGACGCCGGGATCCCGCTCGTGCTGCGCTACAAGACCACGACCAAGGGCACCAAGCTTCCCGACCGCTGGTCGCTCCCCGACGAGCTGCGCGACGACACCGGGGTGATCTACGCATCGGCGTTCCCCGGCCTCGAGGAGATGGCCGACGAGGTGGCGCGCTACACCACGGACCACATGCGCCGGGAGCGCCTCGCCGCGCTCGAGACGCTGCGGGCGAGGATGCTCGACCACGACGGCACCGATCCGGTGGTGCTGGACGAGGTCGAGCGGCGCATTCACGACCTGGAGCACACGCTCGAGGAGGAGGGGTACACCTTCGACCGCCGGTTCATCTTCCGCGTCCTCTCGATGGGCCACTCGCAGCTCGCCGAGCTGATCGGGGCCCGGGGACCGAACACCCAGATCAACTCCGCCTGCGCGAGCACCACGCAGGCCGTCGCGCTCGCCGAGGACTGGATCCGCGCCGGGCGGTGCCGCCGCGTGCTGATCGTGGCGGCCGACGACGCCACCTCGGACACCATGATGGGCTGGATCGGAGCCGGTTTCCTCGCCTCCGGCGCGGCGGCGACCGACGACGTCGTCGAGGAGGCGGCGCTGCCGTTCGACGAGCGCCGTCACGGCATGATCATCGGCATGGGGGCCGCCGGGCTTATGGTGGAGAGCGCGGCCGCCGCCCGCGAGCGCGCGCTGACGCCGATCTGCGAGGTGCTCGGCTCGGTGACCGCCAACTCCGCCTTTCACGGCACCCGGCTCGACGTCGAGCACATCAGCGGCGTCATGGAGCAGCTCGTGGAGCAGGCCGAGGGCCGCGGGCTCCGCCGGGAGGACATCGCCGGCGAGACGATGTTCGTCTCGCACGAGACCTACACGCCCGCCCGCGGCGGCAGCGCGGCAGCGGAGATACACGCGCTGCGCGACGTCTTCGGCCAGGCCGCCGACCGCATCGTGATCGCGAACGTCAAGGGGTTCACCGGGCATCCCATGGGCGTCGGCTTGGAGGACGTGCTCGCAGTGAAGGCCCTGGAGACCGGCGTCGTTCCACCGGTGCCCAACTTCCGCGATCCCGACCCCGAGCTGGGCCAGCTCAACCTCTCGGGGGGAGGCTCGTACCCGGTCCGCTACTCGCTCCGGCTGGCGGCGGGCTTCGGCTCCCAGATCTCGATGCTGCTCCTGCGCTGGACGCCCGTCGCAGACGGCCGCCGGCGCAATGCGGACGAGCTCGGCCACGACTACCGGGTTGCCGATCGAGCCGCCTGGACCGCATGGCTGAGGCGCATGAGCGGCTACGAGGAGCCGCAGCTCGAGGTCGTCCAGCACCGGCTCCGCATCGTCGATCAGGGTCCGCCGGCCGGCGTGCGGCTGGCGCCCGCATCCGCACCGGATTCCGCGCCGGCGGAGATCGAGCCCGCGGCCCTGGAGATGGACTCCCCGGCCGAGGCGTTCGAGCCCGCCCCTTCCCCCACCGCGAGCGCCGACATCGAGCCACGAGTGCTTGCGATCGTCTCCGAGCAGACGGGCTACCCGAGCGACCTCCTCGACATGGACCTCGACCTGGAGGCCGACCTGGGGATCGACACGGTCAAGCAGGCCGAGGTGTTCGCCTCGATCCGCGAGGCCTACGAGATCCCCTTCGACGACACCCTGAAGCTGCGCGACTACCCGACCCTCAACCACGTCGTCGCGTTCGTCAGGGAGCGATCCGGCCTCGCGCCGGCCGCCGAGGAGCCGGCCCTGGCGCCGGCTCCCGCTGCCGAGCCGACCCCCACTGCCGCGGCCCCCTCCTCCGAGCCCGCCCGCGCGCCCGAGCCGGCTGCCGCAGGGCCGGAGCCCTCGGCCGCGCCAGCGCCCGACGACGTCACCGAGCGCGTCCTCGCCGTCGTCTCCGAGCAGACGGGCTACCCGAGCGACCTCCTCGACATGGACCTCGACCTGGAGGCCGACCTGGGGATCGACACGGTCAAGCAGGCCGAGGTGTTCGCCTCGATCCGCGAGGCCTACGAGATCCCCTTCGACGACACCCTGAAGCTGCGCGACTACCCGACCCTCAACCACGTCGTCGCGTTCGTCAGGGAGCGATCCGGCGTCGCGCCGGCCGCCGAGGAGCCGGCCCTGGCGCCGGCTCCCGCTGCCGAGCCGACCCCCACTGCCGCGGCCCCCTCCTCCGAGCCCGCCCGCGCGCCCGAGCCGGCTGCCGCAGGGCCGGAGCCCTCGGCCGCGCCAGCGCCCGACGACGTCACCGAGCGCGTCCTCGCCGTCGTCTCCGAGCAGACGGGCTACCCGAGCGACCTCCTCGACATGGACCTCGACCTGGAGGCCGACCTGGGGATCGACACGGTCAAGCAGGCCGAGGTGTTCGCCTCGATCCGCGAGGCCTACGAGATCCCCGTCGACGACACCCTGAAGCTGCGCGACTACCCGACCCTCAACCACGTCGTCGCCTTCGTCAGGGAGCGATCCGGCGTCGCGCCGGCCGCCGAGGAGCCGGCCCTGGCGCCGGCTCCCGCTGCCGAGCCGACCCCCACTGCCGCGGCCCCCTCCTCCGAGCCCGCCCGCGCGCCCGAGCCGGCTGCCGCAGGGCCGGAGCCCTCGGCCGCGCCCGCGCCCGACGACGTCACCGAGCGCGTCCTCGCCGTCGTCTCCGAGCAGACGGGCTACCCGAGCGACCTCCTCGACATGGACCTCGACCTGGAGGCCGACCTGGGGATCGACACGGTCAAGCAGGCCGAGGTGTTCGCCTCGATCCGCGAGGCCTACGAGATCCCCTTCGACGACACCCTGAAGCTGCGCGACTACCCGACCCTCAACCACGTCGTCGCGTTCGTCAGGGAGCGATCCGGCGTCGCGCCGGCCGCCGAGGAGCCGGCCCTGGCGCCGGCTCCCGCTGCCGAGCCGACCCCCACTGCCGCGGCCCCCTCCTCCGAGCCCGCCCGCGCGCCCGAGCCGGCTGCCGCAGGGCCGGAGCCCTCGGCCGCGCCAGCGCCCGACGACGTCACCGAGCGCGTCCTCGCCGTCGTCTCCGAGCAGACGGGCTACCCGAGCGACCTCCTCGACATGGACCTCGACCTGGAGGCCGACCTGGGGATCGACACGGTCAAGCAGGCCGAGGTGTTCGCCTCGATCCGCGAGGCCTACGAGATCCCCTTCGACGACACCCTGAAGCTGCGCGACTACCCGACCCTCAACCACGTGGTCGGGTTCGTTCGCGAGCGGGCCGGGGGCGCAGCGCCGCCCGAGGCGCCCGCGGCGGAGGGAGCAGAGGCGCCCGCGACGGAGGTCGCGTCTGAGGAGCAGGGATTCCTGCGGCGCGTGCCCGTTCCCCTCGTTCGCCCGCCCCTGGATCGCTGCGTGCCCACTGGGGTCGAGCTCGGCGCGGGCAGCCGGGTGGTCCTGATGCCGGACCGCGGCGGCGTCGGGGCGGCGCTCGCCAGCCGCCTGCACAAGCTCGACGTCGAGGTCCTCGAGATCGAGGGCGAGCCCGACGCCGAGGAGCTCGAGGGGCGGCTCGCCGAGTGGAAGGCCCAGGGGGCGGTCCAGGGCGTCTACTGGCTGCCCGCGCTGGACCATGAAGGCCCGCTCAGCTCGCTCGATCCCACCGGCTGGCATGAGGGACTGCGCACCCGGGTGAAGCTGCTCGCGACCACCATGCGGGTGCTCGCCGATCAGGTCTCCCGCCCGGGCACCTTCCTCGTCTCGGCGACGCGCCTCGGGGGCCGCCACGGATACGACGCGGCGGGGGCGACGTCCGTCATGGGTGGCGCTGTCGCCGGCTTCACCAAGGCGCTGGCCCGCGAGCGCGATGAGGCGCTGGTCAAGGTCGTCGACTTCGCGCCCAGCCGCAAGACCGCCGCGCTGGCGGAGCTGCTGCTCGATGAGACCCTGCGCGACCCGGGCGCGGTCGAGGTCGGCCACGCGGACGAGCTGCGGTGGACCGTGGGCCTCGCGGAGCGCCCGGCCGAGCGACCCCGCGCGCGAGCTCACGGCCGAGACGACCTTCCTCGTCACCGGAGCGGCCGGCAGCATCGTGTCCGCGATCACGGCCGACCTGGCGTCCGCGTCGGGCGGCACGTTCCACCTCTTCGACCTCGTGCCGGAGCCGGACCCGGACGATCCCGACCTGGATCGCTTTGCCTCCGATCGCGACCAGCTCAAGCGCGATCTCGCCGAGCGCATCAAGGACCGCGGCGAGCGCCCGACGCCGAAGCTGGTCGAGCGCGAGCTGGCGCGGATCGAGCGGGCCAGGGCGGCGCTCAGCGCCCTCGAGGCGATTCGCGAAGCGGGCGGCACCGCGCACTGGCACCAGGTGGACCTCACCGACCCGGCGCAGGTGGGAGAGGCGGTCGCCTCCGCTCGCGCCGACGGTCGCATCGACGTCCTCATTCACGCCGCCGGGCTCGAGATCAGCCACTTCCTGCCCGACAAGCCGCAGGCGGAGTACGACCTCGTCTTCGACGTCAAGGCCGACGGCTGGTTCAACCTGCTGCACGCGCTTCGGGACACCGAGGTCGGGACGGCCGTGATCTTCAGTTCGATCGCGGGTCGGTTCGGCAACGCCGGCCAGACCGACTACTCGGCCGCCAACGACCTTCTCTGCAAGAGCATCTCGTCGGTGCGGCGCGGGGGGCCGGTTGGCCGCGGCATCGCGATCGACTGGACGGCATGGGCCGAGATCGGGATGGCAAGCCGCGGCTCGATCCCGAAGATGATGGAGATGGCCGGCATCGACATGCTGCCTCCTCGGGTCGGCGTGCCGATTGTCCGTCGCGAGCTGACGGCGGCCGGCCCCGGCGGCGAGGTGCTGGTCGCGGGCTCGCTCGGGCTGATGCTCGAGGAGCGCCACCCTACCGGCGGCATCGACCCTGAGAAGGCGACCGAGCTCGTTGCGGCACCGCCGGGGCCGATGACCGGGCGGATCGCCGCGATGACGGTCGGCGAGGGGCTGCGGGTGCTTGTCGATCTCGATCCGAGCCGGCAGGCCTTCCTCAACGATCACCGCATCGACGGCATCCCGGTACTTCCGGGGGTGATGGGGATCGAGGCGTTCGCGGAGGCCGCGGCGGCGCTCCTGCCGGGGTGGCACGTGGTCGCGGTGGAGGACGTCGACCTCTTAGCCCCCGTGAAGTTCTACCGGGACGAGCCGCGCACGATCGAGGTCCGCGCGCTCCTGCGGCGACGCCGGCGACGGGACGGTGTGCGCCGATTGCGTGTTGATCGGGCGTCGGGAGCTCCAGGGGCAGGGCGAGCAGGAGACGGTCCACTTCACCGGTCGGGTGCGCCTCACGAGCGACGTGCCGGCGGCTTCGCCCGCGGCCGGCGGCGGGCCCGGCGAGACGCCCGATCGCCCGGTCGTCGAGCACGATGCGGTCTATCGCGCCTACTTCCACGGTCCCGCATACCAGGTGCTCGAACGAGCGTGGCGCAGCGACGGCGCCGTGCTCGGGAAACTGGCGCCCGACCTGCCCCCCGACCACGAGCCGTCCGAGCAGCCGATGGAGATGGCGCCGCGCCTGATCGAGCTCTGCTTCCAGACCGCGGGCGTGTACGAGCTCGGCACGACCGGCCGGATGGCGCTTCCGACGCACGTCGATCGGGTGACCAGCTTCGCCGGTGACATCTCGGCCCCGCTCTGGG
>CAVZEM010000010.1:0-145947 GCA_963774305.1 uncultured Solirubrobacterales bacterium | reverse complement strand
CGTCCAAAGCGGCTATTCCGAAGTCCTCGTCCCCGGCGGCCGAAGACTCCCGCATTCACGCGAAGGGTGAAGCCCAGCGCCTACCGCGTTCCCCGCCTTTCAGCGACGAGAGATGAGTTGCTCGAGCTTGTCGAACGAGTCCGTCCAGCCGTTCCGGTGGAGCTCGCGGCGCGCCTCGGTCTTAAAGGGACCTTGAGTGAAGACGACCTCCGTCGACTCGCCGAGATCCCGAAACGACAGCTCGGCAAGGGTCTCGACATCGTCGGGATCTGGGTCCTCATATACGAACGTGTAGAGGAGGCGGGCAGGCGGGTCGACCTCCCGGAACTCCCCGGTGATATAGAAAGGATCGCCGTCAGCCGGTTGCATCTCGATCCGGTAGCTGTCTCCGACGCGGGGCTTGAAATCGAGGCTCGGAACGGTGAAGCCCTTCGGCCCCCACCACTCCGCAAGCTCGTCTGCAGCGCTGAACGCCCAAAGACAACCGAAGGAGCGGCGGGGACGACGCGCTTCAGCTCGAGGGTCAACTCGCCCAATTGCGTCATCCTCCATTAATCCTATTTGGGTTCGCGCTTCTGGTCTGGAAGATCAAGGGTCTCGCCGGGCTAGTGCCCATATGCGCGAGAAGCGAGCGCCAGGTCGAAGAGCGCTCCTTTCCATGCAAAGCAGCAATCCGCCGCGCGATGGATGACCGGATCGAGCGGGGACCACGGTGCGCCCCGTTATCCCTCCGCGACGACGTGCTTTACAGCCTGGTCGACGGTGGGATACGCGGCATCAAGAACCGAATCGCCCGGAGCGGCGTGGATGACATCGCGAACCTGACCGACGTTTCGGGCGATCACCACGCGGACGCCATCAGCCCCCAGTTCTCGCGCCACCTGGTCGAGGACCTGCGCAGCCGTCACATCGATGAACGGGACCGTCTCCGCGTCGATAACGACGGTGTGAACGTCGGCGCGCCTCGCCGTGCCGCGGATCTCACGCGCAACCGGCTCGGCATTGGCGAAGAACAGCCCGCCCTCGATCCTCAGCACCGCGATTCCTTCGACACGCCGGTTGTCCGGATGCCGATCGAGATCCGAGAAGTGACCACTCGGGCCGGGGACTCTCCCCAGCTCTGTCACCGGCGGCCGCGAGGCACGGTAGAGGAGCAGGAGGAGCGAGATCAGCACGCCGATGAACAGCCCCGCCAGGATTCCGAAGATCATCACCCCGAGCATCGCGGCGACCGCTGCAATGAAGTCCGCCCGAGCCGCAAATCCGTAGGCTCGGCCGAGCCGGACGCTGTAGACCCGATAGAAGTCGCGTAGCGTCGAGAAGTCGATCAAGTCGATCAGGGCGACGATCACAACGGCCGCCAGGGTCGCCTCGGGCAGGCTTTCGAAAAAGCCCGTGAGAAAGAGCAGTGTGAGCATCGTCAGACCGGCGGCGATGAGCCCGACGAGTTGCGTCTGCCCGCCGGCGGTGCGGTTCACCGCCGTCTTGGACAGGCTTCCGTTGACCGCGAACCCCGCGGATATCCCAGCGCCGAGGTTCGCCACGCCGAGGCCAATCAGCTCACGGTTCGGGTCGATCTGCCGATTGTCCCGCTGGGCATAGGTCTTGGCGGTCCCCAGGCTCTCCGCAAAACCGATCAGCATCACCCCCAGAGCTGCAGCTGTTAGACCCCCGAAGCGGTCGAGACTGACGTCCGGGACTGACAGCGAAGGCAGGCCGGGGTCGATGGAGCCCACGATCGCCACCCCGTGGGCGTCGAGGTCGAAGAGTTCAACGGCGCCGACTCCCAGGACCACGGCCGCCAGCGGCCCCGGGATCACCGGTGCCATCTGAGGAACCCCGAACAGCACGGCGAGCGATCCGATTCCGACGAGTAGCGTGGTGCCATCGGTCTCATCGATGTTGCTCAGAAAGTCCCAGGCCCTCTCGAAGAAGTGACCGGTGCCGGTTTCGACTCCGAACAGCTTCGGGATCTGGCCGACCATGACTGTCAGCGCCAAGCCGACGATGAACCCCTTGAGCACGGGTTCGGAAACGAAGCTCGCCAGAAACCCGAGGCGCAAGACGCCGGCGATCAACGCGGCGAGTCCGACGCAGATTGCGAGCGCAGCCGTCGTCGCAACGAACTGCCCCCCGTTGCCTGCTACGGCGTTCCCAACAACCGCAGCCGAAAGCGCCGCCGCGGCAGCGGATGGCCCGGTGATCAGTTGCCGCGAGCTGCCGAGAGCCGCGTAGAGAATCAACGCCGCCGGCGCCGCATAGAGGCCGACGACGGGCGGGACCCCAGCGATCGTCGCGTAAGCCAGCGCCGAGGGCACGAGCACGGCCCAGACCGTCAGCCCGGCAACCGCGTCGCTGCGAACCCAGTCGCGCTGGTAGTTCCTCAGCGATGGAAACAAGTGGCTCACAGAGCCTTACCGGCGATAGCCAACCTACCCTCCAGCCGCCCTGCGGACAAGTACGTGGAATGGGACGCCGAGCTCGAAGGCGCTGCTTTCCATGCAAAGCGGTGGACGGTGTATGAGGATCGCGCAGCCGAGCCACAGCTGGACGCCGAGGGCGAGCAGACCAACGCCAAGCGCGTCCTCTTCCCGACCGAGAACGCGAAAAAGCCCCCTCGTAATAGGGGCTTTTCCGTACAACCTGCCTGGGCGGTCTCCGACGGGGATCTCGGACCACCCAGGAGGCATCCCCGACGCTACGCCCGCCCTCATTGGATTCATCCGTGCTTAGCACCGGGATGCCGAGCGCTATCTCTGTCCCCCTTCAACGCATAGAGGTGTGATTTTCGAAACCGCCGCCTTGCATGGAAAGCAGCGGTCTTCACGAGATACTGCGTAGGCGATGTCGCAGGAGAACGTCGAGGATCTAGGCACGACGGCCACGAGGTACTACGTCGAGGCCGACATACGAGGAAGCCCGGCGCTAGGCGTCCCCTCCGCCACTGTGCGACTCAGCACACTGGACCTCGCAACGTGCTGACGCGCACAGTGGGGAGGACTTCCGGCGGGGAAGATGTGCCCATCAGGATCGGAGTCGACGATGGGCGAGCGGCGCGAGCCCCGTCCGCGAGGAGAAGGGAGTTGGAGATGACGGATCTCTCGAGTGAGTCAAAGACGAGGGCGGCGCTGCGTTCCCGGCGTCGGCGCCTGAAGCTCGGGTTGGCGGCGGCGCTGGCGACGATGGCGCTGGTGACGCCCACGGCCCTCGCTCGTCCGGCAGGCGCCGGGGCGGGCGCGGCGATCGCGCCTCCGGGCCACGGACCGAGCGGCGTCTCGACGGCTTCGGCGACCCCCCCGGCCACGGGTGGCTCGAGCACGTTCGACTGGGGCGACGCGGCGATCGGCGCGGGCGCCGCGCTTGCGATCGTCGGGGGTCTGAGGCTCGGCGTGCGGAGGCCCACGCAGGTCTCGCGGGTCTCGCTGGGGTCGGCGACCAGCGCCCGCTGAGGATGCAGGCCGGGTCCCACGATCAGCTACTAGCGAGCCCGAGTACCGAGACATCAAAGGGGGCCCTCGTTGATGAGGGCCCCCTTTTCTTGTCGGCGGGCGGTGCCGTTAGGCGTCTGCGACTAGTCAAACGCCGCTTTGGACGAGAAGCGGCACTTTCCGACGGCTGAAATGACAGCTCGGCGCTCGAGATTAAATTTGGGTAGGGTCCCAGGGGGTTACGGACGACCATCAGGCGAGCATCGACCAAGGAGGGTCCATGGCGCGCTACAGGTTTATTGCTCCCGCCATCGCGACTGCGGCGCTGCTGCTGATCCCGGCCGCAGCCGGAGCGAAGGTGATCCACGTCCATCCCGGCGGCTCGATCCAGGCCGGGGTCAACCAGGCCAATCCCGGCGACACGGTGCTGGTTGCCCCTGGCACCTACACCGAGGACAGCCAACCGTGCCCGGCCGAGCCGAGCAACAGCTGCGCGGTCGTAGTCGACAAGAACGACATCAGCATCATCGGCCAAGGCGGCGGGCACGGCAAGTCCGTGACCCTGCAGGGGACGAGCGGCCAGAACGTTGGGATCGGCGTCGGCAACACCCCCGACCCGTCCTGCCTGACTGATCCCCGCCTGCGCCTCCACGGCTCCACGCTGCGCGGGCTAACGGTCCAGGGCTTCGCCGATGACGGAGTGCTGCTCTTCTGCGTCTCCGGCTGGCGGATCAGCGACCTGGTGGCACAGGACAACACGGAGTACGCGATCTTCCCCTCGCACTCGTTCAACGGCCGCGTGGACCACTCGTTCGCGTCGGACGCCCGGGACACGGGCTTCTACATCGGGCAGTCGTTCAACTCCCGGATGGACCACAACGTCGCGACCGGGAACGTGAGCGGCTACGAGATCGAGAACAGCATCGGCGTCAAGGCTGACCACAACGTCGCACACGACAACACGGGCGGGATCCTCTCGTTCACGCTGCCGTTCCTCGATGCCAAGGTCAACAGCGGCAACGTGATCACGCACAACGTGGTCCGCAACAACAACCAGGACAACAATTGCGGAAGCGGTCTGGTCTGCGAAGTACCGTCAGGAAGCGGCATCCTGCTTGTGGCCGCCGACTCCAACGGCGTCCGCCACAACCAGGTGACGGGCAATCGCTCCTTCGGGATTGCGGTGGCGAACATCTGCGCTGCGCAGCAGCTTTCGCCTCAGGATTGCGATTTCATCTCGCAGGACATCGATCCGAACTCGGATAACAACCACATCGTCCACAACACGGTGCTGGGCAACGGGGCCCACCCCGATCCCGTGCTGCCGGCCGTCTTCGCGGTGGATCTGGCCTGGGATACGTTCGGGGACGGCAACTGCTGGTCGAAGAACGTGTTCGGAACGTCCTTCCCGCCGGACCTGCCGAGCTGCTGATTCGGCGCGGCTAGCGGAACTCGACCTCGACGAGCGGGCTGCGCGCCACCCACTCGTCGAGGTCGGCCGACCCGGGGCCGAGCTCCTCACGGATCCCGGCGATCACCTCTCTGCGCTCGCCTGGTCGATGATTGGGCGCCCTACGGCGGGCAGGTCCGCCTGGACGCTTCCCTTGAGGTGAAAGGTGAACTCCGGGTTCGCCAAGGCCAACTTGCTGCCCATCTAGCATCGAGCGAACGGCACTGGTGAAAGTGCTGCTTTCCATGCAAGCGCCGCTTCTCGTCCAAAGCGGCTACTCCGACAACCCGGCGGCTTCGAGGTAGATCGGCAGGATCCGCCTTGGTCAGGGGGCCGGAAGTGGGCCTCCCCAGTTCCTGCGAGAGCTCTCACAGTTCCACTGGTTGGGGCCGGCGTCGAGGTCCTCGATGATGAACTCACCTTGAGCCATTGGAGTCCGCGGCTTGGGCGCGTTAGTGACCTTCTTAATCGTGCCATTGATCGTGCCAGTGAAGGCGGGGAAGCTGTAGGCGAACCTGAAGAGGTATTTGCCTGGCTTCGGATTTGGGTGCGGAACCTTCTCCACCTGGATCTTCGTCTCGAGGGTCGTGGTGAGCAAGAATTCCGAGCTGTCGGTGGGGTTGACCGGAGCGTTCCAACAACGGAGGGGCACCGACTCGAAGGCGATCCGGGTCAGTTGTCGCGGCGTGAACTTCTTCTTGTTGCCCCGCGTGTTCTTGAAGACGAAGTCGAGGGTGAGCCTGCCCGCCGGCACCTGAACTACGCCTGTTTGGGGGGAGGTAGCCGGCATCGTCATCTCGCTCTGGACCTGTCGGAACTGAGTCGCCCCCTGGGCCGCTGGCGCAATCAGCGCCACGGCGAGCAGCGAGGCGAAAACGGTGATCAGTACTCGTCTCATCACTCTTCTAACACCCGCTGTCGCACAAGGGAGCGGACCAGGGATGCCCTTGGTGCCCGCTGCGAACAAGAAGGTGGACAGAAGGGGGTCACTGGCCCGGTTCCTGTCTCGCGGATACTGCGACGTTCTCCTGCGACATCGCCCACGCAGTATCTCTCGACGGAGTGCTGCTTTCCATGCGAAGCGGGACTACTGTTTCTCGTCCAAAGCGGCTATCCCTGAAAGCAGACCGGCAGCGACTTCTTGATGTAAGGAGGGTTGGTGTATGGGCTGGGACGACAGGGGGTCGCGGAGTAGGGGACCGGCCCGCCGCTCGTGCAGTTGTGGAAGCCATAGGCGGGAAAGCTGTAATCGAGGACCGAGACCGAGCCGTCCACTCGCATCTGCTTCCTCACCCCGGGCTTCTTCTTGAGAACCTTGCCAGTCGCGGTGCCGGTGACCGCAAACGAGTCCGGGTACGAGCGGATGTCCGAATAGGTGAACTTTCCCTTCCTCAGCTTGGTGAAGCCGCCGGTGCTGGCATAGGCCTCAGCCACCGGCGGATTGCAGCTAACCGAGACCGTTGCGTCATAACTGGCTTGGCGCGGCGTGTAGCGCCCCTGCCGTTTGTTGTTCTTGTACAAGACATCAACGGAAATTCTCGAAGTTACGGGGCCCAGCTTCGCGTCGAACCAGTACCTGCGACTGGCGGCTTGCGCGGTGGGAGCTACCAACGCCGCGACGAAGAGCGAGGCGAGTGCGATGGATAGTGGGCGTCTCATTTGGCTGTCTCCACGGTTCAGGCTTCCACGCCCGCTCGCACCCACCATCGGTGTTCCCATTCGGTCTGGAGTCCGTGCACAACACGTAGGCGTGCCTACCCGACCAGGCACTACTGCTTTCCATGCAAAGCAGCAGTGCCCGGCCTTCCAGGAGTCGTGGCACTGCAGAATCGCTGTCTTCGCGCTTCATAGACCTGCTTAACCGCCGTTATCCCATTGATGCGGCGGGCCGGGGACTCAAGGTCCCAGGGCGAATTGCCGAATAGAAGGTATAGCGCGACTCATTCCGCGCGAGCCCGCCAGCTAACCCCGGAAGCGCGAAGACTGAGAGGTCGGCAATGGATCAGAAGCCCATGCCGGAGATCGTTCGCCCGCGAATCACGCCCAAATTCGGGCTGGTAATCGCACTCGTGATCGCCGGACTGCTCGCGACCTGGGCGCCCTCGGCGCTCGCCTGCCAAGGTGGCCGCCTGCCCGCGTCACGGCTGACGGTCGACCAGGCACGACTGACGGTGACCTGCCTGATCAACGGAAACCGCGCCCGTCACCACGTGAAGCCCGTTTACGCCAACCTCCCGCTGAGGGTCGCAGCCCAGACGCACACCGACGCGATGGTCGCCCAGAACTTCTTCTCCCACGGGGGCGACGGAACCCCGGCCTCCCGCGCGGCCAACGCCGGCTACATGATCGGCGCCAGCTCCTGGGGCATCGGAGAGGACCTCTTCTGGGGGGCCGGAAGGCTGAGCAGCCCGCGCGCAACCGTCCACGCCTGGATGACGAGCGCCGAGCACCAGAGCGTTCTGCTCTCGAAGTCCTTCCGCCAGATCGGGGTCGGCGTTGACCAGGGATCCCCTGCGGGCGCGGACAACCCCGGCACCGGGACCTACACGGCGCTGTTCGGCTTCCGGCACGCTCACTGAGCGGCCCCACGACCAACACATCCCCCCTGGGGGGCGAGGTACGTCTATCAACCTGCAGCTGCGATCAGGGAGACGACGACAGCGATGATCGCCAACCTCGAGGACCCGACGGAGTGCCGCTTTCTCTTTGAAGAAGACCCAGCTGTCAAGGGGGTGATCGCCCGCCGTCGGTCGGTGTTGTCGTGCCGCTCCCAGCTGGTGGATGAGGTGTGCTCATTTCTCTTTCGGCGCTCTGGGCGCAGATCGTTCCTGGGAGCTGCCTCGGCCGCTCAATTCCATGCAGGACCGTCAGGCGGTCAGAAAGCAGCCGGAGTTCGCCGAGGCAGGTTGTTTGAAGGGCTCGCGGCGCGAGAGCATGTGCCAGGCCGCGATCAGGAGCTTGCGGGCGACCGCCGACTTCGCCGGGTTCTTGCCGTGGCGCTCTGAGATGCGGCGGTAGTTGCGGTGCCAGGGGTTGGAGGGCCGCCAGGCCTGGTTGGCGGCCTCGACCGCCGCCCAGCGCAGGGTCCTGGAGCCCGCCTTGGAGAGCGCTCCGGTCGCGGAGCGCTCACCCGACTGGCTCACCCTCGGCGCCAGGCCGGCGTAGCCGATCGGCTTGCCGGGCCCCGGAAAGCGCGCCACCTCGCCAATCTCGGCGGCGAAGGTGAGGCTCAAGAGCGGGCCAACGCCCGGGATCGTCGCCAAAAGGCGAGCCCGCTCGTCGGTGCGCGTGATCGGAGCGAGCTCGTGGTCGATCAGGTCGATCCGGCGGTCCATCTCGGCGGCCAGCTCGAGCAGCTCCGCGATCGAGGTGCGCCATACCTCCGGCACCCCGCGGCGCTCCAGCAGCTCCATTGAGTCGGGCTTGCGAAGCCGCGCGTGGGAGATCCGCAGCCCGAACTGGGTCAGCAGTCCGAAGATCCGGTTGCGAGCCGAGGTCCGGGCCTTCACCAGGTGCATGCGCCGGCGAAGGCGCTCCCGGAGCGCCCGGTCCTCGATCGAAGGAAGCCAGAGCTCGGGGACCAGGTCCCGGCGGCAGAGCTCGGCCAGCACCCGGGCGTCGACCTTGTCGGTCTTGCAGGCCAGCGGAGCGACGTCTCTCACCTTGCGGGCGTGGGCGACCTGGACCTTCCAGCCCGCGGCCTCGAGCCGGTCGCGCACCCAGACGGCGCCGCTCATCATCTCCACCGCCGCCCTCACCTCGCTGCCCTGCTCCAAGACGAGCCGGGCGAGCCCGTCCTCGTTGGCGGGAATCAGCCCCTCGGCCGAGATCACCCCGCTCTCTCCGATCGCGCAGAAGGCGGCGCGGCCATAGGCCCAATCGATTCCGACATAGTTCATGCCGGGTCTCCTCTCCTCGCTTTGACTGCAGTGCCAACCGCGGTTCTAGTGAGCGCGGCGGAGGCCCCTTTTCAGTTCAGAGGAGCGGGACCCTCATGACATTCCATGCAAAGCGTCACTTTGGCGGCGGTGAGCCGCGCTGTCGGCTATCGCGTGAAAGCAGGAGCGCGGACGCGCACCAGGGAGCCGGAGGGGGTTGCGATGGCGAGGGCCAGAATCGAACTGGCGACACCACGATTTTCAGTCGTGTGCTCTACCAACTGAGCTACCTCGCCGGGGGGCGCAAAGGCTAGCGTCCGGGATGTGATCAGGAGCATCGTGGCGGTCGGCGCAGCGGTCCTCGTTGCCGCCTCGATCTCGGGGACCTCCGAGCAGCCCCCCGCCCCGATCGAGACCGCGGTTCCCGCGCCGCACTTCGGGGTCGTACGGTCGGGGCCGTTCTCGCCGGCGAGCGTTCGGCGCCACACCCGTCCCCTGGGGTCGGGCGCGCCGCCCTGGGCCCGGCGCCTCTATCGGCGCTCGATCCGGGTCCTGGTGGCACTCACGGATCCCCTCAGCGGGGCGATGATCGCCGGCGAGCGAGACGGCTGGGACTACGTCTGGCCGCGGGACGCGGCCGCCGGTGCCATCGCGCTGAAACAGGCCGGGCTTGGAGCCGAGGCATGGACGGTGGCGGCCTACCTCGCCGGACTGGATCTGGAGGCGGCTGCCCGGTTCTATCCGGACGAGGAGCCGGTTCCCGGCCGACCCGAGGCCGGCGATCCGACCGGCTGGGTGGGACGCGCCCAGCGGGCGACCGGACTGGATCCCATGGATCCCGGCCCGTGGCGCGACCGCCAGGACTACGGAGAGAACGTCACCGGCGATCTGCTCGGGAACGCGATCGTCTCAGGTGCCCCCGCTGCCGAGATCGAGCAGCGTTTTCTCGGGCCGCGCGGGCTGGTCCGCGATCAGGGCGAGACCGAACTCGACTCGTCCGCGGCCTGGGCGTCCACGGTCTTCCCTCAGCCGGGGCTGCGGGCCGCCGTCCGCCGTACCCTCCTCGGGCTCACGCGCGAGTCAATGCCCTACGGCATTCCCCCGATCGAGGGCTGGACGCCCGGCGAGGTCTGGACGGCGCCCACGGCCTGGTCGGCCTGGGCGCTCGTGAAGCTCGGCGAGATCCGCGCCGCGGACCGCCTCCTGGAGGAGCTCCACAGGGCGGAGACGCCGGAGGGAACTCTGCCCGAGCGGGTCAGCGCCGTGGATGGAGATCCCACCTCGACCACGCCGCTGGCCTGGTCTCACGCCTTCGCGATCCTCGCCCTGCGCGCCCGCTACGGCTGAGGCTCGGCGGTCGCCTCCCACATCGCGGCCTCGACGGCCCGCTGCGGTGTCTCCGCCTCCACGATCCCGAGATCCGTCCCCGCCCGGTTGCGAAGCGTCCAGCTCTGGATCGCGATGACGGGGCGGCCGAGCTTGCGCGCGTATGCGATCTCGGAGAGCGTTCCCCACTCGCCCCCGATCGCGATGACGGCCTGCCCGGAGGCGACCACTGCGAGATTCCGCGCCTCGCCGATCCCGGTGGCGATCGCGTGGGTGACGTGCGGATTCGCGTCCGCGGGCGAGAGTGAGGGGAGGACGCCGACCACCGTGCCGCCGGCCTCGGAGGCGCCCTTGGAGGCCGCCTCCATCACTCCAGTTCGCCCGCCGCAGATGAGCACGGCATCCGCCTCGGCTATCCGGCGTCCCACCTCCTCTGCCTCGCGGAGGAGTTCCTCCTCGCCCTCGGAGGCGCCGATCACCGAGATCTGCACCCGCTGCGCCATCGGCGCGAGTGTCGCAGGTGCGCGGAGCTGTGAGCGGGATACTGGGACGGTGTCGGAGGAGAACGTCGCACTCGTGCGACGCAACTACGAGGTCATCAACTCGATCGACCGGAGCGGCGATGAGTTCGTAGATCCCGAGGAGGCGGCGCCGGATCTCTGGGCGAGCCTGGCGCCTGGCTTCGAGCTTCACGGCCGCACGGACGTGCCCGATCCGACGACCTACCGCGGCCGGGAGTCGACGAAGGAGTTCTGGCGCATGCTGCAGGAGGTGTGGGCTGAGCTCCGGTGGGAACCGCGGGAGATCGTCGATCTTGGCCATGCGGTCGTGGTCGAGACGAAGATCGTCGCGCTCGGCCGCGGCAGCGATCTCCGAATCGAGGCGGACGAGACCGATGTCTTCTGGTTCCGCGCCGGGATGATCGTGCGGCTTCAGGGGTTTCCCACCAAGGCTGAAGCGTTGGAGGCGGCTCAGGTTTCGCTGCAGGACCCCTGAGCCTGCTGACTGCCCAGAGGCTGGGTCACGAGCCGGGGTCTTTCACCGCCGCAAGCGCATCCTCGACGGTCATGAACATCTGCCAACGACGGGTTCGTCCGTCGCGGAACGTGAAGAGCCAGACGATCTCGGCAGCCACGTCGATCCCCATCGTCCGAGAGCGGCCGCGGTGGACGGCCTCGACCATGATCCGCTCGGCGCCCGGGGAATAGATCCGCTTCGGCTCGACGCGGAAGTTCTCCCATTGGTTCGGCCAGTCGAGCAGGGCTTCGATCATGCCGTCGTGGCCGTGGTATGACCGCGCATCAGGAATCTCGACGGGCTGTGAGATCTCGACCTCCGGGTCCGCTTGCTCGAGCACCCAGTCGATGTCGGCGTCTCTATAGGCCCGGATCGACTCTTCCTGCCACTCCCTGACCCACTCGGGCGCTTCGGGATCGATCGCATCGAGCCACTCGTCGCCCATCTCGAAGCTCCGCATCACCTGGCGGGCCTGGTCGAGCTTGTCGTCGGTCACGCCGAGCCTCGCTTCCCGGTCGCTGCTTTGAGTCCTTCGGCGAGCATTCGCCCCATCAGCTCGAGCGCGCCGCCCTTGTGGAGGTGCTCGTTCAGGTTGCCGCACTTGGGGCTCTGCACGCAGGAGGGGCAGCCGTCGTCGCAGGGGCACTCTCGGATCAGCCGGTCCGCGTCCGAGACGAGCCGCTCGAATTCCTCGTAGCCGCGCCGGGTGATCCCGACGCCGCCCGGGTGGCCGTCGTAGATGAAGATCGTCGGCGAGCCGGTCTGGTGGTGGATGTTGGTCGAGAGTCCGCCGATGTCCCACCGGTCGCACATCGCGATCAGCGGCAGGACCGCGATCTGGCCGTGCTCCGAGGCGTGCAGCGCGCCGAGCAGCACCTCGGTGGGGAGCGCTGCCGCCATCCGGTCGCCGATCACGTACCAGAGGGCCTGGGTGACGAAGTCCTGCTCGGGCAGGTCGAGCGAGACGATGTCGATCACCTTGTTGTCCCCGAGCCGCTTGCGCTGGTAGGCGATCACCTGCTCCGAGACCGAGACGGTGCCGAAGCTGAGCTCGACACCGAAGGTCTGCCGCTGTCTCTCCATCCCCTCGACGTAGACCTCGGTCTCCTTCTTGACCTGCGTGTAGTAGTCGCCCTCGAAGGGCTTCACCATCGCGCGCCGGGAGCCGATGTCGAGCTCGACCACCTGGTAGGAGCGCCCGAGGTGCAGGTAGATCGCGCCGGGGTGAACCGTGGAGAAGGCCCGCTCCGCCTCCACGTTGCCCAGCATCTCGCCCGAGGTGGAGTCGACGACGGCGACGCTGTCGGCCGACGCCGAGCGCAGGGCGATCCGGCCGGCGACGAAGTCGCCGGTGCGGGTCAGGTAGCGCTCGCCCCGGCCCCGCCGCAGCTCTCCCGCCGTGACGAGCTGCTCGGCCCGCTGCTGCCACCCCTCGCCGAGGACCTCGTCGTCGTCGGGCCCCAGCGGCGACTCGTAGGCGGCGGCGACCAGATGCTGCATCTGAATCTGCTCGGAGCGGTGGTCCAGGATCGCGGCCTCGACCGGCCGCTCGAGAAACTCATCCGGGTGGCGGCAGAAGAACTGGTCGAGCGCGTCCTCGCCGGCGACGTAGACCGCGAGGCCTCGCCGGCGCCTGCCTGCGCGGCCCCACATCTGGCGCAGGCTGGCCACCGTGCCGGGGAAGTTGACGCAGATCGCGGCGTCGAGCTCGCCGACGTCGATGCCCAGCTCCAGCGCGTCGGTGGCCGCCACGGCGAGCAGGTCGCCGGAGGAGAGCTGGGCCTCGATCTCCCGGCGCTGCTGCGGCGTGTAGCCGGCCCGATAGGGCGCGATCCGGTCGGCGAGGCCGCCCTGGCCTCTTCTCGCCAGTTCGTCGGACGCGAATCGGTTGATCAGCTCGATCCCGCGCCGGCTGCGCATGAAGCAGATCGTCCGCACGCCGCGCGAGACCAGCTCGACCAGCAGGTCTGCAGCTTCCGACACCGGCGAGCGGCGCGTCATCGTGTGCTTCTCGATCACGGGCGGGTTCCACATCGCGATCTCGCGGCCGGCTCGAGGGGCGCCGTCGTCGTCGAGCAGCTCGAAGGGCAGCCCGGTGAGCCGCTCGGCGAGCTCGCCCGGGTTGGCGATGGTGGCCGAGGCCAGCACGAATCGCGGCTCCGCACCGTAGATTCGGGCCACCCGCCGCAGCCGCCGCAACACGTTCGCGACGTGGGAGCCGAAGACGCCGCGGTAGGTGTGGGCCTCGTCGACCACGACCCAGCCGAGGTTGGCGAGGAAGTCGCCCCAGCGCTTGTGGTGGGGAAGGACCCCCACGTTGAGCATGTCCGGGTTGGTCAGGACGAGGTTCGCGCGGCGGCGGATGCCCGGCCGGTCCTCGCGGGGCGTGTCGCCGTCGTAAATCGCCTCCCGGAGCCCGGGCGGGCGGAGCTCGCCGAGCTTGCGGGCCTGGTCCTGGGCCAGCGCCTTGGTCGGATAGAGGTAGAACGCCCGCCGGAGGGGCTCTCGTGCGATGCCGTCGAGCACCGGCAAATTGAAGGAGAGAGATTTGCCCGACGCGGTGCCGCTGGTCAGGATCAGATTGGAGCGGCGAGCCGTTTCGTACGCCGCCGCCTGGTGTGAGTACAGCGACTCGATTCCCGCCGCCGAGAGGGCCTCGGCGAGCGCCGGGTCGAGCGAGTCGGGCAGGTCGGCGAGCTTGGCCATCGTCGCCGGCTCGGCCGATTCCGCGACCAGGCGCCCGTCCTCGCGCGCCGGGCCGAGCGCCGGCTCCCAGGCTCCGCCGGCCACCGCGGTGCCGCTAGACAACCGTCGCCCCTCTCGATTCGATCGCGGCCGCGACCCGCATCGCCTGCAGGGCGCTCGGATCGTGGAGGCGCAGGATGTCCGCACCGCCCCTGACGGCGAGCGCGGTCGCGGCGGCGGTCGCCCACTCCCGCTCGGCGGCGGGCAGCCGCTGCTCCCAGGAGCCGGCCAGGATCGCCCCCAGGAAGTCCTTGCGCGACAACGAGACGTAGAGCGGCCGGCCGAGCCCCCGGAGGTCTGTGAGCCTGCGCAGGATCTCCAGGTCGTCGGCGACCGACAGGTCGAAGTCGAGGCCGGGGTCGATCGCGATCTGCTCCTCGGATACGCCGCGCGCGAGCGCGTTCTCCACCCGGGCGGAGAACCAGTCACGAAGATGGTCCACCGGATCGTCGTAGCGCGGAGTGGGGCGATCCTGGCGCGGCGGGCCCTCGATGTGCATGAGCACCAGCCCGCAGCCAGACTCGGCGGCGAGCTCGAACATCTCGTCCGATCCACCGCCGATGTCGTTGATCGCGACCGCGCCGGCTGTCAGCGCCCGGCGGGCGACCTCCGGCGAGAAGGTGTCCGCGGAGACCGGCAGATCGGTCCGCTCGGCCAGCCCCTGGATGGCGGGAACCAGGCGCGCGGCCTCATCCTCGGCGGTCACCGGCGGCCCGCTGCGCGCGGCGACGGCGCCCACGTCGAGCATCTCGAAACCCGCCTCGGCGAGCGCGAGCCCGTCCTCTATCGCCCGCTCAGGCGTCCCGCTGCGGGCTCCCTCGAACATCGAGTCGTCCGTGACGTTGACGATCCCGGCGCCGACGGGATGCTCGAGCTCGAGCGTGCGGTCGTCCAGCTTCCACTCCAGGGACACGCCTCAACGGTAAACCCCAATACGGTTGCGCCCCGTGGCCCTCCGCTGCGTCTACACCGATCTCGACGGGACCCTGCTCGGCCGCTGGGGCTCTCTCTTCCGCGACGCCGACGGCGAGTTCTCGATGCTCCAGGCCCGGGCGCTGGAGGCCTGCCACCGCGCCGACGTCGAGGTGGTGATCAAGTCTGGCCGGCGGGAGGGCTCCGTCGTGGAGGACGCGAAGCTGATCGGCTCGCGCTCCTACATCTACGAGGTCGGCTGCGCCGTGGTGATCGACGGCGAGAAGACTCTGCTGGTGGGGGACGCCGAGGCGGAACCCGGCAAGACCCTCGCGGAGACCATGGTGGATCGCGGCATCCCGGACGAGCTCTTCGAGCACTTCGCCGGGCGCCTCGAGTGGCACAGCCCCTGGCACCGCCAGCGCGAGCTCTCGCTGCTCTTCAAGGGAAAGATCGACGTCGACGAGGCCAACCGGCTGCTTGCGGAGCGGGGTCACACCGGCCTGCGGATGATCGACAACGGCGCGATCTTCGCCCCGATGGACGGGATCGAGGGCCCGGCGCACGCCTATCACCTGCTTCCCGAGGCGGCGAGCAAGGCCAACGCCGTCGTCTTCCACATGCGCGCCCGCGGCTACGCGCCGGAGGAGTGCATCGCGATCGGCGACTCGATCGAGGATCTCGCGGTCGCCGACGTCGTCGGCCGGTTCTTCGTCCCGGCGAACGGGCCTGAACGGGACCCCGCCCTGCGGGAGGCGATCGCGGGCCGCCACAACGTCACCGTGACCGAGGGGCGAATGGGAGACGGCGTCTACGAGGCGGTCGTCTCGACGCTGGCGGGCGCCTGATGCGAGCCGTCCACGTCAGCCGGACGATTCCAGGGCCGCCCGAGCCGATCTTCGATCTGCTTGCGGATCACGCCAACTACGACCGGTTCCGTCCCATCAACGGCTCAGAGCTGCTCCGCCAGGGCGAGCCGCCGCCGAACGGGGTGGGCGCGCTTCGCCGGGTCAAGGTGCGCCCGCTGAGCTTCGAGGAGGAGATCACCGCCTACGAGAGCCCGACCCGGCTCGACTACCTGATCGTGAAGCTCAACGTCCCCCTCGATCATCGTGGCGGAGAGATCACGCTGACACCCGACGGGGATGCGACGAGAGTGGACTGGCGCTCCAGCTTCAGCGTTCGGACCCCGGTTATCGGCGGTCTCCAGGAGCTCGTCTGGCAGCCGGTCCTGGCGCGCGGCTTCCGGCGCGTGCTCGAGGACGTGGAGCGCATCCTGGCCGAGCGCGGCTCTGGCTAGCCGCCGTTCTGCGCGGCGAAGCCGGTCCGCTTCAGCTCGAGCTCACGCTGCTCGATGACCCGGTCGATCAGCCCGTACTCCGCGGCCTCGTTTGCCTTGAAGAAGCGGTCGCGGTCCATGTCCTCGTGGACCTGCTTCTTGAACTTGCCGGTGTGCTTCGCGTAGATCGCGTCCAGGCGGTCGCGGAGGTCGAGCGTCTCCCTGGCGTGGATCTCGATGTCAGAGGCGACGCCCTCGAAGCCGCCGCTCGGCTGATGGATCAGGATCCGCGAGTTCGGCAGCGCCATCCGCTTGCCCTTCGCCCCGCCGGCAAGCAGCAGCGCACCCATCGACATCGCGATCCCGTAACAGATGGTCCGCACGTCGGGCTTGACGAACTGCATGGCGTCGTAGATCGCCATGCCCGAGTGGACGACCCCGCCCGGGGAGTTGATGTAGAGCGAGATGTCCTTGTCGGGGTCCTCCGACTCGAGGTGGATGATCTGGGCGACGATCAGGTTGGCGACCTGATCGTCGATCGCCGAGCCGAGGAAGACCACGCGCTCGCCGAGCAGCCGGGAGTAGATGTCGAAGGAGCGCTCGCCGCGGGCGCTCTGCTCCACCACCATCGGAACCATCGGCATTGGCGACCTCCTGGTCCGGAGTAGGAATTCTCTAACGCAACCAATAGGTTGCATAAAGCACGGTAGCATAAGCAACCATGAAGTTGCGAGATAGACCAGAGGCGGACGAGGGAACGCCCTGGGTCGAGCGCGAGACGATGGTGGAGGCCAGCCCCGAGGAGGTCTGGGAGGCCCTCACAGACGAGGACCGCCTCGAGGAGTGGATGGCGCCCGAGGTCGAGCTCGATCCCACCGAGGGTGGTGAGATCGCGGTCCGTGACGGCGATGACCGGCGCACCGGCACCGTCGAGACGGTCGAGGAGGGTGAGAGGTTCGCCTTCACCTGGTCGCGGCCCGGCGAGGGCGAGAGCTTCGTGGAGTTCACGATCGAGGCCCTCCCAGGCGGCAGCCGCGTGACGGTGGTCGAGACCCCGACACATTCGACGGCCACAAACACCGCCGCCGGATCTACCGCGATGGCTGCGGGCGGCTGGGGCCCGCGCCTCGCTCGGTTGAACCGCGCGATGAGATTCGCGCCGGTCGCTTGAGGGCACCCGCACACCGACACGTCGACGGCGTCTTCGCCGCCCTCGCGGATCCGACCCGCCGTCGGGTCGTCGAGAGGCTCGCGCGGGGCGGCACCGTCACCGCCAGCGGCCTGGCCGAGCAACTGCCGATGACCCGGCAGGCTGTCGCGAAGCACCTCTCGGCGTTGCAGGGCGTCGAGCTCGTCAGTGCCACCCGCGTCGGCCGCGAGACCCACTACAAGCTCCGGCCCCAACCGCTCGACGAGGCGGCCCACTGGATCCAGATGGTGAGCGCCGAGTGGGACGACCGACTCGAGGCGCTGCGCCGGTCGCTCGAGAAGCGGGGAAGCCGGTCCCGGTAGGCTCAGACCATGGCTCAGGCCACGGTCGCCGAGGAGGAGTACCTGCAGACGATGTTCTGGCTCGAGGAGGCCGGGCTGCAGATCAACGGGGCGAACATCGCTCGCGCGATGCAGCTCTCACCGCCGACCGTCCACGAGATGATCGGCCGGCTCGAAGGCGATGGCTACGTCGAGCGCGCCGATGACAAGTCCCTCACCTTCACCGAGCGGGGCAGGGGCGAGGCCCAGGCCATCGTCCGCCGCCACCGGCTGATCGAGCGCTTCCTCACGGATGTCCTCGGCATACCGTGGGACGAGGTCCACGAGGAGGCCGAGCGGCTCGAGCACGCCATGTCGCCGGTCCTCGAGGAGCGGATGCTGGCGGCGATCGGGGACGCGAAGACGTGCCCGCACGGCCATCCGATTGTGGAGGGCGCCCGCGAGGAGGGCGTGCTGCTCGCAGACGTGGAGCCCGGTGCGGACGTTGTCATCCTCCGCTTCGAGAACGAGGCCGAGGAGATCCTTCACTACCTCAAGGGCACCGGCCTCCATCCGGGGCTGAACGGGAAGCTGGAGAGCTCCGGCGACGACGAGGTGGTGGTGAGCTCCGACGACGGGGAGCACGTCGTCTCGAAGAGCGTTGCCGAGACCGTCTCCGTCCGGGCCGACCCCGCCCCCCAGCCTCGCCCGCCGCTCCCCGATCAGCTGGTGATCAGCTCCGATCGCTACGGCCGGTAAGTCGGCCCCCATCTTTACGAGCTGTTAGCCCCGGCTTCAGGTTCGGGGCGAAGACTTCTTGCTACGCTCCACCGAGCTTAGTCGAGTAAGTCACTCAACAAACGGGGGAAAGGACATGGAAGCAAGCACGAAGGCGTTGATCACCGATCGCAACCTCGCCGAGCGCAGGCTGGTCGCCATCGCGCGGGCGATCGAGGCACACCGCGTCGAGCAGCGCCGCAAGCCGTATCCCACCCGGGCGGAGGACCTGAACCTCTACCGCCGGGCGCGCGAGATTCTCGGAGAGCGGGTCTAGGCGGACGGTTTCGGCCGCGTCACAGGGTCACCTATTGTTTGGGTCGTGGACCCGGAGGCGGTTCGAGCACGGCTGGGCGAGGTCGCCGCTCGCCATGGCGAATGGACGGCCCACGACGTCTACCTCGGCGACGGCGTCTCTACATTCCCTTCGCTCGGCCCGGATCTGAGCCGACTGCGGCGAGTCGTCCAGCTCGCCGCAGACCTCACCGGCCGGCCGCTCTCCGAGCTGCGGGTACTCGATCTCGGGGCGCTCGAGGGCCAGTTCGCAATCGAATTCGCCCTTCAGGGAGCCAATGCGGTCGCCATCGAGGGACGCGAGACGAACGCCGCCAAGGCTCGGGTCGCCGCCGAATTGCTGGGGCTCGAGCGGCTCGAGATTCGCGTCGAGGACGTCCGGGAGCTGAGCGCGGAGCGGCACGGGACCTTCGATGTCGTGCTCTGTCTCGGGCTCCTCTATCACCTGGACGCCGACGATCTCTTTCCGTTCATCGGTCGGCTCGCTGAGGTCTGTGGCTCGCTGCTGATCCTGGACACCCACGTTGGCCTCAGCCCCCGGAAGGTGTACCGCCACGATGGACACGAGTACCGCGGTATCAGTTTCGCCGAGCACAGTTCGCATGCCTCGGCGGCGCAGCGCGAACGCTTGCTCTGGGCCTCCCTCGACAACGAGAAGAGCTTCTGGCCGACGCCCCCGTCGTTACTGAACGCGCTCCAGCGCGCCGGATTCACCTCGGTGCTCGAGTGCGGAGTGCCCGCCATGGCGCGGCCCAGGGACCGGGTCTGCTTCGCCGCTCTCCGGGGCTCACGCGTCGAGCTGCGCTCCGTGTCCACGGTGGGCGATGCTCCCGCCGTCGAGGTTCCCGAGCGGTTCGGGCCGCGGTGGATCCGCGGCCAGAGTCGTCCCTACCTATTTGGGAAGAAGATTGCGCTCCGTCTGCTTGCCGTGCGTGATCGACGCAGCTCGAAGTCGCGGCTTGGCGGCTCGCGGCCGAGCTGAGGCCCCGCAGGCGGCGCCTAGGCGGCTTTCGCCGTCGCCCGGTGGCGCTCGAGAGCGCGGGCGAGACGCCTGATCCCCTCCTCGACCTCGTCCGCCGGGACGGGGGCGAACGAGAGCCGCAGGCTGGATGAGCCCCCGTCGAGCATGAAGTCGGGGCCGGCGACGAAGGTGACGCCCTCCTCCTTCGCCTGGGCGAGCAGAGCCTTGCTGTCGACGTCGTCCTTCAGGTCGAGCCAGAGGAAATAGCCGCCCTCGGGCACGACGAACTCGGCCTCCGGGATCTGCTCGTGAAGCGCCTCGACCAGCGCGTCCCGCCGCTCGCGGAGCGCCGCGTTCACGACCTCCAGGTTCTCGTCGAGCCCGCCCGACCGGCAGAGCTCGAAGACGATCGACTCGGCCAGCATGTTCGGCGAGATGTACTGCTCGTTGGCCTGCTTGGCGAGGGTCGCGATCTGCTCGGCCGGCCCGACCAGGTAGCCGACGCGCACTCCGGGGCTGACCGACTTGGAGAACGAGGACGCGTGCAGCACGCGGTCCGCGTCGTCCATGTCGAGCATGGTCTCTCCACGGGCTTCGTCGAAGGAGATGAGGCGGTACGGGTCGTCCTCGAAGAGCGTGAAGCCATTGTCGGCCGCCAGCTTCACCAGGGCGCTCCGTTTCTTCACTGAGAGCGTGCAGCCGGCGGGGTTGTGGAAGTTCGGGATGACGTGGGCGAGCTTCACCTCGCCCTGGGCGCAGGCGGACTCGATCGCCGACGGGTCGACGCCGTCCGATTCGAGCGGCGCGCCCACGAGCTCGGCGCCGGCCTGCTGGAGCAGGAGCAGCGTGCGGTCGTAGGTGGGCTGCTCGACCACGACGCGGTCGCCCTTTGAGACGAGATGGCGGAAGAGCAGTGCTGCGCCCTCCATCGAGCCGTTGGTCACCATGACCCGCTCGGGCTCGACCCGGTGCATCTCCGCGATCCACTCGCAGAGGCCGGGATGGCCGCGCCCGGTGCCGTAGCTGAGCGCCTTCTCCCAGTCGGACTCGAGGGCATGCGCCGCAGCCTCGCGCACGGCTTCATGCGGAAGGATGTCGGCACTTGGCGCGCCCCGAGCGAAGCTGATCGTACGTTCGGCCATCGGCACATCGAGTATACGAACGGTGAAATACTCCGCCTCCAGCGGGGATGAAGGCCGCGTTATCAGCAGGATGCACCGACCGGCACGGATGCCGCCTCGGTCCGGTGAATTTCGAAATTGAGCGCCCGACGCGTCGGCAATACTGTTGGTCGATGCCGGCGTCGCTTGAGTTGGTGAGGATCGCGCTGCAGGCCTACGGCAACGGTGACTGCGAGATCGCGCTTGCGCTCGCCGATCCCCTGATCCGCTGGGACGAGCGGGCCTCGAGGCCCGACGGCGATCTCGTCTGGAAACACGAGGACGTGCAGCGGGCCATGCGGCGCTATCTCGACAGCTGGGAGTCCTACCGCTTCGATGTCGAGGAGATCGCCGAGGTTGGGCCCGGCAAGGTGGTCGCGATCTGCCGAGAGCGGGGCAAGCCCAAGGACGGAGTGGCGATCGATCGCCGCTTCGGTGGCCTCTGGGTCGTGGACTACGGGAAGATCGTCTCCTGGGTGACCTACCTGAAGCCCAAGGAGGCGGTGCGCGCGGCCAAGGAGCTGCTCGGCGGCGACCTCGACAAGTCGCAGATCAAGCGCAGGACCGGGCCAGCGACCCCGCCTCGGGCCAAGGCTCCGGCGCCGGAGCCCGAGGCCGAGCCCGCACAGGCCGAGCCCGCACCTGCCGAGGCCTCGACACCGGAGCGCCCTCGCAACAGGCCGCTGACCAAGAGCGAGGAGCAGAAGCGCGCCGCCCGGGCGCGCGCGAAGCTCCGCCGCCGCGCCTCGCGCCAGACCGCCTAAGGGCGCGCGCCGGTCCGCCCCACTGGACCCTCTGACCCTGCAGGTAGCGCGCCCGCCCGGCGCTAGGCCTTCGCGCCGATCGTCTCTGCGGCGAGCTGTGCCGTCTCCGTCGGGCTCTTGCCGACCCGGATGCCCTGGGCCTCGAGAGCCTGCTTCTTGGCCTCCGCCGTACCCGAGGAGCCGGAGATGATTGCCCCGGCATGGCCCATCTGCTTGCCGGGCGGAGCGGTGAAGCCCGCGATGTAGGCGACGACGGGCTTGGAGACGTGCTCGGCGATGAACTCGGCGGCGCGCTCCTCGGCGTCGCCGCCGATCTCTCCGACCATCACGATCAGCTCGGTCTCGTCATCCTGCTCGAAGAGGGTGAGGATGTCGATGAAGTCGGAGCCGACGATCGGGTCGCCGCCGATGCCGACGATGCTCGAGTTCCCAAGGCCCGCCTGCTTGAGCTCGTTTCCGATCTGGTAGGTCAGCGTCCCCGACTTCGAGACGACGCCGATCGAGCCCTGCTCGAAGAACTGCGCCGGGATGATCCCGACGTTCGCCTTGCCGGGAGAGAGGACGCCCGGGCAGTTGGGGCCGATCAGCCGCACCCCTGCGTCGCGCGCCTTCCAATAGGTGTCGAGCATGTCGTGCACCGGGATGTGCTCGGTGATCGCGATCACCGAGCCGATGCCGGCGTCGATCGCCTCGTTGATCGCAGCCGACGCGAACCGCGCAGGGACGAAGATCATCGAGGTGTTCGCACCCTTCTCGTCGACCGCCTCCTTGATCGTGTCGAAGATCGGGATGCCCTCGACGTCCTGGCCGCCCTTCTTGGGCGTGACGCCGGCGACGACGTCTGTGCCGTAGTCGCGGTTGCGGAGGCCGTGGAAGGTGCCCTCGCGCCCGGTCAGGCCCGAGATGACGAGCTTGGTGTCGTCGCCGACGATGATGCTCATGACGACTCCGCCTTGGCGAGCTCGACGACCTTCCCGGCGGCGCCGAGCATCGTCTTCTCCACGTGGAGGTTCGGCAGGTCGGCGTCGGCCAGGAGGCCGAGCCCCTCTTCCGAGTTGGTCCCGTCGAGCCTGACGACGAGCGGCACGCCGATTTCGATCTTCTGTGAGGCCTCGATGATGCCCTTGGCGATCTCGTCGCAGCGGGTGATGCCGCCGAAGATGTTGAAGAGGATCGCGACGACCTTCTCGTCGGAGGTGATCACCTCGAGCGCGTCGATGATCGCCTCGGCCTTGGAGCCGCCGCCGGCGTCGAGGAAGTTGGCGGGCTTGCCGCCGGCCTGCGCGACCACGTCGAGGGTGGACATGCAGAGCCCGGCGCCGTTGCCGAGGATGCCGATGTCGCCGTCGAGCTTCACGTAGGTGAGGCCCTTCTCCTTCGCCATCCGCTCCTGCGGGTCCTCGATGAAGCCCTCCTCGAGGCCGGCGAGGTCCTCGTGGCGGAAGAGCGCGGAGTTGTCGATCGTCACCTTGGCGTCGAGGGCGATCACCCGGCGGTCCTTGGTCACGACCATCGGGTTGACCTCGATCAGCGTCGCATCGCTTTCGTTGAAGGCGTTGTAGAGCTGCACCAGGGTGGTCGCAATCCCCTCCTTGGCGTCATCGTCGACGCCGGCGTCCTCGGCCAGTGCGGCGGCCTGAGCATCGCCAAAGCCCTCGCTTGGCTCGACGTGGCGACGGACCAGCGCGTCCGGGTCCTTCTCGGCGATCTCCTCGACGTTCATGCCTCCCATGGTCGAGAGCATCGCCAGCAGCTTCTTGGCGGAGCGATCGAGGATGATCGAGGCGTAGTACTCGGCCTCGATGTCGGAGGCCCGCTCGACCCACACCTGATGGACGGTGAACGGCCCCTCGCCGCGCGGCCCGCGGATGTCCATCCCGAGGATCGCCTTGGCGTGCTCCTCCGCCTCCGCCTTGTCCTGGGCGACCTTGATGCCGCCCGCCTTGCCCCGGCCGCCGATCTGCACCTGCGCCTTGATCACGCACGGATAGCCGATCTCCTCGGCCGCCTCGACGGCGGCTTCGACGGTGTCGGCGACCCGCCCATCGGGTACGGGAACCCCGTGGCCGGCGAAGAGCTGCTTTCCCTGATACTCGAGCAGATCCAAGGCCGCGAGAGGGTACATGAGCGGCTGTCAGGCGCGCAGAGGGGGTCGGCAGCGCCGAAAAAAGGCAAATTGCAATACTCCCGCGGCTCTCATGGCCCTTCCGAAGCTGAAAGACATCAAGTGGGTGACGACGGATTGCTACGGCACCCTGATCGATTGGGAGAAGGGCATCGCCGACGCCTTCAAGCGTGAGGCCGACCGCGACGGCCTCACCATCGACGAGAAGTCCTTCCTGGAGAGGTTCTTCGAGAACCAGGCCCAGATCATGTCCGGCTCCTACGAGCTCTACGCGGAGGTTCTCCGCAGGGCCGCCGTGCAGACGGCGGAGGAGATCGACTGGACGATCGAGCCCTCGCGCGCCCAGTTCCTGCCCGACAGCGTGGGGTCGTGGCCCCCTTTTCGAGAGGCGAACGCCGCGATGGACCGGCTCAAGGAGCGGTACGACATCGGCATCATCTCGAACGTCGACGACAAGCTGCTCGGCATCTCCAGGCGCCACCTTCGCACTGAGCTCGACCTCGTCGTCACGGCTCAGCAGGTCCGCAGCTACAAGCCCGACCCGACCCACCTGCGCGAGTGCGCCCGCCGGATCGGCGGCAAGAAGGGTTGGGTCCACATCGCCGCGGGCTACGAAAGCGACGTCGGCCCGGCGCTGAAGCTGAACGTGCCGACGATCTGGGTGAACCGCCACGGCGAGAAGCTCGACGGCCGCAAGGCGCCGGACGCGACGGTCAAGAACATCCGCGAAGCCGCGGCGAAGCTCGGCGCGAAGTAGCACCGCAGCAGGTGATCTGCGCGACCTGAGGCGCTATGTGCAGATGCCGAGAGCCGTGATCGAGAGAGGCCCGCCCCCGAAGCCGGCCAGCGCGCTGGCACGCCACGTGCCACTCGCGGCCTGACTCTCGTAGTAGAGCGGCCGCGCGGTCATCGGGGCTGTAGCAGGGAAGGGTGAGACGAACCCTCCGTCCGAGAGCTGCGTCTTCGCCGGGCAGGACGCACTGCTGGCCGAGACTCATGCTCTTCTCCCGTTTGACGACGCTCCGAACCTACCATGGGCGGCAGCGCTCAGAAGCACATCGCCTGGCTCTGCACGGTCAGCGTTCCGGTCCCGGAGCCGCCGTTGACCGCCCTGTCGATGAAGCCACTGCCGACGATGCGGCTGTCCGTGTGCACCGGGAACACCGTCGAGCTGCCGGGTATGAATGGGCTGTAGAAGGCACCGGCGGAGAGCAGCTGCGCGGGCTTCTTCTTCTTCTTTTTCTTGCCCTTCTTCTTTGGCTTGGGGACGGACGGGCAGGCCGACGTCTGGGTCAGTGAGCCGAGGGCCGGCACGACGGCCGAACCCTGGTCCTGCCTGAATGCCGGCAGCTTGAGGCCGGTCGCGCAATAGACATGTGCAGTGATCGTCTGAGCGCCGGCTGCGTTGTTCTGCGCGACGACCGTCCAATAGCCAACCGGCGGAACACCTCCCGCCACCGGGCCGCCGCCGATGCTCTCCACCGGCACCGTGGTCGCGCTCGAGCCTGGACCGGTCGTGATCTGGAAGCCGCCGCTGAGCGCGACCGCGCCCGGCGCGCAAAGAGCCTGTGCGCTCCCGTTCTGGCCGAAGCCGCTCGGAACCGTTCCCGTCGCGGTGGCATCGGTGATCACCTTGTTGTTGCGCCGGCAGTACGCATACGCGGTTGCGGCACCCGCCCCGGAACCGACAAATGCCGACACGTGCCAGGTGTCCACGGAGCTGCGGTATGACTCCGTGACCACCAGCCGATTGGTGCCGTCGAACGGGGCGGAGTAGCCACCGCCCACCGCCTGAAGCCCGGAGGGGCAGGTGGCCGAGGCCGGCGAGATGCCTGGTGCCGCGATGGTGGGGCCGACGGCGGTCGCCGTGACCACCGGTCCAAGCCCCTTCGGCTTCTTGTGCTTCTTCTTGGCGAGCGCCGGCGCCGCAGGCAGGACCAACAGGAGACAGAAGGAGATCAACAGCGCGCGCTTCATCGCGCGCACAAAGCTATTCGATCTTCGCGAGCAGATCGCCCGAATTCACCGCCGCGCCCTCCTTGGCGGCCAGCTGGGTGATCTTGCCCGACTTGTGGGCTGTGATCTCGTTCTCCATCTTCATCGCCTCGATCACGCAGACCAGATCGCCCTCGGAGACCTCCTGGCCCTCCTCGACCGGGACCTTGAAGACGTTGCCCTGCAGGGGCGAGACCAGATCGTCGCCGGACGCCGAGCTGCCGCCGCCCCCCGAGCGCTCCCGCTTCGGCGGGCGCTTCAGGGCGGCTCCGCCGCCGCCCGCCGCTGCCGCTACGGCGTCGCCGATCACCTTGACGTCGAAGAGCTTGCCGGCGACCTCCACCTTGTAGTCGCGGGTGACCTGTTCGCCGTCATCCTCGGCGTGCAGCGCCTTCTCGGCCGTCTCCTCGGCGGCCAGCTGCTTGAGCCAGTCGCGGTCGCCGACCAGGTCACGGCAGGTCTCGCCGTCGGCCCACTGCTCGGTCGCGAGCAGGGCCTTGTGGAAGGGGATCAGCGTGGTCACGCCGCCGACCTCGTACTCGCCGAGGGCGCGGATCATCCGCCGCGTGGCGTGCTCGCGGTCGACGTCCCAGACGATCAGCTTCGCGACCATCGGGTCGTACATCGGGGTCACCTCCGAGCCCGCCTCGACGCCTGAGTCGACGCGGACGCCCGGACCCGCGGGCTCGCGGTAGCTGGTGATCCGGCCCGGGGCGGGAGCGAAGTTCTTGTGTGCCGCCTCGGCGTTGATCCGGCATTCGATCGCGTGACCGCGCAGATCGACGTCCTCCTGCGAAATCGAAAGCGGCTCGCCGGCGGCGATCTTGATCTGCTCGCGGACGATGTCGATGCCGGTGACCATCTCGGTCACGCAATGCTCGACCTGCACCCGGGTGTTCATCTCGAGGAAGTAGTAGTCGTCGCCGACCTGGAGGCCCTCGACCGTCCCGGCCGAGCGGTAGCCCACGGCGGCGGCCGCCTCCGTCGCGATCTTGCCGATGCGCTCCCGCATCTCCTCGTCGACCTTGGGCCCGGGGGACTCCTCGATCAGCTTCTGGTGGCGACGCTGCACCGAGCAGTCGCGCTCGCCGAGGTGGATGACGTTTCCCTTGGAGTCCGCGAGCACCTGGACCTCCACGTGGCGGGGATCCTCCATGTACCGCTCCAGATACACCGTCGGGTCGCTGAAGAACTTCTCGCCCTCGCGGGCGGCGCCCTCGAAGGCATCGTGCAGGTCCTCCTCGTCCACCGCGACCCGCAAGCCCTTGCCGCCTCCTCCGCCGGCCGCCTTGCAGGCGATCGGGTAGCCGATCTCACGGGCCTGCTTCTTGGCCTCCTCGACGTTCTTGACCGGGGAGGTGGCGCCGGGGACGATCGGCACGCCCGCCTTCTGCATCAGCTCGCGGGAGCGGGTCTTCGAGCCCATCGCCTCGATCGCCTTGGGCGGGGGCCCGATCCAGGTGATCTTCGCCTTCTCGCAGGCGGCGGCGAACTCGGCGTTCTCGGCGAGGAAGCCGTAGCCGGGGTGGATTCCCTCGGCGCCGGCGCTCGAGGCGACCTCGAGGATCTTCTCGACGTTCAGGTAGCTCTCTGCGGGCGTGGCCGGGCCGATCAGGAAGGCCTCGTCGGCCTCGCGCACGTGGGGGGCGTCGCGGTCGAGCTCGGAATACACGGCGATCGATCCGATCCCCATTTCCTTCAGGGCTCGGGCGACGCGGATGGCGATCTCGCCGCGGTTTGCGATCAGGACTTTCTCGAACACGGCGGGGGAGTATTGCGGCTAAGCGCCCTGTCAGGTCGCTCTCCTTTGGAGCGCAGGCCGCAGGCCGTAGCGACTTAAGTTTGGCGACCGCTCGCGGGCGCGATTGGTGGCGAAGCCGTCCCTACTCCTTGGCCGCGGCAGCCGCGGGGCGCGTTCGAGTCTTCGCGCGCAGCGCCAGCTCGCGCTCGAGCTTCGCGTTCCGCTCGAGCTCGGCCTGCTCCTCGGGGTCGTGCTCGACCTCCTTCGTCAGAGCCGTCTGAACGACGAACAGCGCCACGATCGCGAGGCTCGCACCACCCACGACCCACGGGACGAGGTCGGTGTTCGCCTTGTTCATGATCGTGATGCCCGCTCCGATCAGGACGAAGCCCAGCGCGTAGCGGAGGGCGCCCTGCGGCCACTTCACGGAGAGGTTCGATCCCAGGATCACGCCCGGGACCGAGCCGACGATGATGTTGGCGGCTAGCCCGAAGTCGACGTTGCCACCGATGATGTGCGCGATCGAGGCCGCCCAGAGCAGGATCGCCGCGTGGACGACATCGGTGCCGACGACCTTCCTCGGGCTGAGCCGGTAGACGGCGATCAGCATGATCCCGATCAGCGTGCCGCTGCCGGCGGAGCTCAGGCCGATGATGAAGCCGGTGGTGGCGCCGATGCCGACGGCGGCCACCTTGTGGCGGGTGTGCATCTCGAAGTCGTCACGGTCCTGGATCTTGTCGGCGAGGAACAGGCCCCGGAGGAGGGTGGCGGCGCCCACAACGAGCAGGCAGCCGGCGAGGATCGCGAAGACCGTCTCGTCCAGGTTGTCGCCCAACTGGCGCTTCAGGTAGTCGAGGAACCAGACGCCGGCGATCGCCGATGGGACGCTGCCGGCCGCCATCCAATAGACGAGCGGCAGGTTCACCGTCTTCAGCTTCAGGTGCCGCCACGTGCCGGCGGTCTTGGTGACGGCCGCATAGAAGATGTCGGTGCCGATCGCCGTGGTCGGCTGGATCCCGAAGACCAGAACGAGCAGGGGCGTCATCAGGGAGCCGCCGCCCATCCCGGTCATACCGACCAGGAAGCCGACGCCGAAGCCGAAGAAGATGATTGCTGGATCCATGTTGGAGAGGGGATTACCCGCGGCCGCCGGGACGAACGCCGCTTATCCACCTTTTCTCCTTTTATGACCGAAAGAGTCTTAAAAGGAGGGCGCGCACCATAGCGAAGGCGGCCTTTTCCCCCTAATAGCTGGGGTTATTAATGCCGAATGCCGCTATCGACGGGCTCAGCGGTGCTTCTTCTTCTTGCACTTCCGCTTCTTGGAAGCGGAGGCTGAGCGGTGCTTCTTCTTCTTGCACTTGGCGTTGGCCGACGGGGCGTTGCCGGAGCCCGGGCTCGGGGAGTCGGCGGTCGTGAGCCTGAAGCCGCCGACCTCGCTGGCGAGAACGTTGCTCCAGGGCGCAAGACCGTTCGCGTCGCTGTTAAAGCGCTCGACGAAGTTGCCGCTCGGGTCGGCGGAATTCGCCCGATTGACCAGAACGCCGTCGCCGGTAGCGTCGGTCGCGAAGGCTCCGGCCGGGTTGGAGAAGCGGATGATCAGCCCGCCGCCTGCGAAGTTGAACGGAAGCTGGATCGGGAAGGCGAGCTCATAGTCGCCGGTGGTCGTATCGCCTCGGGGGTTCTGGGGAAGCTGGGTGTTGGTGGCGACGGTGGTGAACCCGGCCGCCGTCTGAACATCGCCGCCGTTCACTGTGGTGGCGGCCATGTCGACCTGGAGCTGGATGTCAGTGTCGTTTTGAACGCTGAGATCAAAGGCGACTTTGTCGCCGGGCTTAAGGCTGAAAGCAGGGATGTTCTTGTAGACGAAGCCGGCGTACGGAGGCCAGGTGGTGGTGGCCCCGAAGGGGAAGAAGTTTCCAAATCCGGGCTCCGGATTCGCTGGGTTGATGGTTAGCGTCGAGGCTTGCGCCGACGTCGTGGAGAGGCCGGCGAGCAACGCTGCGACGCCGAGCAAGGCCGCTCTGACTCTCCATCCCCTATGTCCCCGTACGGTCCGGCTTTCCGGCATGCGTGCCCGCGGAGTGTATGCCTGAGCCTCGCTGATCTCAACCGCGCAGCCCCGTGGGTGGACGTGGGCGGGCGCTAGCGCGTCACCCAGGCGCCCTCGTCCCGGGTGAGCTCGACCACGTCGGCCGGGATCTTCCCGTCCCGGAGGTCGGCGATCGTGACGTTCTCGAGGACCCGCCGCAGCGAGGCGCGAACCGCGATCCAGACCTCGCTGAGCTGCTCGGCGTTGCCCGCATACTTCGTCTGCTCGGGCGCCTGGTCCTGGATGTTGGCGAGGGGCCCCTCCACCGCCCGGATCACGCTGGCGAGCGTGATCTCCTCGGGAGGCTGAGCGAGCCAGTAGCCGCCCCGGGCGCCGCGCCGCGCCCTCACCAGCCTGGCGTGCTTCAGCTCGAGCAGGATGTGCTCGAGGAACTGGAGCGGGATGTCCTGCGCCTCGGCGAGCTTCTCGCCCTTGACGGGCTCGTCGCCGGCGGCGGCCATCTCGACCGCCGCGCGCACGGCGTAGTCGGCTTTTGCGGAGATCCTCATATGCTCAGCCGCCGATGATGGACCTTCAGAGCCATTCGACGTACTCCGACGGAGAGCTGCCGCCGTCCGAAGTGGTGGCGGCCGCCGTGGAGGCGGGCGTCACGACCCTGGCGCTCACCGACCACGACGGCATCGACGGTGTGGCCGAGGCCGGCGAGGCCGCGAGCACGGCAGGGATCGTCCTGATCCCCGCAACGGAGATGTCGTGTGTGCACGGGAGCATCGATGACATGCACATGCTCGGGTACTGGGTGGACACGACCGCGATCGCGGCCGCCTGCCAGCGCGCGCAGCGCGAGCGGGTGACCCGCGCCCAGGAGATCGTCGAACGCCTCAGCGCACAGGGAGTCCCGGTCACCTTCGAGGACGCCATCGCCCAGGCTGGAGACGCCTCCTCGGTCGGCCGTCCGCACATCGCCAAGGCCGCCGGCGTGAAGCCGGAGGGCATGAGCGCCTTCTTCGAGGAGTGGCTCGTCCCCGGGGCGAAGGCCTTCGTGCCCCGGCGCTGGCCGGACGCGGCCGAGGCCACCGAGATCATCCACGGGGCGGGAGGCTCGGCCGTCCTCGCCCACCCGTTCTGGGACATGGACGACCCCAACGAGGTCGCGGCGCTGATCGAAGACCTGGACATAGACGGGGTCGAGTGCTTCTACCCGGCGCACGACCGGGCGCAGACGAAGTTCCTGCTGGAGGTCTGCAGGGATCGAGGGCTTGCGGCGACCGCTTCCTCTGACTTTCACGGCCCCAACCACAAGATGTTCGACTCCTTCTGCGCCTATCCGACTTACGACCTCGGCGAGCCCGAGCTGCCGCCCAGGCGAACCACCGATTAGGCCGGCTGCGCCGCCGGGATGAGCTGGCGCTCCTCGAGCAGCGAGAGGATCTTCGCCGCTGAGTCCTCCGCGGACCCGTGCTCGGTGTCCAGGGTGAGCTCCGGGTTCAGCGGGGGCTCGTACGGATCCGAGACGCCCGTGAACTCCTTGATCTCGCCCTTGAAGGCCTTCTCGTAGAGACCCTTCACGTCGCGCTCGGCGCAGACCTCGACCGAGGCCTTCACGAAGACCTCGATGAAGCGGTCGCCCATCGTCTCGCGAGCCTCGTCGCGGATCTCGCGGTAGGGGGAGATCGCCGCGGTGATCACGGGGACGCCGTTGCGGGAGAGCAGATCGGCCACGAAGGCGATCCGGCGGATGTTGGTGTCGCGGTCCTCCTTGGAGAAACCGAGTCCCTTGGAGAGGTTCTCGCGTACCACGTCGCCGTCCAGTACCTCGATCCGCGAGCCGCGCTCGCGCAGCTGGCTCTCCACGAGGTGGGAGATCGTCGTCTTGCCCGCGCCCGAAAGCCCGGTGAACCAGAGGGTGAAGCCCTTCTCGTCAGCCATTTGACTGCTGCTCCTTTGCGTATTCGTCGATCAAGATCTGAGCCACCTCGGGGCGGCTGAACTCCTGCGGCGGCTTTTCGCCGTTGCCGAGCATCTCCCGCACCTTGGTGCCGCTCAGGAAGACGTGGTCCTCCTGGCCGTGCGGGCAGGTCTTGCCCGACGCCATTCCCTCGCACTTGTTGCACCAGAATGTGTGCTCGAAGAAGAGGGGCTGGATGCCGAGCTTGTCGATGTCGAGCTCGTCGAAGATCTTCTGCGCGTCGTAGGTGCCGTAGTAGTCGCCGACGCCCGCGTGGTCGCGGCCGACGATGAAGTGGGTGCAGCCGTAGTTCCGGCGCGCGATCGCGTGGAGGATGGCCTCGCGCGGGCCGGCGTAGTGCATCTTCGAGGGGAAGACGTTCAGGATCACCCGGTCGGCGGGGTAGTAGTCCTCCATCAGGACCTCGTAACAGCGCATCCGCACCTCGGCCGGGATGTCGCCCGCCTTGGTCTTGCCGATCAGCGGGTGGATCATCAGCCCGTCGGTGATCTCCAGCGCCGTCTTGGTGACGTGCTCGTGGGCGCGGTGGATCGGGTTGCGGGTCTGGAAGGCGACGATCCGCTTCCAGCCGCGGTCCTCGAAGGACTTCTTGGACTCCGCCGGGGAGAGGTAGCGTTTGGTGAAGGCCTCCTCGTGGTCGGGGAGCTCGTCGACCTCGTAGGTGCCGGCGATGCAGCGAGCGCCCTCCTCGTAGATGGCCGCCACGCCCGGATGCTCCTTGTCGGAGGTCCGGTAGACGTTCTCCGCCTCGGCTTCCAGGTCGCGCTCGAAGACCTCGGTGACGTTGAGGCGGCCCAGGGGCTTGCCCTCGTCGCTCGAGACCTCCACGGTGTCGCCCTCCGAGACGTCGAGATCGGTCGCGAGGGTGATCGGGATCGGCCAGTACTCGCCGCCGGCGAGCGTCATGTTCTCCACCACGCTCCTCCAATCGTCGGAGCCCTGCGGGCCGGTCAGGGGGGCGAAGCCGCCGTTGCCGATCATCTCGAAGTCGGCGGTCTGGCGATCGGTGAGCTGCAGCTTGAGAGCGGTCTGGGTCATGGCGTCCTTGAGTGGATAAAGGTGATCAGGTCGGTCAGGAAGGCCGGGGAGGGTAGCGAACTAGCCGTGTAGCCCGCACTCGGTCTTGTCGAGGCCCGCCCAGCGGCCGGCGCGAGCGTCCTCACCCGCTCCCGGCCTCCGGGTGCAGTGGGTGCAGCCGATCGAGGGATAGCCCTGATCGTGCAGCGAGTTGTAGGGGATGTCGTGCTTGGAGATATATGACCACACCTCCTGCTCGGACCAGTCGGCCAGCGGGTTCAGCTTCCAGAGGCCGAAGCGCTTGTCCCATCCGAACTTCGGCGCCCCGGCCCTCGTCTGCGAGTCCGAGCGGCGAATGCCCGAGACCCAGAGATCGACCGCCGCGAGCGCCGAGCGCATCGGCTCGACCTTGCGGATCCCGCAGCAGGAATCCGGGTCGCGGTTCCAGAGCTCATCCCCGTAAAGGCCCTTCTGCTGCTCCAGGGTGATCGAGCTGTAGCGGTGGAAGTTGATGCTGTAGCGCTCCTCGAGGCGGTCCTTGGTCTCGTAGGTCTCCGGGAAGAGCACGTCGGTGTCCAGGTAGAAGAAGCGGGCGTCCGGATTGATGGAGTGCGCCATATGGACGGTCACCGAGCTCGTCTTCTGGAACGAGCACGCGATGTACATCCGCGGGCTGAAGGTGTCCAGGGCCCAGCCAAGCGCCTCCTCGGCGCTCGCGTCCTCGAGGTCGGCGGCGACCTTCTCCGGGTCGAAGGGCAGCGAGTCGAGCTCCGCGGTGGGCACGGCGGCGTGCTCCGTCGCGGACGCCTCGTGCAGGACGCCTTGGCGGAGGTTGCCGTTCGTTTCGGCGGCCTCGGCCGCCTGTGTCGCGGTCGGCTCCACTTCAGGCGTGGCTCCTGCGTCGCGATCCCAAGTCGCGGCGGCTTCGCCGCCGCTCCGATATGGAGCTCCTTGTCGCCACTAGACCGCGCACTCACCCTCGCCGCGCTCGACCTTGTAGGGCTCCGAGCGATTCCAGTCGATGAAGAACATGAGGTTCTCGGCGCTGAACTCGACCGGCAGCTTCAGGTCCGAGATCAGCTCCTCGAAGGCGTCAAAGCCGGTCCGGTCGACGAAGGCGTTGAAGTTCTCGCCGTCGTTGCGGTTGTCCTCGTAATGCTTGATCCACCGCTCGACCGCGTCGGGGACGCGCTTGGCGGGCAGGCGCGCCTTGAGCCGGTGGCCGAAGACGACGTCGCCCCCCTCGAAGTTGCCGGCGATGTGCGGGATGTAGGCCGGGATGGTGTGCTCGCCGACCTTGATCGAGGCCCCGTAGAAGCCGATCGTGGCGATGTGGTGCTGGGAGCACCCGTTGGGGCAGCCGCTCATCTTGATGTGGATCTGCTTGGTCAGCGGGTCGGTGATCTCCATCGCCTCGAGGCGCTTCTGGAGCTCCGCGTTCAGGCCCATCGAGGCCGTGATCCCGAGCTTGCAGCTGTCCGTTCCGGGGCAGCTGACCACGTCGGTGACCCGGAAGGCGCCGGAATCCCCGAGGTCGAGCTCCTTCAGGCGGGTCCAGAGGTCGTAGAGGGACTCGGGCCGCACCCAGCGGAGAACCAGGTTCTGCTGCACGGTTGTGCGGGCGTAGCCGCCGGTGAAGTCACGCATGATCTGGGCGAGGCCGCGGAACTGCTCGGGCGTCAGGTCGCCGCGGGTGACCTTGACGGTGGCGGTGACGAAGCCGTCCTGGCGCTGCGCCGCGACGTTCTCGTCGACCCATGCATCGAACTCGCTCTTCGATCCGGCGGCGGTGTTTGTGGCCGCCGTTTGTGGTGGCGAGCCGTAGCCCTCCGGAACGGCGGGGGCGTCCGCCTCCTCGTCATGGACATAGAGGAGGTGATCGATGGTGAAGTCGCGCTCGTCGACCCAGTCGCCCTCGAGCTCCTCGTCGACCAGCTCGCGGAAGGCGTCCATGCCGATCTTGTCGACCAGCACCTTGATCCGGGCGCGCATGCGGTTCTCGCGCAGCCACTCCTGGCGGTCGAAGATCCGCAGCGCGGCCTCGGTCACCTTCAGGTAGTCGCCGTTGTCGAGCTCGACGAACTCGTAGAGGGTGGGCGCGATACGTGGCTGGATCGAGGTCCCGCCGCCGATGCGGACCTCGACGCCCCTCACCTGCTTGCCGTCGACCTCCTTGACCTTCGGGATGAAGCCGACGTCATGGATCCCGGTGATCGCGCGATCGGCGTCGCTGGCGCTGAAGGCCGTCTTCACCTTGCGCGGCATCAGCTGCGTGGTCGGATGCCGGACGAAGTAGCGCGCGTACGCGGCGGCATACGGAGTGACGTCGAACGGCTCGTCCTCGGCGATGCCGGCCCAGGGATCGCCGGTGACGTTGCGGATCGTGTTGCCGCATCCCTCGCGTGAGGAGAGACCGGCCTGGCTGATCTGCCGGATGAACTCGGCTGCGTCCGCCAGGGGGATGTGGTGGATCTGAATGTTCTGGCGGGTCGTGATGTGGCCCTTGTTGAGCGGCGCGAGCTCCTCGATCGCGTCCGCGAAGGCCTCCATCTGCTCGGGGCTGACGCCGCCGTATGGAAGCTTCACGCGGATCATCTGCACGTCGGGCTGGCGCTGGCCGTAGACGCCCTGCTTGAGGCGGAAGCCGATGAACTGCTCCTCGGTTTGCTCTCCGCGGAGGAAGCTGGCCGCCTCGGTGTCGAAGTCGTTGAACTCGCGCTCGAGGATCGGGATCACGTGCCCGGGGACGTTGTCGTAGACCTCGGGGTTCTCGAGCGACCCGATCTTGCCCTTGCCCTTCTGCTTCTTGCCGGGGTCCTGCTTGAGGGTGGAGGGGTCGGCGAGCTTCTTGGGCGGCACCGGAGTGCCATTGGTTGACTTCGCGCCCTTGGACGGGGCGGAGACGGGCTCCATGGAAACCGGCTTTCCTTTCGTCGACGTAGCCTTGCCCGGGCTTGTACCGCCCGCCAATCTAGCAAACCTGATCGAGTTTAAGGTGATTATGCGCGGCCAGCGGGGAGAACTACACGTCCAGCTCTCCGTGCACCGCCAGGATGTTGCCGGCCGGGTCCTTGAACCAGGCGATCCCGCCGTTCGGGCCGGTGCGGTCGATGCCCTTCTCGTCTTGTTCGAACCCGTCGTAGCGCTCGAAGCTGACTCCCTTGGCGGTCAGCTCATCGACGGCGCCCTCGACGTCGTCGACCGGGAAGTTGAGGATCGTGTAGGTGGCAGGCTCGAAGTCCGGCTTCAGGTAGATGAGCGTCGGCCGGTCACCGGCCAGGTCGATCTGGAGCAGGACGCCCTCCTGCAGTACGGAGGTCTTCAGTCCAAGGGTGTCGCCATAGAAGTTCAGGGCCTTGTCGAGGTCGTCGACGGCGAATCCGCTGTACGCCTTGCTGTCCTTGAGCATGGCTGTCTCCTCTGTTTGAGTTCACCAATATGACCGGTCGCTTCAACGAGAGTCATCGGTCCGAGACGGTCGATGCCGAACGCAAGCGGCCCGCCGAAGCGGGCCGCTTTGGGTGAAGCGGGACTCAAGGAGCCCCGCGCACAGCTCAGTCCTCCAAGTCTAAAGGCGCGGAGGGCGCTGGAATCGAACCAGATCCGGTCCCTGCGGATCGGACGCAACAGACCTGAGCTGTGCATGCCGCCTTGGCATTTCACCCTCCGCGCGCGAACCAGAAGACCATCACTGTGCAGACAAGTGACACGCAGTCGGTGCCGTGTTCGCGTATAGATCGGGGCGTGACCGAGATTCCTGTGATCTCCGGGCGGGCCGTGCTCGAGGCGATCGACCCACGGACCGCGATCGAGCGGACGCGCGAGGCGTTCGAGCGCTACGCGCGTGGTGTTTGGGAGATGCCCGCGAAGGTCTATCTCGACAGCCCGCCATATGGCGACTTCCGGGCGATGCCGGCGCGGGGGGACGGGTTGGCGCTGCTCAAGTGGGTGACCTCCTTCCCCGGCAATAGCGCCAAGGGGCTACCGGTGGTTCGCGGCGAGGTGCTGCTCTCCGACGCCGAGACCGGGGAGGAGCTGGCCGTCATCGAGTGCTCATCGGTGACCTCGCTCCGGACGGGCGCCGCCGCGGCCGTGTCGGCTCAGGTGCTGGCGCTGGACGAGGCGAGGTCGGTGGGGATCGTCGGCTGCGGGGTCAACGGCACCTGGTCCGCGCGCTGCCTGGCCGCCGCCGGTTATGGAGACGGAGTCTGCGCGGACGTGCGGCCCGAGGCGGCGAGTGCGCTGGCCGACGAGCTCGGCTGGCGGGTCGGCGACCGGGCGGAGGCGGTGGCTCAGGACGTGGTCGTCACGGTGACTCCTGGGATCGAGCCGGTGATCCTCGCGAGCGAGCTGCGCCCGGGACAGCACCTCGCCGTGCTCGGCGCCGACGCTCATGGCAAGCAGGAGGTCGAGCTCGATGCGATCGAGCGCTGCACGCTCTTCTGCGACGAGTGGGAGCAGGCGAGTGCCGGCGGTGAGCTTGCGAACGGCGTGGAGGCGGGGGTGGTGAGCCGCGGCGACGTCACTCAGCTGGGGGACGTGCTCATCGGAAGCTCGAAGTGGACGCGCAGCGACGCCGAGATCACGCTCTTCGACTCCACCGGTCTCGCGATCCAGGATCTCGCGATCTGCCAGGCGATCTACGAGCGCTGGCGCGAAGGAGGACTCGAGGCCCCGGTGGTCAGCCTCTGACTACGGCGGCCGCCCGCCGCTTCTTCTTGCACTTCTTGGCCCCCGCCGCACGCTTCTTGCCCTGCTTCTTGCACTTCTTGGGCTTCTTCGCGGGCGGCGGTGGGAGCAGCGGGCCGCCGTCGGTCAGGGTGACGTTGTCGAGGTCATAGGTCTCGCCGGTTCCGTTCGGGCCGACGTCCGCGATCACCGCGATCTCGTCGCTGGCGCCGATCAGGCTCATGAACTGGGCCTGGCTAGGGGGATTGCAGCCCCCGCCCGCGTACGGGCAGACGGCCCAATTGGCCGTTTCGCTCATCTGGATGGAGAGGTGGTGATAGGTCGTATCCGTGCTCTCCGGAATCAGGCCGTCCAGGTAGTTGGGTCCCGTCGGGAGGAGCAGCAGCTCGGCGGCGAACGCAGGGTTGACGCTGGAGCGCAGATCGAAGGAGGCGGTGCCGCCGTAGTTCGCGCCCAGCGTCGGGACGAACGGGCTGTAGAAGGTGAGCAGGTCACAGGACGTCGTCTGCGCATCACATCCGTCCTCCTTTCCGGTGTCCTTGGCCGTCAGGTGTCCGCCCGGGTTGCCGCCGCTCGGCTGGAACCCCGCGCTCGAGATGTGAGCACCGTTGTCCTGGCTCTGCTGCCAGCCCTCGTTGTTCGCATTGAACGTGTAGGCGAGCGGCGTCGCGCCGGCCGATCCAGCGGTCGCCAGCGTCGCCGCCGATGCCAGCAGCACGATGACGCCGATCATCCTGATTCGTCCCTCTGCGCGGATCCGTCCGCACATGGCTCAACCCCCTAGCTTGTTGTCAGGCAGGGTAGGGCGCGCGACCGCGCGAATCAAGAGGCGGCGGGCGCCGCCCTGCCGCCGCCCGCCGCCGCCTCTCCTCCCAAGCTCAGTCGACGTCGGTGCCCTCGACCAGGAACGCGACCCGGACGTGAGCCCGCCACTCATCGAGGTTCTCTCCGCGCAGCCCGGTGGAGACGACGTCGATCGCGCGGATGTTCCGAAGCGAGCTCTGCGCCTGCTTCAGCGCCTGCTGTGCGGCGTCATCCGAAGACTTCTTGGAGCTTCCGACCAGCTCAATGATCTTTACGACGGCCACGAGCCCTCCTCTTTCGAGCGCGATGGATTTGCGGCAAGTGTTCTATTGCACTTGCGCCCGTCGTACAAGCCCGGCTCAGCGTCCGGGCGGGATCCCCCAGCCGCCGCCGAGCCCCGATCTCGACGAGATGCCCTCTCGCAGGGCCGTCTGCTGCCAGCGGCTCGCCTCGGCCGGCCGCGGAGCCGGTGCCGTCTCCGAGAGGAAGCGTTCGAGCGCGGCGGCGATAGCGGCAGCTTCGTCGGGCCGCGCGGCGGCGCTCTGGATCTCGATCTGCGGCCTCGGAGGGTTTTGCTTGCCGTTGCGCCCGGGCATGGCTGGCCTAGAGCGGGATGTTGCCGTGCTTGCGCTTCGGTCCCTCGACACGCTTGGTCTGCAGGGTCCGGAGCGCGCGGATCAGCTTCGGGCGGGTCTGATGCGGCTCGATCACGTCGTCGATGTAGCCGCGCTCGGCCGCCGAGTAGGGGTTGGCGAAGTGGGCCTTGTAGTCGTCGATCAGCTTCGCCCGGCGTTCGTCCGGGGTCGGGGACTTCGCCAGGTCACGGCGGTAGATGATGTTGACCGCCCCCTCCGGCCCCATCACCGCGACCTCCGCGGTCGGCCAGGCGAAGTTGAAGTCGGCCAGCATGTGCTTGGAGTTCATGACGTCGTAGGCGCCGCCGTAGGCCTTGCGGGTGACGACGGTGAGCTTGGGCACGGTCGCCTCGGTGAACGCGTAGAGCAGCTTCGCGCCGTGGCGGATGATGCCGCCCCACTCCTGTGAGGTCCCGGGCAGGAAGCCCGGCACGTCGGTGAAGGTGAGCAGGGGAACGTTGAAGGCGTCGCAGGTGCGAACGAAGCGGGCCGCCTTCTCCGAGGACTCGATGTCGAGCACGCCGGCGAGGAACGCCGGCTGGTTGCCGACCACGCCGACGGGGTGCCCGTCCAGGCGGGAGAAGCCGCAGACGATGTTCTTGGCGAAGTGCTCGTGGACCTCGAAGAAATCGCCGTCGTCCACGATCCGCGAGATCACCTCGCGCATGTCGTACGGCTTCTGGGGGTCGTCCGGGACGATCGTGTCTAGCTCCGGGTCCTCGCGATCCGGGTCGTCGGTGGGCTCGACCCGCGGCGGCAGCTCGAGGTTGTTGAGCGGCAGAAAGCTCATCAGGTAGCGGGCGTCCTCGAGGCACTGCTCCTCATCGTCGGCCGCGAAGTGGGCGACCCCGGACTTGGAGTTGTGGCTCATCGCGCCGCCGAGCTCCTCGAACTCGACCTCCTCGCCGGTGACCGTCTTGATCACCTCGGGGCCCGTTATGAACATGTGCGAGGTCTCCTTGACCATGAAGATGAAGTCGGTCATGGCGGGGGAGTAGACGGCGCCGCCGGCGCATGGGCCCATGATCAGGCTGATCTGGGGGATCACGCCGGAGCACTGGACGTTGCGGACGAAGACGTCGCCGTAGGCGCCCAGCGAGACGACGCCCTCCTGGATCCGCGCCCCGCCCGAGTCGTTGATGCCGATCACGGGTGCCCCGACCTTCGCGGCCAGGTCCATGACCTTGACCATCTTTTCCGCCATCACCTCGCCGAGCGAGCCGCCGAAGACGGTGAAGTCCTGGGAGAAGACGAAGACGGTGCGCCCGTCGATGGTGCCGTAGCCGGTCACCACCGCGTCGCCGTAGGGACGCCGCTTGTCCATCTCGAACTCGTGGGTGCGGTGCCGGACGAAGGTGTCGAGCTCCTCGAAGGAGCCGGGGTCGAGCAGCTTCTCGATCCGCTCGCGCGCGGTGAGCTTGCCCTTGGCGTGCTGCTTCTCGACCGCCTCCTCGGAGCCGGCGTGGACCGCCTCCTCGCGCAGCTCACGCAGGTAGGCGAGCTTCTCCTCGTGGGTGACCGGGTTCTTCTCTCTCATTGGGCCGATTCTATGGTGCGCTCTGATCGGCCGAATCGCGGGCGGATTCGCCCGCGCGGGGGGTCGCGCCCAGCCACCTATTGCGCCAAGCTCTTCGGGTGAGCCCGATCGAGCAGACCTCACCGCCGTCCGCCGTCCCCGCCGACAATTCGGCGCGCGCCCGGCGGTACCGCGCCAACGTCCAGTCCGAGCTGGATCGCGCTGCCGTCTACGGGGCGATGGCTGCGGCTGAGCGAGACCCCCAGCTGGCCGGCAGCTTTCGGAGACTCGCGGACGCCGAGGGCCGGCACGCCGAATTCTGGCGGGCGCAGCTGGCGAAGATCGACCCGGAGAGCCCGCCGCGAAGGCCGACGGCCCGCGCACGCCTGCTTGCACGACTGGCCGGGCGGTTCGGCAGCCGGCTCGTCCTCCCAGCGGCGGCGTCGCTGGAGCAGGCCGAGCAGGAGACATACGAGCACCAGCCCGAGGCCGACGGAACGGCGATCGCCGCCGACGAGCGGACCCACGCGCGGGTTCTCGACTCCGCCGTAGAGGCCTCGACGGCGCGGTTCACCGCAAGCATGCTCGCCCGCATGCTCGGTCGCCGCCGGGGGGTGAGCGGGAATGCCCTGCGGGCCGCGGTGCTGGGCGCCAACGACGGGCTCGTCTCCAACCTCAGCCTCGTGATGGGTGTCGCGGGAGCGAGCTTCTCCAGCAGGACCGTGTTGATCACGGGGCTGGCCGGCCTGCTCGCTGGTGCGTTCTCGATGGCGATGGGGGAGTGGATCTCGGTGCAGAGCTCGCGTGAGCTGCATCAGAGACAGCTCGATCGCGAGGCCGAGGAGATCGCCACCGATCCGGAGCACGAGCGGGCGGAGCTGATCACGCTCTACCAGCGACGAGGGCTCTCCGCCGAGGAGGCGCGCAGGCTCGCCAGCCGGGTGATGAGCGATGAGGACGCGGCCCTCGAGGCGATGGCGCGCGAGGAGCTCGGGTTCGATCCCGAGGAGCTCGGCGGCTCGGCCTGGATCGCCTCGATCGCCTCGTTCCTTCTGTTCACCGTGGGGGCGATCATCCCGGTCGTCCCGTTCGCGATCACGGGCGGTGACACCGCGGTGGCGCTCAGCCTGGCGGCCAGCGGGCTGGCTCTGCTCGGCATCGGGGCCGCGATCACGCTGCTCACCGGTCGCGGCGTCTGGCGGTCCGCCCTCCGTCAGCTCGGGATCGGGATCGGGGCCGCCGCGATTACCTACGGCGCCGGGTATCTCGTCGGCGCGGCCCTCTAAACCGAGCGGCGGCCTAGAAGAACGCGCCGCCGCGGTACTCGCCGAAGACGTCGCGCATCGCGTTGCAGACGTCGCCGATGGAGCCGCCGACCCGCAGCGCCTCCTTGATGGGAGGCAGCAGGTTGCCCTCGCCCTGGGCGACGTCGCGTAGGGACTGGAGCCGCTGGTCGAGTTCGGCCTGGTCGCGGGCCTCCTTGAACTTCTTCAATCGCGCGAGCTGGCGCTTCTCGGCCTCGGGGTCGACCTTGAGGATGTCGACGTCGTCGACCACGTCGGTGACGTACTTGTTGACGCCGACGATGATGTCCTGGCCGGTGCGGTAGCGCTCGTGGTAGCTGAGTTCGCCGACTCCTCGATCTCGCGCTGCATGAACTCGAGCGCGTTGACCGAGCCGCCGAGGTCCTCGACCTTCTGCATCAGCTCCCAGGAGCGCTCCTCGACCTCGTCGGTGAGCGACTCGATGAAGTAGGAGCCGGCGAAGGGATCGACCGTGTCCGCGACGCCGGACTCGTGGGCGAGCACCTGCTGGGTGCGGAGCGCGATCCGAGCGGAGCGCTCGGTGGGCAGCGCCAGCGCCTCGTCGAAGCCGTTGGTGTGCAGGGACTGGGTCCCGCCGGCGACCGCGGCGAATCCCTGCAGAGCGACCCGGATGATGTTGACCTCCGGCTGCTGGGCCTGGAGGGTGACCCCGCCGGTCTGGGTGTGGAAGCGGATCATCTGCGCCTTCTCGTCGGTCGCGCCGAAGCGGTCCCGCATGATCTTGGCCCACATCCGGCGGACCGCCCGGAACTTGGCGATCTCCTGGAAGACGTTGTTGTGGCCATTGAAGAAGAAGGCGAGCCGCTGGCCGAACTTGTTGACGTCGAGCCCGGCGTCGATCCCTGCCTCGACGTAGGCGATCGCGTTGGCGAGGGTGAAGGCCACCTCCTGAACGGCCGAGCAGCCCTTCTCGCGCATGTGGTAGCCGCTGATCGAGATCGTGTTCCACTTCGGGACGTTCTCGTCGCAGTAGGCGAAGATGTCGGTCGTCAGCCGCATCGTCGGCTCGGGCGGGTAGATGTAGTTGCCGCGCGAGATGTATTCCTTGAGCACGTCGTTCTGGACCGTGCCGCGCAGCTCCGTCGACGGGACGTCCTGCTCCTCGCCCACCAGCTCGTAGAGCAGCAGCAGGATGGCGGCCGGAGCGTTGATCGTCATCGAGGTCGAGACCTCCGCAAGCGAGATCTGGTCGAAGCAGATCCGCATGTCCTCGATCGTGTCGATCGGGACGCCGGTGCGGCCGACCTCGCCCTGGCAGAGCGGGTCGTCCGAGTCGCGGCCGAGCTGGGTGGGGAGGTCGAAGGCCATCGAGAGGCCGGTCGAGCCGTGCTCGGTCAGGTAGCGGTAGCGCTCGTTGGTGTCCTCGGGGCTGGCGAAGCCGGCGTACTGGCGCATCGTCCAGAGCCGGTCGCGGTACATGCCGGGATGGATGCCGCGCGTGAAGGGGTACTCGCCAGGCTCGCCGAGGCGCTCCTGCAGGCCCGGCTTGACGTCGTCCTCTTCGTAGAGGCGCTTGATCTCGATCCCGGAGTCGGTGATCACGGGGTCCTCGCGCTCCTCCTCGGGAAGCACGGGCGCGATGTAGCGATGGAGGTCCTCATCGACGGCAGGCCGTCTGCTCGGCCTCGGGCGCGCCGTTCGTCTTCGTGGCGTCGGTCCCCTTTGGTTCTGCCTCGTCCTTGGGCCTGGTGGCCATGAGGCAAGGATAGATACGGAGCTCGCCGAGAGCGTTACGGAGCGACCGCGACGGCGAGCTTGCCCTGGGTAGGCTTCGTCTGAAGGTCGGTGAGAGCGGCGCCTGACGTCCTCGAGCGGGTCAGGTGCGCTGGATCGGCACCTCAGGCCGTCAGCGAGGAGCTGGGCGAGCTCCTCCAGGGCGCCGTGCCTCGGCTGACCCGCCGATGTTGTGCCGGCCGGGCCCTCGCCGGCGGCCCTCGTCGGAGAAGCGGCAGCGTCCGCCGTCGGCGAGCGCGGTCCGCCTAGAGGCCTCGAGCCCTCCGGGAGCCCCGGAGACGGTGTCGATCAGCGACGACCACGCCCGTCGACCCTCGAGCTCCCGGATCGGGCGACCGCTCGCCGTTCGCGGACGTGATGGACGCCACCTTCGTACGCGTGTTCGCCGATGATTGCTCCGTCGTCCAGTCCGAGCGCGAGTCACCAGCGTGATCAACATCTCGACGGGCAGGCTACTGCGTCACCGTCCCCGGCATCGTCCCGCGTCGGTGGCCGCTGCCGTTACGGTTGACCTTCGAGTGCGAAGCCGAGACTCGGCGCCTTCGGCGAGGCGTCGGAGCCGCGCTCGGACGCGGGCGAAGTCTGCCCGATCCCGGGAAACTATTCTCGAGGTGATCACGTTCCGGCACCGATTGTCACGGGGTGCGCGGAGCGAGGCCCTGCAGCACCACGGCGAGCGTCGCCGGTGACGGTTCCGGCAAGTCGTCGCGAAGCCGTGGCTCAGCGTCGGAGTCCTCGAGGACGAAGTCTTCATCCCCGAAGATCTTGCACACTCAGTATTCGGCCTGGGACTCCACGCGCTCCACGAGAGCATCGAGCCGACGTGGGCGAAGAGCCCGTAGGACGGAGGCGGATCGAGCTGGTCGATGTGACTCGGCGACCCAGAAGCCCAGCTCACCGCGAAGCAGCTGGGCGCAGCGCAGCGGCGTCAGTGGCTGGAACGACGACTCGGAGAGCTCCGCCGTCGCTGCATCGACATGCGCGATCACAGGTCGAGCCGCTCCGCGTCCCATTCGTCCCAGTCTCCTTCGCGCGCTTCCCATAGGAGATGCCGTCGCTATGGGCGACGAAGCCGCAGTCGCGAGCTCCCGGGCCCGCTTCGGTCTCGGCGCGGCAGGCCGTCTTCGATCCCCTGAAGGTGCCCAGGTCGTCGTAGAGGTCGGGCCGCAGCCGGAGGGCGTGGCGCTTCACGAGGCGCGCCGACTTGTAGCCGCGCAGGTGCTGGGCGAAGCGCTCCTCGGGGCTGCGCGCACTCGAGCCCACGTAGACCCACGGGATCCGGGGGTCGCGCCTGCGGCCGGCCGAGCGATCGAGCTCGATGACGTAGACGCGGTTCAGAACCCGAAAAAGCGGCGGCGCTTCTTCTTCTTCGGCTCGGGCGCGGGAGGCTCCTCCGCCACCGGCTGCTCGGGCTCCGGCTCGGGTTCGGGCTCCGGCTCGGGTTCGGGCTCGGCAGGGGTCTCCTCGACCACGGCGATCTCGGGCTGCGGGGTCTCGGGCGGGGACTCCGGCTCCTGCGCCTCGCCCATCCCCCCGAAGGGACGCTTGGTGGGGGTGGCCAGCTCGTCGATCACGGCGTCGAGCCAGCCCTCGAGCTTGGTCGGCTCGGAGCCGTTCTCGGCGGTGACGCTGACGTTCGTTCCCCAGCCCTTCTCGGCGATCTCGACCTTGATCCAGGCGTCGTCGGGAATCGCCTTCCAGGCGAGCCTCGACTCCTCCTCGCGCTCGTAGACCGTGACGTCGGTCGCGTGCCCGACCAGGGCCGACATGAGGCCCTGCATGCGGCCGGGATGGTCCAGCTGCTCCCAGACCTCGGGCGGCGACTTGACCAGGGTGCGGCTTGCGGTCTTCATGGTGCGGGCATTCGCTCGGGCCCTGACGCCTCCTGCACGCTTATCCGAAATGGGCGAATCCGCCCGTTCAGCGAGCGAGGAACGACTCGATCGCGGCCGCCGCGCGGGGCCCTGCCTTGCCGTCCCAGAGCGGGATCTCGGGCGGCTTCTCGGGCAAGTCCGCGGTCAGGGAGCGCTCTGCGGCTTCGCTCAGGGCGGTGGGGTCGACGCCCACGAGCTCGTTCGTGCCCAGCTCGATGGTGATCGGCCGCTCGGTGGTGGTGCGGTAGGTGAGGCACGGGGTGCCGAGCACGCTGGTCTCCTCCTGGACGCCGCCCGAGTCGGTGATCACCAGGCGAGCCTCGGCCTCCAGCGCAATGAAGTCGTCGTAGTCCATCGGCGGAGTCAGCATCACCTTGCCCCAGCCGGCGCCGGAGCCCTCCAGCCGCGCCCGGGTGCGGGGGTGGACCGGGAAGATCACCGGGATCGAGTCGGAGAGGCCGGCGAGGACCTTCATCGTCGCCCCCAGGCTCTCCGGGTCGTCGACCAGCGCCGGCCGGTGCAGGGTGACGAGCACGAATTCGCGGCTCTTCACGGCGTTGCGCCCGAGGACCGCCGGCCGGTTCACGTCCTCCAACAGCCGGAAGAGGCTGTCGATCATCGTGTTGCCGACCAGCTGGACCCCGTCCCCGAGGATCCCCTCGCCGGCCAGGTTGTCGACGGCGTCCGGGGAGGTGCAGAGCAGGACGTCGGAGATCCGGTCGGTGACGACCCGGTTCACCTCCTCGGGCATCTCCCAGTCGCCGGAACGCAGCCCCGACTCGATGTGGGCGACGCCGACGTGGAGCTTGGTGGCCGCCAGGGCTGCCGCGAGGGTGGAGTTGACGTCGCCGGCGACCAGGACGAGGTCCGCCGGATGCTCCATCAGGTCGGCCTCGACGCCGGTCAGTGCCGCCGCCGTCTGCTGTCCGTGGGTCCCGGAGCCGACTCCGAGATTGGCGTCGGGCTCGCGCATCCCGAGTCGCTCGATGAAGCCGTCCGAGAGAGCCCGGTCGTAGTGCTGGCCCGTGTGCAGGAGGCGAACCGAGATCCCCTCGACCTGCTCCAGGGCGGCGATCACCGGAGCCGACTTGACGAAGTTGGGTCGCGCGCCGACGACGGCGAGCACCGAGGCGTTCACAGCGGGGCAAGCTAGCGGCTGGATCGGCTTCGGTAGTGTCCCCCCGAGATGGCCGGCAACGAAAGTGGCGCAGTCGTGGTCACCGGGGCCTCAAGCGGAATCGGGCGCGCCACCGCGCTTCTCCTCGACCAGAAGGGCTATCGCGTGTTCGCCGGCGTCCGCAAGCAGGCGGACGCCAAGGCGCTTGCTGAGGAGGCCTCGGACCGGCTCACCCCGATCACGCTCGACGTGACCAAGGAGCGCTCGATCAAGGCGGCCAAGGACAAGATCCAGCGTGCGGTCGGAAAGGACGGCCTGGTCGGGCTCGTCAACAACGCGGGAGTCGGCGACGGCGGCCCGGTGGAGACCATGGACCTGGACGTCCTGCGCAACGTGCTCGAGGTGAACCTGGTCGGCCAGGTCGCCGTCACGCAGGCGTTCCTGCCCATGATCCGCAAGGCGCCAGGAACGATCGTCTTCATCGCCTCGATCGGCGGCCGGATCGCGAGTCCGTTCATGTCGCCTTACAACACGTCCAAGTTCGCGGTCGAGGCCCTCGGCGAGTCGCTGCGCCAGGAGCTGGCGCCATGGGGCATCGACGTGGTCGTGATCGAACCCGGCAGCATCGACACCCCGATCTGGTCGAAGGGCGCCCAGACGATCGACGAGCAGACAGCGAAGCTCTCGCCGACCGCGAAGCGGCTCTACGGCAGGCAGCTCCAGCGCATGGACGAGGTCCTGACGGAGACCGCGAGCCGCGGCATCCCGCCCGAGAAGGTCGCGAAGGCGATCCACACGGCGATCCGCGAGGACAACCCGAAGTACCGCTACCTGGTCGGCAGGGACGCCAAGATCGCCGCGCGGCTCAAGGGCACACTCCCTGACCGCACCTTCTCGAAGCTGATCGGCCGGCAGGTGAAGATGCCGACCGACGTACCGGCGAAGTAGCGCCGCCTAGGGGCCGAGCCACTCCTTGACGCGCCCCGGCGTGGCGGTCCCCGAGAAGTCGCCGGCGTCGATGATCCGCTCCGCCGCCTCGATCAGGGCGTCCGTGGCCGCCCAGGCGAGCCCGCCGCCGACGCTGACGCGCTGGGCGCCGGCCTCCGTGATCTCGGCAAAGCTCAGGCCGAGCCGGGCGAAGGCCAGGACGTTGACGGGCTTCGAGACGGCGTCGCAGACCGTCCTGATCTCCTCCGCCGTGAGCAGGCCCGGCGCGTAGAGGACGTCGGCACCCGCATCCGCGTATGCGGTCAGCCGGGCGATCGTGTCGTCGAGGTCCGGGTTGCCGCGGAGGTGGTTCTCCGCACGGGCCGTCAGCGTGAAGGGGAAGTCGAAGGCTCGGGCGGCGTCAGCGGCTGCCGCCACTCGCTCGGCGGCGCGCTCGAGCTCGTAGAGCTCCCCGTCGTCGCGGTCGTAGTCCTCGATCGAGCCTCCGACCGCGCCGGCGTCCCCGACGCCGGCGATCGCGCCTGCGGCGTCCTCCGGGGCGGGGCCGTAGCCGTTCTCGAGGTCGACCGAGACCGGCAGGTCCGTCGCCTCGCTCAGGGAGGCCACGTGGGCCACGACCTCTTCGAGGCTGACGGCGCCGTCCGGACGCCCGAGGGTGAACGCAAAGCCGCTGCTGGTGGTGGCGAGTGCCTTGAAGCCGAGTCCTGCCAGAACCTTGGCCGATCCGGCATCCCATGGATTGGGGATCACGAACGGCTCGCCCTCGTGGAGCGTGCGGAACGCTTCCCCCTTCTGCTGCTGTGTCACTTCATCCTCCTCAGTCGGTCCAGATGTCTTCCGCTGATCTCATTCGTCCTACGGAGGAAGGCGGTGATCAGCTCCAGCTGCTCGGCGCTGAACTGCCGGGAGAGCTCCGCGGACCAGTCTCGCGCCATCGGCCCCCAGATCTTCTCGGCGCGAGCGTAGAACTTCGGCGTCACCTCGACCTTGACGCGCCGGCGGTCCTCCGGGTCGGAGACTCGTCGCGCAAATCCGACACGCTCCAGGCGATCGATCACGCCGGTGACCGCTCCGGTTGTCAGCCCGGCCTCCGCCGCCAGCTCCCCCGCGGTGAGGCCGCCGCTGTTCTCGATGATGTTCAGGCAGTGGAGGTCCGTGTCGTTGACGCCGAGGCGCTGGGCGGCCAGGTTGTCGAAGGCGCTGTCCTGGTTCCCGCTCTCGCGAAACTCGCGGACGAGCTCCTCGATCAGCTTGCTCTTCTCGGTTCGACGGGACGACATCCAGATCGAACCGCTCGGGTTCGATCTTGAACTCCTCCCAGACCTCGCCCACCTCCTGGCCCAGCCGGCGAAGTCCCGCATGCCCCTCGTAGACGTCCGGGTTGAAGACCCTGCGGCTCATGTCGATGCGGACGTCAGGCGCCATCAGTTCGATCAGCTTGCCCGCGGCCTCCGAGTCCGAGCCGGCGCGGTTCATCAGTTCCATCGCCCTCTTGACCAGATCGACATTTCCCTCGGACACACGATGGAAGCTACGCGCTTGTCGAGGCGGGGCGAGCGTCGACGGGAGAGCCGGCTAGCCCGGCTGGCCGACGAGCCGCTCGACGCCGGCCTCGTCGATCGTCTTCTTCAGGCCGTCCTGCAGCGAGACCTGAGGCTCCCAGCCGAGCAGCTGCTTGGCGCGGGTGATGTCGGGCTGCCGGATCTTCGGGTCGTCGACGGGCAGCGGCTCGTGGATGATCTCCGAGCGGGATCCGGTCACCTCGATCACTGTCTCGGCGAGCTGCAGCAGCGTGTACTCGTCCTGGTTGCCGATGTTGACCGGCATGTGGACGTCTGATTCCGCGAGCGCGACGAGCCCGCGGATCTGGTCGTCGACGTAACAGAAGCTCCGCGTCTGGCTGCCGTCGCCGAAGACGGTGAGCGGCTTGTCCTGGAGCGCCTGGCGCAGGAAGGTCGGGATGGCGCGGCCGTCGTGGGCGCGCATGCGCGACCCGTAGGTGTTGAAGGTCCGCGAGATGCAGGTGTTGACGCCCTGCTGGCGGTGGTAGGCCATCGTCATCGCCTCGGCGTAGCGCTTCGCCTCGTCGTAGACGCCGCGCGGGCCGATCGGGTTGACGTTGCCCCAGTAGTCCTCGGGCTGGGGATGGATCTCGGGGTCGCCGTAGACCTCGGAGGTCGAGGCGACCAGGATCCGGGCCCGCTTGAACTTCGCCACGCCCAGCATGTGATGGGTCCCGTAGGAGCCGACCTTGAGCGTGTGCAGCGGCAGCCGCGCGTAGTCGATCGGGCTGGCCGGCGAGGCGAGGTGGTAGATGAAGTCGACCGGCTCCTCGACCTCCACCCGCTCGGTGATGTCGTGGTTCCTGAAGGAGAACGCCTCGTCCCGGATGTGGTCGATGTTCTCGAGCGTCCCGGTGTCCAGGTTGTCGATGCAGATCACCCGGTGACCCTTGGCGAGCAGGTGCTCGCACAGGTGGGACCCCAGGAATCCGGCTCCTCCGGTGACGACGGTGGTGGGCATCAGATCGGCGAATATAGCTGCGGATCCGCGGAGCGGCGAGAGATGAATCGCAGCTAGGACGTCGGTCGCTGCACCGTCGCCCGCGCGAAGCCGAAGCTCTCGCGCTTCACGTTCTTGATCTTCGACGCGCCCTCGACGTCGATGTGGATCCGCTGCTGGTCGGCGAAGGTCACCGGCTGGCGGATCTTCGGGTTGAACGGGTCGGTCTCCAGGTAGTAGGTGTCCGGCATGACGAAGGTGAGGACGGCCCTGCCCTTCGCGTTCGCCACGAACGGCGGGGACCCCGGGGCCGGCCCGGCCGGCGTCGCGTCGCAGAAGTAGAGCTCGCCGCACTGCAGCGTGGTCGGGGGCGGCTCGATGAAGACCGCGATCCGCGCCTTCGGCGCCATCCGCGAGATCGAGATCGTCTCGGGCTGGCCGGGGGTGACGACGCCGTCGGAGCCGACCCGCGCCTTCAGGAAGACGAACTTCGTCTTCTTGCCCTTGGAGGCGAGGTCGACCGGCGTGCTGCCGGCGACCCCTGACGCGGGCACGACCAGCGCGCACGCCAGGGCGGCGAGTATTGCCACAGCTGTACGAGTTCCCCTCCCTTCGGACACGCGGTGACTATCGCAGGACCGGGTCGGCTCGGCAAGCGCGGCATGGCTCTATCTCGTGGCGCATCGATCCCGCAAATTGCGGCGAATTCGACAGCTCCGGTGCGCAAATTGCGAAGACGGCCTCTGGAGAAATGGGGCGAGTAGTGGCAGGTTTCGCCTCATCTGGATGTGTCGGAGGTGAGGCGTCTGGGTTTGTTGGGAGGAACAACCGGTCGAGCGGGGGCCGAAGCTCGATCTATTGATGAGGCCGGAGAGGCAGTCGCCTCCCCCGAGTCGCGCCGCCGCGCGGCGAGCGCTCTTATAGAGACGCACGACGCTGTCTTTCGTCGGACGGCCCGCCGCTACTCGATCTGCGCCGACGACGCCGAGGACGCGTATCAGCGCGCGCTTGAGATCCTGCTCACCAAGGCGCCGCCGATCGAGGGTGACACGCTCGTGCGGTGGATGCAGACGGTCACCAAGCGTGAAGCGTTGGCGGTGCGTCGACAGCGAGAGCGGCTCCTTGGCTCACCGCGGCTTTCGAGGTCTGATGAGGATGACGAGCGAGATCCCCTCGACTCGATCGCATCCGGAGAGTCCGGACCCAAACGATCGCCTCGCCCGCCGCGAGCGGGTCATCCGCAGCGGCGAGGCACTGAACGCGCTGAAGCCGCAGGAGGTCCGCGCCCTCACTCTCAAAGCGCAGGGATACTCGTATGCCGAGATCGGCGAAATCACCGGCTGGTCGTATACGAAGATCAACCGCTGCATGGCGGAGGGCAGGAAGCGGTTCCTGCAGGTCTTCGCCGACATCGAGCATGGTCGCCGGTGTGATGAGCTCGCGGCAGCGCTCTCCGAGATGGCCGATGGCGAGGACGCCAACGGCTCGACCGAGGCGCTCGAGTTCCACCTGAGGAGCTGTGCGGCATGTCGCGCCAAGCTGCGCGCCTACCGGGCGATTCCGGGCAGGATCTTCGAGCTCATGCCCGCCGCGCCACTTCTGCATCAGTCGATGAGCGGGCGGCCACACGAGTGGATCGCCGAGCGGGCGGGGGCGATGGTGGACAAGGTCCGAGAGGCGGGATATTCGCTGCTCTCACGCGGCGGCGGGGGGAGCGGGGATGCAGCGACGGTGGCGGCGGCGGGTGGATCTCGCGGTGCCGGAATGGCCGCCGTCGCGAAGATCCTGGCGATCTGCGGCGCGACAGCGGCGGGTGGGGCCACATGTGTCGCGACCGGAGTTGTGGATCCGGGCGGGATCGGCGGCGCCTCCCGTGGAGATCAGGCAGCGCTGGAGAAGCCGGCGCAGCCGACTCCTACCACCACCACGGGGGACCAGGTGGCGCAACCCGCAACTGACCCCACGGGTCCGCCGGTAAAGACGGCGGAGGAATCCACTCCACAGCCCACGCCTACCCAACAGAAGAGCCACCAGTTCGGAGTCGAGCCGGCCAGCTCCGCCTCGTCATCAACCACCAGCAGTGGAGGCGAGTTCGGCGGGCCGTCGGGTGGCGGAAGGGCCGGGTCAGGTGGGGGCGGCTCTGGCGGAGGCTTCGGAATCGAGTGACCAACAGGGGAAGAAATTGAGAGCGACACGACTCAGGTGGGAGATGGGATCAGTGGACGAGAAACGAGGATCGACGCGAGTGCGAGCGGACGCCCGCTCAGCCCGGCCGCGCGATTCGGCTTCTGGCCTCGCGAGCACGTCGCTGCCGCGGTTGCTGGCCGCGCGTGGCGCCGGCCGTAGCGAAGGCCAACTACGCCGTGCAGCAATGCACCTCCAACGTGGGCAACGTCGACGCCGCGACGATCCGACCATTCGGTGGAGCGACGAAGATCAGCCAAACGAATACGTGCGGTGGGTGGGGCCTTCGCATGGAGGCCAACGGGCAGAGCACCCTCAACACCTACGTCGTCTGGCAGTGGACCGCTGCGCCGAACACGATCTTCAAGACGGCGCAGACGACAGCTTCATTACTTCACGCACGGTGGCTACGGTCCGATGAGCAGTGGCAGCGGCTCGCCGGGCTACAGCGCCGTTGGCGGCGGTGGGGATCAGTGGGTGACGCCAGTGCAGAGCAACACGAGCTTCTACGCCATCTACGAGCAGTGCTTCGCGAACCCGTGCTCGAGCACCTCGGCGTTTGCCTACATCACGAACTTCTACGCAGACGTGCAGGACCTGGCCGCTCCGTCCGTGAGCGCCGTCGGGTGAGCTTCTAGACGGCGGTGTGGTCAGCGGGATCCAAACGGTCAACACCACCGTGACTGATTCGGGGGGAGGGGCACGATCGATCGTGGTTTTCGTCAACGGGGTGCCCTCCGCGTCGTCCGACTTCTGCGGTCCCGGACGTCGCGGCGTCTACTACTCGCACCTCAAGCCTTGTCCAGACTCGTCCGGGCCGCGTGCGCTCCAGCTCGACACTGAGCACGATCCCGGCTGGGTGAACGGTGCGAATGACGTCCAGATCTGCGGCTACGACGTGGGCGGCAACCAGTCGCCATGTATCCGCCGAACAGTTCAGGTCGACAATTCCTGCGCCGCTTCCGGAGGCGCCGCAGCGACCTCACTCGACTCTGGCGCGGACGTCGGCGGTCAGTTGCGCCGACGTGCCCAGCTCACCTCGAACGATGACCCGGTAATCCGCGGGCTCGCTCAAGGATGGAGGCGGCAATCCGGTCTCCGGGGCAACGGTCTGCATCTACCAGACGACTCGACCTACCCGATGCAGGACGAGAGCTAGCGACCACAGTCACGACGCAGGCGAACGGCCGCTTTGCCACCAGACTCGAGGCCGGACCCTCCGCGCACGGTCGACCTCGTCTACCGGTACAACACGAAGAAGATCAGCGATCGCGTCGAGCTCGACTCAACGGTCGTGCCGACGCTGGACATTCCGAGGAAAAGCTTGAGTAACGGCCAGGCGGCGACCTTCCTCGGTCATCTGCCGGGTCCCAATGCCGATGGCCGCGCGGTGACGCTGCAGGCCCGGGTCGGCCGCAAGTGGCGGACCTTCAAGCAGCTGCGGACCGACTCGGACGGTCAGTTCCGCGGCCGATACCGGTTCACCCAGACGATCGGGCGGGTGCGCTACGTCTTCCGAGCGCTGGTCAAGAGCCAGAGCGGATATCCCTACGAGCCCGGGGCATCGCGCAAGCGCAAGCTCATCGTCCGCGGCTAGGGGGTCGGCTTCTCGGCTCGCTTCGAGAGGCACCAGGCGATCGCAGTGATCCTGGCCTCATTGGTCCCATCACCTTTGGCGCTCACGATCCATGCCTCGCTGGTTGGCTGCGAACCGATGAGTGCCGCATGGTCATTGTCGACAAAACCCCCGCCTGTGATCACGCGTGTCCCGGCTGGGCACGGCGGCAATCGCTGTCGACCTCGCGAACGTGCCGTCCGCCGGGGCTGGATCGTTAAGGATCGCCTGAGTCCTGACCTCGATGAGACGCGTCAGGTCCCGGGCCGTCACGTTGTACGGCCGGATGCTCTTGCTGGTCACTGAGTTCTTCGGCGCTGTTGCCTTCATGGCGATCGCCGTCGTGCCCCCCGCGACCGCGATGACGAGGGCCAGGGTTGCCGCGACGTTCGCGTAGGTGAGATGAGTTCTGAGCCGATGCATGGTCCTCCCTCCTGTAGCTCCTCCTTGAACCCGCCTCGGGCGTCCTTGTTGCTGACCCTATCGCTCGGTCCAAAACTGAAAGTCTCCCGGCCGTGACTCGTAGGGAGCAAGCGTTTCTCGGAGCGACGGCCGCGATTACGGCGGTCGCCGGCGTTCTCCGCTACTCGGACGCGAACGCCGTCCTCGCCTTCGCCGCCGCGACGCTGGCCCTCGCCGGGCTCGCCTGGGTGGTCGCTCTGGCTGTCGAACAGGTTGGCCTGCGATTCGGGCCGGCGGTCACCGGCTTCATGCAGGCGACCCTCGGCAACCTGCCCGAGTTCTTCATCGTCGTGTTCGCGCTCGGCTCGGGCGAGGTGGTGGTCGCCCAGACCTCGCTGATCGGCTCGATCTTCGCCAACGCGCTGCTCGTGCTCGGGCTGGTGATCGTCGCGGGGTCGATCCGGGCCGACGACAGCTGCATGCGATTCGGTCGGCGGCTGCCGCAGGACACGGCGACCCTGCTGTTCGTCTCCGTCTTCGTGATCGTGATCATCGGGCTCTCGATCGCGTCCTCGGATCGGGCGAGCCACCACATCGAAGGGCTCTCGAACGTCGGCGCGATCTGCCTGCTGGTTGTCTACGGCGCATGGGCCTGGGGCTACCTGCGATCCGGAACGGCGACCGCCGAGTCCGGGATCGAGGAGACCGAGGCGCGGTTCCCGTTCGGGGTCGCCGTATTCCTCCTGGCCATGGCCGCAACCGGGGCCGCGTTCGTCTCGGACTGGTTCATCCACGCCCTCGATCCGGCGGTCGAGTCCCTCGGCATCTCCAAGGCGTTCGCGGGCCTGGTGATCGTCGCCATCGCCGGCAACGCGGTCGAGAACTCCAGCGGGATCTACCTCGCCGCCAAGGGCAAGTCGGACCTGGCCATCTCCGTCGTGAAGAACTCGGTCGCCCAGATCGCCGCCTTCCTCTTCCCCGCGCTGGTGCTCACCTCGCTGCTCTTCACAACGCACCTGACCTTCGCGCTGGCGCCCGTCTACATCGGGGCGCTATTCCTCACGGCGATCGCGGTCTGGCAGATCACGGGCGACGGGGAGGCCCAGATATTCGAGGGCCTCGCGCTGATCGCCATCTATGTGGTGCTGGCGGCGTTCACGCTTTACGACTGACGTGTCACGGGGACGGCATTGCCCGGGTGCATTCCGTGATTCCTTCCTCGCCAGGCTTTGAGGGCGCGGAGGGTTGAAATCTCAAGGCGAGATGCACCACCGAGAATGGTTGCGGCCGGCCCGCGAGGGCTGGTTCCGGTTCGAGTCCGGCGCCCTCCGCGCCTACACTTGAGTAACTCGGTGGTGCGCGGGACCAGTTCCCGTTTCAACCTCGAACGGCCCGTTTCGGCGGGCCGTTCGCTTTCCACCTACGCGACCGGCGTCTCGCTGGAGGGGGGCTGGTCCTCGGCCAGGTCGTCGGCCAGGGCCTCGACCACCCGCGGATCGAACTCGGATCCGGCGGCGCGGCGGAGGTCGGCCAGCGCGTCGGCTTGGCTGAGGGCCGGTTGGTCCGGGCGGTCGGTGGTCATCACGACGTAGGCGACGCAGACGGCGAGGATGCGCGAGCCGAGCGGGATGTCGTCGCCGGCGAGGCCGTCGGGGTATCCGCTGCCGTCGTAGTTCTCATAGGCCGAGCGGACAAGGGTTGCGACCGGGGCCAGCGCGGGGGCCGCGCCGATGATCAGCGCTCCGGCCGCCGGTAGGCGGCGGATCAGCTCGGAATCGGCTGCGCTGAGGTGGCTCTGGCTCTCGAGCACCTCGTCGGGTACGGACAGCATGCCGATGTGCTGGAGGCGGGCGGCGAAGATGACGTCGTCGAGCTGCTCGCGGCTCAGGCCGAGCAGCCTGCCGACCGAGATCGCGTGGAAGGCGACGGCGCGGAGATGCGGGCCCATCTGGGGGCGGCGGGCGTTGAGGAGCGCCATCAGCGCGTCGTGGGCCTGGTGCTTCGCCGATTCCCGCTGGTGGCGCTTGTCGGCGGCGAGCCGCTGGCCGGCGAGCTGCAGCGCGCGGTCCGGATTGTCGGCGTCCTCGGGCAGCATCACGACTCCGTGGGCACGCCCGAGCGTCATCTCGTCGTCCGCGTCGCGATCGCCGGAGACGAAGATCGCCATCGCGATCTCACCCGGGTCACGGTCGCCGGCGGGCGCCAACACGCAGAACTGACCTCCGTCGAGGAAATAGGCCGTCCCGCCGAGGCGATCGACGACTTCGGTCAGCTCGACGGAGAAGCGCTGGAGGAGCTCGTCGCTCGCCTGGAAGCCGAGGCGGTCGCGGTAGTCGGTGACACCCTCGAGCTCGAGGAGGACGAGGGTCTCCGGCTCGGACGGCGACTTGAGCATCTCGCGGAGGTCGCTGTGGAGCTTGAGCCGGTTGGGGAGGCCGGTGACTGCGTCCTGCCGTGCGCGGCGGTGGTTGTTCTCGACCAGCCATGCGAAGACGGCTCCGAGCAGGGCCAGGCCGAGCCAGAAGGTGATGTCGGTGACCTGCTTCTGGACGTGGTTGTAGATCAGCAGTGCGGCAGCGAGCGCGACGAAGACCGCCGGGCCGGCGATCGACCACTCCCGCTCGAACGCCCGGGCCCGCGCCCAGGATCGGCGGATCCACGACGGGCGAGGGGCGTCCGCGCGCACCCGACGACGCGCTCGTCCGGGCGCTCTCCCAAATGTCCGAGCTTCCATGGTCTATGTATCGACAGCAGGCGCGGCGAGGTTCGCCGGACTGGACAATTGATCCACCGCCAGGCACGAGTGAGCCGGGACGCCCCACGCCTGGCTGGTGAGTTCACCCGGAGCAGAATTACGGGCGACTACGGACGGCTCGCCGGGCGCAGGACAAAGCTCGCGCGGACGTCTTGATGTGGGCTCGCGGCCACGGCCACCCGCTTGTGCGGCTTGGGGATGTCCTGGTGGCCGGAGCCGCCGAAGGAGGGGAACATCGAGGCCGCTGCCAGGACGACGACGATCACCAGGACGTAGCGCCGGATCTTCGCCCGTTGCATCCCCGGTGTTCTACCTGAACGCCGCCGTGTGAACGCCGGCGTCAGCTGGCGACCAGCCTGCCGACCGCGCCCATCAGCTCCTGCACCTGCTCCTCGGTCGCTCCCTTGCCGCCCCGCATGCAGTGGCGGACGTGGTCGTCGACGAGTCCCAGCGCGATCTTGTTGAGGGCGGCCTGGGCGGCTTCGATCTGGGTGAGGACGTCGATGCAGTAGCGGTCCTCCTCGACCATCCGGGTCACCCCTCGGACCTGGCCCTCGGCGCGGGCCAGCCTCTTCAGGATGTCCTCCTTCGATGCCGTGTATCCGGGTGTCTTCGTATCGGCCATGTCTGCAGCATACCCCCATGGGGTATAGTCGTCAACCATGGCGGACGTGATCTCCACGATCGGCGAGGGCTTCAAGCAGTCCTTCCTGATGGCGTACGAGGTCTGGTGGGCCCTGGTCCTCGGCTTCGCCATCTCAGCGATCGTCCAGGCGTGGGTGCCGCGCGAGCGGGTCGAGTCGGCGCTCTCCGGCAGCGGCTTCGGGCCGCTGGCCAAGGCCACCGGTCTGGGCGCGGCCTCCTCCTCCTGCTCCTACGCGGCGATCGCGATCGCGAAGTCGCTCTTCCAGAAGGGCGCCTCGGCGGCCACCGCGCTCGCCTTCCAGTTCGCCTCGACCAACCTGGTCTGGGAACTGGGCCTGGTGATCTGGATCCTGATCGGCTGGCAGTTCACCCTCGCCGAGTTCGTCGGCGGGATCGTGCTGGTCGCGCTGATGGCGATTCTGCTGAGGCGCTTCGTCTCACCGAAGCTCGAGGAGAGGGCCCGGGAGCACGCCCGCCACGCGCAGGTCGATCACATCCACCACGCGGTCGGCGAGCGGATGAGCTGGCGGGAGCGATTCACCTCGGTACGAGCCTGGTCCGACGTCGCTCACAACTTCCGCGGGGACTGGAAGATGCTCTGGAAGGAGATCACCATCGGCTTCCTGCTCGCCGGCTTCATCGGGCTGCTCGGCGACGACTTCTTCAACTTCCTCTTCATCGAGGACGCGCCGTCGGCGATCAAGACGCTCGAGAACGTGATCGTCGGCCCGATCATCGCCGTGCTCAGCTTCGTCTGCTCGGTCGGCAACGCGCCGTTGGCGGCGGTCCTCTGGTCCGGCGGGATCGGCTTCGCCGGCGTGATCGCGTTCATCTTCGCCGACCTGATCGTGCTGCCGATCATCGCCGCCTACATCAAGTACTACGGCCGGGAGTTCGCGCTCCGCATCACGGCGCTCATGTTCGTCGTCATCGTGATCGCCGCGCTCCTGGTCGACGTGGTCTTCGGCGCGGTCGGCCTGATTCCGGACACCCGACCGTCGCGGGCAGACATCTTCGGCTCGGTCGAGCTCGACTACAAGCTCGTCCTCAACATCCTCGGCCTGCTGATCTTCGGAGCGCTCTTCTATCTGACCGCGCGCCGCGGTTCGACCGATCCGGTCTGCGGGATGAAGGTCGACCGCTCCCGGGCCGTCCGCAAGGAGGTCGCCGGCGAGACCTTCTACTTCTGCTCGGACGACTGCTGGCATGCGTTCGAGGCCGATCCCGAGCGCTACGTCCACGCCCGGGGCCTCGGGCACGACCCTCAACACGTGCACGCCCACTGAGCTCGTGACTTCCGACGGCTACCTGCCCGCCCTCCGCTTTCCGGCCCTGACCCGGATCTACGACCCGGTGGTCCGGGCGACCACGAGGGAAGGTCGCTTCAAGGCGATGCTGATCGAGCAGGCGGCCGTCGAGCCCGGTCAGCGTGTTCTCGACCTGGGTTGCGGCACCGGCACGCTCGCGATCCAGGTGAAGCGGCGCGAGCCCGGCGCCGAGGTCGTCGGGCTCGACGCCGATCCCGAGATGCTGAGCCAAGCCGAGGCGAAGGCAAAAGGCGCCGGGGTCGAGGTGAGTCTGACCGAGGGCATGTCCACCGAGCTCCCCTTCGAGGACGGCAGCTTCGACCGCGTCCTCTCGACCCTCTTCTTCCACCACCTCGACCCGGAGCCGAAGCGCCGGACGGCGCGAGAGATCGCCCGCGTCCTGCGGAAGGGGGGCGAGCTGCACGTCGCCGACTGGGGGCCGCCTTCCGATCCCGCGATGGCCGTCGCCTTCCTCGGCATTCGGCTGCTCGACGGCTTCGAGAACACCGCCGAGAACGTCCACGGCGAGCTGCCACGGATCTTCGAGGACGCTGGCCTCGAGCGAGCGGAGCAGACGGACCGACTCAGGACGGTCTTCGGGACGCTGGCGCTCTACCGCGCCGGTCGCTGAACCAATCCGTGCCCAGCACCGATGCCACCCGCGCCCGATCGACCTAATTTCTCTCCATGAACCTGGCTCTGCTGATCGCGGACACCTGGGGAATGCACGACAACGACATCGGAACGGGATGGTGGATTGTGATGATGCTCGGGATGGTTGTCTTCTGGGGCTTGGTGATCCTCGGGGTCATCTGGCTGGTTCGTGAGGTCGGCGGCCCGCGCCGGCACGCCGACAGGCCCGACGACCCGCTGGCGATCCTCGACCGCCGACTCGCGGAGGGAACGATCACGGTCAAGGAATACGAGCAGCGCCGCAAGATCCTCAGCGGCTGAACGTCGGAATTGAGCACCTTCCTCTTCGCGGACCTCTCCGGCTTCACAGCGCTGACCGAGATCCACGGCGATGACGAGGCCGCCGACCTGGCTGCCGAGTTCGTGGGCGCGGTCAGGGAGCTGCTCCCCTCGCACCGGGCCGAGGAGGTCAAGACGATCGGCGACGCGGTGATGATCCGCTGCGCTCGCGCGGATGATGCTGTCCGGCTTGGAATCCGGATCGTGGAGCAGATCGGCCGTCGCGATCGCTTTCCGAGCATTCGCGTCGGCATGGACACGGGCCCGGCGACGGAGCGGGACGGGGACTACTTCGGGACGACGGTGAACCTCGCGGCCAGGGTTGCCGGCCTCGCCGGAGGTGGCCAGGTCCTGCTCACCGAGGCCACAAGGAAGGAGGCCGGCGAACTCCCGGAGCTGAGCGTCGTCCGGCTCGGCCCCCAGCGTGTCAGGAACCTCGGCGACCCGGTTGTCCTCTTCCGGGCTCGCGGAGAACAGGATTCACCGAGGCCAGAGCTGCCGATCGATCCGGTCTGCCGGATGGCCGTCGAGCCGAGCAGCAGCGTCGGCGTCCTCCGGCACGGTGGCGTCGAGTATCACTTCTGCTCGCTCGAGTGCATCCACGCCTTCGCCACGGACCCCGAGCGTTACGTCTCCTAGGGTCTACTCGCACGACGGGGGTGGCGGCGCCCCCGAACGCCGGACCCGAACCGGGACGGGCCCGGCGCTCCAAGGCGCCATTCAGGGGTTACCCCGCAATCCGACTCGTACTACTCGAGCGAGAAGGGCGGGTACTTGTCCGTGACGAGCAGGAACGCGTAGGCGAGCACGCGGTTGTGCCAGCGCGCCACCCCGACGACGAAGTCGAACAGCGACTGTGGATAGCGACCGGTGAACAGAATCGCGAACCAGGCGAAGATCACCACGAAGAACGCGGCGATGTAGAGGAAGAACAGGACGACGTAGTGCGGGATCGCCAGCAACCACTTGACGAGCGGCATGCCGCGCGCCAGGTCGGTCTCGGCGTTCGGGTACTCGATCTCCAGGCGCAGCGCCTGCTGCTCGTCAGTCGACGGGTACTCGTCCCTGAGCAACGCGAAATAGAGCCCGACCCGGTTCGCGAAGCGCAGCAGCTCGCGGTTCCAGTCAAACCACCAGCGTGGGTACTTCTTACGGAACAGGATCATCAACAGCGGCGCCGCGAACAGAAACCCACCGGCGGCCGCGAGGGTCGTGGTCGTGTTGTTCAGGCTGTACGAATAGGTCCCTCCGGACACCGTCTCCAGCACGATCGCGATCGGGATGACCGTGAAGAACCGGAAGAAGGTTGTGAGCCGGTTGAGCTCCCGGTCCGGGTAGTCCACCGAATAGGTCAGGGGATAGCTCTCATCCATGTCTCTCTCCCTTGTCGTGTTGCTGCCGCGGAAAACCGTACGCCGGGCCTCGGACCGCGTCGCAGGATCGCGATCATGTGGGCATGAACCACCGGATCGCCTGGCTTGACGTCTTCGCGGAGCGGCCGCTGGCCGGCAACGGCCTGGCGGTCGTCGACGACGCGGACGGGGTGAGCGACGAGACCATGCTCGCCCTGGCGCAGGAGACGCGGCTCTCCGAGACGACCTTCGTGCAGTCGACCGGCACCGAGGGCGCCGATTACCGCAACCGGATCTGGGACCCGCACGAGGAGCTTCCCTTCGCCGGGCACCCGTCGCTCGGCACGGCAGTGGCGGTCGCGCGCTGGCGCGGCCTCGATGAGGCCAGCTTCGTCCAGGAGACCGGGGCCGGGCTGCAGCCGATCGAGGTGCGCAGGCAGAACGGCAGCTGGAGGGCGTCGATGCTGCAGAACGAGGCGGAGTTCGGGCCCGAGCTGGACCCCGACGCGGTGATGAGCGCGGTCGGCCTGCGAGCCGAGGACGCCCATCCGGAGCTGCCGCCGCAGATCGTCTCCACCGGCATGCCGCACGTGATGGCTCCGGTGGCCGGGCACGAGGTCCTCTCCCGTGCCCTGCCCGACTACTCGACCATCTTCGAGCTCGCGGAGCCCCACGGCTCGATCGTCATCTACCTCGCCTGGATCGAGCCGGACGGCGAGACCGTCCGGGCCCGCTCATTCACGCGGACCGCCGAGATGGGCGAGGACCCGGCGACCGGCTCGGCGGCCGGCCCCCTCGGCGCCTACCTGCACGAGCGCCTCGGAACCGAGCGCCTGGTGATCCGCCAGGGGGAGGAGATGGGCAGGCCGAGCGTGCTCGAGGTCGAGATGGCGGACGGCCGCCCGCGGGTCTCGGGCGGAGTCGTCCCCGTGATCGACGGGGAGGTCAGCCTGCCGTGAACACGACCCTCTGGCAGGCCGTGCTGTTCCTCCACCTGGTTGCGATGGCCTTCTTCCTCGGCGGCCAGCTGCTGCTCGCCTTCGCCGTGATCCCGGCGCTGCGCGGCGATCAGGACCGTGAGCGGCTTCGGGCCGTGGCCCGACGCTTCGGCTGGGGATCGCTGGTCGCGCTCGGCGTGCTGATCGCCACGGGTGCGGCCATGGCGAGCCATCTCCACCTGTGGAGCGACGGCACTCTGCACGTGAAGCTGACCCTGGTGGCGGCGGTGCTCGTCCTCGCCGGTCTCCACCTCCGCTTCTCGCGGGCACACCTGCTGCAGGCGGCGATCTTCCTGGTCACCCTGGGCATAGTCTGGGAGGCAGTCCAGCTGGCCAGTTGATGGATCGCAACCGTCTCAGCTCGCTGATCGTCGACGAGCGCGAGCGCTTCGCGCGCGAGCACCCGCGGTCGCGTGAGCTGTTCGACGAAGCTGGCCGGGGCCTCCTCGCGGGAGTGCCGATGAGCTGGATGGCGCGCTGGCCGGGGGGCCATCCCATCTTCGCCACTGAGGCGAGCGGCGCTCTGCTCACCGACGTCGACGGCATCGGCTACGTCGATTTCTGCCTCGGCGACACCGGCGCGATGGCCGGGCATGGACCCGAGGCCACCGCGACGGCCGTCGCCGAGCGCTACCGCCGGGGCGCGACGACGATGCTGCCGACCGAGGACTCCATCTGGGTCGCCGATGAGCTGACCAGGCGCTTTGGCCTGCCGAAGTGGCAGCTCACGCTCTCGGCGACGGACGCCAACCGGTTCGCCATCCGGCTGGCCCGCCAGATCACCGGCAGGCGCCGGGTTCTCTTCTTCAACTACTGCTACCACGGCACGGTCGACGAGTCGTTCGTCGTGATCGGGCGGGACGGGCGAGCGGTCTCGAGGGAGGGAAACGTCGGGCCGCCGGTCGACCCTGGGGAGACCAGCGCCGTGGTCGAGTTCAACGACGCCGGCGCACTGGAGGAGGCGCTGAAAGAGGGAGAGATCGCCTGCGTGATCACGGAGCCGGCGCTGACCAACATCGGCATCGTCCTGCCGGAGCCGGGGTTCCACGACGCGCTTCGGGAGCTCACCCGCGCGGCCGGGACCCTGCTGCTGATCGACGAGACGCACACCTTCAGCGCCGGGCCGGGCGGGTACACCGCCGCTCACGGGCTGCAACCGGATCTGCTCACGATCGGCAAGGCGATCGCGGGCGGGGTCCCGGCTGGAGCGTTCGGGATGAGCGAGGAGGTCGCCGAGCGCGTCACCGGGCAGCTCGATGCGGACTACGAGGACACCGGGGGAGTGGGCGGCACCCTCGCGGGAAATCCCCTGACCGCGGCGGCGATCCGGGCCACTCTGGGAGAGGTCCTGACCGCGGCGGCGTTCGAGGGGATGATCGACCTGGCGACCCGCTTCACGGAAGGTGTGCAGGGAACGCTGGACTCCACACAGCTCCCCTGGAACGTCGTGCAGCTGGGAGCGCGGGCCGAGTACGGGTTCCTGCCCGAGCCGCCGGCGAGTGGCGGTGAGGCCGCTGCCGGCGGGGACCCCGAGCTCGAGGAGTTCCTGCATCTCTACCTGCTGAACCGGGGAGTGCTGATCACCCCGTTCCACAACATGGCCCTGATGTCCCCCGCGACCCGGAGCGAGGACGTTGACCGCCACACCGCCGTATTCACCGAGGGGTGCGAGCTCCTCGTATCGTCGTGAGGCGGGATACTGCGCGCGATGCATGACTGCGACGTCGTTGTCGTTGGCGCGGGCCTCGCCGGCCTGACCGCGGCGCGCGAGCTTGCCGGTGCCGGCCTCGATGTCGAGGTGCTCGAGGCCCGTGACCGCGTCGGGGGGCGCAACTTGAGTCAGCCCGTGGGCGATCACCCGGAGGACATCGTCGAGCTGGGTGGCCAGTGGGTGGGGCCGACACAGCACGAGGTGCTGGCGCTTGCGGAGGAACTCGGGATCGACACCTACCCGACCCACGTCGATGGCAAGAACCTCTTCGAGACCGACCGCGGGAAGCTCAAGCGCTATCGCGGCACCATCCCGATGCTGGGGCCGCTGGTGATGGTGGACTACGGGCGCGCCGACCTGAAGCTGAAGCGTCTGATCAAGAGGGTCTCCGCTGAGTCGCCCTGGGAAGCCGAGGACGCCGAGCGGCTGGACGAGCAGAGCTTCGCAACCTGGATCCGCCGGGCGGCCAGGACCGAGACCGCCCGCGAGGCCCTCGCGACCGCGTGTCGCGCCGTCTTCTCCGTGGAGCCGGCCGACGTCTCCCTCCTCCACGTCCTCTTCTATGCCGCGGCTGCGGGCGGCTGGGATGACCTGCTCGACACCGAGGGCGGGGCCCAGCAGGACCGCCTCGCGGGAGGCACACAGCAGCTCTCCATCCGGATGGCCGAGCAGCTCGGCGACCGCGTCCAGCTCTCGGCGCCGGTTCGCGCGATCCGCGGCGACGGCGACGGCATCGTCGCCGGGGAGGTGCGGGCCCGCCGGGCGATCGTCGCCGTCCCGCCGGCCCTCGCAGGGCGGATCGAATACGACCCGCCGCTCCCGGCCGCGCGCGACCAACTGACTCAGCGGATGCCGATGGGCTCGGTGATCAAGTGCATGGCCGTCTACGAGGAGGCCTTCTGGCGGGAGGACGGGCTGAGCGGGCAGGCGGTCAGCCTCCCCGGACCGGCGCAGGTCGTCTTCGACAACACCCCGGCCAACGGCAGCCCCGGGCTGATCGGCTTCCTCGAAGGGCGCGAGGCGCGTGAGCTCGGAACCCTGCCGGAGGCTGAGCGGCGGGACGCCGTGCTCAAGGGGTTCCAGCGGCTCTTCGGCCGCCGCGCCGGACACCCCGTCCTCTACGCGGAGAAGGACTGGAGCACCGAGCCATACTCCCGCGGCTGCTACGCGGGCGTGCTCGGGCCGGGCGCCTGGACCGCCTACGGCCGCGCGCTGCGCGAGCCCGTCGACCGCATTCACTGGGCGGGTACCGAAACCGCCACCCGCTGGATGGGGTACATGGACGGCGCCATCCAGTCCGGCAAGCGCGCGGCCGCCGAGGTCATGCGCAGCGAGGGCTCGGCCCTGGCCACGGCGGCCGGGGCACGCGCCGCTCAGGCATCGCGCGTCGTACCCGGATGAGACTGATCGACGTCCGGCATCTCGGCCGCGAGCGGGTGATCGGTTGCTGGGAGCTCGATGGCGTGCTGATCGACCCTGGCCCGACCAGCTCGATGGAGAACCTGCTCGAGGCCCTGGATGGGGAGCAGCCGCGGGCGCTGCTGCTCACCCACATCCACCTCGACCATGCCGGGGCGTCGGGCAACCTGGTGCGCCGCTGGCCGGAACTGCCGGTCTACGTCCACGAGCGCGGCGCACGTCACCTCGCCGACCCGGCGAAGCTGCTGGCGAGCGCCGAGCGGCTCTACGGAGATCAGATGGAACGGCTCTGGGGCGAGGTGGCGCCGGTGCCCCAGGGCAGCCTACGGCCGCTGTGCGGCGGCGAGGAGGTGCTTGGCTTCAAGGTCGCGTACACGCCAGGCCACGCCTCCCACCATGTCAGCTACTTCCATCCGCCGAGCGGCCGCGCCTTCGTCGGCGACATGGCGGCGGTCCGCATCCCCCCGAGTGACTTCGTGATTCCCCCGACGCCACCGCCGGACATCGATCTCGAGCTCTGGGAGGACTCGATCGACCGGATCCTGGACTGGCAGCCCTCGAGCCTGGGCCTGACCCACTTCGACGCCGTCGAGCGGCCGGAGGAGCATTTCGAGCTCGTCCGCGAGCGCCTGCGCGAGAACGGTGAGCTGGCGCGCGCAGCTCTCGGCCGAGGAGTTCGAGAGTCGGATTCGCGAGCAGGTGGCCGAACGGGCCGATCCCGAGATCGCCGCGGCACTGCTCCAGGCGGTGCCGCCCGAACAACAGTGGTCGGGCCTGGACCGCTACTGGACGATGAACGCGACGTCGTCGACGTAGCAGTACGACCAGTCCTCGCCCGGCTCGTGCCGGCGCCTAGTCGGTGACGTCGCGAGCCCGCATGGCCACGGCCCCCAGTACGGCGAACAGGGCCGCCCAGCCCAGGAGCAGGAGCCCTCCGGGAACCTGCCCCAGCGGATCATCGATGCCGCTGATCGGGTAAGGCAAGCGCGGCACGCTAGTAGCCTCGGGCGTATGGCGCGCCCCAGGACGCTCCTGATCATCGACATCCAGCGCGACTACTTCCCGGGCGGCGCCTACCCGCTGGTCGACCCCGAGGCCGCGGCCGCCGAGGCGCGCCGGGTCTTGGATTCGTTTCGTGCCGGAGGTGACCCGGTCATCCACATGAGGCACGTCTGGGACGCGCCGGAGGCCGAGTTCATGCGGCCCGGGACAGAGGGGATCGAGATCCACCCGACCGTGGAGCCGGTCGATGGTGAGCTCGTGCTCGAGAAGGCAAGCCCCAACTCCTTCGTCGACACCGAGCTCGAGGCTGAGCTCCGCAAACGTGGCTCGGACGATCTGGTGGTCACCGGGATGATGAGCTCGATGTGCGTCGACGCGACCGTTCGCGCGGCGGCCGACCTCGGGTTCTCAACGACGGTCGTCCACGACGCGTGCGCCGCCCCGGACCTCGAGTTCAACGGAGTAGACGTGCCGGGAGCCGCGGTTCACGCGGCGTTCATGGCCGCGCTCGCCGACGGCTATGCCGAGGTGACGAGCGCGGCCGAATTTCTCTCGGACGGCTAGTAGCCGTACCCGCCGGACGAGCCGGAGCTGGTCGAGCTCGAGCTGGAGCTCGCCGGCGTTCCGCCCGCCATCGCGGCGGTCCAGGTGAACGACGTGCCGCCGAAGCTGTCCATGAAGCCGTTGCCCGTGGCCTGGCCGGGGCTGTCCTGCACGAACGTGTACAGGGGCATGCCGTTGTAGGTCACCTGCCCGTTCGCGACGGCGAGCTTCGCCTGCACGGCCGAGTCGGAGGACGTCGGCTGCCCGCTCGAGGACGCCATCAGTGGCGGCCAGATGCTCTGGCACGCGCTGGTGCACGCCATCTTCGAGGCGGTGTCCTGGTTGTTTGAGTAGAGGACGTCGCCCTTCGAGTCCACGAGCACGGTGCCGACGCCGCTCACCGACTTCGTTGAGACCGTGTCGGACCCAGAGCCGGTGGTCGCCGGTGTGGTGCTTGCTGCGTTCGAGGAACTGCTGTTGCTGCTGCCGCCGCACGCCGCCAGGCCGATCGCGACCACGGGCACGGCTATGAGAGTGAGAAACGAACCACGCTTGAAAAACATCACTTGCCCTTCCTTGCTTGTCCCCATTTCATTCCCAGCGGGTACTACGCGTGCGACTTCCCACGAGATTGGGTGCTGGCAGAACGGCTTCGCCGTCAGAACGTGATCCGCAACCGCTGCTTTGGATGGAAAGCGGCACTCCGTCGAGAGATACTGGGTGGGCGATGTCGGAGGAGAACGTCGAGATCGTGCGAGGCATCTATGAGGCCTGGCAACGGGGCGACTTCGAAGCCGCGTTAGAGCCCTTCCACGAAGACATCGAGTGGTTCGGTCCGCCGGATATCTCCCGCTCCGGGGACAGGGGAGTCGCACGCGGCCACGCGGGCGTCCGCCGTTCGCTGGGGCGATGGATGGGCACGTGGGTCGACTATCGCTTCGAGCTTCGCGAGTTGATCGACTTCGGCGACGATGTGCTGGCCGGCGGTTGGCACCATGGACGCGGACGCGGGAGCGGAGTCGAGGTTTCCGAGGAAATCTTCAGTGTCTGGACGCTTCAAGGAGGCAAGATCGTCCGGCAGCGCATGTTTCGCGACAGGGCCGAGGCCCTCGAATCCGTCGGGCTGCGGGAGTAGGCGATGTCGGAGGAGAATGTCGAGATCGTGCAGCGCCATGTCGCCGCCTATAACCGGCGCGACTTCGAGGCCTTGAGGGAGCTGAGCCACCCCGAGCTGGAAGTGGATTGGTCGGCGTCTCGGGGGTTGGAGGCAGGTGTGTATCGGGGCCTGGAAGAGGCCCTGTGCTTCTACCAGGGCTTCCTCGACATGTTCGAGCAGGTCGATGTCGAGCCGAACCGATTGATCAAGTCCGGTGATTCGGTCATCGTTCCCAACACCGCCTACGTCCGAGGGCGGGACGGCATCGAAACGGTGGCTCGGAGCGCGCTCATCTTCGAGGTTCGCGGTGGCCTGATCGCCCGCATCTGCCTGTATCAGGAGATGCACGAAGCTCTCGAAGCCGCCGGGCTTTCGGAGTAGGGCAAGTCGGCCGGAAGAAACCGCCGCTTTGGACGAAAAACAGAGCTTTGAAGAATCACACTTCGAAGCCGTGAAGGGTGACCGCTAGCCGCAGCCGGTGTTGTTGCCGCAGCTCGAGCACGTGTAGCAGGAGCCCGTGCGCTGCATCATGCCTCCGCACTGGTCGCAGGCCGGTCCCAGCTCGAGGTCGGCACCCATCTTCGCCGGCACGACCGGCGGGGTGTCGGTGAGCGCCGCCGTCGCCGGCTTCGACTCCCCGTTCGCCTTGGCCTCACCGTTGGACGCGCCGTTGCTCTCGCCGTTCGAGTGGCCGTTGCCGCCATTGGAGGGTGAGTCCGTGTCGTCCATCGGGAAGGCCTGCTGGGCCTCCTTCCGGGCGCGCACCTGGTCGGTCATGATGCCGAGGCTCTCGAGGTAGTCGACGTCGTCGATGAACCGGCTCGCCAGCCACCGCATGATGTAGTCGGGCAGCGACTTGGCGAACGGGATCTCGGGATTCCGCGTGATGCCCTCGGGCTCGAAGCGCATGTAGCTGAACTTCTTCACGTAGTCCTCGAGCGGCACGCCGTACTGCAGGCCCATCGAGATCGCGGTCGCGAAGGCGTTCATCAGGCCCTTGATCGTCGAGCCCTCCTTGCCGATGTCGGTGAGGAAGATCTCGCCGACCGAGCCGTCCGGGTACTTGCCCGCGGTGATGTAGCCCTCGTGCATGCCCACGGAGAACTTGTGGGTGATGGACTCCCGCTCGCGCGGCATCTTGTTCCGCTGCGGCGCGGCGGCCTCAGCCGGCTCGGACTTCTTCTCGCCGGCGTCGGTCTTCAGCGCCTGGGCGGTCTTGGAGCCGTCGCGGTAGATCGCGAGGGCCTTGAGGCCCTTCTTCCAGCCGTCGCTGTAGGCGTCGGCGATGTCGGCGACGGTCGCCGTCTCCGGCAGATTGACCGTCTTCGAGATCGCGCCCGAGAGGAACGGCTGGGCCGCGGCCATCATGTCGATGTGGCCGGTGTGCGAGATGGAGCGCTCGCCGACCGCCACGTCGAAGATCTCGAGGTGCTCGTCCTTCAGGCCGGGCGCCCCGATGATCGTGTTGTGCTCATTGATGTAGGCGTCGATCTGCTCGATCTCCGAGTCGGAGTAGCCGAGCGTCTCGAGCGCCAGGTCGACCGAGCCGTTGACGATCTTCATCTGGCCGCCGCCGACCAGCTCCTTGAACTTGACCAGTGAGAAGTCCGGCTCGATGCCGGTCGTGTCGCAGTCCATCAGGAAGCTGATCGTTCCCGTCGGAGCGAGGACGGTCGCCTGGGCGTTGCGGTAGCCGTGCTGCTCGCCGAGCGCGACGGCCTCGTCCCATGACTCGCGCGCCGCGTGCAGGAGCGGCTCCTCGACCAGCTCGTCGGAGATCTCGTAGGCGGCGGACTGGTGCATCCGCATCACCTGGTTGTGCGGCTCGCGGTTCACCTCGTAGCCGTCGTACGGCCCGACGTTCGCCGCAACCTGCGCCGACATCCGGTAGCCGCGCCCCGTCATCAGCGCGGTGATCGAGCCGGCGAGAGCGCGGCCCGCCTCCGAGTCGTAGGGCATGCCGCCGGCCATCAGCAGGGCGCCAAGGTTGGCGTAGCCGAGGCCGAGCTGGCGGAACGCGCGGGCGTTCTGCGTGATCTGCTCGGTCGGGTAGCTGGAGAAGCCGACCAGGATCTCCTGCGCCAGGAAGACGATGTCGACCGCGTGGGTGAAGTCGTCGACGTTGAAGCTGCCGTCCTCGTTGCGGAACTTCATCAGGTTGAGCGAGGCGAGATTGCAGGCCGAGTCGTCGATCGACATGTACTCGGAGCATGGGTTCGAGGCGGTGATCGGACCGGTGTTCGGGTCCGTGTGCCACCGGTTGATGGTCGTGTCGTACTGCATGCCCGGATCGGCGCACTGCCAGGCCGCCTCGGCGATCTGGTCCATCAGCTCGCGGGCCTTGACGGTCTTGATCGGCCGGCCGTCGGTGCGGGCGCGCAGGTCCCAGTCGTCGTCGTTGGCGACCGCCTCCATGAACTCGTCGGTGACGCGGACCGAGTTGTTGGCGTTCTGGAACTGGACCGACGCGAAGGCATCCGAGTCCAGCCGCATGTCGAAGTCGGCGGCCTTCAGCGCGGCGGCCTTCTTCTCCTCGTCGGCCTTGCACCAGATGAACTTCTCGATGTCCGGGTGGTCGACGTCGAGCACGACCATCTTGGCCGCACGCCGTGTGCCGCCGCCGGACTTGATCGCGCCGGCCCAGGAGTCGGCGCCGCGCATGAAGCTGACCGGGCCTGAGGCGATCCCGCCCTTGGAGAGATGCTCCATCGAGCCGCGGATCTTGGAGAGGTTGATGCCCGAGCCGGAGCCGCCCTTGAAGATGATCCCCTCCTTGGTGTTCCAGGAGAGGATGGAGTCCATGTCGTCCTCGACCGAGAGGATGAAGCAGGCCGAGGCCTGCTCCTGGCCGGGCTGCTTCCAGCCGACGTTGAACCAGACCGGGCTGTTGAAGGCGGCCTTCTGGTTGACCAGGATCGAGGTGAGCTCAGCGTCGAAGGCGTCTGCGTCCTCGTCGGTGGCGAAGTAGCCGGCCTCGCGCCCCGCCTCGGTGATCCGGTCGGCGACCCTGCTGACCATCTGCTTGACGGAGGTCTCGCGCCCGGGGGAGCCGAGCTGTCCGCGGAAGTATTTCTGGGCGACGATGTTGGTCGCGTTCTGCGACCAGCTGGTCGGGAACTCGACGTCCTTCTGCTCGAAGGCCGGACCCCCCTCAGCTTGCGGATCGCCGATGATCGCGTCCCGCGTCTCCCACTCGAGCTCGTCGTAGGGGTGCACCCCGGGAGAGGTGAACCGGCGTTCGATGACGAGGCCCTTCTCGGTTGTGATTGCTGCCTTCGAAGCGGCCTTCGGCATCAGTTTTCTCCTCTCGCTCGGCTTTTGGGGTGAGCACCGCAGCATCCTCCGCCCTTCGGACGGAATCGAGGCTCCGCTAGTTCGTTATTTGCGGGCATTTTCATGAGAGCTCCGGAGGCGCCACCCGCAGAGTTCCCGCAAACTGCAGATAGGCGCCGCGGTCGATCTTCGCCAGCCCGTCGAGACAGAGCTCGCCGATCCGCGCGGCACTCAGCTCGCCGCCCTCGACCCGGGCCACCTCCTCGATCCGCTCGACGATCTCCTCGAGCCGGCGCGGGTCGACGTCGCGCTTGTGTGAGGCCCTGACGAGACCGGACCGCAGCTTCTCTCGGTCGAAGGGCTGGCGATGGCCGTCTCGCTTGATGACGACGATCGTCTCCGGGACGGCTCGCTCGTATGTGGTGAAGCGATGCCCGCACGAGGAGCACTCGCGGCGGCGCCGAAGGGCAGCGCCGCCATCGGCCTTGCGCGTCTCGAGGGTGGAGCTGGGGGAGTTGCAGCGGGGACAGTTCACTCCGTCCAGTCTAGCGAAGCCTAGTGTCTATCAAACATCTGTATTGAGAAATGACACTAGATCTAGTGTCAAGAGGGATCTACCCTAAAGCTTCTCGGCAACCGTGCCCTCGGCGAGCGCGGTCTCGCCGAGCCGGGTGGCTTTGAGCAGCGACGCCGCGCCTCCCCGCGTTCTTCCGACGATCAGGTCGGCGTTCTCGAGGACCTGCAGCCCCTCCATGATCGGGTCCCGGAGGTCCGTCAGGTACTTGTTCCCACGGGGGAAAGAGGACATCAGCCAGCTCCCGACCTGCAGCTGGTTGAGGTAGCCGCCAGGCTTCGGGCCATCCGGACCAAAGGCCGGCATTAGCACCTCGGCGAACTGGACAGCCGTGAGCGACTGGAGGCGCTCTGCCTCCGCCTTCGCCTCCTCTTCCTGAGCAACCTTCTCCTCGCTTTTCCCAAACAGCGCCACGCGGGTGCGCACACTAGCGGCCCAAAGGCGCCTGGCGACTATCGTTGGTGGCGTGACGGCGGGCGACGAGACTCCGTCCGGCCCCAATCCGCTCGGGGCCGCACGTGATGCAGCCGGTGCCGCCGGCGAGAAGCTCGGCAGCGCCAGGGCCGAAGCCGGTGAGCGGCTGGGCGCGGCCCGCGACGTGGCAAGCAAGCAGGTCGCCACCGCCCGCGAGACCGCTGCCGCGGCCGCTCACGAGGTCGCCCACAAGCTCTCCCAGAAGCCGCGACTGCGCGGCGTCTCCCATCAGTGGGCCTTCTTCGTCTCGCTGGGCGCCGGCGCAGCCCTGATCCTCGCCGCCAGTGGCACCACGGCTGTGATCGCGATGTCGATCTACGCCTTCTCCCTCTCGGCGATGCTCGGGACGAGCGCCCTCTATCACCGGGTCACCTGGACGCCCGAGGTGAGGCAGTGGATGCGCCGCCTCGACCACACGATGATCTTCGTCTTCATCGCCGGCACCTACACGCCCTTCGCTCTTCTGGTCATGCACGGGACGCTGGCGAACGTGGTGCTGATCGTCGTCTGGGCGACTGCCGCGGCCGGCCTGGTCCTCAACCTTGTTTGGATCACCGCCCCCTACTGGGTCACCACGGTGATCTACCTGAGCACCGGCTGGGTGGCGATCGTCAGCCTGCCGCAGCTCTGGGACGAGATCGGCCCGGGCGGGGTCGGCCTGATCGCGCTCGGAGGGGTCCTCTATTCGGCGGGCGCCGTCGTATACGCGAAGCGCAAGCCCGATCCGAGGCCGCAGGTGTTCGGCTACCACGAGATCTTCCACGTGCTGGTGATCGCGGCGGCCGCCGTTCAGTACGTCGCCGTCGCGGTCTATGCGCTGCCCGCCGGGTAGCTGTGACGAACAGCAAGTAACTTCCCCTCCGTTTGTGAGACGGTGCGACGGATCCTGAACGAAGGAGGGGAGAGATGGCTGAGTTGACCGAGCAGAAGCAGCAGGCTCGAGCGATGTGGGCGATGGGCGACTACCCGTCGATCGTGCACCGGATCGCCGGGGCGGGAACCGCCGCCGTCGAGGCCGCCCGGGTGAGCGAGGGCGGCACGGTGCTGGACGTCGCCTGCGGCAGCGGCAACGCGACGATTCCGGCGGCCAAGGCGGGCGCCGAGACGACCGGGCTCGACCTGACGCCCGAGCTGCTGGAGGCGGCGCGCGCCAACGCCGCCGACGCGGGCGTCGAGATCGACTGGGTCGAGGGCGATGCCGAGCAACTGCCCTTCGAGGACGCGAGCTTCGACGCAGTGCTCTCCGTGTTCGGATGTATGTTCGCGCCCGACCATGCCAAGACGGCCTCGGAGATCGCCCGGGTGCTGGAGCCGGGCGGGCGAATCGCCATCTGCGCATGGACTCCCGAGGGCAACGTCGGCCGGTTCTTCATGACGATCGCCAAGCACATGCCGCCTCCCCCCGAGGGGTTCCAGCCGCCGATCCTGTGGGGCATGGAGGATCACGCTCGCGAGCTGTTCGGCGGCACGGGCGTCGACCTGGAGTTCGAGCGGACCAGCGTCGAATTCGTCGCCCCCTCGATGCAGGACTTCTATGACGAGTACGAGCGAGCCCTGCCGCCGATCGTCGCCGCGAAGGCCCTGCTCGAGCCTCAGGGAAAGTGGGACCCGCTGCGCGACGAGGTCGTCGAGCTCTACGAGTCGATGAACGTTGCCGACGATGGCAGCTACCGGCAGCCCGCCGAGTTCCTGCTGATCAAGGGGTCGAAGAGCTAGGCCGAAACGCCGAGCGCCGAGGCGAAGCGGTCCTTGTGCGCCTCGATCAGCCTCTGGACCTCGTCCTCGCGGCCCTGCTTGATCAGCTCGATCGGGTCGGGGTCGCCGTTGACGATCCCCTCGAAGAACTCCTTGCGGTCCTGATAGGTGGGGAGGGTGCCCTTGGCCCAGCCGCGATGGTCGTTGAGGATCACCGCCAGGCGGGCGTAGGGCTCGCCGTAGGAGACGGCGATCTCCCGCTTCATCCGCTTGGCGAGGGCGGGCGAGGCGCCGGCGGTCGAGATCGCGATCGCCAACGGGCCGGAGCGCTCGATCGCGGGCAGGATGAAGTTGCAGAGCGGCGGCACGTCGACCACGTTGACCAGCATCGCCCGGCGCTCGGCCCCGTCGGAGACCGAGATGTTGACGTCGGTGTCGTTGGTCGCGGCGATGGCGAGGAAGACGCCGTCGAGGTCGCCGTCGACGAAGGTGCGCCGGTCCCAGGTGATCGACCCCTCGGCGGCGTACTCGGCGAGCTCGGGCAGGATCTCGGGCGCCACCACGTGGACGTCGCCGTCGCAGAGCAGCAGGCCATCGACCTTCTCCAGCGCGACGTCGCCGCCGCCGACCACCAGGCACTGGCGGCCCTTGAGCTTCAGGCACGCCATGTAGAACGGCGTCTCGAGCATGTCCCGCACGCAGGTCTGGTCGCAGATCCCGCGCTGGAACTGGCAGACGCACTCCTTGCCCTGGAAGGCCGCTGCAGGCATGGGCCAAGGGTAAAGGTCCGGCCTACTTGCCCCTGTGCTTGTGACGGTGCTTCTGCACGGCGGGGACCTTGAACGGCTGCGTCCCGCAGCGGAAGAAGTAGGGCAGCGCGCCCAGCGGGGCGGGCACCGTGGCGGTGCCCGGGCCGGCCAACCGCTGCCCGGTGGGCTCGTGCACCCAGCAGCCGCGCGGGAGCGCCACTGAGCGCGAGGTATCGCCCTTGATGACCACCGGCGCCACCAGCACGTTGGCGCCGAGCATCCACTCCTGGTCACGGCCTGAGGCGGGCGCCTCCGGGGCGCTGAGCCAGAGGGGACGCGTGACCGGCATCCCCGTCCGGCGCCCCTTGATCCACAGCCTCCGCATCAGCGGCAGCGCCCGCTCGTGCAGGTTCGCCATCGCCTTCCAGCGGGCGAGCGTGGCATCGCCGTAGGCCCAGGGCATGCGGACGCCGCTCGAGGACGAGTTGTGGACGCGGAAGTACGGGGTGAGGGCGGCCCATTCGCTCCAGCGGTCGTACAGCTCCTCGCTGGGCGGCCCGGTCAGGGTGTCGATGTAGCCCCCGATGTCGGTCGTGTAGCCGAAGGCGCCGCCGACCGCCCGGTTGAGCATGTCGGGGGCCAGCGATCGCAGCCCGGAGGCGGCCTCCCAGTCGACGGTCTCGTCGCCCGGGAAGTTGCCCATCTCATAGGCCGCGCTACCGGGCCGGCCGCTGTAGCCCGCGCGGGTGAAGAACCAGATCGGATCGTGCCTTGGGTGCTTCGCTCCCCAGCGATCGAGGATGCGACGTGAGACCCGGTGGTAGAGGACCGGATAGCGGTTGTGCATCGTTGCCCCGGTGCTGCCGTTGGAGAAGTGCATGCCGTCCTGGACCTGCTCGCCGAAGTCCTGCATGAACCCGTCGGCCCCGAGCCCGATCAGCAGGTTGAGTCGCCTCCGCCACCAGGCCACCGTGGCCGGCTTGGTGAAGTCGAGAAGCGTCGCTGGCGAGCCGCCGTTGCCGCCGAACTCGTAGGGCGCGCCGCTCGCGGTCGTCGCGACCAGCCCAAGCCGCTTGGTCTCCTCGAAATCGCCGGGCGGCTGGGTCGCGAGCGCGTCGTCGGAGACGTAGGCGCGCACGTAGAGAATCGCGTGGATCCCCATCGCGTGCAGGCGGGCGATCACCGAGCGGACATACCCGAGATCGAGCATCCCCCACCCCTCGAACCCGTAGGCGGAGATGTGCAGGTCGTAGCGGCGGATGTCGGCCAGGTCCTGCTCGATCTTGGCCCGGTAGGTGTCGGCGTTCTCTGACGGGGGTAGGCCGGGCAGGGCGGGGGACTGGACGGCCCGCGACAGCGCCGGCCCCTCGGCCCAGCTCGGCGGCAGGCGATGACGGCCCGTCACCGAGGTCAGCTCCCGGATCGCGCCGCGGCGGCTGCGCGCCGGGAACACCGTGTAGTCGAGGCGGCCGGAGCTCGCCTGCACCTGCCAGGCGTCGGGCCGGTCGTTCGCCATCCGCCAGCGCGAGCGCTCGCTCTGGTTGAGGAGGAACCCGTAGCCCCGGGAGGAGACGAACTCCGCCTGCGGGTAGTAGGCGGCGCTCATGCCGTTCGGGAAGAGGTAGCGCTCGAGGCCCCCGGGCAGCTCGGTGGGGCTCGGAATCCCGCCCAGGTCGGCGATGCTGTGCGAGGTGCCGGAGCTGACCAGCAGGGGGAACAGCGCCAGCCCTGGCAGCAGGGTCTCCTGCCCGCCGAGGTTCTCCTGGACCACGTCGCCGTAGAGCTTCTCGCCGCGCTTGTCCGTCGTGCCGTGCCTGCCGCCGAACCCGTGGAAGCCCTCGCCGGGCGCGGTGGCGAAGGAGTCGCCGAGCGTGATCACGCCGGCCGGGGAGCTGGGACGCACACGGACGCGGATGCCGCCCGAACGGTCGGGCTCGATCCTGGCGATCAGCCGCCGCCCGGCCTCGTCGGTGGACAGGGTCAGGCGAACGCCCTTGCCGCGCTGCTTTGCGGAGATCACCCGCCGGGCCGCGTAAACCGTCCCGGAGCGGCGATCGAAGAGGGTGTTCCCGTTCCACAGCCCGGACTCCCACTGCGCATGCAGCTCCGTTCCAACCTCGTAGGTGAGCGGGGCGTAGACGGCGTTGTCGGGGTGGCGCTCGAGCGTGAAGGGCTCGGGATCGTCCGTGCTCGGAAGCGCCGCCGGGGTCGTCGATGCCGGCGCGCGCAGCTCGCGGAGGAGGGTGTGACCGCGCGAGCGGAAGACGAGCCGGAAGGGCGCCCTGTCGATCACGGCGCGAGCGGCGCCGTTGGTGACCACGATCCGCTTCCCGGTCAGCTTGACTGCCGCCCCGGCGGTCGCCGGGACGGCGACAGCGGCAATCGCAAGCAGCGACGCCGCCGAAGCCACCCTTGCGCCGGTGGGTCCGATCCGCCTTGCGATAGGCGGATCCTAAAGGGGGTCCGCCGCGAGCGTCTCCGCGAGACCGGACGCGAGCTTGCGCTTCGCGCTCCAGCCGAGCCGCTCCGCGGCGAGCTTCGTGCCGAGCGCGGTCCGCTCGATCTCACCGGTGCGCGCCGGGGCCGTCTCCGGCTCGAAGTCGTCCCGGCCGGAAAGCTCCCCGATCCGCTCGGCGAGCTCCAGCACGGTGGTCTCGACTCCGGTGCCGGCATTGATCGGCCCGCTCTCCCGGATCCCCTCCATCGCCAGCAGGGCGTCCACGACATCGGCCACGTGGATGTAGTCGCGGGTCTGCTCCCCCGTGCCGAAGACGGTTGGCCGGCCGCCGTTGCGCGCCAGGGTGCAGAAGATCGCGACCACGCCGGCCTCCGTGGCGGGGTCCTGCCGCGGCCCGTAGACGTTGCCCAGGCGGAGCGTCCCAGCGGAGAGCTCGCGCGTGCGCGAAAAGAGGTCGAGATAGCCCTCCGCGGCCAGCTTGCTCTGCCCGTAGACCGAGAACGGCTCGCAGGGCGCGGTCTCGGCGAAGGGAAGCTCGTCCGGACGCTCGGCCCCCTCTCCGTATATGGCGCCCCCGGTGGAGGTGAAGACCAGGCGCGAGGCGCCCGCGCGGGCAGCCGCCTCCAGCACGTTCACCGTGCCCACCACGTTCAGGCGGGCGTCGAAGCCCGGATCCGCCATCGAGCGCCGCACGTCGATCTGGGCGGCCAGGTGGAAGACGCTGCCGGGCGCGAACTCCTCGATCGCCTCGAAGACCGCCTGGGCGTCGGCGACGTCGAGCTCGCTGAGCTTCGCGCCCACCTCGAGCGCTCCCGTCAGGTTCTCCCGCTTGCCGCTCGAGAGGTCATCGAGCACGAGGACCTCGTCCCCGCGGGCGGCCAACGCATCGACGAGATGCGAGCCGATGAAGCCTGCGCCGCCTGTCACCACGGATTTCACGGGAGAGAGCCTATGGGCACAAACCGATCGGAGCGGCCAGGACCCCCTGCTACTCTCGCCGACCGCATCGGCCCCTTTCGACGTATATGTGGGGGGCATCCATGGTCGCGGCTACCGTGAAGGGCCACATATGCGACTGATAGTCACCGAGAAGAACAACAGCGCGAAGAAGATCGCGGAGATCCTGAGCGGCGGAACCGCCAAGGAGGGCGCCTCCTACAAGACGCCCTACTACGAGTGGTCCGACGAGTCGGGGGATCACATGACGATCGGATTGAAGGGCCACGTGCTCAATCCGGCGTTCCCCGAGTCGTACAACAACTGGCAGGAGACCAACCCCCGTGACCTGATCGACGCGGACCTGATCAAGGAGCCCACCGACAAGAACGTCGTGCGGGCCCTGAAGAAGGTCGCCGAGGATGCGGATGACCTGGTGATCGCGACCGACTACGACCGCGAGGGCGAGCTGATCGGCCTCGAGGCGCTGCAGGAGATCGTCGAGGCGAATCCCGGGCTGGCCACCGCCGAGGGCATCCACGAGGACGGTACGCCGGTGAAGCGCGCGCGCTACTCGGCCCTGACGAAGGACGAGATCGAACGGGCGTTCAACGACCTCGACGAGCTCTCAATGCCTCTGGCCAACGCCGGCGCCGCGCGCCAGGACATGGATTTGATCTGGGGAGCCACGCTGACCAGGTCGGTCTCGATGGCCACCCGGCGCTTCGGCTCCAACTTCCTGTCGGTCGGCCGCGTCCAGAGCCCGACCCTCGGCCTGATCGTGCAGCGCGAGCTCGAGCGCCGCGCCCACGAACCCGTGCCGTTCTGGGAGGTCACCGCCAGCTTCGGCCACCCCGACGGCAGCTTCGTCGCCGAGCACTCGACCGACAAGTTCTGGGAGGAGAAGGAGGCCGTGGCGGCGGTCGCCAACTCCAAGACCCCGGGCACGGTCAAGGAGATCACGGCGCGGAAGAACAACCGCAAGCCGCCGACCCCCCTCAACACCACCGCCTTCACCACCGACGCCTCCAGCCGCCTCGGCATCACGCCCTCGCGGGCGATGCGGATCGCCGAGGACCTCTACATGGACGGCTACATCTCCTATCCACGAACCGACAACACCGTCTATCCGAAGTCGCTCGACACCAAGGAGCTGATCAACGCCCTGGTCAAGATCGACGACTTCAAGGCCGCCGAGTTCCTGCTCGACGGGCGCTCGCTGGAGCCGACCCGCGGCAAGAAGGAGACCACGGACCACCCACCGATCTACCCGACACAGGCGGTCAACCCCGTGCGCCTCGAGGCGCGCTCGGAGGCCCATCGCCGGGTCTACGAGCTGGTCGCCCGCCGCTTCCTCGCCACCTTCTCCCCGCCGATGATCAGCGAGTCCACGCGGGCGAACATCGTGACCAACACAAATACAACCTTGGGTGCCGAGAGGCCGCCGGAAACCTACTTCGTGCGGGGTTCAGTGGTCATCGATCCGGGCTATGCGGCCATCTACACGTATGCACGCTCGGCCGACACCGAGATCCCGAAGCTCGAGGAGGGCCAGGAGCTCGTGCTCGAGAACGTCGAGATGGAGGGCAAGGAGACCCCGCCGCCGCCCCGGATCAGCCAGGGCAAGCTGATCGAGATGATGGAGGAAGCCGGCCTCGGCACCAAGGCGACGCGCGCGGACATCATTCAGAAGCTCTATGACCGCGGCTACGTCTTCGGCAACCCGCCCGAGCCGTCGGAGACCGGGATCGCGATGTCGAAGGCTTTCGAGAACTACGTGCCGCGGATGGCCACCCCGGACATGACCGCCGAGATGGAGGCGGAGATGGACCAGATCGCGGCGGGGGACATGACCAAGGACGAGGTCCTGAAGGACAGCCGCGACATGCTCCGCTCCGCCTTCGACGAGATGGGCGACGACGTCAAGACCGAGGACGAGGACGCCAAGTGGCGGAAGTTCGCCCGGGAGGTCTGGGCCGGCATGGACCAGGACCGGATCCTGGGACCGTGCGTCGTCTGCCAGGAGGCGGGCCGCAAGCAGGAGGACGGCTCGCCGAACATGCTGCGAATCATCAAGGCGCGCAAGTCGGGCAAGCGCTTCGTCGGCTGCCAGGGCTGGAACGGGGACGACCCTGACTCGCCCGACTCGTGCGACGTCACCTTCCCGCTCCCCCAGCGCGTCCGCGGCCTCTACAAGATCGAGGAGCTCTGCTCGGTCTGCGGCCGGACCCCGCGTCTCCAGGTCGTGCCGTGGCGCGGGCGCCCCTGGAAGCTCTGCCTGAACGACGAGTGCCCCTCGATGGCCGAGATGAAGCGCCGCCGCGCCGAGCGCGAGGCGGCCAAGGCCGCCAAGGAGGCCGCCGAGGCCGCGGAGAAGGACGGCGAGGGCAAGGGTGACGCCAAGTCCGAAGAGGCGGTCAAGGAGGCCGAGAAGATCGCCGGCCAGGCGTCGGCCACGAAGGTCAAGCGCGCCAAGGCCAACGGCGCCAAGGCGAAGAACGGCTCACGCGCCAAGACGGGCAACGGCTCGAAGTCGAAGCCCCGCTCGAAGAGCTGAACCGCAACGGCCCGCCGGAGCGGGCCGTTCACTGCGGCCGGGAGCTACCCCGGGCCCAACTGCCAATCGTTGAGTCAAGTTACTACGCCCGAACCCGGCCGCACCAATTGGCAGTTGGGCGCGGCGCCTTGCCGCTTCACGCTCCGCCTGTCAAGACCCGGGCACGGCGGGAACCCATCGATCCCCGCCGCTCTCGGCTCAACTGCTGGGGTCAGGCGCTCTCCTCGCCTCCACCCTCGTTCCCGCCGCCCTCCTGGCCACCGTTATCGCCGCCGCCCTCCTCGGGGGCGCTGGCGCCTTCCTCGACATCGGGTGCGGGTGTCTCCGGTGTCTCCATCATCGCTCCCTCCTCCCCGTGGGGTAACCCGGCGCTACCGCCAGCGCGCCGGGAAAAACGCGCGGCTTGCAGGGAGTTCGAAGTACGGGTCGCCGGCGGCGCTCCGGCGGCGGTTAGCCTGGGTGCGATGTTCATCTCGCTCGAGGGAATCGACGGCTCCGGAAAGACCACTCAGGCCAAGCTGCTGGCGAAGGCGCTCGGCGAGGACGTGGTGCTGGTGCGCGAGCCGGGTGGGACCGAGACCGGGGAGCGGATCCGTCAGGTGCTCAAGGACCCGACCCTGGAGCTCGATCCGCTGGCCGAGCTGCTGCTCTTCTGCGCCGCGCGGGCCGAGCTCGTCGCCCAGGTCGTCGGGCCGGCGCGAGAGGCCGGCCGGGACGTGGTCTGCGACCGCTTCAGCGACTCGAGCGTCGCCTACCAGGGGGTCGCCCGAGGCCTCGGCGCCGAGCGGGTCGAGGAGATCTGCGATCTCGCCACCGGCGGCGTCTGGCCGGACCTGACGATCCTGCTGCGCATCGACCCCGATCGCGCCGCGAAGCGGATCGGGCGCCGCAGGGCCGATCGCTTCGAGGAGGAGGGCATCGAGCTGCAGCGGCGCGTCGCCGAGGGCTACGACGAGGTCGCTCGCCGGCATCCGGAGCGAGTGCGGGTGGTGGACGCCGATGGTGACCGCGATTCGGTCCACGCCGCCGTCCTCGCACAGGTTCAGAGGGTCATGGCGTGATGGAGGCTCCAGCGAGCAGCCCTGCGATCCCCGAGGCGCTGGCGGACGCGACCCGGCAACAGCCGCGGGCCCGCGCGGCGCTGGTGGCGGCGCTCGCCTCGCCCGGTCACGCCTACATCTTTCGGGGGCCGCGGGGCGCCGGCAAGGCGGCCGCCGCCCGGGCGTTCGCGGCGGAGCTTCTCGCGGACGGCTCGCCCGATCCGGACGACGCGCGGCGCCGCGCACTGCTCGATCCCTCGCCGCATCCGGACCTGGCCTGGCTTCGCCCGCCGGGCGCCCAGCACCTGGTCGAGGACGTGCGCGAGTCGGTCATCCGGGCCTCCAGCCTGAGCCCGGCGGAGGGCGGCCGCCGCGTCTTCGTGATCGAGGAGGCCGAGGACCTGCGCGACGAGAGCCAGAACGCCCTGCTCAAGACCCTGGAGGAGCCGGCGCCCTTCGCCCACCTGATCCTGATCTGCTCCGAGCCCGAGCTGCTCGCCGAGACGATCCTCTCCCGCTGCACCCCGGTCGAGTTCGGGCCGCTGGCGCCCGACGCGGTGCTCGAGGCCCTTGGGGCTGGGGAGGAGGCGGCAGCCGCAGCTCGCCTGAGCGGCGGCGACGTCGAGCTCGCCCGGCTGCTGCTCTCAGACAGCGGGACCGCACTGCGGGCGACCGCCGAGGCCGCCGCCCGGGCCGCCCGCTCGGCGGCCCCGCCGCCCGAGCCCTGGCGCGGGGTGCTCGATGCGGCCAGCGAGGCGGGCCAGGAGGCCGGCGCAGAGGAGGAGCGGCGCCTGGTGGAGGAGGCCGAGGCGATGGTGAAGCGGGGCCGCAAGGGGAAGCTGACTCGCGAGGCAGCCGAGCAGGTGAAGCGCACCGAGCGGCGCGCCCGCACGCAGGCCCTCGACCTCGGGTTGGCGATCTGCTGCGCCTGGTTCCGGGACCTGGCGGCGGTCGCCTCGGGCGCGGACGACGTCGTCCTCAACGCCGACCGGCGCGAGGCGCTGGCGGAGGACGCGCGGGGCCTCGATCCGGCCAGAGCGAGGGAGGCGGTCGAATGGGTGCTGGACACCCGGCGCCGCCTGCGGGTCAACGTCTCGGAGGAACTCGCCCTCGAGGCGCTCTGGCTGCGCCTGGCCGCTGCGCTCGCTGAGTGAATAGCTGTGCGGCGGCAGATCGCCCACACGAATGTGAGCAAGCGGTAACAATCTCCATGACATGGCTGTAACGACCCCGAGGGGAACCAGGGGCGTGGGGAGAGGCCGGCGGATACCGATGCGGCTCTGGCTCGGCGCTGCCTTCGCTCTCGTCACGCTGATCACCGCGGCGTCCGTCTACGTCTTCGTCGACGACTCGTCCGGCCGGACGCTGCAGAGCCAGTCGGGAGACCTCGCGGTCGGCAAGACCTCGAGCCTCGCCGATGACCTCGGCAAGGTCGACAAGCTGCATGCAGCGAACGTGCTCGCCCTGGCGAACACCGGGAACTTCGAGGCCTGGGCGGTGAACCGGCATGGCAACGCGTTCGCGCCCGGTCAGGACCTCGCCGCGCTGGCCGCCGTGCCGAACACGGGGGAGGCAGTGCGGGTGGCGCTGGAGAACCGGCGCTACCGGGCGAGCCTGCCGGGCAATGTCACGGTCGCGGCGGCGCCCATCTTCGGCAAGAACAAGGTGAGGGGCGCGACGGTGGTTCGCGCCGAGCCACCTCCCGCGCTGACCAGGGCGTTCGACCAGCTCCGCGGCGACCGGCTGCGGGCCCTCTTGATCGCGATCGCGATCGGTGTTCTCGTGGGCTTCCTGGTCTCGTCACTGATTGCGATCCGGGTCAGACGGCTCGCCCAGGCCGCCGAGGAGATGGCCGCCGGCAACTTCGACGTTCCGCTTCGACCCGGGGGCAGCGACGAGATCGGCGACCTGACGCGCTCCCTGGATTCCATGCGGGAGGAGCTCCGTAAGACGTTCACGCTGCTCGCCACCGAGCGCGACCGCCTCTCGGCGATCTTCGACGGCCTGAAGGAGGCGGTGATCGTGGTCGGCGAGGACGGTGGGGTTCGCTTCACGAACCCCGCTGCGGAGCGGCTGGTCCGTGATGGCCAGCCTGCCGCTGCGCTGATCCCGTCGCTGCGGCGGGCGGCCGAACGCGGCTCGGCCGAGATCCCGGTGCTGTCAATCGACGGCCGTGTCTACGGCGTGCAGGCGCGCAGGGTCCCGGCCGAGCACGCCGTCCTCCTCGTCGTCCGCGACAGGACCGACGAGCTCAAGCGGGAGGAGGCCGAGCGCGAGTTCGTCTCCAACGCCGCGCATGAGCTGCGCAACCCGCTTGCCGGGCTCATGAGCGGGATCGAGGTGCTGCGCGGCGGCGCCAAGGACGATCCGGACGCGAGGGACCGGTTCCTGACGAGGCTCGCCGCGGACGCCGAGCGCATGACCCGCCTGACCCAGTCGCTGCTGACGCTCGCCCGCGTCGAGGCCTCCGGGGAGCGGGGCGAGGCCCAGGTCGTGGACGTCTCGCTCGCCGGCGAGGAGGCCTCCGAGGCCGTCGCAGAGCCCGACGGGGTCGAGATGTGCACAGAGATCGAACCCGACCTCGTGGCGGAGGGCGATCCGGTGCTCCTCCGTCAGGTCATGATCGGCCTGCTCACCAACGCATGCGCGCACACCCCTCCACCCGGCACGGTTACCCTTCGCGCGGCCCAGGGGGAGGAGAAGACCGTGACGATCGAAGTCCAGGACACAGGTAAGGGCATTCCCCCTGACGAGCAGGATCGCGTCTTCGAGCGGTTCTACAGGGGCTCCTCCACGCTCGAGGGCGAGGGCTTCGGCCTCGGCCTGTCGATCGCCAAGCGGATGGTGGACGTGATGAACGGCGAGATCGGCGTGCGCTCCACTCCCGGCGAGGGAAGCACCTTCTGGGTGCGCCTACGAGCGGCCAAGCCAACCCCGACACCGGTCGCATGAGCCCGGCGCCGCCCGCCATTAGCCGAATCCTGGTCGTCGACGACGAGGACTCCGTGCGCGAGTCGGTCGGCTACGCGCTCGAGCAGGAGGGCTTCGACGTGACCCTGGCGTCGGACGGCGAGGAGGCGGAGGGACGGATCTCCGATGATCACTTCGACCTGCTGATCCTGGACATCATGATGCCGGGCAAGTCGGGGCTCGACATCTGCCGCGAGGTCCGCGCTCACAGCCCCGTGCCGATCATCCTGCTCACGGCAAAGGATGCCGAGGTGGACAAGGTGGTCGGCCTGGAGGTCGGCGCCGACGACTACGTCACCAAGCCGTTCTCGGTTCGCGAGCTGCTCGGCCGGGTGAGAGCGCAGCTGCGCCGCCGCGAGCTCGATCGCTCGAGTGGCAACGAGGGCACCGCGATCGAGTCCGGGCCCGTGTCGATCGACCTGGCCCGGCACCTGGTGACGGTCCGGGGCGAGCCGATCAACCTGACCCGCTCGGAGTTCCAGGTCCTGCGCCTGCTGGCCGAGAACCCGGGCCAGGTCTTCTCTCGCAAGGAGATCATGGAGGAGCTCTGGCAGACCGAGTTCCGCGGCGACGTCCGCGCCTGCGACGTCCACATCTCCAACCTCCGCCAGAAGGTCGAGCGCGATCCGCAGAACCCCGAGCTGGTGCTCACCGTGCGCCGCGTCGGCTACCGCTTCGCCGAGGAAGCGTCGTAGCTAGAAGCTGAGGTGGTACCCGCCGCGGTACTGGGCGGGGCCGCTGAAGACCTGGTTGGGCGGGGCCGAGCTCTGGATCGGAGGAGGCGTGAAGCTGATGCCGGTGGCGCCGGGGCGCTCCTGGCTGGTCGGCGTGAGCGAGAGCTTGGCGTTCAGGTTCTGAGTCGAGTTCGGTGGCATTCCTGTTCTCCTCTTCGCCGCTATGCATCGGCCACCTTCTCGGATCGCTTGACCCGATTCGTGGGGGCAAACCCCTCGACCTGAGTGCGTAGTCGACGCCCGGAGGGTGGACTAGAGGGACCGCGAGCTTGCAGCCCACCGGGACCGAGCCGCCGCCCGGGCCGACCGGGGCACCCGAGGTCCAGGTGTATCGGAGCTTCGTGAAGAGCCGCGGCCGTTGGAGCAGGTGCGCGGCTTTGTGAGCAGGAGCTGCATCGGCGCCGTCCCTTGGTCGTCCCGTGCTCGCGTGCGGGGTCGCGCTGCTGTCGCCGCGTACGGGATGCTCCTTCGACCTGGCCGGTGCCGGTGCCCAGCGCGGACTTGCGGGTCCAGGACGACCAGGTCAGGTCGCCCCGTATCACCACCAACGGCGGCGGCGATTGCGGCTGCATCTACAACGGGGGCGACCTCACCGACGTCCGCGGGACCCTCTACTTCAGCGCCAACGACGGCAAGCACGGCTTCGAGCTCTGGCGAAGCGATGGCACGGGGCGAGGGACGAGGATGGTCAAGGACATCAACCCCGGGACCGGCTGGAGCGACCTCTACGGGCTCACGGCCGTCAACCGCATCGTCTACTTCACCGCCGACGACGGCGTCCACGGTGCCGAGCTGTGGCGAAGTGACGGGACGGCGAGGGGGACGAGGATGGTCAAGGACATCAGACCCGGCAGCCAGAGCGGTCATCCCTCCGCCGTCACCGGCTTCAACGGCGTCCTCTACTTCACCGCTTTCGACGGCACCGATTCCGGGCGCCGAGGCTGGCGTCCCCGCAGGCGATGATCACGTTGATCGGCTTGAACTTCGGCTGTCGCGCAGTTGCTGATCAGCAGCGGCCTCTTGGCACTTGCCTCCGCCGGCGACGCCGAGCGCCAGGATCGCCACCAGCGCAGTCCCGAGCACCGCCTTCACAGCGGACACCTTCAGGAGCCGACCCGGCATTGAGGTGGCGAAGCGAGCGGCCGGCACCACCGTCGGCGGTCCAGGGCGGATCCGGCCGGCATGGCGAAGCGACGGCACACCGCGGGGAACGTCGTCATCGGCGTCGGCCCGGGCCGTAACCGGTGCGAGGATGCTTCGCCAAAGGCGGCTGATCCGTGCCGACATGGATCGCGAACCGAAGACGACGTCTGGGACACAGTCCGGATCGAGGAGCTGGAGCAGTACGCGATCTCGCGGATGACCGCGTGTTCACCACCGCACGCGCGTACCTTCGAGGGCGGGACCGAAGCCTAGGCCTTGAGATGGACCTCCCTAGCCGTGGTCCGTCTCGAACTCCGCGAAGGGCGGATCCTGAGCCCCTGCCCTTCCGCTCCCGGATCGCGATTCTGCGGTTCAAGCGGCAGGCGAGTCGGCGCTCAGCGCCCTGTACGAAAACCGTTGGAGCGGTCTAGCGCCCGCGCCAGTTCGGCGGTCGCTTCTCGCTGAAGGCGGTGGCGCCCTCGATGGCGTCCTCGGAGGTGAACACCGGGGCGACGATCTCGCCCTGCTTGGCCCAGAAGGTGGCGTCGTCCCAGGATCCCTGCTGGTTGAGGATCTGCTTCGAGGCCGCCGTGGCGAGTGGGGCGTTCGCCGCCACCTCCTCGGCGAGCTGCAGGGCCACCTCGAGCGACTTGCCCGGCTCGGCGATGCGGTTGACGAGGCCGAGCTCGGCGCCCCGCTCCGCCGTGATCGTCTCGCCGGTCAGGGCGAGCTCCATCGCGATCGCCGCCGGTAGGCGTCGGGGGAGCTGGCGGAGCGCGCCGCCGGCTGCGACAAGGCCGCGCTTGGCCTCTGGAATCCCGAGCTTCGCGCCCTCGGCGGCGACGATCAGGTCGCAGGCCAGGGCGATCTCGAGGCCACCGGCCACAGCGAAGCCTTCGATCGCGGCGATCAGCGGCTTCTCGGCCGGCTTCTGGACGATCCCCGCGAAGCCGCGGTCCCCGGCCCACGGCCGCTCGCCTGTGGCGAAGGCCTTCAGGTCCATGCCCGAGCTGAAGCCCTTGCCCTCGCCGGCGATCACGCCGACGCTGAGCTCGTCGGTGGAGTCGAGCTCGTCCATGGCCGCTGCCATCGCCTCGGCCATGGCGAGGTTGACGGCGTTGCGGGCGTCCGGGCGGTTCAGGGTGATCAGCAGGATGCGGTCGCGTCGCTCGGTGATCAGTGGCTGCTCGTTCATGGGGCGGGACCTTACAATCGCCCGTCAGTAGGAGTGCCCAGGTAGCTCAGTTGGTAGAGCACATCTCTCGTAAAGATGAGGTCGCCGGTTCGAGCCCGGCCCTGGGCTTCGATGCAGACCGCTGCCTCCGACACGGTCGATGCCCTCATCCTTGATCTGATCGAGTGGATCGGTCCGGAGCCACGTCCCTACGCCGAAGTGCTCGAGGCGTGGCGGACTTCGTGCCCGCGGTTGCCTGTCTGGGAGGACGCCACCGATCGGGGCTTCATCGCGCGTAGCCGGGCGCCGGGACAAGCCGCACTCGCCTCAGTGACTCCCGCCGGCGCGGAGCACCTGCGAAAGCATCGCCAGCCGGCGATCTAGTTCATGCAGCCTCGCGTTTGCCGAATGTGCGCTCGCGATGGCAATTCGCACAAACCAATTCGCAGTTCTCGAGCTCGGCGAGGACGCGTTTCTTCGAGTGCGCAGCTCTTCGCGTATCCGCCAGCACAAACGTCTTTGCGGCTCCCGGCAGGTGATCCCACTCCATGACATAGGGCGGATAGGTCCGCCCGCAGTCAGCACACGGCTTGCCTTCCTTCAATGAATCGAGCCATGCAATGTAGGTCGCGCGATCGGCCCGAACCTTTGCCCGCCGCTTAGACCTGTTCGCTCGGTACCAAGCGGCGTCGTACTCTCTCTGACACTCACGGCAGTACGCCTGATAGCCATTCCCGTACCGAGCAAAGGCGGAGACCGGCAGCTGCTTCTTGCAGCGGCCACAGTCCCGAATCTCCTCGTCTGGCACCGATACATCCCTTCGACGCATCGCGCATCCTGCCCAGCGGATCGAAGGTAGCCGAGCCGGCGGACGCTGCTCCAGGCCGGCGCTGTAGGGTCCCCTCACAGGAGAGGGTTCGTGTGAGAGGGATCTCGAAGCTGGCGGTGACATTCGTCCCGGTTGTCGCTACCGGGGTCGTGCTCCTGATGCTTGCCGTGCCGGGGGCGGCCGGCAAGAGGCATTCGGGGGCCAACCGCATCGTCCCGCTGGGGACGACGCAGAATCTGATGATGAAGCGCGGGCTGCGCGTCCGGCTCCCGCGGAAGCACCCGGCGGGCCTGAAGGTGAGGGCGACCTCGACGACCTTCGACGACCCCGCCCCGGCGCCGCTGACCAAGGTCGGTCACGCCCGTCGCGGCAAGCGGACGGTCACCCTGCGGCTGACCCGGGCCGGAAAGGCCGCCGTGGCGAATTGTGAGGCGCGAGCGATTCAGGTCCGGGCCGGAAAGCGCGCCGCGAGCGCGCAGCTCACCCGCGACAGCGCGGCGTGCAGCCCGAAGCCGATCGACCTGAGCCGCGCGGCAGACTGCGACTTCATCGGCCAACAGCAGGGCTCCCTCTGCCTCCTGCCGTTCCCGGACGACTACTACGCGGCGGCCGATCCCTCAACGGCGACGGGACGCCGGATCGACCTCCACACACCGGGAATGCCGAAGAACGCTGCAAGCGTCCCGGTCAATCCGTCGCCGTACAACCGCAACGACGGGTTCAGCCCGGGCGTCGGGATGATCGTCAGGGTCCCTGGTCTGGACAACCCGGGCGCGTTGCAGCAGACGAACGCGGTACCGATCAACCACCTCGGCCGCTTCTCCGAGCCTGATCAGCCAGTGGTCGTGATCGACGCCACCACCGGCCAGCGCTGGCCGATCTGGGTGGAGATCGACTCGAACGCGGGCAGCCCGGCGAGCACGGCCCTGGAGATCCATCCGGCGGTGAACTTCGCCTCGGGTCACCGTTACGTCGTCGCGATGCGCAACCTGAAGGACGCCGGCGGCCAGACGATCCCGGCTCCGGAGGGCTTCCGCTACTACCGCGACCAGCTGCCCTCGAATGAGAGTCCGATCAACATTCAGAGGGCTCGCTTCGAATCCATCTTCAACACGCTGCGCGCCGCGAACGTGAAGCGCGCGAACCTGTATCTCGCCTGGGACTTCACGGTCGCCACCGACGAGAACATCGCCGTCCGCGAGCTCCACATCCGCGACGACGCGCTCGCCTCGCTCGGGGACACGACCCCGGGCAACGGCGTGATGGACGGCAGCGCGCCGGCTTTCCAGGTGACCCAGGTCGACAACTTCACCTCCGTCCAGGACCCGGAGATCGCCCGCCGCGTCCGCGGCACCTTCACGGTCCCCTGCTACCTGCAGCCGACCTGCGCGCCCGGGGGTAGCTTCACCCTCGGGCCCGACGGGCTGCCCAGCCGCAACTCGGGCAACGACTGGACAGCGAACTTCGACTGCATCATCCCCCGCACCGCGATCGACCCGACGCCGGCACCTGGGCGCCCGGCGATCTACGGGCACGGGCTGTTTGGGAGCGCCTCGGAGGTCTTCAACGCCGACATCCAGCAGCAGCTGGCGAACACCTACGGCTTCGTGCTCTGCGCGACCGACGAGATCGGGATGTCGAACGGCGACCTCGGCAACACGGCGAACATCCTGGCCGACCTCTCCAGTTTCCCGCAGCTGGCCGATCGCCTCCAGCAGGGCCTGCTCGACGAGATCTTCCTCGGCCGGCTGATGGCGATGTCGAGCGGCTTCAGCAGCGACGTGGCCTTCCACGTCGATGGGACGACCCTGGGCAGCAACCCGGTGATCGACACGACGGAGCTCTACTACCAGGGTTCCAGCCAGGGCGGGATCATGGGTGGAGCGCTCACGGCGGTGGATGCCGACTTCACCCGCGCGGTCCTCAACGTCCCGGCGATGAACTACTCGGTGCTGCTGCCACGCTCGGTCGACTACGACTCGTTCGCAGGCCTCCTCAACCTCGCCTACACCGACCCGCTCGAGCGGCCCCTTCTGCTCTCCCTGATCCAGATGCTCTGGGATCGCGGCGAGCCGGACGGCTATGCCCACCGGATGACGGCGAATCCATTGCCCGGGAACCCGTCACACACCGTGCTGATGAACATCGCCCTCGGCGATCATCAGGTCACCAACTTCCAGTCCGACGTCGAGGCCCGGACGATCGGCGCCTCGACCCACACTCCGATCCTCGATCCCGGCCGCTGGCCCGACCACGACATCCTCTGGGGCGTCCCGGTGGTCGGCAGCTATCCGTTCAACGGGTCGGCCGCCATCTACGGCGACATAGGCCCGGTCCGTCCCAATCCGAGCCCACCGCCCACTACCATCGGGGTCCCGCCGCCCCCCTTCACCAACACGCCCAATCGCAGCGGCGAAGATCCCCACGGAGCGCCGCGGGGGGCCCCTCTGGCGCTGCAGCTGATCTCGGACTTCCTGAAGCCCACCGGGGCGGTCACCAACGTCTGCGGATCGAGCCCCTGCTACGCGGGGGGCTACACGGGCCCGGGCCCCTAGCCGATCGCCCTCTCGATGAACCCCAGCCGGCTGGCGACCCGCGCGTAGATGCTGGCGCCGCCAAGGCCGCAGGGGAAGACGCCGGCGCTGACGGCGCCGATCAGGCGGGGGCCGTTCGGGGTGTCGGCGACCAGCGGCCCGCCACTGTCGCCCTCGCACGAGGTGGTGCGGTAGGGGAGCCGGCTGTGGATCCGGCCGATCCGCTTGCCGAGGGCGCAGATCATCGAGGCCTGCTGGAAGCCGCGCGACTTGCCGTATTCCCGGTCGCACTTGCGCGCGCGGTAGACGCGCTCCTTGGTGGTCTTCAGCCGCCTCGCGACGTTGAAGCCCCAGGCGCTGCGGGTGCCCCAACCGCCCGAGCGGACGATGCGTCCCGGTTTCGTCGCCGCCTTCGACTCCGCAGGCGTTGCCAGGACGATCGGCTGCGCGTCTGGCGCGCTCGCCAGGGTCAGCACCGAGAAGTCATGCGCGTCCTTGTGGCCGTTGTAGGCCGGATCGATGGCGACGGCCGTCACCTTGATGCGAGGCCGGCGCCGGTGGGGGGTGATCCAGGGGCTGCCGGCCAGGACCGAGAGCTTCCTGCGCTTCACTCCCTTCACGCAGTGGGCGGCGGTCAGCACCTTCGTCGGGGCGATCAGGGAGCCGCCGCAGATGAAGCGGCGCTTCTGGGTGAGGGCGACCGCGAACTGCCAGCCGGCGGCATTCGCCTTGCCGCCGCCCACGATCCGCGGCGACGATCCCGCGCCGAGTCCGCTCCCCGGAGCGGCTGCAAGCGCGATCGCGCATAGCGCCAGCGCGGCGCCCCCTAAGCGCCGGTGCCGCCGGCTCACCGGCGTCTAGCCCTCCTGCAGCGCGCGATAGCGCTCGCGCATGAATTCGAGGGCGGCGTGGCGGTGGTCATCGGCGGCGATCAGCTCGACATAGGTCAGCTCCGCGCCCGTGAAGCCGGTCGCGTTCCAGAGCTCACCGGATACCTCGGCCGTCCAGGGGCCGACATAGAGGTAGGGCTCGGGATGATCGGCGTCGCCGGGAGAGGCGCCGAAGTTGGCCCGCCTCCCGTCGCGCTCGGATCCGAGCTCGATCGCGATGTCGAAGTGCTCCGGCCAGAGCTGAACAAGGGAGGGGTCGCCCTCCGCCTCGTCGGCGCGCAGCTGCTCGAGGACCGAGCAGGCGAGGCCGTAGAAGTCGCCGAGTGCGCTTGCTGCCGCAAGGTCGACGCCTGGGAGCGGCTCGCGCGTCTCCTCCCGGCCGCGCTGCCTGACCAGCTCGCCGTGCTCGACGCGGACCTGGCAGTCCGCGCCGTCCTGTTCGAAGAACGGTGTGCCGAAGCCGCTGCGCGTGTACCGCAGCGCGATCTCGTTGGCGGGCAGGCGAGCCGGCGCGACGACGGCCTCCGCGACCTTGTGCAGGGCGACCCGAGTCTCGGCGAAGCCCTCCGGCAGCGGCTCGAGCTGCTTCCAGGCGCCCAGCCAGCGCTCGGCGCACCAGGGTGCAAGCTCGGGCTCCTCGGCGACGATGTCCTCCCAGGTGAGGTCGCCGCGATTGTGAACCGGCGAGACCAGCTCGCGGCCTTCCGGCACCTCTCCCGGATGGACGGGATCGTCGGCATATGGAGGGTCGGTCACCGCAGGCGGCGAGGGCTCGAGCACCCGGGCCTCGTAGTCGCCGCCCAGCTTGTCCTCGGCCTCCGCCCTCGGGTTCGCCATCGGGTGCAACCCTAGTCCGCCGCGCCCTGGACTAGCGCTCCGAACTCCGCGTCTAGACTCGCCCCGTGTTTCGCCGCGAGCCGCTCAGCATGCCGTTCGCCGATCAGCTCGACGACCTCCGACGCGTGGTCACTTTGGACGGCCGGGTCGAGCCGGCGATGCCGGCCCGGTTCGTCGCGGCTGCGATCGATCACCGGGTGATCGGCGCCTGTGTCCTGGCGCTGGAGGAGGACCGCCTGCTCCTCGCTGGCGAGGATGCCCGGCAGCTCCGCGACGCGCACGCCGTCGCGGCTCTGAGCACGGCCATGGCCGCCGGGGAGCTGCCGGCCGCCGCGGCCGCGGTCGCGTCAGCGACCTCGGCCCCCGCCATCGTGCTCAAGGGCCCCGCGATCAGCGACCGGCTCTATCCCGATCGGGGGCTGCGGCCATACAACGACCTCGACCTCATGGTCGCCCGGGAGTCGCTCGAGGACGCGAAGCGGGCGCTCTCCGCGATCGGATACGAGGAGCGGGTCGAATACCGCCCCGGGTTCGGGATCACCCACGGCCACACCATCGACATGGAGCGTGCGGTCGGCCGCAAGTCCGTCCACGTCGAGGTTCACTGGCGGGTCAGCGACGATCCGATCGGGGAGGCGATCTCCCACGCCTCGCTCTCGGCCGGGGCCGTGGATGTCGAGGGAGTTCCCGGTGCGGCGTACCCGGCGCTGCCGGACCAGCTGCTCGTCTGCGCCCTGCACCTGATGAACCATCGCGAGAAACGGCTCGCCTGGCTCGAGGACATCAGGCGGCTGCACCTCGCCGCCGCGGAAGGGGAGTGGGATGCGGCCTTCGAGAGGGCGCAGGAGCTCGGCCTTCTCTGGGTGTTGAACCGCGCCCTCGACTACGCGGAGAGGTATCTCGCGCTGACGCTGATGCGCCCGATCGCAGCGGGCGAGCCGCCGCCGTTCGGGCCGGTCCGTGCGGTCGAGGAGCTGGACCTGCAGGCCTCCTTCAACATCGGCCGCCTGGCGTCCCTGCCCTGGCGGCAACGGCCCGCTCTGGTGCGCGACATCCTGTTTCCGAGCCGCGACGGGTTGGACGGGCTGGTCGGCGGAGATGGCGCGGGCCGGATCCGGTTGGTGGCCAGGCACGCCGCGCTGATCGCGCGCGGCATCGCCATGCGCCGCTAGGGCCGATCCTCCCGGGCAAGCGCCGCCAGCCGCTCCGCGGCTTCGGCCACGGCGTCCAGCGAGTCAGGCACGCGGAGGAGCACTCCATCGACCGATTCCGCCACCCGCGCCGACTCCGCGAAGCTGCCGGGGCCGACGGGGCCCGCCGAGAGCAGATGGTCGAGCAGCTCTCGATGAGTCTTCGCGGAATCCACCCTCTCGACCGCGACCGCCGACCCGCCCCGCTCGCGGAGGAATGCCACCACCGCGATGCGGCCGGGACGCTTCGCGGCGCGAAGCTCGTTGTGCAGGCGCCGTCCCCTCGGATCGCTCGGGCCGCTCGCCGAGGCCCCGATCGCCGTCGCGGCCGGTTCGGTGATCAGCGACCCGCAGGCACCCGGCCAGGCCAGGTGGTCTGTGCCGGATCGGACCAGCACGACCCCGTCCTCTCCCAGAGAGGGGTGCCCGGCAGCCGCCAGCGCGGCCGAGAGGGTCGACTTGCCGCGGCCGGTGATGCCGCAGATCACCACCGCCCGACCGTCGATCAGGTTCGCGGCGGCGTGGAGCGGCTGACCCCCGAGCTCGCCCAGGAGGAGAGGGACCGCGTTCGAGGAGAGCCTGTCCTCCCAGCGCTCCGCTCCGAGATCGTCCACGCTGTCCGCCGCACGGTGGCTGATCGCCATCGAGCGGGCATCGATCACGAAGGTGCCCGCGTCGGCGTGCCAGGCCAGGATGCGCGAGCCCAGCCGGGCCGCCGCGTACCGCGGGCTCAGGTCGTCCTCGGTGACCAGGCGAGTGAGCTCGGCCGAGGCCTCGAGTGGCCGGCCGCCGTCGGCCGTCACGGTGATCCGGCCGAGCTCACCGGGTGCCTCACTGAGCCGCATCAGCGGCAGGTCGGAGTCGATCTCGTATCCGTAGAGGCTGCCCATGGGACGCACGACCGTCGGCGGCGCCAAGGCTAACCTGCCGCGGGATGCCGGAGCCGGTCACCCCAGCCACACGGATCGCGCGCACCGAGGGGCTCGTCACCCAGCCCATGGAGGACGGCATCGTGATGCTCGATCCCGAGACTGACCGCTACCTGCGCCTGAACGCGACCGGGAGATTGATCTGGGAGGCGTTGGCGGAACCGGCGACCGTCGCCGACCTGGCGCGAGTGCTGAGCGAGCGGAGCGCTGTTTCAACCGACCGCGCCGAGGCGGACGCGGTCGCGTTCGTCGAGGGACTGATCGAGTTCGGCGCCGCCCGCGCCGCCTAGCCCGGGCCTCAGTCGGGCAATCCGCTCAGGGAGCCGTCCTCGGCGCTCGCCGCGAGGTCGTCGCGCGGGGCGAGGGCCGGCACCGCGATGCCTGCCTCGATCAGCCCGGAGACGGCGTCGAGCGCGTCCCGCTCGATCCGGTCCGGATGTATCCCGGGATTGTCGGCGGCGAGAGCGCCGATCGCGTCGGCGGCGGTGCCGCCATCGAGCGCGTCCATCACCGTCCCGGCGGTCCTGTTCAGCCCCTTCACCTGGCCGGAGGTGACCACCCTGACCAGGCGCGTTCCGTCGCGGCTGCCTCCCCAGCGCACCCGCCCCAGCCGGTAGCGCCGGGCCAGCGCCAGCTCGCGAACCCGAGCTGTGGCCGACGCGATGTCGCCGCGGCCGTCGGCGGGGAAGTCCGGCTTCTTCGACTCGAGCACCTCCAGGGCGCGCTCGAGCTCCTTCCCTTGCTTTCGAGGCCGGCTCTCCGCGGGAGGCAGTCCGGTGACGACCTCCTCCTCGTCGCGATAGGGGACCAGGTCCCTTGCCGCAGCCTGTTCGCGGTTGCGCGCACCCGCTCTCCAGCCGGAGACCCGCCGGTCGCGCCACTTCGCCCGCATTCCCTGCCAACACTCCGCGAGGCCCTGCTGGCCGGCGTTACCGAAGGAGAAGGGATGCTGCGAATCGGCGAGGAAGGCGCCGTTCGGTCGGAGGAGGAAGGCCCGCGGCGCCGAGTCCAGCGCGACCACGGAGCCTGGCACCTCGGCCCCGGGAAGAACCCGCGGTCGAGCGCGGCTGCCGAACCGCCCCATGGCGGCGAGGACGCGTTCGTAGTCCACCGCCCACGTCCCGCTGCGAGCAGCGGCTCCGATCAGGCCGACCGGAACCACCCGCAGCGAGGTTGGTGCGAGCACGCGCATCTGCTCCAGGAACTCCTCGAATGTCCCCTCGTTTTGAGGGGTGACCACGTGGACTACCTGGACCCGCGTTCCCCGCGCGAGCATCAGATCGACCGCCTCGATCGCGCGCCGCCAGCTGCCCGGCACACCGCGCGACGCGTCGTGGAGCTCCGCCGAGGCGCCGTCGAGCGAGACGTGAACACGCGCTCCCGTCTCCGCCAGGCGGTCGGCGACCTCGGCGTCGAGGAACCAGCCGTTCGTGGTGAGCGTCACCATCACCCCGGCGGCCGTGAGCCGCTCGACCGTCTCGAGCGTGAGCTCCCGCCGCAGCAGGGGCTCTCCGCCGGTGAGCACCGCCTCGATGATCCCGAGGTCGATCGCCTCGCCGATGATTCGCCGCCACTGCTCGTCGTCCATCTCCGCCGTCCGGGCAAGGGTTCGGCGCGGCGAGTCCGTGTAGCAGAACCCGCACCGCAGGTTGCAGTGATAGGTCAGCTCGAGCTTCGCCCCGACCGGCCGCTCCGGCACCTCGAGCGGCCGGACGTCGTGAAGCACCCGGCGACCGAGCCGGTGCAGCCGGTAGCTGCCGCGGATCCGCGGCGGGGCGCGCTCGATCAGACGTGCCCCGGCCCTCGCCGTCGAGGCGACGAGCCTCATGGCCTACCGCCGAACCTCCGCGCCGGCGCCCCGATCAGGGCGGCGGCGTCGTGGTGGTGCCGCTCTGCTGCCCCGCGGCGGTCACCGCCGGCTGATCCTCGGTCTCGATCTGCTCCACCTTCGGCGCCTCGTAGGCGTCCTTCGGCTGCTTTGAATCGGACATCTGCCCCTCCTTCGTTCTTTAGTTCGGCGGCCGTCGTGGTGGTGCCGCTCTGCTGCCCCGCGGCGGTCACCGCCGGCTGATCCTCGGTCTCGATCTGCTCCACCTTCGGAGCCTCGTAGGCATCCTCGGGCTGCTTTGGATCTGACATGTCGAATCCCTTCTCCCCCGCGATCTCTTTGCGGAGACCCTATCGCCCGGGGTCGTGCCGGGGCAAACCGTCGCGCCTGGGCGTAGGCTGCCGCCATGACCCGACGAAGCGCGCTGATCATGGTCTGCCTCGCCCTCATGACCGCGCTTGGCGGGGCCGGCACGGCTGAGGCGCGGCAGGTCTCCTGGACCCCGTTCCAGCCCGCCCCGGGAGACATCGACGTCGCCGGGCCGCGAAGCGACGGGCGGCTCGTCGTTGCGATGTACGGCGGGATTCAGCTGTTCGACGGTGCCGGGCTCACTCCGTTCACCTTTCAGAGCGGCCCCGGGGCCTACTCGCCGGCGATCGGAGAGCCCTACCTCGCGGTGACGCCGAAGGTCAAACTGCCGAAGGCGGGCTGCTCGTTTCACCGCGACGACGTCTTCTCCCTCGACTATCCAACGGGCATCGTCCGGATCAACCGGTTCGGCGCCGCCTCAGACTTCGCGTCGCCGTCGAGCCCGTTCCTATCCGGAATCACCTTTGACCGCGTCGGGACCTTCGGCCACAGGCTGCTGGCCACCGGGACGGCCAATGGACAGAGCACCCTCTACGCGATCGACTGCCGCGGGCGCGTCACGACGCTCACGGACCATGGCCCTTTGGTGGAGGGTGGCATCGAGGTCGCGCCCCGGACGTTCGGGCGATTCGCCGGCCGGCTGATCGCGCCCGACGAGACCCACGGATCGATCTATGCCTTCAAGCCGAATGGAAGCGCCACAACGGTTGCGACGCCGAGCCTGCTGACAGGCGGCGACATCGGGGTCGAGTCCGTGGGCTTCGTGCCACGACTCGGGCCGAAGGGCGCCGCGTTCCTGGCTGACCGCAGCGACCAGGCCGAACCACATCCCGGGCACGGGCTCGATCCTCAGGCTGACCGCGTCGCAGCTCAGCAAGGCGGACGTCGCCGCGGGCGACCTGCTGGTTGCGACTGAGGGAGGTGCGGAGACGGTCGCAGTCCGCTGCCGAAAGGGAAAGAAGAGCTGCGGGGTCCGAGTAGTCGGCGCCGGGCCGTCGATAACGCACGCCGAGGGACACATCGCCTTCCTCGGAATGCGCCGGGTGAAGGACCGGCGCTAGAGCCGGACGAGGTTCGACGCCTCGATCCCGCGGGTGACGCCGCGGAAGTCGAGGACGAGCGAGGAGTCGTCGACCACGCGCTGGTAGTCGATCGTCGGGTGCGCGGTGACGATGCAGATGAGGTCCGCCGCCGCCAGGGACTCGTCCAGGTCGGCGGACGTCAGACCGAGGTCGGGCAGCTCCGGCACGTGGGGGTCGTGGTAGGAGACCTCCGCGCCGAGGTCGCTGAGCAGCCGGATGATCTTCAGGGCGGGGGACTCGCGGATGTCGCCGACGCCGGCCTTGTAGGAGACCCCGAGCAGGACCACCTTCGCCCCGTTCGTCGCCTTGCCGGCGTCGTTGAGGGCGCGCTCGATCCGGCGCACGCACCAGTGCGGCTGGTTCTGGTTGATCTTGCCTGCCAGCTCGATGAACTCGGTGTAGAAGTCGTGCTCGCGGGCCTTGTAGGAGAGGTAGAAGGGGTCGACCGGCAGGCAGTGGCCGCCCATGCCCGGCCCCGGGTCGAAGCGCATGAAGCCGAACGGCTTGGAGGCCGCGGCGTCGATGACCTCCCAGACGTCTATCCCCAGCCGCTCGCAGAGCATCGCCATCTCGTTGACGAGCGCGATGTTGACCGAGCGGAAGATGTTCTCGAGCAGCTTCGAGAGCTCTGCGGCGTCCGGGTTGCTCACCTCGATCACCTCGTCGCAGACAAGCGAATAGAGCTCCACGGCGCGCTTGGTCGACGCTTCGTTGATGCCGCCGACCACCTTCGGGGTCGTCCGGATCGTGAAGTCGGTGCGGCCCGGATCGATCCGCTCCGGCGAGAAGGCGACGTGGAAGTCGCTGCCGGCGGCGAGGCCGGACTCCTCGAGGATCGGGCGCAGGCGCTCGCGAGTGGTCCCCGGATAGGTGGTCGACTCGAGCACGATCAGCTGGCCCTTCTGGAGCACGGCCGCCAGGGAGGTCGCCGCGTCGACCATGTAGCTCAGGTCCGGCTCGCGTGAGTTGGTGAGAGGCGTCGGCACGCAGATGATCACCGCGTCGCAGGCGCTCAGGTCCGGGTACCGGCTGGTGGACGTGAGCTTGCCCTCGAGCGCGGCGAGGCGCTCGGACGGGACGTCCTCGATGTAGCTGCGACCCTCGGCGAGGGCGTCGATCTTGCGTGGGTCGGCGTCGAGGCCCACCACCTCGTGGCCCTCCTCGGCGAAGGCCACGGCCAGCGGCAGCCCGACATATCCGAGCCCGACCACTCCGACTCTCATGTGCGCCAGTGTAGGGGCGGGGCTACTTGGCGCTGGACTTCCTCGCCCTGCGACTGCTGCCTGCTGTGCCTCGGCCTGCCTTCGTGTGCGTGAGCTGGTGAGCGCCGATCAGCTTGTCGACGAAGAGCCCGCACGCCTGGGCCGTCGGCACCTTGATGAACCCATCCGGGTTGACCGCCGTCAGGTTGCCGATCACCGCGGGCGCGTCGACGCCGATCAGCGACTGGAACCAGTTGACGTCATCCGCGGTGACGCTGACGGTCACCGGGCCGCCCTTGCTGGTCACCTCGCCGACCGGCCAGTACGGGCCCTGGTCGGGCCGGTAGGGGATCGCCGCGTCGACGCCGGCCGGCAGATGCACGTCGAGCCCCGGCGCCCTGACGGTCACGCCCGTCACCGGGCTGACGTACTGGAGCGAGAGCTCCCACCTGCCGGGCGGGAGGCTGATCCGCTGGCTTGCGGTTTGTCCCGGTGCGAGCTGGTTGTCGATCCGGCTGCCAGAGAGGAGCACGCCGTTGGAATGGGCGGCCTTCCAGTAGAGGCGCTTCGCGATCACCGACCGTGGCTGCCAGGTGAGGGCCACGCCGCCCTCTCGCTGGAACGGCGCCAGCTTCGACTTGTTGCAGCGGAAGACGCGTCCGGGCCGGGCCTCCTCGTAGAGGATCGAGATCGGCGGGGTGGTCCCGGTCCGCTTCCAGAGCTTGTACGACTTGGTGGAGTCGACCAGGGTCCAGCTCGGCGGCGCCTGGCTCTGGTAGATCGCGCTGGTGGTGACGACGTAGGGGAACTTGTTGAGGACGTTCGCGGGCACCGAGTCGAAGTCGATCGGCAGGCGCTGACTCTTTGTGACCGCGGAGGGCACCCGGATCTCGGCGTTGAAGGCGGGGCTCGAGACCTCCGCAGTCCGCAGGCCGTAGTCGGCGAAGCGGTCGCTGGTCAGCGAGAGGACCTTCTGCCCTGAAACCTCATGCTGGAACTCGCTCAGCTCCTGGAGCCGGTTGTCCGGCGCGATCACCGTGTCGCGGAGAGCCAGGAAGCTCGAGTAGGCGGCCAGCGCGATGAAGACGACGGCGAAGATCCGCTTCGGCCAGCCGCCCCCGGGCGTCAGCAGCGCGGTGATGACGAGCAGCATCACCACCGAGGCCGGCACCACCACGGCCTTGGCGAGGATGTAGAGGCCGCCGCTCTCGACGTACTTGGTCAGCAGGTAGACGAGCAGGCCCGAGATCACCGCGGCGGGGACGGCGTAGTCGCGCCGCGCGGTCCACCAGATGAGGCCGAAGAGGAGGCCGGCGAGCCCGATCGCACCGAAGACCCAGTAGTGCGTGACGTCGTGCGTCCCGAGCAGCCAGCTGCCGCTCGGCCAGATGCCGAGCGTCTCGAGCGGCGAGACGACGTAGCGGAGCTTGCTGTTGGTGTCCGCGACATTCCCGATCGAGCCGGAGTTGATGAAGTCGATGACCTTGGGGAGCTGGGTGAGCCCAACCAGCACGAGGACGATGGCCGCGGGGATCACGATGCGCATCGAGCCGCGCACGACCTCCCGAATGCCCTCTGAGCCCTTCTCCGCCCGGATGCGAATCAGGTGGGCCACCAGCCAGAGGCCGGCGGTGCCGGCCAGCCAGGCCACGCCGGGCAGGCTGTAGACGGGCACCATCGCCGCCGTGATCAGGGCGAGGCCGATGACGATCGCGATCCGGCCCTCGGGCTCGCGCTCCATCTCGCGCAGCCCGAGCGCGAAGGCGATCAGGAACATCCCGGCGATCTGCTCCTTGAAGCCCGCGACGCCCAGGGCCGAGGCCGCGAGATAGGCGAAGGCAACCAGCGCCGCCGCGAGCACGCGGCGGCCGCCGGGCAGCTTGCGAAGCCCACCGAGGGCGGTGATGCCGGTCAGGATGGGCACGGCGACCAGGAGACCGAGCCAGCCGTAGAGCGGCTGCGTGCTGAGCGCGCTGACCACCGTCCCGACCAGGCTGTGCGGGCCGAGCGGGTAGCCGTTGATGACGCTCTGCGGCTCGGGTCGGCTCGGGTCGACGAGGTAGTCGACGTCGACCAGGTGCATGGCCATGTCGTTGTTGAGCCCGACGCCGGGGATGCCGATGTGGCCGCTCGCGATGAACGGGAACGACGCGAGCAGGCAGGAGAGCAACGCGACCGGGATGGCGATGCCGACGGCCGGGCCCATCACGGACTCCGAGCGGACGAGCAGGAAGATGACCGACGCGACGAGCAGGACCGCGCAGCAGAAGATCGAGGTGGCCTCGTCGCCGGGCAGCCGGATGGCGACCGAGCAGACCGCGATCAGCGTTGCGAACCCCACCGCGCCCTCGAGGTAGGAGGCATGCCTCCGCCCGAGCCCGAGCAGAATCGCGCGCCCGACCAGAAGGGACGCGAGCAGGATTATCCCTGCTGAGGCATAGGTTCCAGCGAAGGCGCCCACGAGAGGCCGACAGGATATTTAGTCAGGTCGAAACGGGGGCTACGCGCCGATGCGATCCCGTTGCGACTCGCCACGTTCCCGGCCCAGAGTCAGGAACTGGTCGAGCGGATAGCCCCAGCGCAGCCCACGCAGAACCTGCCAGTCGGAGCGCCGCCTGACCGAGTCGACCTGTTCGCGCCGGGCCCGGACCTTTGCCCGGTTCGCGCGCACCCAGCCGTAGCTCTGCCACTTCGCGCGCAGGAACTTGGGACCCCGGAGCAGGCAGTAGCCCCACATCAGCAGCTCGCTGACCGCGAGCAGCGGGGAGATCGCCAGGCGGGTCCGGCCGCGGAGGTCGGCGAGCAGCATCTTCCAGCGGTTTCGCTCGAGCAGGAACAGCTTGTGGGGGAACATCGTCAGGTGGTAGTCGTGCACGACGGTCGAGTCCGGCACGCACCAGATCTCACCGGCCGCGATGCGCAGGAGCCAGGAGAGCTCGACGTCCTCGTAGTAGAGGAAGCCGCTCTCGTCCCAGCCGCCGAGCCGCTCCAGGAGCGCTTTGCGGATGACGAACGCCGCACCGTGCAGGCCGGTGACCTCGAAGGGCTCGTCGCCCGCGATCTCCCGCGCCTTGCCGAGCCAGCGGTTGAAGCCCAGCCCCGTCTTGTTGAGATTCTGGCCGGCGGCGTTGATGCGGCCCGGGTCGGACTCGAGCAGGATCAGCGGACAGGCGACGCCCGCGTCGGGCCTCGTCTCCAGCAGCGAGACCAGCGGATCCAGCCAGCCTTTGCTGACTCCCACATCCATGTTGAGGACCGCCAGGTACTCGCCGCGAGCCTCCGGCAACGCCACGTTGACGGCGCCGGCATAGCCGCGGTTGGTGGGGGAGCGGATCAGCCTGACCGAGTCGTGCTCCGCCGCCAGCCGATCGGCGACCGCGCGCTGTCGTCCGAGGAGGCGTTGTCCACCACGAGGATCTCGACGTCCGTCTCGCCGGTGTCCTCCAACAGCGCGCGCAGGCAGCCCTCGAGCGCCCCGGCGCCGTTGTAGTTGACGACTACGACCGAGACCAGTGGGACGAGCCCTCTTCGGCGAGTCGGCTGATCCGGCCGCTGAAGATCGAGATGAAGAGCACAGCCGAGAGCATCTGCAGGCCGAGCACCAGGAAGCTGGTCGAGAGGACCAGGGCCCGGGTGTCGGTGAAGGGATTGTTCCCGGCCCATTGGGCCGTCAGCTGGATCAGCTTGGCGAGTGCCCCCGTCATCAGCAGCAGGCCGAGCACGCCGACGACCGTCCGGAAGCGTGTGGAGATCACGCGCAGCAACCACCAGGGTGGACGCTTACCGGCCTCGACGCCGTAGAGGGCGGCGGCGACGCCGAAGATGGTCAGCTGGAAGGCGGCGAGAATCCCGAGCGCGGCGACGATGAAGCTGTTCTTGTCCAGCCCGAGGAAAAACCCTTCGACTGGGCCGTTCGATAGGACGATCGCTCCGGTGACGGCGACGGTCATCAGGATGAGCCCCGGCACGATGAAGGTGAGCGTCGGGTTGTAGATCAGCAGCAGCACGATCACCCGGCCGAGGATCCGCAGGCCGTCCTTCCACGGGCTGAGCTTCTTCTCGCCGACCCGCGGGAGATAGGAGATCGGGATCTCCGCCTCGCGCAGGCCGCGCGCCTTCGCCTTGATCCCGATCTCGGTCTCGATGTCGAAGCCGCGCGCCTCGGTGCCGAGCCGGACGGCTTCCGAGCGCCGGATCGCGTAGAGGCCGGTGAGCTGGTCGGCTCCCTCGAGGCCGTGACTGATCGCGAGCAGCTTGTTGAAGAGCCAGTTGCCGAAGCGGTTGACGACCGGCATGCTCTCCGGCTCCGAATCGCGGATGCCGCGGACCAGGTCGTTCTCGTCGAGCAGGTCGACCATCTCCTTGATGGCCGGCACCGGATAGGTCGCGTCGGCGTCCATGATCACGATGTTCTCGCCCTGGGCCTCGGCGATCCCGGTGCGGATCGCGACGCCCTTGCCGCGATTGGACTTGTGCTTGACGAGGCGGACCGGGTAGCGCTCCGCGACCTCGGCCGTGTCGTCGGTCGAGCCGTCGTCCACCACCAGGACCTCGTAGCTCTGGTCCAGGTACTCGCCGAGCTCGGCGAGGACGTGCGGAAGCGCCGCGCCCTCGTTGTACGCGGGAAGGACCACGGTCGTGCGGATGACGTCGGCGCCGGCGGCGCTCTCGTCGCCCGTTCTCTTTGAAGCGGTTACCGCCATAGACCCCTTCCGGGGAAAGCGAAGGATAGGAGCGTGGGGGCCGAGGAGGTGGGCGCCCTCAGCCCGGCTCTTCACCCGCCGCCTGGCGAGCCTCGAGGATCTCCTCGCGCTCGGTGAGGCGGTTTCGCCTACGGACCTCGGCCTCGCGCTGGCGGCGCTCCTCGACCGGCCCCTCGACCACCAGCGGCGGCACCCATCGACGTTCGCCAGACGGCGTTGACGCTCGCCACGCAGCGCAGCAGCTCGCCGACGTAGACCGGGTTGAGGAAGGTCATCCGGTCCATCCCGGCCGTCACCACGCGACTGCCGCTGTGGCGGATGGCGGCGATCCCGGCGGCCTCGTCGCACATCCTCATCACGACGCCGCCGTGGACGAAGCCGGCCGCGAGTCCTGCGCGTCGGCCTCCGCGATGGGGCCGATCCTAGTCGCCTACTCTGCGCCCGGAATGTCCCGCCACGGCGACATCACGGTGGTGATCCCCTGCTTCAACCACGGCCGCTTCCTGCTCGAGTCGGTCGAGCGCGCCCTGGAGCAGCACGGCGGACCGCCGAAGGTGATCGTGGTCGACGACGGCTCGACGGACGCCGAGACCGAGGCCGCTCTGGTCGCGCTGCCCGCGGGCGTGCAGCTGATCCGCCAGCAGAACGCCGGCGTGGCGGCCGCGCGCAATGCCGGGTTCGAGAACTCGGACTCCGAGCTGCTGCTGATGGTCGACGCGGATGACCGGCTCACCGTCGACGCCCTGGACACTCTCCGACCGCCGCTGGAGGCCAACCCGGACGTCGGCTACTGCTACGGGCTGATGAAGCTGATCGGGGCCTGGTCCGGCGTGCTCCGCTTCCCGGACTTCGACCCCTACATCCTTCTGCACCGCTCGATCGCCGGCGCGCAGCTCGGGCTGGTCCGGCGGCGCTGCTGGGAGGACGCCGGCGGGTTCGACCCGGCGATCGACGGCTACGAGGATTGGGACTTCTGCCTGAGCGCGCTGGAGAAGGGCTGGCGCGGGCTGCAGATCGATCGGGTCACGCACGAGTACCGCAAGCACGAGCGCTCGGGCGAGGAGGGCCATCGCCGCCAGTACCGGCATATCTACCGCCAGCTGCGCGCCAAGCACGCGGAGCTGTTCGCGCGTCGTCCCGAATTCGCCCGGGAGACGCCCCTCGGCCCGATGCAACGGCTCCTCTACCGCACGTACTTCGCCTGGCGACCGCTCCCTGCGAAGCTCGAGAAGGCGCTGTACCGCAATGTCGTCTTCCGGAGGCGGACCGCCGCCCAGTAGTCACAGATGACGGCCCTATCTCGTCCCCTTATCGAGAGCGACGAAAGGAGCCGTCATGAACAGCGAATCCGAGGCACGCGACAGGGCCGAGGTCATCGAGGAGTTCTCGAAGTGGGGTGTCGGCGCGGGGATCCTCGTAGTCGCGCTGGCTCCGCTGGCGATACCGATCCTCGTCCTGACCGGCGTGGCGCTGCTCCCCCTGCTGGTGCCGCTGATCCCGCTGGCCCTGATCGCGGGTCTGGTGTACCTGCCGGTGCGGCTCGTCCGCAGCGTTCGCAGGCGCCGCAGGCCGCTACGCCGGGGCCCGGCAGAGAAAGAGGTGCTCGGCCGGGTCGAGCTCGCACCGGTTCACCACCGGCTCGTCGAATAGCTCGGCCGGGGTCCGATCCTCGACCTCGAAGCCGGCTCCGCGGAGCCGGTCCACCAGGTCCGTGCCGTAGATGCGGACGTGGTCCTGCTGGCCGAACGCGACCATGCGGTCGAGCGGCGAGGTGATCGATGGGTCCTCGTAGGTGGGGACCTCGGCCCGGTACGGCGTCAGCACCAGCGCGAGGCCTCCTGGTGCCAGGACCCGGCGCAGCTCGGACATCGCCGCGCGGTCGTCGGGGACGTGCTCGAGGACGTGGCTGCAGAGGATCAGGTCGAAGGAGCCATCCGGCAGGTCCATCTTCGTTATGTCGAGCTTCAGGTCGGCCGGGGCGTAGAGGTCGGCGGTCGTTCGGTCGATCTGCGGCAGGCGCTCGAAGACGGGGTCGAAGAGCGGCTCGGGGGCGAAATGGAGGAGCCGGCGCCCGGGCAGCTCGCCGCGAGCGAGGAGCAGGGCGATCGCGCGGTGGCGCGGGTGGGAGCGGCAGCGAGGGCAGATGCCACCGAAGCCCGCGATGCGTCGCCGCGACATCCGCTTGAAGTGACCGCCGCAGCAGGGGCACTCGCGCCCGGTGCCGCGGAGCAATCGAGCGCTGAGGCGGCCGTTGGCGTCAGCGGCTGCGTAGAGCACGCGCGCGAGCCGTGGTGGCGAAGCACCCACTCGATCGCCTCCGCCAGCGCGACGGCGATCCGGAGTCGCAGCGTCGGCCCCTCGAAGACCGGGCCCCCCGCTGAAGCGTCAGCCACGAGCGCCGATCCGCCGCAGCAGCTTCACCACTCCGCGTGGCTCCGGGTGGGGCCAGGAGGAGATCCGCGGCAGGATCGCCCGGCGGGCGCCCTCGTAGGAGCGCATGATTCCCCGCTGCAGCGGGTTGCGGGCCCACCCCAGGCGGATCTCCTTCGCCTCGTTGAGCTGCACCCAGACGTCGGTGGTCGTCTTGCTCTCCGGGTGGTAGCGGAAGTTGAGCACCGGCTCGGCGAATCAGGTCGACGCGGGCGCCGCGCAGCAGCCGCAGGTAGAAGTCGTAGTCGGCGGCGTCGACGTAGGCCTGGTTGAGCGACGGCGCCTGCTCGAGCAGCTCGCGGCGCCAGATGATCGTCGGGGTCGTGACGAAGGTGCCGAAGTAGAGGTACCTGCGCCAGCTGAACTTCGGGGGCACCAGGGTCCGGAAGATCTCGCCGTGCTCGTCGACGTAGTTGACGCCGCCGAAGATCGCCCCGACCTCCGGATTGCTCTCGCAGGTGGTCGAGGGCCCGGTCGACCGCCTCGGGGATGTAGGCGTCGTCCGCGTTCACCCAGGCGAGCAGGTCCCCCTGCGCCATCCGCAGCCCCTTGTTGACGGCCTCCGTCTGTCCGCTGTCGGGCTCGGAGATCCAGGTGAGATGCGGGTCCTCGCGGCCCTCGAGCAGCTCGACCGTCCCGTCGTCGGAGTTGCCGTCGACGACGATGTGCTCGTGCGGGCGTGCGCAGCGCCGCCACGCTGTCGAGCGTGTCCGGCAGGTAGCGCGCCATGTTGCGCGCGGGTGTGATCACGGAGAGCATGTGAAATCGGGCATTATTCCCGCCCCGATGGAGGTGCTGCCGACCCGGCTCGAAGGGCCGATCCTGCTTCAACCGAAGATCTTCCGCGATCCGCGGGGGTTCTTCCTCGAGACCTACCGGCGTTCCGCGTTCGCCGACGTCGGCATCGAGGACGAGTTCGTGCAGGACAACCATTCGAGATCCGCGCGCGGCATCGTGCGGGGAATGCACTTCCAGCCCGGGATGGCCAAGCTGGTTCGCTGCCTCAGGGGTGAGATCGTCGACGTCCTCGTCGACATCCGGAAGGGCTCGCCGGCCTTCGGCCAATGGGAGGCGTTCACCCTCAACGACGAGAACCTGCACCAGCTCTATTGCCCGGACGGCTTCGCCCACGGCTTCTGCGTGACGAGCGAGGTCGCGGACGTCGTCTACAAGTGCTCGACCTACTACGACCCCTCGGCCGAGGCCGGCATCTCGTACAGGGATCCGGACATCGGCATCGAGTGGCCCGATCTCGAGCTGACCCCCTCCGAGCGCGACGCCAACGCGCCGCCGCTCAAGGACGTCGAGGGCGAGCTTCCATTCTCCTACGAGGGCTAGCCTGCACACCGCAATGAACGACCGGCCGGCCAACGGACCGCACCCCTATCTGCCCAGGGTCCCGGGGACTGGGAAGCGCGCCCTGATCACGGGCATCTCCGGGCAGGACGGCTCCTACCTGGCCGAGTTCCTGCTCGAGAAGGACTACGAGGTCCACGGCATCGTGCGGCGCAGCTCGAGCTTCAACACCCAGCGGATCGACCACCTCTACCAGGACCCCCACGAAAAGGGGGTCAGGCTCTTCACGCACTACGGGGACCTGACGGACTCAGTGGCGCTGGTGAAGATGCTCTACGAGCTCCAGCCCGACGAGATCTACCACCTCGGCGCGCAGAGCCACGTCCGCGTCTCCTTCGAGATCCCCGAATACACCTTCGACGTCACGGGCGCCGGCACGGTGCGGCTGCTCGAAGCGATCCGCGAGGCGGGTGTGATGCCGCGCTTCTACCAGGCGTCCTCCTCGGAGATGTTCGGCGCGGCGCCTCCGCCGCAGAACGAGGAGACCCCGTTCCACCCGCGCAGCCCCTACGGGGTCGCGAAGGTCGCGGCCTATTGGGCGACCGTCAACTACCGCGAGGCGTACGACATGTTCGCCGTCAACGGGATCCTCTTCAACCACGAGTCCCCGCGGCGCGGCGAGACCTTCGTCACCCGCAAGATCACCCGGGCAGTCGCCAGGATCGCGGCAGGCCTCCAGGAGAAGCTCTTCCTCGGCAACCTCGACGCCCAGCGCGACTGGGGATACGCGAAGGAGTACGTCGAGGCGATGTGGCAGATGCTCCAGATCGACGACCCCGACGACTTCGTGATCGCCACCGGCGAGACCCATACCGTCCGCGAGGCGGTCGAGATCGCGTTCGCCCGAGCCGGGCTCGACGCCGACGAACACGTCGAGATCGACCCGAATTACTACCGGCCCTCCGAGGTCGACGTCCTCCTCGGCGACGCGAGCAAGGCCAAGGAGAAGCTCGGCTGGGAGCCCGAGGTCCGCTTCAAGGAGCTGGTCGAGCTGATGGTCGACGCCGACGTCGCGGCGCTTGAGGACCAGATGGCGGGCAAAGTGACCCGCTCCGGCCACGAGGGCGCGTAAGCGGCCTCTTCCTGGCAGCCGCGACCTGATCGCGAAGCCGGATAGCGTCACCCCATGAATGAGCTTCGGGTCCTCCACGTCCTCCCACACCCTGGAGGTGGGGGGGAGTCGTATGTCGAGCAGCTGGCCTCGATGAAAGGGTTCGAGTTCGATCGCGTGGAGCTCACCCGCCGTCGCAATCCGCTGGAGCTCGTGGGCGGATTGGGGCGGGTGATCCGGGCAGCCCGTGGCGATGACCTCGTTCATGTCCATGGGGATGCCGCGGCTCTGGCCTGCCTGCCCGCGATCGGCATGCGCCCGACCGTGATCACGCTCCACGGCTCGCATCTGCTGCGGCGGAGCTCTGGAACGCGCGGGCGACTCGTCAGGGAGGGGAGTCGGCGCGCCTTCGCCCGCGCGTCGGCGGTGATCGCCGTGTCCGAGTCCGAGCTCGGCTTCGCTCGGCGGATCGCGCCGGCCGCCGCCGGGCGGATCACGCTGATTCACAACGGTGTCCCGGATGCCCCACCGGTGCCCGAGGCCGACCGCCGTGCGGTGCGGGAGACCCTTGCGGTCGAGCCCGATTCGTATGTCGCTCTGTTCGTCGGCGAGCTCAGCGAGCGCAAGCAGCCCGTGCAGTTCGCGGAGGCCGTCGCGCGGGCCCGGGTCGAGCAGCCCCGGATCGTTGGGGTCCTCGTCGGCGAGGGACCGTTGCGCGGGCGGCTGGAGCCGATGGCGGGCGACGGACTCAAGCTCCTCGGCGAGCGGCGCGACGTCACAGACCTGCTGGCGGCCGCGGACGCCTTCGTGCTCCCCTCTCGCTGGGAGGGCCTCTCCTACGCCGTGCTCGAGGCGATGTCGCTCGGGTTGGCCACTGTCGTCTCGGATGGCCCCGGCAATCCGGACGCGGTGGGTGACGCCGGCCTGGTCTTCCCGGTTGGCGACGTCGATGCGCTGGCGTCCTCGCTCGCTCGCCTGGCGCGCGAGCCGGAGCTGGGCCGCTCGCTCGGACAGGCGGCGGCGGCGCGCGCCCGGGAGCGGTTCTCGCTCTCAGGGATGATCGCCGCGACGGCCGAGGTGTACGAGCGGGCGCTGAGCCGGAGGGCGACTTGAGGATCGCGATCGTCTACGACTGCCTGTTTCCCAACACGGTGGGCGGTGCGGAGCGGTGGTACAGGAACCTGGCCGAGCGGCTCGACGGCGAGCATCGCGTCGTCTACCTGACGCGCCGCCAGTGGGGAGAGGAGGGGCCGGGAACCTCGTTCGCCACGATCGCGGTTTCGCCCGGCGGAGAGCTGTATACGGCCTCGGGCCGCCGGCGGATCTGGCCTCCGATGCGCTTCGGGATCGGCGTCCTCTGGCACGTGCTTCGACACGGCCGCCGTTACGACGCGATCCACATGGCCTCGTTCCCCTACTTCTCGCTGCTTGGGGCTGCGCTCGCCCTTCGCCTGAACCGCTCACGTGCTCGGCTGATCGTCGACTGGCACGAGATCTGGAGCCTCGAGTACTGGCAGAGCTACCTCGGCCGGGTCGGCGGCCGGATCGCCTATTGGATCCAGGCGCTCTGCCTACGGCTTCCGGACCGCAGCTTCACGTTCTCCCGGCTCGCTGAGGCCCGCGCCCGCGAGCTCGGGCACCGCGCGCCGATCCGGAGGCTCACCGGGGAGTTCGCCGAGGATGAAGAGGAGCGCCGTCTCCTGCTCGAATCCGGGGGGCCGAGCAGCGGCTCGCCCATGGTCCTCGCGGCCGGGCGCCAGATCCCGGAGAAGCGAGTGCCCTCGATTCCGGGTGCGATCGCCGAGGCCGCACGGGAGCTGCCCCAGCTGCGCTGCATCATCCTCGGCGACGGTCCAGAGGCCGAGGCGACGCGCGCGGCCGTGCGTGATCTCGGGCTCGAGGAACGGATTGAGCTTCCCGGCCGTGTCGATCACGCGACGGTGATGCGGACGATCGCCCAGGCGGCGTGCCTGGTCCACCCCTCGAGGCGGGAGGGCTATGGCCTGACAGTCGTCGAGGCAGCCTCGCTTGGCACGCCGGCCGTTCTGGTGAGCGGGCCCGACAACGCCGCGACCGAGCTGGTCGAGGAGGGAGTGAACGGCTTCGTCATGACCGACCCCAGCCCCGAGAGCCTGGGACGGGGTATAGCCGCCGCCGTGAGTGGTGGCGAGGCCCTGCGCGAGAGCACGCTCGACTGGTACGAGCGACATCGGGACGAGCTCTCGATCGACAGCTCGCTCGCCGCCGTCCAGGCGTCGTACGAGGGGCAGGGCGCTGCCGGCTAAGGCGCCTGCCCGAGCCGCCGGCGTCGCGCCCGCTTCAGCGGGATCGGGGTCAGATAGGAGACAACGGGGATGATCAGGCCGGTCGCGCCTGCGAGCGTCCGTCGGCGGCGCAGGGTGGCGACCCGGATCGCGAGGGTCTCGCGGATCTGGTCGCGCTCCGCTCGAGCCGCGACGTTCGAACCGCTCATTCGCCGGACGGCGAGCACCTCGTCGAGGGCGAAGACCCCGTGGGCGTCCGCGATCCGAAGCCAGAGGTCGTGATCCATGGCGTAGCGGTAACGCTCGTCGTATCCGCCGAGGCTCAGGGCCACATCCCGCCGGAACGCGGCGCAGGAGTTCGGGATCGGGTTGAAGCGCAGCAGCGCCTCGTTCACCTCCCCGGCCATGAACGCGGTGCGGGGCCGCAGCTCTCTCCCTGAGCCGTCCACCTCGCGCATCCGCGCGCCGACGACGGAGACCTCGGGCCAGCGGTCGAGGACGGACAGCTCTCGCTCGAGGCGCTCAGGGAGCGACCAGTCGTCGGCGTCCTGTACCGCGATCACCGGCGACACCGCCTCGGCGATCCCCCGGTTGAGGCTCTTCGAGATGCCCATGTGGTCGAGTTGCAGATAGCGCAGCCGCGAATCCGCGATGCCCCTGACGATCTCGGGTGTCGAGTCCGTCGAGCCGTCGTCGACGACGATCAGCTCCATGTCCTCGACCGTCTGCGCCAGGATCGACTCGATCGCCCGCGGGAGGGTCTCCGCGTTGTTCCAGCAACCGATCAGGACGCTCACCCGCGGGGTCCCGCTTGCTCCCGGCATCGGGCGATCGTAGTCACCCGCGTGCCCCATCTAGCATTCCGCAGCCGTGCCCAGAGTCACAGTGATCATCCCGGCGTACAACGCCGCCGAGAACCTGCCCGAGACCCTGCGCTCGCTCGAGGCGCAGACCAGCGACGACTGGGAGGCTGTGATCTGCGACGACGCATCGACCGACGACACGTCTCGGGTGGCCCGGAGCTTCGGCGAGCGCTTCCGGGTCGTGCGAAACGAGACCAACATGGGCCCCGCGGGCGCCCGCAATCATGCCCTCTCGGAGGCCCACGGCGAGCTGATCGCCCTGCTCGACGCCGATGACCTGTGGCTGCCGGAGTACCTGGACGAGCAGGTCTCCTTCTACGAGCGAAGCGAGGCCGAGGCGCCCGGAGTCGGCATCGTCACCTGCGACGCACGGATCATGGGGCCGAACGGGATCGCGGCGCAGACGTTCAGGGACTCGATGCCGTTCCCGCCCCATCTGACGCTGTCCAAGCTGCTCGTCGAGAACTCGATCTATGGCAGCTTCCTGGTGCCGAGGGCGATCGCCGATCAGGTGGGCGGGTTCTCGCTCGAGTGCTTCGGGACGGAGGACCACGACCTCTGCATCAAGGTGCTGGAGCGCGGCTACCGCGCGGTGTCCAATCCCAAGGCGCTCGCCGTCTACCGGGTGCAGCAGGGATCGGTTTCCTCTGACTTCGCGAGGATGGCCCGCAACACCCAGACGGTGCACCGGCTCGCTCTGCAGCGCGGGCACCTCTCGCGGCGCGAGCGATGGGTCGCTCGCCGGGAGCTGCGGGCGAACCGGCTGATCGAGGACGTCTTCGAGATCCAGGGCGAGCGGGCGTCGGGAGGGCGCCTGCCCATCGGGCGGGTGCTGGGACTGATCCCGCGCGGCCTCGTGGTTGCGGTGGAGAGCCCCTGGCGCTGGCTCCGGGTGATCCGGCGGCTGCTCACCGGAAGAGGCTCATTCGGCCAGAGGCTGAACCCCGGCCGGGAGGACAACCTCCTGCAGGGCTCCTAGGCCGTTCCCGCGGGCGTCTCGCCCGCCGCCCGCGTGGCGGCGATCACGTCGACGATGATCTCGGTCAGGTCCCTGGTGGGAGCCCAGCCGATCGCTTCCTTCACCTTGGACGTGTCCGGGATGCGGCGATGCATGTCCTCGAAGCCGTGGGCGTAGGCCTCCTCGTACGGGATCATGGCTGATCTCCGAATCGGAGCCGGTCAGCTGGACGATCCGCTCCGCGAGATCGAGGATCGTCACCTCCTCGCTGCGCCGACGTTGAAGACCTCCCCGTAGACGTCCTCGCGGGTCATCAGGTCGGCCAGCGCGACGACCACGTCTTCGACGTGGCAGAAGCAGCGGCGCTGGCTGCCGTCGCCGTGGACCGTGAGCGGCTCTCCGGCGAGCGCCTGCCGGACCAGGCGAGGGATGACCATGCCGTATCGGCCCGTCTGGCGTGGGCCCGACGGTGTTGAAGAGCCGCCCCACCACCGTCGGCAGTCCGCGCTCCCTCCAGTAGGCGATCGCGAGGAACTCGTCGACCGCCTTCGAGCAGGCGTAGGCCCAGCGCCCGGTGTCGGTCGAGCCGAGAACGAGATCTCCGTCCTCGGTGAACGGCAGCGCCGTGCTCTTGCCGTAGACCTCGCTGGTCGAGGCGACGAAGCACCGGCTTCTTCTTCTTGCTCGCCTGAGCCAGCAGGACCTCGGTGGCATGGACGTTGGTCTCGATCGCGCGGACCGGGCTCTCGACGATCAGCTCGACGCCCACGGCCGCGGCCAGGTGGTAGACGACGTCGGCGGCGTCGACCAGCTCGGCCACCAGCGGCTCGTTGGTCGCCGAGTCGATCGTGTAGCCGAACTCCTCCTGGCCCTTGAGGTGCTGCGATGTTGTCCGATCGAGCCGGTCGAGAGGTCGTCGAGCACGTGGACCGCGTTGTCGCCGCGCGCGAGCAGCTCGTCGGCAAGGTGCGAGCCGATGAACCCGGCTCCGCCCGTGATCAGGACGCGCATGCAAGCTCCTCGGGGAGCAGGAAGTCCCCCCCGTCGAGGATTTGCTCGCAGACGAAGTCGAGGTACGGGTCGGCCCCGGGGCCGATGGCGGCCGCGTCCTCCGGAATGGAGGCTGGCAGGCCCTGCTCAAGCGGGACCGCGGGGAACGGGGTGAGGAATCGGAAGAAGAACATGAACGCGTAGCGGAACGCCAGCTCGACCTGCTCGTCGGTGATTGACCAGTCCCCGGCGCGCAGCAACTGCCTCAGCCCGTCCGGTGAGTCGAGATCGTAGGTGAACCCGCGATCGCGATAGTGGGTCTGTCCGGCTACCGCAACCGGGACCCCGCGGGTCGCGGCTTCGAGTCCAACAGTCGTGCTGTAGGCGAGGACCAGGTCGCTGAGCTCGAGCAGCCCGTATGAGCTGATCGCCTGCTCCGGCCCGATCAGGCGCACGTTGGCGGGTAGCTCGCCGAGGGCTCCCGCGACCGGCTGCATCGTCCCCCACCGCTCCTCGCCGGGGTGGACCCGGACGACCAGCGCGGTGCCGTCGAGCTCGCTCGCGGTGCGGACCGAGTCGGCGACCCAGTCGAGCATCGAGTCGTAGGCGAGATCGCGACCGACCACCGCGCTGTCCCAGGTCAGGTTGGTGAACATCGAGACGACGCGGGCGCCGTCCGGCAGCTCAAGGGCCTGGCGAAGCCGGTCCGGATCCGCCAGGGGGTTGTCGTAGTAGCGCTCCGCGGCGCCGCGGCCCTCGGAGCGGGCGTTGAGCAGGGACTCGATGCTCCGGCGTTGCGGATCGGTGAGCGGCGTGTCCCGCAGGCGCTCCCACGCGTCGGCTGTCTCGAACCAGCCGGCGGGCTTGTTGGCGGCAAAGACGAGCGAGTTCTCTCGCTGTGCGACCTCGTAGGTGATCACCCGGATCTCCCGGGCCCGGGCGACCTGCATGAAGGTCCGCTCGGCGGCAAACAGGCCCCCCACGAGGAAGACCGTGTCGGGGCGGAAGTCGTCGATGACCCGCTCAGCCCAGGAGGCGACACCGCCCGCCGCGACGGCGAAGTCGGCCAGCATCTCCGAACCCCGCGGACTTCCCTCGACGTCGGCCGAGCGAAGCATCCACGCCACGCTGATGTCCGAGGTCCGGCGCGGGTCCACCTGGCCCGATGCCGGCGCGGCCTCGGCAGGAGCGCGCCGGGCGTCATCTCCCCAGGGCAGGTCGTCGGCCAGGCGGTAATGACGAAGCCGGGCGGCGCTCGCAACCTCGTCCGTGTACCAGCCGCAGCGGTCGCATGGGGTCGGCCAGGCGTGCCGCGCCCAGCCTTGCTCGCAGAGGGGCTGGCCGCCACCGCAAGTGAGCATTGCGACCTCGGCTCCGCGAACCCGAAGACCCTGGGCGATCACCGACTCGAACGCGTTGTGCGGCGGCCAGGAGCGCAGGGAGAGCACCAGCACACGGCGCCCGGGCCCCAGGATCCCGGCGGTCCCGGCGGTCGCTTCCTCGACTGAGTTCCCGAGCCGCTCCAGGGACGCGGCCCGCCCCTGGCGGCGCAGGAACCATCGCCCTAGCGGTCTGCGAACGCGGGTGAAGGCACGCGAGACCAAGCGATCATCGCCGAGCATCCCGATCCGGCTGTGTAGCTTGGTGGCGAGTCGGGAGAGCACGCTACTCAGCGATCGAGAACCCGGGCGAGCCTCATGCGCACCCCGCGGGCCCCGTCCCGGGCCTTTCGCCCGAGCGCGAGTGGCGGGCGGCGCTCGGCGAGCTCCGCCCGGTGGATGGCGACCGCTGACGATCGCGCCGCCCGGAACTCAGCCACCTTGGCGCTGATCGTGTCGAGCACCCGGCCGGAGGCTCCGCCGTCGACGACGCCGAGGTGTTCGGCCGCGAGCTCGCGCGCCCGCTCCAGGCGCGCGGGGTCACGGGAGCTCGCCGCCTCCTCGACGGCACGCGGCAGATCCTCTGCCGCGTCGACCACTGAGATCGCGTCCCCCCACTCGTGGAAGGGGACGAGGCCGCTCAGCAATCGCTTCGACTCCGGGTCCCAGCTCGTGTAGAGCACCGGACGGCCTGCGGCCATCGCCTCGAGCAGCGCGGTTGACTGGAAGCCGACCACGGTGTTGGAGCCGGCGATCAACCGTCGCGCGTCCTCATCCGGGTCGATCAAGAAGACGCGGCTGTCCAGCTTGTCACCGACCTCATCGGCCAGTCGCCTGCGCTCGTGCGCCCAGCTCTGTTGCGGGTGTGGCTTTATCAGCACCCGCCAGCCTCGCTCGGCCAGCTCCCAGAGCCCTGCCTCCGTCTGCTTGTGGAGGTCCTCCCAGACGAGCTTTCCGACGCCGTAGTCGGGGTGATAGGTGTCGAGTTGGTAGGAGAGGAACAGCACCACTGGCCCGCCCTCGCCGTAGCCCGCGTCGATCGGGTCGAGCCCGAGGCCCGCGTAGTAGTCGAACCGCGGCTGGCCGGTGACGGTGATCATGTCCGAACTCGCGCCGGTGCGGAGCCAGAAGTTGCGCTGGCGCTCGCTGCAGACGGTCATGTGATCGGCGACAGGCGGCGCGTACTTGCGCACCCGCTGTGCATCCATCTCCATCGACAGCGGCTGCACCGTCGTCTCCTTCTGGGCCACGAGGTAGGGCACCCCCAGCCGGTGGCACGCCTCGGGGCACGACCTGACGTAGAAGAAGAGGTCGGAGGGCGAGACCATTGCGTCGAACTCCCGAATCGAGAACTGCTCCTCGAGCAGCTCGACGGTGCGCGCCGCCCACCTTCGGCGCTCGGGCTCGAGGTCGGGATGCGCGAACGCCTCGAGCCCGGTCGCCACCGCCTTCGGGAACATCCGTAGCGCCTCTTCCCGCAGCAGCCCAAAGGAGATCGTCCGCATCTCCACGTCCGGGCCGGCCTCGGCGCGAAGCGCAGCGATGTCCTGGCCGAAGTAGTGGTCGAGGACCAACAGGCGCATCGAGGCCTGCCCCGTTCGCGTCTCCGGGCTCACCCGTGGTGCAGGCTGAGCGGGCCGTCGCCATAGCGCAGCAACACGTACGGCTTGCCGTTTCCGGTCAGGAGGGGATCCACTCCGATCCGGACCAGGGGAAGCTCAGCGACGCGGTCGCGCCACCCGGCCAGCTCTTGGGCGGGCACCTGGACGCGACGGAGTTGACGGGGCGCGAACTCGAGCGCCTCCGACCAGATCGGATCGGGCCCGTCGGCCGTGTAGACGCCGACCGAGGAGGAGCGGAGGTCTGGGCTGTGATTGATCACGACAATCTGGAGCTCGGTCAGGTTGTCGACCTCGAGGAGCCGCCAGCTTCGCCAGGGCTCACCTTCGGCCACGTTCCGCTCCTGAAGGTTGAGGATCCGGGGCGCTCCATAGGTCTCGCCGCGGAGCAGCTCGATCGAGTGCACGTACATGTAGTTCTCGGCATCGTCGTAGAAGGCCATCCAATACGGCGTCTTGATCTCGATCGAATCCGGCTTCGGTAGCTCGCCGAACTCGGCCCGAATCCCGCGTGGCGGCTCGAGGTCGATCGCGACCGTGCCTTCCGAGGCTCTCGCGCCGAGCTCCGCCAGCAGGTCGCGCAGCTCGAGGAACATCGAGTTGAATGGCGGCAGCACCCGCTCCACCTGACCAAGGGGCGTCCCGTCGGAGTCGAAGGCCTGGATCCGAGCTGTGGCGGGCTCGTCCACCTGAGGCCAGAAAGTCGACCAGAAATTTTGCAGGTGGATGCGGCTGTGAAGCCCCTCCGACTCGATGAAGTAGTGCTCGTAGGCCCTCCGCGGCGGGCGCCCGGTGCGGGTGGCCCGCGCGCGGGCGTAGGCGCCGGCGCGCTCGCGGAAGCTGCTGCCGTGCTTGACCGTCGTCGGCATGCCAGACGTGCTCATGCGGGGATCGCCTGCGTCGCTGCAGCCCGATCGGACGCGAGGTCGGCGAAGAACTCCTCCTCCAGCCGCGCGTTGGCGCGCAGCCGCGCCTCGCCTCCCCAGGTGGAGAGGTAGAACATAGGGGGCAGGGTGTGATCGCAGGCGATCGCGCCGCTCTCCTTGTGCCGGGTGAGGGAGATCGGGACGACGGTCCCGTTCTTCGAGTAGCCGAGGAACATCCCGAGCCCGCCGCTCCGCCGGTATTCGTCGAGCTTCCCTGCGCGCTCGAGCACCTCGGTTGCGCTGACCAGCCTGAAGCTGAAGGGCGGCACCTCGATGTGCGAGCGGGCGACGCGCTCCCCATTGGGGCCGAGGATCCAAAAGTCCATGCGGACGGTATCCGCGTAGTCGAAGCTGGTCGACACGTTCATCAGCATCATCAGCGTGTCGACGGGCTCGGCGACGATCACCTTCGGCGCCTGGCAGACGGTGGTCCGGGTCGAGCTCAGCCGCCGGTCGTTGATCGGGCCCGTCTGGTACGCGACGCCGGTGACCACGCCCTTCGGCCGCTGGTGGTACTCGATGAAGTCGTCGGAGGCCGAGACATGGGCCATCATCATCGAGGTCGGCACCTCGACCGCCTCCTTGCCGATCCAGTCGACCGGCACCATGTGGAGCGTGCAGAGCAACTGCCGGTCGTCGGGGGCGCCGGGGTGCTCCGCGATCAGATCGTCGATAGAGAGCTTTCGGATGTCGCCTGGCGGCGAGGCGATCGAGCTCATCGGTTGCCACCACGCGGCGCCCACCGTCGGCGAACACGCTCAGCGACAGGGACATCTCGGTGGCGAGCGGGCTCTCTGCCGGGACGCCGTTGTTGATCGTCACCCGGGTGCCGTAGCCGAGGTCGCGCAGCACCGCGAACGTGCAGGGCCGCACGAAATGTGGGTCGAATCCCTCGATCTTTTCCGGAGGTGGCATGAACGCGTAAGCGTACGCAATTGCCCGCCGGGGCTCAGTCGAACGCCCCGACGTACAGCCACAGGGGACTGTGGTCGAGGTCGTACTGGCCCGGGGAGAGCTCCCAGCGCAGCGTCCGAGCCCCATGGCGCTCGAACAGCGCCTTCGTATCACGGCTGTACTTGTAGAGGGCCGTTTCCCGGTGCTCTCCGGTCCACAACTCAACCGCGATCACGTGCCGGCCGCTGTGCGCGATCTTCGGGGCCAGCGCCTCGACCGCGTCGTCCGGGATGTGATCGAGCACGGACATGGTCAGGATCGCGTCCCAGCTGTTCGCGGAATCGTCCCACTCATTCACGTCCTGCAGGCGGAAATCGACGTCAACCCCGCGTTCCGAGGCTTGTTGAAGGGCCGCCTCGTTGATGTCGATCCCGGCGGCCCTGACCTCCGGTCGGCTCTCCTTGACCACCGCGAGGTTCCTCCCGTTGTTGGTGCCCAGCTCGAGGATCGACCCGATCCCAAGCTCGGGCACCAGCGTGTCGGCGATCCAGCGGCTCCGCTCGATCGCGATCGGGTCGTCGCTCGAGAGGTGGTAGTCGGGCAGCGAGCGCCAGTAGGCGGTGGCGCGGCCGGCCTCGTTGCGGGACGCGAGCCGGGCGCGGAGGGCGCGCGCACGGCCGCGCATGCCCTCGCCCTGAGCCTTCACCGCGGAGCGCGTCCTATCCAGGGACGGTCGTCTCACGTAGACACCAACGTAGACGATGGTCGAACCACTCCGCCGTGGCGAAGTCGCTCGTGTGCCCGCCCTTGGGACGGAAGTCGCAGTCGACCTCGCCGCCCCGATCCCGCCAGCGCTCGACTAGCGGAATCACCTGCTCGTCGTGCACTCCGTCATCGTCCTCCATCGACTGGATCGCGAGCCGCGGGCCCAGAGGCGCGGTCTCCGCGAGGGCGCGGACCTCGCGGGTAATCGGGTAGTGCCGCGGGTCGTCGACGTCATCCGCGCCGAGCACGGCGGCGACGTGCGGCCTGCGGCCCTGGTAGCGCGCGGCCAGGTCGAGATCGATGTGGGGAACGACCGCGACCGCCCCAGCGGTCTGGCGCTGTAGCGCGAACCGAAGCGCGGCGGTCGCGCCCATCGAGGATCCCATCATCACCACCTCGCTGGAGTCCACCCCGACCTGTTCCTGGACCAGGTCGAGGATTCGCCCGACGGCCCGCTCGACGAAGAAATCCCCCGCCTCCCCCTTGTAATAGGTGCCGTTGTCGTCGGCGCCGAAGGTGTCGCAGAGAAAGAGGAAGCGGTAGCGGGTCAGCGGCCAGAACATCTTCAGTCGGTGGAAGTAACCCCGGTACTGATCTCGATAGCGCCGCCGCTCGCCCCACTCGCCGAAGAAAGCGGAGAAGTGCACGCAGAGCGCCTCCTCCCCTGGATAGAGCACGTAGTTGTAGAGGCGGCCCTCCAGCTCGATCCCGCGGCGATAGTTCGAGAGAACGCGATCACGGTCGAACCGGCCCGACCGGCGCTCCGGAGGGGGCTTGGCCCCGACTTCGGCAAGCTCGTCGGGAGGGCGTGAGCGCACACGGCGCCCGAACTCGTCGGCCCTGTCGAACCCGGCGCTCAGGGCCTCTCTTAGTCTCGTCATTCTCAAATCGGGTCGGGCAGTATGACAGCGGCTCACTCGCTGACCGCGACTTCCGCCGGCGCGGCGGAATCGCCGGCGATATCGGCCTCCGGCATCGGCCACGGCTCCAGCCCGGCGGTCTCCCGCGCCGTCTGCAGGAGCTGCCGGCGGCGGTGCCGCGAGAGGCCGATGAAGATCCAGGTTGCCACGGCAACCAGGATCGTCGCGGCGCCGAGGGCGGCGACGACCAACAGGGAGTCGGTTCGCTCGGCGATCGGGAGCAGCAGCAGGCCGAGGCCCACCTGGGCGGCCACCTCGGGCAGCACCGGAACGATCACGTCGCGCGCCCATTGGACGGCCCCGACTCCGATCTCGCGAAGGAAGAGCCAGGTCATCGGGAAGAAGATGAGGCTGGTGGCGGAGAGGGTGGCGATCACGACGCCGTTGATCCCGAGCGGACCCACCAGGCCGATCGACAGCGCGATGTTCAACGCTGTCCAGGCGGAAACCAGCCAGATCATCTGCTTCACGCGCCCCAGCCCCACCAGCATGGTCTGGCCAACGACGATCGCGAAGCCCGGGACCAGCTCGACCAGCAAGATGCGAGCCGGCGTCACCGAGCTGGTCTGCGCCTGTCCGATCCAGGTCCGGATCAGCGGGTCGGCGAAGATGAACCCGGCGATCACGAAGGGGATCGCAAGCGCGAGGGCGTAGCTGCTCCCCCGCAGGAGCATCTCGCGCAGCCGCTCGGGCTGGTCGCGGCTGAATGCCGTCGCGGGGAACAGGGCGGACGCCGCCAAGGACTGAACCAGCGCGACGCCTAGGTAAATCTTGTTGGCCACCTCGTACGTGGTCACGGCGGAGGCGGTCAGAGCGATCCCGATGATTGCCTTGTCCATTGGCCGGTAGATGCTGGAGAGGATCCGGAAGACGAGGAGCTGCCCGCCGAACCCGGCGAGCTTGCGCATGGTCTTGCGTTCAACCAGCCTGGGGGAAAAGCGCGCTCCCTTCACCGCGAAGAGCGCGACGGCCCCCATGACGGCATAGGACACGAAGTCGCCGGCGAAGGTGGCGATTCCGAGCCAGTCGATCCCCCTGCCGTCGAGCACGACCGCCACCACCAAGCCCGAGATCAGCACCGTCTGCACCGTCTTGGTCAGCTGCCAGAGCCCGTAGCGTTGGGTCCCCTCCAGCAGTGCGGCGAAGGCCCGCCCCGGCAGCTCGATGATCAACTGAGCGAGGACGAAGGAGAACGCGATCACGGCCTCGGCGTGCAAGTGCTCGGGGACCGCGAAGAGGTCGACGATCCGTCCGGCCAGCAGGATCAGCGGCACCGCGACCAGCAGCGAGATCCCGGCGAGCAGCACGAACGCGGTGCTCCAGATCCGATTCACCTCGTCCTCGTCGCCGTCCGCGCGGGCCTCGGCGATGAATCGGACGGCCGCCTGCTCGAAGCCGAAGTCCGCGAATGAGAGGTAGCCGAGCCCGTAGGTGAGGGTGACCGCGAGGATCCAGACGCCATACGCCTCGACGCCGAGCCGGTGGATCAGAAACGGGCTGAGGGCAAGGCCGATGGCGACGGTGACGACAGTCCCGCCCGTGTTCGCGAGCGTGTTCCGGACCACACGCGCCTGGCTCCCCTCCTCGGACCTGCGGATCCGCCCGCGGAGGCGCTTCCTCTGCTTTGCCGGGTGTTCTGGGTCGGGTCCGTTCACCCGGGTCCCCGGTCCGTGGACCGCAGGAAGGCGAAGAGGGTGTACTTGTCGCTCGGCTCGCGGACGCGCTCGACGCGGAGCGAGTCGAAGCCCGCACGATCTGCGAGCAGCGAGAGCGAGGTCAGGCTGAACGCCCAGAGGTGCTCGATGTAGAACTCCTCGCGGTCCGGCCCGGCGGGGTCCCGCGCCGCGAGCTCGCCGTCCGGGACCTCGACGTAGACGACGCCCCCGGGCGCCAGGAACCGCTCGCAGCGGGCGAGCATCGCCACCGGATCATCGACGTGCTCCAGCACCTTGTTCAGGGCGACCAATGTGAAGTCGCCGAGGTCGTCGGCCTCCATGAAGTCGGCCTGGACCGCCTCGACCCCGATCTCGCGCAGGTGCTCGGCGGCGCGGGCGTCGGGGTCGAGCGCCGTGCAGCGCCAGCCCTCCTCTTTCATCCGAGCCGGGAAGACGCCCAGGCCGCTGCCGACGTCAAGCACGGTGGGCTCCGCCGGCGTCCCGCCGAAGTGCTCCTGGATCCGGTGCACCCGCTGGGCATTGTCTGACTCCTCGGAGGGAAGGCTCATGATCCGATCGAACGTCTCGATCATTCCCTTGCCCGAATAGGTCGCGTCCATGTAGACACCCTCGTAGAGGCCCTTGGTCGGCAGGTCGATCGCCGCGATCATGTGGCCGCAGTTCTCGCAGCGCCAGAACTCGCGCCCGTAGTCCTCCGGAGGGATGCCGAAGTCGGTCTCGGCCGCGGGGCGCTCGGTGTAGCGGAACACGAGCTCCAGGCGCGTCGCGTGGCATAGGGGGCAGCTTCCTTGCTGCATGTTGGTGTGCCGCTCAGCGCTCACGGGGGACCGGGTGTCCGACCGTCTGGGGGATGTCCACCATGACTCGGCGCAGGTGGAACGGGTCCGCACCCGGTCGGTTGATCCCGTCGATCGCGGTCGGCGAGGAGACGATCCCGCGCTGCTTCAGTGCATTGATCACCTGATCGGAATAGCAGTGGCCCATCCCCTCCGGGTAGGAGTAGTGGCGGATCGGCTGCTCGAGCTCGCGGCCCAGCAGCTCCATGCTGGTGTCGATCTCGTCCTCCAGTTCGCCGTCGTCGAGATAGGAGAGGATCCGGTGGGTGTGGCCGTGTCCTCCCACCGTGAACAGGTCGGAGGACGCGAGCTCGCGGACCTCATCCCAACTCAGCTTCTGGTCCAGCTCGGGATCAGGCTCGAACGGGCCCACCCCGGCGGCGCCCCGAATCTCGTCGGCGATCTCGTACGGGTCGACCTCGGGCTTCGATTTGACCACCGAGCGCACCTCCTCGACCATCGCGATCCTCTCCTCGACCGACCCGCAGGGGAGCGAGATGTCTCGCCAGGGGAGTCGAAGCTCGCGCTGCGAGGTCCGCTCCAGCGCCTCCTCGATCAGGTCGACCCATGAGGTGCCGTTCTCGCCGACAAAGCCGGTCGTGCAGTAGACGACCGCAGGGATCTCGAAGCGCTCCAGGATCGGCGCTGCGACCGTGAGGTTGTTGCGAAAGCCGTCGTCAAAGCTGAACAGGAACGCGTTGGGCGGCAGATCCTCCTCGCCCGCCAGCATCGCCAGCGCGCTCTCGAGATCGACGGGCTCCCCCTGATCGGCCAGCGCTGAGCAGATCTCAGTGAACTCGGCGCTGCCGAGATGCTTGAGCGTGTAGTTGCGCACTCCGCTGTGTCGCTCCGGGACCACGCCGTGAAAGAGGTAGATGGCGAGCCCGTCGGGCGACAGGTACTGGCGATAGGCGGTCACAGCCCCGCCACGTGCTCGTCGAACTTCCGCACGCAGCCGTCCTTGAGGATCGCGGGCATGAAGGAGTAGTAGCGGCCGCACCGCCTCTGCTTGCGGATTGAGAGGCTCTTGCCGGCCGAAAGCGTCTCGATCGCATCGAGGGTCAACCTCACGCACACCTCCGTGTTGGCGGCCCTCAGCTCCGCCAGGCGCATCCCCGGGGTCAGTTCGACAGGTGCATCGCCGACGATCGGGCCGGTGTCCAGACCGGCGTCCACCATGTGGAGGGTGGTGACGAGATTTTCGAAGTCACGGTGGTAGATCACCCAGAGGTGGGTGTCGAGGCCTCGGTACTCCTCGGGGTTGCCCCCGTGAAGGTTGAGAAGCGGGGCCTCGACGCTCTCAATCAGCTCGTCGCCGAGTATTCCGGTGCCGAAGACCACCACCATGTTTGCGCCGCAGTCCCGCAGCGCATCTCGTGGCCTGGGCTCGTTCACCGACTCGCTCTCCACCGTTGCGGCAAGCTCGGAGATCGGCCGGTCGCCATCCCCGCCCAACAGGGTCTCGAACTCGTAGCGATCCCGCTCAACCTCGAAGGGGTGGTCGGTCTCGAATGGCGGCGTTGGAGTCCTGGTCTCCAGCACCACCAGCGCCAGCTCGGAGGCCTCGGCCAGCCGCCGGAGGAAGTACCGGTGGTGCGGGGTATCGGTGGTCAGCACCGCGGTGCTCAGGCTCATCGCATGTCCTCGGTGCCGATCTGCTCCCCGGCCCGAATCGCGTGCGCGAGCGTCCCCCCGATCAGCCTGTCCTCCTCCCCTGGTGGGATCCCACCGCCCGGCCGGACCCAGGTCAGGTCAACCTCGCGAACGACGTGCCCGGCGGGAAGATCGGCTGCGGCGGCGACCGATCGCTGGATCGATTCCGCGATCGCCTCGGCCAGCGGCCCGATCTCCTTCTTCGGCTTACCGAGCATCGCCTCCACCTCGGTGACGCGGGAGACGAGTTCCGCCATCACCTCCGGTGTGGCCGAGAGCTTGTGGTCGCGAAAGTCCGAGTCGATGTCGCTCAGGGTGAAGTGCTTCTCGATGATCCTCGCCCCGAGTGCCACGGCGGCAAGCGCCGCATCGGTGCCGAGAGTGTGATCGGAATATCCGATCGGGCAGTGGAAACGCCCGGCGAGCAGGGGTATCGCGCGGAGGTTCGCCTCCTCGGGCGGCACCGGATAGGCGGAGACGCAATGAAGAATCGCCAAGTCGAGGGGCCGATCCCCGCGCGCCGTTTGGATCTCGGCATGCGCCCTCTCGATCGCCGGGAGGCCGCTGATCCCGGTGGAGATGATCACCGGCCGGTCGGTGGCGCCGACCTCGCGCAGGAGCGGGATGAACCCGATGTCGCCCGAGGCGACCTTCAGCGCATCCACGATGCTGGTGAGAAATCGCGCACTCTCCAGGTCCAGAGGGGTGGAGAGAAAGAGGATCCCGAGGGACCTCGCGAGTTCCGCAAGCTCGCCGAACTCGTCATAGCTGAGCGCGAATTGCTCCAGCTGCGCGAAGCGCTCCGCGTCGAGGCGGCTCGAGTAATGCTCGGGCCGAAAGGTCTGGAACTTGACAGCGTGGGCGCCCGTCCCGGCCGCCTGGCGGATCAGTTCGCGCGCGATCTCGATGTCGCCCTCGTGGTTGTTGCCGATCTCGGCGACGACGAGGACGCGCTCGGAGATGTCGACATCGCCGATCCGCATCGAGCCCTCGCCAGTCGCCCTGAAGGTGCAGGTCGTAGCCGTGGTGGCCGTGGTGAATCCCAGTCGCTCGTAGAACCGCATCGCGTCTGGGTTCGCGATCTGGGTGCCGACCCGCACCTCCTCGAAGCTCCCCTGGGCGTCCTCGACGAAACGAGCCGCCAGGGCGCGTCCGGCGCCGGTGCCGCGGGCGGGCGCGGCGACGGCGATCAGGTCGATCACCCGCACGCGCCGTCCCCCGTCATCGGTTTGGAGCCCGGCGAGGAAGCCCACCGGCTTCCCGTCGCTGACCGCGACCAGCACCCGGTCGCCGCGCCCGCCGTCGAGGCACGCCTCCACCCAGTCCCGCTTGACTCGCGCGGCGACCGCGTTTGGGACCGACGGATCCAGGTGAAAGCGCGACGATCAGTCCCCGCTCCGCGATGTCGAGCACCGCGCCATCCGTGCCGGGATCCGCGCCCCGGACCTCTACGCCTTTATCCGGCGCGCGGATCGGCCCGGGCTCTCGCGAGAGCGTGACCGTCACGTTGACGACCTCGAAGCCCGCTCGAGTCAGGACCGCTGCCGCCTCGGTGCTCTCCACCGGGACCCGGGCCTGGTAGGAGGCCGACTCGCGTCCGGCGGCGTGCTCGAGGACCGCTGCGGTATCGCCGAGTCGCCGTCGGTTCACCGTGAATACCGGCCGGCCAAGCCGCTCGGCGAGCCAGGGGTCGTCGCGATCACGGCCCCGCAGGTCAGCCAGCTCGCGCTGCCCGCCGGACCCCGTCCGAGGTGAGCTCGCGGTACCACTCGACGTAGCGCGTCAGCCCGTCCTCGAGCTCGACCTGCGGCTCGTAGCCGATCAGCTCGCTGGCCTTGTCGATGCTGAGGGTGCCGCGGAACGGGCGCAGCTCGTCGCGCTCGACGTACTCGACCTCGATCTCCGGGAAGTGCTCCTGGACGAGCGTGACCAGGTCCTGCAGCGACCGCCCCTTGCCGGCGGTCATGTTGAAGATCTCGTTCCGGGCGCTCGTGCTGGCGATCGCCAGGCAGACGCCGTTGACGACGTCGTCGATGTAGGTGAAGTCGAGCTTCTCGTCGCCCTCGCCGTCGACGCGCAGGTTCGCGCCGACGAGCGCGCTCTCGATGAACGCCTGGCTCACGCGCCGGCTCACGCAGCGCGGGCCGTAGAGGGCCGAGGGCCGCACGATCGTGTAGGGCACGTCGAACACCTGGTTGTAGGCGATCACGAGCTTCTCGCCGCGCGAGCTTCAGCGCGCCGTAGATGCCGATCGGCTCGAGCGGGTGATCCTCGGAGACCTCGGGCGTGAGGAAGTTGCCGTAGACCATCGACGAGGAGAAGAAGACGAAGCGCGAGGTCGGCGCCGCGCGCCCAGTCGAGCGCGTTCTCGAGCGTGCGCATCGAGTGGTCGAAGGTGCGAGAACGGGTCCTTGTTGGAGCGGTCGGCGTGCGCGACGGCGGCCAGGTGGACGATCGTCGTCGGGCTCGAAGTCGGTGAGCGTCCGCGAGAGCCCGTCGTAGTCGCGGGCGTCGTGGCGGTGCAGCGGGATCTCGGCCCGCCGATCAGGTCCAGGCGCTGGAGCAGGATCCTGATGTAGAGGTCGCGGTTGGGCTCCGTCGGCGGCAGCGCGGCGTAGTGCGACGAGGTGGTTGACCTCGAGCCCGTCGATGACCTCGACGTGCGCGCCGCGCTCGCTTCAGGGCGCAGCGCCAGGTTGTGCCCGATGAAGCCCGCGCCGCCGACGAGGGCGATGCGCTTGCCGGCGAGTCTCGATCAGACGCTCACCTTGCTCGCGAGGGCTCTCCTTGACCGCCTCGACGATCCGCTCGATGTCGGTCTCGGTGACGTGCGGCGCGCACCGGGAAGGCGATCGAGTCGGTGCTGATCCGCGTCGGCCTCGGGCAGGAGCCCTGCGGGTAGCCCGTACTTCCTGCGCGTAGTACTTCGTGTCCGGCAGCGACTTCGGGTAGTAGACGCTGGTCCCGATGCCCTCGGCCTTCAGCGCCTCGATGATCCCCTCGCGGCGCGCGGCCAGCGGCGTCGCGCAGCATCGCCGACCAGGCAGTAGTGGCTCGCGTGCAGCTCGCCGTCGTGGCCGGAGTCGCAGCAGCTCGAGCTCCTCGACCTGGCCGAGGCCCTCGGCGAGCAGGTCGTAGTTGCGCTCGCGCGTCTCGAGGAAGCCCGGCAGGCGGCCCAGCTGCACGACGCCCATCGCGGCGCCCATCTCGCCCATCCGGTAGTTCAGGCCCGCGTACTCGATCTCGTAGGCGCCGGTGTGGCGGCGGTCGGCGAGCACGCTCTTGTCGATGCCGAAGGCGCGCTGCTTGGAGATGCGGTCGGCGATGTCCTCGCGGTTGGTGACGATCATGCCGCCCTCGCCCGTGGTGATGTGCTTGACGGGGTAGAAGGAGAAGCAGCCGATGTCGCCGAGCAGGCCGACGTGCGTGTCGCCGACGCGCGCGCCGAGCGCGACCGCGCTGTCCTCGACGACGTAGAGGTCGTGGCGCTTGCGATGTCGAGCAGCCGGATCATGTCGACCGGGCGCCCGAGGTAGTGGACGAGCGAGATCGCGCGCGTGCGCTCGGTGATCAGGTCCTCGACGAGGTCGAGGTCGATGTTGCCGGTCCCGGGCTCGGCGTCGACGAAGACCGGCTTCCCGCCGCAGAGCTCGACGGCGTGGGCGGTGGCGACGTGCGTCTGGGCCGGGACGATCACCTCGTCGCCTGGTCCGAGGTCGATCGCCAGGTAGGCGAGGTGCAGCGCCGCCATGCAGGTGGCCATGGCGACCGTGTAGGGAGCGCCGGTGAACTCCGCGAACGCGGCCTCGAACTCCTTGACCCGGGGTCCGTGCGTGAGGATCGAGCCCGCGAGCACGTCGGTGACGGCCGCTCGCTCCTCCTCGCCGACCATGGGCTTTCCGAAGGGAATCTGACATGAGCGGGCGACTACGTTAGACGAACAACTCAACCTCAATGGGCTGGCCGGACGACGCCCGCTCGACGGCGAAGCACACTGCACGGTCTCGAAGACGTCCTGCTCCCTGACCTCGCCGGTCCGTCGCCGAGGATCGCCTCCACGAACTTGGGATCAAATCGCCCTTGCCGACCCCGGGATACGCGGTGGCGACGGCCGAGCCCTCGGGCAGATCGAGCCCGGCTCGCCACACTCGCGTTGTCGAGCTCGTTGACGAACGTAGCGTCGGTCCCGAACGCCTGAATCCGTGGAAATGCGGCTAAACGCAGCCGAGGTTGGCCGAGACCTTGGCGAACGTGCCGCTCTCGAACTCGCGCAGGATGCCACCACCAAGTCGTCGAACTGGAACTGGGTCGTCGCGTCCGTGGCGAGGCGGTTCCCGGCGGCCGTGACCCGACCACTCGCTCGCCCGTCATCCACAGCATCAGGTCGACGATGTGCACCGCCCCGCCGAGAACAACGGAGGAGTGCTCGAGATCGCCTCGCCATCCCTCGGTCAGCTTCCGAGCCGGCCGTAGTCGTAGTCCCCCTCGATGTAGTAGACGCGGCCAGCTCGCCATCCGAATCAGCCGCCTCACCTCTCGGAATCGTGGCGATGCCTGAGTGGCAGGTTCGACGAGAGCCTCAGCTCGGGGGGCTGCGCAGGATCGCCTGGATCTCCCGCGCCTGCTCTTCCTCCGGACAGACGGGCTTTTCGACGAAGACGTGCTTGCCGCGCTCTAGGGCCCGCTTCACCTGGAGGAGTGGTGGTCGTCGAGGCCGGGATCGAGACGATGTTGATCGCCGGTCGTCGAGCAGCTTGTCGGCATCCTGCGTCAGCGGCACGCCGGCATACCGCTCGCCCGCGGCGTCGAGCTTCTCGTCGGAGAGGTCGCAAAGGGCCGCCAGCTCGGTGTCCCTCTCCAGGTAGCCGGGGATGTGCTGTTCGCCCACCCAAGCCCAATCATTCCGAATCGCAGCCGGGTCATGGCGTTCCCGATCCGCCCGGAAGCCCGACCAGCTCCTCGCTCGTGTATTCCCGATGAGGCCTGTCCATCCGGGACACCATTGCCTCGAGGATTGCGGCGTCCTCGGGTGTGTCGAGTGACATGTCGAGCTCCGTGTCGTCGTTTCCGGCGCTGAACTTCTCGATCCTGACAGCTCGGGTTGGGGTAGAAGAACGGGGTCACGTGCTCGAGGTCACCGGGCTCGCGCATTCTCGTGAACGCCGACCTGAACGCATCCCTGGAGATGACCTCGACGGACTGCGCCGACGGTAGGTGCTCGGGAAGACATTGGTGACGACGTCGAACTCGCCGCGTCGAAACGTCGACCGCCCGTTCGACGACGCGCCAGTCCAGAACGGGACTGTCGGCCGTCACCCGGGCGAACGCCGACACATCGAAGCGCTCAACCACCTGCAGGTAGCGCTCGGCCACGTTCTCCAGCGGCCCGCGGTGAAACCGCGCCCCACCCGCCGGCAGTACTCCTCTATCGCGTCGTCGCTCGGGTCGGTGGACGTCGCGACGATGACCAGATCCGCCCCAGGGACCCGATCGAGACGCTCGAGCAGGTACTCAAGCGCCGGCTTGCCGGCGATCGGCCGCAGCACCTTGCCGGGGAGCCTCTCGGAGCTCATCCGGGCCTGGGCGACGACTGCGATCACCGCTCGGCCCTGTGCGCGGACGCGCGGCTCAGAGCTGGTCCAGCCAGCGCAGCCAGAGCTCCAGGTTGACCAGTTGCCAGAGGAACATCATGTGGTTGTCCACCGGCCGACCGGACCGAACGATCTCCTCGTGCTCGTCGATCAGCCTCCTCACCTCGGAGAGGTCGTAGATCTCGCGGGCGCGAAACGAGTCGTCGCCGATCAGCCCGAGCACGAGCTGGCGGCCACCGTTCGAGAACCACTCGTGGGCCGGGGCATTCCATCCAGTCTTCTTGATCCGGGAGCGGGTCTCCTCTGGAAGCAGTCCCTCGGTTGCGCTCCGAAGCAGCCGCTTGGTCACTCCGTCGTGGATCTTCATCTCGTTCGGCACCCGGAACATGAACTCCACCAGCCGGTGGTCGAAGAAGGGCCAGTAAATGTCGAGCCCGAAGGCGGATCCCTGGCGGTCAGCGGCGCGCAGGCAGCAGGGGGCGGTCTCCCGAAAGATGTCCTGGTAGGTGCGGTTCTTTAGGTAACTCCGGAATGGGTGGTCCATAACCGGCCGGAATCCGGTCAGGTCGAAGTAGTCGGGGTTCAGGGCCGAGGCGTAGCGGAGCAGGCGCCGCTCGTCTGGAAGGCACACGCCCGGCCTGGAGAGATCCACAAGGCGATCGATCCCCTCCCTCATCACCGCGAAGGACTTGGTGAAGATCGGGTGGTCGTGGTACTCGATCCACTTGCGTGTCTCATGTTCAAGGCTGTCCTCGTCGCCGCGGCTCTCCAGGTCGGCGAAGAAGTAGAAGAAGTACTCGTACTCGCCGGCGTTCAGTTCGTCGCCGCCGAGGCCGCCGACGAGGCCGCCGAAGCCCCCCTCCGACACGTCGCGGCAGAGCAGATAGTGGGAGAGCCATGTGGCGGTTGCGACGGGCTCGTCGTTGGCGTCGATCATCGCCTCGATCGTCGGCACCAGGTCGGGCGTTCCGATCCGGACCGGATGCCAGCGCTCGACCGCGCTCTCCAGCATTGAGCTGATCTCCTCTGACTCGTCGTAGGTGGCGTCCTCGTACACCGACGAGAACGCCTGCTGCTTTACACCGGTGCGCTCGACGGCGCAGGCGAGGACCGTCGAGGAGTCCATGCCGCCCGAGAGGGTGAACGCCGGGCGCTCGGCGGCCCGCACCCGCAGTTCGACGGCGTCTAGCAACAGCTCCCGGTACTGCCCGGCCAGCTCCTCCTCGGATCCGGTCAGCTCGGGCGCGTCGTCGAGGGACCAGTAGGCAGCGGTCTCGACGGTCCCGTTCCGGAAGCTGAGGGTGTTGGCCGCAGGAAGCTGCGCGATGTCAGAGTACGGGGAGCGGTCGGGCTGGTTGTCGAAGGTCCGGTAGTGAGAGCCCGCGAACAGGGCCACGAACTGCCGGTTCAGTTCCGGGGAAACCCCCGGGACTCTGAGCAGCGCCCGCGGGCGGGAGGCGAAGGCGAAGACGCCGTCCCCGTTTGCGTAGTAGAGCGGCTTCACCCCGAAGCGATCCCGGCCGAGCCAGAGGGTGCTGGTGTCAGGATCGAACAGGGCGATCGCAAAGTCGCCGTTGATCCGGCGCAGCGTCTCGGCGAAGCCATGCTCCGCGTAGAGCCGCGCGACGAGCGCCGCGTCGTTGTCTGCCGCGCCCAGCTCCGCCCGATTGAAGACCGCCCCGTCGATGGCGACAGTCACCTCGGGCGTGGCAGCAAGATTGGGCTCCCGGTTTCCCCAGAAGCCGAGGCCCCCACCGTCCCACGACTCGGTCGTCGCCGAGCCGGGCAGGCCGTGGCCGGCCGCGTCGGCCATCGCCTCGAGCAGCCCCAGCGGCGGCGGCGCGCCGGCAGCGGACTTGACTCCGAAAATCCGGGACACCTGCGGCTAGGTCCCGGCCCGCGGCCAGCTCATTTGACCGCGTAGACGGTCCACATGCTCTGCAGGTACTCGTCGTAGCCGCGCCTGCGCGCCTCTTCCTGTGGCAGGTAGTACTCGGAGAGGCAGGGGTCGACGACCGAGAATCCGCCGAGAAGGCCGGCGAACTCGTCCTTCGCGAAGAAGTGGGAGAGGCCGATGTTGGAGAGGTGGAACTTGGAGCCGCCGGCCTCGAGCTGCAGGGTGCCCGGGTCGTCCGCGAGCTGCCCGTCCCGCTTTCGCTGAAAGATCGTGTGGCCCTCGCCGAGCATGTTCCCGACGAACAGGCCGCCCGGCTTCAGCAGGCGGTCAACCTCGACGAACGCCTGCTCGCGGTCCTCTCGGGGCAGGTGCTGGAAGACGCAGGACTCGAGGATCCCGTCGAACGACTGATCACCGAGCGGCACCTCGCTGACGCTCGCCTCAACGAGCTCGTCGGTCAGCTCGGAGTGGCCGGAGTCCGACAGCAGGCCCCGGGCGAGTTCGAGCGCGGTGGGGGAGATGTCGACCCCACTGACGTTGATTCCCTTCTCGGCGAGCCAGAGCAGGTTCGGGCCCGCACCGCATCCCATCTCGAGGAAGCGCAGACCGGTGTAGTCGCCGTCGGGATGGCGGTCCCGCAAGTAGTAGGAGACATTCCGGATCAGCGCCTCCACCGGCGCGGTGTTGTAGGCGGAACGGGCGATCTGCTCGGCGAAGGACTCCTCCCACACCTCGCGCATTGCTTTGTCCGGGGTGCTCACGGCTGGTCGGGGAGGGTAGCGAGGGGGCCGTCAGCCGAGGTTTGCGGCGGCCGCCTTGACGGCGTCGTCGGTGTCGAGCCAGCAGACGAGCTCCATCCCCTGGGTCACGAGGTAGTCGGCGAAGTCCCGCTCGCGCCCGGCCTCCACAAGCAGCAGGAACATGCTCCCGTGGCTCATCGCCAGGGCGGGTCGGAGGCCGTGGCTCGGCAGCCGCCGGTTCAGCGAGGGTGTCCCGTAGTACCCCCAGGACTTTCGGACGACGTCGAGCTCGGTGCCCGATTCGGATCTGAACGTGACCTGCTCGTCGGCATCCAGCTGAACGTCCGCGACGTGCCGAAGGTCGAGCGGCGGCTCGCCGACGGTAAAGGTCCGGGGGGGATCGATCGGTCTCAGGTCCACAACTCAGCACTGGGTTCGCGAGAGGTCAACGCGCGAACTCCTCCAGGAACATCTTGGCGGACGCGAAGTAGAACAGGAACTTGCTCTGGCTGTTCGGCAGCCATTCGGCCTCCAGCAGCTCGGCGATCTTCTCCCGGCGCACGTGCTCGAATATCGGGCTTTCGTCGAGCAGGAAGTCGCGCGCCTCGGGGTCGTCAACGTCGAGATAGTCGAGGATCGGGGCGTTGAACCCGACCTTGCGGCGGTTATCGAGCACCGCGTCAGGAACGATCCCGCGCATCGCGTCGCGAAGGACCGACTTGGCGAACGCGTCGCGGATCAGATGCCGGGTCGGAATCGTGCTCGAGAACTCGAACAGCTCCCGGTCCAGGAACGGGGAGCGATTCTCGATTGAGAAGTACATGGCGTTGAGATCGTCCTCGTGCAGGATCACCGGTACCGCCTCGTAGAAGAGCTCGTTCAGCATCCGGTTCCGGAGCAGGTCGTCGGTCAGCCGCTCCTCGGCGAACCGCTCCTCGAAGTCCGCGTTCAGATAGCCCGCGAACTGATCCGCCTCGAGATAGATATGGTCGCGGCGGCTCGGGTCCTCGGAGAAGTAATTCGGGTTCTGCAGGAACGGGTTGCGGACGATCGGCTGGACGTGCTCGATCCAGGCATCCCGGGAGGCGGTCGCCAGCGCCGGCTCCTCCCGGACCTCGTGGAGGTAGGCGAGGTGGTGGTCGTAGTACCCGCTGAACAGCTCGTCGGCCGCTGATCCGCTGACCGAGATCCGGTAGCCGTGTTCGGCGATGCTCTGCATCAGTAGCCAGTGCGCGTAGTAGGTGATCGTGTACACCGGCGCGTCGTGGTGCCGGACGAGCTGGCGCAGTCGTGGCAGGAAGTCCGTTGTCTCGACTGGGATCGAGGTGTGGCGCAGGCCGAGCTCGCTCTACCGCGGCGTCGACCATCTCCTGCTCCTCGTATCGCTCGTCCGAGTTGACGATCGTGAAGCCGTGCACGTCGTAGTCGAACACGCGCTTGGCAATCGCTGATCAGGGAGACGGAGTCGATGCCGCCGCTCATGCAGAACGCCAGCGGGACGTCGGCGCGCAGCCGCAGCTCGACCGATCGGATCAGCCGCTCGCGCGTGCCCTCAACGGCCTCGTCGACGGGTCATCTCCTCCAGCTGAGGCTGCGGCGCCCGGTCCCAGTACGCATGAACCCGCTCGCGCCCGTCGGGCCCGACCAGCAAGGTCGTACCCGGCGTCAGCTCGGAGACGCCCCGAAGAACGTGTCGTCGACCTTTGTAGAGCGCCTTGTAGCCGTTGACCAGGTAGCGGTGGAGGTGGTGCTGGTTCACGTCCAGGCGGTTGCCGAGCATCGCCGCGATGAACTTGACCTCCGAACCGAAGTAGAGGTCGCCGTCGTCCCTATAGAGATAGAGCGGTTTCTCCCCGAAGCGATCGCGGCTGAGCCCGAGACTGCCGTCGGCCTCGTCATAGACCGCGAACGCCCACATCCCCTCGCAGGCGTCGAGGGTCTCCCAACCTCCTCGGTCCACGGACTCCAGCAGCACCTCGGTGTCGGAGTCAGTACGGAAGCTCGCTCCCTGTTGAGAGAGCCCCTCCTTTAGTTCAAGGTAGTTGTAGAGCTCGCCGTTGTATGCGATCCACTTCGAGCCGATCCGCAACGGCTGGTCGGAACGGTGCTCCAGGTCGATGATGTTCAGCCGCGCATGCAGCAGATCGATGTGGCGGCCGTCGGGTGTCCGCCAGCGACGATGGGCCAGGTTGTCTGGCCCGCGATGCTCCATCAAGTCGAGGGCGTGGTCGACCCGGGCGCCGCCGAGTGGGTGCCGGCCGACGTGACCCGCTATTCCACACACGACGTTGGCGCTCCCATGCTTGCCCTGCTTCGTCTCTCGATCAAGAGCGGGTGCCGACCTGGCGCTCGATGCCTTCGCTCTCCCACGACCAGTCGGGGATCAGGAACCCCTGGATCTCCCAGCCGCCGTCGCGGTGCGTCCAGACGTCGGGGTTGCGGAATCCCTCGGCTATCTCCCAGAAGCGATCGGTGGCGATGCCCAGGTAATCGCACAGCGCGGCGATCCCGTTGTGCGGGGTCTCGTCGCCCCGCGCGCGAAGGATCTTGATCGCCTCCCCCCGCGTGATCCGCCCGTTTCGGATCTCGAGCGAGAGGTTGTCGTAGGTGCGGGTGAAGCCGAACTTGAACCATTTGAGCCAGTGATGGATCGAGACGAGGAAGGCATCGTCGATGTCCGCATAGGCGTAATAGCCGGTCAGGGGTCCCTGCTCGCGGCTTTCGAAACCGTGGTCTTCTGCCACCTTGGCCGTGGTCTGCGGGTCCCACTCGAAGAAGTGGCCGAGGAACACAGCCTCGATGCCCTTCTGCGCGAGCTCGTCCTCGCTCGGTCCGAAGTACGGAATCAGATCCTGCTCAGTGAGCTCATTCGAGACCCAGTCCTGCGCCGTGGTGCCGTGGGAGACGCCGTACTTGCGAAGCCAGGATGCATCGAGGCGCGAGGACTCGCTCTCTGGGCCTCCCCCGGCGTATTCGGTCGCCGAGTTCTCTCCCCAAACCACCAGGGGAGCATCGAAACGGGCCGCGACCGTGAGGGGGATGTTGAACAGCGCCATGTGCATCGGCAAGGCAGTGGTGCCGAAGCGCGTCAGAGCCTCCAAGACGAATCTCCGTTCGACCTTCGGATTGACCGTGAAGTCGAGGTGGTCAACCCCGAGCTCGATCAGGTTCTCCAGGTTGCGCGCTCCGAGCTCAGTTCGCGCCGGCGTTTTCCAGGTCACGGCAAGCGGATGCAGGCCATGTTCGAGGCAGACGATCGTCTGCCAGGTGCTGTCCTTTCCCCCACTGACCGGGATCACGCAGTCGTAGGGACGGGCGAGCTCTCGGACCTTGGCGACGGTCTCGGAGAATTCGGCTGCCCGGGCCTCCCAGTCGACCTCGGCGCGCCGCTCTCCGTGTGCCCGGCAGGCGGAGCAGACCCCATCTGGGCCGATCTCGAGCCCCGGCCGCGTGTCGGGGAGGATGCATTGGATGCAGTAGCGCATGACCAAGAGCGTAGAAGGCAGGCGTGCCAGACGTCACCCTGGCCTGAGCTCGAATCCGAAGTACAGATAGGTGCGGAACGGGACGACGTAGGACCAGGTCTGGGTGACCTCGAAGCCGGAGGGGAAGAGGGCATAGAGCTGCTCCGCCTGGCGGCTTGGCTCTCCCTCGTCGAGCCTGATCAGCGTGCTCCTTCAGAGGGCCGATCGCGACGCCGTCCGTGAACACCATCCGCGCCGGCGTCGACCTGGTCGGCGAGGCGGCCGATCAGCGCCGTCGACCTGCTCGTCGGTGAGGTGGTGGAAGACGGCGGAGGCAGTGACCACGTCCACCCCCCGCCAGCGCTCGAGCGGCGTCTGCATGAAGTCCGCCCTCGACGAACTCATAGCCGGGCCTCTCGTAGCGGCGCCGGGCGTAGTCGAGGTCGGCGGGGTGGAGGTCGAGTCCGACGTAGCGCTCCGGCGTGATCTGGCCGAGGAGCGGCGAGCGGCCGGACCCAAGGTCGAGCACTGGAGTCGTGGGGGCCGCTGCGGATGTCGCGGGCGAGCAACTGCTCGCGCTTCATCGTCCACTCGCCGCTCGCGGCGAGCTGGCCGAGCCTGGTGATCAGCGGTCCGCGAGCCATGCCTCAGGTCCTCCGCTTCCAGACGACCCAGCCGTCTCGGTCGTAGATCCGGTCGGTAGGCGCCTCGGTGCTGGTCGAGCCATTGGCGCTCGTACACCGGGTCGGGCCAGCCGAGCGCAGCGGGCTCGAAGACCACGTAGTCCGTCGTGGGCGAGGGGTATCCGAGCAGGTAGATCTGGGATCGGTCGCTCATGTGGGGAAGCTGCGGGGCCGGGATGGTCGCCGACGCGTCGCCGGGCACCTCGGCCAGCGCCCGCTCCGCAGCCCGGTCGGTTGCCGTCGCCGAGAGCGAGAACCCGGGCTGGACCAGCCTCCAGAGCGGGAAGCGGTGGGCGAGCCCGACGTTGACGGCGAGCATCACGGCCGCCACCAGCGCCCCGGCCAGAGCGAGGTACTGCTCGCGCCGCACCCGGCGGATGATGTTGTGAAAGCCGTCCGCCGCGCCCATCGCCAGCACCGGGGCGATCGGCAGCCAGTAGTGGAAGTCAGTCCCCCACTGCGCCGGATAGTTGGAGAAAAGCTGCTGGGCGACCAGGGGGATGCAGAGGATGATCAGCCGGGAGCCGAAGATCAGCCCCAGGAAGGGAACGACGAGAAGCAGGAGCGTCTCGCGCTTGGTGTGCTCGTCGAACAGCAGCCGGAAGGGCAGGTCCGGGTGCAGGATCACCCCCTTCACGGCGCCGGGTGCGTCCGGCCCTAGGTCGCTGTAGGTCCAGTGCGTATAGGCGTGGCCCGCGAACGCCGGCAGGAGGACGTTGACTGCCAGGAAGTACCAGGCGAAGCCGATCCCGATGGTGATCGCGCCGCGGCGAAACTCACGCCCGCTGATCAGCCAGAGGCCGATGAAGATCGCGAGCACGGACATGTTCTCCTTGACCAGGAGGAGGAAGGCGAGCGAGACGAAGTAGGCCGTCCACTCCCGCCGGTCGGCGAACAGGATGCAGAGTGCGATCAGGAGCGGCGAGAAGGCGAGCTCGTGGAACTGGTAGCCGACCGCGGCGCTGATCCCCCAGAAGAGGGAGTAGGCAGCCGCGAGCAGGTAGGCGCCGGTCCGGCCCATCCGCGGCTGGGCGAAGAGGAAGACCGGGACGACGGAGGCTGCGATCAGCACGCCCTGAGCGATCAGCAGCATCCGCGGGTCCGACCAGACCCAGTAGAGCGGGGCGAGCAAGATCAGGATCGGAGAGAAGTGGTCGCCGAGCATGCTCACCGGCGGGTTGATCGTGGTGATCTCGGGCGAGGTGAGATGGCTGTAATGCCAGACCGCCTGGTCGGCGATCGCCAGGTCGAAGTCGGTCTGGAAGTGGTTGTGCTCCCAGATGGCGTAGAGCGAGTATGCGATCGCTGCGACGAGCGCGAGCGCGAAGAGGATGGGCTCGGTCCTGACCAGGGCCGGAACCCAGCGACGCACCCTCACGGTGCTTCGCGTCGTGGGGCCGGCGGTGCCGATGCTGCGCGATTCCACCGGCGGCAGCGTACCCTCGCGGCCTCAATGAGCTTCGACCACTACACGGACTCCTATCGGGATGCGGTCGAGGAGTCGATCGCCTTCGCGGGCGGCGACGCCGCACGCTACGTGGGCGCGAAGGCGCGGATGCTCGTCGAGCTCGCCGGCCGGCGGATCGGTGCGCCGGACGGGTTGCGTGCGCTCGATGTCGGCTGTGGCCCGGGCGAGACCGACACCTTCCTGGAGGGAAGGTTTGGATCCCTCAGCGGCGTCGATCTCAGCAGCGGCATGGTCGCGCGGGCTGCGAGTCGTAACCCGTGGGCGAGCTACTCCTCCTATGGCCCGGGGGAGCCGCTGCCCTACGAGGAGGCGTCATTCGACCTGAGCTTCGCCATCTGCGTCCTCCATCACGTGCCGCCGGTCGAGCGCGCCGCGTTCGTGGAGGAGATGAGGCGGGTGACGCGCCCAGGCGGGCTGGTGGCGATCTTCGAGCACAACCCCCTCAATCCGCTGACGCGGAAGGCCGTCCGCGGCTGCCCGTTCGACGAGGACGCCGTCCTGCTCTCGAGGGGGGAGGCCAGGCGCCGGCTGGCGGATGCGGGGCTCGCCGAGGTCGAGGCCCCATACATCGTCTTCTTCCCTCGGGAGGGGGACCTCCGCTCCCGCCTGGAGCGTCGCCTCGGCTGGCTGCCCCTGGGCGCGCAGTACTACGTTGCGGGCAGTCGAGACGATGCCTGAGCCGACCTATTCCTTCGTCATCCCGCTCTTCAACGAGGAGGGTGTGCTCCTCGAGCTCTACGAGCGCCTCGCCGCGGCCTCGGAATCCCTGGACGGGCCCGTGGAGTTCATCTTCGTCGACGACGGCAGCACCGATCGGACTCGCGAGCTCCTCGAGGGGCTGCGGGCGCATGACGAGCGGGTGAAGCTGCTCGTTCTGTCCCGCAACTTCGGTCACCAGCTCGCGATCACCGCCGGACTCGACTTCGCCGTCGGCGACGCGGTCGTGATCATGGACGGTGACCTCCAGGACCCGCCCGAGCTGGTGGCGGAGATGGCTCAGCGCTGGCGGGAGGGCTATGACGTCGTCTACGCGGTGCGCTCGGCGCGCCCCGGCGAGACGCGCTTCAAGCGCGGCACCGCCAACCTCTTCTACCGCCTGATCGCGAGGCTGACCAACGTGAAGATGCCCGTGGACGCAGGCGACTTCCGGCTGGTCGATCGCCGTGTCGCCGGGATCGTGGCCAACATGCGTGAGCCGGACCGCTATCTCCGCGGCCTGTTTGCCTGGGTCGGCTTCAGGCAGACCTCGGTGTCGTACGAGCGCGCGGCACGAGCGGCCGGGGAGAGCAAGTACTCGCTCATGCGCATGCTGCGCTTCGCGGCGGACGGGCTGCTCTCGTTCTCCACCGTCCCCCTCCGGGTCACGCTGGCGAGTGGGTTCGCGATCGCCGGTCTGGCCTTCGCCGCCGGGATCGCCGCGGCCGTGCTCAAGCTCGTCGGGGCCTTTGAGACGCCGGGCTGGGCGTCGCTGATCGTCGTGCTGAGCTTCTTCAGCGGCGTGCAGCTGATCGTCCTCGGGACCATCGGCCTCTACGTCGGCCGCATCTACGCCCAGGGCAAGGACAGGCCCCTGTACCTGGTCGATCGCGCCGTCGGCTTCGGCGAGACCCCGGCGTCCAGCGGCGCGGTCAGCCGTAGTAGCGAGTCAGGGTGACGACCATCGCCAGCGCGGTGTGGGCGATGGCGAGCGTCACGAGCAGCACACCGACCGGCGGTCCGTAGCGGCGTCCGGCCCCTCGTGCCGCCAGGGCCACGATGGCTGCGTAGAGGGCCAGCAGCGGGAAGAGGTAGCGGGCCTGCTCGAAGCCGACGCCCCCATCGGCTCGCACGGCGAAGCCGTTGCCGTTCACCAGGATCAGCAGCCCGAGCGTCATGGCGCGCGTAGGTGGCCAGCTCGCCGATCCTCCCCCGAAGCACCTGACGGCGCAAATAGAGCTCGCGCCCGGCGAGCACGGCGATGACGGCTGCGATCGCGAGGGCGACGTTGTAGGTCGCGGCGGGGAGCCGGTAGTCGAGCCAGCCGAAGTTGCCGATGAATCCGTCGAACCAGATGTGCCTCAGCGGATACTCGACGAAGAGCGAGTGCATGAATGGCAGGCGGGGGAGGTAGAACTGCCAGCCGTAGCTGAGTGCGTCGCCGATCGTGCGGGCCGGCGTGTGCGCGATGTCCACCCTTCCCGCCGCTCCGACGGCGGATCCAAGCGGATGTCCTCCTCCTCCGCCGAAGAACAGCCCACGGTCCCAGACGATCGAGTTCAGTGCCATGTAGACGACGGCGACCGCCGCGACGATCCCGGTGGCGAGGATCGCGCCCCGGATCGCCTCACGGCGGCCCGCTCCGCCTGACCTCCCCACGAGCACGAGCAGCCCGATGGCGATGCCGGGAAGCAGGCCCAGCATGTTGATCTTCCCGACCAATCCGGCAGCGGCGAGGGCGCCGATCCAGGCGCCCCGCTCGACGGTGAGCCCGCGCCGAAAGGACGCCGCCAGCGCCCAGAAGACCCCGGCCGAGGCCGCGAAGAGGAGGCTGTCGCTGTTCACGCCGCCGGAGACGAACCCGAACATCGGCTGAAAGGCGACCGCCAGAGCGCCCCGACGGTCCAAGCCCAGGGCGTGGCGGGCACCAGCTCGCGGAGGAAGAGGAAGACGAACAGAACGGTCACCGCCGCGAGCAGCGCCGAGAGCAGGCGCATCGCGTGGATGCGATCCGGGAGCGAGGAAGACGGCGTGAGGTGGTAGACGGCCGCCTCGGCGGCGTAGTAGAGGGGCGGGTTGTTGGTGGCGCTGGTGAAGCCGCCCTGCGCCGACGGGGTCTCCCTGGTGCTCGGCGAGTCGGTCGAGCAGCTGGTGAGCGGTCGCCGTGGCCGGCGGCTCGTTCTGGGGGCGGTGGATCACGGCCTTCCACTGGACCGCGTCCAGAAGCCGCCGTTCCTGCTGGGAGAACGGCCGCTTTTGGTTGTCGCCGCTGGGGGGACTGCCCGTCTCGGCGAGATACTGCGCATAGGCGACGTGGGCGGGCTCGTCGGGGACCTGGAAGAGGGGAATGATCAGCGACCACGCGGTGGCGGTGAGCAGGCCGACGAGAGAGCAGATCCACGCCGCTCTCGGGATCCGCCTGAGCCGCTCCCGCGTCAGCGCCCGGGCCTGCCCGCGAGCACGGGGGCGTTCGGGCGCCGGCCGTCGAAGCGGGGCCGTGGTGCTCATTGGGAGCGATCCTCCAGCCGGAAGACCAGCCACCAGAGAGCGAGCCCGGTCGCGACGGCCGCGAGGGCGAGCGCGAGCCACAGCGACCATCCGCCGAACCCGCCGGGCTGGGAGTTGTCGAACCGGTCGGCGATCAGGTCCCTGCGCGCCAGCCAGGTCGACTTGTGGGGCCTGACGAAGACGACGCTCGCCACGCGTCGAGTCTTTCTCTTCGCACTCGCCTTGTGGGTGATGCGCTTTCTCTCTCCGGCCAGCACGATGCGGCCCCGTCCCCGGTTGACGAAGCAGATCTGGGCTCGATGTGCCGATCGAGTCGGGCGATTGAGCCCGATCGCGAGGGTGCCGGGATACACCTGCTTCTTGACGCCCTTGTCGAATGGGCCGCTCTGGTCGCCGATCTTCACCCGCAGCGTTCCAGGGGGGTCCTGTACGCCCGTGGCGACCAACCGAACCCGGTTTGCCTTGGCCGGGACGCGGACGAGCGGCTGACAATGCGCGGCGTTGCTCGGAACCTCCGGGGCGGCGTAGAGGGGGGCGACCCTGTTCGAGTCGGCGACCATCGGGTGCTTGCCCAGGGCGTAGACCGCAACCACGCCCAGGATGAGCGCACCTCCCGCGATCGCCGCGGCGAGTCGCCTCGTCATCCCTACTGGGGACGCCGCAAGCCCAGGATGCTGAGCAGGAAGGAGGTGAAGAAGACCTCGGCGCCGACCGTGACCAGCGTGGCCGCGAGAACCGCGAGCTGCCCCTCCGCGAGGCTGCCGAAGCCGCGATCGATCCAGATTCCGAGCATGACCCCGCCGGAGATCAGGCCGGCGACCGCGATGGCCCCACCCGCCAGCAGCCCGTGCTCGAGTTTGATGCGCCTCCGCATCTTCCCGAACCAATCGTCCCGCTCGCCCATGAAGTAGACGCCGTACGCGCGCGCGCAGAGCCCGAGGGCCAGCACCTGGACGCCCAGCACCAGCAGCAGCGATCCGCCGATCTCCGCGTGGATGCCCCACTGCCGCCCCAGTACCGACACCTGGGCGAGCACGACGGCCATGATGATCGCCCCGAGCGTCGCCATCACCACGCCCGGGATCAGGAAGAGGTGCTTCGGGCTGTGGATCAGCAGGAAGCGCAGGTGCCGCCAGCCGTCGCTCCAGGTCGAGAGCTTCGACTCGCCCTCACGCCGGTGGTACTCGATCGGGAACTGGCGGATATTGACCCCGGCCTTGGCCGCTCGGATCACCATCTCGGACGCCAGCTCCATCCCCGAGGTCCGGAGATCGAGTTGAGGAAGGATGTCGCGGCGGACGGCGCGCATCCCGCAGTGCGCGTCCCGGACGTCGGTCCCGAACAGGCGGTTGAGCAGGCCGGTGAGCACCGGGTTGCCGACGTGCTGGTGGAGCCAGGGCATCGCGCCCGGCTGGATGCCCTTCATTCGGTCTCCGAGGACGAGGTCGCCTCCGTCCTCGAGCTCATGGATGAACTTGGGGAGCTCGGCGGCGTCGTAGGTCAGGTCCGCGTCGAGCATCAGGATGTACTTGCCGCGGGCCGCCGAGAGTCCAGCGAGGTAGGCGTTCCCGTAACCCCGCCGCGGCTCGCTGATCACGCTGGCCCCGGCCGCCTCCGCAAGCTCGCCGCTGCCGTCGGTCGAGCCGTTGTCGACCACGATGATCTCGCCCGTGTAGCCGCCCTCGTTGAGCGCGCTGCCGGCCGCGGTCACGCATGCCTCGATGGACTCCGCCTCGTTCAGGCACGGGATCACCACCGACACGGCAAAAGCCGTCGGATCAGCCGCCGCAGGAGCGGTGATCGGTGGTGCCGTCGTGGTCCTCATCAAATCCTCGGCGCGTCAGTCTAGGCGCCATCCGCCTCCTCAAACCCAAGTCTACGTATAGAAGTCCGGTCCTTCGAGCGACTTAACGAGGGGCCGAAGCCTCGCCGGCTCCCTCGTACGCCGCTGCGACCTCGTCGATGCTGCCGCGCAGACGAACGCGTCCGCTGTCGAGCCACATTCCGGTCGAGCAGACGCTCTTGACGAGGTCGAGGTCATGGCTCATGAAGATGACCGTGCGGCCCTCCGCGTTCAGCCGAGCGAGTTCATTGGCGCATTGGTCGCGGAACGAGTCGTCGACCACAGCCAGGACCTCGTCGAAGACGTACGTGTCGGCCGGGAAGCAGACAGCCGTCGCGAAGGAGAGCCTCGCCTGCATACCGCTCGAGTAGCGCTTCAGGGGAGTGTCCAGGTGCCGGCGGATCCCGGCGAACTCGGTGATCCGATCCATCTCGGCCGCGATCGCCGGTGCGCTCAGCCCCAAGATCGTTCCCAGCAGCTCCACGTTCTCCTGGCCGGTCAGCTCCGGGTGGAAGCCGGCGCCGATCTCGAGCAGCGGAATCAATCGGCCGTGCACCTCGATCCTGCCCGCGTCCTGCATCGCGATCCCCGAGATCAACTGCGTGAGCGTTGACTTACCGGATCCGTTGGCCCCGACGATGCCGAAGAACTCCCCACGCTTCACCTCGAAGCTCACATCGGTGAGGGCGAAGAACCGCTCGCGCTCATGTTCGCGGCGAACGATCGTGCTTAGGGTGTGCTGCAGGCTCAGCTCCTCGCCCAAGCCATAGCTCTTTCCCACTCCCTCGCAACGGACGGCGAGTTGGGTCCGGGGCTCGCCGCCGTTTGTCTCAGACATAGTCCGCAAAGCGGGTCTCCATCCGCCCGAACACGTACCAGCCCAGCACGGCGAGGACCACGGTCTCGACCACGGCGACCGCGATCGCAAAGCCGTCGGGTGCCATTCCGAGAAGCGACCAGCGCCAGGTCTCGATCACTCCGGAAGCGGGGTTGAGGGCGAGCACCTTGGCAAACGAGCCCGCGGCGCTGAGCGGGTACCCGACCGGCGTCAGGAAGATCCCGGCCTGAACGATCAGCGGGGCGAGAGCGACGGCATCGCGGAAGCGGCCGCCGAGCGCGGTGACGAGCAGGATGAAGCCATAGGTCAGGAGAAGCAGCCACGCGATCAGGACCGGCATCGCCAGCGCATTGACGGACAGGGTGCCGCTGACCGCCGCGGCGATGATGCTCGCGACGAGGACCACGGCCAGCGGCGGCAAGACCGAGACCAGAGTCCCGGTGACGAACGCGAGGCGCGGACACGGACTGCGCCGGACGACCTGGTGGTTCGATTGAAGGACCTGGGGGGCGACGGTGATAGCCATCTGCACATAGGTCCAGACCGCGAGCCCCACCAATGCGAAGACGATGTAGGGAACGCTCCCGGTGTTCACGCTCGTCACCTTCGAGAAGGCGATCGAGATCGCGGCGAGCATTCCGAGCGGCTGGAGCACGAGCCAGAGAGGGCCGAGGGCTGACTGCTTGTACTTGGCCGTCATGTCTCGCCGGCCCAGCATCAAGCCGACCCGCCGGCTGGTCCAGATGTCGGCAAGGCGTATCCGGCGCCGCCTCGGCTCGGAAACGCGGACCGTCTCCAGGACCAGGCTCGGGAGGGAGCCGTAGGCGTCTTGCGCCGTCGCGGACTCGGTCTGTGCGGAGCTTTGACCCATCCGCTGGAGTCTAGATTTCCCGGTACCGGTTCGCTGAATGCGCAACCCCACGGTGCGCCTGGCTACATTGCCGCGATGACGGACGGGCAACTCAGCCACTGCAAGCTGTGCGAGCTCAGCGACTTCGCCGCCCCGGAGCTGCGTGAGCTGATTCGCGACGTCTACGCCTCGGATCTCGAGCACTTCGGCGACCAGGACTTCCCGACGGGTCGCGAGTACCGCAAGTACTGGGAGGTGGCGATGACGCTGCGGGCGTTCCGGTCGCTCGGCGTCCTGCGGGACGACGCCCGGGTCCTCGGGGTCGGGGCGGGGCGCGAGGCGACGATCTACTGGCTCACCCGGCACGTCGGAGAGGTCGTTGCCACCGACCTCTACCGAACCGAGGACAACTGGTCCGAGAGCGACTCGAGCGCCGACATGCTCACGGACCCCGGTCGCTACTGGGACGAGGAGTGGAACCCCGAGCGGCTGACCGTCCGCCACATGGACGCGATGCAGCTCGAGTTCGACGACGATTCCTTCGACGCGATCTTCTCGTCGAGCTCGATCGAGCACTTCGGCGACTTCCCGGACGTGCGGCGCAGCGTCGAGGAGATGTTCCGGGTGCTGCGCCCGGGCGGGCGTCCTCGCCCTGGCGACGGAGTTCCGGCTCGAGGGCGACCGAGATCGGCTACCCGGGCCTGCTGCGCTTCGACGAGCCCGAGCTCCGCGCCCTGCTCCTCGACGGCCTCTGGTGGGACCCGGCCACGCCGATGGAGCTCGAGCTGTCGGACGAGACCAGCGTCACCGCGGTGGAGATGAGCGAGGCGATCGCCGACCAGGAGTCCGGGAAGCGCGGCTGGAGCCGCTACCCGCACCTGGTCCTCCGCCATGAGCAGTTCCTCTGGACCAGCGTCCACGTCGCGCTGGTCAAGTCCGGCCTGACCGCGGCCGAGTGGCGACGGCGGGCGCCCGAGATGCCGCCGACGGTTCCGGTCACCGAGCGGCTCGCCCGGCGGGCCTACCCCGCGGTGGCCTGGGGCCGGCGAAAGC
>CAVZEM010000009.1:0-350121 GCA_963774305.1 uncultured Solirubrobacterales bacterium | reverse complement strand
CGGACCTGCCAAGCAGGTAATCGACAAGCCGACGGAGGCGCGCACCAAGCAGTTCCTCGGGCGGGTGCTGGAGCACTGAGACTTCGCGGCTTCGCCCTCCTCGCCCTCGCGACCGCCGTGCTGGGTGGCTGTGGCGGCGGTGGACAGTCAGGGACCAGGAGCTCCTTCGGCGCGCCGCGCAGCTTCTACGGCGTGATCTCCGCCGAGCCGCTGCCGGGCGCGGCCGAGCTCGCCCGGATGGGCCGCGGCAGGGTCGGGACGTTGCGCGTCAACTTCGCCTGGGGCAGCGTGCAGGCCACCCCCGGCGCCGCGTACGACTGGAGTCACTACGACGGCGTCGTCGGGCAGGCCGCGAGGAACGGCATCCGGGTGCTGGCCACGGTCTACAGCTCTCCGACCTGGGCCGAGCCGAGCCCCGAGTACCCGCCGCTCGGCGCCCGGCTGCGGGAGTTCGAGGATTTCGCTCGCGCGGCCGTCCGGCGCTACGGCTCGGATGGATCGTTCTGGAAGGAGAACCCCGGTCTGCCGAAGCTGCCGATCACGAACTGGCAGCTCTGGAACGAGCCGAACTCGCCGCTCTTCTGGAAGCCGAGGCCGGATGTGAGCGGATACCTCGAGATGCTCCGCGGATTCGAGGCCGTGGCGAGCGGGGCCGACCCGAATGCGAAGGTAATCCTCGGCGGCCTCTTCCCCACGCCGAAGGGCGGGATCACGATGACCGACTTCATGGCGGCGCTCTACCGGACCGGCGGCAAGGGCCTGTTCGACGCGGCCGCCATCCATCCCTATGCCGCCAACCCGCAGAACGCGCTCGCCTCGACTGATCAGCTCCGCGGCGTCATGGACCGGTTCGGCAACGCCGACGAACGGATCTGGATCAGCGAGGTGGGCTGGGCCTCGGCCGGCGAGCCGTCGGGGCTCACCGTCGGAGCGGATCGCCAGGCCGACTACGTCACGCAGACATTCGAGCTGGCCGCGGAGGAGCGGGAGCGACTCGGGCTGGACGGGGTGATCTGGTACTCCCTCAACGACACGCCGGGACCGCTCTGGCCCGGCCACTGCGGGCTGTTCACTCTGGATGGCGCGGCCAAGCCGGCGTGGGACGCATTCACTGAGCTCACCGGAGGGACGGCTTGACGATCGAGAAGCTGAAGCGCTCGCTGCGTCACCCCGATCCGCCGCAGCTCTGGTACCAGCTGAACGAGATCGTCGAGGACAGGACGTACCTGAAGCACGGTGTCCAGGTTCAGAGTGGTGACACGGTGCTCGACGTCGGCGCCAACGTCGGTGTGGCGGCGGCGTTCTTCGCGGAGGAGTGCGGCGCCGGGAGGGTCCACAGCTTTGAGCCGGTGCGACCGATCTTCGAGGTGCTGCGCTCGAACCTCCGCCCGTTCCCGGCCTGTGTTCCACACCACTATGGGCTCGGATCGGAGTCCGGTCGTGCCTCGATCACCTACTACCCGAACGACTGGGCGGTCTCGGGGCTCTACGCAGATCCCGACGCCGAGCGCGCCACAGTGAGGCAAGCCATGCACAACCTCGGGGTGCCGGAAGGCGAAGCGGAGGACCGCCTCAGGGACAGGTTCGATACCGAGACCCTCGACTGCGAGCTGAAGACCCTCTCGGATGCCCTCGAGGCCGAAGCCATCGAACAGGTCGATCTGCTCAAGATCGACGTCGAGAGGGCCGAGCTCGACGTGCTCGCCGGCATCGATGATGCGGATTGGCTTCGAATACGCCAGTTGGCCATGGAGCTGCATCTGGAGCCGAGGCAAAGAGACGAGATTGAGACGACCATCAGAGATCGTGGATTCACAGTGACCGTCGCCGAGGATCCCGCGATGGCCGGGACCCCGATCAGGATGCTCTACGCGGTCCGCGACTAACCGCGTCGCGCCCTCGCCGGGCAAGGCTGATGTAGTCGCCGATGTCCTCGGCCCGCGGCACCAGCGCGTCACGGAGGGAAGTCCCCGGTTCGCGAACGAAGAGAAAGGCCGCGAGCAGCGCCGCGGCGGCGTATGAACAGCAGGAGACGATCGCTGCGCCCGTGGAGCCGTGGTCCGGGATGACCAGGAAGTAGGCGATGACGGTCAGCGGGAAGCTGACCAACCCGACCAGGAGGGCGTCATTGGCGGCGCCGCGACCGGAGAACGCGGCCACCATCACCCTCCCGACGCCCAGCAGCGCGACCCCGGGAAGCATGATCAGCCCGAGCTCGGTGATGCGGCCGAAGCCCGAGCCCCAGACGAACGGAGCCACCACGAGCAGCGGGATCACCGCGAGCGTCGCGGCGGCGGAGATCAGAACCGCATGGCGGACCGCGGCGCCCTGGCCGGATTTCGGGATCACCGGGCTGAGCCCGGGGTCGGAGCCTGCGGTGACCATCGCGTTCCTCGGGAGGACTACGGACGCGAGTGGCTGGGAGACGATCCAGACCAGCGAGGTGATGGAGACTGTCACGGCGTAGACGCCCGTGTCGGCGGCGCCGTGGTAGGCGCTCAGGATGAAGAGATCCGGGCGTAGATTGATCAGCTGGAAGAGGTCGTTCACCCAGGCCCGCATCCCGAATCCACCGGCCTCGCGCACGCTGTGCTCGGGACCCCTGGCAGCCTCCGGCCGTCGCGCATCCCGCAACCCCCAGGCTCCGACGGCCAACCCGCCCAGCACCCAGCCTCCCGCCAAGCCGATCACAGCCCCGGTCTTGCCGGCGACCAGGGCGAGGGCCGGACAGAGGAGCAGCACGAAGACGGGGGCGGAGACCGTGAGCAGCGCGTACGCCTCATAGCGCTCGCGCGCGAGCGGCACGGCCGGGACGATCCACCAGACGAGCGCGAATGGCAGTGCCGCCATCAACGATCCCGCCATCGCGAGGTTGAAGTCGCTCAGGGCGTTGTCGCGAAGCAGCTCGTAGAGCCCCATCCCGACCACAGCTCCCACAGCCCCCAGGCTGGCCGCGGCGATGAGCGCTCCTCGTATCGCGCTGCGCGGCGACCAGCTGCGAGCGCCCACCCGGTAGGTCAAGCTGGTGCGCAGGCCACCTCCCGCGACGAAGGTGCCGAGGAAGATGAACTGCATCGCCAGCGCGATCAGGCCAGCCCCGTCCGCGCCCTCGATCCTGGAGATCGCGAGGCTGTTCAGGCCGAGTGCCGCGAAGGAGCCCACCAGGGCGAGAGAGGCGGGAATGGCGCCGCCGAATTCGCGTTCCGGCGGAGTCAACTGACCGGCCAGGGTGTCTCTCGGCTGTGCGCCATGTAGAGCTCCACGTCGTCGGGAAACTCGGCCTCCGGGTGCCAGGGCTTGCTGTGCCCAGGGCCCTCGAAATGGCGTATCGCCGGCCGGCTCAAAGCCTCGGCGACCCGCCGCTCGGTCAGCTCCTCCGTTCGTACCTCGGTGCGGCGGAACAGGGTTTGGACGTTCCAGCGAGGGTGGAGCTTCAGACGGTGCTCGTACAGAACAGCGTTGAGCGCGTCCTGGTCGGTGAAGAGAAGCCTCTCGGGATGCTCCATCGAGTAGATGAAGACCTCCCTCGGTGAGTGGTCACTTACCTCCGTGCGCCTCTGGTGATCCGCGTGCGCGATGCCGTAGTCCATGACCCGGTCCATCCAATTACCCGCGCGGAGCTCCTCCAGATTCATCAGCATCACACCGGCGTTGAAGTAGTCGTCCGTGCCGGGGAGGCTGAGAGCGGCGCAATGCTTCTGCATCCACTCGAGGGTGATCGGCGGGTTGGTGACCGCCGCAATGCACTTGCCCGAGAGGTCAACGCGCATCAGCGGATCGAGAGAGCCGACCACGATCACATCGCAATCGAGATAGAGGACACTGTCGCAGTCGGGCAGCAACTCCGGGAGTAGCACCCGGAACCAATTGTTTATGGAGAGGTTCGGAACGACGCCGCGGAAGCGCTCCTCCGGGTCATCGATTCGGTGAACGACGATTTCGGCCCCGAGCCATTCCACCCAGTGCGAAAGGCGCTGCTCCGACTCAGGCGCCAGGTCCGGCGAGGCCATCAGGTGCACCTCGACCGGTCTGCGCTGGCTGACGATCACCGAATGCAGCATCGCCGCGCAGTGCGGCAGGTACCCCTCTCCTGAAGCACAGGCGACCCGCAGGGGCTCCCGCCGGCGCCCTAGCCAGCGCGTGGGCGACCACATCGCGCGGCCTAGCCTGCGGTGGCTGGCGGTCTCACGCCGTCCCGCCCGGATGGAATTCCCAGTAGCCGCTGAAGTCCTTCCGCGTGTAGGCGACACTGGCCGGATCCTGGAGTGGGGCCTCCGCGGTCTCGCTCCAGGGGCCAAGGTAGTACTCCCCCACCCCGATCCCGCTCCCGGCCCCCAGAAGCCCGGGCGGCGTGGTGTCAAAGTTCTCCCGCCAATAGCGCTCCGAGTAGAAGAGCGCGCAGTAGTCGGTGAACACGTACTCATCGATGAACATGTAGCCCTTCTCCGTCAGGTGTGGCCAGAGGTTGATCACGCAGTCATGGAGGCTGCCCTGGAGATCCACGTCGAGGAACCCGAGGACGATCGGCCGATCGTGCCCTGGCAGTGTGTCGGCGAAGTAGCCCTTGACGAAAGTGCAGTGATCGATCGCGCCGAACCGGCGGACGTTCTCCCTGACCCGCTCGAGATCTGCCCGGAGGAAGCCCTCGGTATACGGATTGCCGTATTTGTCACCCGGGTCCGGGGACGGTAGGCCCTCGAAGGAGTCGTAGACGATCAGATCTCGCCCGGCGATCTCGCATGCCAGCGACAGGTTCGCCGTGGACCCGCCCAGGTAACAACCACATTCGACCACCACCCCCTCGACTTCCGGCGGGATCTCCAACAGCTTGACTGCCATCGCGAGATGGGCCTTGTACGAGGTGAGGCTCGCGATTCGCCTCGTGTTCCGATACATGCGGAGGGCCAGCCGAACCCGCTTGCGCCACCCAGCCCGGTACGCGGGGTGGATCCCACGGTCTCCCAGGAGGTAGAGGATGGCAAAGGGCAGGTCGACCAGACGGTGGAGCGCCTTGATCAGATGCCGGATCCTCCCCGCGCCCGAGGGGCTTCCCACTCGCCCGAAGGGTGAGTCACTCATGTTCGAACCTTATTGCCGGGGTCGCTAGAGCTCCTCGGCGATTCGCGGGGCCGCGTGGTTGAAGACCACGACGGCGATCCCGCAGATGGCGACGAAGATCAGGATCGACGGGGCGAGCTGCAGCCATCCCCCCGCGGCTGAGACGGCTGTCGGGGCGCTCGGATCGATGATCCAGTGGCGTGCCTGAACGAACAGCGGGGTCAGCGGGTTGAGCCAAAGCAGCTGCCGAAACAACCCATGAGCGATCTCGACCGGATAGAGAATCGGGGTGGCGTAGAAGAGCATCGTGACCAGAACCGACCAGATGATCTGGACGTCTCGGAAACGCACGTACAGGGACGAGAGCAGCATCGAGACGGCGGTCGTGATGATCGTCAGCAGGGCGACGAGGACCGGCAGAAGCAGCCAGGACCATATGGGCGAGACCCCGAACGCGAGGATGAAGATGAAGACCGCGATCAGGTTGAGCCCGAGGTTGAACAACCCGGTCAGCACGACCGCCAGCGGTATGACCAGGCGGGGGAACTGCGTCTTGCGAACGACGCTCTCCTGGCTCACCACGGAGAGCACGGCCGCAGAGGTCGCCTCCTGGAAGAACGTGTAGAGAACGACGTTGAGCAGGAGCACCACCGGGTAGTGCGGGACCTGCGATCCGATCCTGAAGATCTGGGTGAACACGAACAGCAGGACGCCGAACAACATCAGCGGGCGGATCAGCGACCAGAAATAACCGAGCACGGTCCCGAAATACGCCTTCTTGAACTCGGTGACCGAGATCAGATAGAGGAGCTCGAGAAAGCGCTGGCGGCCACCGCCGATCGCGGACGGTCCCGCGACCGGACGCAGCTCCGTGGTGGCCGCTTCGCCGGTCATGAGCCGTCGGTGGTGATCTCCACCGTCACCGGAAGCGAGACCAGTCCAGGGCCTCCGGATCCCCCGTGGACCTCGAACTTGAGGATGTCGATGAACTGAAGGGCGATTTCCTCGACCCCAGCGTCGCGGACGACCCAGCAGCGAAGGACGTAGACGCCCGGCATCAGGGCGCCGTCGATGGTCGCCCCTATTCGCACGCGCTCGCCCTCCTCGACGTTCGCTCCCTCTCCCTCGGCGAGGGCGTGCTTGAAGCCGAATACCGTCACACCCTCGGAGTTCCTGCACTCGAAGCCGAACTCGGGGTTGGCGAGGTCGCGCCGCGCCTCGAGGACCGCACGCAGCCGAATCGGCTCGCCCGTCTCGAGGGTGTCGACGCGGCGCCCGGCGGCATTCTCGAGCCAAGCTTCCTCCAGGCGCGCATGATGTTCCGGCACACCTCGCTCCCTGCGCCCCCAGGGCTCGGGCATCCCGCTGAAGTTCTGCCGAAAGTAGCGCCGTGACACCTCCTGCGGGTGACCGATGTACCGAACGTCCCCGTCATGAATCAGCATGGCCCGGTCGCAGTAGGCGTCGATCGCCGTCATGTCGTGAGTGACGAGCACAACCGTCGCCTTGTTGCGCAACCCGCGGAAGACCTCGCCGCACTTCTCCTGAAAACCGGCATCGCCGACGGCGAGCACTTCGTCGATCAGGAGGATGTCGGCCTCCGCCTGGATCATCACGGAGAACGCGAGGCGCACCATCATCCCGGAGGAGTAGTTCTTCAACTTGAGGTCGACGAAGTCCCTGAGCTCTGCGAAGTCGAGCACCGCGCCCAGTCTCCGCTGGGACTCGCGCCGCGAAAGCCCCATCATCACGCCGTTCAGCACCACGTTCTCGCGCGCCGTCAGCTCCGGGTTGAAGCCAACTCCAAGCTCGATGAACGGCGCAACCCGGCCGGCCATTCTCACGGTGCCGGCATCCGCCTGATAGATGCTCGCAAGCACCTTGAGAAGGGTGCTCTTGCCCGATCCGTTTCGGCCAACGATGCCGAAGAACTCGCCTCGGTGCACATCGAACGACACCTTCTGCAGCGCGTGGAGGTCCCGGTACTCGGACCGTGCCACCGGATGGAGGGCCCGCTCCTTGAAGGAGTCGATCCGGTGGGTCGGGATTCGGAACGCCTTCTCAAGGTCCCGCACCTCGATCGCGATCGGACGACTGTCTGTGAGCGCCTCTATAGGGCGGTCGGCCCCTTGGTCGTTGGGTTGACGGACATCGGTTCGCGTCCCCCGGCGCGGGAACCAGGGCCGCTAGGCTAGCTAACGCGTGCCTGATCTCGGGGAGAGCCAGCGTCCCGCGGCGCATGAGCATGCCGAGCTGCCTCCGCTCTCCGACCCGGGCAAGGACGATCGAGCCGCCCACGGCGTCCCCGTCGTCCCTGTGTTCGATGGATACCGCGCCTTCGCGATTCTCGGGATCGTCCTCTTCCATGTCCTGATCAACTCGGGCGTCGTCGCCCGAGCCGGTGGCTCGTTCGGCGGCCAGGTGATCTGGGCCGGCGGACCGCAGCTCGTCGACGTCCTCTTCATCGTCAGCGGCTTCGTCGTCTACCTGCCGACCGTCGCCCAGAAAGGGCGCTTCGGCAGCGTGCCGGCGTACGCGATCCGGCGCGGCGCTCGTCTACTTCCCGCCTATTGGCTATCGCTCTGCGTGATGTTGATCGTGATGAAGACGCAGGCGGGGGTCCCGACGCCGGACTTCGCGAACCTCGTCAGCAACTTCGGCGGCCAGCAGACGCTGGTTCAGATGATCAGTCCCGGCAACCAGATCGGCTTCGGCTTCGACACTCCCCTCTGGACGCTGACCCTCGAGGTTGGCTTCTACATCGTGCTGCCGTTCATCGCCGCCCCCTACTTCAAGAGGCCGCTTCTCGGCCTCGGGATCGCACTCGCGATCGCGATCCTCTGGCGGGAGGCGTTCGACCACGTGGGCCAGATTGCGAACTGGTTCGGGGCCGACCTCAGCGTGAGACGAGCCCTCCAGCTCCAGTTGAACTCGGTCAACCAGCTGCCGAACTGGGCCTTCTCGTTCGCTGCGGGGATGACCGGGGCCTGGGTCTATGTGCGCGCCAAGGACAGCGAGGCAATCCGCCGTGCCGCGACCCGCATGCTGCTTCCGGCGATCCTCCTCTTCGCGCTCTTCTTCTACCTCGTCGGCCGCAAGGCAATCGGCGCGGATTTCCCCAACGGCTTTCCCAACCTCGAGGCACGGAAGTCCGTGATCTTGTCCATCGGCTACACGGCCTCGCTCGCCACCGTGATGGTCGCCCTGGCGCTGGCGCCCACGAGGCTCCAGGTGCCGTTCGCTCACCCGCTCGTCCGCAAGCTGGGCGATATCAGCTACGGCGTCTACCTGGTCCAGGCTCCCATCCTTTGGTTCCTCGTCTTCCACTGGAAGGGCCTGCCCACGGACGGCAACCTGAGATCCGTGGCGATCTGGCTCGCACTCGTCCTGCCGGCCGCGCTCCTTTACGGGTATCTGTCGGCCCGCTTCGTGGAGCAGCCGATCCGTCGCTGGGCCCGGCGGTTCGGTCGCCGGGCGCAGGCGCCACCTCAGCGCTCGGGCAAATTGAGCGCAAAAGCCCAGACCTGAAGCGGCACATCGGGCTCGTCACGGAGCGAGTGCCAGGACCGTCTGGCCGACCAGTCGCCGAGGTTGCCAACGACGCATTGGCGGTTGCCCCACGAGTCGACGGTCTCGACCTCGAGGCTGGCCGCCTCGAGCAGGGTCCTCAGGCCTCTCGGAGTGAAGCGCCAGTAGTCGCGCATGCCGTACTGCGGAAGCTCATGGACCTTGACGAGAAACGGCGTAGAGACGATCACTGTGCCGCCCGGCGCGCACAGCTCCTTCAGGTTGGCCGCGGCCTTCCACGGGTCCGGGACATGCTCGAGAACCTGCTCGCAGATGACGACATCGAACCGCCGCTCCTCACGCAGCGGCGCGCAGAGATCGAAGTCCGGATAGCTCAGGCTGATGTACTCCTTCCACGGCTTCGACGCATGGTTCTCGCCGCTGATCTCCGCGGCGGTGCAGCGACCTGGATCCAGGGAGGCGATCTTGGCGTCCACCGCGCGATCCAGGGCGATGCGCTGCCAGTGCTCGGCCGGGTCCTCGGTCGGGGGGTATAGAGCCCGGTCGCGCCAGCCTCTCAGCCCAGTGGTGATTCGGTATGCAGCGCCCCGTAGCGTCAAAATCCGCTGTCCCTCCACCGCTCTGGGATCCGCTCGACCACGATTCCCCTGTGACCTTCGAAGCAGCCCTCGGTGTAAAACCACTGGTCGAACTCCTCGGGATCGATGATCCGATTGTGGGTCCCCCGCTCGCCCTCGAGGTCGTCCTTGTTCCAGTCCCAGCGTCGCCATCTGCCGTGCCGCTGCAGGCAGATCTCGTAGTCCATGCGGTGGAGGTGGACGAGGAACAGATCCGGGTCGAGGTTGAGGCGCCCGTCGGTGCGCCCATGGAACCCGGGCTTCCACCGCATCGGGATGGTGGCCAACGAGGGCTTGTCGTATCCGTCCGCCGCGAGCCAGTAGCCACGCTGCTCGAGAACCGGCAGATCGAGTCGAATCGGCGGCTCGCGATCCCTCAGATGTAAGACCTCGTAGCCGAGGCAGTTGACGAAATCCTCGGTGAATCCCGCGAGGTACTCGTCCAGCGTCCCCCAGCGAGGGTCCGGAGTCACCAGCTCGTCGACGTCGACCGTGAGCACGCAGTCGTAGCGCTCCAGCAGCCTGCCCTGCTCGGCCTGCACCGTCTCGACCATCCAGATGTTGTCGACGGTCTCGTGCTCGACAGGGATCCGCACGAAGCCGCCAAGCTCAGTGGACCCGTCGGTGGTGCCGTGGTCCAGCACATAGATGTCATCCGGGGCGAAGTACCGCGAGTAGTAGCGAAGCCAGATCGGGAAGAAGACCGGCTCATCTCGGACGATCGTGAGCAGGGCGCTCCGCTGCGTGGTGCCGGCCGGGGCACGCTTCTCCCTCCTCGTCTGACGCAGCCCGTCGAAGAACTCGGTCAGCGGGTGCTCTCGCGATTCGAGCACCTCGATGTCGAGGTCCGGCTTCGTCGCGGTCAGAAGGCGAGCGGCACGTAGTCGACAGGGAACCCGGAGGGTCCGAAGAACCAGCTCTCCACCGCGTATCGCGTCTTCGTCATCGATGGGTCGAGCGCGGTCGAGTGCAGACAGAGCTCGTCGAACATCAGCACGTCACCGGGCTCGAAGATCGGCCGCACGATGCCAGCCTGCCCGGCGGACTCCTCGGCGATGGCGGGTGCCACGGACCAGTCGAAGATCGCTCCCTCGGTGCCGGTTGGAACGACATGGTCCAGGCGTCTCGGGACCAGATCCAGGCCCGGCGCGTCGTCGCCGCAATGCGATAGGGAGAGCCAGATGTTGAGCGCTCTGACGTCTCCCATAAAAGCGCCGTCCTGGTGCCAGGCGCCGCCGTCATCCGGACGTGCGCGGCGCAGCGTGGACTTGTTCATCGACATCGCCGCACGCTCGCCCAGATAGTCAGTGACGATCCCGCGCAGGCCGGTGCGGTCAAACAGATCGATCAGGTCGAACATCACCTTCGGGCAGTCCGCGGCCAGGACGCCGCCGCCATCCCTGACCCACTCCCGCTCCGCCAGGCTGAAACCGGAATCGGGCTGGAACTCCTCGTAGTAGGGGTCCGGCACGCAGCCGCCGTCCTGGAGCGCGGCCCGCTCCTCGAAGGCGCGATCGATGTCCTCGGCCATGCGAAGTGCGTCCTCCCGCGGCACCAGGCCCCGGACGAGAAGGCATCCGTCACGGAGCATGCCCGCCCGGAGCAGCTCCGGAGTCAGATCGTCCGGTGCGATGTCTGGCAGCGAGGATTCGTTGGCGCTGGGCAGATCGCCGCTCGCCATGGGCTGGTCAGGCCTGCTACCCGAGTCCGCCAGCAGCTTGATCCCGGCCCGATGGCGGAGGCGGATCAGTTCGCGCTCGCGGTCGCGATCGCGCTCCTCCCTATTGGCCCCGTCGAGCCGCTCGATCTCGTTGAAGAGCTCCTCCGCCGAGCGATCGTCGGCGCTCGCGGCACGCTCTGCGAGGGCCGTCGCACCTTCGTTTCTCTTGCGTGATCTGAAGATCATTCTGCCGGAGAAGGTATCTGCCTTTCGGGGCCGACGCTATGGTGGCCCGCGCTCGTGATCGAGGGAACCGACGCCGACTCCTTCGCCTACTCGCTCTCCAACCTCGCGGAGATCATCTTTCCCTGCCTCGAGGCGGTAAAGCCTCGCAGGGTGGTCGAAGTCGGAGCGTTCAAGGCGACGACCACGCGGGATCTACTCGAGTGGGCCGATCAGGCCGGCTGCAACGTGACGGCTGTCGAGCCGGTGCCCCGTGAGGAGCTGCTCGAGCTGCAGCGTGAGCGACCGGAGCTCGAGCTGGTCAAGGAGACGAGCCTCGACGCACTTCGCCACATCGAGCTGGGCGACGCGATCATCCTCGACGGCGACCACAACCACTACACGCTGACCAACGAGCTCCGGCTGATCGACGACGGGTCCGAGAGGTTTCCGCTCGTCTTCCTCCACGACGTCGCCTGGCCCCTCGCGCGCCGCGACGCCTACGAGGCTCCCGACCAGATCCCGGAGCAGCATCGCCAGCCCCTCTCCCGCGGGGTCGGGCTCGCTCCCGGGGATGCCGGAGTCGTCGACGGCGGGCTCTACTACTCGTGCGTCGCTTCCCAGGAGGGTGGCCCGAGAAACGGCGTGCTGACAGCGATCGAGGGCTTCATGTCGGAGCGCTCCGGCCTGCGCCTGGCCGTGATACCCGCGTTCTTCGGGCTGGGCGTGCTCTGGCCCGAGGATGCGTCTTGGGCCGAGGACATCGAAGCCCTGGTCGCTCCCTGGGATCGCAACCCGATAGTTCAGCGGCTCGAGGAGAACCGGATCTGGCACCTGATCGCGCGCCTCGACCTCGACCACGAACTCGATGCGGAGCGCGCGGGCGGTTCGCCAGGCCGTCGCCTCTCGACGCTCCGGCGGCGTCTCAGCGGTCGCGCCTGAACAGCCTCCTCAGCCCGCGCAGCGGGGCGGTGATCCGCCAGCTCGCGCTTGTCGTGACCGCCTCGAGCCGGTCCGCCGTCGCGTTGCGAATGAGCTCGGTGGCGTTGGCGAGCATCCTCGCGGCATCCGCCTCCGCCTCGGCGCGCCTGGCACGCTGCTTCCAGTCCCCCGCCGCCTCTCCGACCCCCTCGACCTGGCCGTCCCACTTCTCGGCGACCTTCATGTGCGCGTCAATCCAGCCGCCGAGGTCCCCGATCAGGTCCAGCGAGTGGTGGTGGATCACCTTCATGTCCTGCGTGACCACCTTCTTGCCCGCGGCCCTGGCCTGCAGGCAGATGTCGAAGTCGTAGCCGTGGAACTGACCGAGTCCCTCATCGAAGCGCAACTCGCGCACCGCCCATGGCGACATGGCGATCATGAACCCGTCGATGGTGTCCACCTCGCCGGTGTGGCCGTACGGGGGGATCTCGTCGCGGTCCCAGGTCGGTCCAGCGATCCTCCCCCCTCCGTGCTCTGTGAAGCGATGCTCGAACGACGCCCAGGTAACGGCCCCCTCCCACCACGCGATGCTTCGGACCCCGATCGCCCCAGCACACCCGACTATCGCCACCTCCGGATCGGCGAGTGACTGCCGCAGCCGGGTGCAGAAGTCCGGATCGACGATCTCGGAGTCCTGATGGAGCAGGACGAGCGCCTCCAGGTCATCGCGGTCGGCGACCTGGTCCAGGATCACGTTGTAATTGCGGAAGATCGAGCCGGTGAGCTTGTGGTCGTGGAACGTGCCGTCGGGATTGTTGAGACCCGCGCTCGCCATGGCGATGACCTCGGAGTCGGGCTCGGCCGCGAGCTTGATGCCGGGCTCCGCGCAGCGACGGTAGATCTCGGAGTCGGTTATTGCACTGCCAAAGGCGATCAATTGGGTTTGCTTCCCTCGAGGACGTGGACGCCAAGGGGGAAGATAGAAAGCCCGGGGAAACTGCGTGACTCGACCTCGTGGTAGGTGGGCGGCAGGGCCCTGAGGAACTCCGAGACAGGTCCGGGAAAGGCACGCAGTTGCTCGAGGGTGAGGTCCGCTCCCACCAGGAAAAGGGTCCCACCGTCTGCATCGCGCGCCGCCTGGCGGGCGACCGTCGCTGGATCGGGAACAGGAAGCGTGGAATTGAGCGCTCTCCCCATCTTCACCGCCCTGAACCTGGTCCGGGAGTCGGCCAGCCCGAGCGTGAACACCTTGCGGTCCGGCGGTAGGGCATCGCCCTCGGGCGCAAGAGCCGCCTCGAGTGCGGTCTGCGGGCCCGGAGTCAGCTCAGGCGCCTCGACCACGGGAGCGCCCGGGTCGCCGGTGTGCTCGATGAACCGCGCGGCCGCCGCGTAGTCCGGTCGCTGGTTCTTGGCCTCGAGGGTCTTCACCGCTCCGATCGCGAAGCCCGCCAGGAGAGAGAGAACCGCCGCCCAGCGGAGCGGCGTACGCCCGGCCGTGACGAGCGCCCCCGCAGTCAGAGCGAGTCCCGGCCACGAGCTGATCAGGTTCCGCGGGACGAAAACACTCGGCCCGACGAAGTTGTCGAGGACGGCGCCCACCGGCGCCGCAGCCGCGAGCAGCACGACCAGCGTGACCTCCGCCCTCGGCCTCCACCCCTTCCACTGATCGCCTGAGCGAAGGCGGAGCAGAGCGCCGCCCGCTCCCACCACCACGCCGGCCAGGATCAGGCAGATCGCGACGGTCCCGGGCAACTGGCTGACCCCGAACAGCGGACGGCCGATCGACCATTGCCCGAGGTCGATCCGGGCATTGGTGAACGTCAGTGGATGGAGCTGCTCGATGATCCTGGCGGCCGGCTCGTGCCGGTCGTTGAGGAGCTCGGGCACCCATGGCGGATACAGGACGACCGCCCCCAGGTTGGCGAGCAGCAGGGGCTTCCGACCCTCGGGCCGCGCGAGAAACGCCCAGCCGAACAGCGCGATCAGGACGAACACCGACGTGTAATGCGTGTAGGCGGCCGCCGCGACAGAGAGCGAGTAGGCGACCCACCACCGCGCTCGGCCGTCCTCGAGGGCGATAAGCAGGGTGAGCGTTGCCAGCAGACAGAAGAACATCATCAGGCTGTAGGCCCTGGCCTCGGTGGCGTAGACGATCTGGAAGGGGCCCAGCGTGACCAGGGCCGCCGCGACGGTTGCCGCCGATCGCCCTACGGTGCGGATCCCGACCAGATAGGTGAGCGGGATGGACGCGAGCCCCGCCGCCAGCGGGACGATCCGGAGGCCCTCCGCGCCGCCGACGCCCTTCGTCAGCCACACCAGCAGGAAGAAGAGAGGGGGCGTGCCCTCCTGGTCGCCCTTGATGATTGAGATCACGTTGCCGATCCCGAAGCCGTGGACGACGAAGTTCGTGGAGAGCTCGTCTCCCCAGATGGAATCTCCGAAGGACGGCAGGCGGAGCGCAAGCCCGATTAGCACCAACCCTCCGAGCAGCGCAGCCGTATGCCACGGCGAGGGCCGTCTTCCGGCAGACATGGCGTGGCAGCCTAGTGCCGCCTCGCCGGCCGCCTAGGTCTCGTCAGATGCCCCGGTCACCTCGATCGCCTCGTCATCGGGAGAGGGGACCAGGTTGATTCCCTCCCCCACCACATATCGCGGCCTGCGCTTGACCTCGCCGTAGATGCGGCCGATGTACTCGCCGATCACCCCCAGGGTGATCAACTGCACACCGCCCAGGAACAGGACGACGGTGATCAGGCCGGTGAATCCAGGCACGGCGCCACCCACGACGTACTTGAGGTAGATGTAGACCAGGGCCAGGATCACGCCGCCCGCTGCGGTGATGAAGCCCATCCAGGTCGCGAGCCGCAGGGGAGCGTTTGAAAACGCGACCAGGGCGGTCAGCCCGTAGGCGAGCTTCGCCCGCACGGAGACGTGCGGCTGGTCGTCTCCCCGAGCCGGCCGATGGACCGGCAGTGGAACCTGGTCGTAGCCGAGAAAGGCACGCAGGCCGGGGAAGAACACGTTTCGCTCGGGCATCGCGGCAATCCCCTCGACCGCTCTGCGCGACAGGATCGAGAAGGAGCCCGCCTGACTCGGGTGCGGCATCTCCGAGACTCGGCTCATGATCGCGTAGAAGGCCGCGGTCGCGAAGCGCATCAGCCTTCCCTCCCCGCGGCTCGACCTGACCGCGTAGACGACGTCGTGCCCCTCGCCGGCGAGCTCCAGCAGCTGCGGGATCACCTCGGGCTCGTCCTGAAGGTCGGCGTCCATCACCACCGTCCAGGTCCCGGACGAGTTACGCAGTCCAGCAATATGGGCGTGAGCCAACCCGAAGTTCCTGCTGAGCAGGACCGCGCGGACGCGCCGATCGCGCTGAGCGAGTCCTCGCAGGAGGTCGCGGGTTCCATCCGTGGACATGTCGTCGACGACAACCAACTCCCAGCTCACTCCCAGCCCATCCAGGGTCTGAGCGAGGCGGCGATGAAACTCGGGGAGCGTCTCGAGCTCGTTGTGACAAGGCACCACAACCGAGACATCGGTGCGCAGCGGCTCCGGACCAGGGCTCATGCGCCTAGTCTGCCCCACTGCCCGGGCTCGTGGGTTGAGCGCGAGGCAGGCGGTACCTTCTGAGCGGCCGATGATCGCCTTCGGATGCCCAATCACGAACGGGCGCCTCTACGAGAGCTACGCGGCCCCCGGGATCCGGCGGGTCGCGGAGCCCGACTCGGAGGTGCTCTCCCACCAGAGCGGTGGGTCGATCTTCCGTGCCTACAACGTGCTGATGGAGATGGCCGCCAAGCACGACGACCTCGAGGCGCTGGTCCTGCTGCATCAGGACGCTGAGATCATCGACCCCGATTTCTGCGCCAAGATCCGCAGCGCTCTCGGCGATCCCGAGGTCGCGATCGTCGGCTGTGCGGGCGCCCTCGGCGTCCGCAACATCTCCTGGTGGGAGGGCATGGTCACCTGGGCGAGCTTCTCCCACCGCTATCAGGAGATGGGCGGTGGTGAGATCCCCGGCCTCTCCTGGCACGTCGACCGGGCCCCGTCGTACGCCACGACCGGCGAGGTGGACGTGATCGACGGCTTCATCATCGTCATGTCGCCCTGGGCCGTCAGGGAGCTGCGCTTCGACGAGTCACTCGGGCTCCTCCACGGCTACGACCTCGACATCTGCTTCCAGGCGAGAGCGGCCGGGCAAGAAGGTGGTGACGACGGACTTCCGGGCGATCCACCATCACCCGCTCGACCTGATCGGCGACCAGGAAGCCTGGGTGGCCGCCCACATGAGGATCGCGGACAAGTGGGAGGGCAGGTTCTCCGACGAGACCGGGATCGACTGGAAGCAGCGGGCCCGCCGCACGGAGGCGGAGCTCGAGGCGATGCGCGTCCAGCTGCGACTCGCCGAGCACTACATCACGAGGCTCTCCGAGGATCTGCATCAGATGCAGCGCAGCAAGAGCTGGCGGTGGGCCGGTCCGCTACGCGGGCTCGGGCGCATCGCTCGGAAGATTCGCCATCCCCGCGACACCTCCTACCGCAGCCTCGGCGAGGGGGTCGTGCCCGCCCGAGCCGAGCTTCCTACGGCGAGTCGCCCAGAGCGCGCCTGATCCGCTCGCGAGAGAAGGGCGTAGTCCCCTTGCCGCGGATGGCGGCGATGCGCTCCGCGACCGTGAACGCCCTCGAGTTGAGCATGTTGCGGAGCAGCTCCTGCTGGCGGTTCATCCTGGTGCGGTTCACCACCTGAGCGATCCGGACCTCCTCCAGGCGCGCCAGCAGAGGAGCCGAGTCCCAGGGGTCGACGATCCCAGCCACCGCGTCCGCCCACGGGGCGTCCTCGGGCCAGAGCACACCGAGCCCGAAGAAGGCGGGGACGACCGCGAGCCTCAGCCCGTCTCTCTCGGCGAGAAAGTCCTCCACGGCGGTCAGGATCCCGTTTCCGGGACCACCCTCACGCTCGGCGGCCCACCCGAAGCGGATCCCCTCCGAGGCGGTCCCCGAGTTGCCCGGCGTCACCAGGGCGTCCTGGGCCAGTGGCTGGCGGTGCTCCTCCGGGACACGATCGGGCGCGTAGTAGGTGTCGCGGCGTGAGTGTGGCCAGCCGATGTCGTGCAGGAGCAGGAGCGGCAGGTCCGCCCCCTCGGAGCGGTCAGCGATCGCCCGCAGCTCCCCGCTCAGGGTCCAGTAGTTGTGGTCGCCGTCGAGGATGATCGCCCCGGCGGGCAGGACCTCCCCAAGGGCTTCCGGGCTCGGCTGGCGGATCAGGTTCAGCTCGGGACGACGCTCAACCAGCTTCAGCAGCTCGGGTGCGGGTTCTGGGTCGATTGCGGTGACCCTCCGTCCGCCGCGTTCCCCCCACGCGAGCAGCTCCGCCGTGAAGTCGCCCCTGTCGGCCCCGACCTCCACCACCGCCTCGGCCCCGACCGCATCCAGCAGGCGAAGGATGAGGGCGGCGAACGGCAGGAGGGTGAAGTCCCAGTCTTGCGGGGCGCCGCCGTCCGCCATCAGCGGCGAGTCTAGAGGCGGCTCACACGGGACCCCGACCCTGGCCGATACTGGCTGGTCGTGGAAGTCGCCGAACGCCACACCCGGGACACCGTCGCTGAGCTCGAGATTCGCCCGCCCGAACGGGTCGCGGTCGGCAAGGGCAACGCGTTCGTGATCGCCGGGTACTGCTACCACCGTCACGAACGGACGGAGGACCTCGCGATCCAGGTCGGCGACTCCCGGCAGGAGGTCGAGCATTTCGGGCTGCCCCGCGCCGACGTCTACTCCCGCCACGACGGCGGGGACCCCGCGGGTCCACAGGCCTACCGAAGCGGCTTTGTGGCCCTGCTCGACCTGACGCCCGTCTCCGGCGAGCAGCGTCTCGAGCTGGCCGCCGTGCTGAAGCTCCGGGATGGCCGCGCGGTCACGGCTCCGCTGGGCGAGCTGGCCGCATCGGCCGGACTCGCGGTGCCACCGGAGACCGGCGAGGTCCGATTCCCGGAGAGCGGCGGCGCGCGCGTCGCGATCTGCATGGCGACCTACAACCCGCCCGAGGAGCTGCTCCATCGGCAGCTCGACTCGATCCGCGAGCAGACGCACCGCAACTGGGTGTGCCTGATCAGCGACGACTGCTCGCGGCCGGAGGACTTCGATCGGCTGGTCTCAGCCGTCGGCGGGGACCCGCGCTTCGTCATCTCCCGCTCCGCGGAGCGCCTCGGGTTCTACGGGAACTTCGAGAGGGCGATGTCGATGACTCCCCGGTCCGCAGATTTCGTCACGCTCTGCGACCAGGACGATCGCTGGTACCCAGAGAAGCTCGAGCGGCTCCTGGGCGCGATCGGGGACGCCCAGCTCGCCTACAGCGACGCCCGGGTGGTGAGCCCGGCCGGCGACGTCATCGTGCCCTCCTACTGGACGGTCCGCAGCACGAACTTCACGAACTTCGCCTCGCTGCTGCTCGCCAACACCGTCACCGGGGCCGCCTCTCTCTTCCGCCGCGACCTCCTCGAGTACGTCCTGCCACTGCCGCCGAAGTTCGGCAATGCCTTCCACGATCACTGGCTGGCGATCGTGGCCATGGCCCACGGGAGGATCGAGTACGTGGATGCGCCTCTGTACGACTACGTCCAGCACGAGGGCGCCGTCATCGGCCATACCGAGGCGAACAAGCTCCGCGAGTCCGTCGGCAGGCAGTTGCTGAAGAGGCTCCGTAATCCGGGCGATGGATCGAGGATCGCCTACTACTACAAGTGGCATCAGCACCTTCTCTTCGACCAGGTGCTGCGGCTCCGCTCCTGGGATCGAATGTCGTCCCGAAAGCGCAGGACGCTGCGACGCCTCCTCGACGCGGATCGCGGAGTGACCGGCATCGCCTGGCTCCTGGGGCGGCGGACGAGGAGGCTCTGGGGTCGCGACGAGACGCTCGACCGCGAGCTCTCCTTCGCGTACGCGCTTGCCAGCCGGCGGGCGGTCTCCGCCTGGACCTTCGGGCGAAGCCACCCCTCACGCTTCCTGCCGCGCGACGCGAGCATCCCACCCGCTCCCCCGGGCTATTAGCCTGAGACGGTGAGCGGCGCCCCCGGCCTCGACGTCGTGATCGTCTCCTACCGCTGCCGCGAGCTGCTGCGCGCCTGTCTCGACGCCCTGCGGGCACACCCGCCGTCGGTCCCGATGACGGTGGTCGTGGTGGACAACGATTCCGAGGACGGGACGGAGGAGATGGTCGCCTCGGATTTCCCGGAGGTCGACCTGGTCGGCTCGCCGACCAACCTGGGTTTCGCCGCCGCCACGAACCTGGGCGCCCGGCGGGGCGACTCACCGTTCGTACTCGCGCTCAATCCCGACACCGCGGTCACCGCCGGCGCCCTCGACACGGGGCTCGCCACGATGGAGGCGCATCCGGAGGCCGCCATCGTCGGGCCCCGCCTCCTGCGCCGGGACGGCTCCCTCGATCATGCGTCGAAGCGCTCCTTTCCGACCCCGCTGAGTGCGCTGGGCCACTTCTCGGGAATCGGCCGCCGGCCCAGGGCGAGCGGCAGGCTCGCCGACTACCGCGCGCCGGAGGTCGAGTCCGGCCCGGTCGACTCGGTCAACGGCGCCTTCATGCTGATCCGGCGCGACGCGTTCGAGGCGGCCGGCGGGTTCGACGAGGGCTACTGGATGTACATGGAGGACCTGGACCTCTCCTACCGGCTCGCCCGGGCAGGCTGGACCAGCTGGTACGAGCCGGCCGCCGTGGTCGAGCACGTCAAGGGCGGGACCACGGCCGGCGGGCGCTCACCGCGCCTGGTCTGGGCCTTCCATCGCGGCATGTTCCGCTTCTACCGAAAGCACTATGCCGCCGAGCGCTCGTGGGCCGTCAACCTCGTGGTCTACGCCGGGATCGCCCTCAGGCTGGCGGGGTCCCTCGCCGCATCGCTGCTCAGGCCCCTGGGCCGGCTCAGAACGCGCCGATCCCGGTGATCACCGAGATCGGGGTGAGGGCGAGGATCCGCAGATCACGCCCGATGGAGATGTTCTCCACGTAGTCGAGCTCCACCGCGAGCCGCTCCTCGAAGGTGAGCTCCCCGCGTCCGTGCACCTGCATGGGCCCGGTCAGGCCGGGCTTGACGTCCAGCCTGAAGCGGTGCTCCGGGCTGTAACGCTCGACCAGCTCCAGTTGCTCGGGGCGCGGTCCCACGAGGCTCATGTCGCCCCGGATCAGGTTCCAGATCTGGGGCAGCTCGTCCAGGCTGAGCCTGCGCAGCACCCGTCCGACCCGGGTCACCCGGGGGTCGCGGCGGAACTTGAACATCGGCTCGGGCAGCTCGTCGAGGAGGTCCTCGAGGGACCGATCCGCACCGACGTGCATGGTCCGGAACTTGAGCAGGCGGAATGGAGCACCGTGCAGGCCGGCGCGCTGCTGCGCGAAGAAGACCGGCCCGCGGTCCTCCAGCCAGATCGCCAGGGCGATCACCGGGAACAGCGGAGCCGTGATCAGGGCGAGCGGCACGCCGACGATCAGGTCGAGCGCCCGCTTCAGCATCAGAGTCGAGCGCGAGACATCGGAGGTCAGGTACTCGAAGATCGGCAGCTCGGCCAGCCGAGAGATTCGATGGGGCGTCGCCTGCCCGCGCAGGGGCGAGACGAGGCTGAGCTTCGCCTCGTAGCGGTGACAGAGCTCTGTGATCACCGCGATCTCCCGAGCGTCGATTCTCTCGTGGGCCAGCACCACCCGGTCGATCCCGGCGGCGGGGTCCGCGGCGTTCACGGCCTCCATGTGCAGGTCGTCGAACAGCGCCACCTTGCGGCGCATGGCATGAGCCAGCCGGTCCGTTCCCACGATCAGGACGAGCTCGCGGGGGGTGCTCACCCGCCACACGGCCCGCGCGATCACCCGCAGGGCGACATCGGCGACGATCGTGATCCCGGCCACCAGCGCCAGCTGGGCGGTGGTCATCGTCCCGGCCGGAGTGAGTCCGCCAAGCAGTCCGGCGGCCACGGCCCCGATCAGTCCCCAGGCGAAGATCGCCGGAGACTCGTCCACCGTCAGGTGGCGCATCGAACGATGATCGGCGTCGTAGAGCCCGGCCAGCTTTGCGATCAGGACCCAGATCGGAAGGAAGGCGAGCATCCAGATCGCTCGCTGGGGAGGCAGGGCGATCGCGAGGCCGAGACCCACTGAGCAGCAATCAGCGAGTGCGAGCAGCCGCCTGCGCCGCGCGTCGCGCCACCACCTGGGTGCGTTCGAGCGACGCGCAGAGGCCGCCACGAGCGCACTTCGCACCAATTCGGCGTCGCGAAAGCTCCGCTCGGCCGGCGGCGCCTGGGCCGACGCCCGGCCCACCGTCGTTGTCATCTTCTCTTCGCTCATCCCTGACCGGCGACCCCACCGAATGGAAGGGGCGAGAATGGGCTCAGGCGGTGTGCCCGGTCGATGGCCGTCCCGGCCGCAGACCCATCTCCACTCTCCGCTTGGAGCCTAGCCTCAATCAGGGCCAGGCGCCAGTCGTCGGTGTCGCGGTCCTCGGCCTGGCTCAGGTAGCTGAGCGCCTGCTGGAAGTCGCCACGCTGCTCTTCGAGCAGCGCGAGTTGCGTATATGGCTCCGCCGACCAGGGCATCACCGTGCGGGCCGCGCGGGCCCGGTCGATGGCGTCCTGGGTGCGACCCGCTGCGGCAGCTTCCCTGCTCTGCCTCAGCTCCAGCTCGGAGAGGACGACCAGGGCGCCCCCCACCATGGCAATCCAGGCGGCCGCGACGGCCGCGACCCCGAGCCAGTAGCCGTCGCGCGCGATGCGGCGCGCCGGCGCCGACGCCGTCAGGAGGGCGGCGCAGACCACCGCGGGCCCGAAGGCGGCCGGGATCTCCCAGGTCCAGTCGACGCAGGCGCCGATCGCGCCGGCTGCCAGAACGGCCGCCAGGACTCCCAGATCTCCCTCGCGTCCAGCGGCGAGGCGACGACGAATCGCGATCCCAGCGGCAACGACGAAACCGGCAAACAGGGCGATGCCGGGGATCCCCAGCTCGGCGGCCTGCTGGAGGGGAAGGGAGTGAGGATTGCGCGCATACAGGAGCACCGGCGCATGCTGCCCCCAGTAGTTCTCGTAGCCGCCCGCCCCGAGCCCCTCCACCGGAGCGCTCTCGAAGGCGTCGACCGCGGCGGTCCAGTACTGCCAGCGGCCATGCGAGCTCACCCCGCCCGCCCCGGTCTCGACCCCGGCGCTCGTCGGAGGTGTCTCCTTGAATTCTCGGAGCTTCTCCGCAGGGTTCGCCGCCACGATCCCCGCCAACGCGACGACCGCCGCCAGCGCCCCGACCGCGGCCCACACCCTCCTGGTCACGTTCAGCCGAAGCCGCCGGCCATCCAACAGCCAGGCGACGGCGGCGGTCGCCAGCACGACACCCAGCGTGATCGCCGACATCCAGTCCCCATCCGCGCGGCGGGCCGAGTCGACCACGCCGCTCCTCAGATGATCCAGCTGGGCGCCGGCGAGGATCAACACGGCCGTCCCGGCCAGCGCGGGGGCGATCACGACCACCTGTTTCGGGCGATCGGGTGAAGCGGCGACCAGGACCACAAGCCCGGCGATCGCCGCTGCCCCGCCACCCCTTGAGCCGGCGAGCCAGATACCGACACCGGCAACCGGAATCAGAGCCGTGGCCGCGGCCCGGACAGCGCGGGTCGGCGCGCTCCACCCGGCCCAGCAGAGCAGGATCGCTGCCGCCGCCAACAGGGCCGCCAGCCCGTTCCAGTATCCGATCGGATAGGAGAGCCGCCCCGCTGCATCCGGGATATCGCTCTGCTGGCTGCCCAGCAGTCCGGGCTGAAGGTAGGCGAGCACTGCGATCACCGAAACCGTCGCGAGCCCGATCGCGAGGCCGGCCAGCCACTGGCTGCGCCCGCCGCGACTCGCCGTGCAGGCGGCCAGCGTGAACAGACCGAGGTAGAACGACACCCTCACTGCTTCCTCGAACGCTCGTCCCTGATCGTTCGCCCAGGCGACGGACGCGGTGGCGAGAAGCGCCGTGCCGGCCAGGCAGAGGCCCGCCATCGCGGCGGTGTCGCCAACCGGACCAGCAGGGAGCACCCGGCCGACAAGACCCGCGATGACCGCGGCCCAGATCACGATCGAGGCGGCGGCGTATCCGGTGGGCTCGAAGAGGCCCGTCGCCATGGCAGCCGCGATGGCGCCCGCCGCAACGAGCCCCGCTCCCGCGTGTTGTTTGATCGTTATTGCCAATACCGGCCCCGCGCGCTTCCTGAGGAACTCAGTATCTTCGCCCCCCACTCGCTTTGACGACCACCAGCAGGACATTCGCGGGAATTTGCCTCGCGGCGGCCACAGCCGCCGTGATGGCTGCGTCCGCCGCGGGGGCCCCATCCGGACAGGAGTACCTGCCCAAGGTGCCGTCTGCGACAGGCGACAAGTCAGCGGGGGCGGGTGGCTCGAGCGGCACTTCGGGCACTTCGGCGACCACGACCTCCACCCCGACCAGCACGACCCCCGCGTCGACCGGCACCACTCCCCACAAGAACGCCGGTGAGGCAAAATCCGCCAAGACGAACACGACCGCGGTGACCCCAGCCAGCTCGAATGACGACTCCTCCGGCGGCGGCCCCGGGGTCGCCCCGATCATCATCCTGATCGTCGGCGGCGTGATCGTCGCGGCCGCCGGGATGACGCTCAGGGGCAGGCATGGCGGAGGCGACGATCGCGGAGGAGAGCCCCGCAGGGACGACCCCGGCCGCAGGCCCAACGCTCGGCCGACGCCGGATGGAGAGATCGTCGCCGGCGGCGACGAGGGCACCTAGGCGCGAGCGCAAGATGCGACGAGGACTCGTCATCGCGGCGACGCTATTGATCTGCCTGGCGGCGGCCATCCCCGCCGAGGCCAGCGCTCCGCGCGCGTTCTACGGCGTGATCCCCGCCAACGATCCGGACTCCGGCGAGATCGGCCGGATGGGCGCCGGCAACGTCGGAACGCTGAGGATCAACTTCGTCTGGGGAGCGGTCCAGCCGACGCCCGCCTCCCCGTTCGACTGGAGCCATTACGACGCGATCATCGGCGCAGCGGCCGAGCAGGGCATCCGGGTCCTGCCGACGGTCTACAGCTCACCCTCCTGGGCCGCCGCGAAGAACAACTACCCGCCCTCGAAGCGGCATCTCGGGGACTTCAGGGCCTTCGCCCAGGCCGCCGCAGCCCGATACGGCGCCAACGGCTCCTTCTGGTCTGACAATCCCACCGTCCCGAAGCTGCCGATCATCGACTGGCAGCTCTGGAACGAGGTGAACTCCCCGAGCTTCTGGTACCGGAAGCCGAGCGCAAAGCAGTACGTCGGCCTGCTGCGGGTGTTCAGCGGCGGGATCAAGAGCGGCGACCCCACGGCCAAGGTCGTCCTGGCCGGGCTCTTCCGGACGCCTCAGGTCAAGAACGGCATCGACCTCGATCGCTATCTGCCCGCGATCTACCAGCGCAAGGCGAAGTCCCTCTTCGACGCGGTGGCCGTCCACCCTTACGCGACGACCCCGCATGACGCCCTCGAGGCCGTCAAGGAGACGCGCAAGATCATGTCCAGGTTCAAGGACAGGGGCACGCCACTCTGGATCACGGAGATCGGCTGGGCCACCGGTGGCAACCCGCCGACCGCACTGACGGTCTCGCCTCAACGCCAGGCCAAGTACCTGCGGAAGACCTACGGGCTGATGGCCGCCAACCGTGGACGCTTCAACATCGCGGGCGTCATCTGGTACTCGTGGCGAGACGTGCCGGGGCCCATCTGGTTCGACCACACCGGCCTGTTCAGCCCGGACCTCGACCCGAAGCTGTCCTGGAACGCGTTCGTCAGCCTGACGGGCGGGAAGCCGTGAGATGCTGGTGCCCTCGACCCGCCCCACCGATGCTCGGACGCTCGAGGACGTCCGGCTCAAATGAGCACCGTCTCGATCGTGATCCCGACACGGAGCAGGTTTGACCTGCTCGACGCTTGCCTCGCGTCACTGATGGAGGCGCGTAGCGCACTGGATGAGGATTTCGAGCTGATCGTCGTCAATGACGGCAATCCCGAGAGCCCCGCGCCGATCGTTGCCGCGCACGACCCGCGGGGCCGGACCATCGATCTCCCTCATCGTGTCGGCTTCAGCGGTGCCGTCAGCGACGGCATCGAGGCGAGCGACGGCGACTGGGTCCTGCTCCTCAATGACGACACGACCCTCGACCCCTCGAGCATCGCGGAGCTGCTCCGCGTTGCTCGATCCGGGGCGCGCGTCGGCTCCGTCACCCCGCAGCTGCGCTTCGCCCACGACCCCGGCACCATCAACTCGGCGGGACTGGTAATTGACGACCTTGGCGTGACTCAGGACCGTCTCCTGGGCGAGCCGGTGACCGAATCGGAGCGCGAGGTCACCGAGGTCTTCGGCGGCTCCGCCGCGGCGGTCCTCTACTCCCGCGAGATGCTCGAGGAAATCGGGGGGTTCGACCGGTCCTTCTACGCGTACCTCGAGGACGCCGACGTTGCCTGGCGGGCACGGATGCGAGGCTGGTCCTGCCTCTACGTCCCCGGAGCGATCGTCAACCACCACCACTCGGCGACGCTCCAGCACTTCTCGGATCGCAAGTACTACCTCGGCGGCCGCAACCGCGTGCGCCTGCTCGCCAAGAACGCGGACGCCGCCCTCCTACGGAGGCGCTGGATCTGGATGATCGCCTACGACGCGGCCTACGTGGTCTTCGTCGCGCTCACCGAGCGCACGCTCGCCCCGCTTCGGGGTCGCGTCGCGGGGATGCGGCAGTGGCGCTCCTATCGGCGAGCCGGCGCTCCGAGGAGAAGGCCGATCGAGCTGCAGCGGCGGACGGGACTGAGGGGCGCCCTACGGCGCAACCGCGTCTGGTCGCGGACCGCCGCGGTCCGCAACCCCTAGCCGCCGGCCATGGCGGGCAGGATCACAACGGTGTCCGACTCCGAGGCGCCCGTGTCGAGCCCGTCGAGCACCCGGACGTCCTCGTCGTTGAGATAGACGTTGACGTACCGGTTGAGCTCGCCCTCCGGCGAGAAGAGCTGGTCCTTCGTCGACGGATAGCGCTCGGCGAGGGCGCGAAGCGCGTCGCCGACGGTCGCGCCGTCGACGCTGACCTCGGCCTCGCCGTCGGTCTGCTGGCGCAGCACTGGTGGCACCTTGATCGTCGGCATGGGGATTCGGAAACCTACTGGTTGATCGGCTTCGCCATCAGTCGCGACCAGCTGCGCCCGAAGCACAAGTCGCGGCTGCAAGCAGCCGCTCCAAGGAGAGCGGGCTTGTGGTCGCTAGGCCGCGCAGAAGAGCTCGTAGTCGGGGAACTTGCCCATCTCCGACTCCGGGATCTCCTGGGCGTTCGGGCCGCAGATCGGGCACTCCGGGTCCCTGCGGACCTTGAGCTCGGTGAAGTGCGTGCCGAGCGAGTCGTAGAGCAGCAGGCGACCGATCAGCGGCTCGCCGATCCCGGCGACCAGCTTGATGACCTCGTTCGCCTGCAGCAGGCCCATGACGCCGGCCATCACGCCGAGCACGCCGGCGGCCCCGCAGCTCGGGGCGAGCTCGGCGGGGGGCGGCGTCGGGTAGAGGCAGCGGTAGCAGGGGCCCTCGTACGGCACGAAGGTGGAGATCTGACCGTCGAAGGCGAGAATCGACGCGGAGACGACCGGCTTGCGCAACCGCACCGAGGCGTCGTTGAGCAGGTACCGGGTCGGGAAGTTGTCCGCCCCGTCGACGATCACGTCGTAGTCCTTGATGATGTCGATGATGTTGGTGGCATCGAGGCGGGTCCGGTGCTCGATGACCTGGACGTCGGGGTTGAGCGCCTCGATCGTCTTGCGCGCCGACTCGGTCTTGGGCTGGCCGATCCGCTCGGTGTTGTGGATCACCTGGCGCTGCAGGTTCGACTCGTCGACCTCGTCGTCGTCGACCAGGCCGAGCGTGCCGATGCCGGCCGCCGCCAGATAGAGGGCGGAGGGAGCGCCGAGCCCGCCGGCGCCGAGCAGGAGCACCTTGGCGTTCAGCATCTTGAGCTGACCCTCGACGCCGACCTCGGGAAGCAGGGTGTGGCGCGAGTAGCGGTTGCGCTGCTCGGGGGTCATGCCCTCCGCCATCACGACCGGAAGGCCCTCGGCCTCCCAGGCCTTGATCCCTCCCCGAACCGACGCGGCGTTCTCGTAGCCGAGCTCGCGCAGCTCGTCGGCGGCGCGGGCGGAGCGGTTGCCCGAAGCGCAGTAGAGCAGCACCCGCTGAGAGTGGTCGGGGACGACCTCCTCGATGCGATCGGTCACGTCGGCGGGCCGAACCAGCTCGGAACCCTCGATGTGGGCCTCCAGGTGCTCATAGGGCTCGCGGGTGTCGATCAGGGCGACGTCGCCGCGCTTGACCTCCTCCTGGGCCTCGGCGGGATCGACCTCCTCGATCCGCTCCTTGACCTGCTCGATCGTCTCGGTGCTGGCCATCAGGTTGTGTCCTCCTCGCCTTCCAAATCTGTCTCGGCCTCTTCGTCGCCGATCGCGATCTCTCCTTCGACGGGATAGCCAAGCTCGTTCCAGAGCTTCGACCCGCCGATGATGGAGGCCGCATGCTTGAAGTCGTGCTCGTTCTGGAGCGCGTCCGCTGCGCGCGCCGACCGGTTGCCCTCCCCGCAGACCAGGATCACCCGGTCGTCGGGACCGGCGCCGGCCTCCTCGATCGCCTCCGCGTAGGAGCCGTCATGGGCATCGCGGGCGCTCTCGCCGGCGGGGACGTTGATCGCGCCCTCCAGGTGACCGGCCTCGTAGCGCTCGGGATCGCGGACGTCGATCAGGATGGCGCCTCCATCGATCTCCTCCTTGGCGGCGGGAGGCAGCAGCTCCTCGATCCGGCTCTTGACGAGCTCGATGGGTGGCGGCACGTACTTGCGGGGCATCTCCACGGAACTCATAGTCCCAAATCCTGATCGGGTTTCATGACTTCAAAAAGTATAGCCGGATCCGAGCCGCGCGCCGCTGCGTGACTCAGCCGTCGAATTGGCCCCCGCCAAGCTCGGGCGGCAACGCCTTGGGACCGTCTGGATACATCGCGGCGAGCTGCTCCCCGGTCATCTCGAGCGTGCTCCCCATGCCCTCTGGGGGCGCCCCGACGACCAGCCAGAGGGCGTCGGTGTCCGTGTCGTTGAAGAGCTGGCGGGTGTGCTCGGGCTCGACCAGCAAAGCCGACATCGGCCTCAGGGTGATCACCTCGTCGCCGACCCGCACCCGGCCCTCGCCCTCGAGCAGCAGGTAGAGCTCGTGCTCGGAGAAGTGCCGGTGCCAGGTGCTCGCCTGGCCGGGGTGCAGCCGCCAGAGCCTGGCGCCCAGCGTCTCGGCCCCCAGCTGCTTGGCGAGGTCGGTGTTCTCGACCTTCATCTGGTTCGAGGGACGCCAGAAGGCGTCCCCCGAATTCAACACTCGATATGCCACGCCCTAGCCAATCGACGGCCGCATCTGCCGCAGCCGGCGGACACGCTCCTCGATCGGCGGATGCGTCGAGAAGAGGGAGGCGATGCCGCCGCCCTTGAAGGGCTTGACGATGTAGAGCGGCTCGGTCGCCTGGTTGACCTGCATCGGCATCGTCTGTGCGCCGGACTCGAGCCGCAGCAGCGCCGAGGCCAGCGACTCGGGGTTGCCACAGATCTCCGCGCCGGTCGCGTCGGCCGAGAACTCGCGCTGGCGCGAGATCGCCATCTGGATGATCGCCGCCGCGATCGGAGCGAGCAGCCAGAGCAGAAGCGGGCCGATGATGCCGAGCGGCGAGTCGTCGTCGCCACCGATCCAGAGCACCATGTAGCCGATCCAGGTGATGGCTGACGCGATCGTGGCGACCACCGAAGTCAGCAGGATGTCGTGGTTGCGGACGTGTCCAAGCTCGTGCGCGAGCACCCCGCGCAGCTCATCCTCAGTGAGGAGCTTGCGAATCCCGGCGGTCACCGCGACCGCGGAGTGCTTCGGATTGCGGCCCGTCGCAAAAGCGTTCGGCTGTTCCTGCGGAATCACGTAGAGCCTCGGCATCGGCAGGCCGGCTCGGGTGGTGAGGTCGCGCACCATCTGGTACAGCCTCGGGTCCTCCTCCTCAGAGACGGGCTTCGCCCTGGCCGCGGCGAGGGCGATCTTGTCGCTGAAGAACCAGCTGCCCATGTTGATGGCGACAGCGATGAACAGGAAGATCAGCGCGGTCGAAGGCCCGCCGATCAGGTACCCGGCGCCGACCAGAATGCCGCCGAGGACTGAGAGCAGGATCACCGTCTTGAACGTCGCCTGCCAGTTGGAACGTCCGGTGGTTGTCATCTCCGAAGGTCTCCTTCTCGGAACGTGAGGTGGTTGCGATCCGAGTATACGGAGGCGCCTCAACGGGCAATAAGAGTTCGTCACGGATCGTAATCGTCACGTTCTGCTACTTTTCCGAACTGTGACTACCACCAAACGGCGCCGGGAACGACAGGAATGGAATCCGGACCTGGGCGTTCTGGCAAGCCAGCTGACCTTCTCGCTCCAGGAGGAGCTGTTCGCTCGGCTCGCCTCCGAGGGATACGACGACCTCAATCCGCGCCACTGGACCGTGCTCGCCTACCTCGACGAGGACGGCATCCGGGCAACCGAGCTGGCGCGTCTCTCCGGCCGCCACAAGCAGATCGTCGGTCGCCTCGTGGACGAGCTCGAGGAGCTCGGCTACGTCGAGCGGCGGCCAGACCCGGCGGACCGTCGCGCCAAGCTCGTCGTTCCGACCCAGCGCGGGCTCGGGCAGCTGCAGCGGGGCGATGAGATCGTCGCCGAGATCGAGGCGCGCCACGCCGCGGCGATCGGCGGGCGCAACTACGCGGCGTTCCGGGACGTCCTGCGCGGCGTGGTGGCGCGCTCGCGCGATTCCCTCGCAGCCTGAACGAACCGGTTCGAGCCATAACCGACCTCTCCGCTAGGATTTAGCGGCGATGCTGTTTTCCACCCGAGCTGAATACGGCGTTCGGCTGATGGTCGAGCTGGGCCGCCAGGAGGACGGCGCCCCCGTCGCGCTGAGCGCGGTGGCCGAGTCCGAGCGTCTCCCCCTGTCCTACCTCGAGCACCTGGTCGCCAAGCTGCGCAAGGCCGGACTGGTCGAGAGCCAGCGCGGGGCCCACGGGGGATACCGCCTCGGGCGGCCCGCCGACGAGATCGAGATGCTCGAGGTGGTTCAGGCGCTGGAGGGCGCGATCGCTCCGATGGAGTGCTTCCATCCGGATCCCGAGGGCAAGGTCTCGTGCTCGCACGAGGCCGACGGGGATCACGCATGCGCAACCAAGCTTCTCTGGACGCGGGTCCAGGGCGGGGTCACCAGGGCCCTCTCCGGCACCACCCTCGCCGAGCTGGTCGAGTTCTCCGACCACCACGCACCCGAGTCCGCCCCCAAGGCCGCCGCGATCACCGCGGCGTAGCGACAACTTCGAACAGAACCAGGAGTACCAATTGGCAGAGCTCGAGATCCGCAACCTGCACGTGACCGCCGAGGGCAAGCAGATCCTCAGGGGCGTCAGCCTCGACGTCGACAGCGGCAGCATCCATGCGCTCATGGGGCCCAACGGGTCCGGCAAGTCCACGCTGGCCAACGCCATCATGGGTCACCCGAGCCTCGAGGTCACCGAGGGGACGATCACGTTCAAGGGCGAGGACATCACCGAGGCCGCGCCGGATGAGCGCTCCCGGATGGGCCTCTTCATGGCGTTCCAGTACCCGGTCGCGATCCCCGGCGTGACGGTCGCCAAGTACCTGCGGATGATCGTCAACTCCCACCGCGAGGCCGACGGCGAGGAGCCGGTCAAGCTCAAGGACTTCCGCAAGCAGGCCGAGGAGGCGATGGCCCTCACCAACATCCCCAAGGACTTCTCCTCGCGCTACCTCAACGAGGGATTCTCCGGAGGCGAGAAGAAGCGGATGGAGATCCTCCAGCTGGCGATGCTGCAGCCCGCCATGGCGGTGCTCGACGAGACCGACTCCGGCCTCGACATCGACGCCCTGCAGGTCGTGGCCGAGGGCGTCAACAAGTTCGCCGGCCCGGGGATGGGTGTCCTGATCATCACCCATTACCAGCGCATCCTCCACCTGATCAAGCCCGACGCCGTGCACGTCCTCTACGACGGCCGGATCGTCAAGGAGGGCGGCCCCGAGCTGGTCGAGCAGCTCGAGGAGAAGGGCTATGGCTGGATCAAGGACGAGGTGGAGGCCGGCGCGGCCGCCTAGTACCTGACGATGGAGCCGACGGCGACGACAGCCCCCTCCCTGCCGCGGTCCATCGAGGAAATCCGCAGCGAGTTCCCGATCCTGGCTCGCCAGATCCATGGTGAGCCCCTCGCCTACCTCGACAACGGCGCGACCGCCCAGAAGCCGCTCGCGGTGATCGACGCTCTCGACCGCTACTGGCGCGAGCACAACGCCAACGTCCACCGCGGTGTCCACACGCTCTCCGAGGAGGCGACGGCGCTCTACGAGGAGGCCCGCGAGATCGTGGCCTCGCACCTCGGCGCTGACCGCCGCGAGGTCGTCTTCGTCCGCAACGCGACGGAGGCGCTCAATCTCGTCGCGTACTCATGGGGCCGCACCAACCTCGAGGCCGGCGACCGGATCCTCGTCACCGAGATGGAGCACCACTCGAACGTGGTGCCCTGGTACCAGCTGACCCAGGAGAAGGAGGCCCACCTCGACTGGGCCCCGATCACGGACGACGGCCGGCTCGACATGGACGCCTTCGCGGCGCAGCTCGAGAAGGGCCCGAAGCTCGTCTGCGTCGCCCACGTCTCGAACGTCCTGGGCACGATCAACCCCGTCGAGGAGATCGCACGGCTGGCGCACGACGCCGGTGCGCTCGTGGTGGTGGACGGCGCCCAGTCCGGCCCCAAGCTCGAGCTGGACATGGCCGAGCTCGGAGCCGACTTCTATGCCGTCACCGCCCACAAGATGTACGGGCCAACAGGCATCGGCGCCCTGTTCGGCCGTCGGGAGCTGCTCGAGGAAATGCCGCCCTTCATCGGCGGCGGCTCGATGATCCGCAAGGTCACCAAGGAGCTGATCACCTGGGCGGACCTGCCCGCGAAGTTCGAGGGAGGCACGCCGGCGATCGGCGAGGCGGTCGGCTTCGGTGCCGCGGTTCGCTGGATCGACGAGCTCGGGCTACCCGCGATCCACGCGGCCGAGGCGGAGTTGACGGCCTATGCGCTCGAGCGGATCGCGGAGGTCCCGGACCTCACGGTCTTCGGCCCGCCAGCCGGAGATGACCGCGGCGGCATCGTCTCCTTCGACATGGAGGGCGTGCACGCACACGACATCTCGGAGATCCTCGACCGGCACGGCGTCGCGGTTCGCGCCGGCCACCACTGCGCGCAGGTGCTCATGCAGCGCCTCGGCGTCCCCGCCACCACCCGCGCCAGCCTCGCTGTCTACAACACGCGCACCGAGGTCGACCGCCTGATCGACGCCCTGCTCGACGTCCGGCGCGTCTTCGAGCTCTAGGTACGGTTGAAGCAATGGACGAGCTCTATCGAGACCAGATCCTCGAGCACTACAAGCGGCCCCACCACTTCGGCCGCCTGGACGACTTCGACCTGGAGTTCGAGGACAACAACCCCTTCTGCGGCGATGAGCAGCACGTCTTCCTGAAGCTCGACGATGATGGCAAGGTCTCGGAGGTCGCCTTCGAGGGCCAGGGCTGCGCGATCTCGACCGCGGCTACCTCGCTGCTCACCGATGAGCTCGAGGGGATGACCCGCCAGGAGATCCTCGCGCTGCCCAAGGACTTCGTCCTCGATCTGCTGGGCATCGACATCTCGGCGACCCGCATGAAGTGCGCGATGCTCGGCCTCAAGGTCGTCAAGGGCGCCAGCCTCGGCGAGCCTGCCGACTGGGAGGACGAGGGCGACCAGGGCGACCCCGCCGAGGCGGGGGCGATCTAGAGACCCTTGGCCGGCGACAGGGCGGACCGGCAGGTCACGCCGCTCGCCTTGGACTGCGCGACCTTCGCCCGCACGACGGTCGCACCCTGCAGCTGAGAGCTGAAGACCCATTTGCCCTTGCCGTTCGTGCGGTTGTCGGCGTAGTCGATCGGCCCGCGGTCCGGCGCGATCTCGATCAGCAGCACCTTGCGATTGGCGACGCAGGCCGGCTCCCCGCTGATCACCCTGCCATGGAACGGAGGCCCGCCGGCGACCTTGAGGGTCACGCGGCTCGCGGCCGACTGCCCGGCGCTCGCTGGGGCCGCGAGGGCGGCTGCGAATAGCGCCCCCGCCCCCAGCACTGCGAATCTCCCACTCGACCTCATTGCGAAGCCCCTTTCAGATCGGTCTCCACGAAGCCTAGTGCCGCAGGGACTGGGATACTCATTTCCAAGGAGAGGGAGATGTCGGAGGAGCTCGTACAGCTGGTGGAGAAGGGCTACGACGCCTGGAACGAGGGTGATCGGGCCTGGGTGCTCGATCACATGTCGCCGGAGGTGGAGTGGATCACGCCCGAGGACGATCCGGACCCCGGCACCTACCACGGCTACGAGGGCGTCGAGAAGTACTGGTCGCAGTGGCGGGCCGCGGTCGGGCAGCTCAACTTCAAGATCGAGGAGATGATCGACGCGGGGCAGTCCGTCGTCGTCGTCGCCCGTCGCCAGGGCAAGGGGGAGCACAGCGGCCTCGAGATCTCGGACCGGGTGATCCAGGTCTTCGACTTCGAGGACGGGATCTGCGTGCGCGTGCGCGAGTACTACGACCGAAGCGCGGCGCTCGGCGCCGCCCGCGGCGACCGCACCGGTGCAGGCTCCTGAGCTGACAGCTCCCGAGCGCCGACTGGAGCTGACGCTCCGCTTCTTCGCCGTCTTCTTCCTCGCACAGGCCCTTCTCTATCCCGTGCTCGGCCTCTTCGCCTCCGCCGAGTTCCCGTTCGTCGCCAACTCCTTCGCCAAGGACGGCCTCTTCTGCGTCCTCTGCTTCATCGCAGCGGGCAACGTGCGCCAGAACGGCTGGGCTACCCAGTTGGTCGTCCTCGGTCACGTGCTGATCGTGGTCGCCCTGCTCCTGATGCTGGCGTTCGGGAACCACGACAGCGTCGACAACACCTTCGGCTCCCCGCTCGGAACGAGCCTGAGCCCCACGCTGCAGCTGTTGATCTGGGCGGCGGCGGCAACGTTCGTGGCCGTGGTGCTCGCCGTCCTCCAGCACTCCGCCGTCAAGGGCCGGTACGGCCTCAGGTACCTCTGGCCGCACCAGTTCACGACGGCGATGGCCCTCGCCGAGGTCCTCGTGATGGGGCCGGACGAGAAGCTGACCCCGGAACAGATCGCCTCGGGCATCGACGACTTCCTCGCCTCGCTCACCGCCAGCAACAAGGGCAAGGCGGCCCTCGCGTTCACCGCGCTGACGGTCTATCCCCTGCTCCGGCTCCGCCCGCCGTTCGCGCTGATGTCGCCCGACAGCAGGCTTGCCTTCATCGAGCGTTGCTTCTTCACCGATGTCGTCGAGCGCCGCCTTCCCACCCCGCTTCGCAAGCTCAGCCAGGGAATGCTCACCGGCGCGCAGCAGACGGTGATCATCGGCTACTACGCCGATCCGCGCACGGCTGCCTCGACCGGCTACGTCCCGTTCTCCAAGCGCAAGCGCTACGACAAGGTCATCAAGAGGGTCGGCAAGCTCGCCACCCTCGACGTGAGCGAGCCGAACGAGGTCGACGCCGAGCGCATCACCGCCGACGTGGCGATCGTCGGCAGCGGCGCGGCCGGCTCGGTGCTCGCTTACCGCCTGGCCGAGGCGGGCCGGGAGGTGGTGGTGCTCGAGGGCGGCAAGCACGTCAACCCCAGGGACTTCAGCGAGGACGAGCGCGTCCAGTTCGCGAACCTCCTCAACGACGGTGGGCTGCAGATGTCGACGGACACCCGCTTCCAGGTCGTGCAGGGCAAGTGCGTGGGCGGCAGCACCGTCGTCAACAACGCCGTCTGTTACGACATCCCACCGCACACTCTCCAGCGCTGGAACGACACGGATGGGCTCGACGCCGGCATCGAGGAGGACCGTTTCCTGAAGTCGTTCGATCAGCTGCGCGAGTGGCTCCCCGTCTACAGCCAGAAGGACAACAAGTACCTCGAGAAGGGCGGCTCGAAGATGGCCAAGGGCATCAAAAAGCTCGGCCTTGACGGTGAGGGCGGCGTGGTCGACGCCAACATCAAGGATTGCCTCGGCTCCGGCTACTGCAACATCGGCTGTGCCTACGGGAAGAAGCTGTCGGCGCTCGACAACATCCTGCCCCGCGCCCAACGGGACTTCCCGGGAGCGGTCCGGATCTTCAGCGAGTGCCTGGCCGAGTCGATCCGAACGCGCGGCAAGCGGGCGACGGAGGTTCGCTGCACGCTCTCGGACGGGCGCACCCTCCGGGTCGCGGCCAAGACGGTGATCGTCTCCGGCGGCGCCCTCGCGTCGAGCCTGCTTCTTCAGCGCAGCAATCTCGGTGGAAAGCTGGCAGGCACGGGCCTCTCCTTCAACGTCGGCGCGCCGCTGACCGCCGAATTCGAGCAGAAGCTCAACTCGTTCGACGGCCTGCAGATCACGCACGGCTACCACCCAACGGGAGAGGACCAGCTCGTCCTCGAGTCCTGGTTCAACCCGGTGGGCACCCAGGCGCTGATGATGCCGGGCTGGTTCTCAGACCACTTTCACAACATGCGCCGCTACGCCTACCTGAGCACCATCGGCGTGGTGGTCGGCTCGCAGTCGAACGCCACCATCAAGCCCGGCTTCCGGGGCAAGGGCATGAAGCTCGACTACGAGCCCGCGGAGTCCGACCTGAAGCTGCTGATCAAGGGGACGAAGCTCGCGGCCCGGATCCACTTCGCCAGCGGCGCGCTGCGCGTGATGCCGATGACCTTCCGCTCGACCTCCTACACCTCCCCCGAGCAGGTCGATGAGCTCGACGACATCGTCCGCGACAACACGGACATCGGGCTGCACACCTCACACCCCCAGGGCGGCAACGCGGTCAGCCAGGACCCCGCCAAGGGGGTGGTCGACGAGCGCTTCCGCGTCCACGGGATGGAGAACCTCTACGTCTGCGACGCCAGCGTCTTCCCGTCGTCGGTGACCGTCAACCCGCAGCTCACCGTCATGGCCGTCGCCGACTACGCCGCCCCCGGCATCGAATAGCTTCTTCACCGCATGGGGATGGATCGGGTGAACCTCGTCAGGGAAGGCTTCGAGGCGTGGAACGCCGAGGACCCAGGGTGGGTGCTCAACCACATGAGCCCCGAGGTCGAATGGATCGCCCCCGAGCGCGACCCCTTCCCGGGCACCTACAAGGGCTTCGAGGGAGTGCAGGAGTTCTGGACCCGCTGGCGGAACGCAGTAGGCCAGCTCAAGTTCGCACCGGAGGAGATGATCGACGCCGGTGACCACGTCGTCGTGATCGCCCACCGCTGGGCCCGCAACGACATCACCGGCCTGCAGATCTCCGACATGATCGCCCAGGTGTTCAGCTTCGACGACGAGGACAAGTGCATCCGCGTCCAGGAGTTCTACGACCGCGGCGCCGCCCTCAGCGCCGCCGGGCTCGAGTAGCTACCAACCCCCGCCGCCCCCGCCGCCGCCCCCGCCGCCGCCTCCTCCGCTGAACCCGCCGCCTCCCCCGCTGCTCGAGGACTCGGGCGCGACCTGGGAGGAGAAGCCGGAGCTGAACGAGCCGGCGTTGAAGGTCGACCCGACGTAGGCGCCGCTCAGAAAGCCGTAGGACCACGAGCCGTCGGAGCTCTGCAGGACGGGCTCGGGAATGCGACCTGACTTGATCATCCGGTCCGCGGTGCCGAAGGCGACCCCGTAGATCAGGATTCGCTTCCAGAGCTTGAGGGTTGCGGGCGGATCGTCGTCCAGCCGCGGGAAGTCGTCCGTCCACCGCTGGAAGGACTCCCACTTCGCCGAGCGCTCGCGGTACCGCAGCGCGAGCCGCTTCAATCGCCGGGCTGGCCAGAAGGCGACGATCGCGACGCCGACCGCGCCGATCGCCGCCGTCACGAACCAGTGGTTCTCCACGTTGTTCTGGATCAGGCAGATCGCCCCGACCAGGACCCCGCCGATGAAGGCGACCAGCAGGCTGAGCGGGTTGAGGTTCCGATCCCACTGGAGCTGGCCCTCGTCCGCCCCGTTCAGGGAGCCGGTCATCTTCTCCCAGCGCGCTCGCCAGGTGGCGCTGTGCTCGGGGATCCGGTCCTTCATCTCGCTCATCGCGACCGTCTCGTCGCCAACCAGCTCGTCGAAGAACTCGAGCGTGTCCTGCTCGTATTGCTCGAGCTTCGCGCTTGGACGCTTGCTCGACTTCTTGATGGCGAGATCCAGCTTCTCGTCATCGGTGGTCACGTTCTTCGTGTCGTAGTAGCCCCGCTCGACCAGGTCGAGCAGAGTCGCCAGAACCGTGTTGCTCGACTCCTCGCCCTCGTGCGCCAGTCCGTAGGCCAACGCCGGGCTCGCGTCATCGGGCGGCTCGGGGACGTACTTCCCGGCGGATATGGGGTGCTCGCGGGCGAGCCAGAGCATCAACGCCAGCGCCAGCAGCAGGAGAGCGGTGATCAACGCGGCGAGCAGCTCGGCGTGGTGAGCGACGAAGCGCTTGGTCTTGTTCCAGGGGGAGTTGAAGTCGTCGGTCAGCCCCTGCTCCTCCTTGAGGATCGCCGGCAGGCCATTACCGCTGTGCACTCCGGCGGCACCGACGCCCTGAGCGGCCGTCCGTGGGATCGTCACCCGCAGCTCGACGAATTGATGCGCGGGAACGTTCGAGGCCTCGAGGGTCGCCACTCCGCGCCCTCGCACCGTCTTCCCCTCAACATCCCGGGGATGGCCCCAGACGCGATAGAGCGGGTTGGCGGGATCCAGCGCCGGGTCCTTCAGGTTGGCCGTCAGGTGGTCGAGACTGAAGTCCCACTGGTCTCCCCAGACCTTCCAGTAGACGTCGATCACGTCGTCGAAGGCGCGGACGTGCGCGCGGGCGTCGACCCGGTAGATCACGGTGAAGGTGCGCTGCTCGTCGCTCGCGACCGGATGCCAGACGATCCTGACCCCGTTCTGGTCCGGGATGTCGGTGACACCGAACGTGCCCCTCGCGTCGATGCACCCGAACGTCGTGCAGCCGCCGGGGCGATAGTTCTGATTCCCCTCGCGGACGATGATGCTGTTCGGGTCGATCGTCTCCCCGCCGGTCAGCGGGACGTCACGGTAGGTGGCGTTGTAGGAGCCGTCGTAGTCGACGGTGAGGCGCTCCGCGACCACCAGGCTCGCGTCCTTGGCGAGGCGCAGGCTGACGTCGGCATCGGTGACCTTCAGGCTGCGGGCCTGCGCCGCGGCCGGCAGCGCGACTGCCGCAGCGAACACCGCGATGACGATGAGCAGGCGCCAGCGCATCGACTTACTCAGGACTTCGGCTTCTCGGCCGGCGCGGCCGGCGCGTCGTCCCCCGAGAAGCTCACCTCGGGCACTGCCTCGGCCTCCTTCGGCGCATCGAAGAACTGGCGCGCCTCGAAGTGGAAGGCGTTGGCGACCAGCACCGCCGGGAACTGCTGGATCCCCGTGTTGTAGGTCTGGACCGTGTCGTTGTAGACGCGGCGGGTGATCGCGATCTGATTCTCGGTGTCGGAGAGCTGCTGCTGGAGCTGCTGGAAGTTCTCCGTCGCACGGAGCTGCGGGTACTGCTCGGCGACGACCATCAGCTTCCCGACGGCCGCGGTCAGCGCGTCCTCGGCGACTGCCTGCGTTCCCGGGGCCTTGGCGGAGACAGCCCCCGTGCGTGCCTTGGTGACTTCCTCGAAGGTCGACTGCTCGTGCTTGGCGTAACCCTTGACCGACTCGACCAGGTTGGGGATCAGGTCGTGCCGGCGCTGGAGCGCGGTCTCGATTTGGGCCCAGCTGTTGTCGACCGCATTGCGGCGGCCGATCGTCCGGTTGTAGACGAACCAGACGACAACCAGGATCAGGATCAGGATCCCAACGATGATCAGGACGAGAGCCAAGGCCCGGGCAACCTACCGGACTGGGCAACAGCTAAAATCCGACTACGACGGTAGGAATAAAGTGACTGAAAGCACGAAACAACAGATCGACGTCTGCGCCGCGAGCGAGCTGCCGAGCGGAGAGATGAAGCTGATCGACACCCCCGACGGGACCAAGATCGGCGTCTTCAACTGCGACGGCTCCCTGTACGCGATCGAGGACCGTTGCTCGCACGACGACGGCCCCCTCGCCGAGGGGACGTTCGACGCGGACGCCTGTACCGTGGAATGCCCACGCCACGGGTCATTGTTCGACCTCACGTCCGGTCGTCCGAAGACCCTCCCCGCCTACCAACCGGTCACCACCTACCTGGTCACGATCGAGGACGACACCGTCAAGCTGGAGGTTTCCTGAATGGCCACCCCCGAGACCGCTGTAGAGCGCCCCGCCGAGGAGCGCGAGCTCGCCGGCATCAACGCCGACTACAAGGAGAAGTTCGGCTTCCACGACCCTGAGTCGGGCTACGCCTACAAGTCGCCGAAGGGCCTCTCACGCGAGGTCGTCGAGTCGATCTCCGATTACAAGGACGAGCCCCAGTGGATGCGCGACTTCCGAATCAAGGCGTACGAGCACTTCGAGTCTCGCCCGACCCCGCAATGGGGCGGCAACCTCAACCAGATCGACTTCAACAACATCCACTATTTCGTCCGCGCCTCCGAGAAGAACAGCCGCGACTGGTCGGAGGTGCCCGAGGACATCAAGAACACCTTCGATCGCCTTGGCATCCCCGAGGCCGAGCGCAAGTTCCTCTCCGGTGTCGGTGCCCAGTACGAGTCGGAGGTCGTCTACCACCAGGTGAACGAGAAGCTCGAGGAGCAGGGCGTGATCTTCACCGACATGGACACCGCTCTGCGCGAGCACGAGGACCTGGTCCGCGAGTACTGGGCCACGATCATCCCGCCCAACGACAACAAGCTCGCCGCGCTCAACTCGGCCGTCTGGTCGGGCGGCTCGTTCGTCTACGTCCCCGCGGGGGTCAAGGTCGCGATGCCGCTGCAGGCCTACTTCCGGATCAACACCGAGAACATGGGCCAGTTCGAGCGCACGCTGATCATTGCCGAGGAGGGCTCCGACGTCCACTACATCGAGGGCTGCACGGCACCGACCTACTCGACGGACTCGCTCCACTCGGCGGTGGTCGAGATCGTGGCGAAGAAGAGCGCCCGGGTCCGCTACACGACCGTCCAGAACTGGTCGCAGAACGTCTTCAACCTCGTCACCAAGCGGGCAGTCGCCCACGAGGACGCGACGATGGAATGGGTCGACTGCAACCTCGGATCCAAGCTGACCATGAAGTACCCGTCGATCTACCTGCTCGGCGAACGGGCCCACGGCGAGATCCTCTCGATCGCCTTCGCGGGCGAGGGCCAGCATCAGGACGCCGGCGGCAAGATCATCCACGCCGCGCCGAAGACGACCTCGTCGATCTTCTCCAAGTCGATCTCCAAGGACAAGGGCCGCACCAGCTACCGCGGCCTGCTCGAGATCGCCAAGGGCGCCTCCGAGTCGAAGTCGAAGGTCGTCTGCGACGCGCTCCTGCTCGACGAGGAGTCGCGCTCGGACACCTACCCGACGATCCGCATCAGCGAGGACGACGTCGACGTCGGCCACGAGGCGACCGTCTCGAAGGTCGGCGAGGAGCAGATCTTCTATCTCCAGTCCCGCGGGCTGGACGAGGAGGAGGCCTCCAAGATGATCGTCAACGGTTTCATCGAGCCGATCACCAAGGAGCTTCCGATGGAGTACGCCGTCGAGCTGAACCGGCTGATCGAGCTACAGATGGAGGGTTCGATTGGCTGACGCCGGCGCGGCCCCGCCGCTGCCGACGCAGAAAACGCGCGGCTGGGAGTTCACGGACCTCTCCGGGCTCGATCTCGACGCGTACTCGCCGGCGCCCGAGGGCGACCCCGAGGCCCGCTCCCGGGCTGACGGGGTCCTCAACCCGCCCGAGGACTCCGATCACCTGGTGGTCCAGGTGGACGGGAGCGTCCTCGAGGGCGGCTCCGTCGAGGTCGACGGGGATGGGCGGCCGCACGAGCCGCTGGTCGCGTCGCTCGACGCGTCGCTCGAGCGCTTCCCCCATCTGCGCGAGATGCTCGGCTCGCTGGCGCCTGCTGACGACCCGTTCGTCGCACGCAACGACGGCTCGTGGAGCGGCGGAGCTCTGGTCTACGTGCCCCGTGGGAAGCGGCTCGAGGCACCCGCGCTGATCTCGGCCGTGCAGGACGCCGACGCCGCGGCTCTCTCCTTCCGGACCCTGATCGTGCTCGAGGAGGGCGCCCAGGCGGAGGTCTGGGAGCAGTGGCTCTCGACCGACTCGAACCCGGATTCGCTCTTCAACACGGTCACCGAGGTCTGGGTCGGGCCCGGTGCGAACCTCCGCTATGTCACCGCCCAGGGGTTGAGCGAGCGCAGCTGGGTGTTCGGCACGCAGCGGGCCGAGGTGGAGCGAGACGCCAACCTCGACTGGGTGGCCCTCGGCTTCGGCTCCGCGCGCGGCAAGGTCCGGATGGAGACGAGACTCGCAGGCCAGGGCTCGAGCGCTCGCGTGACGGGGGCGTACGCCGGCAACGGCACTCAGCACCTCGACTTCGACACGACCCAGGAACACGCCGCGGAGAACACCACCTCGGACCTCGCGTTCCGGGGCGTCCTCGAGGAGTCGGCAACCGCGGTCTGGCGCGGGATGATCCGTGTCGACCCGGGCGCACAGCAGACCGACGCCTTCCAGGAGAGCCGCAACCTGCTGCTCTCGAAGTCGGCCCACGCCGACGCGATCCCCGGCCTCGAGATCGAGGCCAACGACGTCCGCTGCACGCACGCGGCGGCCGTCGCGCAGATCGACGCCGAGCAGCTCCATTACCTCCGCTCCCACGGACTCTCCGCGGAGGAGGCGAAGCGCCTGATCATCGAGGGCTTCCTCGAGGCCCTGGTCGAACGTCTCGAGCCAGGCCCGGTGCGCGCCGCCGTCTCGGTGGCGCTGGAGCGCCGCCTCGGCGAGATCCTCGGCGAGCGCCAGGTCCAGCCCGTCTAGCCCCTCAGCGGTTCAGTCCCTCGTCCGGGGTCGCGAACAGCTGCTTCGAGTTGTCGTTGAGATCGTCGAAGCGCTCGACCATCTGACCGGCAACGCGCCACTCGCCGTCGACCTCGCGGACGCACCAGGTGTGGAAGCAGCTGCCGGTGTACTCCTCGCTCACCGGCGACGGCGCCTCCCAGCTGCGCAGGAAGAAGTGGAGCTTCGTGTGCGCCTCGATGTCGCCGTCTGACTCTCCCCGCTCGAGCAGCTCGTCGATGGTGTGCCTCTCATCGAAGAAGCCGTCGCGCTGGCCGAGAAAGTCCCGGAGGCCGTCGAGGCCCGTCCAGACCTGGCCGCCGATGAAGCCGGTCTCGAAGTCTTCGGTCAGGACCTCGCTCATCATCTCGCCAGCGGGTGGGTGGCCCTGGAGGACCCTCAGGTAGCTCTGGAGGATCACGCCGCGCCACATGCGCCGGATGGCCGGGATCGAGCGCTCGCGGCTCGTCTAGCTCGGCGCCAGAGCCGGCACGCGCACGGCCGGTGTGGTCATGCGTGCCCGCGTCTTCGATCGGATCGGCGGCAGCCTCGTCGGCCCCCGCACGGTCAGCCTGCCTCGCGCCGCAAAGGCGGCCGCGAAGACCCATTTGGCCGCCTGAACGGGCCCTCAGGCGTCACGCACGCAGGCGCGTCCGACGGCGCAGCCATGCTTTGACCGCCTGTGGCTGCAAATAAGACCGAATCTCATTATCATCACTACCCCGTGCCCAGTGTGCGGACGAAGAGAGGAATCCCAAATGGCAATCGAGTTCTACGACGTCAAGCTCAGAGAAAAGGTCCAGATCCCGGAGTCCGAGGTCAAGAAGACGACCTATGAGCGTCCGGGCAAGGACGGCAAGGTCAACGTGCGCTACGCGTTCCGCGCCGTCAACAACGGCACCAAGCTGACGAAGTTCGCCAGCAAGGAGGACTGGGACGCTCTGGACGCACCCGTCGAGTAGCGCTCATGGGAACGGCTCGAAAGACATAGCGAGTGTTCGAGCCGTTCCAGTTGCCCTTCGTCCAGAGGGGTCTCATCGAGGTGCTCGCCCTCAGCGTCGGTGCAGGTGTCCTGGGCACCTGGATCGTGCTGCGCGGTTTGGCCTTCTTCTCGCACGCGGTTGGAACGGCGACCTTTCCAGGGCTGGTCCTGGCTGACGGGATCGGCTTCTCCGCGCCGCTTGGGGCGTTCGGGGTGGCGGTCGCCTTCACCGCTTCCGTCTGGGGGCTGGCCCGCCGGCGCGGGACCGCGTATGACAGCCTCACCGCGCTCGTTCTGGTCGGCTGCCTCGCTGGCGGCGTGATCCTGGCGAGCGACGTCTACCACTCGGGATCGAACGTCGAGCAGCTGCTCTTCGGCAGCCTGCTTCTGGTCGACGGCGCGGACATCCGGCTCGCAATCGTCGCCGCCGCGGCGATCCTTGCCGGCAACCTCATGTTCGGCCGTCGCTGGCTCGCGACCGGCTTCGACGAGGTGGGCGGTCCAACCTCCGGGGAGGCCTGGCTCGACGTCGTCCTGCTCGGCCTGATCGCCCTTGCCACGACCGCCGCGCTGAGCGTGATCGGCGCGTTGCTGGTGGCCGCGCTGTTCGTGGCGCCCGCGGCGACCGTTCGGCTGTTCGCGAACCGGATGGCGAACTGGCAGATCGCGACGGTGCTGCTCGCCGCCGCCGAGGGCACGGCTGGGCTCTGGCTCTCCGTCAAGACCAACGCTCCCCCCGGCGCGACCATCGCGACGCTCAGCGGCGCGGTCTTCGGCCTGGCGGCCGCCGCGCGCGCCGTCGGCCCACGCGGTCGTGGCCTGGCGGCAGCCGGGGCCCTCGCGGCCGCCCTGCTCGTGGCCGGCTGTGGGGGCTCGGGATCGGACTCGGGCAAGGTCTCGGTGATTGCGACCACGACGCAGATCGGCGACTTCGCCCGCGAGGTCGGCGGTAACGCCGTCGATGTGCACCAGATCCTCGCTCCCAACACCGATCCGCACGACTACGAGCCGCGGCCTGACGACGTCACGACGACGGCCGACGCGAAGATCGTCTTCACCAACGGCGACAACCTCGACGCGTGGATGGGCAAGGTCGTCGACGACAGCGGCAGTAACGCAAAGGTCGTCGACCTCGGCGCCACCTTGCCGCTGAAGCTGCCCGGTGAGTCGAGCGGCCCCGAGGCCTCCCGGTACGACCCGCACTGGTGGCATGACCCGAGAAACGCGGAGGGGGCAGTGAGCCAGATCGCGGCGCAGCTCACAGCGATCGATCCTCGAGACAAGGCGACCTTCCAATCCAATGCCGCCGCCTATCAGGCGAAGCTCAAGCGCCTCGACGCAGGGATCGCAGGCTGCATGAACAGGGTGCCGGAAACCGATCGCAAGCTGGTCACCGACCACGATGCCTTCGGCTACTTCGCCGATCGCTACGGGATCAGGGTCGTCGGGGCGGTGATCCCCTCGCAAACCACCCAGGCGCAGCCGAACGCGCAGGACCTCGCCGACCTGGCGGACCTGGTCAAGAGGGAGGGCGTGAAGGCGATCTTCCCCGAGAGCTCGCTGAGCTCGAAGCTGACAGAGACGATCGCCTCGCAGACCGGCGCCAGCGCGAGCTACACCCTCTACGGGGACACCCTCGGCCCAGCCGATTCCACGGGCAACACCTATCTCCACATGGAGCAGGCGAACGCGGATCAGATGGTCAAGGGTTTCACCGGAGGCCAGGGGGGCTGCGAGGTGAGCGGTATTGGCTGAGACGCTGGCCAGAACGCACGACCTCACCGCGGGCTATGGCCGTGCGCCCGCCATCGAAGGGATCACGTTCGAGGTCGATGCCGGCCGGCGGGTCGCACTGCTCGGCCCGAACGGCGGCGGCAAGACCACGCTGCTTCGCGTCCTGCTCGGTGAGCTGCGGCCGATGCGAGGGACGGTCGAGGTGCGGGGCCGCGCGGCGACGGTTCCTCAGACCGAGCGATCGCGGCTCGACTTTCCCGTCTCCGCCTTCGAGGTGGCGCTGATGGGCGCCCTCCCCCGCCTCCCCTGGTGGCGGCGGCCCGGCCATGCGGATCGCGAGGCCGCGCATGCGGCGCTGCAGAGGGTCGGCGTCGCCGAGCGCGCGCACGACACCTTCGGCGATCTGTCCGGCGGCCAGCGCCAGCGGGTGCTGATCGCGCGCGGCCTGGTCCAGGACGCGCAGCTGCTGCTGCTCGACGAGCCGTTCTCGGGCCTGGACGTCCCGGCGGCGAGCGGACTCGAGTCCCTGATCGCGGAGCTCGCCGCCGAGGGCCGAGGGATCGTGATCGCGACCCACGACCTGGCGCAGGCGCGGCGCTGGGACGCGGTCCTCTGCCTCAATAGGCGGCAGATCGCCTTCGGCGCGCCGGACGACGTCCTGGACCGGCGCGTCCTCGAGGAGACCTATGCCGGGGCGATCGTCGAGATCCCGGGAAGCGACCGCGTCGGGGTGCTCCCCGCCCACCACCACTGATGATCGACTTCGTCACGGATCCGCTGGGCCAGGAGTTCATCCGCAGGGCGCTGCTCGAGGTCGGCCTGATCTCGCTCGCCGGCGGGGCTCTCGGCTGTTGGGTGATCTTCTACGGCGTCTCGTACGCGGCCGAATCGCTCTCCCACGCACTCTTCCCCGGGCTCGTGGTCGCCGCCCTGGCGGGCGTGCCGATCCTGGTCGGCGGGATCCCGGGGATCGCCGTCGCCGCCGTGGCGATCGCGCTGGTCGGCCGCGTGCCCGGCATCGGCCGCGACACGGCGGTCGCCGTCGTCGTCACGGGGTTCTTCGGCCTCGGCGCGCTGCTGGCACTCTCGGCCGACTCGCCACCGGGAATCCAGAGCCTGCTCTTCGGGGACATCCTCGCGCCATCCGACTCGGACTTGAGGATCGCCGCAATCCTCGCGGCAGGAGTCGTGATCAGCCTGATCGCGCTTCACTGGCGTCTGCTCGCGGTGGCGTTCGACCGAACCACGGCGGGAGCGCTCGGCGCCTCGCCGACCGTCGCGGACATCGCCGTCCTCATCCTGCTCGCAGCGGCCGTCCTGGTCGCGGCGCAGGGCCTGGGCACACTGCTCGCCGTCGCGGCGCTGGTCGGCCCCGCGGCGACCGCCCGCGTCATCACCCATCGCATCGGTTCGATGATGGCCGTCGCCACCGGGCTCGGGATCTGCGCAGGGGTGGTCGGCCTCTATCTCTCCTACTACGCCGGGTTCGCCGCGGGCGCGGCGATCGCGGGCACGATCGTCGCCGGCTACCTGGTCGCAATCGGGGGCGCCGGCCTCCACTCACTCGGTCAGCGAACGGCCGTCACGGCGGGAGCGTCCGGATGAGCGCGGCCGAGAGGAGCTGGAGCGAGCGCGCGGTCACGGCCCTCTCCGAGGCCGGCTTCCGCAGCGGGGGTGGCAGGCGAAAGGTCGTCGATCTGCTCGGCACGCAGGATTGCGCGATCACCGCGCTCGATATCGACCGTCGTCTCCCCGACGTTGGCCGGGCGACCGTCTATCGCTCGCTCGAGCAGCTCGAGGAGATCGGATTGGTCCAGCGAGTAGACCTCGGGGGCGACGCGGCGGGCTACGAGTGCGTCGACCCGAGCGGGCACCACCATCATCACATCGTCTGCGAGCAGTGCGGCCGGGTAGTCGCCTTCGAGGACGATCAACTGGAGCGGGCGATCGTCGCTCTCGCCAAGCGCCCGGACTTCAAGGTCTCGAGCCACGAGGTGACCCTTCGTGGTGAGTGCGCAAACTGCGGGCGCGATTCCGACTAAGCCGCCGGAGTATCTTGGATCCATGTGTGCTGCTTGCGCGATGGCCGCCATGGCGGGCGCCAGCGGAGCGAGGTCATGGCTCCAGGCCCAGCATCAGAGCTGGTTGACCGAGCGGCGCATGAAGGCGGCTACTGCCGGGATCTTCGTGGCGGCGACGCTCGGGTCGACCGTCGCGCTGCAGGGCTCCACTCCGCCGGCGCATCATCCTCCCCTTCCGCCACCGGCTGAGCACGTTCAGGACCGCTAGGGGCTCGTCTCCTCAGCCTGGTCGCGCTCGCGATCCTCGCGGCGCTGCTGCCGGAAGGCATGCAGCGACGCCGCCAGCACGACGACGACCGGGATCACGTAGGGGATCCACAGGTACCAATGCCCGAGGTGAGCGAGCGGCGGAAGCAAGCTCACGGGATCAGGGCCGGTGGCCCGTGGCCGCCGGGATGGCGGCCGCTGGCCCGGCGCGGCGGGGCGCAGGCCGGAGCGGAGTCCGCGCGATCAACCAGGACCGGAGCCCACCGGCGGCGCCGATCGAGGTCTTCACGTAGTTGACGGACTCCATGCACATCGCTGGTCGAGTATGCCAGCCTCCAGAAGGTGGGACGGGGACTCATCTGGCTCGCGACCGGCCTGGCCGGCCTGCTCATACTCGGCTGCGGCAGTACTCAGATGTTCACTGCGTCGGAGTTCGTCGACCGGATCAACGCCGAGCGGGTCTCGATCGAGCTCGGCCGGCAGCTGCCGAGCGGCGGCAACGCAGAGGAGCTCTGGGCGGTCAGGCTCCCACCACTCCCCGGCGAGCCCGCCGGGGCCCGCAGCGGAGCCAGCGGAACGCTCTACGTCCTCGGCGATACCGGCGGTGCCGACGACCAGCTCAAAGCCTGCCGCGGCTCGGGCGGACTGCTCTGCTTCCAGGCATCGAACATCGTCCTCGTCTTCGAGGGCGGCGGCCTCGAAGCGCAGCGGCTCGCACTCGCAATGAAACGGCTGGCCCAGTGATTACTCGGCTTCGCCATCAGATCGCGGCCTGGTGGCCGCTACGCGTTTGCCTGCGACAGGAGAAAGAGCCCGAAGCAGGTGAAGCCCACCATCACCGCGAGCATGAAGTACTGCGAGCGGGATGCGTGGCGAACGTTGTCGTAGACCTTGAGCGCACGGTCATGCGCCAGCGTCAGGGCCACAACGTGGCCGACCACCAGCGCCGCGACCTGCACGTACCAGACCGTGTTCGAGCCGACGATCCCGTAGTTGATGCCGCCCCCGGCGGTGCCGAACAGGTCGGAGCCGTGGCCGAGCGGGTCAGAGAGTACGTAGGTGAACTGGGCCTGCTCCTGGTAGAGGAAGGCGCTGAAGTAGTGGGCCACCAGATAGGCCAGCGCGATCGGGATCAGGGAATGGGCGAACGAGCGCCCGAGCTCCTTGACCGGCGGTGAGCTGCGAACCGTGTGCATGCCGGTCACCCCGAGCCAGTAGAGACTCGAGACGGCGCCAAGGGTGATCAGCAACCAGATGCTGTTGGCGATCCGGAACGAGTCGGGCAGACTGAAGCCGATGTCGCTGCAGCGCTCGAAGGTCCACTTGATGGCGCCGGAGAGAACGCCCTCCTGGGCGCCGTCGAAGCTCGTCACCGCGATCGAGGTGAGCACCAGTGCGGCGGCCCCCGGAACCGCCGCCCACTGAGGCGCGCCGGTCAGGAACCTGCGGCGGCCCACCTCGACGCCCCGCACCTCGAACGGGCCGAGGCGGGAGAACATCCCGAAGTAGGCGTTGAACGCCTCCCCTCGCTCGATCCACTTCTCCACCCCGAACAGCGCCATGCAGATGAACGTGATGGCTGTGTAGATCACCGTGGCGACCGCGACCTTGTGCGGCGTCGGCGACGCTCCACCGCCGGCGATCAGCTCGAGCCAGACGAACAGCAGAACGCCGATGACGGCCGGCCAGCGCCCGAGCCGGTCGGGATAGGTGAACGGGGCAGGCGCGGATTCCCCCGCGACGAGGCGGAATCCGCCGGAGATTGTTCGGCCGATCGCCCGCCAGGGGTTGAACGCCCGGAACACGTCCCCGAACAACACGCTGAGCAGGACCAGGCCCAGCCAGAACGTGTAGAAGACGAAGATGATCGCGAAGTTCTGTGTCGGGTCCTCGATGCCCCTGAAGCCGGCGTAGAGGACCAGCACGAATAGGCCGACGCCGATCAGCCCGCAGACGATCTGCGTGCCTTCATTGAGCACCGCCCGCGAGAACCAGCGCGGCATCGCGCGCCAGTCCTCGTCCTGGAGCCGCGCAGTGGTCCAGGCGACCGAGAGCAGCGCAAAGGAGATGATCAGGACCAGCGACGCCCCCCAGGCAAAGAGCCACGCGGGCACCGGCAGGTCCTTGCGGCCGACCAGGGCGTGCGCCGAGGCGACGTCTGGGAAGAGCAGCGCCGCGGTGGGCGTCGCCAGTGCGACGCCCACCGCGGTCTTCAGCTTCAACGCCCTCATCACGGGTTGACGTGGAGCTCGGCGATCGGTCCCTCCGTCTTGTCGGAGCCGTGCACCTCGATCTCGAAGACGCCGTCGAGGTGGGCCGGGAACGAAAAGGTGACCGGGCTGTGCTCGGCCGGCTTCTCGATCTCGTAGCCGTGGACGTGGACCTCGTCCTCGGGCGCCGCCAGGTTCACGTGGAGCTGGACCTGGTCGCCCTTGTTGTAAGTCAACGTCTTCACCCCGCCGACCGGATTGCCGCTGGCGTCGACGTTCAGGACCTGAACGCCCTTGGCGGTGTCATTGCTCGTGTCGCTGTTGTTGTTCCTCAGCACGACGAAGACCACGATTGCGGCGACGATCACCGCGGCCAGCAGGCCGAGTCGTGCAGGTCTCGATTGCATTCGGAAGACCTCCTTGGATGTGCGCACGGTGCCGTCGCTGCCTAAACGAAGGCGAAACGCGCGCGCGGATTGACACCTGCTAGGCAGGTACCGGAGGAGGCGGCCTTCGGGCCAAGCCAAACGCAAGAGGAGCGGAGAGCAAGCTGATTCCGCGGGCCGGAAGGGCCCTGCCGCGGACCGCGGGCGGGCGCGAGCGCACTGGCCGCTCGGCGTGGATCACCGCGATCACGCGCTCGACTCTCTCGAGCACGTGAGCGAGCAGCGCCGCCAGGGCACCGATGGTCACGGCGAGCGGCAGCGCGATCCACCCACCGCCGCCGAGCACACCGGCCAGGCCCGTCGCGTGGCCTGTTGCCAGCAGTCCCTCGAGGAGCTCCTGGCCCACGTAGATGGCGAGCAATGCGCCCGCGAAGACCGCGATGCGGCGTCCGAGTGGTGCCCTTGCGGGTGACGCCGCCTCGGTGCCTCGGATCAGCGTCGCCACGACGGCGGCAAGCACCAGAACGGAGACCGGCGGCAAGAGATCCGACATGTAGCGGTGTCCCTCCTGAGCGAGCTCGGCGGCGGAGGATCCCCCAATGGCGATCAGGTAGCGCAGCTGGTGGAGTGCAAACGCGCCGAGCGCCAGGATCCCCGCGAGCCGGACCCTATGAGCGGTGCGCATTGCCGATCTCATCGGTCAGGAATCCTACTTGGGCGGCTTCGGCTTCGACACCTTCGCCGGCGGCGCGGCCGGCTGCGTCTGGGTCGTCGCCCCGCCCGAGAGCGAGGGCTCATCGATCGTGTTGCGCGAGCCCAGGAACAGGAACAGGATGATCACCGCGAGCCCGAGCAGAATCCCGAGCCCGATCCCGATCACGCGGTCGCCGACCCGTCCGGAGCGCCCGCGCATCAGAGCCCGGCGTTCAGCTGACCCCGTCGAGCAGCCGCAGATTCGCCTTGAAGGCGGACTCCGCTGCGGCGACGAGGGCATCCTCGTCCTCGGGCGTCATCGCCTCCTCGATCAGCCGGCGGGACTCCTCGGCGTGAGCGTGGTCGGCCCCCTCGTGAACCTTGAAGTACTCGCTCCCCGGTCCGCCGTTGATGCCGTAGAAGCGCGCCAGGCCCTCACGCTTGGTGCGGGCGATCTCCGGCTGGCCGCTCTCGATCGCATACATCCGCGCGAGCTGCCCGAGGTATCCCTCGGGGGCGGTCCAGGCCGTGACGCACTCCGCCGTCTCCGGCGTGGGCTCGGCGCCGATCTCGCCGCCGGCGGCCTCGACGAAGTCATCCCAGAGTCCGACGTGGGCCTCCTCCTCAGTGGCATGCGCCGCGATCTCCTCGCGATGCTGCTCGGGGGCGTTCTCGGCCGTCTGGCCGCAGAGGCGGGCGAGGGCCTCGGTCGCGTGGCGGTACTGCCCGGCGTACCTCGCCAGCTCCTCGCGGCTCAGCTCGCCGGCCGACCAGCGCACGTAGAAGGGGTGCTCGAGCACGTTGTGACGGGCCCGACTCTCCTCGATCCGCTCCCACACAGCTTCACTCACGCAAACCACTCCTCTTCAGTTCATTGATCGGGTTGCTCCTGCGGAGCACCCTGGGATAACGCGGCAGCATACCCTCCGGCGCCTGCGTCCCCCGAGACCCGACATCGCCGTGCCCCCCATCCCGCCCGGCCTCGAGTGGGTCGGCGAGCGCGTGGAGTCGATCGACCGGCTGGTGGCCGCCGGACCGGTCCTCGTCCACTTCTTCGACTTCGCGCAGCTCAACTCGATTCGCACGCTGCCCTACCTGCGCGCCTGGCATGATCGCTACGAGGGCGAGGGCATGGCGACGATCGGCGTCCACTCGCCCCGCTTCCCGTTCACGCAGGACACGGCCGCCGTGGCCGGCGCGGTCGAGCGTCTGGGGATCGACTGGCCCGTTGCCGTGGATCCCGAGTTCGCGCTCTGGCGGATCTACGAGCCCCATGGCTGGCCGGCAATCTTCCTCTGGGGACAGGGTGGCGCGCTGCGCTGGTACCACCTCGGCGAGGGCGACTACGCGGGCACTGAGGAGGCGATTCGCGACGCTCTTCCCGAGAAGAATGGCGGCCGCGAGTCGCCGCCGTTGCTGGAGCCACTACGGCCCTCGGACGTTCCCGACGTCAAGGTGATCGCCCCGACGCCGGAGGTGTTTCCCGGCGGCTCGACCGAGAACCCGTGGTCGAGCACCGAGGGAGAGTCCTCGCTGACGCTCGACTATCAAGCTGGCGGCGCCTACGCGGCCACCGACGGCGACGGGCGGATCGAGATCCGCGTCGACGGCGAGTCCCGCGACCCCATCGAAGTCACCCAACCCGGGCTGCAGGAGCTGACGGCGCACGAGACGACCGAGCGCCACACCCTGGAGCTGGAGCCCTCCCCCGGCCTGCTGCTCTACTCGATCCAGTTCGCAGCGGCCGTTGCCCTCAAAGCCGACACTCCCGGTCGGGTTTTGTTAGGGTGCCCAAATTCGGGCGTCCTAATGAGCCGACCACAGCCACCACAGACCTCGCGGACGCCCGCAGAATGATCCCCACCCTGGTCATCGCCTTGCGCGAAGGGGTCGAGGCCTCGCTGATCGTCGGCATCGTCGCCGCCTTCCTCGTCAAGCAGGGCCGGCGGGACGCGCTGCGCTCGATGTGGCTCGGTGTCGCGCTCGCGGTGGCGATCTGCGTCGGCGTCGCGGTGGCGCTCCGCCTGGTGGACGAGCAGCTGCCCCAGCGCCAGCAGGAGGGCCTAGAGACGATCGTCGGGCTGATCGCGGTCGGGATGATCAGCTACATGATCGTCTGGATGCGGCGGCATGCCCGCGGCCTCCGCGCGCAACTGGAGGGGCACGTCGCGGAGGCGCTCGCCGCCGGCTCGGCGGCTGCCCTCGTCGGGATGGCTTTCCTCGCAGTCCTCCGCGAGGGCTTCGAAACGACAGTCTTCATGCTGGCGGCCTTCCAGGACACCTCGGATCCCACTGCCGCCGGTGCGGGGGCGGTGATCGGGCTGGTTGCGGCGATCGGTCTCGGCGCCGCCATCTACTTCGGCGGGGTTCGCATCAACCTCTCTCGCTTCTTCCGCGTCACCGGGTTCATTCTCGTCCTGGTGGCGGCTGGGCTGCTGGCGACGGCCGCCCATACCGCGCACGAGGCCGGCTGGATCAACGGCATGCAGGCCGAGGCGCTCGACCTCAGCTGGCTGGTGCAGCCGGGAACAGTGAGCGGATCCCTGCTGACCGGGATGCTCGGCCTCCAGCCACAGCCCACGGAGGTCGAGGTGCTCGTCTACCTGCTCTTCGCAATCCCCATGGGCCTGTACGTGGTCTGGCCCGACGGCTGGCGGCCCGGGCGTCCGCTTCTCCGCCTACGCCGCCAGCCCGCAACTGTCACGACTCAAACCGAGGCTCGATGACCCACCGAAGCACCCAACGAAGCTCTCTAGTCGCATCCGTCGCGCTCGGCTCCCTGCTGTTCGCCGGGTGCGGCAACTCGGACGACTCCCCCGCCGGGGCCCACAAGCTCTCCTTCAAGCTGACTGACGCGGGCTGCGATCCGGCCAGGGCGACCGCCCCCGCACGCGCTCAACGAGTACATCAAGCACACCTCCAGCGCGGTCTTCGCGATCCCTCCCGGAGCTCAGCCGGGCGGCTTCGTCGGCGAGCGTTTGTTCAGCTGACGAGCTGGCCGGCGAGTCCTAGGCGCCCGAGCCTGCGAGCTCCGCCCGGATCTCGCCGGGCAGCATGAAGCGGACGTCCTCGTCGACGGTCTTCAGCTCCGAGACGTCATCGGCGCCGCGCTCGCGGAAGAAGGTGACGAGCTGCTCGACCAGCTCTTCCGGAGCGCTGGCCCCGGACGTGATGCCGACGGTGTCGACGCCCTCGAGCCATTCCTCCTGTACCTGCCCGTGGTTGTCGATCAGGTAGGAGTCGGCGCCATGCTCGCGCGCGACCTCGACCAGCCGGTTCGAGTTCGATGAGTTGGTCGAGCCGATGACGAGCACCAGATCGCACTCCTTGGCGAGCGCCTTGACAGCCTGCTGGCGGTTGGTGGTCGCGTAACAGATGTCGTCGGTCTTCGGCCCGACCGCGTTGGGGAACTTCTCCTTGAGGGCGGCGATGATCGAACTGGTCTCGTCGACCGAGAGCGTGGTCTGGGTGATGTAGGCGATCCGGTCTGGGTCGTCGACCTCGAGGTCGTCGACGTCCTCCTCCGTCTGAACGAGGATGGTCCGCTCGGGCGCCTCGCCGGTCGTCCCCTCGACCTCCTCGTGGCCCTCATGGCCGATCAGGACGATCGTGTAGCCGTCATGGGCGAACTTGCGGGCCTCGACGTGGACCTTGGTGACCAGCGGGCAGGTCGCGTCGATCGTGCGGAGACGGCGCTTCTCGGCGTTCTCGTGGACGCTCGGGGCGACTCCGTGGGCGGAGAAAACGACCATCTCTCCCTCCGGCACCTCGGTCTCCTCCTCGACGAAGATGGCTCCGCGCTTCTCGAGCTCATGCACGACGTGCTTGTTGTGGACGATCTCCTTGCGGACGTAGATCGGCTCGCCATAGAGATCGAGCGCGTGCTCGACCGTCTGCACGGCTCGATCCACGCCCGCGCAGTAGCCGCGCGGCGCCGCGAGCAGGACCTTGGAGGGAGCTGGAAGGGTGTTTTCGGAGGTGGACATGACGCCCGGGCGAAGGGTAGCGGCCGTGCTTCCGTACCGAGAAGCTAGGCTGATCAATGCCGATGGCACAGGGACACATGGACCGGTTGAGCTCGATCGACGCCTCGTTTCTCACGAACGAGACCTCGAGCGCGCACATGCACGTCGGGGCGATCCTGATCTTCGAGGGTCCGCCGCCCGCCTATCAGGACTTCCTGAACCACGTACGGAGCAGGCTGCACCTGGTTCCGCGGTTCCGCCAGAAGCTCGCCTTCCCGCCGATCGAGACAGGCAGGCCGTTCTGGGTCGACGACCCGCACTTCCACCTCGCGTACCACGTCCGGCACTCTGCGCTGCCCGCGCCCGGTTCCGAGGAGCAGCTCCGCAACATCGCGGGGCGGCTCTTCTCGCAGGCCCTCGACCGCTCCAAGCCGCTCTGGGAGCTGTGGCTCGTGCAGGGTCTCGAGAAGAACCGATTCGCGCTGGTGACGAAGACCCATCACGCTCTGGTGGACGGGGTCTCGGGCGTCGACATCGCAACGGTCCTCTTCGACGTCCAGCCGGTGCCGGAGCCGATCGAGCCCGACCGCGACTGGGTTGCGCATCCCTCACCCTCCTCCGCCGAGCTGGCTGCCCGCGGGGCGGTCGAGCTCAGCGAGACGCCCTTCAAGCTGGCTCGCCGCGCTGTCCGCGCCGCAAGCCACCCCAGGAGAAGCACTCGCAAGATCGTCGAGGCCGGCGAGGCGCTCGGCGAGGTGGCCTGGAACTTCACCAACCCGGCGCCCGAGGTTCCGCTCAACACCGAGATCGGGTCCCATCGCCGATTCGCCTGGGCCCGCGCTGAGCTCGCCGACTTCAAGCGGATCAAGGACGCGCTCGGCGGGACGGTCAACGACGTCGTGCTGACCGTGGTGAGCGGTGCCCTGCGGAGCTGGCTGCGAAGCCGCGGGCTGAAGACCGAGGGTCTCGAGCTGCGGGCGCTAGTCCCGGTCTCGATCCGGGCCGAGGACGAGCGCGGCCAGCTCGGCAACCGGATCGCCGCGATGCGTGGACCACTGCCCGTCTACATCGAGGACCCCGTGAAGCGCCTGGAGGCCGTGCGCCGCGCGATGGGCAGTCTCAAGGAGTCGAAGCAGGCTCTCGGAGCCGAGGTGATCTCGCGCTTCAATGACTTCGCACCGCCGACACTGCTGGCGCAAGCCTCCCGGATCAACTTCTCCACCAGGCTCTTCAACCTGATCGTCACCAACGTGCCGGGCCCCCAGATCCCGCTGTACGTGCTCGGTCGCGAGCTCCAGGATGTCTTCCCCGTCGCGTTCCTGCCCGAGAACCACGCGCTCGCCATCGCGATCATGTCCTACAACGGCGGCATCGACTTCGGCCTGCTCGGCGACTACGACACGATGGAGGACATCGAGATGCTCGCCACCGGGCTCTCGGAGTCGCTCGGCGACCTGCTCGCGGCCGCCGAGGCCCGCGAGGCCCGCTCCCAGGCCGACCTGGCCGCGGGCGCAGACCTGCCGGGCTAGGGAGCTATTTCAGCTTCGCGTCGGGCCCGGCCGGAGGCGCCTCGCGGTTCCCCGCCTTGTCGACCGCGATCGAGAAGAAGCGGTAGCGCCGGCCTCTTTTCCCATGGAAGCGGAGCTTGGCCTTGCGGGTCTTGCCGATCCGGTGGTAGGCCCCGCCGTTCGCCGAGGCGAAGACGAGCACCTTCTTGACGCCGGCGGTCGGCAGCCTCACGCAGCTGGTGCCGCCGGAGGTGTCGTGACGCTTGATCTTCAGATCCACCGTCCCGTGATCCCGCCTGGCCCTCTTGACGCGGGAGGTCGGAGGATCGACGTCCCGATTGAGCGCGGCCGCCACTGCCTGTCCGGCCCGGATGACCCCCCACCCGATGCCCCCTTCGTATGAGCCGCAGTGGCTGGCGGTCGCCTTGATCAGGTGCACGACCTTGGTGTTGGCGATGCTCGGCTTCACCGCCCGAATCAGCGCGGCTACGCCCGCAACCTGGGGCGTCGCCATGCTCGTCCCGACCAGATATGAGAAGCGGTTGTCCCCGTTGACGGCGGTGCGGCCCCCGGAGGCGTCGTCGCTGACGCTGTTGGCCGGCCAGCTCGAGAGGATGCCCTGCTGGCCGCCGATCGCGTTGGATGCCGCTCCGAAGGCGGCCACGGAGACCCGGCTCGTCTGCTCGGCGAACGATGAGGGCGAGCCGTCGTACTTGGCGGAGGTGACCACCAGGCCGCGGTCGAAGCCGGCGTTCGACCCGGTGCCGTTGGGCTGGAGCCATTCCTCCGGGTAGATGCAGTTGAACGGATCGAGGAGGCCGCCGCATGAGCCATCCGGGTTCGGGGTGTTGTCCGCGGCGGCCACCAGGACGGACCCGCGGGACTGCGCGTAGGTGAGCGCGGGGACGAGTCCCGGATCGCAGCCGCCGAGGCTCATGCTGATCACGGCGCTGCGGCGATCCGCGGCCGCGGTGATCGCATTGGCGACGTTCGAGCACGGGCCGGGAACTACGACCTTGGCGATGTAGAGGGAGCAGTCGAATCCCATCGACGCGATCCCGAAGGCGTTGTCCGTGTCTCCGCAGGCGAGACCGGCGGTATGCGTTCCGTGGCCGATCGGATCAGTGGTGGGAGAGCTGGTGCCGAACGCCGCGGCGCCCGCGATCCGGCTGGCGATGTCCGGATGCCCGCCGTCCACGCCGGAGTCGATCATCGCGACCTCTGCTCCGGTGCCACGCGACAGGTCCCAGGCGCGCGGGCCGTCCTCGCGGATCAGGTTCCACTGCGAGAGGTCTCCGCTCGGCGCGTGAGGATCGTGATGAGCGAAGGCGTAGTCGCCCGGCGAGTAGCGGAGCTGCACTAGCGGGTCGGGCCGCACGGACTGCACCCGGGGGTCGTCCGCCAGGCTCCTCTTCAGAGCGCCCAGTCCGCCTGGTCCGACGTCCACGCTCAACATCCCGATCTCGGGGATCGCGGTCTCGACCGACAGGCCTTGGCGGTCCGCCAAACGGTCGAGGATCCGGCTGGACTCGGCGCGGACCGCGTGCCAGCGCCCGCGCGCCTCGAGGCTCCGGCCTGTGGGCAGGGCCGGGGTGGCGACCATCACCACGGCGCGACTCAGCGCCGCTGAGCTCGGGGTCGCCGCCTCCGCCGGAGCAGACCTCACACCGACGACAGCCAACATCAACAGCGCACCGATCGTCAGGGCTGCCCGCCTCATCGCACCCACAGGAACAACTGTAGGCGGGGATCGGCGCGCAGCGTCGCAATTCCTCCGTCCGCCGGTCAGCCCGGCGGCGGCTACGCCTCGGCAGCCTGGCGGCTGCTAGGTCACCTGCACCCGCTCGCGCTGCCGCCGCGCCAGGGCGTCGACCGTCACGGCGGCGAGGAGAACGCCTCCGGTGATCATGTACTTGACGTCCGAGTTCAGGCCGAGCAGGTCCATGCCGTTCGAGATCGACCCGATCACCACGGCACCCAGCAGAGCCGACCAGACCGAGCCGCGGCCGCCGAACAGGCTGGTCCCGGCGATCACCGGCCCGGCGATCGCGAGGAGCAGGATGTCCCCCGAACCGGATGCCTGGTTGACGGCGATCAGCCTCGAGGCCGCGAGGATCCCGCCGGCCGCCGCCATCGTCGAGCAGATCGTGAAGACCAGGATGCGGACGCGGTTGATCGGGATGCCCGCGCGCCGCGCCGCCTCGGCGTTCCCGCCGACGGCGAAGATGTGGCGACCGAACGGCGTTCGCGTCGTCAGCCAGGCGAAGAAGCCGCAGAAGCCGACGAGGATCAGCGCCGAGAGCGGAATGCCTCGGTCCGAGCTCAGGATCGCCACCGCGGCGAAGCTCGCGACGCCGACGACCACAGTCCGGATGACGATTCCGGCGAGCGGGTCGGTCTCCAGGCCCGCCTTCTGTCTCCGGCGTAACTCCATCAATCCGGTGCCGAGCGTCACGCCGGTGACGATGGCCGCGAGGGCATAGCCGACGCCGGCCGAGAAGAACTTGCCGGCCAGGTCGGTGATCGTGCTCGGCGGCAGGTTGATCGTCCCGGTGTCCCCGAGCACGAATAAGAGCGCCCCTTGCCAGGCAAGCAGTCCCGCAAGGGTCACCACGAATGAGGGGATCCCGAAGAAGGTGACCATGAAGCCGTTGAAGAACCCGATGATGGCGCCGGTCATGAGGCCGGCAAGGATGGCCAGTTCGGGGCTCCAGCCATGCTTGACCTGGAGCACGGCCATCACTCCCGCGGCGAGCCCGCTGACCGCGCCGACGGAGAGATCGATCTCCCCGAGCAGCAGGACGAGCACGACGCCGACCGAGATCGTCCCGATGGCCGCGATCTGGAGCGTCAGGTTGGTCAGGTTGATCGCGGACAGGAAACGGTCGTTTTGAGACTGGAAGATCACCCAGATCAGGGCGATCGTGAGGAACACCCGCAGCGAGCCGAGCTCGCCGCGCGCCAGGCGGGCGATGACGGTGAGCCTTCCCTCCTGCGGCTCCGCGCCGTTGGCCGTTCCCGTGGCGCCCTCCATCACTTCTCCTCCTTCTGGGCCTTGAGCTCGGCCGAGGCGCCGGTGATCGCAGCCACGACCTCCTCTCGCGTTGTCTTCTGGATGTCGAAGGTCGCCTCGCGCCTGCCGAGGCGCAGCACCACAATCCGGTCCGCGACCTGGAAGACATCCTCGAGGTTGTGGCTGATCACGACCACGCCGAGGCCGCGGTCGCGAAGGCGCTTGACGAGACTGAGAACCTGTGCCGTCTGCGCCACGCCGAGCGCCGCCGTCGGCTCGTCGAGCAACACGACCTTGGGATCGCCGAGCAGGGAGCGGGCGATCGCCACCGACTGGCGCTGCCCTCCGGAGAGGCTTCCCACCTCGGTCCGCACGCTGCCCAGCGTGGTCACCGAGAGCTCGTCGAGCAGCTCGCTTGTGTGCTGCTCCATCTCGGTCTCGTTGATCACCGGCAGCGGGACGCCCCCGTTGCCAACTACCTCCTGGCCGAGGTAGAGGTTGGCGACAACGTCGAGGTTGTCGCAGAGGGCGAGGTCCTGGAAGACCGAGGAGATCCCGAGCCGGGTGGCCGAATTCGGGTCGCTGATCTTGACCGGTTTGCCCTCGAAGTACGCCTGACCCGAATCGGGCGGCTGTACGCCGTCGATCGCCTTGATCAGGGTGGACTTCCCGGCCCCGTTGTCGCCGACGAGGGCGACGACCTCACCGCCGTCGACCTCGAAGTCGACGTCGGAGAGCGCCTGCACGGGACCGAAGCTCTTGCTGAACCCCTTCAGCGCGAGGAGATGATCCGGCTTGCCATTGCCGCTCTGCTTCTGCTCGCTCACCTTCTCATCTCCTCGCGCCGGGGTCATTCTCTTATCAGTCCGCGCCTACTGCTGGATTCCGGCCGCCTGACAGGCCGACTGGAACTCCGGGGTGCAGACGTCGCTGGCGGTCCAGTATCCGTTCGAACCGATCAGCGGCTGACCGCCGTACGACGCGGTGGCGACGTTGTCCTTCGTCACCGCGACCGGGGTCAGCAGATCCGACGGGACGTCCGTCGCGCCATTGTTGGTCTTCGTGGTGATCATGTTGGCCGGGACCGGCTTGCCATTGGCGAGCGCGACCGCCATCTGAGCTGCGGCCGTTGCCTCCGGCTTGGTCGCCTTGTAGACCGTCATGAACTGGTCGCCGGTGAGGATCCGCTGAACGGCCTCGAGCTCGGCGTCCTGACCCGTCGACGGGATCGTCTTCGGATCGATGCCTGCTGCCTGCATCGCGGCGATCGCACCACCGGCGGTGCCGTCGTTCATGGCGTACAGGCCCTTGAACCCGGTCTTGCCGAGCGCCGTGATCGCCTGATCCATCTCGGACTGGGCCTTGTCGGGGCTCCAATCCGGGGTGTCGTACTCCTTGGCGACCTGGACGTTCGCCGCATTCAGCGCCGAGTCCGCGCCCTGACCGAACAGCGTCGCGTTGTTGTCCGTCGGCGAGCCGTTGATCTTCACGATCGGCCCGGTTGCGTTGCCGTCATCGGCGAGCTTCTTGGCCAGGGTGCTGCCCTGGAGCTCGCCCACCTTGACGTTGTCGAACGAGACATACGCTGCGACGTCGGGCGTGTCCAGGATCAGCCGGTCGTAGCTCACGACCGGAACATTCTGCTGCTTGGCCAGGTTCACCATCGACGCTGCGGACGCGGAGTCCACCGGGTCGAGGACGACGACGTCGGCCCCGTCCGTGAGCGCCGATTCCATCTGGGACTGCTGCGTCGACGCGTCCTGGTTCGCGTTGTTGTAGATGAGCTCACAGTCCGGGCACGCCGTGTTGAGGGCGGCCTCGAACTCCGGATGATCGTGGGCCTCGTAGCGAGTCGTCTTCGACTCCGGCAGCAGCAGGGCCACCTTCGGCCCTCCGCCACCGCCGCCGCCTCCACAGGCGGCGAGCCCGAGCCCGATCACAAGCGCCGCAACCGAAAGCACGGCACCGCGGGCCCAACTCTTGGATCTAGTCACACGCACCACCTCCACTGTTGTTCCTCTCTGGTTGATTTGAATTCCAAACCGGTTCATGCGGCCACCGCCTTCTGCGGGCCGGCGCCGACGACGCCGTCGGTCGCGTGCAGGACCAGGGCGAGCGCGCCGAGCAGCTCCGCGCGCTCTCCCAGGACACCCGCCACCACATTGACCTGCTCCGCCGCACTGGTGATCGCGTAGCGGCGGATCGACTCGAGCACGGGCTCGGTGATCAGCTCCCCGGCGGCGCTCAGGTCGCCGCCGATGATCACGCAGTTGGGGTTGACGAGATTGCAGAGGCCGGCGAGCGCGACGCCGATCTCGCGGCCGGCTTCGCCGATCAGCCGGCTGGCCGCCGGATCGCCATCCGCGATCAGCTCGAGCAGGTCCCTCGGGGACACGGGTTCGCCGCGGCTCACGCCGACCTGCTCGGCGATCGCCCGCACCGACGCGACCGTCTCGAGGCAACCCCTGCTGCCGCAGCGGCAGATCGCGGTTCCGTTCTGGGCCGGGATGTGGCCGATCTCCCCCGCCGTTCCTCCGGCTCCCTCATGGAGCCTCCCCCCGAATAGGAGGCCTGCCCCGACTCCCGAGGAGAGCTTGATGTAGATGACATCCGCGTGTCCCCGGCCGGAGCCCCAGACGAATTCGGCGAGCGCACCGAGGTTGGCGTCGTTCTCGACCCTCACCGGGAGCCTGAGCCGGCGCTCCATCTCCATCGCTGCGTTGACGCCGACCCAGCCGGGCAGGATCGACGATGAGCCGACCGCTCCCGTCGCCCTGTTGATCGGCCCGGGTAGGCCCATCCCCACCCCAATGACCCCCGCGCGGTCGACTTTGGCCTCCTTGAGAACCTTGTCGACCAGTTTCGCCGCGGCGTCCAGCCCCTCCTCCGCCGAGTGGTCCACGTCGAGCTCGCGCCAGGACTCCGCGAGCACCTCGTGGGAGAGATCCGAGACCGCCACGCGAAGGTGGGTGTGGCCGAAGTCGACCCCGACGGCGAGGCCCGCGGACGGATTGAGCGAAAGCAGCACCGGTGGCCTGCCGCCGGCCTCCCCGTGAGCGACGCCAGTCGCCTCGGGCTGCTCGGTGAGCAGGCCCGCCTCGATCAGGTCCGAGACGATGCTCGACACCGTCGAGCGGGAGAGCCCGGTCAGCCGCGCGATCTCCGCCCTACTGGCGGTGCCTCGGCCGCGAAGCGCGTCGATGACGCGGCCGCGGTTGAGCTCACGCAGTGACCGGAGCGATCCGGAGTCTGCAGATTCCACCGGAGCCGCACCCTTGCGAACTCCCGTGGATTTGTCAAGTGTTCGGAGGAACTAGTCGGAAATATCCGCAGAAATGTCTGGAGTCACAACAAAGCCGGCCGGGGACAGTCCCGAACGCAAACTTCGCGGGCTCGTCGATCAACCTCCCTGGGCCCCGATGCCATGCTGCAGATCCGGGGCCGGGGAGCTCGAGCCGCCTCCCCCGCTGCCGCTGCCGCCTCCACTCGGCGCCGGGGAGGGCGTGGCGGGCGCCGTCACCGGCGGGCTCACGGCCGGGACGCTCTTGGATGTCGCCTTGGCGGCGGCCTTCCTCGCGGCGGCGGCGGCCGCAGCCGCCTCACGCTCGCGCTTCCGCTCGGCGGCCCTCCGGGCCTCGGCAGCCGCCTCCTTTCGCGCTTGCACGCGAGAGCGGTGGATTGCAGCCGGAGCACCAAGCGCATTCGAGACGGCGACGGCAGGCTGCAGGCGGGAGGCCTGGGTGCCGGAGCTGGTGCTCAAGCTCACCGCGATCAGAGCGATCGTGGTCACCCCGAGTGCCGCCAGGATTGGCCAAAAAATACGTGAGCCCAGCGCGAGACTAGATCGCGGCACGCGGGGCGCGATCCGGGCGACCGAGCGGCGCACGGAGCCCGACGGGGGCGCGATCCGGGCGACCGAGCGGCGCACGGAGCCCGACGGGGGCGCGATCCGGGCGACCGAGCGGCGCACGGAGCCCGACGGGGGCGCGATCCGGGCGACCGAGCGGCGCAGGGGGCCGGGCGGTTCCACGCTGAGGGCGACCGAGAGCCGCTCCATGATCTCTGCACTTGGCGGGTGTCCCTGCTCGATACGTGCGACGGTCGACAGACTCGTGTGGATTCTCGCCGCGAGCTCTCTCTGGGTCAGCCCCAACTTGGCGCGCTCGTTGGCGACCAGAGCGCCAAAGACGGCCCCTCCGCTCGTCACCGACTCGGAAGACGGGCTGAACCTCCGCGTCGCGGAACCATTCTCAGGGTCGATCGGGAATGGCGAGTTCGATCGCTTTGCCGGCCGAAGGCCGGTCTTGCGCGTCACTGATGTGCCTGGCTTCTTCTCACCCACAAACGGTCACCCCGCAACAACCCTCCGGAATCCCACTTTAGGAAACCCGTTGGTACTGGACAAAGATTGGCTCCGTTGAGACTAGACGAGGTGCCGAGGTCCTGCAAAGGGGCTTCACCGGCCTTTACCTGAGAGGCGCTATCTCGCCCGCGGTCGCAAGCTCGAGCGCCCGGCCGGCATTTGGGTCGTATACCTCGATCTCGTAATCCGTGCCCCGAAACGCCACGTAGACGTTGTTCGGGCTGGTCGGGAAGGTGACCACAAGGCCGTCGTCGGGGGTCCGATCAGTGATCCCCCCGGATCGCCGGGCGGCCGCTTGAAGGGCGCCGAAAGCATCAATGTATGGGTAGGTGCCGATCGTCAGCGAACTGGCTCGACGCGACCCGACCGGGATGCCCTCCGCCAGGTAGCGGAGGTAGACCTTCCCGTCAGGGTCGACGGTGAGCTCGTAGTGGCGTCCAGGCTGCTGACCCGCCCAGTAGACGGGGTGTCCCACCGCGCTCCCGAGATCGCGAAGTTGATCGAGGGTCGCCGCCTCCGGACGGCCAGTGGCGTGCACCTTTGATCCGGGCTCGCGGCCGTCCCCACCGGAGTCGTCGCCCCCCCTGAGCAGGAGGAAGGCGATGATGCCTGCGGCCGCGAGAATGCCGATCCCCAACACCAGGCGCGGTCTTGAGAAGCGACCCGTCATGGCGTGGAGCCGCCGCGGCCTGACGTCCTGTCGCCCGCGGGCGCCAGGGCTAGAGGGCCGTAGCGGCGACCGAGTCGGTCAGGGAACGCATACCGTCACGGGCTGCGGGGGGTCAGCGGGTGTGATCGTCGTCTGATTCGGACACGGAGCGCCGGGCGTTCCGGGGTCCCCCTTAGGGCCTTGGATCCCCTGAATCCCCGGGTCCCCCTTAGGGCCTTGGATCCCCTGGATCCCCTGGATCCCCTGAGGACCCTGCGCACCAGTCCCTGGGGGGCCCTGCGGACCAATCGGCCCCTGAATCCCCTGGGGTCCCTGCGGTCCCGCGGGACCTCCTGGGGTCCCTGCCGGGCCTTGCGGACCCGTCTGGTTGATCAGGATGCCGCGCTCCTGGCCACGACACGAGCCGGAGAGCGGGACGCGGAGCAAGCCCTTGTTCGGCTTCTTCAGCTGTACGCAGGCGAGAAAGCCCGTTTGAGCGGGGGCCGTCCCGCTCGAGAGTGCGACGAACGCGCAGAGGATCCCCAGCGCGAGCAGTGTCGGCAATAGGACCTTCCGTCGATTGACGCCAGTCAACTTCGTCACTTCTCCCTCCGGCGAGAACTTAGCCCATTTTGGCGCGAGGTACCCGCCAGCTGGCCGGGCTCAGCAGAGAATGCCCGGGAGCACGCAACTCGGAGGTGGAGCGGGCGTCGAGCCGCCGCCGCCGCTTTCCGCCGGGGCACGTGCCGGGGGCGAGGGCGGGGCCGCGCCCTGCGGGGCGTTGCCGACTCTCTACCGCTTGAACCGGAAGATTTGCGTGTCGGTGTCGGTCGCGCCTGCCGCATTGCCGGCGGTGATCGAGGTGCGCAGTTTGGAGGCTCCGATGTGGCTCTTGATCGCGAAGCGAGCCGACTTGTTCAGGGTCAGGAATTCCACGCCGATCTCGCCCGCCGAGAAGATGCCCGTATCCACGGCCGGGCCGAGATTTGGCCCCTTCAGCACCAGTGTCGAGGAGGCGGTCACCTGGCAGTCGGTCGAGCACTGGAAGCGGTAGGAGATCTGCTTCCCCACCTTGATCTTGCCCGCAGGCAAATAGGCGACCAGGCTGTCGTCATCGGCGGTCGCGGTAGCGGTCGGTGAAGCCAGGCCGGCCGGCGCCGCGGCCGCGGCCGCGAGGATTCCCAAAGCGGCTAGGGTCGCAATCCCTGCTGTCCCGCGTCGCATCACGCGAGCGGCACTCTAACGGGCCTCGCTAGTACCCCAGTGCGAAAGGGGATTTGCGAAGTCTCATGATGGCCCGTCTCCGGGGATATTAGGACGTTGGATTGAAAACGCTTAGAACACACAGCCCATAGAACACACAGCCCGTAGTCGAGTCGCTCTCCAGAGCGGAAAGATTCTTAGAAGAAGCGGCCGGGGCGGGCTCTCGTCGGGGCCGCGAACCGCAAGGGAATGCGGATCAGTACCCGAGCGCGAACTTCGCGTCCTCGGACATCATCTCCGGCGACCACGGCGGGTCGAAGACCATCTTCGGGTGGACCTTCTCGATCCCCTGGAGCTGGCCGACGAACTCGCGCATCTGCTCCGAGACCTGCGGCCCGATCGGGCACGCGGGGGTGGTCAGCGTGAAGGTGATGAAGGCCTCCGGGCCCTCGATCTCGACGTCGTAGACGAGCCCCAGGGAGACGAAATCGAGCCCCAGCTCGGGATCGATGACCTCCTCGAGCGCCTCGTAGATCTCCTCTTCGCTTGTCGTCTCTGTTGCCATATTCAGAACCTGTAGGGCGAATTGACGTTTTGTGCAGGGCGTGGATCCTCAGGGTAGTCAGGCTTTGGCCGAGCCTCCGTCGAGCTGCCGGTTGGGTCCGTCGGCGCAAGCCCCACCTTGACGATCGCCCAATCGCCCGGCTCCTGCTCGGCCACCAGCCAGGTCGACTCGGGATGCTCGTCCGCCATCCGGTCACGCTCACGTTGTGCCTGCTCGCGATCCATCTCCAACAGGATAGAAGGGCGAACGGTCCAGGTCCAAAAGTACAAGGACCTGGCATCAAGCTCAGGTCGAGCTCGTCAACGCAGATGGGAACAGATCAGTCGATCCCGCTCGGCCAGCCGACCTGATCGACCACCGCGAGGGACGCCCTCACGAGCGCAACATTCGACCGTGTGTCCTCAACATCACGGGCTAACGCCGGCCACCTGACCTCGGACAAGTCATCCAGCGCCTTGGCGGCGCGACGGAGGTCGGTGGCCGCCCTCTCGAGGGTCTGACGACGAATCAGTTCCATAGCGCTGCTGTCGAGCGCCATCTCCATTCTTGATTCCTTCCCGATCGCTCTTGCGCCAAGCGGATCTATCAATTGATTCCCCGCGTCAAGTGATCGAGTTGTTGTGACACTCCTGAACCCCGTGGCCCGGGCTTGCCGGATCGGCTCCACGAGTAGCCTTCCGTGGCTGTGTGGCTCCTCGTCCTGATCTTCATCGTCGTCCCGATCGCCGAGCTCTACGTGATCATCCAGGTCGGCAACGCGATCGGCCTGATCCCCACCCTCGTGCTGCTGCTCCTCGATGCGCTGCTCGGCTCGATGCTGCTCCGCCATCAGGGGCGCGCCGCCTGGGTCCGGTTCAACCGCGCTCTCGCGGAGAATCGGCTGCCCCACAAGGAGGTCTTCGACGGGGTCCTGATCATCTTCGGCGGCGCCCTGCTGATCACGCCCGGCTTCCTCACGGACATCCTGGGGCTCTTCCTGCTGATCCCGCCGACCCGGGCGATCGTCAGGGGGATCTCGTCGCGAATCGTCCGGAGGCGCATGGCCCTGGGGACCCTCTGGACCTCGGTCCGTACTCCGGGCTCCTCCCGGGGGCGGCCGGCTCCCGAGGGACCCGGGCCCACTCCGGGCGGCAGGGACGAGTACCCAGGCCGCCCGGCTCCTGACGACCTGTTCAGCTGGGAGGACCCGGTCGTGCCTCCGCGCGGCGGCCCGCGCCCTGACGACATCGAGGGCACGGGGCACGAGATCCGCGACGAGGACGAGCTTCCCCCGGGCCGGGAGCCGTTCGGCGGATGAACGAGATGCGAGGGTGCTCCGAGGCGCAGACGAGGAGCAACCCGATTGACTGAAAGCGCGATCGTCTGTGGATTCGGCGACGTCGAGTCCGGGATCGGGGGGCTGGCGTGGGACGTCGGCGAGCCCGGAGCCGTGCTGCTCAGCGATGGCGAGGCGCGACCCGCGAGCTTTGCGATCGAGGAGGGCGGCGACGCGGCGGCGCTCGAGATCACTTCGGGAGATCTGAAGCTCGAGGCCACCCTCGCCCCCAACACGGCCGAGGTGCCGCTGGTGGACAAAGAGGGCCACGACCCGCATGGCCTCCGGTTCAACGCGTGCGCGGCCGAGGTGCGCTCGGCCGGCGGCAACCAGACGGTCCGCTGTGCGGGGTACATCGCCCGTTGGAGCGCCGACCCCATCGAGGGCGCGGCGACCTTCCGGCAGCTCGCGATCGAACGGGGCGACGACTCGTTCCTGATCGCCACCGCGCTCGGGCAATCCAGCGCTGAGGGCCATGGAGAGGAGCGCACCTCCGGATGGCTGCTCGACGGCGAGACCGCCACCCCTTTCGAGGAGACCCTGATCTCCACCCAGTACGACGCTTCCGGGAAGCCGACCCGGCTCGGCCTCGAGCTCTGGGCGGAGGACGCGGATCAAACGAGCCGCGCCGCCGCAACCCGGGTTTCGGGATCGTCGCTCGGCGTCGGCGAGTCGGGCGCCACCAGCGCCGGGCTCTTCCGCTGCCACTCCGACGGGACGGAGGGGTTCGGCAGCTATCTCCTCTGGCGCGGATGAGCGCGCCGGGCGGGATCACAACCGTGATCTCGGACTTCGGCGGCGTGCTGACGACCCCGCTGGTGCAGTCGTTCGCGGCGGTTCAGGACGAGACCGGTATCCCGTTCGAGGAACTCGCCAAGGCGATGGGGCGGATCGAGGAGGCCGAGGGAAAGCACCCGCTGTACGAGCTCGAGAAGGGGAACCTCGGCGAGGTCGACTTCCTCGCCAAACTCGGCGACGCGCTGGAGCCGGCCCTCGGCCACCGGCCAGAGCTGCACCGCTTCCGCGAGATCTACTTCGATGCGCTCCACCCCAATCCGCCGATGATCGAGCTGATGCGGGAGGCGAAATCCGGCGGCCTTCGCATGGGCCTGCTCACCAACAACGTCCGGGAGTGGGAGCCGCTCTGGCGCGCGATGCTGCCCGTCGACGAGATCTTCGAGGTGGTCGTCGACTCGGGCTTCGTCGGCTGCCGCAAGCCCGATCCCGAGATCTACGAGATCACCCTCGAGCGGCTGGGCGGCGTTCCCGCCGCGGAGTGCCTCTTCATCGACGACGTCGACGTCAACTGCGCCGCAGCCCGCGAGCTCGGCATGTCAGCGGTCCACTACCAGCACAACGACCAGGCGATCCCGGAGATCCGCGAGGCGCTCAGCCTCTGAGCGCGGCTTTGCGGCCCGTCAGTTGTCGCTGCCGTACCGGTCCCACATGTAGAGCTCGGTTGCCTCTCGGCAGAGCTCCATCACGCGGGGCGGCGAGAGCCACTCGAGCACCAGGTCCAGCGCGCGCTCCTCGGAGATGCCCTCCTCGAAGGCCTCCTCGCCGCGGAAGCCGGCGGCAAGCTTGAGGGCCTCGCGGCGGTGGTCCCCGAGCGAGTCGAACGCTCCCATCAGGAAGTCCCGGTTGGGCAGCGGCTGGCCGACCTCCATCGAGCCGTGCCAGGCGGCGAGCATCGAGATGTCGTGCTCGTCGAGCTCGGAGATGGCCTTCGCGTAATGCTCCTGAAGCTCCTCGTCGGGGATCTCATCCACCCAGGCGCGAACCGCCTCGCCGAGGAGTTGGCGGCGGGCCTCTCGGCCGACCGAGTCTGCGATCGCCCTGATCGCGTCAGCTGGGTCTACGAAGCAAAGTGTCATCTTGAATCCAGGTCTCCTCTATCTGATCTGGAGCCAAGGTAGAGTCGCCCCCGGCGGAAAAAACTCGGCCCGGGTTTCCGCGCGTTATGCGGGATTTGAGGCCGTTTCGGGGCCCTCAGACCCCTTGGAGCAGCGCCGCGGCCGCGCCTATGCTGAGACGCGAGGGTGCTCCGACAGGAGCAACCCGTGTTATGGGAATGCTGAAGCTCATCGTCGGGCCCCCGAACTCCGGCCGTACCGGCGCGGTCCTCGACGGATTTCGCGCAATGTCCGGGAACGACCCTGTCCTGGTCGTCCCCACCGTCGACGACGTCGAGCGCTTCGAGGAGGAGCTCACCCGCGGCGGGGACGCGGTGATCGGCGCCACGGTCGGGACCTTCGACGAGCTCTTCGCCCTGGTCGCCCGCGCAACCGACGCCCAGGCGAGTCCGGCGATCAGCCGGACCCAGCGGCTGCGGCTGGCCCGCGAGGCCGCCTCGCGGGCGGAGCTGCGGATCCTGGCCGCCTCCTCGCGGCGGCCCGGCTTCCCGGCCGCCCTCGAGGAGCTCGTCTCAGAGCTCCAGGCCGCTCTGGTCGACCCGGTGGCCCTGAGGGAGGAGGCCGGCGGCGCGGGCCCGTACGAGGTCGAGGTCGCTTCGCTGTACGAGTCCTACCTGCGGGTTCGGGACGAGCTCGGCCTCCACGACGACCACTCGCGGGCCGCGGCGGCGACCTCCGCGCTGCGGACGAGGCCCGAGTCCTGGGAGTCGCCGGTCTTCCTCTACGGCTTCGACGACCTGACGGTCGAGCAGCTGGAGCTGGTGCGAGAGCTGTCCGCTCACGCGCAGGTGACGATCGCTCTGCCCTGGGAGGACCGCGAGTCGCTGACCCTGGCGCGAGGCGCCCTCTTCGCCCAGCTCAGGGACATCGAGGGCGTCTCGATCGAGCGGCTGGAGGCCGAGCCCCGGTTCACCAGCAGCGGCACGTTGTTCGAAGTGGAGCGCCGCTTCGGCGAGGCCGGTGATCGAGTGGAGAACGACGGAGGCGTCGCCCTGCTCGCCTCCGCGGGTGAGCTCGCGGAGGTGGAGGCCGTGGGCGCCGAAGTCGCGCGGCTCCTGAGCGACGGAACGCCACCGGGCGAGATCGGGATCGTCCTGCGCGATCCGCGCTCGGGCGGTCCCCTCTACCGCCGGGTGCTGGCACGCTTCCGCATTCCGGTCGCCGTGCAGGCCGACATGTCCGCCGCCCGGACCAACACCGGCGCGGGGCTGATCGCGCTGCTGCAGGCAGCGGTCGGCCGCGGTCGCGCCTCGGACCTGCTCGCCTACCTGCGGACCCCCGGCGTCGCCGCTCCCTCCAAGGTCGACTGGTTCGAGCGCCGGCTGCTTCGGGACCGCCTCCGCACGACCGACCAGGCGCTCGAAGCCTGGTCCATCAAGGAGGACAACGGGAACGAGGGCCTACGGGAGGTCCGCAAGCTGCGCGAGGCGAATCCCGGAGCCGAGCTGTTGCGGGAGGCCGGGAAGCAGGCACGCTGGATTGCCGAGTCGGCGATCCGCCGCCGGGGTGCCGTGGCCGAGGAGGACAGAGCCCTGGAGCTGCGGGCGGGGGCGGAGATCGAGAGAGCGCTGGTCGAGCTCGCTGAGCTGGGCCTCCCCCATTCCGCGGCCGACGTGATCGCGGCTGTGTCCGAGCTCGACGTGCCGATGTGGCGAGGTCCGACCGAGGGACGCGTCCGGGTCATCAGCCCGTACAGGGCCCGGGCCCGCCGCGTCGCCCACATGTTCGTCTGCTCGATGCAGGATGGGGACTTCCCGCGCCGCGACACCGGCGGCCCGCTGCTCTCCGATGAGGCCCGCCGGGCGCTCGCCCTGCCCGAGCGAAAGAAGGCCGAGATCGAGGACCGCTACCTCTTCTCGGTCTGCCTCTCGCGGCCGAAGCAGCGGCTCTGGCTCTCCTGGAGGAGCGCCGACGACGAGGGAGGCGCCACCTCGCGCTCGCCGTTCGTCGACGAGGTGCGAGACCTGCTGGCGCCCGCGCTCCCCGAGGGCCTGGAGGAGCGCGACGAGGCGATCCTGGCCGAGGCCGGCGGGCGTGGCCTGGCGGAGTCCGTCTTCGAACCGGATGCGGCGCCCAGCGAGGTCGAGCTGGCGCGAGCGGAAGCCGCGCTCGGGCCGAGGACCGAGAACGGCCGCCTGCGCCCCGGCCCCCTCCAGCTCGATCCGGTCCTCGAGCGGATGCGGGAGATCAAGCTCTTCGGCCCCTCGACGCTCGAGGAATACGCCACCTGTCCGTACCGCTGGTTCATCCAGCACGAGCTGAAGCCGCAACCGATCGGACCCGAGGCCGAGCCGCTCACCAGCGGGTCGATCACGCACAAGGTCCTGGAGGCGCTCTACGAGAACCCGCCCGCGCCCGGTGAGCGCCCGACGCCGGAGACGCTCGGTGAATGGCGCCGGGCGGCGCGGGAGCTGATCTCCGAGATGGGCGAGAAGCGGCTGCCGCGTGAGCTCGCGGACACCGCCGCGGCGCTCCATCGCGTCGAGGGGCTCGTCCTGGCCTTCCTGGCGGACGAGGCGGCGACGGGAACGGCGTTCACCCCAGCCCACACCGAGGCCGCCTTCGGCTTCGACGACTCCGAGAAGGGGGCGCTGCCCCTGGCCGGCGGTGGCGTTCACGGCCAGATCGACCGCATCGATCTCGGCCCGGGCGGAGAGGCGCTGGTTCAGGACTACAAGTCGGGCGGCAAGGTCGACGGCGGCACCGGGATGCTGGAGAAGCGCGGCAAGCTCCAGCTGCAGCTCTACATGCTCGCCGCGCGCGAGCTCTGGGGACACGATCTCGCCGGCGGCCTGTACCGGCCGCTGGGCGGCACCGGCGACCGGACCCCCAAGGGACTCCTGCGAAAGGAGCTCGCGGATGAGCTGGCGGGGCTCGACCCGCGGCCGAGGGACCATCTCGGCGACGAGGACTTCGAGGCGGCTCTCGATGCCGCCAAGCAGAAGGCCGAGGAGATCGTCGCCTCGGTCCAGGGAGGCAGGGTGATCCGCGACCCGATCGGCGGCAGCTGCCCCGACTGGTGCAGCTTCCAGCCGATCTGCCGGCGCGAGCGCGGGCTGCCCGAAGAGGAGCCCTGGTCCGAGGAGGGCGAGGAGGAATGAGCGCGGAGCGCACCGAGCAGCAGAGCGTTGCAGTCGAGAGCCGCGAGCAAGATGTCTTCCTCCGCGCCGGAGCCGGAACCGGGAAGACCACGGTGCTGGTCGAGCGGTTCTGCGCCGCTGCGCTCGATCCCGAGGTCGGCGCGAGCCGAATCCTCGCCTTCACCTTCACCGAGCGGGCCGCGGACCAGCTGCGCCGGCGAATCCGCGAGGAGCTCTCCGCGCGCGTTCGCGGCGCTGAGGGCGAGCAGCTCGAAGCCCTGGAGGCAGCGCTCGAGGGAATCGAGCGGGCCTGGATCTCGACGATCCACGGCTTCTGCCGGCGGGTGCTCGCCTCGCATCCCGCCGCCGCCGGCATCGATCCTCGCTTCAGGGTGGTCGATGAGGCCGAGGCGGAGCGGCTTGCCGCGCGCGCCTTCGACTCGGCGCTCGAGGCCCTGGTCGCCACCGGCGAGGCGGAGGCGCTCGAGCTCGCGGCCGCAAACCGGCGGCGAACGCTCCTGGAGATGACGCGAGGCGCTTACGACGAGCTCCGCAGCCACGGGGATCCGCGGCCGGAGCTCCCGGAGCTGGCGCCCCCGGACACCGGAGCCGCGATCGGCAAGCTGAACGAGGCTGCGGGCGAAGCCCATGACGAGTGCGAGGAGGCGAGCGGTCAGGCGGTGTCGAGCCGCGAGCGCATCGCCGCCGCCATGGCGATGGACCCGGCGGCGCCACCCGAGGAGGAGCTCCTGGAGCAGCTGCGCGCCCTGGAGATCAGGTCGGGGGCGAAGGCCTTCAAGGGCGAGGCCTGCGAGCGCTACACCGCGGCCCTGAAACGCGCCCAGGCCGCGGTGGCGGCCCACGTCCTCGGTCCCGCCTACGAGCAGCTCCGCGAGCTGGTCGTGCGGTTCGGCGGCCGCTTCGAGGCGCTCAAGGCCGAACGCGCGGCGCTCGACTTCGAGGACCTCCAGCTGAAGACGGTCGGGCTGCTGAGCTCGTCCGAGCCCCTGCGAGATCGCTACCGCGAGCAGTTCGCGCACCTCATGGTCGACGAGTTCCAGGACACGAACAGGCTCCAGCTGCGGCTGATCGAGCAGCTGCGCGGCCCGGATACGCGCCTGTTCCTCGTCGGCGACGAGTTCCAGTCGATCTATGGCTTCCGCCACGCGGACGTCGAGGTCTACCGGGAGCAGCACCGCCGGTTCGCGGAGGGGAATGAGCCCAACGGAGTGGCGCTGCCCCTGACCGGGAACTTCAGGGCGGCGCCCGGGCTGGTGGCTGGGACCAACGCGATCGGGCGCGGCCTGCTCGCCGGCTTCGAGCCGCTCACCGCGTTCGTCGATGAGCCGGAGGGAGCGCCTCCGGTCGAGCTCTTGCTGACCGTGGACGACCCCAAGGAATGGGAGGCCGAGGACACCGAGCTGCCGCGCCTCCCCGACGACCCGAGCTCGGGGTCGAAGGTGGCGGAGGCGAGGCGCCTGGCGGGCCGGCTGCGCGAGCTGGTCGACGAGGGCGAGGATCCCGCCGGGATCGTCGTCCTGCTGCGCGCGTTCACTCACGTCGCCGCGATCGAAACGGCTCTGGCGGACGCCGGGCTCGACCCCTACGTCGTCGGCGGCCGCGGGTTCTGGTCCCAGCAGCAGATCGACGACCTGCGCTGCCTGCTGGCGGTGATCGCCAACCCACTCGACGACGAGGCCCTCTTCGGGGCACTCGCCTCCCCCGCCTGCGCCGTCCTGCCCGACACGCTCTGGCTGCTTCGCCGGGCCGCCACCGTCCAGGGCGAGGACGGCCGCGAGCACTTCAACCACATCTGGCCGCTGGTCAGGGATCTGGTCGAGACCGGAGGGGTCGACCGCGGAGACGCCGAGGCCGCGGCTCTGATCCCCGCCGAGGAGCTGGAGCGGATCGAGCGGTTCGCGGGAATCCTCGGTGAGCTCCGGGACCACTCAACCGAGGGCGGGCTGGAGTCGCTGATCGAGCGGACGGCGACCTCGTTCGAGTACGACCTGGCCACGCTGCGGCGCCGCGACGGGACCGCCCGCTGGGCGAACGTCCGCAAGCTGATGCGGCTCGCTCGGGAGTTCGAGGCGAGCGAGGGCCCCGACCTCGGCGCCTTCCTCGAGTATCTCGAGACGCGCGCGAACAGCCGGGACCGGGAGGCCGAGGCCGCCACCCGGGCGGAGGGCCACGCGGGGGTCAGGGTGATGACCGTGCACGGCGCGAAGGGGCTCGAGTTCGACGTCGTTGCAGTCGCCGACCTCGGCCGCAACCTGCAGCTCGGCTGGACCCCGCTTCGGGTGCGCCCGGGCGAAGAGGGCCCGGAGGGCGGCGAGCTGGCGAGGGTCGGTGTGCAGCTGGGGCGCCTCGGCCGGCCGGCGGAGCGCCTCCACGACTACCAGGAGCTCACCGAGCTGGCGGCCGAGCGCGACGCGGAGGAGGAGGCGAGGCTCGCATACGTCGCGGCAACCCGAGCGAAGCGGCGCCTGCTCCTCAGCGGAACCTTCAAGCCCAACGCCTTGAAGAAGGAGATCGACGCCCGCAAGCCGATCGCGCTGCAGCTGATCCGCTCCCTGCTCGACGGCGATCCGGCCGAGCGAGAGGTGGAGCTGCCGGCAGAGGGCGAGGGCTATCCGGCCGGCAGGCTGCTGGTCAGGGTGAGCGAGCCGGGCCCGGGTGCCGGCGCTGAGCTGCTGGCCCGTCACGAGATCGAGACGGTGCCCCGATCCTCCGGCACCGCGACGCCGCCTCTGGCTCGTCCCGAGGTCCCCCCCGCGCTGATCGGCGGGCTCTCCTACTCGGCGCTGTCTGGCTTCGAGAACTGCGGCTACCGCTTTTACGTCGAGCGCGTGCTCGGCATCGGCGAGCCAGAGCTCGCCTCGGGCGGCGACGGGGATGAATCGTCCCCGGCCCCGGAGCTCCGCCGGCGCTTCGGGCCGGGGGTGGCGGTCCACGCCCTGCTCGAATGGAGTGCCCGCAACCGCTGGCGCGAGCCGGACGCCGACCGAGTGGCCAAGGCCCTGCGCGAGCAGGGGCTCGATGGGAGCGACGAGCAGGTCGCCATGGCCCTCGAGCTCACCAAGGCCTTCCTCGGCTCCGGCCTTCGCGAGGAGATCGGGGGTGCGAGCGTAAGCGCCGAGGTCCCCTTCGTCCTGACCGTGGCCGAGACGCTCGTCCGTGGATCGATCGACCTGCTGGTGGAGCGGCCCGATGGCTCCGTGCTGGTCGTCGACTACAAGACGGATCGGCTCGGCGACCGCGATCCGGTGGATACCGTCTCGCGCTACTCGGTCCAGCGTGACCTGTACGCGCTGGCCGCCGCCACTCGTGGGGCACCGGTGGGGACCGCCTACGTCTTCCTCGAGCGGCCCGACCCGCCCGTCCGGCAGCGGTTCGATGAGGCCGAGCTCGAAACCGCCCGGGGCCGGATCGAGGCAGTGCTCGAAAGGCTGGCCGCCGGCCGCTTCGACGTCACCGACCGGCCGCACCGAGCCCTCTGCCTGGACTGCCCCGCGCGCGAGCGCCTCTGCAGCCACGACACGGCGGCTCAGATGCGCGAGGACCCGGACCCGCCCCTCGGAGCCGAGCCCCAGCTCAGCCTTCTGGAGGGACAGTGAGCGACTCCCGGCTTGGCCTCTTCGGCTACGGCTCGATGGTCCTCCACGAAAGCGCCTCCATGACCCTGGGCCGCCCCGCCGACAGGGTGAGGCCCGCCCGCCTCCACGACTGGCGGCGGCGCTTCTCCCAGCGCCGCGACAACCTGACCTGCGAGAAGACCTTCGAGTGCGCGGGCGGATGGCGACCGGAGTGGATCCTCGGCCTCAACGTCGAGGAGGGCGAGGACCCGGCGGGCCCGGTGAACGGCGTCGTCATCGAGCTCACTGAGGCCGAGCTCGATCGCCTCGACATCAGGGAGATCCGCTACGACCGCGTCGACGTCTCCGGATCGATCCAGGGCGAGGACCTGCCCGAGCGAATCGTCACATACACCGCGAAGGAGTTCCATTTCGCGCCCGAGCCGCCGGAGGACTCGATCATCCTCGCCACCTACGCCACGGCCGTGGAGCGCGGATTCGAATCGCTCGGCCCCGGTGAACTCGACCACTACCTGGCCACGACCCCGTACCCTGCCGACCGCCACGAGGCGACCCTGGTCGTCGACAGGATCCCGCAGGGCAACCCACGCGACTGGTAGCTGTCTAAGCCCGGTGCCAGCGACGAGCCCAGTCGCGCAACTCGCCCATCACGGGCTCGAGGGAGTGGCCCTTGGCGGTGAGCTCGTAGCTCACGCGCACGCGGTTGCCGGGCTGCACCTCGCGCTGAACGAGGCCGGCCTTCTCGAGTTCCTTGAGGCGGCAGGAGAGCAGGCGGTCCGACATGCCCGGGACGGACTCCTTCAGCTCGGCGAAGTGAAGTGGGCCATCGGTCAGGGCGTAGAGGATCGCTCCAGCCCAGCGACGGCCGATCAGCTCCACCGCTCCGTGGTAGTGCCGACACACTTGTCTTGGCTTGGCCTCCCCCTTGGACGGGCCAGTGCCGGACTGCGTTCTCACTGCCCTTCAAGCTTACCGATCGTAAGGGCCGGGCAAACCGGCTTAATACGGGTGGTCTAGCCGGTGCAGGGCCCCGTGCTGACCTCACCGGTCGAATCGCTGAGGGCCTTGGCGACCACGTCGTTGGGCACGGTGTAGCCGCCCGGCTTGCCCTGCGTCGTGGCGGCGAAGACCGTTCCCATCACGTTGCCGGCGCCGTCGACGAGCGGACCGCCCGAGTTGCCGCTGCGGACCTCGCCGCGCAGCGCGGTGAGCTCGCGGGTGATCGGCCCGCGGCCGTAGGAGTCCTCGGTGATCACCGGTCCGGTGTTCCCGACGCGAGCCGGGGCGATCGTGAACGGGCCGTTCTCTGGATAGCCGAGGACGGCACCGGGGGTCCCGCTGCGCACCTCCGGTGCGAGGGACAGCGGCGGTCCGCCGAGCCCGTTCACGTGGAGAAGCGAGAGATCATTCGTGGGGTCGTAGTGAACGGGCGTCGCATCGAGCGAGGCGCTTGACCCCTGGGGCGTGACCGTGGTGTCGCTTTCCCCCGCCACGACGTGGGCATTGGTGACGACCAGTCCGGGCGCGGCGATCCAGCCAGACCCCTCGACCCCGAGGCCGCAGGCCGTCCCGAGCACCCTGACCACGCTGTTGCCCGCGGCACGCACGTCGGGGTCCTTTGCGATCTTCGAGTCGGGTGGCGCGACGTCCGGACTCGGGCCCTGCACCGCGAGCCGCGGATCGATCCGGTTCAGGGCGTTGATCAGCGAACTGGAGGGCGGGAAGGCGTTGTTGAGCGCGCGCAGGATGGCCGAGCGCTGCACCGCCGTCCGCAGGTTCTTCGTGCCGGGTGCGTTGAGGGCCACCGCGCCGAACAGCCAGGCGAGCCCCAGCGCCAGGGCGACCAGCAGCACCGCACCGCCGGTTGACTCCGCGATCGTGAGACCCCGCCTGCGCCCGGCGGGCCCGAGCAGCCGCCGGCGCACGGCGAGGGCTATCCCCTCCAACGACACCGCGACGATCCCGCCGATCAGGAGCGCCCCGGCGAGCGCCGTGGCCGGGGCGTAGGGCGAATGCGAGCCGTCGGGCAGCAGCGCGGGTCCGAGCCTGGACCCGAGGAACGCACCGATCGCGAACCCACCCAGGCTGAGCAGCCCCACGATCAGCCCCTGCTGGTAGCCCCAGAAGCCCATCGCCAGCGCGAAGGCGAGAATCAGCCAGTCGAGGGCGGTCACGGTTTCCCGAATACAAGCGCACGAGCGACTAACTTTGCGCACGTGAATCCGCCCGTGACACGGTCACGGACCCGAGATGGGGAGGCGCGGCCGCCACGGCGGCCGATCAGGCCGCCGCCAGCGCAGCGGGGACCCCTCACCGAGCGCCAGCGGCGCCTGCGCCAGCGCGCCCTTCCACTCGCCGTCGTGGCCCTGATCGCGTTCATCTTCGGGGCAATCAGCTCCGCGGGCAGCGCGGAGCAGGACATGGCCGAGCGGTTCGTCAACGACTGGGCGCACCAGGACTTCAGCGCGATGCACGACGAGCTCTCCGACTCCGCACAGGCTCAGTACTCGGCGGCCGACCTCCAGAGCGCCTATGCCGAAGCCCAGGAGGCCTCGACCGCCACCACCATCGACCCCGGCAGCGCCGATGGCCCGAAAAGCGTCAACGGCACCAACGTGGTCGATGTCGGCGTCGGGGTCGGCACCAGGCTATTCGGCAAGGTCGACGGCGTCCTGCGCCTGCCCCTGGACGGCGGCAAGGTCGCCTGGAACCCAAGCCTGACCTTCCCGGGCCTGGTGAACGGCGAACGGGTGGGCCGACGGCTGACCGTCGGGCGGCGCGCGGCGATCCTCGCCAGGCACGGGGTGCCGCTCGCGACGGGCCCTGTCGACGACCGCACCTCCCCTCTTGGCACGGACGCGATCGACGTCGCCGGCGACACGGGGGCGCCGGACCCCGAGGAGCAGGCCAAGCTCCAGAAGGCGGGCTACCCGAGCAACGAGGACACCGGCGTGAGCGGCCTCGAGCTCGCCTTCAACCCGCGCCTCTCGGGTCAACCGAGTGGGCAGCTGCTCGCCGTCAAGGACGGCACCCCATTGCCGGACGTGCCTGCCGGCACGTCCGGCCGCGTGCTCGCCACCGCACACGGCACACCCGGCCAGCCCGTGAGGACGACGATCGATCCGCACCTCCAGTCGACGACCGTGGCCGCGCTGGGTGGCCAGTCGGGCGGCGTGGTCGTCCTCAACGCACGCAACGGGAACGTCCTGGCGCTGGCCGGCTCCGCCTACTCCTCCCCGCAGCCTCCCGGCTCGACCTTCAAGGTGATCACCACCACCGCCGCGCTCGAGGGCCACGACGTGAAGCTGACCGACACGTTCCCGCACCTCACCGAGATCAACCCGGACCCGAACGCGGGCGCGCGCGTGGTCCATAACGCGCACGACGAGGTCTGCGGCGGGACCTTCGTGGAAGCGTTTGCAGACTCGTGCAACAGCGTCTTTGCGCCGCTCGGAGTGAAGGTCGGCGCGGAGCGACTCGTCGACACCGCCGAGCGCTACGGCTTCAACCAGACCCCGAGCCTCTACAACGCGTCGGCGACGGCGGCCACGCAGCCGGGCAAGATGACGATCCCGAGCGCCGCCGAGCTCAACGCCGAGCCCACCCACACCGACCTCTCGGTGACCGCGTTCGGGCAGGGCAAGGTGCTCGCAACGCCGCTCGGCATGGCGTCGGTCGCCCAGACCGTCGCCAACGACGGCGTCCGCGATCCGACCTCGATCGTCAAGGACCCGAACCTGAAGAGCGCTGCCAAGCCGGTGGAGGTCACCTCAAAGGGCAACGCGCGCGTCCTGACCGGCCTGATGCGCGCCGTCGTCACGCAGGGAACCGGCACGCAGGCGGCACTGCCGGGCATTCAGGTAGCGGGCAAGACCGGCACGGCTGAGCTCGGCCCCAAGCCCGGGCAGCCGACTCCCCCGCCGGGCCAGGAGGACACCGCCAAGCAGATCGTCGACGGCTGGTTCATCGCCTTCGCCCCGTCCGGCAAGCCGAAGCTGGCGATCGGCGTGATGCTGATCGACGCCTCGGGCGATGGCGGCACGACCGCCGCGCCCATCGCGCGAGAGATTCTCGGCTCGGCGCTGTAGCGGCGGGACGGCTTCGCCATCAAATCGCGGCTGCGAGCGGCCGCCCCGCTTAAGTCGCTACGGGCTTCGCCCTCCGCTCCTGGATGCAGCGGCCTGGCAGCCGCTTACGGCATCCCGAACGCCACGCCCACCATCGCCATCCCGCCGCCGATGGCGGTGAGGACGCCGCCCGGGCCCTCCAGGGCCAGGCCCAGCGGGACGCCGATCAGCGCGAGCGCGGTGCCACCGGCGATCAGCGCCCACCAGTTGAGGCCGCCGGCATCGGGCTCCGGGGCTGCCGGTGCGGTGACGATCGTGCAGAGGACCAACAGCACGACCGCGACGACTCCTCCCGCGACGCCGAGCAGCTGGATCAGCGCCAGGGCTGCCCCGATGCCGCCGATGACCAGGATTGCCTGGAGCTGGGTCTTCCTCATTGGCCGGGGGCCTCCCCTGCCTCGAGCCTAGATATCGAGGGTGATCTCGCCGCTCTCGCCCGCGGAGTTGATCTCGAGCTTGGGCGGCCGGTTCTCGCTGAGGTTCTGATCGACCAGGAAGAGGACGAGAGCTCCCTGCGTCGGCCCGTTCGCGGCCGCGGTTCCGGGCGCGGGAATGTCGCCCCCGGGAGCGAGGACGCTGCCCAGCGGGGCCGCGAAGTCGGTGTGGCTCGGAATCGACTCGTATGCGGCGCCCGTCGTGTCGACGACGCTCATGTCGGCGTTGGTGGGCAGCCTGACGGGGTTGTCGCCCGTGTTGTGGATCGTCAGGAAGACCCCGAGGTAGTCCTTGCCCGCGGGCGTCGGCAGCTTCTGCCCCTCCAGGTACTGCTTGTCGTCGGGCTGGGAGGGATTGAGGAAGCGTGTCTCCTGGACGTTGAACTTGAGGTTGCCGAGCTGGATAGGGACTCCCTCGTCCGCCTCCTTGCCGAGATCGTTGCCGCAACCCGCCACGCCGAGCACGGCGAGGGCACAGAGCAGCACGAGTGCCAGGGCTCCCTTGTGGCCGGGGCGCATGAGGGCGCGCAGTCTATCCGCAGGCATCCCGGGTCCGCTCCGTAAGTCTCAGGAGACAACAGCGGGCAGGCGATCGCCGCCGGCGACCTCTGTGCGCGGAACGGCCTCGCCGGATTCGATGATCTCCTGCATGCGCCTCAGGGCCTTGCCCCAGCGCCGCTTCCACCACCTCGACCGCCCGAGCTCCCGGACGCGGTCGAATGCGGTGGGCGGAGCGGTCCAGAAGGTGAGCCGGACCGTTGTCGTCGGGCCCTCCTCCAGCTCCCACACCGTCCTGATCTGAATGCGATCCAGGCGCCCGCCCCGCCCGTGCTCGACGATGCGAAACGGCCGGTCGGCCTCGGCGATCACGGTCTCCATGTAGCGCACACCCGCGGGAGCATCGACGCGGAAGCGCGCCCCGGCTCCCTCTCCCTGCGCCGGAATGCGCTCGAGGCGGTAATCGTGCGCGAAGTGGTCGGTCCAGCCCTGACGGATGCCCAGATCGCAGATGAAGTCGAAGACCGCCTCGCGCGGAGCGTCGATTGAGACGGTGAGCGAAATCGGCCCCACGGGCGCGCGATTCTAGTCGGGTCATCCGGCCACCACCGGCTACTGGGTCCAGGACCCCTGGAAATGGTGGACTTTCCGTACCACCCGCGAAAAACGACTAGCCATTCCGCAGTACCGGGAGTAGTATCGACCGCACCCCCGATGTCGCTGATTGGACAGAGTCAGGACGACATCCGCCACGCAGGTGAGCCTGCCGGCGGCGTCGGTTCCTTCATCTGCCAGGGGTGTTCCTTCCCGGTCTCATTCGAGCCCGCAGAGTCGATTCCGGAGTGCCCCAACTGCGGCGGCACCGACTTCCGTCGTTCATCGATGTTCGAGCAGCCCACCCTCAGGAACATCGCCATCACCCGCCCCGCCGCCAAGCCCGAGGACTGGCTGGACGACGTGCGCCAGTCGATCTCCGATCCGGGCAATTACCTGGCGATGTTCGCCGACAGCCGCACGCGCGTGATCGAGCTGTCGGACGGCTGGTCACGGATCGGACGCAGCCGCTCCGCGGACATTCGGCTCGATGACCCCACCGTCTCGCGCCGGCACGCGGTCGTGGTACAGACGCCTGAGGGCGATCTGCGCGTGCTCGATGACCGCTCCATGAACGGCATCCTCGTGAACGGCGAGCCGGTCGACTGGAGCCCGCTCGCGGACGGCGACGAGCTCCAGATCGGGCGCTACACGCTCAGCGTCATCGAGACCGCCGGCGTCTAACCCACCGCGCGCAGAGCTTCCGCCAGCGCCGGGTCGATCGGGACCGAATCCGCCATGGAGACGGCCGCCAGGACCTCGCCCACGAACGACTTCGGCCGGACGACGAGCCGCAGCTGCTGCCGGCGATTCTTCATCCGGGCTGCGGCGTCGAAGATCAGGCTGATCCCCGAGCTGTCGATGTAGCTCGTCTCGCTCAGGTCCAGGACGAGGGCGCGGGTCTGGTTCGAGACCGCATCGAGCAGCTGCCGGGTCAGGTCGGCGACGTTGGAGGCGTCGACCTCCCCGGCGACGTGCGCCAGTTCCACGTCTCCGTCGGTCTCGAACGAGAGCCGCGCGAGCTCAGGCATCATCGCGCAGCCCCGAGCCGCCGGCGAAGCTCCACGGTTGTCCCCCGCTCGCCCGTATCGATGACGACATCATCCATGAACTCCGTCATCACGGGGATCCCGCGGCCGCGGTTCCCGCCCCTGGGCTCCCGCCAACCCCCACCGTCTTGGACGGTCACCGCCGCCTCGTGGCCGGTCAGCTCTGCGCGCATGTCGATGGTCGCGTCTCCCGGGCCGTACGCGTGCTCGACCGCGTTCGCGCAGGCCTCGGTCACCGCGATCGCGAAGGCGGCGCAGTCATCGTCGGTGCCGCCCTGCGCGGTCACCCAGCGCCGGATCAGATGGCGAAGGGTCGCGAGCTGCTCCGCCTGCGCCGGCACCTCGACATCGAGCCGGTCGTGGAGCCCGACCGCCCTGATGGCGAGCACGGCGATGTCGTCCGGGGCCTCGATGCCATCGGTGAGTCGCTGGATGATGGTTCGGCACATGAGCTCCGGCTCGTCGGGCGCCTCGGTCGCGGCCTCCGCGAGGGCCGCCTCACCCTCCGACAGCGTTCGGCCCCGGCGCTCGATCAGCCCGTCCGTATAGAGGAACAGGGTCTCGGCGGGGCCCAGCGTGACTCGCTGCTGGTCGTAGTCGCCCACCCCTCCCGACCCGAGGGGAGGCCCGCCCGCCTCGGTCAGGAAGGTCGTGGACCCGTCGGCTCGGAGCAGGAGTGGATAGGGGTGGCCGGCCCTGGCGAAGTCCACAACCCAGGTGTCCAGGTTGATCGTCGCGTAGATCACCGTCGCCATCCGCGAATGCTCCTGGTCGGCGAACCGCGAGACCTTGGCGAGAAGCTCCGCCGGCCGCTCGAGGTCGAGCGCATAAGCCCGCACGGCGCTGCGGAGCTGGCCCATGTAGGTGGCCGCGGCCATCCCGTGACCGGCGACATCGCCGATCGTCAGCCCGAGCCGGCGATCATCAAGCTGGATCACGTCGTACCAGTCGCCGCCCACCGCCGACTCCTCCGCGGCGGGCAGGTACCAGGCGGCCATGCTCAGGCCGGGCCGGCGGGGAAGGCTGTGCGGCAGCAGGCTCCGCTGGAGAGTCTGCGCGATCCGGCCCTGAACCGCCAGCCGGGACCGCTCGATCGACAGCGCGACCCGGTCGGCCACGAGCTGCAACAACCGGACGTCTCCATCGGCGAAATCGCGCAGCGTGAGGGTTCCGACGTGCAGCACGCCGACGACGGTGCCCTCGACGATCAGAGGAACCCCGAGCAGCGACCGGACGCGCTTCTCGCGTATCAGCGGGTTGACCACCGTGATCGGCGAGTTGTCCAGGTCCGGAATCACCAAGGGCTCCCGAGTCGCCGCGACGCGACCCGCGAATCCCCGCCCGACGGGCAGGCTGAACCCCCGCTCCACCTCCTCCTCGAGGCCCCTTGCAGCCCGGGCCGCGAGCGTCCGCCCATCGTCCTCGACCAGGAGCACGGCGGCGGTGTCCGCTTGCAGGATGTCGGTGACCCGGTGGAGCAGCTCAGTGAGCAGGTCGTCCAGGTCGAGGTACGCCAGCGCCGCGTCGGTGACGCGCTCGACGTCGTCCAGCCGCGCGACCGCCTCCTCAGCCGTCGCCGGCTGCTCGGCAATCTCCTCCTGGTTGGCTGGCTCTGGCGTCATCGACCCCTGCGCGCGATCCGAAGGTTCGCAGGTGCCGAACAGGGAGGTGGCGGTCGCGCAGGCAGCGTCAGCCTGCGGGAGCCAGCGTGCCGCTACGCCTGCCGATGAGCTTCGGCTCGACCGGCCCTGCGATCTCGACCCTGCCGTCGTCGCGCACGAACATCCCGCCGAATTCCGAGAGCAGCTCGCGACCCCGCTCCGGCCCGCTGAGCAGCGCGGCCTTCGAGAGGGTCTCCGCCTCCAGCGCGGTGCGGCCGAGGGCGGTGACGCCTACCAGGCCGGTCCAGGCGGGTTCGCCCGTGCTCGGATCGAGGAGGTGATGTGCGAACGATCCGTCCTCGCGGCGCCACAGCCGGATGTCCAGTCCGGAGGTCGCGATCCCGCCCTCGGAAACATCGAAGATCGCCGCGGGCTCGTCGTCGATCGGGTGCCGGGCATGGACCGCCCAGGGATCCAGCTTGGCCGCGAAGCCGCCGACGCGCACATCCCCACCGCAGTCGACGACGAAGCGCGAGTAGCCGCGGAGCCGCTCGGCGACCAGGTCCGCGGCCAGGCCCTTGCCGCAGCCGCCCGTGTCGAAGACGATGCCGGGCGGACGGGAGACGGTGCCGGTGAGATCGTCGACCTCGATCGAACGCCACTCGGCCGCCGCGCCTGGACCGGCCGCTCGCCGGGCCGGAGCCGTGGCCAGCGCGTCTGCGAGCGGTTCGGGCGCGACACCTGCGCGAGATTCCACATAGCCGGCGGAGGCGATCGCACCGCCCAATGTCGGGTCCACGAGCCCCCCGCTCCGTTCCGCGGCCCAGAGTCCGGCGCGCACGGCCTGGCGAAGGATCGGCGAGGCGGTCACGACCGGGCGTGGGTCGGCGTTGAATGCGGTGAGCTCGCTATCCGCCTTGAAGCGCGAAAGCGCGGCGTCGAACAGCTCAATGAAGAGCCGCTCGCGCCTCGCGGCCTCCGCCGCAGGCGGTGAGCCGGGCAGCGGGTCGCCGATCAGCAGGCGGACCTCGCAGCCCATCGAGTCGAAGGTGAGGTCGTGGTAGCTCATGACGTCGAGCTCGTCACGGGGGCGGGGGCGCTGAACGACCCTCCGGTGCTCGAGGTGGTCCGAGAGCTTCCCCCGGTCGCCGCCGGGATGACCGTGGTGATGATGACCTTTCGCCTGGGTCTCACCTTGGCCGGGATCGCCGACGTGGGCGAGGCCTTGAGGGCGGGATCGCGGCCTGCCTGCAGCTGCAGGGCGAGGAACTCGAAGGTGACGCCGAAGCAGGCGAGCGCCACCAGGACGGTCGGCAGAACATGCCGGCCGCCTGGCTCCGCCCGTCTGTCGCCTTGTCCGTCACGGGTAGACGACCTCGCCGGTCTCGGAATCGACGACCTCGATGGCCAGCGCCGGGCAGGCCTTCGCTGCCTTGAGGATCTTCTTGTCCGGGCCGCTGCCGATCACCTCGGCGGTGTCGCCCAGCTCGAAGACCTCGGGCGCGATGTCGACGCAATCGCCATGTGCGCTGCAGGCGCTGCGGTCGATCTTCGGGATGTAGCTCATGGGTGCTCCTTTCGATTTGCCTCTTGGTCATAAGTCCGTTCGATCTCCTTGCGGAGGCGGGCGAAGGCCTTCGGTCTGCCGACGACCAGCGCGCCGACGGGCCTCTCCTCGCGCGTGTAGACGACCGCGAAGTCACGGTCGCTCGGCTTGCCCTCGACCCTGGCGGCATCGGCTCCCTCCGCGTGGCCGACGTACTGGATTCGCAGCCCGTACTGGTCGCTCCAGAAACTGGGCAGTGGATGCGGATCGGGCTCATCGCCGGTGATCGCCCTTGCGACGGCCATGCCCTGGCGTGCGGCGGCGTCCCAGTGCTCCGTGCGGCGGTGCTCGCCGTGTCTGTGGTCAAAGCTCCTGGCGACGTCCCCCGCGGCCCACACGTGGGGCATCGAGGTACGGCCCGCGTGATCGGTGAGCACCCCGTCGGTCTCGAGCCCGCTTCCCTTCAACCAGCCGGCGGCGGGGGCGACCCCGATCCCGACAACGACCGCGTCGCACGCGATTGGCCGGCCGTTGCCGACCGTGAGCTCCTCGACCGCGCCGTTGCCGCGGGCGCCCTCGAGCTTCGTGCCCAGGCGCACATCGACGCCCTCCTCGTCGTGCATCTTCATCAGCCGGAGGCCGACCTCCTCGCCGAGGATGCCCATGAGAGGAGCGGGCATCGCCTCGATGATCGTGACCTCGGCGCCCGCCGCGCGGGCTGTGGAGGCGACCTCCTGGCCGATGAAGCCCGCACCGACGACCGCCAGGCGGGCGCCCTCGCGAAGCTCCTCGCGCAACCGGCGGGCGTCCGCCAGCGTGCGCAGGTAGTGGACGTTCTCGTAACCCTCGAGGGGAGGCAGTCTGCGCGCAGCCGCGCCGGTGGCGATCACGAGGTCCTCGTAGAAGACCTCGGTGCCGTCGTCGAGCTCGACCAGGCGGCGCTTCGCATCGAGGCGCGAGGCCTGGCGGCCGACGATCAGCTCGACGCCGTTGTCCTCGTACCAGCTCGGGGGACGGAAGGCGACCTCCTCGTCGGAGAGCTCGCCGGCCAGATGGTCCTTGGAGAGCGGTGGGCGGTCGTACGGCCGCTCGGCCTCGCCGCAGACCATCCGGATCCGGCCTTCGTAGCCCCGGCGCCGCAGTGTCTCGGCGCATCGCTGGGAGGCAAGCCCTCCTCCGACGATCACGACTCCTTGGTCCTTCATCTCGATTCCTTTTGTCTTGGGGAGCCTCATGCGGACTCCTCGGCCACCGCGCCGGTGAGAACCGGGCGCTGGCTGGGGGCCGACCGCTCGTGGCGCTGGCGGTCGGGGCGGTCGAGCTGGCGCTCTCGGCGCCGCTCGGCCGCCGCCCGCTTGCGCTCGCGCCCCTTGCGGACCCCGTGCGCCACCCGGGCCATGAACATGGCGCCGATGGCGGGAGCGGTGAGAGCGATCGGCCAGTACAGCCACGGGCTCGAGGCATCGGTCCCGGCGCCCAGCGTGTGGATGACGCCCAGGACGTAGACCACGATCGTGGCGCGGTGGGCCTTGCGCCAGAAGGCCGGCCCGATCCGCCTGCGAACGTAGAAGCTCAGTCCGAGCAGGGCCGCCAGCCAGCCGCCGATGATGCCGAGGCCGGTGAAGAGCGACTTGTAGGCCATCGTGAAGGGGACGACGATGCCCGAGAGGCCCGGGTTGAGCCACGGGTCGCCGAGCAGGGTCAGGCCGTGCACCGCGATCGCCACGAGGCCCGCCAGGGCGGTCTGCTCGTGGATCGCGACAAGCGTGCGGTTGGCGCCCTTTCTCTTCGAGAACCTGCCGGCCATCGCCAGCCCGATGCCCACGGAGATGGTCACCAGGGCCAGGGCGACGACGCCCGAGGCGCGACTGGCGATCCACCAGCCATGCTGCGCGAGTGTCTGGGTACCGTTCATGAGGTCGAGCTGACCACTGGGGCGGGTTGCTGTGCGGGTACGACGACGTGCGTCGCCTTGCTGGGCTTCGCCGCCGGGAGCGTGGAGCTCGTCGGGGGGCTGACCTGAAAAACCATCAGCTGGAAGACCACCCCGAAGAGCGCGAACGCGCCGACGATCGTCGGCCACGCCGAAGGCCGGCGCCTAGTCATCGCGCCGGCCTCCGACGGAGGTGGCACCGGGGAACGGCTGGGTGCTCACCGCCGGGGTTGCAACGGCTCCGCTCGTGCCGGTGGAAACGGGGCGCGTGGTGGAGCCGCCGTGATTGCTGGAGACGATCGCGGCCGGCGTCGAGTGTTGCGCCGCCGGATTGTTGGCCCAGGCAACGCCGCCCAGGCCGCCAAGCGCCAGGACCACCGCCCCGGCCGCGATTCTCTTTTTGATCGAACTCATCTGGTCTCCTTTGGACTCCTCTGATCTGCCATTCAGTCTGCAATCCGGCCGTCAAGCCGCCTGAGAAGCCCGGGTAAAGAGACGGGAAAGGGCTCAGTCGCCGCCCTCGCCGCCGCCCTCGTGCTCGCCGCCGCCGCCCTCGCTCTCGCCACCGCCGCCACCAGAGCCGCTGCTGCCGGTGTGGACGGCGCCGCCGCCCCCTCCGGAGCCGCTGCTGCCGGTCGAAACGGGCGGGGCCGAGGACGAGGAGCCGCTCGAGCCGCTCGAGACGGGCGTGCTGGTCAGACTGCGTGCCGCCGTCGCGCCGGGGTTGCTGCCGGCCGAGCGCTTGTGCTTCGGTTTCTTGTGCACCGTGCGCCTGATCACCTGCGTGGTCGGGACCGAGGGCGTGGTCGCCGCCTGATCGGCGGCGCGGCGGTTCGCGCTCATCGCGTAGCCGCCGAGGCCGCCGAGCCCAAGGACGACCGCCAACACGGCGATCTTGGTTCTCCAGTCGTTCATCAGTCGCTCCTTCACCTGAGTGGTTGAGAGGGCGAGTGTCGGCTGGTGAGGCTTAGGGCCATGAGAAGTCCTGGTAAAGCGAGGGGAAAGGATCGACGCCGCCGCCCGGAGATTGGGGATCGCGGCGTTACATTGGCTCGATGGCCGAGCCGCTGCCCCCCAGGAAGATCCTCTTCGTCGAGGATGAGGCGGCGATCTTTGAGCCTTTCTCGAAGGCGCTGCGGCGCAACGGCTTCGAGCCGGTCATCGCGCAGACGGCGTCCGAGGCGTTGAGGCTTGCCGATCAGTTCGACCCGGACCTCGTCCTGCTCGATCTCAACCTGCCGGACGGGGACGGCTCCGATGTCTGCCGAACGCTGCGGAAGAGCTCAGAAGTCCCCATCGTGATGCTCACCGCCCGCGGGACCGAGATGGACCGGGTCCTCGGGCTCGAGCTGGGCGCGGACGACTACGTGGTCAAGCCGTTCAGCTCACGTGAGCTGATCTCGCGGATTCGGGCCGTTCTGCGACGAGCGAAGGGGACCCCGGCCGCCCCGGAGGTGCCGACCGAGGTTGGCGAGCTTCGGCTCGACCCGGGCTCGCGATCGGTCGAGCTCGCCGGCGAGCGCGTCGACGTGACCCGAAAGGAATTCGACCTGCTGGCGGAGCTCATGGCGCACCCGGGCAAGGTCGTCACCCGGGAGGACCTGATGTCCCGAGTCTGGGACGTCAACTGGTTCGGCTCCACGAAGACCCTCGACGTCCACATCCGCACGCTCCGCCAGAAGCTCGGGGACGACAGCGCCAATCCCCGCTTCATCGAGACGGTGCGCGGCGTGGGCTTTCGACTGATCGAACCGGAGTCCGATTCATAAGCCTCCGAACTCGACTCACGATCGCGGTTGCCTATCTGCTCCTGCTGGCGCTGATCGCCTTCGGCGTGCCGCTGGCAGTGAGCCTCGGCGACCGCGTCGACTCCGAGGTCAAGGCCCAGGCGAAAAACCAGGCGAACCTGGTTGCGGCCACCGCCCCGGATCTGCTGGAGAGCGGGCAATCGCGCACCCTCCAGCGCCTGGTGGACAACTCCGCGGAGAGCCAGCGCGGCAGGGTCATGGTCGTGGACGCGGCCGGAAAGGTGGTGGCCGACAGCGCCGGGCGGGGAGAGCTCGGCGCCAACTACGCGTCGCGACCCGAGATCGCCGCCGCGCTCCGGGGCCAGACGGTCCAGCAGACGCGGCAGAGCCAGACGCTCAACGAGCGGATCCTCGCCACAGCGGTACCGGTCAGGCATGGCGCCCGGATCGACGGCGCCGTTCGCGTCACGCAGAGCGTCGCCGCGGTCGATCGCGCCACGCGCAAGGCGATCCTCAGCCTGACTCTGCTCGGCGGACTGGTCCTTGCGCTGGGAGTGATCGCAGGCGCCCTGATCGCGCGTGAGACCTCTCGCCCGATTCGCCGGCTCGAGGAGGCCGCGCGGCGGGTCGAGGAGGGTGACCTGAGGACCGAAGCGCTCGTCGAGGGAAGCAGCGAGCAACGGTCACTGGCGCGGTCATTCAACCGGATGACCGGGCGGATCTCCCGGATGCTCCGCGGGCAGCAGGAGTTCGTCGCCGACGCGTCCCACCAACTCCGGACCCCGTTAACCGGAATCCGGCTCGAGCTCGAGGAGCTCCGGGAGAGCCTGCCGAAGGGCGACGAGCGCATCGCCGGAGTAGACACCGGGATCAGAGAGGTCGACCGGCTCTCCCGGATCGTCGACGAGCTCCTCATCCTGAGCCGGGCTGGGGAGCGCGAGAGTCCCGCCGAGGAATTCGACGTCGCCGGGGCGACCGAGCGGATCGTGGAGCGCTGGCGAAGGACCGCCGCGGAGGAAGGGATCCGCCTGACCATGACCGGACAGGGCGATGCGGGCAGCTGCGTCTGCGCCCGTGCGGACTTCGAACGCGCGCTCGATGTCCTGATCGAGAACGCGATCCAGTACTCGCCCCGCCGCGCCGAGGTGGAGATCGCCGTCGGCCCGAAGCGCATCGAAGTGCTGGACCGCGGTCCTGGACTGGAGCCGGGTGATGAGGAGGCCATCTTCGAGCGCTTCCACCGCGGCAGCGCCGGCGCCGGAACCAAGGGGAGCGGGCTGGGCCTCTCGATCGCCCGCGAGCTGTCGGGTGAATGGGGCGGCTCGGTCAGGGTCGAGAACCGGGAGGGCGGCGGGACCAGAGCGGTGCTCGACCTGCCGGGCGTGCCTCTCCTCGCCGAGAAGCCGGGGAGGGTGACGTGACCGTCTCGTCGCTCCGCTGGCCGCTTCTGGCGCTGCTCGGCCTGCTGGTTGCCGCTGCAATCGCGTTCCTCGCGACCAGGGCGGTCAGCACCAACATCGGGATCTCATCGGAGCCAGCCACCGCGGGCCGCTCACTCTCCCCCGCCATCCGAAGGCCGTCAGGCCACAAGCCGCGACCGACCACGAACTCCACCCCCACGTCGACGACGACCGTAACGGTGCCCGTGCCGACCCCGGCCCCCGCACCGTCCGGCGGGGGCGAATCCGGGGACGACTAGCTGCCCTGGCGGCAGATCATCACGGGAACCGTGGCGTGGTGCGCTACGGCAGTAGCGACACTCCCCATGGCCACGTAGCCGAGCCCGCTGCGACCGTGCGATCCCATCACGATCAGCGACGCGCCCCTGCTCGTCGCGGCATCGACGATCGCCTTCCAGATCGGCGATCCCTCTGCGACCTCAGCCTCGGCGTCGAACCCGGCTCCCTTGGCGATCTCCGCCCCCTCGTCGGCCACCCGCGCCGCTTCGTCGCGGATCTGGTCGAGCATCTCAGTCGGCACCCGTGAGGCGGGAGCCCCCCAGAACGGGATCGCCTCGATCGGCTCCCAGACGGCCAGCACGAGGGCCTTGCGGTCTCCCTTGAGATGCGCGCCGGCCTGGCTGATGGCTTCCCGAGCTTGCTCGGATCCGTCGTAGGCAATCAGGATCGGGCCGTCCGCAGGCATGCCGGAAACCTACTCCGTCGAGATACTCGGATCCGCTTGAACCTTTTCGGGGATGATCATCAGGAAGTTCTGCCTGGCATCCCTCGCCAGCGCCTGGACCCGGTCGGCCTCGTCGGACTGATCGGTGGTCCGCAGCTCGTTCGCGTAGTGGCCGAGCAGGTCCTCGATGTCGAGCTGGCCCTCCGCATCGAGCTCCTCGAGCATCACCTTCGCGCCCTCACCCAGTCGTCCCTGGATCGTCTCGCGATCGAGGTTGAGCTCGTCGTCGATCCGCACGTAGACACGGCCGCCGGTCATGCCGGCGCAGGCCCACGGGCCGATGTCCCCGAGCACCACGGCGCGGCCGGACGTCATGTACTCGAAGGCGAAGCCCTTGGCGTTGGCCCGATCGACGACGCAGCCCTTTGAGTCGTCCACCGGATCCTCCGGCTCGCCGGCGAGGACCACGTCCGCGCCCGAGAGCCGAATGCAGAAGCGCGAGTCGGCGGAGCCCTGGACGAAGAGCCTGCCCCGCTGGGCGCCGTACGCGAAGGACTTGCCGACCGAGCCGTTGACCCGCTTGCCGTCGGCGTTCTTGCCCTTCAGGATCGAAACGGTCCCACCCAGCATCGTCTTGCCGACGCCGTCCTGGGCACCGCCCTCGACCCGGCAGGTGACGCCCCACTCGTTGAAGGCACCGAAGCCCTGCCCCGCGACCGAGCCACCGTTGAAGACCAATTCGGCGAGCTCGTCGTTCTCGGTGCCCTCGGGGGCGCCGTCGTAGATCCTGGCTCGCGCGATCGCGCCCGAGAGCTCCGCTCCGAGGACGCGATCGTTGGCGTCGGTGCGGCGGGGGAACTCGACGCTCACGCAGGAGCCGTCGAAGACCCGCTCGGCGACCTGCGCGATCTCGTGGGAGGCCTGCTTTGGCTCCATCCGGATCGGCTTGGCGCGGACCAGGCCGGCCTCGGCGCGAGCCTCGACCAGCGCCTCCTCCTCGACCGGGAGGTCGAGCGGCTCGAGATCGAGGAACTCCTCGAGCGGCGTGATCAGTGGGGCCAGGTCGATCTTGTCGTGGTGCGAGATCTGCTCGAGCAGGTCGTAGCGGCCGACGAGATCCTGCGCGCGGTCGTAGCCGAGCGAGCCGACGACCGCCTTGACCTCCTCGCCCATCGCCTGGAAGAAGCGGGCGCAGCTCTCGGCGGCGTCGGCCCCAGGCGGGGTGAACTTCTTCAGGCCGTGCTCCTGGGCCTCCTCGACGGTCTCGATCTGAGTGGCGATGCCGACGTGGCAGGTGTCGAGCTGGCAGCCGCGGCAGATCGTGCAGCCGAGCGAGACCATCGCCAGGGTGCCGAAGGCGACCCGGTTGGCCCCCATGCAGTGGAGCTTCACGATGTCGTGGGCGTGTCGGTAGCCGCCGTCGGCCCAGATCTCGACGCGGTTGCGAATGCCGGCCTCCATCAGCGCGCGGTGGACGGCGCGGGTGCCGATGTCCGAGGGGAGCCCGACGTGCCGCAGCGCGTGCTGCCGCGCGGCTCCGGTTCCGCCCTCGAACCCGCTCAGGGTGATGATGTCGGCGCCCGCCTTGGCGATGCCGAGGCCGATCGTGCCGACGTTCGGCACCACCGGCACCTTGACCGAGACGCGCAGATCCGGGTTGACCGTCTTGAGCTCGTCGATCAGCTCGGCCAGATCCTCGATCGAGTAGAGGTCGTGGTTGTTCGAGGGTGAAATGAGGTCCGTCCCGGGTGTGGCGTTTCGAGCCGAGGCCACCTTCTCGGACACCTTCTTTCCAGGCAGGTGGCCACCCTCGCCGGGCTTCGCGCCCTGGCCGATCTTGATCTCGGCGACGTACGACGAGTTGAGCATCTCCGCCGAGACGCCGAAGCGGCCGGAGGCGACCTGCTGCCCGCGCCACTTGCGGAACTTGCCGTACATGTCCTGGATCTCCCCACCCTCCCCGTTGATGCAGAGGATGTTGATCCGCTTGGCGGCCTCGGCGTAGGCGCGAAACGCCGGCTCCGACTGCGAACCGAAGCTCATCGAGCTGATCACGACGGGATAGTCGTGGTGCCCCACAGACGCGTCCACCTGCGAGGGGTCGACCGGCTCGCGATCCGGCTCCTTTCGGAGGCCCATGATGTGGCGCATGGAGATCGGGCTCTGCGCCTCCTGCTCGCGAACCTTCTGCGAGAACTCGTCGAAGCTCGCGGAGCCATTGGCCGCGGCGATCGCCGCCTTGTAGACCTTCGGGTAGAAGCGGAATGTCTTCGCCGGCTTCGCCTCCTCGTCCCCGGTGAGGATCTTGTGACGGGCGTCGGTGTCCGCGTCGAGCTGCGCGAAGCCGGCGCCGCCCCGATCCGATGCCGCGAAGGCCTCGGTCTGGAAGATCTCGGCGAGCTCGAGCTTGATCCCGATCGACGAGAACTGGCGCGCGTAGCCGCGGACCTCGTGGATGCCGATCGTCGAGATCACCTTCTCGATGCCCTTGCGGAGCGCGGCGCAGAGGTTGTTGACGTCGTTCTCGTAGTCGTCGACGCAGATCACCTCGACCATCACGTAGGGGCAGACGCCGTTCGCGCCGAGGCCGAGGGCGATCATCACGTCGTGGACATTGCGGATCGCGGCGGAGCGCAGCACGATCGAGCAGCGCCGCCGCAGGTTCACCTCGCCATCGCCGACTCCGAACTGCTTCAGCGCCTGATCGATCGCCGAGGTGGCGAGGTGCGGATCGATGAAGCGACGCTCGCCGTCGTAGACGGTGCGGTCGGTGAGGACGAGCAGCTCGGCCCCCTCCGACACGGCCCGGACCGCCTCCTGGCGGAGCCGCTCGATCGCGCCCTGAGTGGTCTCGGACTCCAGGAGCGCGATGTCGATCGCCTTGGCGTGATCGCCGAAGGCGGCCCAGAGGTCCTCGAGCACGTACGTGCCCTGCTCGTTGGCGATGCGGCGGTAGGAGCTGTGCGGCAACGGCGCCAGGTCGTGGTGGCCGCCCAGGATCACCGGGAAATCGGTCTCCACGGTCCGGGTGTCCTCGCCGGGGTCGCCGAGAGCCGGCCGGCGGCCGAAGACGGCGCGGGTGGAGAAGTGCTCCATCTCGCGCTCGCGGTCGATCGCCGGGTTGGTGACGACCGCCACCGTCTCCTTGAAGTAGTCGGCGAGGTTCTGCCGCTCGGGCGAGAGCGCGGCCAGCGGGCCGTCGTATCCGAGCGAGCCGATCGGCTCGGCGCCGTTGTCGGCCATCTGCTGGACCAGCTTGACGTCGTCGCGCTGCCAGCCGAAGCCGGAGAGGACCCGGTCCTCGACCTGGACGGGGTCCTCCGGGCCGGCGTCCGTGTAGCCCGGGATCTCGGGGCCCTCGAGCGGGCCGCCGGTCCCGAGCGCGCGGTCATACGGTGCGACCTCGTCGGTCACGGTCCGCTCCATCCAGCGCTCGCGGACCTTCCGCAGCATCTCGGCATGCGGGTGAAGCGTCGAGCGCTTGCGCTCGCGGTCGATCAGCACGAGGAACTTCTCGCCGGGCGCCATCGGCTTGGGCTCCGAGATCATGTCCGCGACCGAGACGACGCCGGGCTCCGAGCTGAAGATGAAGTCGTGGTTGGTCTCGAGCTGCCAGAGCGGTCGCAGGCCCATCGCGTCGGCCGAGAACACGCACTCGTCACGGTGGCGGGCGATCAGTGCGACCGGGCCCTGCGCGAACGGCCCCATCGTCTGGCGCAGGTACATGTAGAAGGAGTGGAGCTCCTCTGGCAGGCCGGCGATCTCGTCGACGATCGGCGGGACGACCATCTCCATCGCCTCCGCCAGCGAGAGCCCATGTCGGCGACACAGCGTCTCGATGGTCCGGTTCAGGTCCTGGGAGTCGGAGTTGCCCTCGCCGATCGGCACGTCCAGCATCCGTGCTTCCTGGCGGAGCTGCTCGATGGTGTTGATCTCGCCGTTGTGGCCGAGGACGCCGAAGGGCTGGACTCGGGTGAACGACGGCCAGGTGTTGGTCGAGTAGCGGTTGTGGCCGAAGCAGCCGATCGTCTCTGCGCGCTCGTCCGAGAGGTCGGTGTAGTACGAGCCGAGCACCTTCGGATTGCCCATCACCTTGTAGACGCAGGTGCGGCCGGAGAACGAGGCGACGTGGACGCCGAGCTTCTCCTCCAGGGCGACCTTCAGGTTGAAACAGGAGCGGTCCGTGTCGGCGGCCTCCGGAACGAGCCCGGCGAACTGCCAGAACTGCGGCTCCTCCTCTCGTGCGGTCGGCCCGAGGGCGGCGGAGTCGACGGCGCCGACCCGCTCGGCGAGGATGCGGAAGCCGGCCTTGCCGAGGAGCTCACGGGCGCCGCGGCGGACCTTCTCCAGCTCCTGTGAGCGCTCGACGAAGACGTGGGCGACCGCGAAGGCGTCGTCCAGCGCCAGCGACGGGTTGTGCCCGCCCTGGCGGACCTCCTCGGCCCAGATCTTGGTCGGGATGTCGAGGAGCAGGCCGCAGCCATCACCCTCGCCGTCGACGTTGCCGGCGCGATGGAGCATCTTCTGGAGGGACTCGAGTGCGAGGGTTACGGGCTCGTGGCCCGGTGTCGCGTCGCGGCGAACCGACGCGTAGATCGCACAGGCGTCCTTGTCCTCCACGCTCGGGGGTGAGACGCGGGGGCGGTAGGCGCGCTCGGGCGAGAAGCGCTCACGCTGGGGGGACGAGTTCTTCAATTTGACTCCGGTTCCGCGCCTTCTTCGAGTGGGCGCGCGACGGGGTTGGACCGACGGAGCGCAGGATTATAGGCAGCGACCCACCCGGCACCGCGCCGGTTCCCCGAAGGAAATGGAGCCGGCGTTGTCCGCTTTCCACGCAAATTGCGGAGGCGAACGGCATCAGACGGGTTGTCCTCGCTTCCGCTCGGACACCCTCGCATTACCGCCTGCCGCAGCGCTACTTTCAGGTTGGTGAACGGTTCTACATAGTGTTTAGCGAACGCTCACAAACCTGGTACAACTAAGTGCAGCAGGGACATGGGGAAAACAGTTTGGAACCACGGAGAAGGATGAAGACGCAGGACAACGCAAACGGGGGAGAGCAGGCAGTCGGGGAACCGTCAAGCCCCGGCTCGGAGACCGAGCGTTTCCGGGCCATCGTCGATGTCACGCACAACGAGGCAGTGACCGGCGAATCGGGGGTTCCCGCCAACCAGCGGGATCACGAGCTGCGTCGGCAGATGCGCTCGCTCGAAGAGTTCTCGTGAGCCGCTGAGGCTCTACCCCCACCCCATCCCTTCGTAGCCGCTGTCGACCGGGACGCCGATCAGCAACGCGCGGACGTTCGCGTCGGACTCGTTGCGGATCGTCCGGTTTACCTCGGGGGCGAAGCGGCAGAAGGTGCCCGCCGGCGCGGCGTGCTCCTCGCCGTCGGTGACGATGGTGCCCTGGCCGTCCAGGATGATGAAGACCTCCTCCTGGTTGTCACCGGTGTGATCGTGGGCGGGGATCTCGCCGCCCGCTTCGATGTCGACGACGTTGAAGCCGAAGGACTCGGCACCCAGCGTCTTGCGGGCGAGCCGCCAGGTGGCTCCCCCACTCCCCTCCATCTCCTCGAACTCGTCGATGCTCTTGATCGTGTAGCCCTCGGCCATCGCTCCTCCTCGTCCGATTGCCCCTTGTCTCTCCCGGCACGCGAACATATCCTCTTCGCGTGGGAGACGACTCAGCCCAGAGTCTCGAGCAGGCCATCGGACGTTACAACGACGCCTGGAACGACCACGACCTGGACGCGATCATGTCCATGCACGCCCCGGACATGGTCTTCGAGAACCACACCGCCGGGGAGTCGGCCCAGGGCCCGGACGAGGTCCGGGAACACATCGGCTCGATCTTCGAGAGCTGGCCGGACCTCCACTTCGAGACGCGCAGGCTCTACGTCCGCGACGGCGTGGTCACGCAGGAGTGGACCGCGAGTGCGACGCACTCCAACACGATGCGCCGCGGCGACCTGGTCGCCGAGCCCACCGGCGAGCAGATCGAGTGGCGAGGGGTCGACGTGATCCCGTACGAGGACGGCCTGATCAAGCGCAAGGACGTCTACTCGGACTCCGTCTCGATCCTCCGCCAGGTCGGCCTGCTCGACTGACCGAAGGCGCTACCCGCCGGCTAGCGATGCAAGATCGCCCAGCCGGCGATCGCGGCGCCGCAGGCGACCAGGATCCCCGCCGCGAGCAGCCCCGCGTCGCTGCGCTCCGGGTCCCCCAGGATCGAGTCCCGTGCCCGGGCGGAGAGCACCGAGCCGGCCGACGCGAACGACATCGCCGAGCCCGCCGAGCCGGCCGACGCGACGGAGAACGCCGACCCGGCCGATCCGATCGACCCGATCGAGGCGAACGAGCCGACGGACCCGATCGAGAGCATCGAGCCCTTCGAGGCGATCGAGAGGAACGAGTCCTCAGACCAGAGCGACAGGCTTCCGCTGTTGCCTTCTGAGCTCACAGCTCCGGCACGTCCGCGCCGATGGGCGAGAAGGGAACGCGCCGGACCTCCGCCCAGTCTCCAACCCGCTCGGTGAGCGCCTTCATCACCTCGCCGGTGCTCTGCCAGAAGGTCCAGACGAGCACAGTGGGGCCGGCGCCTGAGATCGTCGCCCCGATCGCTCCCATCCTCGGAGCCTCCGCCACGATCTCCATCGAGCGCGGATAGAGATGGGCGCGGGCGGGCTGATGTATCCGGTCGGCGAGCCCTCGGCCGATGAGGGTCAGGTCGGAGCGCTGTATCCCGAGGACGAGTTCCGAGGCGGCGGAGATGTTGGCGACGGCGTCCTCGAGCGGCACCCGCTCGGGGATCGCCTTGCGGGCCTCCTCGGTGGGCACCTGCTCAGCGGGGATCACCACCACCGCCTCGACGCCCTGCGGCGGATCGAGTTTCGTGGCCGTGAGCGTCCCCTCGTCGCTGGCGCAGACAACGAACCCGCCGTAGAGCGCCGCGGCCACGTTGTCGGGATGGCCCTCGATCTCGGCGGCTTTGGCGAGGACGTCGTCGGGCTCCTGGGCGAGCTCGTAGAGGTGGTCGGCCGCGAGCAGCCCGGCGACGATCGCCGCGGCGCTCGACCCGAGCCCGGCGGCCAGCGGGATCTCGCTCTTGATGCGGAAGGCGATCCCGTCCGCCGGGCGCAGCGACTCGAAGGCACGCACGCAGAGGTTGGAACGGTCGAGCGGCACGTTGAGACCCTCGGCCTCAACCGAGAAGGTCCCCGCCTCCTCCACCTCCAGCTCGAGGTGGATGGCGAGCGCGGCGGCGAGCACGTCGTAGCCCGGGCCGAGGTTGGCCGATGAAGCCGGCACCTTGACCAGCCGTCGCCGCGCGGTCATGCGCCGGAGGCTATCCGGAGCGGGGGCGGCTTATGAACCGAGGATCTTCGCCTTCTGCTGCTCGAACTCGGCGTCGGTCAGGGCGCCGGAGTCACGGAGCTTGGCGAGCCGCTCGAGCTCGGCGATGCTGTCGCCGCCGCCCGCCGACGGTGAGGGCGCGGGCGCGAAGCCGCCGGAGCCGGCGACGGGCCTCACCTCTCCCTGAGCAGGGCCCTTCGGCGCCGAATCCCAGTCGATTGCGATCTTGGCCGGATCGTTCTGGTCCACCTTCACCGGGAGCGTCACGCCTGGTCCCAGGCTGGCGGTGGCCGGAACCATGAACGAGTTGGCCACCCGATAGCCCTGCCGCCCGGGAACGTCGACCTCGAGGTCGAGGTCGAGGTTGAACCACTGCGCGCCGCGGGCCGGGGTCCCCATTCCGACGATGGTCGCCGTGCCGCCGACACCCTGGGCGAGGATCCCGGCGCGCTCACCGGAGCTGTCCGTGAGGTCGGCGACCTGGTCCTTCGCCATGGAGATCATGTCCCCCATCTGCTGCATCTGACCGCCGAACCCCGGCTTGTAGCCCGCCTCCTGCTGCTGCTGGCGCTGGAGCTGCTTCGCCTCATTCGTCAGGCTGGACAGGTCCTTCATCGACTTGAACAGTCCCATTCTCCCCTCGCTTTCTCAGCCCCGATTACCGCCGCCAAGCCTAGAGCTTCAGGCGGCTAGTCGAAGACGGCCTTCTCGACGGCCGCCAGTTCCGCCTTGCAGCCCGTAACCGCCGGGGCCTTGCCCAGGGCGGTATCCGGGTCCTTCAGACCGTGCCCGGTGAGCACGCAGACGACGGTCTCGGGCTTCTCCATGCCGTCGGCGACGGGCAGCCCATGCGCGAGGAGACCCGCGACCGAGGCGGCCGAGGCCGGCTCGCAGAAGACGCCCTCGTTCGAGGCGACCCAGTGATAGGCGTCGAGGATCTGCTGGTCTGAGACGGCGGCGACGCGGCCACGCGACGCCGTGAAGGCGTTCATCGCCTCCTCCCAGCGAGCGGGGTTGCCGATCCGGATCGCGGATGCCACGGTCTCTGGGTTCTCGATCGGATGCCCCTCGACGAGGGGCGCGGCGCCCTCGGCCTGGAAGCCATAGAGGATCGGCGACTCCCCGTACTCCTGGAAGCCGGCCCACCAGGAGGTGACGTTGCCGGCGTTGCCAACGGGAATGGCGAGGGCGGCAGGGGCCTGGCCGAGCTCGTCGCAGGTCTCGAAGGCCGCGGTCTTCTGGCCCTGAATCCGGTAGGGGTTGACGGAGTTGACGAGCTCGACCGGATGCTTCTTGGCGATCTCCCGCACGATCTCCAGGGCCTGGTCGAAGTTCCCCTCCAGCGCGATCACGCGGGCGCCGTGCATCAGGGCCTGCGCCAGCTTGCCGATCGCGATCTTCCCCTCCGGCACGATCACCGCCCCGCGCATGCCCGCCCGTGCCGCGTAGGCGGCGCAGCTCGCCGCGGTGTTGCCGGTCGAGGCGCAGATGATCGCCTCGGCGCCGCTTCCCTTGGCCCTCGACACGGCCACCGTCATGCCGCGGTCCTTGAAGCTGCCCGTCGGGTTGGCGCCCTCGAACTTCAGATAGATGTCGGCCTCCACCCGCTCGGAGAGCCGGGGCGAGTGGATCAACGGAGTCGACCCCTCGTTCAGGGTGACCACGGGATCCCCGTCCTCGAGGGGGAGGCGGTCGCGATAGCGCTCGATCAGCGGGGTGGGCATGGCCGCGGCCTAGCCGAACTCTTCCTCGATCACCCGGATCGAGCGAGGTGGCGAGCGCAGGAACTTCAGCTTGGCGATTCGCTTCAGGGCCGCTGCGAACCTCTTCTCACTCACCGGGTGCATGACCATGATCAGCTGCGCCTCTCCACCGAGGCCGCGCTGGACCACACTCCGCACAGAGACCTCGTTGTCGCCGAGCACCTCGGCGACCTGGGCGAGCACGCCGGGACGGTCATCGACCTCGAGGTGGAGGTAGAAGGCCATCTCGACGTCCTTGGCGACCTTCAGCTTCGCGTTCTCCTCGAAGAGCGGCGACCCGCCACCGACCACGGAGACGACGTCGCCGAGAACCGCCGCTGCGGTCTCTGGGCCGCCGGCGCCTGGGCCGGACATGGTGATCTCGGTGATCGCCGGGGACTCGACCATCACCGCGTTGAACGGGCCGGAGATCGGCGACAGCGGGTGCCCTGGATAGAGGAAGCAGGGGAAGACTCGGACGCTGATCTCGCCCTCGCCGACCCGCTCGGCAACCCCGAGCAGCTTCAGCGAGAGACCGAGCTCCTTCGCGTAGGCGATGTCGTCGGGCTTGACCCGCTCGATCCCCTCGTAGGGAACGTCCTTGAGCTCGACCGGGGCGCCGAACGCGAGCCGCGCGAGGATCGCCATCTTCGCCGCCGCGTCCGCGCCGCCCACGTCGTCGGTCGGATCGGCCTCTGCATAGCCGAGGTCCTGCGCCTGCTTCAGCGCCTCCTCATAGGAGAGGCCGCTGCGCGCCATCTCGGTGAGGATGTAGTTCGTCGTCCCGTTGACGATCCCGGAGACCTTCGCGATCGGGATCGCGCCGAGGCTCTCCTGGACCACGCGGATCACCGGGATCGCTCCCGCGACCGCCGCCTCGAACCGAAGCTGAGCACCGCCCTCGCGCGCGGCGGCCACGAGCTCCTCCCCGTGCTGGGCGAGCAGCTGCTTGTTGGCCGTCACCACGTGCCTTCCCTCCTTGAGGGCCCGGGTGACGTAGTCGAGCGCCGGATCGATGCCGCCGATCAGCTCGACGACGATGTCGCTGCGCGAAAGGATGCGGTCGAAGTCGCCCTGCTTGCTGCTGAGGACGCCGCTCACCCGGGGGCGCCGGCCGGAGACCTCCTCGACCATGTCGGCGCGCTCATTGAGCAGCTGGCGGAACGCTGACCCAACCGTCCCCTTCCCGAGGATGCCGACGTTCACAGTCTCGGTCATCACTCGTCCCTGGCCAGCAGGTCGTCCCACGTCTCGCGGCGAACGACGACCCTCGCCTCGCCTTCGCGGCAGAAGATCACCGGCGGCCTGGGCACGCCGTTGTAGTTGTTCGCCATCGCGTGCCCGTACGCCCCCGTCGCGGGGGTCACGAGGACGTCGCCGACGCGAGGAGCGGCCAGGTCGGTATCGCGAACGAGGACGTCGCCGGACTCGCAGTGCATCCCTGCGATCGTCGCTAGCGTCTCCGGCGTCTCGGCGGGCCGGTCGGCGATCACCGCCTCGTACCGGGATCCGTAGAGCATCGGGCGCAGGTTGTCCGACATGCCTCCGTCGACGGCGACGTAGGTCCGCACGCCCGGGATCTCCTTGACCGTCCCGACGCGATAGGCGGTCACGCCCGCGTTGCCGACCAGTGAGCGGCCCGGCTCGACCAGGATCCTCGGCGCGGGGTCGAAGACCCGCTGGACGCCGCGGACCTTGACCTCGACGTAGTCCTCGATCGACGGCGGCTCGTCGGTGTCCAGGTAGGCGATCCCGAGACCACCGCCGACATTGAGCAGCTCCGGCTGCAGGCCGACGGAGTCGCAGAAGTCGGCGATCACCTCGATCGCCTTCACGTAGGGCTCGAGCTCGAAGATCTGGGAGCCGATGTGGGCGTGCAGGCCGACCAGCTCCAGGTTCGCGGAGTCGCGCACCCGCTCCACGGCCCGCTCTGCGAGCCGGTCGGCGAGGCCAAAGCCGAACTTCGAGTCGAGCTGGCCCGTCTGGACGTAGTCGTGGGTCGAGGGCTTGATCCCGGGCGTCACCCGGATCAGCACCTTCTGTGGACGGTCCAGCAGGCGGTCCGCGAGCTCGATCTCGTCGAACGAGTCGAGGATCAGATGGCCGACCCCTGAGTCGAACGCGTAACGGAGCTCCCGCTCGGTCTTGTTGTTGCCGTGCATGTGGATCAGCGCCGGGTCGAACCCGGCGGCCAGAGCCATGTGGAGCTCGCCGCCGGAGGCCACGTCCACGGAGAGACCGGCGTCGCGCATCAGCCGATATACGGCCGTGCAGGGAAACGCCTTGCTCGCGTAGATCACTTCGAAGGCGTCCGTGCGCTCCGCGAAGGCGCGCGTGTATTCCTCGGCGCGCTGGCGGATGTCGTCCTCGGCGTAGACGTAGGCGGGCGTGCCGAAGCGCTCGGCGAGCTCGACCACGTCGCAGCCGGCGATCTCGAGATGGCCGCGCTCGTTCACGCGTGAGCCCGCCGGGTAGACCGGCGAGGCCGCGATCGGGTCCGTCACATCACGGGTCGCGCTGTCGCGCGCCCTTACATCCACCGAACCTGAGTTTTCGGCGTCAGCCCTCATGGCGAGGGCCAATTCTGACGGCATGGCCTGGGCGCGGTCGGGCGGATATGGGCAAAACTGACTATTGCGTTCGGCGAAGGGTGCTGAGAGGGTCAGCAGCTACAGGGGGCGATCAAGGGAGAAGCATGCGCAGACTCGTCCTCCTCTCATCGTTGGTCGTGGGGCTGCTCGTGGCGATGGCCGTCAACGCTGCCGCCGCGGGCGAGACCTGGACCCCGTCCAGCTTCAACTTCGGCCAGGTCGCCATCGGCGCCAGTAGCGCGCCGAAGTCGTTCACGCTGAAGGCAAGCTCGGTGAGCAACTACGACCCGTTCCCGGAGGTCTTCAATTCCGACGACTTCCGTGTAACGCCCGGTAACTGCGGAGGCACTTTGCCGCCGAACGGGACCTGCACGGCATCGGTGGTCTTCGCGCCGACGAGCCCCGGATCGAAGTCGGGCACCCTGCGTGGCTCGGCGAGTTCGTCCGAACCGCAAGCTCCGCTCACCGGGGTCGGGGTAACGCCCTCGGCGACGACCCCCGGGAAGAAGAAGTGCAAGAAGAAGGGCAAGAAGTCCGCGGTCGCGGCCAAGAAGTGCAAGAAGAAGTGACGTAACAGGGAAGATTGCGGGGTGGAGGACGCTCCGCCCCGCACTCCCGACCATCACGGCTGTCAAAACGGCCTCGCGTAAGCCATCTGGCTTCCGGACACCCCGGCACCGTTCGCCGGCGTCCTCGTCGTCCATGGCGCGGGCTCGCGCAAGGAAAACCACGCTGACTTCGCGCGCCTGGCGGCCGCGAACGGCTGGGCTGCCCTCACCTTCGACCTGCCGGGTCATGGCGAGTCCGAGCCGGAGATGACCGGTGCGGCGGTCGACGCGGTGGTCTCGATGGTCGACCTGCTGGCCGTCCAGCCCGGCGTCGACTCGGCCCGCATCGCAATGCGAGGTTCCAGCCTGGGCGGCTTCCTCGCCATCCTCGCGGCGGCAGCCACCCCTGAGATCGCGGGGGTGGTCGCGATCTGCCCGGCGAGCGAGGACCACCTGGCCCGCGGGGTGAGGAGCGGCCGCTTCGACATGCGCGCCGGGGATCCCGTCGACCTGGAGGCCTGGCTGCTGGCCCAGGACGTCGGCGAAGCGGTCGAGCGGATTGCCGGCAGGCCGCTGATCCTCATGCATGCCGAGGGCGACACCCAGATCCCCAGCGATCACTCCGAGGGACTCTACGAACGGGGGGGCGAGCCGCGCAAGCTGGTGATCGTCCCGGGCGGTGCCCACACGACCGTCCAGCACGACACCGAGCTTCAGGGCGTGGCGCTGCGGTGGCTCGAACGGGAGCTCGAGCGGCGCTAGTGGTTGCCGGCCAGCGACTGAAGGTTGTCGTTCAGGGTGCGGCCGACCCCGCCGACCACTCCTCCGAGGCCCGTGCTGCTGCTCCCGCCGAGCGCATTGCCGAGGCTGTCGGTGGTGTTCTGAACGGTGTTGCCCGCACCCGAGACCGCCTGGCTGACCGCGTTTGGTGGCTGACTGGTTCCGCTCGGTGTCTGCTGCGCGCCCTCCGAGCTGAAGTTGCTCGAGCTGGAGGAGCTGGGATCGACCGGCCTCATGAACGGGCCCTTACCCGTCACCGCGCCGACCGAACCATCGACGGTGCCGTCCTCCTTGCCATTCGTCCCCTCTGACACGTTTCGGTGCGGTGTGTCCGGGTGTGCCGGATGAACCGGGTGCGTGGGGTCCTTGCTGGCGCTTCCCGGAGCGCTGGGACCCGACCCGCCGATATCACCGGTCTCGATGGAGGGGGGAACGGTGGTGGTCGGAGGCGGCGTCACGCCGGACTTCGGAGCGCCGCCCTTGCCGTTGCCCTGGCCATTGCCGCCCTGGCCGTTACCCGTTCCGGTGTTGACGCCGTTGGCAGCGCCGCTTCCGGCGCCGGCCCCCACCGTCGTCGGTGCAAGCTGTGTGGACACGGCGCTCGCCGGAGCGGCCGCGCCGCCCTTGGATGAGCCACCCGGAGTCGCGGTGCTGAGCTCGACGTTGCCGTCGGCCGAGATGTTGACAACGGACGGCCAGACGTTGAACGACACCAGCCCGACCAGGGTGACGAAGACGATCGCGGCACCCGCCAGCAGAGCTCCCGACGCGCCTACGCCGACGATGAAGCTCTCGGGGGTGTTGGTGTATGTCCTGGTGGCCGCGTGAGTTTCTCCCTCTCGCACGGCACGCCATTCGCGCGCACTCACCTTATGGTCATCGTCCCTGATTGGTATGGCTTTAGGCACCCCAATAACGGGGTAGCCATTTGTCCTATTCAGGATATCCGGGGGCCTAACGGAAAACGGTGGGCGCCTGACTTCCGTGGCCCTACAGGTAGCCAAGCGGGTCGGTCGTCTGGCCGTTGATCCGGACCTCGAAGTGCACGTGCGGCCCGAAGCAGTAGCCGGTGCAGTCGCTCAGCCCGATGATCTGGCCCTGCGCGACCTGCTGACCGACGGACACCAGGAAGCGCTCCTGATGGCCGTAACAGGTGGACAGACCGCCGCCGTGATCGATGCAGGTGTAGTTGCCGTAGCCGCCGGTCGGCCCGGCGATCGTCACCGTGCCCGCGGCGGCGGTTCGGATCGGGGTACCGGTCGGCACCCCGATGTCGACGCCGGGATGGAACTCGTAGCCGTTGCCGATGTTGCGCGGGCCGTACCCGGACGTGATCGGGCCGTTCACCGGCCAGATCAGGCCGTGGCCACCGGCCTGGATCGGCCCGGCGGGCAGCGCTCCCGTCCCCGCCCCCAACTGCTCGGCGATCTTCTGGGAGATGTCGTTGAGATCACCCTCGAGGTCGTCCTGCTGCTTGCGCACCTGCTCCAGCGTGGCGTGCTGCTTGCGGCGAGCGGTGGCGAGCTGAGTCGTCCGCTGCTTCAGCTTCGCCGCAGTCACATCGAGCTCGTGCTTGCGGGCCGCGATCTCGTCGCGCGCCGCGCGGACCGTGTTGACGGTGACCTGCATCTCGTTGCGAAGCTCGCGAACACGGGAGACGATGTCGTTGTCCTGGTGCTGGAGGGTCTGTAGGTACTGGCTCCGGGCAAGCAGGTCGTCGAAGCCGTGGGCCTGCAGCAGGACGGTGATCAGGTCGGGCTCGCTCGACTCGTAGATCGCAACGAGTCGCCGCTCGAGGATCTGAACGGCCTGGCGGAGGCGCTGCTTCAGCGAGTCGAGGCGGGCCCGTGCGTCCTCCAACTCGGCCTGCTTCTGTTGCAGCTCGGCGGCCACCGCGGCCTCGCGGTTCCGCAGCGCGGCCACCTGCGAGGTGAGCGTCTGCAGCTGTGCCGACTGGTGTGAGATGCGGCCGGTCAGCACGCCGGCGTGAGCCTGCGCGTGTGAGAGCTTGTTCTGCGTCGTGTTGAGCTTCTGTGTGAGGCTCTGGCCCGAGGCGCTGCCGCCCAGCAGGGCGCAGGCGCAGACAACCACGGCGCCGGTGAGCGCCAGCATCAGCCGGTTGGATCCCGTCATCTCAGCGTCAAAGGTTGAACGCCCGGCGGGCGGCTACTGAAAAGCCGGTTGCAGCCGGCCGCGGCCGCTGGCCGCGGCCGTAGATCCGGCGGCGGTCTTTGTGGCCGCCGTTGATGGCGAAGCCGTCTACGCGACGGCTACGGGCTCCCGGGCACCATTCCTCGACCCATTGACCGCCTGACCCGCCGCCTCGGCGGCCTGGGCGAAGCGCTCCTGGTAGGTCCGGGCCTGCATCCGCGAGATCACCAGACGCTGCACCTGGGCCGTGCCCTCGAACAGCTGGTAGATCTTCGCGTCGCGGAACCACTTCTCCAGCGGGCAGTCGGTCGTCTGCGCGTAGGGGCCGACCAGATCCATCAGGGTCGTGGTGGCCCACATCGTCACGTCTCCGGCCTTGAGCTTCGACATCGAGCCCTGGCCGCCGGTCATAGGGATGCCGTTGCGTCCCATCCACGAGGCGCGCTGGACGAGCAGTCGGGCTGAGTCGATCTCGGTCGCCACGTCGGCGAGGACCTGCTGGATCCGCTGCTCCTCGAGGGCGGGCTTGCCGCCGTCCACGGTCTGGTCGCCCAGGTACTCCAGGGTCCACTCGTAGGCTGCCTGTGCGATGCCGAGCGCCGAGGCGCCGACGATCGGACGGGTCATCTCGAAGGTGGCCAGCGCGTTGGAAGAGCCACCCTTCTGCCCCGAGCGGGCGCGCTCGAGTTTCTTGTTGAGCTTGTCCATCCCGCCGAGCAGGTTCTCAACGGGGATCCGGCAATCCTCGAGAACGACCTCGGCCGTGTGGGAGGCGCGGATGCCGATCTTCGACTCCTTCTTGCCCTGGCGCAGCCCGGGCGTCCCGGGGCCGATCACGAAGGACGCCTGGCCGCGGTGTCCGAGCTCCGGGTCGACCGTGGCGACGACCACGTGGACGTCGGCGATGCCGCCGTTGGTGATGAAGACCTTGGTCCCGTTGAGCACCCACTCGTCCCCATCGAGCTTCGCGGTGCTCTTCAGGCTCTTCACGTCGGAGCCGGCCTGCGGCTCCGTGACCGCGTAGGCGCCGAGAGCGATCTCATCGTCGGTGCCGAAGCACTGGGGCACCCACTCGGCGATCTGCTCAGGAGTGCCCGAGGCGGCGATGCCGGCGGCAGCGAGGCCGGAGCCCTGAACGGCGAGAGCGATCCCGGCGCAGCCCCAGTGCATTTCCTCCGCGGTGATCACGCCGAACTGTCCCCCCGGATCGGTGCCCACCTTCTGCATGTGCTCGAGGCCCTGCAGGCCCCACTTGCGCGCCTCCTTGATCACTTCCCAGGGGGTGCTCTCCTCCTCGTCGTGCTTGCGAGCGACGGGGCGGATGACCTCGCGCGAGAACTTGCGGACGTAGTCGCGGTGCTCCTGCTGCTCCTCGGTGAGCGCGAAATCCATTTCTGACGGCCTGCCTTTCGGGAGGGTGCGAGGGTGCTCTGAGCGAAGCGAGGAGCAGCCCGTTTTGACTGACTGGTCAGTCAGCCAGTTTACCCGAACTGGAAGTGGAACCTTCCACTTACCGCATGTGCCGATCAGATCGGGCTCAGGCGGGGTTCTGGGTACCGTTCGCCGCCGTGCGTATCCCCCGCCCAATCCAGAACGCGCTCGACTGGCTGCGCTTCGACCTGCCGGCCAGGGTCGACCGCAGGGCCCTGGTCGCCGGCGGCGGAATCCTGCTGGTCGGGTTGGTCGCGCTGCTCGCGGCGCTCAACCCCTTCGGCGGAGGGGGCGGCGGCGGGACCCGGGAGGTGACGATCGCCGTCGCCACCGACAACGCCCAGCAGGCTCCGGTGGGTGTGCTCGGCTTTCCGCTGGTCGCCACCCGCAACACGACCCGGATCAGCGGCCCGGACCCGGTCGACGACGCAGCGGCGGCGGCGCTGGCCACCCATCCGCCGGCACCCGAGGCGCCCAAGCTCGAGGCGGTGACGCTCGTTCCCGACGACGGCTGGCAGGCCGGGATCGCCGCCTCGGTTCTCGCCGGGCCTCCGCTGCGGCTTCCCGTGCTGGTCAGCCAACATGGCGCCGTGCCCGACGCGACCACTCAGGCCCTCGCGCAACTCGACCCACAGGGAGGCGGCGCCTCCGGCGACGTCCAGGTCTATTCGGCCGATGGGGCGTCCGTGCCGTCCGGCCTGAAGTCACAGGAGGTCCCCGGCGACTCCCCCGCCGAGATCGCCAACTCGATCGACCAGCTCCGGCAGCGGCTCACCAAGCAGGAGCCTCAGCACATCCTGCTCGTCAGCTCCGACCAGGCCGGATACGCGATGCCGGCCGCGGCGTGGGCCGCCCGCTCCGGCGACGCGGTGCTGTTCACCGGCCGCAACCAGGTCCCAGCGGCGACGCTCGCCGCCCTGCGCCGTCACGCCGCCGCGACGGTCTACATCCTCGGGCCCGAATCGGTGATCTCCAAGGACGTCGTGCAGCAGGTCGGCCGGGTCTCCGCGACGGTGCAGCGAGTCGGGGCCACCGGTGCGGTCCAGAACGCGCTGCTCTTCGCGCGCTACTCGGACGGCTCGTTCGGCTGGAACATCAACGACCCCGGGCACGGCATGGAGCTGGCGAACGCCGGCCGGCCGCTCGATGCGGCGGCTGCCGCCTCGCTCGCCTCGAGCGGCAAGTGGGGACCGCTCCTGATCACGGACACGGCGGACGCCCTGCCACCGGAGCTGAGAAGCTTTCTGCTCGACATCAAGCCCGGGTACGAGACGGACCCGACCCGGGCCGTGTACAACCACATCTGGCTGATGGGAGACGCGACGGCAATCGGCGGACAGGTTCAGGCGGAGATCGACGAGCTGGCTGAGCTCGCGCCGATCGGCGCGGCCGCCGGAACCCAGGGAACGGCCAGCAGCGGCATCGCTCAGCCCGGCGGCCCCGAGGGCGAGCCCACTCCGGCACCGCCCCAGGGCGGGAAGAAGAAATGAGCGAAGCGGAACGACCCGACAGGCTGACCCGGCGTGTGACCGTCGAGGACATCCGCGCGCTGGCCGGACCCTCGACCCCGCACTTCGCACTTCAGGTTCGCAACCGGATTCGCAAGCTGATCGAGGGACTGCCCGAGGACGACCCGGTGCGCCGTGAGGGAGAGACGCAGATCGGACGACTCGAGGAGCTCGCGAAGCACAGCGGCGACCCGCGAGGCGGCACTGGGGTGGCTCACTGATGAAGGAGCTCGCGGACGGCGTCTGGCACGTCAAATGCCTGCCGGGCCTGCCCTGGGCCGTCAACGCCTACCTGGCGGGTGACGTCCTGATCGACGCCGGGTGCAGGCAGTCCACGGGCCGCATCCTGAAGCAGCTCGACGGACACGAGGTGACGGCCCACGCCCTCACCCATGCCCACCCCGATCATCAGGGCGCCAGCCGCGATGTCTGCGAGAAGCTCGGCCTCCCGTTCTGGTGCCATGAGCTCGACGTACCTGCCGCCGAGGATCCCAAGGTGATCGCCGAGCGCCAGCCGGACAAGTTCATGGCCCACTTCTTCTGGCGGATCTTCCACGGGCCGGGCCACAAGGTCGACAAGACGATCAAGGGTGGCGATCGGATCGGCGACTTCGAGGTGATCGATGCGCCGGGGCACTCGGCCGGCCACGTCGTCTTCTGGCGCGAGTCGGACCGCGTCCTGATCATCGGTGACGTGCTGGCGAACATGGATCAGTACACCGGGATCCCCGGGCTGCATGAGCCCAAGCCCGCCCTCACCCCCGATCCCGAGCGGAACCGGGAGTCGGCGCGCAAGCTGGCGGCCCTGGAGCCGGAGCTGGTCTGCTTCGGGCACGGCGCACAGTTGCGCGACCCGCAGAAGCTCAAGGCTTTCGTGGAGGGTCTGTGATGCGAGGGCGCGCGCCGGCGCGACCCGTTTGATTCAGGAGGCCGGCCCGAAGTTCTCGATGATCTGCTGCTGGTACTCGCCGATCTGCTCGGGCGGGATGAAGTAGGTCGCGGGCGTCAGGAAGACTCCGTCGCCGCGCTCAGCGACGGCGGCCACCCGCTCACGGACCTTGTCCAGAGGCCCGGCGGCCGTGAACGCCTCCACCATCTCGTCAGGGATCTGCTCCGGAACGGCCGCGAGGTCGCCTTTCCGGAACGCGTTCCCGGCGGCCTCGGCGGCGTCCGCGAACCCGTGCATCTCCCAGAGGGGCTTGTAGGTGCGGACGGTCGAGTAGAAGGCGATGGTGCGGCGGGCCGCGTCCAGCGCGCGCGCCTCGTCGTCGTCGATCACCGTGGTGATGGTCGGAATGAAGTCGAGGTCCGAGCGCGTGCGGCCCGACCGCTGCAGGCCGATCTCGAAGCTCGGGATCACGACCTCGTCGAGCCAGCGCACGGGACACATCGGGTGCCCGATCAAACCGTCGGCGACGTCCCCCGCCATGCGGCACATCCCCTCGCGCATCGCGGCGGCGTAGATCGGAACGCGGTCGCGAACCGGCTTGTGGGGGCGGAACCAGCCCCTGATGTCGATGTCCTGGTACTCGCCCTCGTACCGGATCGGCTCGCCGGTCGAGGCCTTCTCCATGATCAGGCGGGTCGCCTCGATCGTCTCGCGCAGGTGGGGCGCCGGCTTGCCGTAGTCGACGGAGTGCCAGGTCTCGTTGAGCCGCTTCACCCCCGCCCCGAGGCCGAGGCGGAAGCGCCCGCCGGACATCTCGTCGATGTCCAGCGCGCTGACGGCGAGGATGAACGCGCTCCGCGTGAAGGCCCAGGCGATGCCGGTGCCCACGCTGACCTTCTCCGTCTTGGCGGCGAGCCAGGTGGCCTGGGTGACCGAGCTGCGAAACAGCTCCGGCGTCCACACACATTCGATGCCGGCGGCCTCGGCGGAGCTCGCCTGCTCAGCGAGCTCCACCGGGGTATCCCCGATCGCGGCTATCGAGATGCGATCGAGCGCCGCCAAGCGATCAGCCCGCGCACTCGGTCAGGCCGAGGGCGGTCGCCTTCTGATTCGAATCGTCGAACAGGTGGTCGTCCTGGATCTTTGACGGATCGGCCTTGAGCTGGTCGAGGTCCGCCTGGGTGACGCTGATCAGCTCGTTGAGCTGGGCCTCCTCGCCGGCGGGAGCGCCGAGGGCCTTGACGCCGTCGACCTGCTTCTGGATGTTCGGCACCACGGTGTTGGCAACGAAATCCTCAAGCTGGGCCTCGTTGACGTTTCCGAGCTGCTTGCCGGCCTGCTCGACCTCGGCATTCCCCTGCTTGCAGATCTGGTTCGCCTGGGCCACGAAGTCTGCCTTCGAGATCGCCGCGGTGGAGGTGGTGCTGTCGTCGTTGCTGCTGCCGCAGCCGGCGGCGATGCCGCCCAGGGCCAGCGCGACGGCGACCGCAAGAGTCGCGTTGAGCTTCATATCTCCCTTTCGTAGTTGGGGACTCCACGGTTCCGGTGACCCCCCTGGCCGCGGCTTGTGGGCTGACGCTATCCGCTAGGTCGGTGTGTTGTCCAGAGAACGCCAGAGATAGAGGCAGGCGAGCGTGCGGCGAGGCCGCCACTCGTCCGCGATCCGCTCGAGCTCCTCCGGTCCGGGGAGATCGTCCATCCCGTAGGCGATCTGCACCGCGCGCCGTATCCCCAGGTCGCCTACCGACACGACGTCCTCCCTGGCGAGGTGGAACATCAGGAACATCTCGGCGGTCCAGCGGCCGATTCCCTTCACCTCGATCAGCGCCGCGATCACGTCCTCGTCGGGCAGGTCCTTGATGCGACCGAAATCGAGCCGGCCATCCTTGACGCGCTGCGCGAGATCCCTGAGGAACTCGACCTTCATGTTGGAGAGGCCGGCCTTGCGGAGGGTCTGCCTCGTCTTGCGGAGCAGCGCCTCGGGTGCCGGGGTCTCCCCGTCGAACTGCGCGAGCAGCTTCTCCCAGATCGACCGCGCCGCCTTGGTGGAGAGCTGCTGACCGACGATCGCCCGCGCGACTGCCTCGAACGGATCGGGCCTGCTTCCGCGCCGGTCGATTTTCGGGTCGAGGGGCCCCCGCTCCTCCATCACCCGCCGGAGTACCTTGTCCGCGCGCATCAGCGCGCGGTCGTCCGCGCTCCAGCTCAACGCCGGCTTTCTGGCATGCGCTCCCGCGGGCCTCGAGGCCATCACAACCTCAACGGCTATCCGTCGTCAGTTGTGAGATTGCTTCGCCGCCCGGCGGGCGCTCTACCTGCAAGGACCGAGCGAAACGCGCCGCAGACGTCGAGCGCCCCTAGACGCGCTGGATCAGCGTGCCGGTGCCGAGCCCACCGCCGCAGCACATGGTCACCAAGCCGGTCTCCTTGTCGGAGCGCTCCAGCTCATGGAGCAGCGTGGTGATCAGGCGCGCGCCGGTCGAGCCGAGCGGGTGGCCGATCGCGATCGCGCCGCCGTTGACGTTGACGCGGTCCATGTCGGGCTCGAGCTCGCGGCGCCAGGCGGCGACGACGGAAGCGAAGGCCTCGTTGATCTCGACCAGGTCGATGTCGTCCATCTTCATCCCGTTGCGCTTCAGGATCAGCTGCGTGGCGGGGATGGGTCCGGTGAGCATCATCACCGGGTCGACACCGACGGTCGTCTGGTCGACGATCTTGGCGCGCGGCTTCAGGGCGAGCTCGTCGGCCTTCTCGCGGGTCATGAGCAGCACCGCCGCGGCACCGTCGGAGACCTGCGAAGAGTTGCCTGCGGTGACGCGGCCGTCCTCCTTGAAGGCGGGCTTCAGCGAGGCGAGCTTCTCGGCGCTTTCCTCGGTCGGCGGGCGGATGCCCTGGTCGGTGACGTAGGTGTCGCCGTTGTTCTTCCACGGGATGATCTCGCGCTCGAAGCGGCCCTCCTCGGTCGCCTGATGGGCGAGCTGGTGCGAGCGGAGGCCGATCTCATCCATCTCGGAGCGGGGGATCTCCCATTTGTCCGCGATCATCTCGGCCGAGATGCCCTGCGGGACGAGGTTGTAGCGCTCCATCAGCGCCGGGGAGAAGGCGAAGCCATGCTCCTTCATCACCTCGGCGGAATCGGCGAAGGAGATGTGGCCCATGTGCTCGACGCCGCCGCCGATGGCGACGTCATGGACGCCGGAGGCGATCAGCGCCGCGGCGAAGTTGACGGCCTGCTGGGCCGAGCCGCACTGGCGGTCGACGGTGGTGGCGGGCGTCTCGATCGGAAGGCCGGCCTCGAGCCAGGCGTTGCGGGCGATGTTGATGCCCTGCTCACCGAACTGCTGCACACAGCCGGCGACGACATCCTCGACCTCCGAACCGTCGACGCCGGCCCGCTTGAGGACCTCGTCATAGGACTTCGCGAGCAGGCTCGAGGCGTGGGTGTCCTTGTAATAGCCCTTCTCCTCGTGCCCGCGGCCGACCGGCACCCGGGCGGCCTCCACGATCACTACCTCGCGTCCACTGAACTTTCCGTTCTCAGCCACCTCGGGCCTCCTCAGTCGGTTTCTTCAAGCAACCAAGCCTTGTAGACCAGAGCATACACCGATTGACTGGCGAGTCAGCCAGTCAAGGATGGCTGTGCGACCCGCTACTTGACGGTGATGCTCCCGTACATCCCCTGGGCATAGTGGCCGGGGACGTTGCAGATCATCACGTACTTGCCGGGGGTGAGGTTGAACTGGTTGCTCTTCGTCTGACCCGGAGCGACGTCCGTGATCTCGCCCTCGTTCTTCACACCCTTGGCCTCGAGACCGTCCTCGTCCACCTCGGCGCCCTTCTGGGGCAGAGAGGCGGGGTTTTCATCGGTCTTCAGGACGACGAGCTCGTGCTGGATCTGTCCGTCGTTGGGCGCGTTGATGGTCAGCGCGCCGGCCTTGACCGTCGGGTCCGATGGGGTGAACGAGTAATCCCCCATCTTCACGGTGAGCGTGTTGCCGGACGCGTCGGTCGAAGTCGTCGATTGAGGGGCGGCAGCAGCGCTCGTGGAGACGTCGGAGCCCTTGCTCGCGCCACAGCCCGCGAATAGGAGCCCAGCGACCACGGTCACACCGGCGAGTGGCAGCCATGTCCTGGATCTCATTGCGTTCCTTCCTCTCGGGAATAGGTCGGTCCAGCTTCGAGGCTCGGCCACCCTCCCGCCACGGTGGGGAGCACCGGCACCTCCAAGTAGAAAGCCGCACCGGTGCGCCTGGCCCGAGGGTGTGCGTGATACACACCCCGCCCGTGGCGGAATTCGAGACATATGAGCGGCCAGGTATCGCCGGCAGCGGCACGATCGCGTGCGGCCTCGCGGCCTGTGCCAGCTCGGCGTCCACCGTGGTCCTGCTCGCGCGCTCCGACGCATCCGCATGGAAGGCGGAGGAGCAGGCCCACTCGCTTTGCGCGAAGGTCGACGGCGCCGACACGAAGCGGATCAAGGTGACCACCCAGGCCGCCGACCTCGCCTCGTGCGACGTCGTCGTCGAGGCGATCGTCGAGGAGCTCCCGCCGAAGGTCGAGCTGCTGAAGACCGTCGGGGATTCGGCGGGAGGCGCCGACCTGGCGACGACCACCTCCTCCCTCTCGCTGGACGAGATCGCCTCGGGCGCGGGCCACCCGGAGCGCACCTTCGGCCTCCATCCCTTCAATCCGGTGGTGCGGATGGACCTGGTCGAGCTGTGCATCCCGGAGACCGCAAGCGATGAGATCGGTCCACGCGCCCGCAACTGGTGCGAGTCGATCGGCAAGACCGTCGTCGAGGTCCCGAACGAGCCCGCCTTCGTCGTCAACCGCCTGCTCTTCCCGTACCTCTTCGACGCGGTCAGGTTGATGGAGCAGACCGGGATGGTGGCCGAGGACGTCGACCGCTGCATGACCCTTGGGGCCAACTATCCGATGGGGCCGCTCGCGCTGCTCGACCTGGTCGGCATCGACGTGGCGGTCGCGATCGGCGAGGCGCTCTACGCCGACAGCCAGGAGGAGCACCATCGGCCGCCCGGGCGGTTGATGTGGCTGGTCGACCGGGGCCAGCTCGGGCGCAAGTCCGGCGCCGGATTCTATGACTACGACTGACCGCTGAGGTTGATGACGAGCTGGGAGACGGTCTCCCCGACCTTGTCGAGGACGGCTTCATCGAGCTTGTCCGGAGTGTCGTCGACCGTGTCGGCGTAGGGGTAGGAGAAGTCGATCAGGTCGATTGACGGGATGCCCTGTTCCAGGAACGGGATGTGGTCGTCGAGGACCGGCTCCTGCGTCCCGTCCGGGAAGACGTCCTCGGTGCCCACCTCGCCGGCCGCCTTGCGAAGCTCGGCCCAGAGCGGGACGCTCGAGTTCGTCTCCCGGGGAATCCGCGCTCCGCGGTTGGCGATGTAGTCGAGCAGGATCATGTCGCCGACCTGTCCGGGGTGGGCCGCCGCGTACGCGCGGGAGCCACGCAGCGCGCAGAACTGGAAGTCCTGGTCGCCGCATCCCGGTGGGTCCTCCTCGCCGTCGAAGAGCACGAAGCGGATCTCGCGATGGTCCCGCGGCAGCTCAGACGGAAGGCGGCGCGCCAGCTCGATCAAAGCCGCCGTGCCGGCCGCGCTGTCGTTCGCACCGACGAACCCCTTCGGGTGATACTCGCTGTCGTAGTGGGCGCCGATCAGGATCGCCGGCGGCCGGCCGGGCAGGACACCGACGATGTTCCGCAGTCCCTGCTGCGGCCCCCTGCTCGAGAACGGCTCGAAGGTTCCGTTGGGGAGCATCGGCCGAAGCTCGTCGGCCAGCCGACGCAGCTGGGGCGACCCAGCCGGCCTCTGCCCCACCGCGACCTGGCGCTGGATGAGCGCCATCGCCCGGGCGCCGTCGAACCGATTCGGCTGCGCGGAGCCGCCCGATCCTCCACAGCCGGCGAGGACCATCCCCGCCAGCGCGAGCGCGGCCAGGCTACGCGGCCTGCTTGCCCTTGCGCTTGACGCGGGACTTCGTTCCGATGGGAGGTACCGCCGGCTCGTCATGGCGGCCGGAACGATCCCAGATCACATCGGCCTCCGAGACGCCCTGCTTGCTCGCCTCCGCCTCCACCTCGCCCCAGGGGAGCTGGGCCTCGGGGAGTTCATCCCAACGGGCCAGGTCGAGGGCCTCCAGTGCCCCCTCCAGTGCCGGCCCTCGGTGCTCTTCGGAGCGAAGCACCGCCCTGACCACCTCAAGCTGCTTGTCACTGAACCGGACGACCCACATGTGGCCTCCTCAGACCAAACGCTGGATTTCCGTGAAGCTAGAGCCCTAAACGGACGGAAGGGGAAAACTCCTGCAACCTGCGGGTTACGCACTCCTTGGGTGGATCCGAACCGCTTCGATGCGGTTCTCCCGGACCGACTCGACCCGGATCTCGAAACCGTCCGCGGAGATCAGATCGCCTCGCTTCGGCAGACGGCCGAGCTCCCCGAAGACGTATCCCCCGATCGAGTTGTATGCGTCGGTGTCGACCGGCAGCTCGATGCCGCGATCCGCGAGATCGCCGAGCGAAACGTGCCCGCGGACGTACCAGTCGCCATTCGCCAGTTGGCGCAGGGACCCCGCCAGGGGATCGGTCTCGTCCTCGATCTCGCCAACGACCTCCTCCAGGATGTCCTCGACGGTGACGATTCCCACCGTCCTGCCGTACTCGTCCACGACGACTCCCATCGACGAGCGCTGCCGCTGGAGCTCGGTGAGCAGGTCGTCGAGCGGCTTGGTCTCGGGGACGATCAGGGCGTCCCTGACGGCCGACTCGACCTTCGCCTCGGGACCCTCCGCCATCATCAGCCGGACCAGCCTCAGCGCGTGGACGATGCCGCGCACCCGGTCCGCGTTGCCGTCCTCGACCACAACCAGGCGGTTGTGGCCGGAGGAGGTGCACAGGTTGAGCGCGTCGGAGACGTTGGCGGAGTAGTTGACGGTGACGACGGCCGGGATCGGGGTCATCACCTCTCGGGCCTCCTGCTCGTGGAGGTGGAAGACGCCGCGTAGCATCACGGCCTCTCCGGGGTCGAGCTTGCCACCGACCGCCGACTGCGAGATCAGTACCTGAAGGTCCTCGGAGGTCGGCTGTTCCTCCAGCTCGCCCGGCCGCACCCCGAACATCCGCACGATCCCGTTGACGACCCACGTCAGCCCGAGCGTGAACGGAGCGCTGATCCGCCGGAACCAGCGCAGCGGGATCGCTAGGCCTCTGGCCGTTCCCTCCGGGCGCGAGATGGCGATCAGCTTCGGGACCTGCTCGCCCACCGAGATCTGCAGCGAGGTGACGAGGACGAAGGCGATCGCCACGGAGATCGTCACCGCGACGCCGTGCGAAAGCGCCCCGAACGCCGGTTTGATGAGCGTGGCGACGGCGGGCTCCACGAGCGCACCGATGCCGATCGAGGCCATCGTGATCCCGACCTGGCAGGCCGAGAGGTACTCGTTGATCTGGTCGAGCTCGGTGAGCACCACCGAGGCGCGGCGACTCCCCTCGCTCGCGAGCTGCTCGAGCCGGGAACGGCGCGAGCGAACCAGCGCGAACTCCGCGGCGACGAAGACGCCATTGACGACGATCAGGACGAGCAGCAGAACGAGGAGGACAGCGGTCATGGTCGCTGCCGCGGTTCAGCTCGTGCGAGGGCGCGCACACGCGCGACCCGTTTGATGGTCCTTACGCCCCGATGGGCGCGCGTACTTCGAGGGGGTTCGTCGTCGGTCACTGGCGACGGGCCAAGGCTACCGGACGCTGTGACGGTGTTTCCGTCGATGCTTGCGTCGGCGCTTTCGGCGCCTCCCGTGGCCGCCGGCGACCGCCCCGGTCGACGGCACCGCCGTCGCGGCCGCGACGGGCGGATCGTTTTCCGGCGCGACGACGCGATCGCCGACGATCTCCTGCGGGCGGCGCTGCCACCCGCGCCGTTAGGCGAGTTCCTCCACCTTCTTCGCCAGCTCGAAGTCGTTCTCGGTGATCCCGCCCTGGGAGTGGGTCGAGATTGCCACCTCCACCTGGCTCCAGGAGATCGCGATATCCGGATGGTGGCCCATCTCCTCGGCCGGCCCGACGATGGAGCCGACGAACTTGACCGAGCCGACGAAATCCCCGCGATCGAAGCTCTTGACGATGTACTCGCCACGCTGACGCCAGCCGTCGAGGCCCTTGAGCCCCTCCTTGATCTCCTCGTCGCTCAGAAGTGCCATATTCGTCGGGTGCGAATCGCGAGCCTGGTTCCGTCCGCGACCGAGATGCTATTCGCCCTAGGCCTGGGCGATCAAGTCGTCGCCGTCACCCACGAGTGCGACTACCCGCCGGAGGCGGCGGCCAAGCCTCATCTGACGCGAAGCCTCGTGCCCTCATATACGGATACGGCGGCCACAAACACCGCCGCCGGACCTACCGCGGGCGAGATCGACGCCGCGGTCAGGCGGTTGATCAGCGAGGGCCGCCATCTCTACGAGCTCAACGAGCCGGCCCTGGCCGAGCTCGACGTCGACCTGATCGTCACCCAGGCGGTCTGCGAAGTCTGCGCGGTCTCCTACGACGACGTCGTGGCGGTGGCGTCCCGGCTTCCGAGCCGGCCGCGGGTCATCTCCCTCGACCCATCGAACCTCGAGGAGGTCCTCTCGGACATCCCGCGCCTGGGCGAGGCGACAGCCGTCGCCGACCGGGCGATTGCTCTGCGCGACGACCTCGAGCGGCGCCTGGAGGATGTCCGCCGGGCGGTCGCAGGGGCCTCCAGGCCGGGCGTGCTCGCGCTCGAATGGCTGGATCCGCCGTTCATCGGTGGTCACTGGGTTCCCGAGATGATCGAGATCGCGGGCGGCAGGGACGTTCTCGGCATCGCCGGGGTGAAGTCGCGGACCGCCGAATGGGACGAGATCGCGGAGGCGAGGCCCGATGTCGTCGTGGCCATGCCCTGCGGGTGGGACGCGGCTCAGGCGCGCGCCGAGGTCCGCGGGCATCCGGCAGAGGTGGCGGCGATCGGCGCGGAGCGAATCTGGGCAGTGGACGCTGCGGCGTCCTTCTCACGACCCGGACCCCGTCTGGTCGAAGGCACCGAGCTGCTCGCCCATCTGCTGCACCCGGATAGGGTTGACGCCCCGCACGGCGTCCCGTTCGAGCGGGTCGAGGAGAGATCATGGGCTTGAACTGGGCAGAGCACAGCGTCGAGATCAACGCGCCCATCGAGACCTGCTTCGCCGCGATCATCGACTACGAGACCTTCCCCTCCTGGCAGGGCGCCGTCGTCGACACCGAGGTGCTCGACTGGGACAGCAAGGGCCGCGGCAAGCGCGTTCGCCTCTTCATCGACGCCAAGGTCCGGAAGGTCGACTACACGCTCGACTACAGCTACGAGCAGCCCGAGCGGATCGAGTGGGACTTCGTCGAGGGCAACGGCATCAACGGCGCCGATGGCCACTACCTGTTCGAGGACCTGGGGGGTGACCGCACCCGCGCGACCTACAAGCTCGGCCTCGAGGTGGGCATCCCGCTGCCGGGGCCCGTCGCCCGGCGGGCACACAAGACGACCCTGAAGGGATCGGTCGAGGACCTGAAGAGGGAAGCCGAGCGGCGCGCCGCCTCATCGCGGACTGCCAGCACAGCCAGTCATAAGGCGAGCAATGGCGATGGTGCCAAGACGCGCGAGGACACGTTGGCCGAAAAGGTCGGGATCAAGCCGCCGGCGCCGCAGGCCGCCCCCCCGCCGCCGGCCGACACCGAGGAATGGGTGCCGAACGACGGCTCCACCTCCCTTGTCGAGCTGCCGGTCAAGGTCGCTGGACGCGCGGCCGGGCTCGGGTTCGGGCTTGCTCGCCGCGCAGTGGGCGTCGGTCTCGAGGTCGCCGGTGCCGTGACGGGCCGGCTCCGCGGGCTAACCCGCTACCGCTAACGCCCCGGCGAACGTTGCCGCGATCAGCAGCAGGATCCCGGCGAGCTCCAGTGTGAAGCCGGGCCGACCGCTCATCCGCCGCTCGACGAAGATCACGAGCAGCGCTGCGACCGCGCCCCCGACCAGGCCGCCGATGTGCCCCCCGATCGAGATCCCCGGGATCGAGAAGGTGAGCACCAGGTTGAGGATCACGAAGAGCCCGAACTGCTGGGCAAGTTGCTCGACCCCTCTGCCGCGCGCGACTACGATCACTCCCGCCATCAGGCCGAAGATCGCGCCCGAGGCGCCGACCGTGATCGTGTTGGGATCGAGGAGCAGCGCGCCCAGCGAGCCCGCGATCAGCGAGACGAAGTAGATGCCGAGGAAGCGCGGCGTGCCGATCCCCGGCTCGAGGATGCTGCCCGCGACGTAGAGGACGTACATGTTGAGCAGCAGATGGAGAAAACCGGCATGCAGGAAGCCGCCGGTGATCACCCGCCACCAGTCGCCATTCGCCACCTCCGGACCACGCAGTCCCGCATCGTGGATCACCGATCCGCCGCCGCTGAACTGTCCGGCTCCGCCACCCGCCAGCTCGACCAGGAACACGATCACGTTGATCGCGATCAGGGCGATCGTCGCGGGCATCTTCCCGGCGGTCGGGCTGAACGCTCCCTGCCCGACCCGCACCTTGGTGGTCTGGCGAGCGCACTCGGGGCAGCGCATGCCAACCGGCGTCGAGGTCATGCACTCCGGGCAGATTGGGCGCCCGCAGTTCGAGCAGGAGACGCCGGTCTCCCGATTGGGGTGGCGGTAACACGTCTGGCGCTGCTGAGTCGAAGCCTCCATGGCTTTGCCAGCCTAGATCAGACAGGCCGTGGGTCCGCTGTTATTGAACGGTCGCGCTGAGCAGGATCGGGGGTGTGGGAGCTGTGCGCCCCGGGTGCGGCTCCCTGGTCACCATCACCTTGGTACCGGAGGTGAGACGGCCGTCGACCGCGGTCATCGCGCGGCCTGAGCTGTCGGGAATGAAGTTGGAGGAGGGTCGCAGGCTCGAGCCGTGGGCGACCCACACCTGGTAGACCTCGCGCCCGCTCAGCTGGTGCAGGCCGTGCAGGTCGAGCATCGAGGAGGTGTCGCCGACCGCGAGCGTGCCGCCGATGCCCTGCTGGGCGACGACCGGCACCGTTTCGGCGCCTCCTCCACCGCCGCCATTGCCGGCCACCAGGTAGCCGCCGACGCCGGCGGCGATGATCGCGAGAGCCGCCAGGCCCATCGCGGGACGAAGCATCAGCCCGCGCCAGCCCCGGCGCTCCCGGCGCACAGTCGCGGCCTCCCCCGCCCCGGGCTCATCAGCGGGGGTCCGCTTTTCCTGGGCCTCCTCGTGGACGATCGCCAGCACGCGCTCACGCAGCTCGGGCGGTGGCTCGAGCTGTTCGACCGACTCGCCGAGCACGGCAACGGCTGGAGCGAGCGCCTCGAGCTCCCTGGTGCAGCGAGCGCAGCCCGGTGCGTGAGCCTCGACGGCCGCAGCCTCGCGCGGGTCGAGCGCCTCGAGCGAGTACGCGACCAGATCGTCTCTATCCGGATGGTCCCCGATCACCAGCCCTCCGCCAGGGTCGCTCTGATCTTGTCCATGCCGAGCCGCATCCGGCCCTTCACCGTCCCGAGCGGCTCGTTCAGCATCTCCGCGATCTCCGAGTGGCTGAAGCCGCCGAAATAGGCGAGCTGGATCACCCGTGACTGATCGTCGGGAAGGTCCTTGATGGCCCCCCGCACCTCGCGAGCCGTCTCGCGGCGCAGCGCCTCGGTGTCGGTGAGCTCGTCGGAGGGGCTCCGCTCGAGCAGCTCCTCGCCGCCGGCGGCGAGCTTCGGTGACCGGCCGGACTCCTTGCGCAGGAGATCGATCGCCCGGTTGCGGACGATCCCGAGCGTCCAGGCCCGGACGCTGCCGCGGGCGCGGTCGTAGCGCGCGCCGCTGCGCCAGATGGAGAGCAGCGCCTCCTGGGTGACGTCCTCGGCGGCGGTCCGGCTGCCGACTATGCGATACGCCAGCGAATAGGCGGCTCCGGCGTGGCGGTCGTAGAAGACCTCGAAGGCGAGCGGGTCCTCGCGCGCGACCAGGGGCATCAGGTCCTCGTCCGCGAGGCGCTGCACCTCCGCCCGGGTCACCTCGTCATCTCCCAGTGATCTACTTGACGACCTCCCACGAACATGGCTACGAGCAGTTCACGAAAACGGATCATGGCTGCAAGGAGGTAGCGATGGATGAGGCAAGTCCCGCAAGGCTCTACTGCCTGCTGGTCGGCGGAGTCCTGGTCATCGCCGGGATCATCGGCTTTTTCTACGAGGCGAGCTTCGCTACGGGGGATTCGATCAGGACCGATGACGTGTTCGGGATCCTGTCGGTGAACGGCTGGCACAACGTCGTCCACATCGCGATCGGGGCGCTGCTGCTGGTGGCGGCGGGTTCCGCCGCGCGGGGGGCGGCTCTCTTCGTGGGGATCCTCTACATCGTTCTCTGCGTGCTCGGGTTCATCGCCACAGGGGACGGCGGGATCACATTCGTCGCCAAGGATGACGTGCTGATCAAGCTGGTCCCGGTCAACAACGAGGACAACGTGCTGCACCTGATCCTGGGAATCACCGGCGTGATCGCGTACCTCGCCTCTCGCCCGGTGACTCGGACGGCGGCGGCCACCTAGCTCAGTCGCGGCGGTTGCGGACCTGGTCGCGGACCTGATCGGCGATCTCCGAGACCTGGTTCGCCAGCTCCGAGAAGCGCGACGGCCGTTTGCGCCGGCGCAGTTCAACGAGGACGAGCCCGCCGGCAGCGACCCCTCCGGCAGCGATTGCGGCGGCCGGCCGGACCCAGTTGCGAGGGTCGCGGAGCGAGCGCAGCTCGGACTCGGAGAGCTCCTCGGCCCAGGCCGAGAGCTCCTCCGCGGCCGCCTCGGTGACCGCGCTCAGAGTCTCCTCGAGCCGGCCGGAGAGCTTCTCCGGCGGCTCGATCGGCCGCAGGGCCGAGCGCAGCAGGCTCTCGACGTCGCCGGGAGTCTCAGCCGCCATTGACGCTCATCTCCTCCTCGAGCTGCTTGATCGCCCGGTGGATCAGGACCTTGGTCGCTCCGTCGGAACGGCCGAGCGAGCGGGCGATCTCGCGGTTGTCCATGCCGAGAGCGAATCGCATGATCAGGGCGTCACGGCGGTCGTCGGGCAGGTGCTGCAGGTGCTCCATCACGCTCTTCAGCTCCTCCCGCCCCTCGACGATCCGCTCGGTGCCGTGCGGCGCCGCGATCGGCTCCGACTCGTCCAGGACCCGCTGCGGGCGCCGGGCGCGGTCGCGGTGGTAGTTGGAGGCCAGGTTGTGGGCGATGCGGATGAGCCAGGGGCGCAACGGGCGGCCGTTCGACTCGCGTCGAGCGCGCTCGAAATGCCGGTAAGCCTGTAGGAACGCCTGCTCGGTGACGTCCTCGGCGTCGTGGTGGTTGCCGACCCGGTAGTAGGAGTACGAGTAGACGTCGCGCAGGTGATCGCGATAGAGCTGCTCGAAGGCGCGATCGAGCTCGGCCTTCGACTCCCTCGGCTCGCCGTTGTTAGCGGCGACCTGCTCGGCATCCGACACAGAGCAAGCGTACTCGCGCCCGGGCTCATGCCGCCTGGCCTCCCGCGGCCGGCTCTCGCCTTGCACGTTCGGCCTGTCGCACCTTCGCCATCCACTCAGCGGTGGTGATCTCGCCGGCGATCAGCCCCGCCAGGCCCTCGAGCGCCGAGCAGCCCATCCCCGCGTTGCGCACCGCCTCCGCGATCAGCGGGACCGAGTCGAGCGCCTCGGACGCCTGGCCGATGATCCCCGGGATCTGCTCGGCCGGGGTTCCCTCGCCCAGGAGCTCTCCCGCCCGCCTGTTGCGGCTGCCCTCGGCGAGGATCGTGGCCGTCAGGTCGCCGACGCCGGCGATGCCGGCAAAGGTCTCGTGCTCGGCGCCGCGGGCGCGCGCGTAGGCGACGCACTCGCGCCAGACCTGCGCGGTGGCGATCCCGGCGGCGTTCATGCCCTGGGCCTGAGCCGCCGCGCCCGCGAGCGCCGCCGCGTTCTTGGCCGCGCCCGCCACCTCCACGCCGATCATGTCCTCCGTGCGCTCGCAGACCAGGCCGGCCTCGTCGAAGACGCTGCCGAGCTGGTCGCGGAGGTCAGCGTCGCGGCTGCCGAGCACCAGGGCCGCGGTGCCCGAGACCGCCTCCTTGGCATGGGCCGGACCCCCGAGCGACGCGACGGCGCGGGCCCGGATGCGCTCCGAGACGTACTCCGAGGGCAGAGCCGCCATGGGCGCCACCATTCCCTTGCTGAGCAGGAGCACGGAGGCGCGCTGGCCGACCCGGTCCCCGATCGCGCCGACCGCCTGCGGAAGGGCCGCCGAGGGGACGGCCAGGCAGACGAGGTCGATGCCCGCCAGCTCGATATCGGCGGCACGCTTGACGGTGAGGGAATCGGGGAGCTGGACGCCCGGGAGGTACTGCTCGTTGGTCCGGGTCTCGCTCATCTCCTCCGCCGGCTCCGGCGTGCGGGTCCCGAGTTGGACCTCGAGCCCGCCGCGCGCAAGCAGCACCGCGACGGCGGTGCCCCAGCTGCCGGCCCCGATCACGGCCGCCTTGCGCAGCGGCGGCAGCCCGCCGAGCCACTCCCACTGGAGCTCGATCACGGGCCAGATCCGCGCGCCGACCGAGTTCGCCAGAGCGGGCGAGGGGTCCTCGGTGCGAGGGAAGGTGAGCGCCCGGCCCAGCCGGACCTTGACCTTCTTCGGGCGGATCTTCCAACCCCGCCGGACCTGCTCGGTGCCGTGCACGGCGACCGGTAGCACCGCGGCCCCGGTCTCCAGGGCGAGGCGGCCGAACCCCCGCTTCGGCCGGGCGAGCGACCCAGTCCGGTGCCGCGTGCCCTCGGGGAAGATGCAGATCGCGCCGCCGCGCTCGAGCACCTCGCGCGAGGTGATCAGCGTCTGCTCGTCGGACTGACCCCGGCGCACCGGATAGGCGCCGAGCCGGTTGAGGATCCAGCCCTGCCAGCGCTTCTCGAAGAGCTCGACCTTGGCGACGTAATGGAGCGGCCGGCGCCAGGGGAGCGAGGCGCCGATCACGAACGGGTCGAGGAAGCTGCGGTGGTTGGCCGTGACGATCAGCGGGCCCTTGACCTTGCCGTGCTCGCGCCCGATGCGCGAGAGCCGGAAGTAGAGGAGGAAGAAGGGAACGAGCAGCAGGCGCGCCAGGAAGTAGAGCGGGCGGTTCACGCCGTGCTCCCGCGTGAACCGGTGGTAGCCGAGCAGCCTCTCCTCGTCCATGCCCAGATCGAAACCCCGTCCTGGGAGGCAGTTACAGGCGGATCATGCCCGCCCAGCTCCTACCAGGCAGCTTCGAGGATCGCGGCGAGGTCCTCTCGCGTGATCTCGCCGGGAGTCATGTGCTCGAGCTCGGGCCGCGTCAGCGCTACGTCGACGACCTCGTCGATCCGCCCTCGATCCGCTCCCAGCTCGCCCAGACTGCGGTGGCCGGCGAGATCCGCGATCCGCGCCTGCAGGCCTGCGCCGTCCGTGCCCAGAGCCGAGGCGAGGGCCTCGAGTGGCTCGGGGGCCCGTGCACGCATCGCCTCCATCGTGTGGGGAAGCAGGGCGGCGTAGGTCTCCGCGTGCGGCGTGCCGAGCACCCTGACGGCGGTCTGGCCGAGCACGTGGTGAAGCGCGATCCCGGCGCGGTCGACGGCCATCCCGCAGAGCAGGGCCCCGAGGGCGAGCGCCGAGCGATCTCGCCTGCCGGGCGATTGGTCGAGCGCTCGCGCGATCAACTCGGCCCCGCGCAGCCCCGCCGCCCGTGAGTCCTCGTCGGCGAGCGGCGTGAAGAGGGAGTCGGAGCCGTGGGCCAGAGCGTTCATCGCCGTCGCCCGCAGCTGCGGCTCGGGCGCGCTGGTCATCGCGTCGGTGTACGCGATCACAAGGTTGGGCCTCACACCCGCGGCGGCGTCCCGGCCCTCCGGCAGCCGGTGGATCGCGGTCATCGGAGCGCCCGAGAGAGTCGTCGGGATCGCCGCCACGTCGGCACCGCGGACGGCCGCGACTGCCTTCGCGGAGTCGATCACCCGGCCGCCGCCGAAGGCGACCAGGCGGTTGCTCCCGACGTCGTCGACGATCGCCGCCGAGACCTCCGGCACACCGCCCTCGGCGACCAGGTGCGTGCGGGCAGCCGCCTCCCCGAGGCCACCGGCGCCGGCGAGCGCCCGAGGAGTCGAGACCAGCTCGAAGTCGTCCCAAGCCTCTTCCGCGAGCGCGCCGAGTGGGTCGGTGATGGGCCCGTCGTAGATCAGCAGCTTGCGCCGGTCGTCGTCGTAGGTGACCCATGTCCCCTTGCCGGGCGCCTTCAGATCGCTGAACGCCAAGAGCCCGGAGTGGGACTCGAACCCACAGCCTGCGCCTTACAAGGACGCTGCTCTGCCAATTGAGCTATCCGGGCGACCCGGACAGGGTATTCGCGAACTCAGCCGTCTATGAATCCGCGCCATCGTCGCTGCCGTCGTCGACGTAGTCGTCCGGGTTGAGGGTCTGGTCGACGTCCTCGGCAACGCACTCCGCCATCGCGTTGTCGAGGGTGTCCGCGGCGTCGTCGCCGAATTCGTCGATGAAGTCCGCGACGCCGATCTCGGCGAGCTCGTCCTGACAGTCCGAGTTGGCCGTACTGAGCGCGGCAGCCACCTGCGCCTTGGCCTTCTTCGAGCAGGCCCGCATCGCGTGCTTGGCGCCGTAGCGCTTATGGAAGGCCTTCTTGCCGATGGCCGCCCGCTCCTGCGCGCACTGCTGGGCGGTCAGGCTCGTGACCTGACCGCCCTGCGAAGCCGCGGCGCCGGCCGGCAGTGCGAGCAGCGCGGCCGCGGCGATCCCTCCGATGGCATACCTGACCTTCACACTCGCTCTATCGACGCGCGCCCCATGCTCGCGATCCCGAATTTCCGGGTTCGTGGACGGACGGTGGGGCATACTCCCCGCGTGGCCAACCTCAGGGAATCCCTCAGCGACCCCGGTGCCGCCGCCGCACGCGGCCGCTGGCTGGCGCGCGGCGCCTGGCTGCTCGCCGCCGCGGAGGTGGTGCTCGCTGTCCGCAACCACGTCACGACGCGCCTGAGCGAGAAGGACCGACAGCGGATCGTCGAGATCGTCAAGGCCTCGAAGGGACGCCCCTCGAACCTCTCGGACCGCCAGCGCAAGGAGCTGAAGGGTCTGCTCGGCAAGGTCGAGCCGGGCGAGCTGGCAAAGACCGTGGCAACGAGCGGCTTCGCCGGCCGGTTCACGAAGGGAATGCGGCGCAAATAAAGCGACCGCCCCTTGCGGGACGGTCGCTTGGCTGCCGTGCCGTTGTTACCCGAGGGTGCTCCGCAGGCGAAGCCGAGGAGCAACCCGTTTGGTGGTGCTAGATCTTCACCAACCGTGAGTCGAGGTGGATGCCGACCTTGCGCTTGACGCGCTGGAGGGCGTTGTCGACCGTCTTGGTGTCGCAGTCGAGCTTCTCGCCGATCACCTCGTAGGAGTGACCGTCGAGGTAGAGGGCCAGAACCCGGCTCTCCAGCTCGGAGAGGACGCTGGTCAGGCAGGCGACCAGGCTCTCCAGCTCCTCGCCCGCGATCACCTGGTTGGCTGGGTCGCGAACGGACGGACCCGGCAGGACCTCCTCGAGGGTGGTCTCCGAGTCGGGGCCGGCGGCCGCGGGCGTCTGGCTGAACGAGACGTACTGGTTGAGCGGGGTGTGCTTGTTGCGCGTTGCAGTCTTGACCGCGGTGATGATCTGCCGGGTGATGCAGAGCTCGGCGAAGCCGCGGAAGCTCGACTCGCGCTCGGGCCGGTAGTCGCGAATGGCCTTGAACAGGCCGAGCATCCCCTCCTGCATCAGGTCGTCGGCGTCGCCGCCGAGCAGGAAGTAGGACGAGGACTTGACCCGCACGAAGCGCCGGTAGCGGCGCACCAGCTGGTCGTAGGCGTCGGTCCGGCCGTGCTTGGCCAGCGCGACGAGGAACTCATCGTCCGGGCCTGGCCCGGTGTTGCGGGCGCCCTCGGGAATGGCTCTGGCGGGGACGACCGCGTGCTCTTCGGTGCTTGGGGTAGGTACAGCCACAGCAACCTCCTCTTGGGGGGATCTGTGGCGCCCAGTACCTCCCCTGAGGCGCCTCGGTCCGGGTGCTGTCCGTCAGGCTCGACCTGAGGTTCACCCTTCTGGCGGAGCAGCCTACTCGCGGATTCCGGAATGTCAACCACGGTTCGGAGCCGATGCAATTCGGCTTGCAGGATCCGTGCCTGGGATGGGCCGAAAAGGGGCATCCGTCCGCGCACGCTGGTAATCCGTGTCGCGCTCGGCGTGCGGTCGGGCGACCGAGATCGGAGGAGAGATGGAAGCGAGCGGCAATCGGATCGAAGCAGGCCGCGTCATCGGCCAGGCGTTTTCGACGTATCAGAGTTACCTGGGTCCGCTCCTCGGCGGCGCTCTGATCGTGATTGGCATCACCAGCGCCATCGATCTGCTGCTCGGCCTCACCGGCCGGCTCTTCCTCGTGCTGGCCGGCGTGATCGTGGGGCTGATCGGCCAGGTGCTCTACACCGGCTATGTGGTCAAGCTGGTACAGGACGTCCGTGACGGCCGGCTCGACCAGGGCATGAGCGAGCTCTTCGAGGCCGCCGCGCCCTTCGTGGGCGCGCTGATCGTGAACGGGATCATCTACGGCATCGCCGTCGCGTGCGGTTTCTTCCTCTTCATCGTGCCCGGCCTGTTCCTGATCACGATCTGGGCCGTCGTCGCGCCCGCAATCGTGGCCGAGGGCCGTGGCGCCTTCGAGGCATTCGGCCGCAGCCGAGATCTGGTCCGCGGCAACGGCTGGAACGTCTTCTTCACGATCGTGCTCGCCTTCCTGATCGTGGTGGCAGTCTCGGTCGTCTTCGCGCTCTTGGGGGCGGCGATCGGCGACGCCGGCCGGGTGATCCTCGGGACCATCGGCAACATCCTGGTGATCCCGGTGGTTGCCCTGGTGGCGAGCATCCTCTTCTTCGACCTGGGCGGCGGCAGCGAAGCTACGAGCGCGGAGCCGGAGGCGCCGGCGGGCTAGCGCCGCTGGCTCAGCTGCTGCTCAGTCCGGGGTGCACTCGGCCTCGGCGTCGCCGAAGCGGCCGAGCAGCTGCACGAGGGTCTTCATCTCCTCCTCGCTGAGGACGGCGGCGAATCGCTGCTCGATGTCGTCGATGTGCCCCGGGGCGGCCTCCCTCAGCTTCTCCAGGCCGGCTTCGGTGAGGATCGCGTAGCTAACCCGCGCATCGGTCTTGCACTCACCCTTCCCGACCAGGCCCTGATCCTCCAGCCGGTCGAGGAGGCGGGTGATGCCCGAGGGGGATAGCTGCAGCCGGTTCGCGAGGTCAATCCGTCGCATGCCCTCCTCGCCTGCACGGGAGAGGAGGAGCAGCGTCCCGTAGTCGTTGATCGTCAGGCCGTGGCTTGCGACCAGGGCGGCGCTCAGCTCCCTGGTCAGGGACCCATGCGCCTCGAGCAGTGCGCCGAACGCATCGGTTGACGGAAGTGCTTGAGTTTTCAACTGTTGTGGAGTCAAGTTTCTGTGCTAAACTGTTTGACAGGTCAAGTAAGTCTAGCTCACCGAAAGGAGACCTTCAAATGACCACAGCACAAGCAGAGTCAACCATTCCGACCGGCACCTGGCAATCCGATCCGGTGCATTCGCACGTCGGATTTGCCGTCAAGCACGTCGTCGGGACCTTCCGAGGCAGCTTCGGAGAGTTCGAGGCGACGCTCAGCGATGCGTCCGGTCAGCCGCAGCTCTCGGGTCAAGTGCCCGTGGAGAGCGTTCAGGTCAAGGAGGAGAACCTCCAGGCCCACCTTCTCTCCCCCGAGTTCTTCGACGCCGAGAAGACGCCGCAGATCTCGTTCCAGTCAACCGGCATCACCGCCGAAGACGGCCAGGTCGTCGTCGACGGCGAGCTGACCGTTCGGGGAACCACGAAGCCTGTGGTCGCCCGCGGCGAGCTCAGCGGACCGGCGCCGGGGCCGGACGGCAACGACCGCATCGGTCTCGACCTCGAGACGAAGGTCGACCGTCACGACTACGGCCTCGACTGGCAGATGGAGCTCCCGGGCGGCGGCAAGACCCTCGGCGACGAGGTCACGCTGTCCGTCCACCTCGAGCTGATCAAGGAGGCGTAGCCGCGATGAAGGTGCTGGCGATCTCAGGAAGCCTGCGTCGCGACTCCCACAACACCGCCCTGCTGCGGGCGGCGGCGGAGTTGCTGCCGCCGCCCGTCGAGCTCGCGATCTTCGACGGGCTCAAGTCGGTGGAGCCCTACGACGAGGACGACGACCAGGGCACCGGGCCGGCCGGTGCCCGCCGTCTGCGCGAGGCGATCGCCTCGGCGGACGCCGTCCTGATCGCCACCCCCGAATACAACTCGTCGGTTCCGGGCCAGCTCAAGAACGCCATCGACTGGGCGTCGCGACCGCTCCGCGACAACGCACTCTGGGGCAAGCCGGTCGCGGTCGTCGGCGCCAGCACAGGGATGTTCGGCGCGGTCTGGGCGCAGGCTGAGGTCCGGAAGACCGCCGCCGCCAGCGGTGCCCGGATAGTCGACAGGGACCTCCCCGTCGGGCATGCCGACGAAGCATTCACGGACGATGGTCGCCTCGCCGACTCCGACCTGCGCGAGCGTTACGTCGAGATCATCGACGAGCTGATTGCGCTTGCGGAGCAGGTCGAGCAGCCCTCGGAGCAGCTGGCTGCCTGATCCCCCTCAGTAGGGTTGCGCGTCGATGGAACGACGCGAGGGCATCGACGCGCCCAACCAGGAGGCCATGGCGGCCTTCGCCGGACGCGCCTCCGATGGCCCGGTCTACATGCTCAACCTGCTCGAGTTCGTGCCCGACGGCGGGGCCGAGCGCTACGCCGAGTACGGAGCGGCCGTGGCGCCGCTCCTCGAGAAGGCCGGGGGCAAGCCGATCTTCGCCGGGCGCCCCGCCGAGTCTCTGATCGGCGAGGGCTCCTGGGACATGATGCTCCTCGTCTCCTACCCGACCCGGCAGGCGTTCCTCGACATGGTCTCCTCGCCCGAGTACCAGGAGATCGAGCATCTCCGCAGTCAAGCTCTGGCCCGCTCCGAACTGCGGGCGATGGACGCGGTCGACGCGGCCGAGCTGCCGGGCGCCTAGCCGGCCCGCTGCCGGCGGGCCTCGAAGAGGATCACCGCGGCGGCCACCGACGCGTTCAGTGATCCGACGCTTCCAGCTACGGGGATGGACACAAGCTCGTCGCAGGTCTTCGCCACCCGCTGCCTGAGGCCCCTGCCCTCGGAGCCGAGGACGAGGACGGCGCGCCCCATCCACTCGACATCTGTGTAGAGCCGATCGGACTCGGCATCCGCGCCGTAGACCCAGGCTTCGGCCCGCTTTGCCTCGGCGAGCCAGTCGGCCAGGTTCCTGACCCGCGCGACCGGCAGATGCTCGACCGCGCCGGCCGAGGCCTTGCAGGCGGCGGCGGTGACTGACGCCGCCCGCCGCTCGGGGATCACAACCCCCGCCGCCCCAGCGACCTCGGCGGCCCGGCAGACGGCGCCCAGGTTGTGAGGGTCCTGGATCTGATCGAGGGCGACCACCAGCCCCTGGCCGTCGTCGTCTTCGAACAGGCTGTCCGGGTCGGCATAGGGATACGGGTCGACCTCGGCGACCACACCCTGGTGGTCGGGCGACCCGCAGAGGCGCTCCAGCTCCTCGGCCGGAGTCTCCGGCGCCCGCCAGACCCGGTGCACGCGGCGCCGGCCCCGCTCGGCCTCGGCCACCGGCCGGCGTCCATAGATCCGCTCCCGGTCGGCCACCTCTACCTGCGCCGGACGAGCCGGGCGCCGCCGGCCTCATCGCGGACCTCCCAGCCCATCTCGGCGAGCTGGTCGCGCAGGGAATCGGCGCGATCGAAGTCCTTCGCGGCCCTCGCCTCCTGGCGCTGGGCGAGCAGCTCCTCGGCCTCTGGCGGAGCGTCTTCTTCGTCTGTCGTCAGTGACTCGAGGCCGAGCAGAGTGAGCAGCTCCTCGAGAACCGGGCGAGCGCCGGGAAGCTCGCGCCTGTTGCCCTCGGCGACGATCTCGAAGAGGACGGCATATGCCTGCGGCGTGTTGAAGTCGTCGGCCAGGGCGTCGAGGAACGCCTGGCGCCTGTCCGCCAGGAACTCGTCTGGCTCGCCCCCGGGGGCGTCGCGGAGATAGTTCCGGATCCGCTCCACCCTGGCCGCGGCCTCGGTGAGCTGCTCGTCCGAGAAGGCCAGCGGCTGGCGGTAGTGGCCCGAGCCGAGGTAGGCCACGACCGTCTGCCCGCCGTAGCGCTCGATCGCCTCGGAGAGCTGAAAGATGTTGCCGACCGACTTCGACATCTTCTCCTCGTCGATCTGGACCAGCCCGTTGTGCATCCAGATCTCGGCGAGGGGGACCCCGCGCGCCGCCTCGGTCTGCGCGATCTCGTTCTCGTGGTGGGGGAAGACCAGGTCGATGCCGCCGCCGTGGACCGCGAAGTCGGGCCCGAGCTCCTTCTCCGACATCGCCGAGCACTCGATGTGCCAGCCGGGGCGTCCCTTCCCCCAGGGAGAGTCCCAGGAGGTGTCCTCCCCCTCCTTGTGGCCCTTCCAGAGGGCGAAGTCGAGTGGGTCCTCCTTGAGAGACGCGGTGCCCGCCTCCTCGCCCTGGTCCATCTCGGCCGGATCGCGGTTGGAGAGCTTGCCGTAGCCGTTGAAGCTCCGGACGCGGAAGTAGACGTCCCCGTTCGCCTGGTAGGCATGATCGCTCTCGATCAGCGCCCCGATCAGGGAGACGATCTCGGGGATGGTCTCCGTCGCCAGCGGCTCGGCGTCCGGCCTGCCGAGCCCGAGGGCGTCCGTGTCGGCGATGTAGGCCGCGGTCATCTCCTCCGCGTATTCGGCGGAGGGCGTGCCGGCCTCGCGGGCGGCGTCGTAGATCTTGTCGTTGATGTCCGTGACGTTGATGACCAGCTTGGCGCCGAGCCCCTGATGCTCGAGGAACCGCTTGAGCAGGGAGAAGATCACGAAGGGCCGGGCGTTCCCGATGTGGATTCGCCCGTACACGGTCGGCCCGCAGGCGTAGATCCCAACCTCGCCGCGGTCCCGGGGCTCGAGCTCACGCATCTGGCCGGTGAGCGTGTCCTGGATGCGAATGTCCGCCACGACGCGGATGCTATTCGGGCGCGGAATTACGCATATTCCGTGCGGAAAGCGGGGAACAGGGAAAACTGATGAGCGGGAACAACCGTTCGGGGCAGTACCCTGGGGCGGCTTTGACTCAGGCACCGCTTGAGCACCATCGCCTTCGCGCTGTGGAGGATGCGTTTGCCTCGCTCCCCGAGCGCTACCTGGGAGCCGATCCCGGCTTCAGCGCGAGCTATCGCATCGAGCTCGACGATCTCGGCCTGAGCTGGGCGGTCGAGCTCGACGAGACGAGCTGCGAGGTCACGGCCTCGCCGAGACGCGACCCCGACGTCGTCATCGGGACCGACGCGGCGACCTGGCTCGAGCTCCGCGAGGGACAGCTGTCGGGCATGGACGCCTTCCGCTCGCGTCGCCTGTGGGCGCGCGGCAACCTTGACCTGGCGGTCGCCTTCGAGGGTCACTTCAGGCTGCCGAACGGCAGACCCCCACTGCTGCGAATCCACGAGGTGCAGGCGGGCAAGGCCAGGATCTCGACCCTGACCGCCGGCGACGGGATCGAGACCGTGATCCTGATTCACGGCCTCGGCAGCAACAAGACGAGCTTCTTCGAGACCGTCTCCGCGCTGGCGCCGGGGTACACGGTGCACGCAATCGACCTCCCTGGATTCGGCTCCTCGTCGAAGCCGCTGCGCGCCCCCTACGACGCCGCCTGGTTCTCCCGCGCGGTGATCCGGTTCATGGACGCCCAGGGAATCGACCGGGCCCATCTGGTCGGCAACTCGCTCGGCGGCAGGGTGGCCATCGAGGTCGGCCTTCGCGAGTCCGAGCGAGTTCGCAGCCTCAGCCTGCTCTGCCCGTCGATGGCCTGGCGCAGGCGTCGTCACTTCGTGCCGGTGGTGAAGCTGCTGCGGCCGGAGCTCGCCGCGATTCCCCACACCTTCGGCGACGCCCTCGTCCGCCAGCAGTTCTGGAGCATGTTCTCCCGGCCCGAGCGGATTCATCCATCGGCGGCCGACGTAGCGGTGGAGGAGTTCCTTCGCACCTACCGCTCGGTGAACGCCCGTGTCGCGTTCCATGCGTCGGCCCGCCACATATACCTGGAGGAGCCGAAGGGCCCGAAGGGGTTCTACACCCGCCTCAGGGAGCTCGAGCCGCCCTCGCTGTTCGTCTGGGGCGACGAGGACCCGCTGGTACCGCTGGCCTTCTCCCGGTACGTCCGTGACGCCGTGCCGAGCGCTCGTCAGGTCGTCCTCGATCAGTGCGGACACGTGCCGCAGGTCGAGCACCCGGTCGATGCCAACGCCCTCGTCCACGACTTCATCGGCCGCGCGCAGGCCTCCGCTGCCGAGCGCGCCGCGAAGCGCCTCGGCAGGGCCGCCCGCCGCCTGCAGGTCCGGATCAACGGGAACGGCCATCCCAACGGCAACGCCGCCAACGGCAAGAGCTCAGAGCTCAGCGTCGACGCGGCGTAACCGGCCTAGAATCGACTAGCCATGGCAGAGAGCGGTGCAGGCACCGCTGCCCATGTCGGGGAGAGGCGGAGCCAGAACGGATCAGACCCGCGCACGTCGCGCGCGGGTGGCTTCGGCCGCCCTTCGCTGCTGCGACGGTTTTTCGAGGAGGTCCAGAGCCGTCTGACCGCCGACCTCGACGACCGTGACCCGGATTTCATCCGCGAGAACCTCTCGCTCTCCTGGCTGATCGCCAGCATCTGGTTCCGGGGCGAGGTCCGCGGCATGGAGAAGATTCCCGAGCGCGGTCCCGTGCTCCTGGTCGGCAACCACTCGGGCGGCACGATCACCCCGGACACGATCGTCTTCACCCTCGCCTTCAACACCTATTTCGGCGTCGAGCGGCCCTTCTACCAGCTCGCCCACAACCTGGTCCTGACCTCGCCGGTCGGGCCGTACCTGCGCCGCTTCGGGACCGTCGCCGCCTCCCATGAGAACGCCCGCAAGGCCCTCGGGGCCGGCGCCGCCGTGCTCGTCTACCCGGGAGGCGACTGGGAGGTGAACCGGCCGACCTGGGAGGCGAACAGGATCGACTTCGCGGGCCGGCGCGGATTCATCAAGCTGGCGCTCGACGCCGGTGTCCCGATCGTGCCGGTGGTCTCGGTGGGTGGTCAGGAGACGGCGGTCTTCCTGACGCACGGCGAGCGCCTCGCCAAGCTGCTGCGGCTCGACAAGCTCTTCCGGCTGAAGACGTTGCCGGTCAACCTCTCGCTTCCCTGGATCGTCAACGTCGGCGACTTCCTCGGCCACCTGCCTCTGCCGGCCAAGATCACGGTGCAAGTGATGGACCCGATCGACCTGCGGGAGCGCTACGGGGATGAGCCGGATCGCGACCGGATCTATGACGACGTCACCTCCCTGATGCAGGATCAGCTCACGGGGCTCGCTGCCGAGCGAAGGCTGCCGGTCGTCGGGTGACGCGCGCATGAGGATCGAGCAGAAGGTCAACGTCGACGCGCCACGCCATCGGGTCTGGGAGTACGTCACCGAGCCCGCCAACTACCCGGTCTTCATGGAGGGCCTGACCCGGTGGGAGGTCGCCGGCGATCTTCACAAGGGCCTCGGCGCGAGGTATCGCATGCTCCTCCGCGTCGGAGCGGCGGACGTGGGCGGCCTGATCGAGATCGTCGAATGGCAGCCCGAGGGCGACATGGCCTGGAGCTCGGTGACCGGCGTCGACCAGCGGGGGCGCTGGCGGCTGCGTGAGCTCGGCGACGGCCGCACCCGCGTCACGTTCCGGTTCGCGTATGGGGTCGCCGGCGGCGGGCTGGCCGGGCTGATCGCCGAGCGCGTCGCGGCGCCGGGGTTGACCCGGCGGTTTCGGCAGTCGCTGCTCAACCTGAAGGGCGCGCTCGAGACCGAGCGCAATTCGGCCGCGGTCGGCTAGTACGTGCGCAGCCGGCGGCCGCCGGCGTAGCGGGTCCCAGCGGGCTCGCCGGGTGGCGCCGCCTCCGGGGTCGCCTGACGGGCGGGCTCCCCCGCCACGCCATCGGGTTCGGCAGGCTCGTCCGGAACCGCTCCCGTGAGGGCCTCGGTCCGCGCGCGCTCCACCTTCTCCTGCACCTCCTGCTCGGCTCGGCGGCGCGCGGCCTCGACTCTCTCGTCGGCCTCGCGCTGGAGCTTCACAGCCTCCTGGCTGAGGGTCGCCTCGGCCTCGGCGCGGGCGCGCGCCTCCGCCTCCTTCGCCACGCGGTCCGCGAGCCTCCGGACACGGTCCTCGGACTCGCGACGTGCATCGTCGGCGGCGTCGCGAACCCTGCGCTCCATCTCGCGCTTGAGCCGGTCCACCTCGGTCTTCTCGCCCTCCGACGCGGCCTCCGCACGCTCCCCCGCCGCCATCGCCCTCTGCTCGGCCTCGTTCAGGCGGCGGCGTAGGTCGCTGAGCCGGCCCTCGGTCTCCTCCGCTCGCTCGAGCGCCTCCTTGGCGTCGCTCTCTGAGCGCTCGCGAGCCTCCTTGATCGCGGCCTCAGCCCGTTCGCGGGCCTCCTCCTTGAGGCGCGCGATCGCTTCCTCGGCGCGCCGGCGCGAGACCTCCTGTTCCCGCTCTGCCTCGACAGCGCGAGCTTCGGCCCGCTTCACGGCCTCCTCGAGCTCGGCGAGCTGATCCTTGGTCCGCTGCTGGGCGGCGGTCGCATTCGCCTGCAGCTCGGCCGTGCGCTGCTCGGCAAGCTGGACCCGCTCCTGGGCGTCAGCCAGGGAGCTCTCGAGCGCCGTGGAGCGGCGCTCGGCGTCGCCGGCGACCTTCGCCGCCTTCTTCATGGCTTCGCGCGCCTTGGCGGTCGTGCGCGACTCGATCCGCTTCGCGTGCTCGATCGCGTCCTGAGCCTGGGCCCTCGCCTTCTCGGCCGCGGCCTGCGCGAGGATCGCATCGTTGCGGGCCTGCGTCTCGCGGTCCCGGAGCTCCTGGATCAGCTCCGCCGCCTTGGAGCGAAAGCGGTCGGTCGCCTCTCGAGCCTGGTCGATCTCCGCCCGGATCACATCGGCGGCCACGGGGCGCGCGACTTCATCGTCCTCCGCGTCACCGATCGGCTCCAGGCTCTCAATGTCGGACAAGCTGTGCGTCCTCCAGTCGGACTCAGTCAGCGGGCTGGTGTTCGGTCAGCTCGCGCTTCAGGACCTTACCCGTCGCATTACGCGGAAGTTCGTCGACGAACACGATCTCCCGCGGAACCTTGTAGCGAGCGAGGTTCGCCTTGACGTGGTCCTTCAGCTCGTCCTCGCCGATGTCAGCCCCCTCCTCCCTGACGACGAAGGCGCGCAGGCGCTGTCCGAATTGCTCATCCTCGACGCCGATCGCGGCGGCTTCGGCCACCGAATCGTGGTGGGAGAGCAGGTCCTCGACCTCACGAGGGAAGACGTTCTCGCCGCCGGAGACGATCATCTCGTCGTCGCGGCCGTCGATGAAGAGGCGGCCCTCGTCGTCGAAGTGACCGACGTCGCCGGAGGAGAGCAGGTCGTCGAGGTGCTCCTTGTCTCCGCCGCCGGTGTAGCCCTCGAAGGCCATCTGGTTCCCGATGAAGATCCGGCCGGTCTCGCCTTCGGGCACGTCGTTGCCGTCCTCGTCGACGATCCGGATCACGGTGCCGCGAGGCGGCCTGCCCGCGGTGCCCGGGGCAGCGCGCATGTCCTCCGGCGTCGCGACCGTCGCCCAGGCGACCTCGGTCGAGCCGTAGAGGTTGTAGAGGTTGTCGCCGAACTCGTCCATCCATTTGGTGGCGAGCTCGCCGGGGAGGGCGGAGCCACTGGCCGCGGTCACCTCGAGCGCCGAGAGGTCGTAGCGGCGCTTGACCTCCTCCGGGAGAGCAAGGATGCGCTGCATCATCACCGGCACCACCGCCAGTACCCGCGCGCGGTGCTCGGCCGTCGCCTGCAGGGTCTCCTCCGGGTCGAACTTAGGCCGCAGGACCATCGTCGCGGCCGTGGGCAGGCTGAGCATGAAGTGCAGGAAGCCCCATGAGTGGAACAGCGGCGCCGCGATCATGACCGTCTCGCCGTAGCGCCTCGGGATCTTCGAGAAGAGCGCCGCGAGAGCGCTCAGCCCCTCCGGCTGGCTGCGCTGCGCTCCCTTGGGGGTCCCCGTGGTCCCGGACGTGAGGATGATGTAGCGGCCCTGCTCGGACGGCGGATCGAGCTCGTCGCCGTGGGAACCGGAGATCAGCTGCTCGAGCGTGGTCTCGTCGCTCCCCTCCTTCTCCTCCCAGGCGACGAAGCGGCGCAGTCCCTTGGCCGCCCCGGAGAGGAGCTCGGTGAACTCCTGGTCGTAGATCAGGGCCGCAGGCTTCTCCCGCTCCATCACGTCCGAGAGCTGCGGACCCGCGAACGCCGTGTTCAGGTAGAGCGCGACTGCACCGAGCTTCGCGCATGCCATCGTCGCCTCGATGAAGTACCGGTGGTTGCGGCACATGATCGCGACCCCGTCGCCCTCCTCGACGCCCTCATCGCGGAGGGCGCGCGCGAGCGCGTTGGAGCGGCGATGCGTTCGCTCCCAGGTCAGGCTGCCCGCCTCGTCGACGATCGCGACCCGGTCGGGCACGGTGATCGCGTTGGCGGCCGAGCCGAGCGCCGGCGACGCCCCCAGGCGGAGATAGCGCTCGACCACCCTGCCGAGCTTGTCCGGCCGCATCGGCCTGATCAGGCCCACGTCCCTGAAGGTCTTGAGCTCGAAGGCAGTGTCGCCAAGCGCCGCCGGCAGCCGTGAGGCGATGCCAGAGAGTCCCTCTCTCAGCTGCTCCTGCGCCATCCCGGCAGAGCTTATGCCCTCTGGATCTCGTCGCCCGTGTCGACGAGGGCAACCGCCATGCAGGCGATTCCCTCTCCCCGGCCGATCGCTCCCATCCCCTCGTTGGTCGACGCCTTGACGCTCACCGGCGCCGAGAGGACGCCGGTGAGGAGGGAGGAGATCTCGGCCTTGTACGGGGCAAGCTTGGGCTCCTCGCAGATCACAGTCACGTCCACGTTCGCAACCGCGCCCGACATCCGCCCAATCACGACTCGGAGCAGGTCGATCGAGTTCGCGTCGCGCCACTGCTCCTCGCTGTCCGGGAAGAGCTCGCCGACGTCGCCGAGACCGCACGCGCCGAGCAGCGCATCGATGACGGCGTGGGTGAGAACGTCGGCGTCCGAGTGTCCCGTGAGACCCCGGTCGTGCTCGATCTCGACCCCCCCGATCACCAGCCGCTCTCCCTCGGCCAGGCGATGGCTGTCGTATCCGATGCCGACGCGGAGCGGCATCAGGAAAGCGGCTCCAGCCGCCGGTTGCGACGCTCGAAAACACAGATCTTGTCGACGCCCAGCGATCGCAGGAATTCGATCGCCTGGTCATATCCGAAGCCCACCTGATCCGGGGAATGGGCGTCTGAGGAGAGGGCGAACTCGGCGCCAGCCTCCACACACAGCTCCGCGAAATCCCTCGCCGGGTAGATCTCGCCGACGGGCTTCCGGAGCCCGGCGGTGGACACCTCGACCGCGATTCCCGACTCCCCGATGGCTTCAACGAGGGGCTCGTAGTGGAAGCGCGGGTCCCGCTTGGGCGCGGGCCGGCCGGATCCCCACATCTTCACCAGGTCGGGATGGGACACGATGTCGAAGAGACCCGACCTCGCCAGCTCGGCCTGCCAGTGGAAATAGGTGCTCCAGAGCGTGTCCGGGTCGCTGATCGTCTCCCAGATGTCGTAGCGCTGATCGTCCATCGCGCCGTCTTCGCCGAGGAAGTGCACCGAGCCAACGACGTAGTCGAAGTCGCGCTCGAGCAGGTTCGCAATCCGGTCCTCGCTGCCGGGAACGAAGTCGCACTCGATGCCGAGCCGCAGCGGCGTCCCCTTCACGAACTCGCAGTAGGCGTCCAAGTCGTCCCGCGCCTGGCTCTCCCAGTAGGGGTGGTGCCAGATCTCCAGGGACTGGGTGAATCGATACACATGCTCGGAGACGCCCAGTTCGTCGATGCCGTGCTCCTCTGCCGCCGCCAGATAGCGATCGACGTTCTCCTGCGTGAAATAGCTGTCCGCCTCGCCAACCTCGTCGGGCCGGAGGTGCAGATGGTAATCGGTGAGCATGGGCGCCAAAGGTACCCACCTCTAGAGTCCTCCCCCGTGCTCGCCAAGGTTGCCATCGTGCTCGCGGCCTTCGCCGTCGGCGTCGGATTCGCCGAGCTCTTCGGCGCCAAGAACCTGGGCACCGCTCTCGGCGTCGGGCAGCTCACCTTCGTGGTCGCGCTCGTCTACGTCCTGATGCGGCGCTAGCCAAGCCCGACTAGAACTCGATCTCCGAGCCCAGCGTGATCGTCCGCTCGCGGGGCAGCCTGAAGTAGCCGGTCGGCTCGGCCGTGATCAGGGCCGTCGCCAGGAAGAGCCGCTTGCGCCATGGAGCCATGCCCGGTTCATCCCCCGCCTTGAGCTCGACCCGCGAGAGGTAGAAGGACGCGTGCCGCGCGTCGACCGGGCACTCGACCCCCGCCTTCGCGATCTGCCGCACCAGCTTCGGCACGTCGAACTCCTCGGCATAGCCGTGCCTGGCCCGGACGAACGTGATCCGGTCGTCCCTGTAGCCGAGGTCGTCGATCTCGAGGCGCTCCTTGGGCCTGACCCGCGGAACAGGCAGCGTCTCCAGCGAGAGGATGACCACGTTCTCCGGAAGCGAATGGAGATGGTCGACGCAGGCGCGCATGGATAACGGCGCCGTCTCTTTGCCGCGGTTCAGGAAGACGCCGGTGCCGGGAACCCTCTTGACGGGCGGCTTGTGTGTTCGCAGCTGCGCGACGAACTCGTCGAGCGGCCCCTCGACCCGGAATCGCTCCTCGGTGACCAGCGCGCGACCTCGGAACCAGGTCGTCATCACTGTGAACAGGATCACTCCGATCAGCAGAGGCAGCCAGGCCCCGTGGGTGAACTTGGTCAGGTTCGCGCCGAAGAACGCCAGGTCCACGGGGAGCAGCAGCGCGACCCCGGTCAGCACCAGCCATAGAGGCCGGTGCCAGCGGTGGCGGACGATGACGAAGAAGAGAATCGTTGTGATCGCGATCGTCCCCGTGACCGCCATCCCGAAGGCAAAGGCGAGCTTGGCCGAGGTCTGGAAGGCGAGCACCAGCCCGACGACGGCGACCAGCAGGATCCAGTTGATGATCGGGACGTAGACCTGGCCGTACTGATACGTCGACGTGTGGATCACGCGAAGCCGCGGCAGGTAGCCGAGCTGTGCCGCCTGGTGCGCGATCGAGAACGCGCCCGAGATCACCGCCTGCGACGCGATCACCGTGGCCGCCGTCGCGAGCACCACCAGCGGGATTCGCCCCGGGTCCGGCATCAGCAGGAAGAACGGCGCGCTGATCGCGCCCGGGTCGTCGAGGATCAGGGCCCCTTGCCCCAGATAGCTGAGGATGCACGCCGGGAAGACGAGCAGCAGCCAGGCCCTCGTGATCGGGGATCGGCCGAAATGACCCATGTCGGCGTAGAGCGCCTCGACGCCGGTGATCGCCAGCACGACGGCGGCAAGTGAGAAGAAGCCGTTCGTCCCGGTGAACAGGAAGTCGAGCGCATAGCTCGGCGACAGCGCCTTCAGGACCTCCGGATGCAAGGTGATGCCGTGAATGCCGAGCACCGCGATCGTGGCGAACCAGACCAACATGATCGGCCCGAACATGCGGCCGACCGAGCCGGTTCCGAGCCGCTGGATGGCGAAGAGGACGACGATGATCGTCACCGTGATCGGGATGACGAGGCTGTCCATCGAGGATGAGATCGACTTCGTTCCCTCGACCGCCGAGAGCACGGAGATGGCCGGGGTGATCATGCTGTCGCCGAAGAAGAGTGCCGCTCCGAACACGCCCAGCCCGGCCAGCAGGTACTTCGTGCGGCCCCTGATCCCGTCTCCGACCTGACGGATCTGGGAGATCAGCGCCATGATCCCGCCCTCGCCGTCGTTGTCGGCGTTCATCACCAGCCCGACGTACTTGACGGTGACCTCGATCAGCACCGCCCAGAAGATCAGCGACACGATCCCGTAGACGCTCTGGAGCGACGTGTCGATCGGGTGCGGGTCGGTCGGGTTGAAGGCGGTCTGGATCGTGTAGATCGGGCTCGTCCCGATGTCGCCGAAGACGACGCCAAGGGCCGCGACTGTGAGGGCCGCTCGGCCGGCCGCGCGCTTCCGCTCCGCCTGCACTTCCCGGACCCTACGCTCGCTCGCGGAGCAAGAGCTCGGCGACCCTGAGGTCGAACGGCGTCGTCACCTTGATGTTCTCCGCGGACGTCGAATGGACCACCACGCGGCCACCATGGCGCTCCACCAGCATCGCGTCGTCGCTGGCGGCCGGCAACGAGTCCGGATCGGCGAGTGCCTCGCGGAGCGCGTCCGCCCGGAAGGCCTGTGGCGTCTGCACCGCCCACAAACCGGAGCGGTCGAGCGTCCGGTCCACCTGGCCCTCGTTGCCCACCTGCTTGATCGTGTCGGTGACCGGCGTGGCCGCGATCACGCCCGCCGCATCCTCCTCGCCGGCCAGCTCCTCGACCATGGCGTCGATCAGGCCGGGCGTGACCAGCGGCCGCGCCGCGTCATGCACCACGACGATGCCTTCCCCGCAGAGCGCGAGGGCGTTCGCGACCGACTCGGAGCGATGCTCGCCTCCGGCAACGGCGAGAACGCCCTGCTCGGCCACCGCGTCGTCCTGACCCGGCGGTGCGGCCACGACGATCTCGGCGATCGTGCTCGCCGTGCGGAACGCGTCGAGCGACCACTCGAGCATCGGCCGCCCGGCGAGCTCCACGAAGGCCTTCGGGCCACCGGCCCCGAGCCTCTGCCCGGAGCCGGCGGCCGCGATCACGGCCGATGCGGAGGGACGCGCCTGGCTAGGCGGTCGCCTTTGCGGCGCCGAAGCGCTCCTCCAGCAGCTCGTCCAAGTAGGTCTCCGCGCCGTCCTCGTCCTTGTCGAGGGCGTACATGAACTCCGACGCGAGGATCTTCTTGGCACGCGTGTACATCTGCTTCTCGCCGGTCGAGAGTCCCTTCTCCCACTCCCGAATGGCGAGGTTGCGAACCACCTCAGCGAGCTCATAGACGTCGCCCGTCTTGATCTTCTCGCGGTTGTGCTTGAACCGGCGGTTCCAATTCTTCGGCATCTCGGAGACGTCGTCTGTCAGGACTCCGATCACCTTCTTGACCTGCTCCTCGTCGATCACGCGCCTCAGTCCGGCGCGTCCGGCGTTCTCGCAGGGGACCATCACGGTCATGTTGTTGTGGAGGATGTTGATGGTCAGGTAGTCCCGCTTCTCTCCCATCATGTCCTTCGATTCCTTCTTCAGGACGACTCCTGCCCCGTGGTGCGGGTACACGACGTTGTCGCCGACCTCAAAGTGAATATTCACTGGCGCTTCGAGTTCGAGGTCGGCAACCGACTCCTCGTCTACTACCACCTCTGTTAGCTCTGGAATTGGTCTCTCCTTTCGTCGAGACGGCCTGACGGGGCCGTCAACTCTGTAAGTAGCGGTCGACCGGGTCGACCTCCTGAAGCCTGCGCAGGCCCTCGCGGATGTCCTTCGCGCGCCCGACGCCGACGCCCTCGACTGCCTCGAGGTCGTCGTCGCTGGCGGCAAGGACCTCCTCGAGGCCGCCGAACTCCTGGATGATCCGCTGCACCACCAGCTTCGGCAGGCGCGGGATTCGTCCAAGGACGCGATAGCCGCGGGGGGATACCGGGAAGTCGAGGGTGGAGACCTTGCGCTCGTAACCGAGCAGCTCGGCGAGCCGGCCGAAATCGAGCAGGTCCTGATGGGGCATGCGCGCGATCGCGGCGGTCGTGGTCGAGAGGTTCTCCTCGGTGTCCTCGACCGAGTAGTCGCGAATCAGCGCCTGCTTGTCGGCCGCGACCCCGACCATGGTCTCCTCGAGCTGCATCTCGATCAGCCGGCCCTCGGTGCCGAGCTCCACGATGTAGCGCTCGACCTCGACCGCCATCCGGGTGACGAGCTCAGCTCGCTGGAGCACCGAGAGGACGTCGTAGAGGACCGTGCCGCCCTCGAATTCGAGCCAGGTCAGCCTGGTCGAGACCGAATCGAGCCGGGCCCGGTACTTGTCGAGGGTGGCGAGCCCCTGGTTGGCCTTGGCCAGCACGGCGGGGATGTCCTGGAGGATGTACTTCATCCCGCCCAGGTAGAGCGAGACGACGTCGCGGCGCTCGGAGATCGCGACCACCAGCGCATCGGTCTGTTTCGAGACGCGCTCCGCGGTCCGGTGGCGGGTCCCGGTCTCCGACGAGAGGATCGTCGGGTCGGGCATCAGCTGGACGTTGGCGCAGACGATGTTGGTCGCCTGCTCGTTCAGGACGATCGCCCCGTCCATTTTCGCCACCTGATAGAGCAGCGCCGGGGTGTAGTCGATGTCGAGGTTGATGCCCCCCGAAAAGAGAAAGGAAACCTCCTCCGGGTCTCCGATGACGATCAGCCCACCGGTGCGCGAGTGGACGATGTTGTCGATCCCCTCCCGCAGGGCGGTACCGGGGGCAACGATGTCCAGAGCACGGAGAAGTCGCGGATCCTGTCGCGCCTCCAACTCCTGTAGATCGTCGCCGGGAAGCGAAGACGCCATCGCGTCTGATGGAAGCAGAAACAGAAGAGCCTTGCTTTGCGGGGAAATCCGTGTGGAGGGGTCGGATTACGACTTGTCAAGGGCAGCAGGACATTGCTGTCGGGGCGGGTCCTGTCGCCGTAGGAACCTCCCACGGGCGCCCAGTAATCGCGCCCGTGGGCCCCTCCTACGGCGCCACCCGCCGAGGAGCGCCTACGCCGCTCGCCGCAGTGGCGCGCCGGCTGGACGATTCGACAGGGCGGCTTTGACGCTGCCCACCGGGGATAGGCCCGGGATCGGCTCGTCGGCTGGTGGTGGGCCAAGCACGTTTCCCAGCCCGAATTTCTGGGCCTCTGCCACTCGGCGGTCGGCGTGGGCCACGTAGCGGATCTCTCCGGTCAGGCCGATCTCTCCGAAGCAGGCGAGGGGCTTGCCGTCGGTCTCCAGGGCTCGGCCCGAGTGGGCCGACGCGACGGCCATCGCGATCGCCAGGTCGGCACCCGGTTCGTCGATGCGGACTCCTCCGGCGACGTTGACGAAGACGTCCGCCGCCGAGAGCGAGACGCCGGCGTGGCGGGTGAGGACCGCGAGGACCAGGGCCAGTCGGTTGCGGTCGACGCCCGTTGCCGTGCGGCGCGGCGGGACGATCTCCGTCGGGGCGACGAGGGCCTGGACCTCGACGAGAAGCGGCCGCGTTCCCTCCATCGCGCAGAGGACGACCGAGCCGGGCGCAGGCCGCGCCTCGCCGACGAAGCGCGCGGATGGATCGAGCACCTCCACCAGTCCGCCCTGCTTCATCTCGAAGACTCCGACCTCGCTCGTCGCGCCGAAGCGGTTCTTGAGCGCGCGCAGGGTCCGGAAGGTTCGTTCGCGCTCGCCCTCGAAGTGGAGCACGCAGTCGACCAGGTGTTCCAGGGCACGCGGGCCGGCCAGGGAACCCTCCTTGGTCACGTGACCGATCAGGATCAGGGTGACGTCGAGGCGCTTCGCCGTCTCGAGCAGGGCCGAGGTCGCCTCCCGGATCGCCCCGACGCTGCCCGGCGCGGAATCGGGAATCGCCAGCGTCTGCACGGAGTCGATCACACAGGCGGCCGGGCGCTCGGCCTCGAGGGCCGCCAGCACGGACTCGAGCGACGGCTCGGCGAGCATCGGCACGGACAGGGCCGCCTCACCAAGGCGCTCTGCCCGCCGCCGGACCTGCGCCGCCGATTCCTCGCCCGAGACGTAGAGGACGTCGTTGCCGGCACCGGCGATATTGGCGAGCGCCATCCCGGCCAGGGTGCTCTTGCCGATCCCCGGCGCGCCGCCGAGCAGCACGAGGGACCCGGGCACGAGGCCACCGCCGAGGACGCGGTCGAGCTCCGCGATCCCGGTGCCGAGTCGCGCGGAGCGCTCGGCCTTCACCTCACGGAGCGGCACCGGCTTGGGAGCACCGCCCCGGTTCGCCCGGCCACCGCGACTCGAGCGCACGGCCGAGCCGCTCGCCTCCTCGAGCGTGTTCCAGGCGCCGCAGCCCGAGCACTGCCCCGTCCAGGTGAGGGCGGCGTGCCCGCACCCCGAACAGCGGTATTGGGAGCCCTTCGCGGCCATCCACCCAGGCTAGGGATGGGTGATGACGCCTCCCGCGTCATTTGGCACGAAAGCCGCGAGGCAAAATAACGGTCAAGAATCGGGCCGGATTCGCCGATGGACAGGCATGGCTTCAAGGGGCTGGCTGGCTGGCGCATGGAAGCGCGACGGGCTCCCGCCCGCGGTGCGTGCGCTTGCCCTGATCACGCTCGCCGGAGGCCTGAGTGGGCTGTTCGCGTCGGTGTTCCCGGCCAGCCCGGCCGCGCCCGTCGATCTGCTCCGCCTCGTCGGAGTGGTGGCCCTCGCCGTCTCGGTGCTGCTCTGGTGGCAGGGCAGCAGGCTCCCGCATTGGTTTCTCCACCTGGCCGTGGCGGGCGGAACCGCGCTGATCTCCGTTCTGATCGCGCGGTCGGCGACCGGGGTCGGAATGATCGTCACGGCCTGCGACTACATGTGGATGGGCGTCTACGCAGCCTTCTTCTTCTCGCGGCCCGCTGCCCGCGCCCATACGGCGCTGATCGTGGTCGCGTTCGGGGTGGCCCTCCTGGCGAGCTCTCAGCACGTGCCCGTCGACGCCTGGATCTTCATGACCGCTTCGCTCATCGTCGCTACGGAGACGATCGGCCGCCAGAGCTCGCGCCTCCGCCACGAGGCACATACCGACTCGCTGACCGGGCTGCTCAACCGCAAGGGCCTGGCGCCCGCCGCGGAGCGGGCCTTCGCCCTGGCCGATCGCACCGGTATTCCTCTCACGATCGGGCTGGTCGACCTCGACGATTTCAAGTTGGTGAATGACCGCGACGGGCACGCTGCCGGCGACCGCCTGCTCGTTCAGATGACGCGGACCTGGAGCGAGGAGCTCCAGCCGGGTGACATCTTCGCGCGGCTCGGCGGCGATGAGTTCCTGGTCCTCCTCGTCGGCTCGAGCGACGAGGAGGCCACGCGCTTCTTCGAGCGGCTTCTCTTCGTCTCGCCCGCCCCCTGGAGCGCCGGGATGATCAAGCGGGCGAGCGGCGAGGACCTGAGCGCCTGCCTGGCCCGGGCCGACAACACGCTGTATGAGGCGAAGCGCTCGCGCACCGGGCCGCGCGAGCACTTCAGGTCAGTGGGCAGCGCCGAGCCCCAGGCCCAGCTCGAGCCGACCCACTGAGCCATCCGCGGGGAGCGCCTGGCCGCGCGCCGCAAGCGGGAGAGGCCCGGAGCGGCCTAGCCGGGCGAGTTCGGGAAGGGCGCGCCGGCGAAGAACGCGAACCAGACGAGGAAGGCGATCATCGAGACGATGGCGGTCGCGACGAAGAGCCGCTCCACAGGATCGCTCTGGTGCTCGCCCGGCTTGTAGGGGGTGTCGCGCATGCTGCGGTTCCACGGGTCACGCCGGCCACGGACCGTCTGCCCCATCTGACGCTTCAGGATTCGCGCGCGGACGTACGAGGCGATCAGCAGCAGCCCGTAGTAGGAGACGAGGATGCCGGTGCCGATGAAGGCGGCGACGGGTCCGTTCACGGCGCCGGTCTTGCCGTAGAACTTCGACGCGACGAAGATCCAGAAGAGCGGCACGCCGAAGCCGATCAGCAGGGCGCCGACGAGCGTGAACGCTGTGGAGCCCGTGCCGACGAGGACTCTCCTGATCGCTGTCAGCACAGCAGTCATGTTGCGATCGATCCCGGGCGCCTGAGCGCCTCGAGTGAGGTTAGCGGGCGGGCTCCGCCGCCAGATACCGCAAATCCCGCTCGGGGTCGATCCCCCACTCGCCGGCGACCTCCGCGAGCTCCGGGCTCACCGGCCAGCGGTCGGGCCGCTCCTCTCCGGTGTGGTCCGGGGTCGCGCCCTTGAGAGCCATGGACCCGGCGTTGTCGCCGATCGAGCGGATCTCATCCACCTGGCCGGCGCTCAATCGCTGCTCGTCCGGGAGGCCCGCCAGCTCGGCGCGCTTCTCCTCGATCGGGCGAGCGCCCTCCCCCGTCTCCTGGATCAGCGTCGGCACAACGCACTCGACCGCTGCGTGGGCGAGGTTCCACTGGCAGGCGAGCTGCATCGGCGTGAGGCCGGTGTGCTCCGCGATCGGCCGCAGGCGGTCGAGCTTCGCGCGTCCCTCGGCGATCCAGCCCTCGGGACGGAACGAGCGGTGGTCGCCCTGCGGCAGCTTCGTCTCGGGAGTCACGTCGTCCCAGAAGATCCCGCCGTAGTCCACCACCCGCGTGATCACCCGGACGTCGTGACGAGCCGCCGCCTCGAGGCAGAGCTCGCCGGGCCAGGGCTCGAATGGGTTGAGGATGATCATCGCCCAGTCGATCGCGTCCCCGAAGCGCTCGAGGCAGCGGACGAGGTCGAGGGTGAAGCCGTTGGCGGGCCCTGGGGCGACGCCGATCCCATTGGCGAGCCCCGCCTCACGAAGAGCCGCCATGCCCTTCCAGACCTCCTCGCTCTCGTAGCCGGTGCGATCCGGGTTGTGCAGGAGCAGCAGGTCGAAGCGCTCCTGCCCGAGTCGCTCGAGGCTCCGCTCGGCGGCCAACCTCAGATAGCTCTCGTACTCGCCGGGGCCGCGCAGGGATGGGTCGGTGAAGCGCGGGAAGCCCTTCGGGCCGTCGCGCTCGCCCTCATAGAAGTCGTGGCCCACCGCACCGACGAGGCAATAGTCGTCGCGGCCGACACCTTCCAGGGCACGACCGAGCAGCTCATCGGCCCCGCCCTGCCCGTATACGTCGGCGGTCAGGACGGTGTCGACGCCGTCGCCGGGACGCAGCAGTGCCTCGAGCCGCTCGGGCTCGATCGCCTCGCCGAAGCGCAGGTAGCGCCCGCCGCTCCAGCTGCCGATGGCCTTGTTACTTGGAGGCTTCGTCGCCTGAGGATTCGGGATCGCTGCCGTCGCCCGGGTCGTCGTCGCCCTCCTTGGCGCCGACGCCGACCTTCTCCGGCTCGGCCTTCTTGGCCGGGCGCTTGCGCGGCTTGACGATCTTCAGCTTCAGCGGGTGGTTTTCCTCGTCGCCCTTGGCGTCGCGCTCGACCTGAACAGTGGATCCGGGGGTCATCTGACCCGCCTTCAGCACCTCGTCGGCGAGCGGATCCTCGATGTAGCGCTGGATCGCCCGGCGGAGCGGACGGGCGCCCATGGCCGGATCCCAGCCCTTGTCGACGAGCAGCTCCTTTGCGTCCTTGCTGAGGTCGAGCTGCAGCTCGTGCTCGGCCACCTGGGTCCGGACCCGGTCGATCATCAGGTCGACGATCTCGAGGATCTCATCCTTGGCGAGCTTGTGGAAGACGATGACCTCGTCGATCCGGTTCAGGAACTCGGGCCGGAAGACCTTCTTCAGGTCGCCCATGATCCGCGACTTCATGTCCTCGTAGGTGACGCCGGTCTCGTCGGAGATCGCGAAGCCGAGGGGCGTGTTGCGGGCGATGTCCTGCGCCCCGATGTTCGAGGTCATGATCACGATCGAGTTGCGGAAGTCGACCGTCCGCCCCTGGGCGTCGGTGAGCCTGCCGTCCTCGAGGATCTGCAGGAGGATGTTGAAGACGTCGGGGTGGGCCTTCTCGATCTCGTCGAGTAGGAGCACCGAGTACGGCTTGCGCCGCACGGCCTCGGTGAGCTGGCCGCCCTCGTCGTACCCGATGTAGCCGGGGGGCGAGCCGACCAGGCGCGAGACGGCGTGCTTCTCCATGTACTCGGACATGTCGATCCGGACCATCGCCTCCTCGTCGCCGAAGAGGAACTCGGCGAGCGTCCGAGCCAGCTCCGTCTTGCCGACGCCGGAGGGGCCGAGGAAGATGAACGAGCCCGCCGGGCGCTTGGGGTCCTTGATCCCCGCGCGAGAGCGGCGGATCGCCTTGGAGACGGCGGTGATCGCCGGCTCCTGGCCGATGACCCGCTTGTGCAACTCGTCCTCCATACGGACGAGCTTCTTCGACTCGGCCTCGGTGAGCTTGAAGACTGGGATGCCGGTCCACATCGCGACGATGTCGGCGATCTCCTCCTCGCCGACCTCCGGGCGCTCGCCACCCTCGCCCGAGCTCCACTCGTGCTCGAGCTCCTTCTTCTTGTTGGTCAGTCGACGCTCCTGGTCGCGCAGGTTGGCGGCCTTCTCGAACTCCTGGGCGTCGATCGCGGCTTCCTTCTCGCGCCGCGTCGTCTCGATCTCCTCCTCGAGGTCGCGGTAGACGGGGGGCTGCGTCATCGACTTGATGCGCATGCGGGAGGCGGCCTCATCGACCAGGTCGATGGCCTTGTCCGGCAGGAAGCGGTCCGAGATGTAGCGGTCTGCGAGCTCCGCGGCGGCCTCGAGCGCCTCGTCGGTGATCTTCACCCGGTGGTGCTGCTCGTAGCGCTCGCGCAGCCCCTCGAGGATCTTCACGGTCTCCTCGGTCGAGGGCTGCTCGACCTTGATCTGCTGGAAGCGGCGCTCGAGCGCCGAGTCGCGCTCCAGGTACTTCCGGTACTCGTCGAGCGTGGTCGCGCCGATGGTCTGCAGCTCGCCGCGAGCAAGAGCTGGTTTGAGGATGGAAGCGGCGTCGATCGCGCCCTCAGCAGCGCCTGCGCCGACCAGGTTGTGCAGTTCGTCGATGAAGAGAATGATGTCGCCGCGCTGGGTGATCTCCTTCATCACCTTCTTGAGGCGCTCCTCGAACTCGCCGCGGTACTTCGAGCCGGCGACGAGGGCGGCCAGGTCGAGCGTGTAGATCTGCTTGTTCTTGAGCAGCTCGGGGACCTCGCCGTTGGTGATCCGCGCGGCCAGGCCCTCGACGACGGCCGTCTTGCCGACGCCCGGCTCGCCCAGCAGCACCGGGTTGTTCTTGGTGCGGCGGGAGAGGATCTGCATGATCCGCTCGATCTCGATCTCGCGGCCGATGACGGGGTCGAGCTTGCCCTCGGCGGCGAGCTTGGTCAGGTTGCGGCCGAACTGGTCGAGCAGCTTCGAGGACTTCTTGCCCTCGGCGGCGCCCGCGCCGGCGCCCTGGCGGCGGCCGCCGGGGCCGGACAGCATCCGGATGACCTCGTTGCGGATCTTCTCCGAGTCGGCGTCGAAGTCGAGCAGGATGCGTGCGGCGACGCCCTCGTTCTCGCGGACCAGGCCGAGCAGGATGTGCTCGGTGCCGATGTAGTTGTGGCCCAGGCTGAGGGCCTCGCGCAGCGCCAGCTCCAGCACCTTCTTGGCGCGCGGCGTGAAGGGGATCTGGCCGGCGGTGACCTCCTCGCCGGAGCCGACGATCCGGACGACCTGCGAGCGGACGCGCTCGACGGTGATGTCGAGTGACTCGAGCACCCGTGCCGCCAGGCCCTCCTCCTCGCGGAGCAGTCCGAGCAGGATGTGCTCGGTGCCGATGTAGTTGTGCTTGAGAGTCCGCGCCTCCTCCTGGGCGAGGACGACTACCTGGCGGGCTCTCTCTGTGAATCGCTCGAACATTCGGTCTCTCTCTGGTCTATCAAGCGCTCCGGTTGTGTCTAGTTGCGGTCGTCGGGTTGGGTCTCAGTTAACTACTACGAAGGTTCAGGGAACGCGGACTCCCCGGGGGCCCAATCCGTATCGGCTCCTGGCTGCCGATTCCTTGATTTGACCTCCGGTTCTGTCGGGGACGGCGAAGCCAAAGTATAGCCAGGGGGTATGCCCGGCCAGGCAGCACCCAGGCACGGCAACGGAAGTCCCTGCAAGGTGCGGGAATGAAAGCCGCTCATCGCTGCCGCCGGAACCCGAACTCGGCGGTGACTGTGACGCCGTCGGGCCGGCTGGGATCGATCGGCGTTGGCCATGGTTCAAGCATCTGCGCCCCGCGCCTTCACAACCACCGCGCAAGCCCGCAAACCGGGGCCGTAGTGCTCCACATACTGGCTCCGGCGCGGTCCGCGTGGCAATCCGGATCGGTACCTTGCCGCGCGTGGGAGCACTCGACCAGCTGCGAAGTACGAACGGCGACGGGATCCTGCATCGTGCGCGCTCCAACCCGCGCCTGGTGGTGGCCATCGCGGCGGGTGCCGTCCTGATACTGGCCTGGATCGGCTGGGCGATCTACGTGACCAGCTCGAAGGGTGCCACCGCGGGACTCGGAGTCGTGATCGCCTGGCCCGCGATGATCGCTGCCCTCGCGCTGATCTCGCTGCCGTTCATCGGCGGCTATCTCCTCGTGAAGCGGCTCTCACCGTCCGAGAGCGAGCCGTCCACCGCGACGGCTGAGGCGGAGACGTCCGATGCCGAGGGGGATGAAGAAGCCGACGGCGAGCCCAAGGACTCCACTGACGGCGAGTCCGAGGACTCAGACGAAGGCGAGGAAGAGGGCGAGGAAGAAGAGGACGAGGAGTCCGACGATCAGGACGACTCCGACGACGAGAAGCCCGAACCCGAGGCGAAGACCTCCTCGAAGAAGAGCTAGCTCGGGGAGGCCAAGAGCCGGCGCAGGGCCTCGGCGACTTCTCCCGGCTGATCCGCTACGTGGCGCCACGTGAAGCGCGCTACCTCGTAGCCGCGCAGCTTGAGATCCAGGTCACGGGATCGGTCACGCTCGAATGCAGAGCGGGATCCATGCGAGCGGTAGCCGTCAACCTCGACGATCAGGCAACACTGCGGCCAGAGGAAATCGGCAATGAATGGCCCGATGCGCACATTCACTTCAGGCCGGGGAAGGCGGTGGCGGCGACAGAGGGCGAGGAAGCGGGCCTCGAGCTCGCTTCGCGTGTGATCAGGGTCGAGGTGGTGGTCGATGTGAAGGCCAAGGAACTCTGCCTCACGGAGGGCCGCGGCGAACTGCTGCTCGGGAAGGGTGCGGCGGAGATCGGCGAGGGTGCGGGATGAAGAAGTCACAGGGATGCCGTGGCGGCGGGTGGTGTCGCCTTGGCGCAGCGTCCGCGAGCGGTGGACCACGATGCTGGATCTACGACGCCGGCCCGCCCCAGTTCCGACCGTTACGTGGGATAGGGCTGAGGAGAAGTGGGGGTTCGAGCGGAGCATTCCCCAGAGCGACCCGGCACTCACGTGGCTGAGCACGGCATCGGGCCCGCACGCGAGCACCGCCGCCATCCACTTTCCTTCCCGGCTCAGGCCGCTATGGCCAACTGCATAAACACCACGATGAAGGCAGTGGAGGCGGCCGGCCGCAATGCGGTCTCTGCGGGCGTGGTCGCGAAGACCCACGTGCTCGAGCTGCTCAACGGAGACGACCCCGTGTTGCTTCGCGGCGATCCTCGCGATCACTGCATCCGATCGGCCATTGGCGCCTTTTCGCCCCACGTAGGGCGATAAAGCGCCAACCGCCCGAATCTCACCCCTTGAATGCCGGTTTTCGTGCCCCTGCGAGCTCGCGAGCTAGCTCCGCATGGCGGGGAAGAGCACGACCTCGCGCAGCGTCTTCGCCCCGGTCAGGATCATCACCAGCCGGTCGATGCCGAGACCGGCCCCGCCGGTGGGCGGCATTCCCTGCTCCAGCGATTCGACGAAGGTCTCGTCGTAGGGCTGGGTCTCCTCGTCTCCGCGGGCCGTCTCCTCAGCCTGGGCCTCGAACCGCCGGCGCTGCTCGTCCGGGTCATTGAGCTCGGTGAATGAGTTCGAGATCTCGATCCCCCCGACGAACGCCTCCCAGCGCTCGACCAGGCCCTCCTCGCTGCGGTGACGCTTGGCGAACGGGGACAGCTCGACGGGATAGTCGACGATGAAGGTGGGCTGGATCAGCTTCGGCTCGACCTGCTTGGAGAGGAGGCCGTCGACCAGCTTCCCCCAGCCCTCCTCGGGATCCGGCTCGCTGCCCATCGCCTTGGCGAGCTCCTCGCGCGAGGGGTGCTTCACCACGTCGATCCCGGTCTCCTCATTGATCGCGTCCCGGAGGCTGATGCGACGCCAGGGGGGCGACAGGTCGATGGTCTCCCCCTCGCGCTCGATCCTGGTGGTCCCCAGGACCTCCTGAGCCACCGCCGAGACCAATCCCTCCAGCTCCGTGGCGGTGTCGTTGTAGTCCGCGTAGGCCTCGTACCACTCGAGCATCGTGAACTCGGGGTTGTGCTTGTGCGAGATCCCCTCGTTCCGGAAGTCCTTGCCGAGCTCGTAGACCTTCTCGATGCCCCCGACCACGAGGCGCTTCAGGTAGAGCTCGGTGGCGATCCGCAGGTAGAGATCTCGATCGAGGGCGTTGTGGTGCGTCGTGAACGGCCGGGCCAGCGCCCCTCCATAGAGGGGCTGCAGGACGGGGGTCTCCACTTCGATGAAGCCGCGGGCATCGAACCAGCGCCTCACTTCGGCGATCGTCCGCGCTCTCTTCAGGAAGAGATCACGCGACTCCTCATTCGCCATCAGGTCGAGCTCGCGCCGCCGGTAGCGAGTCTCGACATCCTCCAGGCCGTGGAACTTCTCGGGGGGCGGACGCAGGCTCTTCGAGAGCAGCTCCCAGGCCTCTGCACGGATCGAGAGCTCACCGCGCTTCGAGGCGAAGACGGTTCCCTCGATGCCGACGATGTCGCCGATGTCCAGCGAGAGCAATCCCTCATATGCCTCGCCGAGCTCGTCGACCCTCGCCTGCACCTGGATCTCTCCGGTGCCGTCCTTCAGGTCGAGGAAGGCGGCCTTGCCGTGTCCCCGGCGCGCAGTGATGCGCCCGGCGATGCGATAGCGGTCGCCGGTCTCCTCGCCGGGATCGAGGTTCCGGTGGGACTCGCGGACCGCCGCGATCTCGGTGCGGTCCGGGAAGCCGTGCGGGAACGGCTCGATGCCCTGCTCGCGCAGGCGCTCCAGCTTCGCCCGCCGGTCGGCGAGGAGGTCGGATGAGTCTTGTTCGTCAGACATCGCCCGCAGCCTAGTCGTGGTCCGGCTTCGCCATCAGTCGGGGCTGCAGGCGGCCGCCCCACGCAAGTCGCTCCGGGCTTCGCCCTCCGCTCCAAGGTGGAGCGGCCTGGCAGCCCCCTACGCAGATTCGATCTTCGTGACCTTGAACTTCTTCTTCGGGCCGCGCGGGGTCTCCACCGTCACGACCTCGTTCCTCTTGCTGCCGACGAGCGCCTTGCCGATCGGCGACTCGTTCGAGAGCTTGTGCTCGATCGGGTTGGCCTCGGCGGAGCCGACGATCTGGAACTTCTGCGACTTGCCGGACTTCTGGTCCTTGACGTGGACGACCGCACCGACGCCGACCTTCTCGGTGTCGATGTGCTTGTTGTCGATGACCGCGGCCCGCCGAAGCCTGTCCTGAAGCGAGGCGATTCGCTGCTCGAGCATCGCCTGCTCGTTCTTGGCGTCGTCGTACTCGGAGTTTTCAGCGATGTCCCCGAACTCCCGCGCCTGCTTGATGCGGTCCGCAACCTCGCGGCGCTTGTCGTTCTCCAGGTACTCGAGCTCCTCCTTGAGCTTCTCGAGCCCCTCAGGGGTGATCAGTGTCTCGCGCGCCAACTCTCCTCGATTCTCATCTCTAGTGGGTTTGCTCGCCGCACAAAACCCCTGCTATGCGGCGAAAAATGAGCCCGCACCGACGTGATCGAGATCACGAGGGTCCGGGCGAAGCGCGACAGTATAGCGCCGGTGTTTCGGGTGGTCGAGGGGCTCGCTCAGACGTCCACGGCGGCTTGCAGGACGTCCGCCACACGCCCGGGATCCTCGATCTGCGGATAGTGGCCCAGGTCCTCGAACCGGGCGACGGGCGCATTCGGCCGCAGCGCGAGGACGGCGTCCAGGACGGCCTCCGTGGCGACCGGATCGAGCATCCCCCAGGCAAGCGACAGCGGCTTCTCCCAATCCCGCAGCGCCCCGTGCCAGCGATCGGCGTGCTTGAAGCGCTCCTCCATGTAGGCGATGGTCCTGTGGTTGTTGGTCCGTCCCCCGCCTGCGCAGATCAGCTCCCACTGGTCCTCCGCCTCGTCGTCGCTGAGCGGGTGACCGGGCGAGAAGATGGAGCCAAACTGCTGGCGGAAGAACCACTCACTCGACAATCGTGAGAACAGCGGCCCGAGCGGGCCGCGGAGGATTCGCTGCCCGAGGGTCGGGCTCGCCGCCCCCTGCACCATCGAGCCGTTGAGGAGGAGCCCGCCAACGAGGTTCATCTCGAGGGAGCCCTCGAGGTCGCGGGCCATCAGCTCGTTCGCCACCGAGGTGCCCATGTCGTGGGCGAGAAGGAAGACGGGCCGCTGGTCATCCTGACGGCCGACCAGCTCCTCCACCATGTCGGCCTGCCAGTGCAGGTCGTAGTGGTGGTCTCTCGGCTTCTCGGACAGGCCGAAGCCGAGGAAGTCGGCCGCCAGGACCGCATGGGTGGTCTCAAGCTCGAGGAACGGCCTCCAGTCGTAGGAGCTGGAGGGGAAGCCGTGGAGGAGGAGCAGCAGCGGTCTGCCTCCGCCGCGTTCGAAGACATGTATCCGCCGACCGCGGAATTCCACGTCACTGCCGCGGTCGCGCCAGGCCGCTGACGCGAGCGTTCATCGGCGGCTCAGGCAACCGCGGCTGCCGGTGTCGAGAGCGCCCTGACGAGAGAGCGAGCGTCGTCGAGATCTCCGCTGGCCTGGAAGGCGGCGGTCGTCTCCTTGTCGGCGTCCAGCCGCTCCAGGTACCAGGGATAGAACTTCCGCAGGTAACGGGCCGCGCGGTCGGGCCCCAGATGCTCCTCTGCCCGGTCCATCACCCAGAGCAGCTCCGCGATCACCTCGTCGCGCTCCGGTCCGGTCGCGCGGGCGCCCGTCAGCTCCTCGAAGATCCACGGATTCCCCAGCGAACCGCGGGCGATCATCACCGCGTCAGCGCCACTGGCCTCGTAGGCGTGGCGTGCCGCCTCGGCGCTGTCGAGGCCGCCGGAGATGATCACCGGAACCTCGATGCGGTCGACCAGCTCCCGCGCCAGGCCATAGTCGGGTTGCCCCTTGTGCTGGGTCGCCGCTGCCCGCGGATGGAACCCGATCGCCGCGACCCCGGCCTCATCGGCCAGGCGGATGGCCAGGTCGAAGCCCTCGCGCCCGCCACGGGCCAGCCCCGACCGGACCTTCACGGTCACGGGGATCCCACCGCCCTCGCGCGCGGCGGTGGCGATGCGGACCGCAAGGTCGGGATCGCCGAGCAGCGCGGCCCCGGCCCCCGTCTTGCAGACCTTCTTCACGGGGCACCCCATGTTGATGTCGATCAGGTCCGCACCCGCGCCGGCCACGATCTCGGCCGCGGAGCGCATCACATCGGGGTCCTGGCCGAAGAGCTGGACGGAGACCGGATGCTCGTCGGGGTGCAGCCGGAGGAGCTCCCTCAGCGTGCGCTCGTTGCGGTAGTGGAGGCCGAAGCTCGAGACCATCTCGGAGACAGCCAGGCCGGCGCCGTGGCGGCGAGCCTGCAGGCGGACGAACCAGTTGCCGATCCCCGCAAGGGGAGCGAGCAGGACCCGGTTGGCGACCTCGACGTCGCCGATGCGGAAGGGGGAGGTGAGCGGCGGGTGCATCAACTCGCAGGGTAAGTGGCAGCCCGGCTTCGCCACAAGATCGCGGCCACGAGCGGCCGCTAAGTGTTGCGCTCGTAGATCAGCCGCAGGCCGGTGAGCGTCAGCAGAGGGTCGACCTCGTCGATCGTCTCGCAGTGAGGGGCGATCGTCGTGGCGAGTCCTCCGGTGGCGATGAACGTCGCCTCCTCGCCGAGGGCCTCGGAGAGGCGCCGGTCGATCCCGTCGACCAGCCCCGCAAACCCGTAGGCGAAACCCGCCTGGATGGCCGACGTCGTGTGCTTGCCGATCGGCCCCTCGGGGGCGGACAGGTCGATCCGCGGGAGTTTGGCCGTACGCGAGGTGAGCGCCTCCATCGAGATCTCGACGCCCGGGCCGATCACTCCGCCGAGATACTCGCCGGCGCCCGAGACGACGTCGAAGTTCGTCGAGGTGCCGAAGTCGACCGCGACGCAAGCCCCCTGGACCTTCGCATGTGCGGCGACCGCGTTGGTCAGCCGATCCGCGCCGAGCTCGTGCGGGTTGTCGACCAGGATCGGCATTCCGGTCTTCAGGCTCGGGCCGACGAGCAGGCACGGCCTGCCCATGTGCCGCTCGGTGAGCGCCTCATACTCGGGGCCGAGCTGGGGCACGACGGTGGAGACGATCGCGCCGTCAAGCGAGCCGAAGCTGAGCTCGTCCAGTGCGAGCAGATGCGAGATCGTTGCGGCGAGCTCGTCGGCCGTCGCGCTGGGGACGGTGCCGAGACGCCAGTCGCGCCTCAGGTCCTCCCCATCGAAGGCACCGACGTGGGTCTGGGTGTTGCCGACATCGACCGCGAGCAGCATGCGCGGATTATCACGACACCAATAGGATGGGCCGCAATGGGGGAGGCAAAGCTCTACGTGATCCCCGGCTCGCATCCGTCGCGAAGCGCGATGTTGATGCTCGATCGCAAGGGGATCCCGTTCAAACGCGTCGACCTCATGCCGGTGATCTCGAAGGGGGTGCTGCGGGCGATGCGATTCCCAGGCGTCACCGTGCCTGCGCTGAAGCTCGATGGCAAGCGCATCCAGGGATCGAAGGAGATCGCTCGCGAGCTCGACCGGATCCAGCCGGACCCGCCTCTCCTTCCCTCCGATCCAGAGCAGCGCGCGAAGGTCGAGGAGGCGGAGGCGTGGGGCGACAACTTCCAGCACAACCCCAGGCAGCTGAGCTGGTGGGCCTTCAAGCGGGACCGCGCTCCGATGGCGAGCTATTCCGAGGGCGCCAGGCTCGGAATCCCGGTGAGCCTCGCGGTCAAGACCGGTGCGCCGATCGTTGCGGCCGCCGCGCGACTCAACGAGGCGACCGACGAGAACGTGCGGGCCGATCTCGCCTCGCTGCCCGGGGACCTCGATCGCATCGACGGGTGGATCAAGGACGGTGTCATCGGAGGCGGCGAGCCGAACGCCGCCGACTTCCAGATCGCTCCCAGCGTCCGGCTGGCGATGAGCTTCGATGACCTGCGGCCCTACATCGAGCAGCGCCCTGCAGGGAGGCTGGCGATACAGATCGTCCCCGACTTCCCCGGGCGAACGCCTCCCGTCTTCCCCCAAGAGTGGCTCGAGGGTCTTCGGGCCTAGGTCGGCGGTGGACCGACCCGGTTGACACGCTGACCGGGGCCGAGCGCCTCGAATGCCTCGCGAAGCTCGGTGCCGTCGGGAAGGCGCAGGTCGGGATCGAGCTCCAGCAGGGGAGCGAGGACGAAGCGCCGCGAGGTCACCTCGGGGTGCGGCAGCGTCAGCCGTTCGGTGGACAGCTCGATGTCTCCGAGCAGCAGCAGATCGACGTCGATCGGCCGCGGTCCATGGCGTGCCCCCCCGAAGTCGCGTCCTCGGTCGGCCTCAATCTCCTTGCAGACATCCAGCAGCTCCTCGGGCTCCAGGTCGGTTCTGATCCGGACGGCGCCATTGAGGAAGTCCGCCTGGTCGAGGATTTCCCCGACCGGCTCGGTCTCGTAGAGCGACGAGACGGCATCGACGGCGACGCCGTGTGCGCGCAGGCCCTCGATCGCCCCGCGCAGGTGCTCCTCGCGATCGCCCACATTGGAGCCGATCCCGAGGTACCCGACGCTCAGACGCCCTCCTCGTCATCCGGCTCGCGATCGAGCGATCGCTCGAGCGTCACCTCCACGCCGGCCTCCTGGACCACGTAGGGCAACGGCGGCTCTGGCTTGGCGGCGCGGACACGCACCGACTCGCAGTCGAAGCGCTCCATCAGGCGTCCCGCCACCACCTGGCCGAGCCGCTCGAGCGTGCGGTAGCTCTTCTCGGTCGCCGCGAGGGCCACGATGTCGCAGACCTCCGAGTAGTCGACCGTGTCCTCGACGCGGTCGGTGAGGACCGCGTCGCAGTCGGGAACGTCGAAGGTGAGATCGAACTCGAGACGTTGCCCGACCTCCTGCTCGGCGTCGGTGACCCCGTGGTGCGTGTATATGGAGAGGCCGCGGATCTCGACCTCCACCGAGGGATGCGCCGCGTCTTCGTGCTGGTCCACGCACGTGAAAGTAGCGGGTCGTGAAAGGCTGTCGCGGCCATCGCCTCGACCGAGCTCCAACATCACTACGCGGACCTGGCGGAATGCCGGATGCACTACGTCACCCGCGGAGAGGGCACGCCGATTCTCTTCCTGCACGGCTTCCCGCAGTTCTGGTTCCTGTGGCGCCGCCAACTGGCCGACCTCGGCGACGACCACGCGGTCTACGCGCCGGACATGCGCGGGTACAACCTCTCCTGCCGTCCCGAGGAGGTCGAGGCCTACCGGATGCGACACCTGCTCGCCGACGTGCGCGAGCTGATCGAGGCGCTCGGGCTCGCCCCTCTCACCCTCGTGGGGCATGACTGGGGCGGGATCGTCTCCTGGGCCTTCGCGCTCAAGTACCCGGAGATGCTCGAGCGTCTGGTGATCATCGACGGCCCGCCGCCCTTCACCTGGAACCGCGACCTGCGCGAGAGCCCCAAGCAGCGGGACGCGGTCAACTACATGCTCGAGTTCTCGAAGCCGTCACCCGGGCCGGAGGACATGCTCTCGGCGAACGGCTTCTCTCTGATGGATGACCTGCTGGTGAGGATCGGGGGCGCGGGTGCGCGGCTCTCGGACGACGACCGCGCCGTCTATCACGAGGCCTGGGCGCAGCCGGGGGCGCTCCGCGGCGGGCTCAACTACTACCGGGCCGCTCGCATGGGCGAGCAGGTCGCAGCCGCGGGAGTTCCCGAAGAGTACGCCGCCAAGATCACCTCACAGACGGTCGACGTCCCGACGCTCGTGATCTGGGGTGAGAACGACGCCGCACTCCTCCCGTCGCTGACCAGAGGGCTGAGCGAATGGGTCCCTGAGCTGCGCGTGGAGATCGTCCCCGGCGCGGGCCACTGGGTGCCCTACGAACGCCCGGACCGGGTAAACGCGCTGATTCGCGAGTTCGTGGACGGCTAGCCAAGCCGCCTCGGGCCCGCCCGCAGGTCGGCCGTCGGCCAGACAAAGGTCTGGGGGTTGCCTCCGTAATTCGATCCGAATTGGTCCCGATCCCGCCACCGGTTGAAGGGCGAGGGGGTGGCGGGCTTGTGCGTCCCGATGATCGCCGGGCTGTGTGCCTTCTCCCACTCCGTGGCGCCGAACTCTCGCAAGGTGACGCTCCTCAAGACCTCGTCGGACTGGAAGTAGTGCGCCGTCTCGTGAAGAGCCCATCGCTCGGCCGCACGATGGAAGCGAAGGTCGCGGCGCGTGCCGGTGGACCGGGCGAGCAGGCGGCGAGCACCCGGAGCGATGAAGATGGTTCGGCAGCCGTGCGCGTCTGGTCCCATCCAGGTGGGCTCACGCAGGCCCGGCCCCGTCGCGTCTCGTCCCACGAACCTCAGCCGCGGATACGGCTGGCCGGCGGACCCGAGCAGGGGAGCGGCGCCGCGCCAGAGGCGCCGGTAATCGAGGGTGGCGTCCTGCTGCTGCACTCCCCGAGGCACGCGCACCGGCTCGACACACGCCGGCTGGCCCGTGGCCGATGGTCCCGCCAAAGTGTCGGCGAGAGCACCGATCGCTCCGAGCGCCAGGGCGCCCGCCAGAACCGACATCGCCGGGTGGCGGCGGACGGCGGGAAGGATCTCCCCAATCCTGGACATGACCCATATTCTCGGGGCAACGCGGGGCCGCCGCCTCGGGCCGTACTACTGAGTCGCCAACCCGGGTGACCACCTACGGTGCGGGGCAATTCAGGCTCGGTCCGGATCGAGAATCGCTCCGGCGACCGTGAGCGCCTGCCGCATCGGCGCGACGTCGTGGACCCGGAGCATTCGGGCGCCGTTAGCGCAGGCGATCACGTTCGAGGCGATCGTGCCTCCCAGCCGATCGTGGACCTCGGCTCCGGTGAGCTTGCCGATGAAGCTCTTGCGGGAGCTGCCGAAGGCGATCGGCCTGCCCAGCTCGGCAAGCTCGCCGAGCCGGCGGTGGAGCTCGAGGTTGTGGTCGACCGTCTTCCCGAAGCCAATCCCGGGATCGACCCAGATTCGCTCCTCGTCGATTCCCTGAGAGACCGCGAACTCGATCCGCTCGGCGAGGAAGGCCCTGACGTCGTCGACCACGTCGTCGTAGGTCGGGTTCTCCTGCATCGTCCGCGGGTCGCCGAGCATGTGCATCAGCACGACCTCGCAGCCTCGGTCCGCGCACAGGCCGGCCAGGTCGGGCTCGGCCCGCAGGGCGGTGACGTCGTTGACCATCCCGGCTCCCGCATCGAGAGCGGCCTCGGCAACGGCGACCTTGGATGTGTCTATGGAGACCGCCAGCCCGTCGCCGGCGAGCGCGGCGATCACCGGGGCAACGCGCCTCAGCTCCTCCTCCGCCCCGACCGCCTCGGCGCCCGGGCGCGTCGACTCGCCGCCGACGTCGAGCACGTCAGCGCCCTCCGCCGCGAGCTCACGTCCGTGGGCGATCGCGCGCTGGGGATCCAGGAACTCCCCGCCATCGGAGAACGAGTCGGGCGTCACGTTGACGATCCCCATGATCCGGACCATGGCTACTCCTGGACGCCCGCGGCTCGGCGCGCCTCGGCGGGACTGGGGTAGATATCCGTCCTGACCACCAGGCCGTCGCGAATCACCGAGACCTCACCCACGTCACCCTCCATCTCGATCTTGCTGCCGCGCCCGGTGCCCGAGGTCCGGAGAATCGCCAGCACCCTGCCATCGCCGAGATCTGAGATCTCGAGGAGCTCGAAGCGGTAGTTCTCGAACGCTTCCCTCAGCCGAGCAAGCAGCAAGTTCAGGGCATGTGGGCCTCTGGGGCCGGTGGTGTCCTCGGGGACCGTGTGATCGTCGACCACGAAGTCCGGTGAGACCAGGTCGTTGAAGGCATCCGGATCGCCTTGTGAGAGCGCCTCGAAGGCGGCGCGAAATGGGGTGAGGTCGATGCCCGACACGCTATTGCGCCCTGATCAACTGCCCGTCGGGAGTCAGCTCGACAAAGTGATGAGTGCGCCCCTCCCGGTAGCTCTGGCACTGGTTGGCCGGCCGGTCGTCGACCGGCTGCCGCGGATCGTGAGCGACGTCGACCGCCCAGTCCGAGAGCCCCGGCAGGCTCTCAGAGAGACAGGGCCCCTCGTCCAGGTCGGGCCGGTCCGCCTGTCCGGCGTAGAGGAACTTGGCGGCGGCAATCGCCTTGTCCTTGTCCGCCTGACTGGCGCCAGACCCACCCCCACACCCGGCAATGAAGACAGCTGCAACGACAGCCATCGCGAAAGGACGCATTGCCGAAGTATCCTCGGCCGCCTCTTCCGCGGGTGGCGCAGTAGGAGGGGCCCACGGACGCGACTACTGAGCGCCCGTGGGAGGTTCCTGCGGCGACAGGACCCGCGGCCAGAGCGCTCGGTGAATCAGCGGCTAGCGATCGTCGGCGCGCATCTCGGCGGCACCGCCACCGGCCAGACCGGGCCGTGGCCGCGGGCGGGGACGAGCACCCTCGCGGGCGGTCCCCTTCTCCTCGACGGCGGGCGCCTCGGGGGGCTTGGCCTCCTCCTCGTCGTCGGAGAAGACCTCCTCCTCGGGCTTGCCCTCGAGCAGGGCGATGAACTCGTCCGCCTCGATCGTCTCGCGCTCGAGCAGGATCCTGGAGATCGTGTCGAGCTGCTCGCGGTGCTCGGAGAGGATGTCCTTCGAAGTCTGGTGCGCGTCCTCGACGATCCGGCGGACCTCGTCGTCGATCTCCCGGGCGACCTCGTCGGAGTAGTCGGGCTCGGCAGAGAACTCGCGGCCGAGGAACGGCATCGAGCGATCGTGGCCGAAGACTCGAGGCCCGAGGCGCTCCGACATGCCAAAGCGCATGACCATCTGCTTGGCGGTCTCGGTCACCTTCTCGAGGTCGTTGGAGGCGCCCGTGGTGATCTCGCCGAAGACGATCTCCTCAGCGGCGCGTCCGCCCAGGGTCATCGCCATCGTGTCGTTCAGCTCAGCGCGGGTGGTGAGGAACTTGTCCTCGGTGGGCAGGGAGATCGTGTACCCCAAGGCCTGGCCGCGGCTGATGATGGAAACCTTGTGGACTGGATCTGAGTTGGGCAGGAGGTGCCCGACGATCGCGTGCCCGAGCTCGTGGTAGGCGGTGACGAGCCGCTCCTTCTCGGACATCACCCGGCTCTTCTTCTCTGGGCCGGCGATCACCCGCATGATCCCTTCCTCCAGCTCGAGCATCGTGATCTCGCGCTTGCTCGAGCGCGCAGTGAGCAGGGCAGCCTCGTTGATCAGGTTGGCGAGATCGGCGCCGGTGAACCCCGGCGTCTGCCCAGCGAGCGTGTCGAGGTCGATGTTCTGCGCGAGCGGCTTGCCGCGCGTGTGGACCTCGAGGATCTGCTTGCGGCCCTTGCGGTCGGGGCGGTCGACGACGATCTGGCGGTCGAAGCGGCCCGGCCGGAGCAGCGCGGGGTCGAGAATGTCGGGGCGGTTGGTGGCGGCGATCAGGATGATGTTGTCCTTCATCTCGAAGCCGTCCATCTCGACGAGGAGCTGGTTCAGGGTCTGCTCGCGCTCGTCGTGGCCGCCGCCCATGCCGGCGCCGCGATGGCGGCCCACGGCGTCGATCTCGTCCATGAAGATGATGCAGGGGGAGTTCTGCTTGGCCTGCTCGAAGAGGTCGCGGACGCGAGAGGCGCCGACGCCGACGAACATCTCGACGAAGTCGGAGCCCGAGATCGAGAAGAAGGGAACGCCCGCCTCACCGGCGACGGCGCGGGCGAGGAGCGTCTTGCCCGTGCCGGGAGGGCCGTAGAGCAGCACGCCCTTCGGGATGCGGGCGCCGAGCGACTGGAATTTCTTCGGGTTCTCCAGGAACTCCTTGATCTCATGGAGCTCCTGCACCGCCTCGTCGGCTCCGGCGACGTCCCGGAAGGTGATCTTGGGCGCGTCGACGGACATCCGCTTTGCCCGCGACTTGCCGAAGCTCATCACCCTCGAGCCGCCCCCCTGCATCTGGTTCATCAGGAAGATCCAGAAGGCGAAAAACAGCAGGAAAGGCAGGATGTACGTGAGGAGCGAGAGCAGGCTCGAGCCGCCCTTGCCCTTGATCTCGGTCTTGACGTTGTGCTGCTGAAGGCTGTTGAGGAGCTCGGCCTGCGAGGAATCGGAGTCGGGGTAGGCCTCGTCGTAGCTCGTCCCGTCCGTCTGCTTGACGTTGAGGGTGTTGTCCTTCGTGTTCCAGGTGACCGACTCGATCTGGTCGTTGTTCACCCGCTGCACGAAGGTCGTGTAGTCGGGGGTCTCGTGATCCGAGCCCGGACTGATCAGGCGCTGGGCGAAAAACGCCAGCACGACGACGATCAGAATCGGGAAGGCAGCGCTGCGGAAAAAACGTCTCAAGGTTGAAGTCCCTCTGCCCGGGGTTTACGCCGAAAATGCGGGCCCGGATCTATGGCGAGGGTACCAGCGTAGACCTAGCTGCCCTGAGGGTTTTCCCGCAGTGCGGCCACATAGGAGAGGTTCCTGTAGCGCTCGAGGTGGTCGAGGCCGTAGCCGATCGCGAACTCGTTCGGGATCTCGAAGCCGACATAGCGGACCGGCAGATCGACCCTCCGCCGCTCCGGCTTGGTGAGCAGGGCACAGACCTCGATCGACCTGGGCCCCCGCGCCTGCAGGTTGCGGAGCAGGTAATGGAGCGTCAGGCCCGAGTCGATGATGTCCTCGACGATCAGGACGTCGCGGTCGGCGATCGGGGCGTCGAGGTCCTTGAGGATCCGCACCACCCCAGAGGAGTCCGTCGAAGACCCGTAGCTGGAGACCGCCATGAAGTCGAGCTCGCAGTCGATCTCCAGGTGTCGCATCAGGTCGGCCAGGAACGGGACCGCGCCCTTCAGGATGGCGACGAGCAGGGGCGGCCGCCCCTCATAGTCGCGGCTGACCTCGGCGCCGAGCTCGGCGACCCGGCGCTGCAGGTCCTCCTCGGAGACGAGCACCTCCCCGATCGCGTCGTCGGTTCCCACAGGTGCGGAGTCTATGGACGGCAAAGCGGCCGCTGCTCATGGTGCCGCTTGCGATGCGCTGAGCACCGCCGACTCGGCGGCGCCGGGCTTGGCGGCGAACTCCTGTGAGACGGCCACACCCGCGATCCAGGCGATTCGCCCGTTTACTGTGACGACCGGCAGGAGGTGTCGCAGCGACCGCGGCACCTTGCGATCGGTGAAGAGGTCCTGGAGCGACTTAGTGCCACCCAGGCCCAGTGGGCGCATCCGGTCGCCCTCGCGCCAGGTCCGCACCGTCACCGAGCCGCCCAGCGCCGCCGGGTCCAGAACGGCGAGGTCCGGGCCATCGGCGGCCGGCACGCCGGCCTCGAGCTCCGCCCGCACCTCCCAGCTGCCGAGCTGGCAGACGCCTGGCACCGTCAGGATCCCCTCGGGAGCCGGTGCCGCCGGGCCGGACGTGAAGCGAACATGCCCGTGCTCGGCGTGGGCCTCCACTCCCCCGCCCAGCTCGACCACGCCACCCTCCGGCCGGCTGACGAGCCTCCAGATCTCGGCGGCACGCGACCGGCCGAGGGGCACCTGCCCGCCGGCCGCGCGCTCGGCCAGCCGGCGAAGCACCAGCCGGCGAATCGCCGGGTCCATTCCAGCGAGGGCATCCCGGCCGATCGCACCGGCCACGTCGGCGCCGGATCCGGACAATGCCTCGTCGGCGAGCCGGTCGAGCGTCTCCGCCTCCTCGGCGAGCTCGGCGTGGGTTTCCGCGATCGTCGCATCGGCCTGCGGGCCGATCTCCCGAAGCACGGGGAGCACCTCGTTGCGAATCCGGTTCCGAGCGAAGAGGGGCTCCGCGTTCGTGGGATCGTCGGCGAACGGGAGCCCGGCCTGCTCGACCAGCCGCCGGGCCTCGGCCCTGTCCAGGGAGAGGACCGGGCGAACGACGTGGCCGCGCCGCGCCCGAAGCCCGAGCAGCGCACGGCGCCCCGGCGAGGTCGCCAGCCGGTAGAGCACCGTCTCGGCGAGGTCGGTCCTCGTGTGGCCGGTGGCGATCCAGTCAAGCCCGCGCGAGAGCCGCAGCCGCTCGGCGGCCCCATAGCGGGCTCGCCTCGCCTCGGCCTGGACGTTGCCCTCGCCGAGCTCGGGGCGCTCCACCTCCAACTCGATGCCGAGCCGGTCGCAGAGCTCCTCGCAGGTCCTCTGGTCGCGGTCGGAGTCCGGGCGCAGGCCGTAGTTGAGATGGAGGGCGAGAAGCTGACCGGCGCCGAACGCCGCAGCGAGGCCCGCAGCGGCCGCGGCCGAGTCGGCGCCTCCGGAAGCGAGGACCAGGCCCTGCGAGCCCTCGGCGATCAGACCGCTCTCCCGCACGACGCGAGCCAGGAGGGTGAACGCCGTCGCCTCCGACATGTCATCGATTCTAGGAACCGGCTTCACTTCGGCCACAACACGGCCACCTACACGGTCGACCTGGGCACGCGCAACTGACGCCGTCTACAGAATTTTCCCAACGGCGAAAGGTCCAGCCGAGGGCACCCTCGCTAAAGGACGCGCGGCTGAAGATCGGCGCCTGACGTGGAGGCACGGGCTGTGCACTCGATGCAGAACATGTGTCGAGACCGAGAAACATGCTCAGCCTCATCGCCCTCGCGGCGACCTGGGCGCTCGTGGCCAGCTCGTCCGCCTCGGCTGCGGACTGCGGCCCGGTCGATACGCAGGTCGGCGGTCTCAGCGAGGCTCAGATGGAGAGCTCCATCACCTGCCTGGTCAACGATGAGCGCAGCTCGTACGGCCTGCAACCAGTGACGCCGAACGCGGACCTTCGCCAGGCGGCGCTGAGCCACTCCAACGAGATGATCGGCCAAGGGTACTTCGAGCACACCTCTCCCGCCGGCCTCTCCTTCATGGACAGGATCGAGGCGACCGGCTACATGCGCGGCGCCCGGACCTGGACCGTCGGCGAGAACCTCGTCTGGGGCACCGGTCCGCTCAGCACACCGCAGGCCCTGGTCACGGCCTGGATGAACAGCCCGCCCCATCGCGAGAACCTCCTTCGGCCGACCTTCCGCGAGCTCGGGGTCGCCGCGCTGGCCGGTACGCCGGTGAGCAAGAGCGACCTGACGGGCGTCACGGTCACGAGCGAGTACGGCTACCGGACCTTCACCGGCAAGAAGTCAAAGGGCAAGGCGCGTAAGGCACGCAAGGCGCGTAGGGCCCACAAGAAGCACCGCTAATCCTCCATCGCAGGGCGAGCTATATAGAGGGAGATCGCCTCGGGAAACCCCTTGAGGACGACCTCGCCGATCGGGTCGAAGCGAAGGAAGTCCGACTTGCTGATCGCCTCGACCAGTGCCTGGGTGACCAGGACCTCGCCCCCCAGCGCCCTGGTCACCACCCGGTGCGCCAGGTTGACGTCGCCGCCGAAGTAGTCGCCGTCCCTGAACACCGCCGCGCCGTAATGGATGCCGACCCGGGGCTGGGGCCGCTCCTGGAAGAGGGAGAGGAACCCGACGGCCCACTCGGTCAGGGTCGAGGGCTCCGGGGAGACCACCATCACCTCGTCCCCGATGGTCTTCACGATCGTGGCCTCGTTCGGCAGCGTCGCCTCCACGGTGTCGACGAACCGCTCGATCATGTCCAGGGCCTCCTCGTCCCCCTCCTCCTCGGTGTACCGGGTGAAGCCGGTGAGGTCGACGAAGCAGAAGGTCATGGAGACTCGCGCGAGGCCGCGGCCCGCCCCGCCGATGTCCGCCTCCATGTGCCCCACCACGTCCTGCTCGATGTAGAAGCGCAGGTAGCGGTTGTGCATGTACTCCATCAGCGGGCCGGTAACGGGGATCAGGTCGGCCGCGAGCTCACCCATCTCCTCCGCGATCTCAAGGGGCGGGACCTCCTCCTGCATCAGCGGCTCGTGGATGTAGAGGTGGAAGAGCCGCACCTCCGCGTCGGCGACCTTGCGGATCGACTGGGCGTAGACCCGGACGAGCTGGAGGAATGCAACCAGGGGGAAGCCGGATGAGAGGACGTCGGCGCAGTGCCGCATCGCCGCGAGGTCCTGCTCGTTCAGCCTCCCCTCGGCGCCCATCGGGGTACCGAGCAGGGTCATCAGCCTGTCGACCAGCTCGGGCTCGAGGCCGGTGAGCTCGGCCGCCTCCTCCTGGCTGTAGTGGCCCTCGGGGACCTTGAAGATGTCCTCGGCATAGCCGAAGGCGAGCCGGCCACCGCTGGCGGCCTCCCGGATAGCCTCGATGGAATAGCCCCTCTCCCTCATCCGCGCGATCACCCGGGCCTGGGCGGCGGACGCGGGCGTCCAGCGGCCGTCCTGGACCGGGACCAGTCCCTCGTCGGCCCAGCGCTTCAGCGTCGACGTGGAGACGCCGGCGATCTTGCTGGCCTCCGCGAGTGAGATCGCGTTGTTCTGGTCGTTGCCGTCAGCGGGAGTCATCGACCGTCCCTCTGCCAAACGCAGCGACGTCCCCGAAAGTAGCGACGGGGCCCCAGGGCCCCGTCGCGTGCGGGCTTTGGGCCCGCTTCGTCGGCCAGCGGCGCTTTACACGCCTCGCGGGGTCCTGTCGCCGATCCCAGTCGCCGGGGGACCTGCGGACCGCGGACCCGCTTCCGGCCCGAGCTGTTTCGATCGAGTCGAGCTTACGCTCATGCCGGGCCAAGTCAATGGCACTGGACATGGGGACTGGCTCCGGCGCTCGCCTAGTCAATGGCGAGGTGCGGGTACTTCTCCGAGACCAGCTGGCGATAGCGGGAGAAGAGCGGCTTGGCGGCGGGAAAGAAGCGGAGGGCTGCGCCCGCGTCCTCGATGTTGGTCCGGAGCCGACCCCGGGCGATCGCGATCGCCGGGTTCTCCCGCCCCTGGAAGACGCGGTTCGCGACGGTCGATTCCATGCTCAGCCGGAGCTTGGGGTGGGCCCGGCTCCGCTGGGAGAAGTTCCAGCTCAGGCAGTGGTGGCCGCCCTCGTCGGGTGAGACGTTGACCACCAGCTTCAGGTCGGGGAACTCGATGCGGAGGGGAGCGGCGGCGGCGCGCAGGCGGGGGCCCTCGTCGGGATCGTCGTCGATCTCGTGAAGCACGGTGTTCAGGATCTCCCTGAGCTCCTTCTTTGTCAGATCCTCGGCGGCCATCTAACCCTCAACCTGAGGTCAACCCTTTCGCCTGCCACGGACCGACGACTCGATCCTGCCGAGCTGGTCGCGAACCTCACGGCCGCGCTTGGCGACCTCGTCGAGGAGCTCGACTGCACGGTCGCGGGTGCTCGCCGCCGGGCCGGCCGTCGCCTCGAAGGTCCGCTCGATTGCGGATCGCAGCGCCTCGGAGGGCTTCTCGGGGACCTTCACCGTGTTGGAGCCTACCCCCGCGGGCGCGCCATATGCTCGCGGCGTGTCGCACCACCTCAGGCCGAGCACGCCCTACGCACCGGACGTCCTCCTGCCCGGCGACCCCGGCCGCGCGCTTGCGTTCGCCCAGCAACTCCTCACCGAGCCGAAGATGAGCAACCACGCCCGCGGCCTGTGGGGGTATACGGGCGAGACGCCCGAGGGACGCCCGCTCAGCATCCAGTCGACGGGCATGGGCGGCCCGAGCGCAGCGATCGTCCTCCAGGAGCTCGCCGAGCTCGGGGTGCGGCGAGCGATCCGGGTCGGCACGTGCGGTGCGCTGGATGCCGAGCTCGAGCATGGCCAGCTCGTGGTCGTCAGCGAGGCGCTCGCCGAGGACGGGGCCAGCAGGGCTCTCGGCGCCGGCGAGACGGCGGCGCCCGATCCCGTGCTCACGGCCCGGCTGGCGGCAGGGCTACCGGCCGGCGTCGCGCCGTCGTCGATCGTGACGACGGACCTCTTCTACGACGGCGACCCCGGCCACGGTGGCCCGCCCAGGGCGCGCGCCGACGCGTGGCGGAGACGCGGTGCTGTCGCGGTCGAGATGGAGGCGGCGACGCTCTTCACGCTCGGCAACCGCCTGGGGGTCGCCACCGGATGCGTTCTGACCGTGTCGGACACGTTCGACGATGGGGCGAGGCGCCGAATCGAGGACGATCACCTGGCGGAGGCGGTGGAGCGAATGGGCGCGCTCGCCGCCGGCGCCCTCAACCCTGACTAGAGGCTCCGGGTCGGGACGAATTGCGCTCCCGGCGAAGCTCGGCGACCTCTCGGGTGAGCTCATCGAGCGCGTCCTCGACCGCCTCCAGGCGCTCCGAGACCGCCCGCAGGCGCCGCGCCAGGCGGTCGACGTCGTTGCCGGTCGGCAGGTTCAGGTTCCTGATCGCGCTGGCACCCGCCTGGGAGGCCCGTTCACGCGCTCCGAAGGCCACCTGCAGTGCCTGGTTCATCCACGGGTTGTCGACCAGCAGCTGGGCGAGGTCACCCAGGGCGCCCTCGCCACGCGCGGAGATGCGCTCGCGTATGCCTTCGCCGCCGCTCTCGTCCATATCGTTCACGCACGGTACCGCTACGGATGGCCTGGAGCGGGGTTCTTGGGCTACGCATGACCGCGCATATTGTTTACCGTTTCAGTCAAGTATGGTTGTTTTCGCGTTACAGCCCCGTTAGGGACGACGGTTCCCCGTTGCAAACAAATGGACGAGTCAGTAGCGTCCGCCGTGCCTGTGGGTGCGGGGAGGTCGCGACCGGCAGACCCACCGGGTTTCGCGGGCAGGATCGGCTAGCCAAATGACCAGAAAGCTTCTCGTAATCATCGCGCTCGGCGCGACCCTGGCGATTGTCGCCGCGGGGACTGCGATCTCGGGCACGGTCGGCGTGGGCAATGCCACGGTCACCGTCCCCGGCACGGAGATCCTGCCGCAGTGCGCGAACCTCTCCGACGACGATGGCGACGGCCTCGTCGACCTGGCGGACCCCGGCTGCAGCGGCCCGCTCGACACTTCCGAGGACAACGCCCCGACGTCCACGGGGGGCTCGGGGGGCAGCGGCGGCTCCAGCTCCGGCTCGAGCGGCTCCAGCACGACCACCACGACCGGCGGCGGCAGCACGACCACCACCGGCGGCGGGAGCGGCGGCGGAGCGGGTGGCGGCAAGGCCGGCAAGAAGACCACCGGCGGCGGCAAGACCCCCGGCCTGTTCGGCAAGCAGGCCAAGAAGGGTCAGGGCGCCAAGCAGATCGCCACCGGCGAGAAGCAGAAGATCGAACAGCCGACACTCCGCAACCCGGACGGCTCCCCGGCAAGCACCAACCCCGGCCTCACCGTCGCCCAGTTCGGGCCCGCCCCGATCGGCGTCCCCAACTTCGTCATCGATTCCTTCGAGATCCCGCCGTTCCTCCTCCCCATCTACCAGTCCTGCGGCACCGAGTACGGGATCCCCTGGCAGGTGCTGGCCTCCATCAACAAGATCGAGACCGCCTTCGGGACCAACCTGAACGTCTCCTCCGCGGGCGCCGAGGGCTGGATGCAGTTCATCCCGTCCACCTGGGCGGCCTACGGGGTCGACGCCAACAACGACGGCAAGAAGGACCCGTACAACCCGGTCGACGCCATCTGCGCCGCGGCGCGCTACCTCAGAGCGGCCGGCGGCGACAGGAACATCCGCCAGGCGATCTTCTCCTACAACCACGCCGACTGGTACGTCGACGAGGTGCTGCTCGGTGCGAACCAGTACGGCAAGCTTCCCGACGCCCTGGTCGGCTCGCTCACCGGGCTCACCGAGGGCGCACACTTCCCGGTCGCTGCCGACGCGCGCTACGCCGACGACATCAACGACGCGGCTGCGCTGGCCCGCTCCAACACCCAGCGCAAGACCGCCGGCAACGCCGCCGACGTGATCAGCTCGGACGCGAGCCGCCGAAGCATCAACATCTACTCGAGCCTTAACGCTCCGGTCGTTGCGGTCAACGACGGCGTCATCAAGAAGATGGGCGACAACGCCAAGCTCGGCAAGTACATCGTCCTCCAGGACGCGTACGGCAACGACTACACCTACGCCCACCTCGGCTCCATCGCACAGACGCACCCCGTCCCGCGCCAGCAGAGCCTCTCCTCCAAGTCCTTCAAGCTCGAGACTCCCAACGACTCGGCCCCGACCAGCCCGGCCACCGCCGGCGACAACTCAGGCCAGGGCTCGGCGAAGGCCGCCAAGTCGGCGACCGCCAAGAGCGCACCGGCCAACTCCGAGAACTCCCGCCAGCGCCTCTTCGCTCTGCCGCGCCGCACCGGCAACGCGGATCAGTCGAGCGTCACCGGCCAGCTCGATCAGCTGCTCGGCCGCAGCGTCCCGGGTTACGAGACCTTCAAGTCCGCGCTCTCCTCGAGCGTCCAGTTCGACTCCAACACCATGCAGCTGAAGCCGCTCAAGAAGGGCTCCAAGGTGACCGGCGGGACGGTCATCGGGCGCGTCGGCCAGCCCGACGCCCAGCCGCCGCATCTCAACTTCGCGATCCGGCCGGCCGGCCGCGGGGCCCCCAGCATCGACCCGAAGCCGATCCTCGACGGCTGGAAGCTGCTCGAGACGACCGCGATCTACCGGGCGGCCGACAAGAACCCGTTCTCCGACAACCCGACCGTCGGCCAGGTGCTGCTGATGTCGAAGGCGGCGCTCGAGCAGCGGGTCCTGAACGACCCGGCGCTCTCCATCTACTCCTGCGGCCGCAACGACATCCAGACCGGCCAGATCGACCGCCGCGTCCTGGCGGTAATGGAGTACCTGGTCGCCAAGGGGTACCGCCTCACGATCACCTCCCTGAAGTGCGGTCACTCGTATCTGACCTCCTCGGGCAACGTCTCGGCGCACTCCTACGGCTCGGCGGTCGACATCGCCGCGGTCAACGGGATCCCGATCACCGGGCACCAGGGGCCGGGCACGATCACCGAGGCGGTGATCAAGGACCTGCTGCTCCTCCAGGGCACGATGCGCCCGGCGCAGATCATCTCCCTGATGGACCTCGGCCCGCCGACCTTCATCCTGCCCGACCACTACAACCACATCCACGTCGGCTACACGTTCACGACGTCGGGCAGCTCGATCAAGCAGCTGGGCCAGATCCTCAAGCCCGAGCAGTGGCAGCGCCTGATCCAGCGCCTCGGGGAGATCCAGAACCCGAAGGTCCCGTCGAAGCCTTCAGCCGCCGCGTTGCCCGCCAAGGGCGACGGCAACGCCGGCGACTAGCGCAAACATCAATCGGGTTGCCCTGACGCGCACCCTCTGATCACGCCCAAGCCCGCGATCACCCGAGCCACCTTCGTTCAGCTCGAGCTGGCTGGCAGGATCGGCCTGCCGGAGGGCCGGTATCTGGTTCGCGACGGGGACGCCGAGCGCGTACTGATCGTGGAGGAGCTCGGTGCGCCTCGGCCCAGGCGACGGGCCGGGCGGCGATCCAAGCCGGTGGACCCCGGCGATCCCGTGGAGACGCCCGTAACGCTGGTCACCGTCACCGGTGAGAGGCTCGATGACGCGGCGCAGGGAACCGCCTGGCTGAGGGAGATGATGGGGAGCGGCGGACTGGGAGCGGACGAGGTCAGAATCGCAACCAGGATCGTGAACCGGGCGCTGGCCGCGCTGCGAGCCGCGGCGCGCGATCCGCTCGTCCAGGACATCGGAGCGACCAGGGCGCTCGCCGTCCGGCTCGGACACGGGACCGGCGACGAGCTGGCCGACGGCCGCTGGACGGAGGCCAGGGAGCTCGCGCGCCCACGTCGTGGGCGACTCGACGACGTCGACCCCCAGTCGCGGGTGGCTGCCGTGCTCGCCGGCCGCGATGAAGTCCACCCGGCCGAGACGCTGATGCTGCGGGCGCGCCTCGACGCGCAGCAGGGCCGGACCGTTGAGGCCCGCTACGGATTGAGGGCGGCCAGGGCGGCATTGCAGGAGCAGCCCGGCGCGCGACAGAAGGAGCTGACCAAGGAGCTTGCCGCGATCGAGGAGAAGCTGGGCGATACTTCTGAGCCATGAGGGCGGCGGCCATCCAGCTCCAGGCGCGAGTCGCGGACGTGGACGCGAACCTTGCGTCAGCCGAGCGGCTCGCCGATCGGGCGGGGGCCGCCGGAGCCGAGTGCATCGTCCTGCCCGAGTTCTTCACCACCGGAATCGGCTTCGTCCCCGAGCTGGCCGACGCCGCCCTGGCGCCGGATGGCGAGGCGACCGAGCTGCTCCGTTCGCTGGCGCGCCGGCACGGCGCGATGGTCGGCGGCTCTTTCCTCTGCCGCGATGGCGATGGCGAGGTTCGCAATGCCTTCTTCCTGGCGACCGCCGACGGCGAGATCGCGGGACGCCACGACAAGGACCTGCCGACGATGTGGGAGAACGCCTTCTACGTCGGCGGCTCGGACGACGGGGTGATCGAAGCTGACGAACTCGTGGTCGGCGCCGCCGTCTGCTGGGAGCTGATGCGGACCCAGACGGTGAGGCGGCTCCGAGGGAGGATCGACCTGGCCCTCACCGGGTCGGGCTGGTGGAGCATGTCGGAGAACTGGCCGCCACGGTCGCTGTTCGACCGCCTCGAGGCGGCCAACCACCGCAGCGCGGTCGATGCGGCCGCCACCTTCGGCCTCTACGTCGGCGCGCCGGTGGTCCACGCGGCGCACGCCGGAGAGCTGGCGTGCGCGATGCCCTGGTTCCCCGCCCGCTACCGCGGCCACTTCGAGGGAGGCACCCTGATCACCGACGAGCGCGGACGGATCCTCGACGCGATCGACCGTACCGACGGTGAGGGGTTCGCGATCGCGGACGTGGAGCCCGGCAGACATGCGCCGCTCCGCGAGCCGCCCGACCGCTTCTGGCTGCACCGCCGCGGCGCCATCGCGGCCCTGACCTGGAACTACCAGCGTCTCCACGGGCGGCCGTGGTACAGGCGACATGTGCGGGGACGCCCCGGCTTCGCCACAAGGCCGCGGCCGCGAGCACCCGCCTGACACCAGGCGCAGCGGCAAGCCGCCGCTTCAAAGTAGAGCCCAGCAGGCTGGCGCGGGGCGACCCTGGTGCGATCCTCGCGAGGACCTAGTAGCGGATCGAGCGTCCGCGAGAGATGTTTGAGCGGGCGGGCGTCAGCCCACCAAGAAGCGATGGGGGGGCCGCTAGAGCGCGCCGAGAACCGCTTCGAGGTCGGCGACCACGTCGCCGTCCATACGAACTCTGGCGTTCGTGTCGAACGGGGTCGGGCCCTTGGTGATGATCGCCAGGCCGCCACCCGATCCGATCGTGATCGAGGGCAGCCCGGCCACCGGAAAGACCTCAAGCGACGTGCCGATGCAGAGCATGAGCTCGGCGCGCGCCGCAAGCGCCTCGGCCTCCGCGATCGCCTCGGCTGGGAGCAGCTCGCCGAAGAGGACGACGTCCGGCTTCACATGGCCCGCGCACCGGGCGCAGATCGCCACGCCCTCATCGTCGAACAGCTCGTCGATCTCCTCGAGCGTGAACTCGGCACCGCAGTCCTGGCAGGTGCCGGACTTGATCGAGCCGTGGACCTCGATCACCCGCTTGGATCCGGCCTTGTGGTGGAGCATGTCGATGTTCTGGGTGACCACCGCCTCGAGCAGGTTTCGCCGCTCGAGCTCGGCCAGGGCCCGGTGGGCATCGTTTGGCTCGACGCCGCCCAGGCTGTGGAGACGCGGGCGGTAGAAGCTCCAGAACCGAGCGGGATCGCGCCTGAACGCATCGATGTGCGCAACCTTCATCGGGTCGACCTTCTCCCAGAGGCCCTCGCCTGGGCTGCGAAAATCCGGGATTCCGCTGGGCACGGAGATTCCGGCGCCGGTGAGGGCGACGGTGCAGCGGGACTCGCGGATCAGCTCCGCGAGGCGCTCCGCCTGGTCGGTGGCTACTTGCCCTGCCACTTGGCTGAGCGCTTGCCCAGGAAGGCGGAGATGCCCTCCTTGCCGTCCTCGGAGAGGAAGGCGGTCGCGAAGCCCTGCTTCTCGGCCTCGATGCCCTCGTCCAGGTCGGCCCCATTGGAGACGTTCTTGATCTGCTCGACGGCCAGCGGCGCCTGGCCGGCGAGCTTCCTCGCCCAGGCGATCGCGGTGTCGAACAGCTCCTCGTCCGGTACCAGCGCGTCGACCAGCCCCCACTCGGAGCCCTCCGGCGCGAGTACGGCATCCCCCGTCAGGTTCATCTGCAGGGCCTTTGACGGCCCCACCAGGCGCGGCAGCCTCTGCGTGCCTCCGAAGCCCGGAATGATCCCCAGGTTGATCTCCGGCTGCCCGAAGACCGCGGAGTCGGCGGCGACCCGGAAGTCGCAGGCCATTGCCAGCTCGCAGCCGCCGCCGAACGCGATCGCGTTGACCGCCGCGACGGTTGAGACGCGGTCCTGTCCGAGCTCGCGGAGGAGCGCATGCCCGGTGTTGATCAGCTCGGCGCCTCCGGCCTCATCCATGCCGGTGAATGCCTTGATGTCCGCGCCGGCGGAGAAGACGACCGGCAGGGATGAGTAGACGACCATCGCCTTCAGCTCGTCGTCGGCCTTGACCTCCTCCCAGACCTTTTTCAGGTCCTGGATGACCTGGGGCGAAATGGCGTTCATCGGCGGGTTGGCCAGCCAGGCGATCGCGACCTCGCCGCGCTTCTCGAGCTTGACGGTCCCCTCGGCATCGGTCTGCGGGTAGGAGTAGAAGCCCTGGCCGGACTTCAGTCCGAGGCGGCCCTGGGCCACCAGCCGCTTCAGGATCGTGGGAGGCGCGAAGCGCACCCCGTGACTCTCCTCGTAGCGCTCGAGCTTCTCGAGAATCGTGTCGAGACCCTCCAGGTCGGCCTTCCAGAACGGCGGGAAGAGGCCACGGCGCGGGTCGAGACCGGCTCCGGCCATCATCCCGAGGTCGATCTCGCGAACCGTGCAGATGCCCTCCTCGAGCACCATGCACGCCTCGACGAACGACTTCAGCATGAGCAGGTCCGCGAGCTCCTCGGCGTTCGGATCGGCGTCGCCGTCGATGTTGGGCTCGCCGTTCGTGTAGAAGCCCTCACCGCCCGACTTGGCGCCGAGCTTCCCGTCGGCGACCAGCTTCTGCATCCCCTTGTGGACGTAGAAGCGATCGCCGTAGGACTCGTTCAGATACTCGGCGACGTGCAGCACGGTGTCGAGGCCGAGCATGTCGATCAGGAAGAACGGCCCCATCGGGGTGACGTTCGCTCCGGCGATGCCCTCGTCGATCTTCTTGATCGAGAGACCCTTCTCCTCCTGCTCGCGCCAGACCTCTCCGACACCGGAGTTGAGGATCCGGTTGACGACGAACCCCGGGACCTCCTTGCAGGTGATCGGCTGCTTGCGGATCGCCTGGGCGAAGTTGAACGCCGTGGTCACCGTGTCACGGGAGGTGTCTTCCCCGCTGATGATCTCGACCAGCGGCATCACCGAGGCCGGGAAGAAGAAGTGGAACCCCACGACCTTGCCCGGGCGCAGCGTCTCGCGGCCCATCTCGGTGACGGAGAGCGAGGAGGTGTTGGAGGCGAGGATGGCGTGACCCGGCGTCACCTCGTCGAGCTCGGCGTAGACGGCCTTCTTGATCTCCATCCGCTCGGGGACGGCCTCGATCACGAAGTCGACGTCTCCGAACCCGTCATACGTGGTGGTGCCGGTGATCAGGCCCATCACCTCGTCGAGGCGGGCGTCGGCCTGCTCCTGCGTCAGCTTCTCCTTGGAGATGAGCTTGTCGAGCTGCGACTTGGTCACCTCGCGCGACTTCTCCAGCGCGTGGTCGACGAACTTCTGCTCCACGTCCTTGACCACGACGGGGATGTCGGCATTGGCGATTACCTGGGCGATCTCGCCGCCCATCGTGCCGCCGCCCAGCACGGCGGCCTTGAAGACGAACATGTGAGAGGTTCCTCCGGAGGTCGGTTGGCCGCGACAGGGTATTAGCCTCGAACCGATGCCGCCGCGCCAACCCGACTCATCCGACGCCGCCGTCCGCCGAGCCACGCCGAGCGACGCAGAGGACGTCGCGCGACTGCTCCATGACTTCCAGATGGAGTTCGACGAGTCATCCCCGGAAGTGGAGCTGCTCGCCGAGCGCTACGCCAAGCTCATTCGGAACCGTGAGATGACCGTGCTCCTCGTCGGAGACGGCCCCGCTGGCTTCGCGCAGCTGCGCTACCGCCCCTGGGTCTACTCCGCCGGGCAGAATGCACACGCCTACCTCGAGGAGCTCTACGTGGTTCCCTCGCTGCGCGGCAACGGTCTCGGCAGAAAGCTCCTGGAGGCGGCGTTGGAGGCCGCCCGCGGCGAGGGTGCGACTCATATGGAGCTGGGGACCAGCGAGGACGACACCGCCGCGCGCGCCCTGTACGAGAGCGTGGGCTTCACGAATCGCGAGGGGCGTCCCGACGGGCCGGTGATGCTGTTCTACGAGCGAGACTTGACCTGACGGGTCGCGCTGCCGCGCGTCCTCGCATCTCCGTAGATCTCGTCCTTGACCAGGGAGACGGACTGGATCACGGACTCCAGGAAAGGCTCAACCTCAGCCTTAAGTCTCTTGTACTCACGCCTGCCGGCCGGCGTGATCGAGTAGTAGCGCCGTGTGCGCCGGTCGGGCAGCTCCCAGCGTCCCTCGACCAGTCCCTGACCCTCCATCTCCCTCAGCAGGGGGTACATGGTGTTGGGGTTGACGGAGATCGTGCCCTTGGTGATCTCCTCGATCGACTCGATCAGCCGGTTGCCGTAGGTCGGCTCTCCAGCCACCAGGTGGAGGACGAGCAGCGGAAAGACGTCGCGGCGCCGGATGTCGCCGCCGAACGCGTCGGATGGACGCCCGCGACGGCGGCCCTCTCGCTCCTCGACTCCCTCGGCGCCGGCCCGAGCCGCCTGGGCCACAGCCTCCGAGATGGGTTTCGCTCGGCCCTCCACTGATGGCGAGTCTACGGACCTACTTACTCGTAACCATGTCGGCGCTCGGCGCCTGCCCCGGCTAGCCCTACTCGATGTCCGCCTGAGTGCCCCCGGGCATGAACAGCTGGCAGATGATCCAGCCCGCGGCGAGCATGCCGGCCCCCACGTACCAGGCCGTCTTCATCGCGTCCACGAAGTCGTTCACCTCGGACGGCCCGGTCACGTTGGTCCCGCTGGCGATGATCGTGCCCATCACGGCCATGCCGATGGCCGAGCCGAAGTTCCGGAACGTCTGGGTGATGCCCGAGCCCTGCCCGCGCATCGAGTCCGGGAGCCGGTTCAGAGCGTCCGCGTTGAGCGGCGAGAAGACCAGGCCGAAGCCGGCGCCCGTGACCAGCATGCCCGCGAGGGTCGCCGACCGGCTCAGCCCGTCGAGCTCAGACCCCCAGAGGATCATGCCGACGGTTCCCGCCGCGAGCCCCAGCGCAACGGGCTTCTTGGCCCCCCACTTGTCCATCCAGCGACCGCCGATCCGGGCGGCGACGAAGAACGAGTAGAACATCGTCAGGATCGAGAAGCCCGCCTCGGTCGGCTGCTGGTGGACGGCGACCTGGAAGTAGACGCTGCCGAAGAAGAAGACGGCCAGCCAGGGTCCGAAGACCAGGAAGGTGAGGATGTTGTCGACGGCGAACGGGCTGTTGGCCGCCAGCGCTCGGACGTCGATCAGCGGGTCCTCGGTGTTGCGCTCCGCGAAGACGAAGGCCACCAGGAGCAGGACGCCGACGACGATCGAGCCGAGGGTGCGGGCATCTCCCCAGCCCCAGACCGTGGACTGCTGGATCCCGAGCACGGCCAGACTCATCCCGGCCACGATCAGGAGCGCTCCGCGGATGTCGATGCGGGCCGGGTTCTTGACGTCGCGGAGCTTCGCGAAGTAGATCTCGGTGAGCGCCAGAATCGCCACCGGCACGTTGATCCAGAAGATCGCCCGCCAGGTCCAGAACTGCGTCAGATAGGCGCCGGCGATCGGTCCGATCGCGGTGAACAGGCCGGCCACGATGAAGAACGTTGCGAGGCCCCTGCCGCGCTCCGCCGGCGGGAAGGCGTCGAGGACGAGAACCGTCGCCGACGGGATCAACAGGCCACCGGCGGCGCCCTGGATGGCCCGGAAGACGATCAGCCAGGTCTCGGCGATGCCGGTGTCCGGGACCAGGCCGCACATCAGCGAGCTGGCCGCGAACAGGATCACGCCGATGACGACGATCTTCCGGTGGCCGAAGATGTCCCCGAGGCGCCCGCCGAGGGCGACGAACGCGGCGGTGGCGAGGGCGTAGGCGGTGACCAGCCACTGCTCGCCGGTCTCGGTGAGGTGGACGTCCTGCTGGATCGTCGTCGCCGAGATGCTGACGATCGTGAAGTCGATCATCACCATCGCCATGGCCGGCACGAGCGGCCAGAGAACGCGGTAGCGCGAGTACCCCTCGTTCACCGCGCGGGACCCTATCGACCGACGATGACGCCTAAGACAGGCCGCGAATCGCGTCAACGACCGCGCGACCGAGGAGGAAGACGATCAGGACCCCGGCCGCGCCGACCACGAAGCCGATCCCTCCGAGGATGGGATCCTCGAGCAGGACGCCGAGGCTGATCAGCACGACCCCGATCGACGGAATCGTGTCGAGGCCGGTGAAGGGTGGCGCCAGAAACGCGGTGAGGACAAGAACCAGGGTCACCGCCCCGTAGACGACGCCGGCGAGGCGATGGTCGAGCAGGAACCCCAATCGCGCATGAGAGTGCCGCTCGATCCAGCGGATGCGGGGCAACAGGGTCGTGGCGAACCGCTCCCGTGTCGGCATTCCAATCTCTCGCTGTCTCCACCGCTCCGGCAGCCACACGCATCGCCTCCCCACGATCAGCTCCAGGGCAAGCAGCATCGCGATCACCTCGAAGACATGGGTGACGCCGCCGGTGGGCAGCGGCAGGGCCGGCACGGCGAGCAGCAGGATAAAGAGGACCGCGAAGCTCTTCTCCTCGAAGACGTCGATCAGGCTGCCGATCGTCTTAGGTCGTTCGCTGCGGAGCCAGCCCTCCAGCTGGTCGCTGAGCCTCTCTCCTTCCGGCATGGGCTGATTCTCCCCACAAACGACGAGCGCCCCGGGGTCACCGGGGCGCTCGTGAGGAGGTGGTGCTGCGTGAAGAGCTAGACAGTCGCGGGAGCCTGCTCCTGCTGGCTCTCGGAGGACTCGCGCTCGGCCTTCTCCCGAAGCTCCTTCGCCTCGGGCGTCTCCTCGTCGGCCTGCCGGCCCATGAGGAGCTCCTTGGCGATCACCAGGCGCTGGATCTGCGAGGTGCCCTCGTACAGCTGCATGATCTTGGCGTCGCGCATCAGCTTCTCGACGGGGTACTCCTTGATGAAGCCGTACCCGCCGTAGACCTGGACGGCATCGGTGGTGACCTCCATCGCGGAGTCCGCGGAGAACCGCTTTGCGTGCGAGGCGGCGAGCGTGTTGCGCTTGCCCTGGTCGAGCAGGATGCCGGACTGCCAGGTGAGCAGGCGGCCGGCCTCGACCTTGGTCGCCATGTCGGCGATCATGAAAGCAACCGCCTGGTGCATGGCGATCGGGACGCCGAACTGGACGCGCTCCTTCGAGTATTCCGCGGCGAACTCGAGCGCGGCGCGGGCGATTCCGACGGCCATCGCGGCGACGCCCGGGCGGGTGCGGTCGAGCGTCATCATCGCGAGCTTGAAGCCGTGGTTCTCCTCGCCGAGCAGGTTGCCCTCAGGCACCTCGGTGTCGCTGAACGTGATGGTCGCCGTGTTGGAGGCGCGCTGACCGAGCTTGTCCTCCTTCTTGTCGACCGTGACCGTGTCGTCCTTCGGGACGACGAACGCCGAGATGCCGCGATGGCCGGCATCCTTGTCGGTCTTGGCGTAGACCGTGAACCAGTCGGCGTAGCCGCCGTTGGTGATGAAGCACTTGGAGCCGTTGATGACCCACTTGTCGCCCTTCTTCACCGCGCTCGTCTTCATGCCCGAGACGTCGGAGCCGGCGTCCGGCTCGGTCAGGCAGAAGGAAGCCAGCTTGGGCGCCTCGGTGAGCATGCCGAGGTACTCCTTCTTGATCTCCTCGGAACCGCCGAGCGCGACCGGGGTCGCGGCGAGGCCGTTGGCCATCAGCGAAGTGCCGATGCCGGAGCAGCCCCAGCCCATCTCCTCCTCGATCAGGCAGCCTGAGAGGAAGTCGAGGCCCGGACCGCCGTATGCCTCGGCGATGTGGGTGTTCATCAGCCCGACTTCCCAGGCCTTGTCGATGATGTCCTGGGGCCAGGTCCCGTCCTTGTCGTAGTCCCACGCGACCTTGCGAATGTCCTTCTCGGCGAAGCTGTGCGCGAGCTCTCGCAGGTCCTTCTGCTCGTCGGTGAGGGTGAGGTCAACCACGGATGACTGCTCCTTCGATGGATTGAAGTCTTCGACTGATTGACTGGTCAGTCAGCCAGTTCCTGAAAGCGTACCCCATCGCCTGGCGCCCGTGCGCAGCTGCGCACGGATTCCCAGTCGGTGGGCGGCGCCGAGGCGTGCCGTACGCATGCCACCCAGCTCGAACCGGTATGACACAGGCAGTGGAAGCGGCAAGGGAAAGCGCCGGCAGCCCACGCGAGCCGGCCCCCGCACCGGTGGTCGCCGGGCATGAGCTCGTCCGGCGCTTCGGCGAGGGCACAACGGCCGTGGAGGCACTGCGCGGGGTGAGCGTCGAGTTCTCCCGGGGCAGCTTCACAGCGATCATGGGAGCGTCCGGCTCCGGCAAGTCGACGCTCATGCACATCCTCGCGGGGCTCGACCGCCCCACGAGCGGCTGGGTGGAGCTGGCGGGCACCCGGCTCGACGGGCTCTCGGACCACGACCTGACCGTCCTGCGGCGCAACGAGATCGGCTTCGTCTTCCAGACCTACAACCTGCTCCCGGTGCTCACGGCCGAGGAGAACATCACCCTGCCGGTCCGCATCGGGGGCAGAAAGCCCGACAGGGAGTGGCTCGAGCAGCTGCTCTCCGCGATCGGCCTGGGCGACCGCCGCGCCCACCGGCCGTCGGAGCTCTCCGGAGGCGAGCAGCAACGGGTCGCCGTCGCGCGGGCACTGTTCAGCCGCCCGGAGGTCGTGTTCGCCGACGAGCCCACCGGCAACCTCGACACCAAGGCGGGGCGCGGGGTGCTCGAGTTGCTTCGCAGGGCCGTCGACGACTTCGGCCAGACGACGGTGATGGTGACCCACGACGCGTCGGCTGCGGCGACCGCCGATGAGGTGCTCTTCCTCGGAGACGGCCGGATCGTGGACCGCCACCGTAAGCCGAGCATCGACGACATCCTCGACCACCTCCGGGCTCTCGCTTGACCAAGCTGGCCCTGCGAGGGATGGCCGAGCGCAAGCTGCGGTCGGCCCTGACCGCGATCGCGGTGCTCCTCGGAGTGGCGATGATCTCGGGGACCTACGTCCTCACTGACGGGATCAGGGGCTCGTTCAAGAAGATCAACGAGACCGCCAACGAGGGCACCGACGCGGTCCTCTCGCCGAAGACGGAGTTCAACAGCAGCTTCAGCCAGACCGAGAAGCTGCCCGCCTCCCTCGTCGGGCGCGTGCGGGCGCTTCCCGAGGTGGAGAAGGCGGCCGGCGCGCTGCAGGCGTTCGGCGCGCTGGTCGTGGACGGCAAGCCGATCACCCAGTTCGGCGGGCCCAACCTGGTCTTCGGCACCACCCCGGAGCCCTTCGACCCCACCTCCCCGGCGGAGGGGCGGGATCCCTCAGCCCCGGGGGAGATCGCCGTCAGCCGGGATCTCGCCAACCAGCACGGGATCGAGGTCGGCGACCGCATCGGGCTCGAGACCTCCCACGGGACCCAGCCGGTCACCGTTGTCGGGCTGGTCGACTTCGGCGGCTCCGGCTCCGCGGCCGGCTACGGCTTCACGATGGCGACCCCGCGCGATGTCCAGCGCTGGTACGGCCAGCGCGGGCAGGTCGGTCAGATCTCGGTCGCCGCCAAGCCGGGGGTGTCACCGGAGCAGCTCGTCAGCGCGATCCAGGCGATCGTGCCCCCGAGCGTGAAGGTCCAGACCGGTCAGCAGAACGCCGATGAGCAAGCGAAGCAGATCTCCAACTCCATCAACTCGTTCCTCGGGCCGGCGCTGCTGGCCTTCGCCGGTGCCGCCCTGCTGGTCGGCGCGTTCATCATCTTCAACACCTTCTCGATCTCGGTAGCGGAGCGAACGCGGGAGTTCGCCTCCCTGCGGACGCTGGGCGCGACGCGAGGGCAGGTGCTTCGATCCGTGGCGATCGAGGCGCTCACGATCGGGCTGATCGCGTCTGTCGCCGGACTCTTCGGCGGAGTCGCATTCGCCAAGGGGATCGGCGCGCTCTTCAAGGCCGCCGGCGCGGGGATACCGACGGGCGACCTGACCCTGGCGAATCGCACGATCGTCGTGGCGCTCGCGGTCGGCGTCGGGATCACGATGCTCGCCGCGGTCGGCCCGGCCATGCGGGCGACCAGGATCCCACCCGCGCTCGCGCTTCAGGAGGGCATGCGCATGGGCCCCTCGAGGGCGTCGCGGTTCGCTCCCTACATCGCCGCGGTCGTCACCCTCGGCGGCCTCGGCCTGCTCCTGTACGGGCTGTTCGGATCCGGGCCGGCGGCGGACAAGCTGCTCGGGATGGCCGGCGGCGCTGTTCTCCTCTTCATCGGGCTCGCTCTCGTCGCCAAGTACATCGTGCGCCCGGTCGCCGCAGTCATCGGGCTGCCGCTGGAGCGGCTCTCCGCGGTGGTGGGACAGCTGGCCCGCGAGAACGCACAGCGAAACCCGGCGCGCACCGCGCTGACCGCCGCCGCGCTGATGGTCGGCCTGGGGCTCGTCGTCTTCGTCGCGGTCTTCACGGCCGGCCTGAAGGCATCGATCGACGGGGCGATCAACCGCCTGATCACCGCCCAGATCGTGGTGCGCGCCGAGAGCGGCGGCTTCCAGCCGGTCCCGCGACGCGTCCAGGCCATCGCCTCCAGGGTGCCGGGGGTGGCCACGGCGAGCGGCATCCTCTACGACCAGGTCGAGGTCAACGGAAAACGCTCCAACCTCCTCTACGACGACCTCGGCGGAGTCGAGCCGAGCCGGATCCGCGCGGGGTACAAGTTCGACTGGATTCACGGCTCGGACGCCACGTTGGGCCGGCTGCACGGCGACAACGCCGTGGTCGAGGAGCAGTTCGCGAAGGCGCATCACATCGGAGTCGGGGACAGCTTCAAGGTCGTCACGCCCTCGGGCGGGAGAGCGACGCTGACCGCGATCGGCGAATACCGGGACCCGACGATCCTCCAGGGGCTGATGGTCGACCGACGGACTCTGGAGGGGATCTCGGAGGCCCGTGACCCGTTCATCATCCTGGTCTCCACCCGGCCCGGAGCCGACCCGACCGCCGTCCAGCATCAGATGGAGGCCGCTTTGCAGCGCTTCCCCGTCGCCAAGGTCGACTCCCAGCAGGGCTTCAAGGACCAGGTGAGCAAGCAGACCGACCAGATCGTCTACCTGCTGTACGCGCTCCTGGCGATGAGCGTGGTGATCTCGCTGTTCGGGATCGCCAACAGCCTGTTCCTCTCGATCCACGAGCGGACTCGCGAATTCGGCCTGCTGCGGGCGATCGGCGCAACGCGGCGGCAGGTGCGCCGCATGGTCCGTTACGAGAGCGCGATCACGGCCGCCATCGGCGGTGTGCTCGGCATCGCGGTCGGGATCCTCTTCGGCGCCCTGATCACCGCCTCCCTCAGCGAACTCGGCCTCTCCTTCCGCCTGCCGATCGGCCAGCTGTTCATCTTCTTCGCGCTCGCCGTGATCGTGGGAATCGTCGGGGCCGTGCTGCCGGCACGGCGCGGTTCGCGAATCGACGTCATGCAGGCCGTCCACTACGAATGAAACGGGTTGCTCCTTTCGGAGCACCCTCGCATCACGACTAACCTCCAGGCATGCTCCTGGCGACGTTCCAGGTCGGCATCGTCCTCGTCATCGTCGTGCTGATCGCGCTTCCCCTCGGCGCCATCGTCTTCGCGCGGGGCGCCGGGAGATCGTTCGACCAGATCGGCAAGGGGCAGTTCGCGATGGAGCAGGACTTCCCCCAGAGCTCCGGCGGCTCAATCCATGCGGTCACCGCCGAGGTGCGCGAGGAGGAGATCCGCCAGATGATCCAGGCGCGCTCCGATCGCGGGGTCGCCAAGGGACGCAAGGCGCTGGACGTCGATGCGGAGGTCGAGAAGCTGCTCGCCTCCGAATCGGCGGGGCCCCGCCTGGCCGGCGACCGCGAGCTCCAGGAGGAGGTCCGCCAGCTCGTCGTGGCCCGGAACGAACGGCGGAAGCGGCAGGGCAAGAAGCCGCTGAACGTAGAGACGGAGATCAAGCGCCAGCTCAGAGAGCTCGAGAACCTCGGTCAATAAGATTCCGCGCGTGGAAGCGAGCGACGCAGAGAGCCGGGTGATGAAGTTGGAGGAGATCACCGACGTTCCCGGCACCTACTTCAACCCCCAGACCGAGGTGGTCGTGGTAGTCGACGACTCGGCCTCGATCGACCAGGAAGTCTTCAACATGGAGGCCTTCGAGGGCGCGGACTGGGTCCGCATCTCCGATGAAGTGCCCATCGACGAGGAACAGCGCGACAAGCTCCTCGAGGACTTCCAGACCAGCTATCACCCGGGCTCCAGCGGATCCGTCTCCGAGACCGCCCTGGAGCAGGGCGACGAGGAGCTCGACGAGGACGAGGAGGGCCAGGAGCCCGGCCGCGAGGACCAGGACACGGGCGCCGAGGACTAGTGGTCGCCGAGGGGGACACGGCTCCCGACTTCACGCTCCCCGACCAGGACGGCAGGGAGGTCACTCTGAGCGATCTCCGCGGTCGGCCGGTCGTTCTCTACTTCTACCCAAAGGCCGATACCCCGGGCTGCACAACCCAGGCCTGCGGGATCCGCGACCACCGCGCCGAATACGAGCGCGCCGGCGCCAAGGTGCTGGGAGTCTCGCCGGACCCGGTCACCGCCGTTCAAAAGTTCGCCGAGAAGTACACGCTCGACTTCGAGCTGCTGGCGGACGAGGACCATGCCGTCGCGGAGCTGTACGGAGTCTGGGGCGAGAAGAAGATGTACGGCAAGACCTACATGGGCGTCGCGCGCGCGACCTTCGTCATCGATCCCGAGGGCAGGGTCGCCAACGTCTTCCCGAAGGTCTCGCCGAAGACGCACGACGACGTCGTGCTCGAGGCGCTGGGCGAGCTCGCCTCCGCATGAACGCGTCCGCCCCATTCACCAACGACCGGTACGACGAGGAGGCCTATGCCGAGGCCGAAGGCATCGAGCTCAGCCGGGTCCACATCTCACGGACCTTCACCGGGGACCTCGAGGGGGCGAGCACGGCCGAGCTGATGATCGCCAAGTCCGAGGGCGGCGACGGCTACGTCGGCCATGACCGGATCACCGGGACGCTGGGCGGCAAGTCGGTCAGCTTCGTCTTCCAGCACACGGGACTGATGGGCCCAGACGGCGTGACCAACACAGGGACGGTCGTCCCCGGCACCGGAACGGGCGAGCTCGAGGGGATCGGCGGCGAGGGAACAATGCTCGCCGACGAGCAGGGCGACCACACCCTCACGCTCAAATACGAGCTCGACTGAAGCGCTACACGGCGACCACGACGATGAAAACCGCGTAGAGCGCGATCCACGCGAGCACCGGCGGGAGCTCGAAACGGTCCCGTAGGCGGAGGGCCCAATAGGCGATCACCCCGCCGGCCAGCCCGAGCGCGACGGACACAGCGGCGTTTCCCCTCAGGTCCCACTCCGTGAAGACCAGGCCGATGCCGACGGGAATCGTCGACTGGAACACCATCGCGCCGGTGATGTTCCCGAGCGCGAGCGAGTCCTTTCCCTCGCGCACCCAGAAGAAGCTGTTCACCTTCTCCGGGAGCTCCGTGGCGAGCGGGGCCAAGATCAAGGACAGGACGATCGCCTCGACACCGAGGTTCTCGGCCACGCTGAGCAGCTCCTCCACGAACAGGTGGGCGCCGCCCACCATCGCGGCGAGCCCAATCAGGAACTGGGTCACGGCGATCGCCATCGAGGGCTCGGCCGCCCGCCCGCCCGCGCTCCGCGCGATGATCAGCGGATTGAGGGTCTCCTCCGGCTGGGTCTCACCACCTTGGCGGAGAGTGAGCCACACGTAGACCGGATACGCGGCGATGAAGGCGAACCCGGCGGGGGCCTGCACCCCGGTCGGGGCGCCGAGGCCCAATCCGAGGCCGAGCGCGAAGAACACCAGGAAGAAGGCGAGATCACGATCCAGGGTGGCGACGTGGGCGCGCAGGAAGATGCCCTGAGGACGCTGCCGCCGATAGACGTAGGCGGTGAGGCCGACGAGTCCCATCGCGAGGGTCGCCAGCAGGAAGGGAGCACCCACGATCGCCCCGACGGCGATGTCCTCGTTCTTGGTCCCCTCGATCAGGGCCACGACCGCGATCAGCGTCTCGGGCATCGCCGTCCCGACGGCCGCCAGCAGGCTTCCCACCGCTCCCTCCCCCAGCTCAAGGCGATGGCCGATCCACTCCACGGCATTCGTGAACAGCAGAGCCCCCGCGAGGATCACGGCGAAACTCGCGATCAGCAGGGCGAAATTCATCAGCCTGACCTAGGCGTAGGCAAAGGTGAGCGCGATCACTGCGTAGACCAGCAGCAGCTGCAGGCCCTCGTACCAGGTTGACTCGCCCTCCTGGGTGACCTGATTGGCGATGATCGCCGCGATCGCCAGGCCCGCAAGCTCGAGGCCATTGAAGACCAGGGGCATCGGCGCCGGGCCGAGGAAGAATGAGCAGAGGACCAGCACCGGGGCGACGAAGAGGGCGACCTGCGCGCTCGAGCCGATCGCGATGTTGACCGCCAAGCTCATCTTGTTCTTGTAAGCGACCAGGACCGCGACCCAGTGCTCGGCGGCGTTACCGACGATGGCGACCACGATCGCGCCGATGAAGAACTCGGAGAGTCCGATCGCGTGCGAGGTCTCCTCGATCGAGCCGACCAGGATCTCCGAGAGGACACCCACCAGCGCTCCCGAGATCGCCAGAGCGAGCACCGATCTCCTGGTGCTCCAGCTCCCCCGGTCCTCGATCGTCGACTCCTCCTCGTGCGGGTTGAAGAGGGAGGCGTGCGTCTTCAGCGAGAAGAGCAGGCCTGCCGCATAGGAGAAGATCAGCACGATGGCGACCGCCAGGGAGAGGTGCTCGAGGGTGCTTCCGTAGCTGACGATGGCGTCCCCGGGATGCGGGAGCCGATCGCCCTCGACCAGCGCGAAGACGCCCGGCATGATCAGCGCGGCCACGGCGAGCAGCAGCATCGTCGACTGGGCGCTCGCGGCCGTCTGCCCGAACTTCTGGACGCTGCGGGTTCGTCCCCCGCTCAAGCCCCCGACCAGCATCGCGGCCCCCATCACGAGCAGGACGTTGCCGAGGATCGACCCGATCAGCGACGCCTTGACCACCTCGTGGAGTCCCTTCTCGAGCGCGAACAGGGCGATGATCAGCTCCGGCGCGTTGCCGAACGTGACGTTGAGCAGGCCGCCGACCACGTTGCCGGAGCGCTCGGCGAGCTCCTCGGTGGCCCGCCCCATCATCGCCGCGGGTGGGACCAGCGCCACTGCCGAGACGAAGAAGATCACGGTGGCGGGAGCTCCGGCCAGGTCCGCGATCACCGCCGCCGGGATCAGAGGCGAGAGCAGGTAGGGCCAGCCGTCGGCCCCGAGGAGGCGACCATTGTTCGTGAATAGACTCAAACCGTGAGCGAGCCTAACGAGACCGGGGCGAAGGTCCGCATCGTCGGTGGCGGCGTGGCCGGCGTCGAGGCGCTGCTGGCCCTCGGCGACCTGGCCGGCGACAGCGCCGAGCTCACGCTGATCGCGCCCGAGCCGGACTTCGTCTACAAGCCGTTGCTGGTCGAGGAGCCCTTCGGGCTCGGCCCTCCCGAGCAGTACGCGCTCCAGCCGCTGGCCGAAGAGAGCGGGGGCGAGTTCCTCCTCAAGGCCGTGTCGGCGGTGGACAGCGCCGGACACCGCCTCGAGCTCGACGACGGCTCCTCGCTGGACTACGACTATCTCGTCGTCTGCGTGGGCGGCCGCTTCGTCCCGGCGATCACCGGCGCGATCACATTCCCCAACCCCACCGATCCGCTCCGGATCGACCCCGTCCTGGACCGCGTGGCCGAGGGCGCGGGCCGGATCGCCTTCGTCGTTCCGCCCAGCATCACCTGGTCTCTCCCCCTCTACGAGCTCGCCCTGATGACCGAGCGCAGGGCGCGCGAGCGCGGAGACGAGACCACGATCACGCTGATCACCCCGGAGGCGGCTCCGCTGGCCGCCTTCGGAGCAGCGGCCAGCGCCGCCATCGGCGAGCTGTTCAGCGCCAGGGATATCGAGGTCGTGACCGGTGAGCGCGCCCACGAGGAGGACGGCTTGCTCGTACTCACCCCGGGCGACCGCAGGGTCGAGGCGGACGCGATCATCGCCCTGCCCGCGATGAAGGGCCCGGCGATCGAGGGGCTCCCTGCGGACGACGACGGCTTCATCCCGGTCGATCAGCATTCGCGCGTCCGCGGTGTGGACGACGTCTACGCCGCCGGCGACGGCACGAACTTCCCCCTCAAGCAGGGCGGCCTCGCAACCCAGCAGGCCGACGCGGCGGCCGAGGACATCGCCCACCGCCTCGGCGCGGCGGGCGAGCCCGAGCCATTCCGCCCCGTGCTCCGCGGCCAGCTCCTCACCGGCGACGCCTCACTCCACCTGCGCACGGACATCACCGGGGGCAGGGGCGAGGGGACCGCCAGCCTCGACCGGCTCTGGTGGCCGCCGCACAAGATCAGCGGCCGCTACCTCGCGCCGATGCTCTATCGCGGAGAGGTGCAGCCCGAGGGCAATCCGCCGGGCGACACGCTCGACGTCGAGGTGGCGCTGCCCCAGGAGTGGCACCGCGAGCCGATGGCGCTCGACCCGCACGCCCCGCCGAACGTCGACTAGCCGGGCTGCGCCACCAGCACGTCGCAGCGCGCGCCCTGCACGATCTCGGTGCTGACGCTGCCGAGGACGGCGCGTGCGATCGCGCCGCGGTTCCGGGAACCCGTCACGATCAGGTCCGCCTCGATGTCCTCGGCCACAGTGAGGATCGCCTTCGCCGCCGGACCGCCGACGACCCATGGGCTCGCCTCGAGCGAGGGATCGAGCGCCTCGATCGCCTGGCGCAGCTCCTTGCGAGCCTTCTCGGCCTGCTCGGGCGGAGACTGGCGCGGCGAGCCCGGCACCACGGACGGCATCTGCTCGGAGGTCGCCTCGACGACCGTCAGCGCCGCCCCGTCCCGCGCAGCGATCTCGACGCCCTTCGCCAGCGCCGCCCTGGCGCCCTCACTGCCGTCATAGGCGACCACGACGTTGCGATACATCGCCACCGTCACCTACTTGGTGAGCAGGTCGGCGCACTTCTGCAGCTCGGCCGATCCGGAAGCCTGGGAGAGGCATTGCTCATAGGCCTGGACGCCCGAGGCGCTCGGGGCGGTCGTGGAGCCGCCCGATTCGGGCAGAGCGCCGCTGGTCCCGAGGCCGCCGCGCAACGCGTTGCCGAGCTGCCCGGGGTTGATCCCGAGGGTCTGGAAGAGGCTGTTGAGCGGTTGGGCGTTGGCGGGCGCGGTGAACGTCTCCGGCTGGTTGACGTCCGCGAAGTTGAGCTGGATGTCGACGGAGAGCGAGTCTGGAGCGCCGGGCGTACCGGGCGGCGGCTTCAGGTCGACGTGGATCTGGAACCTGCGCAGCAGCTTGTCGTCAACACCCGAATAGACGTCGATGTCACCCGACTGGACGACGCTGTTGAGCTGGTCGAGCTGCTGGGTGTCGACGTTGCCGACCGCGCTGCCCGCCTTCTCGGCGATCGTCTTCAGGTCCTCCACGAGCTTGGAGACGTTGGCCGACCCGGAGATGTGGATGGTCTTCGTTCCCTCCACGTCGGCGGTGCCGTCGTTCTTCAGGTCCGTAAGCCAATTTGCCGGGCTGATGTTGAGTGCCTTCAGCAGATTGGTGGACTTGCCCTGGTTGTTCTGGCCCTGGAGCTGGGCGTAGGTGGTGGTGAACTCGTCGTAGAGCTGCTGGGGGACGGCATAGTCGGTCCCCTGGAAGTTGACGAAGGCCTGATCGCCGGTGGAGATCAACCCGCCGGTGCCCGAGAGGCTCTGCGAGCCGCTCTCGGCCTTGATTGAGGCGTCGATGTCGAACTTGGGGAACTGGCCGGCGCCCTGGCTGGCGAACTTCCCGCCGAGCTTCGCCTCGAAGCTGCCCGGGTTGTCGCCGCCGGAGGTCTCGATCCGGAGATCCAGGTCGAATGTCCCGCTCCGGATGCTGGTCGGATTGCTGAAGGTCTGCTGGAGGACCTGCTGCGGGTCCTCGCCATTGCCGCCTCCGCCGCAGGCGCCGATGAGCAGCGCGCTCGCGAGCGCGAGTGCCGATACCGATAGGGCGCGAGTCCTCTTCAAAATTCCTTTAGTGCGAGGGTGCTCCGCAGGCGAAGCCGAGGAGCAACCCGTTTCGGGGTGGGCAGCGGCGCCGCAGGGTACCGCAAGGCCTTTAGCGGCAGGTTGAGATGGCTCGTCCTATCCTGAGTCCGATGGAGGGGAGAAGAGCCTGTCCGAACTGCGCAGCCGACAACCCGGAGCGGGCTCGCTTCTGCATGTCCTGCGGAGCCGAGCTTTCGCCGCACTGCCCCGAGTGCGGCGCGGAGAACCCGGTGGGCGCCAAGTTCTGCATCGAGTGCGGGACCGGTCTCTCCCCCACCGCGTCTCCGGCGGCGACTGCGCCGGCGGCGGCCGCCGAGGCGCCCCCTGAGGAGCGCCGCCTGGCCACCGTCCTGTTCGCTGATCTCTCGGGGTACACGGCCGCTGCCGAGCGCATGGACCCGGAGGCGGTGAAGGCGCTCGTCGACCGCACCCTTCGCGTGCTGGGCGAGGAGATCGAGCGCTTCGGCGGCTCGATCGACAAGTTCATCGGCGACAACGTGATGGGCGTCTTCGGGGCCCCCGTGGCTCACGAGGACGACCCCGAAAGGGCCGTTCGCGCCGGTCTCGCGATGCAGGATGCGATGGAGGACGCGAACCGCCAGAGCCGGGAGAAGTACGACGTCGGGTTCTCGCTTCGGGTCGGCATCAACTCGGGAGAGGTGATGGCCGGAGCAGTCGGCGACCGCTACACCGTGATGGGCGACTCCGTCAACGTCGCGGCCCGCCTCCAGGCGGCCGGCCGACCCGACACCGTCACCGTGGGCGAGTCGACCTACCGAGCTACCCGCGAGGCGATCGCCTACGAGCGCCTCGAGCCGCTCAACCTGAAGGGCAAGGAGGAGGCGGTGCCCGCCTGGGAGGCCACCGGAGTCCTCACCGAGCCGCGGCGTGCCCCCAGCCGAGCGCAGACCCCGCTGATCGGCCGGGAGGAGGAGGCGGAATTGCTCATGTCGCTCGCCGAGCGTATCGAGCGCGAGAGCCGCCCCCATCTCGTCACCGTCCTCGGCCAGGCCGGAGTCGGCAAGTCGAGACTTCTCCGGGAGCTGATGACGAACCTCGCCGAGGCAGACGAACCCCCGACGATCAGGCGCGGACAGTGCCCGCCGTACGGAGCCGGAATCGCCTACTGGGCGCTCGCCGAGGTGCTCAACGACGAGTTCGAGATCCGCGACACGGACGCACCCGACGCCGCCTGGGAGAAGCTTCGCTCCGGGGTGAGCGACCTGATGACGGAGCTCGGAGACGAAACCGCCGGCGAGCGCAACGCCGCCCTGCTCGCGATCCCGCTCGGCCTGGAGCCGCCGGAGGAGCTTCAGCAGTCCGAGCCGGACCCGCAGCGAATGCGCGAGGCGCTCTTCTCCGCGGCTCGCGCCACGGTCGAGGCGATCGCGCAACGCCGACCGCTGGTCCTGGCGATCGACGACATCCACTGGGCCGACGAGGGGATGCTGGACCTGATCGACCACCTGACCCGCTTCGTCCGGGCTCCGCTGCTGCTGGTCTGCCTCACCCGCGACGAGCTGCTCGAGCGACGCCCCGGCTGGGGCGGCGGTCGCCGCAACGCCACCACCATCTCCCTGGAGCCGCTCACCGAGAGCGAGACGCGCGAGTTGGTCGCGGCCCTGATGCCGAGCTCCGAAAATGGTTCTGGAGACGTCGTGCCACAGGTCGCCGAGCGCTCCGGCGGGAACCCGCTCTTCGCCGAGGAGATGGTCAATCGACTCCTGGAGGAGGAGACGGTCGAGGCGCAGGCCCTGCCGAGCACCGTGCAGTCGCTGCTCGCGGCCCGCCTCGATTCGCTCGACCCCCTGGAGCGACGCCTGCTGCAGTCCGCCTCAGTGGTGGGCCAGACCTTCTGGGAGGGAGCGCTGGTGGCGACCGCCTCGGAGGAGGGCCTCGACCTCGGCAAGACGCTCTCCAACCTGGAGGAGAAGGACCTGCTCGCGCCGAGCTCCGCCAGCCGGCTCGCCGGTGAGCGGGAGTACGCCTTCAAGCACGTCCTGATCCGCGACGTCGCCTACTCGATGCTGCCGAAGTCCGTGCGCTGCCGGAAGCACGTCGAGGTCGCCGAGTTCATCCGCGAGCGGGCGGGAGAGCGAAGCGACGGGGTCATCGGCCTGATCGCCGAGCACTTCGCTCGCGCCGCCGCGCTGGGGTCCGAGGCGGGACTCGATCGCGACGCGCTCGCTGAGCTGCAGATCCAGGCTCTCGAGTCCCTCGAGGCGGCGGGCGACGCGGCGGCGGCCCTCTACTCCAACGCCGAGGCCTTCGACCGGTACACGTCCGCTCTGGAGATCTCGGAGTCGCTCGAGCCGGGGGCAATCGCCCGGATCGGCGAGAAGCAGGGGGACGTCGCCCTCCGCATGGGAAGGGTGGATGCCGCGGTCGGCGTCTGGGAGCGCTGCCTCGACTACCACCGCGCCGAGGAGGACCTCGCGCGAGTCGCGGACCTCCATCGCAAGATCGGCGCCGCGCTCTGGCACAAGGGCGAGCGGCGCGCCTCGATCGACAACTACCAGCGCGGCATCGACCTGCTCAAGGACGGGCCGCCCTGCATCGAGCTCGTCCGCCTCTACGAGGAGGCAGCCTCCCTGTACATGCACACCGGCGACAACATGCTCGCGATCTACGCGTCGGAGAAGGCGCTGCGCCTCGCGGAGCGCCTCGACGAGGCCCGCGCCGCAAGCAGGGCCCACGGAATCTTCGGACGTGTCTTCGGCCGCATCGGCGATTCGGAGAAGGCCCGCGAGAACCTGGAGCGATCGGTCGCCCTCGCCCGCGAGTCGGATCGCGCGGAGGCGGTGCGCGCGCTGCTCACCCTCGGGTATCACCTCGAGGTCTCGGAGGCCGACTACGAGGGCGCGGCAAGCGCTTACCGTGAGGCGCTCGAGATCGCCCAGGAGGTCGGGGACCTCCCGTCGCAGGTCGAGCTCCACGCCTCGCTCGGAGAGCTCGCCGTCGACTCCGCCGACTGGGACGAGGTGGAGAAGGCTGCCGACGCGAGCGCCCGCCTGGCCGAGCGCGAGGGCCTCTACGGCAAGCTCTGCTTCCCCGACCTGATGCGCGGCGTGCTGAGCTGGCGGGCCGGCGAATGGGACGAGGCGGCCAAGTCGTTCCGGCGCGCTCACGAGCTGGGCGAGCAGGTCGGGCGCTCCGAGGTCGCCTTCAACGCGCTCTTCTGGCTCGCGATCACCCTGCGGGAGAGCGGCGACCTCTCCGGCGCCGAGACCGAGCTCACCAAGGCGCTCGACATCTGCGAGCGCGCGGGGCTCATCGCCCAGTCAGTCGAGGCGATCTCCGCCCGTGCCGTGGTGCTCGCCCTGGCCGGCCGCACCGATCAGGCCCGGGCCGCGGCCGAGGAGGCCGAGCGACTCGCCGGGCGGCTGCATTATCCGGTCGGCGAGGCCGCGACCGCCGAGGCCGCGGGCGCCTGCGCCGCGGATGCGGAGGAAGCCGCCGGAAGGATCGACGAGGCGCGGCGGAGATGGCAGGAGCTCGGCCGTCCCCTGGACGCAACGCGCTGCCTGGTCGTGCGAGGCCGCCTGCTGCTGGAGGCGGATCACGACGCGGCGACCGCTCTCCTCGACGAGGCCGCCTCGGAGTACGAGGAGCTGGGCGCCCCGGCGCTCGCGGCTCGGGCGCGGGAGCCCGTCGCCGGCTGATGGCGTCCTGGAGGCAGCAGGTCCTGATCGAGGCCCCCGTATCGGAAGTGTGGGGAATGCTCTGCGACCCCGAACGGGCCTCGGAATGGGGGGAGGACGTAATAGCCGTGACCGGAGGCCCCGCCCGGATTGAGAAGGGCTCGATCCACCAAGTCACCGCCCGGGGACCCCTGGGACTGAAGGCGACCACCCCGTTCAAGGTGGTGTGAAGCGCACGATCGCACGCCCCTGGATTTCAACGCCGAGCTCGAGTTCGGTGAGGTGACTCCCGGAGCTTGCGATCAGCAGCCAGTGGCGTCTAGAAGCTTTCTGAGGCGCGCGACGGAGAAGGCTCTGGACGGTCTCCGGCGAGCGGTTGGGCACCCCGCGACGAGATGAGTGCCACGTAGAATCGCCCCGTGACCGCGGATGGCGCCAAGACCTGGATCCTGACCGGCTCCCTCGAGAACTTCCGCATCAACGTCGAGCGGGGCTTCGACGTGATCGGGTTCAAGGAGCGCCGGCGCCGCCAGGCCGAGGAGTTCGAGCCGGGCGACGAGGTCTTCTTCTACGTCACCGGCGTCCAGGCCTTCGGTGGTCTAGCCCGCGTCAAGTCGGAGATGTTCGAGGACCGCGAGCGGATCTGGCCCGGCCGGAACAATCGGCGGCCACAAAAACCGCCGCCGGATCAACCGGAGATCTACCCCTGGCGTGTCGAGGCCGAGCCGGTCCTGATCCTCCCAGAGGACGAGTTCGTGCCTGCCGAGGAGCTCGCCACCGAGCTCGAGCACGTGCGCAAGTGGCCGCCCGACCACTGGCATCTCGCCTTCCAGGGCCAACTCCGGACGATCGGCGAGGCCGATGCCGCACTCCTCCACGAGCGCCTCTCCTCAAAGACAGCAAGCGCGTGACCGAAGAGGAAACCGGACTCGTCCACGAGCGCCACTTCACCAGGGAGGAGGCGAACGCGCTGCTGCCTCAGCTCACGGCGATGCTCGACCGGCTGCGCGACGCCAAGGACGACCTCACGGACACCGAGGCCCACGAGGCCCTCTCTGAGGCGGCGCCCAGCAACGGCGGCGGCGAGGAGGGGAAGCTGGTCGGCGTCGCGTTCCTCGAGGTCCGTCGGCTGCTCGAGACGATCGAGCAGTCCGGGATCGTGCTCCGCGACATCGACCGCGGCCTGGTGGACTTCCCGGCGGTCATGGACGGCAGCGAGGTCTACCTCTGCTGGGAGCTCGGCGAGGACGAAGTGGGCTACTGGCACGACCTGGAAACTGGCTACGGTGGCCGCGAGCCGCTCGACTGAGGGCTGGAGATCGCTGCCGCGCAACCTGCTCCGCGATCTGCGCGGCCTCGGGGGAAACGAGCGCATCGCGGTGATCGGGTGCGCCGTGATGGTCGGCAGCCTGCTGCTCCCCTGGTATCAGTCGCCGATCTCCAACGACCTCGTGCTCACCGGCATCGGCGGCTTCAGCTGGGCCGAGGGCGCGCTGCTTCTGATCGCGGCCGCGACCACCTTCCTCGCGCTCGAGGGCGGCGGCGGCTATGTGCCGCCGCGCCCGTTGCGGGAATGGGCACTCTTCGTCGCCGCCGGCGCCTGGGCCGCGGGGATCGTCGTCTACCGGATGCTCGACCGCCCGCCCTTCACCCTCGGCGGCCGGGATGAGCCGTACGACCTGCACTACGCGATCTTCGTCGCCCTGGCCGGCGCGCTGATCATCGTCGCCGCCGGGCTGCGAATGCGGCCAAGGGAGCGCGCGAAGCGCCCTCGGGCTCCTGACTGACTAGTCCTTGATCGGCTTCGGCGGCTCCATGCCGTGCCGGCGCATGCCCGCCTCGATCTCGTCGATCACCGTCTCGACCACGGCGACGCGCGCGTAGCGCTTCGACTCCGCGGGGACCAGGTGCCAGGAGGCGTGCGGCTCGATGCTGGTGCGGGCGACCATGTCCTCGACGGCCTGCTTGTACTCGCCCCGCTTCTCCCGGTTGCGCCAGTCCTCGTCGGTGAGCTTCCAGGCCTTCAGGGGATCCTTCTCGCGGCGCTTGAAGCGGCGGAGCTGCTCGTCGCCGGAGATGTGCATCCAGAACTTGATCAGGATCATTCCCTCGTCGGCGAGGGTCCGTTCGAAGGAGTTGATCTCGTCGTATGCGCGCAACCACTGCTCGCGCGTCGCGAACCCCTCCACCCGCTCGACCAGGACACGGCCGTACCAGGAGCGGTCGAAGACGGCCATCCCACCCCAGCCCGGCAGCGATGGCCAGAATCGCCGGAGGAAATGGTGGCGCTTCTCGTCGTGCGTGGGCGTCGCGAACTGGACCACTCGGACGTGCCGGGGATCGAGCTTGCCGACCAGCCGCCTGATAGCGCCGCCCTTGCCGGACGCGTCCTCGCCTTCGAAGATCACGCAGACGGGGGGACCGAGCTCACCGCTCCCGATCAGGCCACCCAGTGTCAGGCGCAGCTGCGTCAAGCGGGTCCAGGCGCTCTCCAGGCGGGCCTCCTCCTCCTCGGTCGAGAGCTTCTGCGTCAGGTCGAGATCATCGAGAACGCCCATCGTCAAAACCCTGTCGGCGCCCTGCCGTTGTGCGTGGCGATCGCGAGCTGGAGGAGTCCGATCGCGGCCAGGATCACCATGATCCCGAAGGCGACGATCCAGTTGTTCCGCGCCCCGTGGCCGTACCAGCCCACCAGGAATCCGATGGCGAGCAGCACTGCATAGGGGCCGAGCGAGTCGGGCAGGGCGATGGCGACCATGGCGCGCTATCTATCATCCCCCAGATGCCGGACTCCGAGCCCCAGTCAGTCGCCCAGGTTCGCGAGGGACTCGGCCAGGCTGGATACCTGGCTGACGAGGCCGCCGCGCTCGTCTCCTTCCTCGCCCAGCGGCTCGGCAAGCCCGTGCTGGTCGAGGGTCCCGCGGGCGTCGGCAAGACCGAGCTCGCCAAGGCGCTCTCCCGCTCGACCGGCCGCCGGCTGGTCAGGCTGCAGTGCTACGAGGGTCTCGACGAGGCCAAGGCCCTGTACGAGTGGAACTACCGCAAGCAGCTGCTCCGGATCCAGGCGGAGGCATCCGGCGAGGCGGAGGCGGCGGCCGAGGGATCCTGGGCCCGGACACGCGGCGATATCTTCAGTGAGGACTTCCTCTTCACCCGGCCGCTGCTCGAGGCGATCAGCGCCGAGGATGCCGTGGTCCTGCTGATCGACGAGATCGACAAGACCGACCAGGAGTTCGAGGCGATGCTGCTCGAGGTCCTCTCCGACTTCCAGATCTCGATCCCGGAGCTCGGGGTGATCGAGGCGCGCACGCAGCCGATCGTGGTGCTCACCTCGAACAACTCGCGCGAGCTCACCGAGGCACTCAAGCGCCGCTGCCTCTACCTCTGGCTCGACTACCCCTCGGTCGACCGCGAGCTCGAGATCGTCCGCCTGCACGCGCCGGAGCTCGACGAGGGGCTCGCCCGGCGGCTGGTCGAGATCGTCCACATGATCCGGCAGCTCGACCTGAAGAAGCCGCCCTCGATCGCGGAGTCGATCGACTGGGCGCGCACGCTGCTGCTGATCGGCGCCGATGACATCGACCGCGAGACCTTCGAGCAGTCGATGAGCATCCTCGTCAAGCACCGCTCCGACATCGACCTGGTGGCGGAGCGGGTCTCGGTGAAGCTCGAGGGCAACGGCGTGACCGGCGGCCTCACGCCGCCGAGCTCGTCCGGGAGCTAGGTCGTGAGCACCACCGCGGGCAGCCTGCTCGCCTTCTTCGAGGACCTCCGCTCGGAGGGAGTCGCCGTCGGCACGTCGGAGATCCTCGACGCCTTCGCCGCGCTCGACGAGGTGAGCTGGACCGACCAGCGCGACTTCCGGGAGTCCCTGGCGGCGACGATTGCCAAGTCGCAGGAGGACCGCCGCGTCTTCGAGTTGCTCTTCGACCGCCACTTCTTCCGGGCAGCTGAGACCGAGGCGCTCGAGCGCGGAATCGAGGACGAGCGCTTCGAGGGCTCCGGCGACCGCATCGATCTCGATGAGCTCCGCGAGGCGATCCGGCGCGCGATCTTCGAGGGCAACGACGGCGAGATGCGCGACCTCGCCCGGCTGGCGATGACCGCCTTCGGCCGCCAGGGAGAGCGCTCCGGCGTGATCGGCGTGGACGTCCAGCGCATCCGCAGAGCGCTCGACCTACAGGCGGGCGGGCGGCGCAACGACGACGACGCGCCGGCCCTCGACCCCGACAACATCCGCCAGTTCGAGCGCTACCTGCGCCGCGAGCTCGAGCGGGCGACCATCGAGCGCACCGGCAAGCTTCCCCCCTCCCGCCCGCTCGCCGAGCTGGATCGCACGCTGCCGACCAGCCCGGCGCAGGACCTGACCGCGGTCCACCGCGCCGTCGCCCAGCTGAAGCGGCGAATCGCGACCCTGGGGCACGAGCAGCGCGGCCGGACCCGAGGGCGCCACGTCGACGTCCGCCGCACCATGAGGGCCTCGCTCGAGACCGGCGGAGTGCCGCTCAACCTCCGCTACCGGCCCAAGCGGCCGCGGCGCCCCGAGATCTACGTGCTCTGCGACGTCTCAACCTCCGTGTCGAGTGCCAGCGTCTTCTTCCTCTCGGTGCTGCACGCGCTGCACGACTCGTTCCGCAAGCTGCGCAGCTTCGTCTTCATCGAGCGGATCAGCGAGGTGACCGACATCTTCGAGCACGAGCGCGACTTCCGGAAGATCTCCGAGCGCGTCTCATCCGAAGGCGGCGTCGCCGACGTGTCCGGCTACACGGACTACGGCCGGGTCTGGCTCGAGTTCGGCGAGGAGATCGCCGAGGAGCTGGGCCCGCGCTCGACGGTGATCGTCCTCGGCGACGCGCGGACCAACGGCCGCGAGCCTCACGCCGCCACCTTCGGTGCGATCGCCGAGCACGCGGGCCGCACCTTCTGGCTCAACCCGGAGCCCAAGCTCTACTGGAACTACGGCGACTCGGTGATGGCCGCGTACGAGCCCTACTGCGACGGCGCCTTCGAGTGCTGGACGACGAAGCACCTCGAGAACTTCGTCAACGTGATTGCCGGAAGCGCTTCGCGAGTCGAGCCGTGAACTTCTTCGGCTTCTCGGCATAGATCCGCCTCCCGAGCGAAATCGTGGCGAACTGCAGCTCGCCGCGTTGCTGATCGATCTCCTGGAGCAGGTGGCGCTGATCGGCCGGGCTCGCGAAGGCGTCGCGGCGGCGTTGCACCTCCTCGCGCAGCAGCGCCAGGTCGTGGTCGTCGCCGAGATGATCCGAGAGGTCGTGGGCGTGGTCGGCGAGATCTCCGATCATGACCCGATCCGCATCGCGGATCAGCCGGAGCTGGTACCAGAGGTCCTTGACCCGCTTCCGCAGCTCATGGAGGTTGGTGACGCTCGCCTCCTCCTCGACCGCGCGGAGACGCTTCCGCCCCCGGCCGTAGCTGCGATGGATGCCGGGCGCGATCAGCTCCCAGCCGTCGCCGTCCAAGGGCAGTGCGTCGATCCGGGAGCGGCCCGCGGCCAGCTCGGCGGCGGCCCCGGCCATGGCGCGCTCGATCGTGCCGTCCTCGTGGGCGGCCCGGTTCTCCTCATCCAGCTGCTCGCGGAGGGCGCCGAACCGGTCCCGGGCGGTCGGTCCGAACCGCTCCCCGAGCCCGTGGAGGGCCTCGACGAGGATCTCGGCGTCACGGTGGCCGCTCAGCTGCCGAGCTACCTCGCGGTAATGGTCGTTCTCGCGACGCCACACATCGTCGCCGAGGGCGTCGCGGACAAGCCGCAGGGCGGAGCGGATCTTCTTGATGTCCTTGCGCGCCTCGTGGATCGCGTCGGCGGGCTCGGTGCCCGCCTCACCGCGCAGCTGCGCGATCGCGTCGTCCACCTGGGCCGCGATCACGCGCCTGATGCCCGGCCCAACCGGCTCGCCGTCCACCAGGCGATACACCGTCGAGTCGGATATCTCGCCGTTCTTGTCGCGCAATTTCTTGACCCCGATCCCGGCGGCCGCGGCTGCGGCGGTTCCGGCAGCGGCCAGGGCCGCTGTCTTGTCGCGGGTGGTGGCCATACGTAGTTACTGCCACATATGGGTGCGGAACTAACCGCCCGCGATGTAAAAACGCCGATAACGCTCAGTGGGACAGAAATCGCGCCGATGGGGCGCCCGCGGTCGCCAGGGTCTCGTTCAGGTAACGATGATCGCCCGTGACCTCCTCGCCGAGCCAGCCGGGTGGATCGAAGGCCTTCGCCTCCTCCTCGGAGGGAAACTCGATCTCGGCGACGACCAGGCCCTTCAGGTCACCGTCGTAGACGTCGACCTCGATCTTCAGGTCGCCGTGCGGGAGGACAGACCGGCGCTTGTGGAGCCGCCGCCCCTCCGTCAGCGGCCAGAGCTCGTCGAAGCTCTCGCGGTCGAGCTCCACCTCGGCCTCCTGCCGTGAGAGCCCCGAGCCGCGCTTGGCGGTGAGCATGAGCTTGTCGCCCTTCTGCCGGAGTCGCACCTCACCGTCGGCACCGATCGCCAGATACCCCTGCTCGATCTCGTCCGCCGCGGGCCCCTCCAGGTCCGGCGGCTCGCTCATCAGGAACTTGCGCTCGACTTCCACCCCGACACCGTAGACTCCGGCAGGACCCAACAGGGGGGCTCGCGGGCAAGCGGGCTGAGATAGCGGACTCCATCACCCTCCGCTGACCCTTCGAACCTGTGCGGTAATGCGCGCGGAGGGAGCATGCTGACGAGACTTCGCGAAGGCACTCCGGACGCGGCCGTCGACGGTCGCACCGGACGAGGAAGCAACAAGACGCCGGATGCCGTCGGGGGTGCGCCAGTGCGCGTCAGCGGGCTGGGCCATTCCTTCGGCGAGCTGAGGGCGATCGAGCGGATCGACCTGGAGGCCGAGGCCGGTGAGGTGATCGGGATCGTCGGACCCTCCGGATGCGGCAAGACCACACTGCTGGAGCTGATCGCCGGGCTGCGACCACCCGATGCGGGAACCGTCTCGGTCGCCGGGCACGCGGAGCCGGACGAGCGCCTCGAGCGCTGCGCTTACATGCCCCAGCGCGACCTTCTCCTCCCCTGGCTCTCCGCGGTCGACAACGCGGCGCTCGCCCTCCGCATCGCCGGGCTCTCACGCGGCGATGCCCGCGAGCGCGCCGGTGCTCACTTCGAGCGGCTCGGCCTCGGGGGATTCGAGGGCTCACGGCCGGATCAGCTCTCCGGCGGAATGCGACAGCGGGTTGCGTTTCTCCGCACGCTGATGGCGGGCCGGCCGGTGCTGCTCCTCGACGAGCCCTTCGCCTCCCTCGATGCCATCACCCGGGCTGAGATGCAGAGCTGGCTCGCGGGGGTGCTCGGCCCGGACCGCCACACCGTGCTCCTGGTCACCCACGACGTCGAGGAGGCCCTGTACCTGGCTGACCGCGTCCTCGTGCTGGGCCCGCGGCCGGCGAGCGTCGCCGACCGCATCGAGATCGAGGCCCCCCGCGCCACCGACCGCGCGGCGGCGGTCACCTCTCCCCGGTTTGCCGAGCTCAAGGGGCGCGCGCTGCGCAGCCTCACGGAGGCGACCCGATGAGCCGGGCCCGCACCTATCTGGCACCGGTTGCGGTGATCCTGATCCTGCTCGGCGCGTGGGAGCTCGCGGCGCGCTGGGATTGGATCTCGAACGCGCTCAACATCGAGGACTTCCTCGTGCCGGCGCCCAGTGACATCGCGACCTCGCTCTGGCGCGACCGCTCGCTGCTCGCCGACGACTCATGGGTGACGCTGCGCGAGGTGCTCCTCGGCTTCCTCTGCGCGCTGGCGGCCGGCCTCGTCTTCGCGCTGATCCTCCATCTCTCCGACACGCTGCGGCGGGCCTTCTACCCGCTGCTCGTCGCCTCACAGACGATCCCGCCGGTGGCGATCGCCCCGATCCTGATCGTCTGGTTCGGCTTCGGGCTGGGCCCGAAGGTCCTGCTGATCGCCCTCGTCTGCTTCTTCCCGGTCACCGTCAACACGCTCGACGGGCTCCGGTCGGTCGATCCGCAGCTGATCACGATGATGCGCACGCTCGGGGCGAACCGTAGGCAGATCCTCAGCCGCGTCGAGCTCCCGTCCGCCCTGCCCTTCTTCTTCAGCGGAACGAAGATCGCGATCGCGGTCGCCGTGATCGGGGCCGTCTTCGCCGAATGGGCCGGGGCCGGCTCGGGCCTCGGGCATCAGATCCTGATCGCCTCGAGCAGCCTCCTGACGGCCCGGATGTTCGCCGCGATCACCCTGCTCTCGGTGATGGCGATCCTCCTCTTCGCCGTCGTCTCGCTGATCGAGCGACGGGTCGTGACGTGGGACGGCCGCGGGGTGACGCGGAGATGACCCGGAGGATCGGCATCGCCGTGGCCCTCGCTGTCGGCGCATTGACGCTGGGCCTGTCGGCCTGCGGCGGCGGTGATGAGCCCTCGACCGGCTCCCCGTCCGATCCGCAGCCCTTCACCCTCGAACTCGACTGGTTCGTCAACCCAGACCACGCCGGCATCTACAGCGCGCTCGACCGGGACTTCTTCAGGCAGGCGGGACTCGACGTCCAGCCCCAGGTCCCGTCGGACCCGTCCGCACCGATCAAGGAGGTGGCCGCCGGGCGGGCCGATCTGGCCGTCTCCTATGAGCCCGAGGTCCTGCTGGCCCAGGACAAGGGTCTGGATGTGCAGGCCGTTGGCGCCATCGTCGACCAGCCATTGACCTCCCTGATCTCACTGCCCAAGGCCGGGATCGCGAGCGCGGCCGACCTGCAGGGGAAGACCGTCGGGACGGCGGGGATCCCGTACCAGACCGATTACCTGGAGACCATCCTCCAGACCGCCGGACCTCCCGCGTCCGCCGCCGAGGAGGTCAACGTCGGTCTCAACCTGCTGCCCACCCTGATCGGCGGCAAGGTGGACGCGATCCTGGGCGGCTTCCGGAACATCGAGGGCGTCGACCTCCAGAAGCGCGGGCTCGATCCGAGGATCGTGCCGGTGGACCAGCTCGGCGTTCCGACCTATGACGAGCTCGTCCTGGTAGCCCGGCGCTCGACGGTCGACGATCACCCCGAGGCAATCCGGAGCTTCATCACGGCGCTTGCGGAGGGCACCTCGTACGCGATCAAGCACCCGCAGGAAGCCGCCAACGCCGTGCTCGCCGCCGGCAAGGGTCTCGACCCGATGCAGACCCGCGCCGAGGTCGACGCCACCCTGCCGCTGCTCGCCGGAGCCAAGGGCCATCCCTATGGCTTCATGGATCCCGATCAGTGGCGGGAGTACGCAGAGTGGATGGCCGAGCACGACCTGATCTCGTCAGCTCCGCGGACGAGCGACGTGCTCACCAACGAGCTCCTGCCCTAGCGGCCGTTGCCGATCGTCTAAGCGGCCAGACGGGCCGGCGGCCCCGCACCCATCGCCTTGTGCCAGCCGACCAGCGCGTAGGTCCCCGCCAGGCCTCGGAACGGCGCGTATGGGGCGAAGTACTCCTCCACCTCGGGGACCGTGGCGCGGCGGCCGAGGCCGGCGAGGTGGCCGACAAGCTTGACGTAGGCGAGATCGCCCGCCGGGAGTGAGTCGACGTCGCCGCGGCCGTGGAGGCCCAGGCATTGGATCGTCCACGGGCCGATCTCAGGAATCGCGAGCAGGCGGCGGTCCGAGCTCTCATCGAGCAGGTCGGCCCTGCCCCGCGCCACCTCGCGCGCGCAATGCACCATCGCCACCGAGCGGCCCTGGCTCAGGTCCATCGAGGCGAGCTCAGCCGGGGCCCGCCCGGCGATCACCGCGGCCGACGGGACGTCGCGCAAAGGCCAATCCATGGCGAGGGCGATGCGGGGAGCCCAGCGGCGGACGATGCGCCTCTGGATCTCGGCCGCCCTCGAGCTCTCGATCAGCTGTGCGGTGATCGCCCAGCAGAGGGCCTCCCAGGGCCAGGGCCGGCGCTTCGGCCTGACCCAGGGTTTGTGATGGATGGTCGGCCCCAGCAGCGGATCGCGCTTGAAGGTCTGGAAGAACTCCTCCATGTCGTCCTCGACCGCGAGGGAGAAGCGCATCCGCTCGAGGGCGATGCCGAGCTCCGCCTCGCCGGCGGGCGGAGTCTCCTCAGGTCCGGGAGCCCCCGCGATCGCGATCGGATGCTCGACCTGGGTCGGATCGAGTGATTCGGCCCGGACATGCACGTGGCCGTCTCGGGTCCGCCAGGCCCTGATCCGGACCGGCGCACGACCCACGTGCAGGAGCCGCTCCAGGACGTGCCCGCGGGTCCGCACGACGCCGTCGCCGCCGCTGCCACGCGGCAGCCGGTACGGCCACCGCGGCATCACGCGCTCCTCGAGGACCACTAGATGGCTGACGCCACGGCGCTGTGCGCCTGGGGGCGCGCAGGGCCAAGCAGATCGGTGGACGCAGGGCGAAGTCCTTGCTGGCGGCAAGGGCGAGCCCGAGGACGCCGAGATGCGACGGCCATGCGCGTCACCAGGCGTGCATGGTCGTGGGGTCAGCCATCTAACGACCGAGGACGTGAACGTCGACCAGGAAGCTGCGGCTGGCGACGACCTTCTCGCGGCGGCGGAAGAGCCCGCGGCGGGGAGGCCGCCGGGGCGATCGCGCGGCCCGCGCGACGGCGACGACGGCGACGCCCGCGGCCGCACCGCCGGCGGCGGCGACCGCGAGGGGGCCGACCTCGCGGCCCCAGATCTCGATGGCCCGGCCCTCAGGCCGGACGGGCAGCGGCCGGACCGGCTCCGCCTCGATCACTTCCTCGGTGGCCTGCAGCTCCTCACTCATCGAGCCCATCCTAAAGGCGGGTCAAGACCCACCGATTTGGTTTTCCCCGAACTAGCGATGGGAAGGCGAACACCAGATGCCCGATCCCGAGCTGACCAGCACCGCCTTCGCCGACGGCGCGGCGATTCCCGTCAAGTACACCTGCGACGGGAACAACCTCTCGCCGCCGCTGGCCTGGAGCTTCCTGCCGGACGGCACCCGTTCGCTGGCGCTGATCGTCCACGACCCGGACGCGCCCTCAGGCGACTTCGTCCACTGGCTCGCCTGGAACATCGACCCGGAGCCCGGCGGCCTCGGCGAGGGCACACCGGCTCCGGCCGAGGGGGTCAACGGGCGCGGGGAGCACGGGTACATGGGCCCATGTCCCCCGCCCGGTCACGGCCCGCACCGCTACTTCCATGAGCTCCATGCGCTCGACGAGGAGCTGAATCTCGATCCCGGAGCCTCACGTGAGGAGCTGGAGGCGGCGTTGGATGGTCACGTCCTCGGCAAGGCCCAGTTGATCGGGACGTTCGAGCGGCGCTAGAGCGGGCTACAGCGACTTCTCGTAGAGCCGGTAGCGCTTGACGATCGTCCCGCCCATCCCCTCCATGGCGCGGTTCATCGGCTCGTTGACCTCGAGGATCCAGCCCTCCTCGCCTCCGGTGACTCCGACCTCCGCCGCGGTCTCGATGTGACGTACGTAGAAGCGGGCTGCGATCCCGGTGTGCTGGTACTCGGGCTTGACTCCGAGGGCGAAGACCCGCACCCGATCGATCTTGCGCTTGCCGAGCAGGAAGCGCAGCCAGCCGAAGGGCAGCAGGCGCCCGTTCATCTTCTTGGTCACCTGGTTGATGTCGGGGAGGCTCAGGGCGGCGCCCAGAACCTCGCCGTCCCGCTCGGCCATGAAGGCCCAGCGCGGGTCCAGGATCTGCTTCAGGTTCTTCGCCTGGAACGCGACCTCCTCGTCGGTGATCGGAACGAAGCCCCAGTTCTTCTCCCAGGCCGAGTTGTAGACCTCCATGAACCGGCCGATCTCGGCCTCGAGGTCCCTCTTGTTCATGTTGCGGACCGTGATCCCGTGCTCGGACTCCACCTTGTCTGCGACCGCGTGGATCGCGTCGGCGAAGGCATCCCCCTGCTTGAGCCCGCCCATCTCGAGGTTCCACATGAGCAGGTCCATGGTCTTGCCATAGCCGAGCGCCTCGAGCCTTTCCTTGTAATAGGGCGGATGCCACGGCTCGAGGATGTAGGGGTGCCGGTCGTAGCCCTCGATCAGTAGGCCGCACTCGTCGTTGGTGGTGAAGTCCATCGGGCCCACCAGGCGGTCGCGTCCCCGCTCGTGGACCCAACTCTCGGCCGCTCCCAGCAGCGCCTCGAAGATGGCCGGGTCGTCCTCGGCATCGATGAAGCCGAACTGCCCGTCGCTGCCCCCCTGAAACTGGTCCCAGCGGCGATCGACCTGGGCGGTGATCCGGCCGACCGGCTCGCCGTCGCGCCAGGCGATGAAGAACTCGGCCTCGGCATGCTCGAAGTAGGGATTCTTGTCCCTGTTCAGGAACTCCAGCCGCTCGTAGACCAGCGGAGGGACCCAGGGAGTGCCCTCGTGGAGCCGAAACGGCAGCTTGATGAACTTCTTGAGCTCGCCGCGGCCCTGCACGGGCCGTATCTCGAGGGTGCCTGACACGGGCTGCGGAAGCTACACATGCGAGACTTCCGGGGCATGTCCGACTCCACCCTTGATGCGAGGGCGCGCGACAGCGCGACCCGTTTAGTGTCGGACGTCTTCGAGAAGGCCCGGACCCACGACCGAGTCGAGCAGCTCGAAGCCGCCAAGCAGGGCGATCTCCTCCCCTATTTCCGCATCCTCGAGTCCCAGGCGGGGCCCGTCGTGGAGATGGAGGGCCGGGAGACGATCATGCTCGGCTCCAACAACTACCTGGGGCTGACCACCGACGAGCGCGTCAAGCAGGCGGCCCGCGACGCTCTTGAGCAGTACGGGACCGGCGTCACCGGCTCGCGCCTCCTGAACGGAACAACCCCCCTCCACGTCGAGCTGGAGCGCGAGCTCGCCGACTGGATGGGAACCGAGGACGTGATCGTCTACACGACCGGCTACCAGTCGAATCTCGGCGCGATCAGCGCGATCCTGGAGCCGGGCGACACCGTGATCTGCGACTCGGGCGACCACGCCTCGATCCTCGACGGGTGCAAGCTCTCGGGCGCCCGCCTTCGGCCCTTCCGCCACAACCGGATGGACAAGCTCGAGACGATGCTGGAGCGGGCCGTCGCCGATGGCAGCGGCACGCTCGTGGTGGTCGACGGCGTCTTCTCCATGGAGGGCGACGTCTGCGACCTGCCGCCGATCGTCGAGCTCTGCCGCCGCCACGGGGCGAGGCTGATGGTCGACGAGGCCCATGGCGTGGGCGTTCTCGGCAAGCGGGGCGCCGGCGCGTGCGAGCTGTTCGGCCTCGAGGACGAAGTTGACCTGCGTATGGGCACCTTTTCGAAGAGCCTCGCCTCCTGCGGAGGCTTCATCGCCGGCTCCGAGGAGGTAATCGAGTACCTGCGCATCTCCTCGCGGTCCTTCATCTTCAGCGCTTCGGCGGTCCCGGCCGCGGTCGGAGCGGCCCTCGGTGCCCTGCGGATCATCCGCTCGGAGGGGGCGGAGCTGATGGCGCGCCTCCTGGACAACGCCGGCTATCTCCGCCAGGGCTTCCGGGACATGGGGCTGAAGGTCGTCGAGCCGGGGACCCTGCCGGACGGGACCGAGGCCACCACACCGGTCGTGCCGGTGATCGTCGGAGAGGACTGGCAGGCCGTGCTGCTCTGGAAGGCGCTCTTCGAGGCCGGCGTCTACACCAACGTCGCCCTCCACCCCGCCGTCCCGCCGGGCGGCGCCCTCCTCCGGACCAGCCTGATGGCGACCCATGAGCGCGATCAACTCGACCGAGCCCTGGAGATCATCGCCGAGGTCAAGCACCGGTTCCCTGAACTGCCCTCGGGCTGACTCGCGTTTCGGCCTTCGGCACCCTGGGTAGTGGGTAGTGTTTCGTCCACGCGTCTGGACACGCGAACACCTCCCGTACAAAACATCTGCTCTTAGCGAACGGGATGATTTTTCGGGTGTTGACCGTCGGCGCGCGAGCCGTGTAGGTTTCGCCTCGCCGAGCGCTTCCGGGGCAGGGAGCGGACGGGAACAGATTGAGGAGAGGACCGTCCACTTCCCCCGGCTCGAAAGAGCGACTGGGGGCTGCCGGCCGCAACCAAGCCCGCCAACCAATTCCTGACCTAGCAGGAGGGAGAACTGATGTCTGTTGCTTCGACGATTGCCCCTGCCAACCCACTGCCCACCATCGCACCCCGGCGTCTTGAGCCGACGGTCGTCGAACCCCAGACCGAGACAGAACCCAGACAGCGAGGTACGGCGCAGTGCATGGAGGCCCTCGCTCGAGCCAACCAGGTCCGCCTCGCCCGCGCCGCGCTGAAGAGGGAAATCACGGCGGGCCGCCGGTCGGTCACCGACGTCGTCCTCGAGTCCCCGTGGGAGGCCGAGAGCATGAGCCTGAGCGAGCTCCTCTGCAGCCAGCGCCGCTGGGGACGCGCCCGCTCGCGCAAGCTCCTGGCGTCGACCGCCCTTGGAGAGGGCAAGAAGGTCGGCACCCTGACCGAGCGCCAGCGGAGGATCCTCGTCGGCGCCCTCGAGGCGAAGCTCGGGAGCAGGTTGAACTAACCGGCCCGGCCCGGAACGGCCGCCGGGCCGATCACCCCTTGAGGCGATAGAGGGCGCCGCCGGAGCGGCGGCTGAAGGCCGAGGCGAAGAGCCAGGCGGCGCCCCCGAACGCCAGCAGTCCGGCGGCGACGCAGATCGCCGGACTCAGCTTCGTCGCCAGGAAGAGGGCGCCGAACACCGGCACACCGATGGCGGCCGACAGCAGCAGCGTGTGGGAGCGGTACGCCGCGAAATGCTCGCGGATCGAGAGCTCGAGGCCGGCAAGCGAGGCCAGGCCGAGTCCGACGGCGAGCATCACGAGACCCTGCGGCGGCGGGAAGAAGAAGCCGGCGATCAGCAGAACGACGCCGATGAAGATGACGATCTCCGTGAGCGGGAAGGAGCCCCAGGGAGCCGCCGGACGAGCATCGCGCCGCGACCGTGCGCCGGCCGGCCCGGGGGTCGCCGATAGCGTTTCGCTACCGTGCCGACCCGTCCGGGTCTGCTTCGAACCTCCCGCCCCGGTAGCGCTCGCTATCGGCTCCCCCGGACCGGCCGGCGCACGGTCGGGGTTCGATAGGCGTCGGCGCCGCTTGCGCCGCTGTCGCTTCGTCGGCATCGGGGCTCAGGGGGCCGGAGCCCCTCGGCTAACGGGCAACCGGAGGAGATCTTGACCCGCCACCAGCCGAGCAGGAGGCCGAGCGGGCCCCACTGCGGCTTGGCATGCCAGTTCTTGCAGCCGGGCTCGCCGATGTCCTCGTTGCAGACGCGAACCCATTTGTACGAAGCGGGATCGGCGGTCATCTCCTCGATCAGCTCCCGGTTCCCCTCCTCGACGACCGCGAAGTCGTGGAGGTCCGCCCTCACCTCCTGGATGCGGGCGGCGAGGCCGTCCCGGACCCTCTCGAGCTCGTCGACCGAGAGCAGGCGCGGTCCGCCCATTCCCGGAACGGAGAAGTCGATGCCCTTTCGCGGGAAGGCCGACCCGAACAGCCGGGCGAGGGCGAGCTCCATCGCGGCGATCTGCCGGCGCAGGTCGGCGCGCGCTTCACGCTCGTCGTGCTCGTAGAGGATGGTGTCGAGGCCCTCGGGCGGGGCCGGCGGCACCAGGGATTCATCGACCTCTGGTGCGATGCGCACCTCAGGAACGTCAGGACGTTCGAGCAGCTCCTCCATCAGGTCCTCCTCTAAACCCATTAAACGGGTTGCGCTTACGCGCACCCGCGAGTTTACGCTCGCAGGGCGCTGCCCGCCACCCATAGTGCCTCCTCGAGGGCGATATCGGGCACACCGCGCACGCCGATCGCTGCGAGGAGCACACGGCCCGTGCCGCGCTTCACACCCCTCCCCTCAGCCGTGCGGTCGAAGAGGATCCCCAGCGCTCGTTTTTCGTCCGCGACGACGATCGTCCCGTCCGGGAGCGGGGAGACGCGGCCCTCGAAGCCCTCGCCCTCAGCCGATAGCCGGAGCCCGACGCGGCCTTCGACCCGATCCGCATCGAAGGCGCGCAGCGCAACCCCCACTTCGACCATCGCGATGGTGAGCGCGTCGTCCACTCGGTTGCGGCTCTTGAAGCGCCCGTCGTGCATGCGCTCGAAGATCAGCTGCTCGATCGGAGTGCGGGTGGTGTCCGGGTCGAGGCCGATGTGCCGGAAGAAGACCCTGTAGGCCCATGGGATCGGCTTCTGGCGCAACTGAATCGCCTGCGCACCGGCGATTCGGTCACTGAGCGAACGCAGGTGCTCCTTCAGGGCCTCGGAGCTGCGGCCGGTTTTCGTCTCGAGCGCCGTAGAGAGGATCGAGAGGCCGGGAAACTCCTCCGCCAGGGCCGGATCGATCCAGCCCGGCTCCGGCGCGGCCTCCCATTCCTCGGGCAGCTCAGGCATCAGCGCACCGTGGCCGCCCGCCGTTTCGACGATGCGATCAGGGCGTCGACCTTCGAGAAGAACTGCTGGTCGTCCAGCCGTCCGATGGAGGTCGCCTGGAAGATGCCTCCGGGGTAGGCGTAGACGAAGGTCGGGCAGCCGCCGACCCGGTAGAGGTTCGAGAGGGCGCCATCGCGGTCCAGCCCCACCGGATGCGTCCAGTGGTGCTCCGCGATCAGCTTGCGCACCTCGGAGTCGCTGTCGCGCACGTCGATCGCCAGAAAGTTCACCTTCCCCGAGTAGCGGCGGTAGGCCCGCTCGAAGACGTCCTGCTGGGTCTCGCAGTCGCCGCCACGCGTGAACCAGAACGAGAGCACCAGCGGCCTGTCGAAGAAGTCGCAGACGCGGAGCGCGCCGGGAACGTCAACCCGGCAGGCGGGCGTCCGGCGGCTGCCGGCGGGGCACGGGATCCGCGCCGAGTCGCAATCGTCCTGGGCGATGTTGGCGTCGCCGCTCGCCCCGGTTCGCGCGTTCGGCACGGCGAACTGCGCGAGCGGCATGTCGCCTTCGCTGGAGGCGCCCAGCACCCCCTTGTTCTTCGTCGAGATCGTGTTGATGCCGGCGACGGCGATCAGGGCGATGAACGCCATCCCGACGATCAGGGAATAGACCGTCGTGCGGCGCGGGCGCTCGCTCGGATCCTTTCCGGAGCCGCCGTCTCGTCCAGCGCCGTTCTCCACGGCCTAATGGTCCCCTACGGGACGGATTGGCTCGGTGCGACCGGCGCCGAGCCGGCGCGCGAGGGCAGAGGGAAGCCCTCCTCCGCCCAGACCACGGCCGCCGGGAGCACCAGCATCACGCCGGCGAGGGCCACCAGCAGGTCGGCCACCGTGACCAGGCCGAAGTCGCGCAGCACGGGAGCCACCGAGATCAGCCCGATGTCGTCGAGCAGGGGCAGCCCCGCGATCGCGAGGACCGCAAAGCCGGCGATCGCCGTTACACCTGAGGCGAGCACCGCCGCACCGGTGCGCAGGTAGGTGCGCCGCAGCGCCTCGCCCACCGACTGGCCGGCCCGCCGCTCGGTCGCGTAGCGGGCGGAAAGGATCACGCTGAACTCCGTCGCGATCGCGATCACGAGGGCCCCGAGGGTCGCCGACATCGGGTTCAGAGAGATCCCCAGCGCGGCCACCACGAGCCCCGACCAGCCGGTTGCCATCAGGACCGGGATCAGCGGAACCACGGCGCGCCGCACCGAGCGGTAGATCAGCGCAAGGACGACCCCGACCGACAGCAACCCGACCAGCGGCAGCCACCAGCGGCTGTGGGAGAGGTCGGTGTTCGCCTCGGCGGCGAGCACCGGCAGGCCCGCCAGCTCCACGGTCGTTCCCGGCGGCGGCGATGGCCCGCCCGGCGGGTTGATCTGGGCGCGGATGTCGTCGATCAGCTTCTGCTGGTCCGACAGGGGCTGGACGCGTATTCCGAAGGCGATGTCGGCGGTGTCGCCGATCGGCGTGGTCCCGGCGGACGGGTTGCACTCGCCGCGGTGGCTGATCACGATCTGCGAGATGAAGCAGGGCAGCGCCTGGACCAGGGCGTGGACGTCCCCCACCCCCTGACCCGTGGTGCTCGTGGTGCTCGACGAGGAGGCGGTCGCGCCCCCGAAGAAGTCGGTCAGCGAGAGGGCCGGGCAGATCTGGGCGTGCGCGCAGCTCGGGTTGGAGCCGGAGAAGCCGTGGCGGGCGAGGATCCGCTGCTGGAAGCCCTCGGCCCAGGAGATCACCGCCGGGCTCGTCGGATCCTGAGCCTTGATCGTCACGTTCACATCGCCTGAGATCCCGGTCTCCTTCTCCAGTTCGTTCAGGTCCTTGAGCGCGGACAGGTGAGGCGGGGCGAGGTCGCGGATGTCGGTCTCCACCCCGGTTCCGGCGCTGGCGACCCAACCGCAGACCGCGAGCAGCAGGCCCGCGGCCAGCACCCGCCTGGGGCTGGCGATCGCCATCGCGATCGCCGCAACCCCGATCGACTGGAGGCGGGCAGCGAGGCCCTGGAAGCGCCGGGGACCGGCCGGAGACGGAGTCGCGGCTTCCGGTTGCGATCCGCGCCAGGCCGACAGGCCGAGGGCGGCCAGCCCGCCGGTGAGCGCGACGACGAACGCGAGCGCGATTCCCACGACGAGCAGGAGACCGAAGGAGCGCACCAGCGGGCTCGGGGAGAGCGCGAAGGCCGCGAAGCCGGCGATCGTGGCCAGGCAGGCCGCGCCGATCACGGGGCCGCCGCCGGCGGCGGCGAGCGCCACCGCACGGCCGGGCGGCGCCCCCTCGGCCCTCGCCTCGTTGAAACGAGCCTGGAACTGGATCGCGTAGTCGACCGAGAGACCGACCAGCACGGGCAGCATCGCGATGGCGCCGACCGTCAGCGAACCGCCGAACAACGCCACCAGACCCATGGTCATCGCCCCCGCCGCCACCGCGACTCCGAGCGGAAGCAGACGCAGCGGACGCGGCAGGATCAGCAGCAGCGTCAGCGCCATCACCAGCCCGGCGACACCCAGGAGCAGAAGCGTCTGGCTGCGGAGCTCGCGGGCGCCGGCATCGACCACCACCGGGGCTCCCGTGACGACGTAGCTGCCGTCGGTGAGCTTGAAGCGCGGGTTCGACACCGCCTGCCGGAAGAGCCCGATCGCCTGGTGGCGCTCGGCATCCGTCATGTCGGGTCGGAGTCGGACGATGATCTGCGCCGCGTCCTTGTTGGGGAAGAGGTAGCCGAAGCGCTCCTTCGGCGTCCCGGCCGGCTTCGACTGGTCGAAGACGACGCGGCCGACGAAGTTCGGGTCGTCCAGCCGCGGGAGCGAGGTGATGCCGTACCGCAGCGCCACCTGGATGAGCTGGCCCTGGAACTGGCCGAGCACCTGCTGGGCCGCCGTGGTCGCCGCCTGCTGCTGCTCGGCGGTCGAGGCTCCCCGCTTGGCGGCGGCCTGCGCCGCTCGCTGTCCCGCCGCCCGTGCCGCCTGACTGGCGCCGCCGATCTGGCCCCGCAGCGCCTCCTGGATCCCGGCGACGCTCAGATACAGAAACGTCCCGGGACCGAACACGGACTGGCTCGGGTGGAGCTTCGCGATCTGGTCGCAGACCGGAGGCAGCGGCTGCTTCTGGCGATGGGGCAGCGACGCCGCCAGCTGGGTCCCGCCGGCAAAGCACTCCTCGAGCTCGAAGAGCGGCTCCAGGTCCTTGGTGAGGACGAGCTTGCGCAGGTCCTCCTTCGCGAGGACGATCACGGGCTCGTCGCCGAACTTCTGATGAAAGTCCTGGGTCGCCTTGTATTCCGACGAGCCCTTGCTGACCAGGGTGTCCGTGCCGGCGTTCGTGTCGAGCTGGGTCGCCGCGAAGATCCCCGCGCCGGTGAGGGCAACGATCGGGGCGATCAGCAGCCACGGCCAGCGCACGGCCACGCCCGCCACCCGCTCGAAGAATCTCCCCGCAGTCACGAGGCCGGAGGTTAGGGAGCGAGTATGAGGATCGCGCTAATCAGGCCGCGCGCAGCTGCCGCCAGCCCTCGCTGGCGACGGCGACGTGCACACGGCCGTCCGGTCCGCGCCGCTCGAGCACGAGGCCGCGGTTGATCGAGCCCCTCACCGCACGACGGCGGTCGGAATGGCTCAACTTCGGCAATGAAGGGAGAACGTCGGCGATCGGGCAGTACCCATCACCCGCGCAGTCGATGATTGCGGAGAGGACGTGGTCGTCGGTGATGCGCTTGAGCGCCATCACCGCTGACGGTAGCGCCGGGAGTGGAGCGAACAAGTCGATCTCCGGCGCCACGTGCCGGCGATCCGCGTCGCGCGCGGACGAGCCGACAGTCGGCGGTCAGTCCATCGCGAGCGGGCCTGTGACGTCCGCGTTCAGGAACTGGCGGATGAACTCGTTCTTCGAGTTGAAGAGCTCGTCCGCCGGGCCAGACTCGACGATCTTGCCCTTCCAGAGCACGGCCAGGAACTCCGCAATCCGGCGCGCGGTTGCAAGATCGTGGCTGATCACGAGGTAGCAACCGCCGTTCTCCTCGTGGACCTCACGGATCAGCTCGCAGAGCAGCGCCGTGCGAACCGGGTCGAGGCCCGAATCGGGCTCGTCGAACATGACGATCGCCGGGTCGAGCACCAGCGCCCGGGCGAAGCCGGCGCGCTTGCGCATCCCGCCCGAGAGCTCGTTCGGCATCTTGAACATCGCCTCGGAGAGGCCGACCTCGCGAAGGCGCCGCGTGACGATCTCCTCGATCTCCTCCTCGCCCTTGTCCGTGTGCTGGCGGAGCGGGAAGCAGGTGTTGTCATACACGTTCATCGAGCCGAAGAGCGCACCGTCCTGGAAGAGCAGGCCGAACTTCTTGCGCACCTCGAAGAGCTCGTCGTCGGCCATGTTCGGGATCGACTCGCCGTGAACCAGGACGTCGCCTGCGTCCGGGTAGAGCAGCCCGACGATGTGCTTGATCAGCACAGACTTGCCGGTGCCGGACGGGCCGAGCACCATCGAGATCATGTTGTCGGGGAGGCCGAGGTTGCAGCCATTCAGGATCCGCGTGCGGCCGAACTGCTTGACGAGGTCGATGATCTCGATCGCGTCCTTCCCACCATGGTCACGCTTGGTGCCGGTATGCCACTTGTAGGGATCGGGATCGTCGGCGTCGACGCCGGGAATGATGTAGTCGCGACTAGCGAAATCCTCCTCGCCGTAGCCTTGCGCGGCGAGCGGGTCGCCCTCCTCGACCGCCTCGGCCTCCGGGGCCTTGGCCCGGGCGGGCGCGCGACGCTTGGTGGTGGTGGGCGCTTGGTGGCTGTGCTCTTGGTGGTCGAGTGGCTGGAGCTCGAGCGGCTGCTCGTGCTCCTGCTATTGCTTCCCGAAGTGCTCTTCTTGCTCTCAGCCACCGATCACGCCTCCTTCGAAGTTCACAGCAAGTGTAGGCAAGGGCCTCGGCTCACCCGCCGATTGGAGCCCTCGGGTTAGCGCCCCAGAAGACCAGGGTTCCCATCATCCCGATGAGGTGGACGAGCACGATGTTGAGCACCATCGACTTCGCGGTCGCGGTGCCGACGCCCACCGGACCGCCGGATGCCGTGTAGCCGTAGTAGCAGCCGACGAGCACGATGGCGGTCGCCATCACCATGCCCTTGATGAGGCTGAATAAGAGGTCGGGCGGGTTCTGGAACATCCAGAAGATCAGGAAGTAGCCGCCCGAGGAGACATCGCCGATCTGCTCCACGACCGCGAGCCAGCTGGCGAAAAAGCCGATCCCGACGGCCGCCAGGTACATGAAGGGGATGGCGATCCAAGCGGCGAGAAGCCTGGTGGCCCCGAGGAAGGTCACCGGCGGCACGCCCATCACCTCGAGCGCGTCGATCTCGTCGGAGATCCGCATCGCGCCGAGCTCGGCAACGATCCCCGTGCCCACCTTGGCGGCGAGCATGTAGCCGAAGGCGTAGGGGATCACCTCACGCAGGTCGCACCAGGCGGCGAACACGCCGGCGTATGCCGGGGCGCCGACTGAGCGGTTGAAATACGCCCCCTCGATCCCGCACTGCAGGCCGAGGATGAAGACGAGGCCCCAGATCACGAGAGTCGAACCGAGGATCAGGATCCCGGTCTGGCGGAGGGCCTCGCCGAAGAACTGGAAGACGCGGCCGGTGTAGACCAGGCCGGCGACCCGGGTCGCGAATCCGAAGATCTCACCGATCGAGTTGAGCCAGCCCCGCGGAACCGCCAGCCAGCCTGCGTTCACTTGATCACCTGGAGCTCGGGATGCGTCGCGAGCAGGGTTTGGGTGAAGACGTAGTTGAACGCGAAGACGCCCATGAAGGCGATCACGACACCCTCATTGACAGCTCGACCCACCCCCTCGGCGCCTCCGGACGCAGTCATCCCCTTGTAGGAGCAGACGATCGCGATGATCGCCCCGAACATGGTCGTCTTCAGCACCGATCCCCACAGGTCGGTGACCGAGGCGTTGTTGAAGAGGGTCGCGAAGAATCCGCCGATCGGCTCGTTGTAGAGCAGCTCCGCGCCGAGCCCTCCGACGATGCCGAAGATCAGCGCGTAGATGTCCAGCAGCCCCGTGATCAGCATCAGGGCGAGGAAGCGCGGGACGACCAGGTTCTTGATCGGGTCGACGCCGAGCACCTGGAGGGCGTCGAGCTCCTCGCGGATCTTCCGGGCGCCGAGGTCCGCGGTGATCGCCGTGCCGGCGACCCCGGCGACGACCACGGCGGTGACGGAGGGGGCGAACTCTCGGATCGAGGCGAGCACGAAGAAGCCGCCGAGGCGATCGAGCGCGCCGAACAGGGAGAGGAAGTTGGCCGCCTGCAGGCCGGGGGCGCCGAAGCCGAACGCGAGCGTCGAGATCATCATCGGGAACCAGCAGAGCTGGAGGGCGAAGAGGAACTGCCCGATGAACTCGCCGCCATAGGGGTACGGCGGACGGATCGCCGAGACGATCGTCTTGGCGGTCAGGATCATCATGTCCCCGACCTGCTCGAATAGAGACTTGGCCGGGAGGAACGCCCTATCGGCTACGGATCTGACCATTTGCTCTCCTCCGGAACCGATCCCCCCCATTGGGGCGCGGCCCCGCACATCCACAATACCGGCGGCCGTGACGACCGCCGCCGCGTGAACGTACGCGAAGATTATGTGATGGAGGCGCGGTTCGCCACCCACAACCGTCACGCGTAACTTCCGCCCAAGAAATCCCCGCTACTGGCGATACGGAGCCGGATTGGCGGGGGTAGGGTCCGTGGTATGTTGCCCGCGCCTTTGGAGGAGAGCGCCTCGACAGCCCGTTCCCTGAAGGCCCGCAGGCGGATCGGCATCGGGATTTTCGGAGTGCTCCTGGCGGCGGGAGTCGCATCGTGCGGCGGCACCAGGCAGGACGCCAACGAGCCGGAGGGGAACTTTCCCGTCTCGATCGTCAGCGCCGACTTCCCGAGCAAGCAGCAGCTCGCTCAGAACACGAACCTGACGCTCGCCGTCGAGAACTCCGGCGACCAGGCGATCCCGAACCTCGCGATCACCGTCTTCACCAACTCCAACGCGACCACGACCACCGGGACGACGACCGGCACCACGGGCACGACCGAGGATCTGCCCACGTCGCAGGGCTCCTTCTCGGTCCGCTCCGAGCAGGAGGGTCTCGCGATCCCGTTCCGGCCCGTCTGGATCCTGGAGGAAGGCTTCCCCAAGCTCGAGGGGCAGACCGCATCGGCCGGGGCCCAGGCCGCCCAGACCGACACCTATGCGTTCGGAGAGCTCCCGCCGAATCAGACCAAGCGGATCGTCTGGAACGTGACGCCCGTCCAGGCGGGGACCTACACCGTTCACTACCGCGTCGCCGCCGGGCTCGAGGGAAAGGCGAAGGCGGTGACCGCCGACGGCTCAGTCCCCGAGGGGGAGTTCGTCGTGCGCATCTCGAGCGCGCCGCCGCAGACCCGCGTCGATGACTCAGGCAAGGTGGTGCCGATCAACCCCGGCGACATCGTCGGCCAGGCCGGGACCCAGCAGCAGAAGTCGGAGCTGGGCGGCTCCGGCACCTCAACGAGCCCCTAGCGCGAATACGAGGTCTCTAGAGTTCCCGGTGATGACCGGCAGGGTTACGACGTGCGTCGCCGCGGCGGTGCTGATCGCTCTCGCCGCCGGCTGCGGCGGAGGCGGCGGGCCCTCCTCCACGACCACGACCGAATCCGGGACGACGGGAACGCCCGTCGGCGGAAAGGTCACGCTCCAGCAGGTCGGGGACTTCGACCAGCCCACCTACATCGCCCAGCCACCTGGAAGCACGGATCTCTACGTCGTCGAGCAGGGGGGCACCATTCGCATCGTCCGCGACGGCCAGGTCGTCTCGACTCCCGCGCTCGACATCAGCGACCAGGTCACCAACAACGACGAGCAGGGACTCCTCTCGATCGCGTTTCCGGCCGACTTCCGGAGCTCGCACCTCGTCTACACCTACTTCACGGGGACCGACCAGGACCAGCACGTCGTGCGTTACGCGGTCGGCTCGGACGGCTCATTCGACGAGGGCAGGGCCCGACAGATCCTCAAGATGACCGACTTCGCCGCAAACCACAACGGCGGGCAGCTCCAGTTCGGCCCGGACGGCGATCTCTACATCGGGACGGGCGACGGGGGGCAGGAGGATGATCCGCGGCGAACGGGGCAGGACCTCAGCACGCTGCTCGGCAAGCTGCTCCGCATCAAGCCCGCCACCGGAGGCGGCGGCCCGCCGTACTCGATCCCGTCGGACAACCCGTTCGTCCACCAGCAGGGCGCTCGTCCGGAAATCTATTCCTACGGTCTTCGCAACCCTTGGCGCTTCAGCTTCGACCCCGAGACCGCGGCGCTCTCGATCGGCGACGTCGGGCAGGACACCCTCGAGGAGATCGACTACACGCTGAAAGGCAAGGCCCGGGGGGCGAACTTCGGGTGGTCCGCGTTCGAGGGCACCGACCGCTTCAACATGGATCAGATCGCGCCGAACGCGGTCCCGCCCATCTTCGAGTACAGCCACGCCGGCGGCGCCTGCTCGATCACGGGCGGCTATGTCGTCCGCGACCGCTCCCTTCCGGCCCTCTACGGCCGCTACGTCTATGGCGATTACTGCACGGGCGATCTGCACAGCCTGGTGCCGGCCATTCCGCACGCCCGCAAGGACCGCTCGCTGGGACTGAACGTCCCCTCGGTCTCCTCGTTCGGCGAGGACAATCAGGATCACATCTACGTCGCCTCGCTCGACGGACCCGTCTATCGCCTCGTTTCGGGTGACTAGCGGACCGCACCAAAGGATCCGGCACGGTGTTCCATCAGCGATGGAGTCGGGAAATCTCCTGCGCCGGAGCGCGCTCGCCCTCTGCCTGCTCGCCGCGGTCGCCGTGACCGCAGCGCCCAGCGCCGAGGCGAAGCCCGGAGTCAAGCTGAAGCGGATCGGGCGGTTCCAGAGCCCCACCTACGTCAGCTCGGCCCCAGGTATCAAGGGAGTCTTCGTGGTCGAGAAGGGCGGCAGCATCCAACTCGTCAAGGGCAAGCACCGCAGCACCTTCCTCGACATCTCCTCCCAGGTCAACACCGCGGACGAGCGCGGCCTGCTGTCGGTGGCCTTCGCCCCGGACTACGCCTCCTCGCAACTCTTCTACATCTACTTCACGAACCAGGCGGGCAACATCGTGATCGCCGAGCTCCGCGCCGATCCCAACGGGCGGCACGCCTCGGCCAGCACCATGCGGCAGCTGCTGCTGGTCAACCACACCAGCGAGAGCAACCACAACGGCGGCCAGCTCCAGATCGGGCCCGACGGCTTCCTCTACGCGGGGACGGGCGATGGCGGCAGCGAGGGGGATCCGAACGACAACGCCCAGAACCCGAACTCGATGCTGGGCAAGCTGCTGCGAATCGACCCAGGATCGGGCGCGACCACGATCTATTCGAGCGGCCTGCGCAACCCGTACCGCTTCTCCTTCGACCTGACCACCGACCCGGGCCAGCCGAGGATCGCGATCGGCGACGTCGGTCAGGACCGCTGGGAGGAGATCGACTACCTGACCCTCGCGGCGGCCAAGGGCGCGAATTTCGGCTGGAACGACTTCGAGGGCTTCGAACCGTTCGCCGGTGCCCATTCGCCCACCTCGAGCGGGACCGTGAAGCCGATCAAGGTCTACAGCAGCGCCGGAAACGCCTGCGCGATCGTCGGCGGCTATGTCGTTCGCGACCGGCGCCTGCGCTCTCTCCTGCACCGATACGTCTACGGGGACTTCTGCACCGGCAAGATCCGCTCGCTGATCCCGAAGCTCGGCGGCGCCGGCAAGGACCGCAGCACCGGCGTCCGCGTGCCCGACCTGAGCTCCTTCGGGGAGGGGGCGCATGGCGCCCTTTACGCGGCCTCGCTGGACGGCCCGGTCTACCGGCTCGTTCGCCGACGCTGAATAACCTGCGGCTCGTCCCCCCGCGGGGACCTCACCATGCCGCTCTCGCTCAACCGCCGCCGGATCGAAACCGCGATCGCCGCGCTGGTCGCCATCGCGGCCGGCATCGTCGGGATCGCCACGCGCGAGTCCTCCCGGAGCCTGGGACCCAAGTTCGTCGAGGTGGATCGAATCGCCCGGCTCAAGGAGCCCGTCTACCTGACCCAGCCGCCGGGACCCGGGTCGCAGCTCTACGTGGTGCAGCGACAGGGAACGGTGCGGGTTCTCTCCTCGGACCGCCTCCTTCCCCGACCCTTCCTGAAGATCTCCGACCTGGTCATGCAGAAGGGTGGTGGCGCGGACGGCGGCATGACGTCAATCGCCTTTCCCCCCGACTACGCGCGATCCGGCGTCTTCTACGTCGCCTACACGGACCAGCGCGACAGATTGCAGGTGGCGCGCTACAGACGTAGCACTGCGGACCCCCTGGTCGCCGATCGTTCCGCCGGGCAGGTGATCCTCACGATCCACGAGTCGAAGCCGCAGCGGCATGGCGGCTTCATCACCTTCGGACCGGACGGCTATCTCTACATCGGGACCGGCGACGGCTCGGCGGCGGGACACCCCACGGGCGTCGCGCAGGACCCGCGGCAGCTGCGCGGCAAGATCCTGCGGGTCAACCCCGCGAGTCCGGCGAGCCCGGAGGTCTGGGCTTCCGGGCTCGGTGATCCGCGCAGGATCTCCTTCGATCGCACCTCCCACACTGTGGGCATCGCCGACGTCGGGGACCAGCGCTACGAGGAGATCGAGTACCTGCCGATCGAGAAGGCGAGTGGCGCGAACTTCGGCTGGCCGGCCTATGACGGGTTCGTGATCCTGCGCGGAGGCTTGCCGAGAAGGCTGGCGACCTTCCCAACGATCGCCTTTCCGCGGCGACGTGGCTGCGCGGTGATCGGCGGCTATCTGGTCAGGGACCCGCGGCTGGAGCGAATCCGCGGCCGCGAGATCAACGGGAGCTATCTGTACGGCGTCCGTTGCTCGGGGAAGCTGCTCGCCTTCCGCCCACGGCCCGGACGCCGGGCGGGGAAGCTGCGGAGCTTCCGGTTCAGGTTCCGCTACCTGACCTCACTCGCTCAGGACCGGGACGGCCGCGTCTACGTGCTCACCCTGAAAGGGCCCCGCCGCCACGGCAAGCCGACCCTGGGCTCGGTGTTCCGGCTCGTCCCGGTCCGGAAGCAGCTCTAACGAGGCAAGGCTGGTGCGAGGATCCGGTACGCCTTGATGCCGAGGCCGAGCCGCTCGCGGTCCTCGGAGATCTGCGGGTCGAGACCGGTCAGCTCCTTCACCCGCTCGAGCCGGTAGGCGACGGTGTGGCGGTGAGCGAAGATCGCCCTCGCCGTCGCGTTCATGTTGCAGTCGCTCGCCAGATACTCCTCGAGCGTGCCGAGCAGGTCGGAGCGGTACTGGGTGTCGTAACGGACCAGCGGCTCGACGGTGTCGCGGTAGAAGCTCCGAACCTCGTCGGGATCCGAGATCAGCGCCCTGAAGAGCAGCCGGTAGACGCCGCTCGCCGCGATCCCCTCCTCGAGGGCCTCCGCGATCTCGGGCTCGCGGGTGATCACGTCGAGGACCAGTTCCGCCTCCTTGATCGCGCGATGGAGCTCCCCGGGATCCGGATAGAACGAGGAGACGGCGGCCATCCCGAGCTTGCGCAGCCGGTTGGCGATGCGCCCGGCGACCTGAAGGGTCTTCTCGGGCGCGTCATCGCCGCCGCGAGCCGGCAGGATCGCGTAGAGCCGGCCGTCCGCCAGCTCCGCGAGCGACCCCTCGTACTCGGCCTCGACCAGAGCCGTCGCGTGGCTCGGGCTCGCGGATTCGATCTCGGCCACCAGTGCGATCGCACCGCGGGCGAGATCGCACCCGAGCCGAGCGGCCTTGCTGGTGGTCTCGGCGGTCTCGATCTCCCTCGAGCGCAGCTCCTCGATCAGCCCGCCGCGCATCTTCCGCTCGGCCTCCTCACGGGCGTCGGCCACCGCCACCTCGGCCAGCGCAGCCAGGGCGGCGGCCCTCAGCACCTCGTCGCGATCGACCAGCACCGCCTCGCCGTCGGCGGACTCCGACTCGAGCAGGAGGACGACGCCGACGATCCGGCCGCCGGCCTCGATCGAGCGCTCCAGGGCGATCAGGTCGGGGGTGGCCGCCTCGGTCTCGGCGACACGCGCCTTGGCGTACTCGGCGAGCCCGTTGAGCTCTCCTCCGCCGGGCGCCCTGGCGGCGAGGCCGCGGGGCGGCAGCACGATCGCCACCGGGCCGCCGGCCTCGGCCGCGGCGAGCTCCGCCACGCCCTGCAGCCCGTCACCGTCGAGGACGGCCTCGATCATCCGCGTGCTGAGCTCGCGCATCGTCATTCGTCCCGCGCCGCGCCCGCGGCGATCTCCTCCTCGGTGTGGGCCTGGAGAACGACCTCGCCCTCCTCACCTGTGCGGATGCGGATCGCCTCCTCCACAGGCAGCACGAAGATCTTGCCGTCGCCGATTGCGCCCGAGCGGGCGTGCCTGATGATGGTCTCGACCACCGGACCGGTGTCCCCGTCGTCGACGACCAACTCGAGCTTCAGCTTCGGCCGCACCGAGACCGTCAGGGACGACCCCCGGTAGGCCTCGACCAATCCCTTCTGCCGGCCCGATCCCTTCACCTCGGAGATCGAGAGGGACGGAATGCCCTTGTCGAGCAGCTCCGAGCGGATCGGCTCGAACGCCTCATGGCGGATGAACGCTTCGATTTTCTTCACGGGTGACCCCCCGGGAGCGGGACGGCGAGCGCTGTCGAGGACACGGTAGGCGCGCCCAGGCACGGGGTCTTTGGCCCTCTGTCGAAAATCGCGCCCGGGGGTTGCTCCAAGCGGTCGAGAGTGCAGATCGGCAACTAGACGGGAAGGCTGGGACCGAGCGACTGGCTGGGCAGCCAGTCCGCGCTAGAGTCCGCCGTCCACAACCGGTCCACGAGGGGAGCGAGCATGGCCATCGACACCGTCAGCGAGAGCACGGCCGCCAGCGGCCGCGAGAGCTTCGAGGTCCTCAATCCCGCCGACGGATCGGTGATCGCCAACGTGCCGCTCGACGGTGCCGCCGAGGTGGCGGAGACCGTCGCCCGGGTCCGGGCCAACCAGCCCGCCTGGGAGGAGCTCGGGATCAAGGGGCGCGCCCAGTGGCTCTACAAGCTTCGCGATTGGATCCTCGACCACCAGGACGAGATCGCCGACACGATGCAGCGCGAGACCGGCAAGGTCCGCGGCGAAGCTGCCGGAGAGTCGGTCTACCTGACGGACCTCATCAACTTCTACGGCAAGAAGGGCCACAGGTTCATCGGCGACGAGAAGGTCCCGGCCCACTCGCCACTGATGAAGATCAAGAAGCTCAAGGTCCAGTACCGGCCCTACCCCGTGGTCGGCGTGATCAGCCCGTGGAACTTCCCGCTGATCCTCTCGCTCGGCGACGCGATCCCTGCGCTGATGGCGGGTTGCGCGGTAGTCATCAAGCCCTCCGAGATCACTCCGCTCGGACTGACGGAGATCATCGAGGCCTGGAAGAGCGAGATCGGCGGCCCCGACATCTTCGATGTCGTCAACGGCATGGGCGAGACCGGCTCCGCCCTGGTCGACGAGGTCGACTACGTCCAGTTCACCGGCTCGGACCGCACCGCCAAGAAGGTGCTTGCCCGCGCCGCCGAGACCCTCACTCCCGTGAGCGCCGAGTTGGGCGGCAAGGACCCGATGATCGTGTTGAAGAGCGCCAACGTCCAGCGGGCGGCCAACGCCGCCACCTGGGGCGCCTTCGCCAACGCCGGCCAGGTCTGCATCTCGGTCGAGCGCCTCTATGTCGAGGAGCCCATCTACGACGAGTTCGTCGAGCGCTTCACCCAGGAGGTCCGCAACCTGAACCAGGGCATGGACGGCCGCGAGCACGGCAAGGACATCGGCGCGATGACCTTCCCGCCCCAGACCAAGATCGTCGAGGACCACGTCGAGGACGCCCGCCAGTCCGGCGCGAACGTCGTCACCGGCGGCCAGCGGGGCGAGGGCCCCGGCGACTGGTACCCGCCCACCGTCCTCACCGATGTCGACCACTCGATGAAGGTGATGCGCGACGAGACCTTCGGCCCGGTCGTCGGGATCATGAAGGTCCGCGACGCCGACGAGGCCGTGCGCCTCGCGAACGACACGCGCTACGGGCTCGCCGCCTCGGTCTTCGGCAACAAGCGCCAGGCGGAGGCGGTCGCCCGGCGGCTCGAGGTAGGCACGGCCAACGTCAACGACGTGCTGGTCGGCTTCCTGGCGTCGGACGTCCCGATGGGCGGCTGGAAGGACTCGGGCATCGGCTTCCGCCACGGCGAGTACGGAATCAAGAAGTTCGTTCGTCCCGAGTCGCTGGTGATCAGCCGCTTCGGTCAGACGCGCGAGCCGCTCTACTTCCCGTACACGGAGAAGCGGCGCCAGCAGCTGCGGAAGATCAGCACGTTCTTCGCCGCACGCGACTGGCGCCGCCGGTTCGGCAAGCGGTCACCAGGCCGCTCCACCTAGGAGCGAAGGCCGAAGGCCGAAGCGACTTGTGCTGGGCGGCCGCTTGTGACCGCGACCTTATGGCGAAGCCATCCCTAGCTCGCGATCGAGCCTCGCGGCCTCCTGCTCGAACCACTCCGATACGAGTCTCAGCCAGGCGACCTCGGACCGCGTCCTGATTCGGACGTAGTCCGCGTGCTGGTCGCCCGCGATCCGGATCGCGTCGGCGACGCTCAGCTCGCGATCGCCGGCACCGTTGTCGCCGAGCAGCATCCAGTCGGCCCGTCCGCCCGGGCCCTCGTCCTCGAGGGCCAGCCGGGTCCCGTCGGTCATCAGCAGCGCCTTGGGCTCGCGTCCGCCTACCTGTAGTCCCTGCACTCCGTTCGCTTCCATGTGGTTCCCTTCTTGATCGCGTTTTTCGAGGCACCAGTATGCGAGCAACCGCTAACACGGCGCTAAAGGATCGTTAACAGGTTGCCAAAGCCCCGCTGCTTGCGGGAAGCGACCTACGAGGCCGGGACGAGTTCCTCGCGGAGCTGCTTGGCCGCATGGACCATGTTGCGCAGGCTGGGATCGACCTCGTCCCAGGTCCGCGTCTTCAGGCCGCAATCCGGGTTGACCCAGATCTGCTCGGGGCGAAGCACCCGCGCTGCGGCCTGGAGCAACTCGACCATCTCCTCGACGGTCGGCACCCGCGGCGAGTGGATGTCGTAGACGCCGGGCCCGATGTCGTTGCGATAGCCGGTCTTCTCCCAATCGTGGAGCAGCTCCATCCGCGAGCGGGCCGCCTCGATCAGGTTGACGTCGGCGTCCATCGCCTGGATGTGCTCGAGGATGTCGCCGAAGTCGGAGTAACACATGTGGGTCTGGATCTGGGTCTCGTCCTTGACCACGGCCGTGGAGAGGCGGAAGCAGTGGACCGCCCAGCTCAGGTACTCGTCCCAGCGCTCCCTGCGCAGGGGAAGCCCCTCGCGGATCGCGGGCTCATCGACCTGAATGATCGGGACGCCGGCCTTCTCGAGGTCCTCGACCTCGTCGCGGATCGCGAGCGCCAGCTGCTTGCACGTGTCCGCCAGAGGCTGGTCATTGCGGACGAAGGACCACTCGAGCATCGTCACCGGCCCGGTGAGCATGCCCTTGACGGGCTTCTCGGTGAGCGACTGCGCGTAGATGATCCAGTCGACGGTCATCTGGGACGGCCGCAGTACGTCGCCGAAGATGATCGGCGGGCGGACGTAGCGCGAGCCGTAGGACTGCACCCAGGCGTTCTCGGTGAAGACGTAACCCTCCATCTGCTCGCCGAAGTACTGGACCATGTCGTTGCGTTCCGGCTCGCCGTGCACGAGCACGTCGAGCCCGACGTCCTCCTGGAAGCGGATGACGCGCTCGATCTCCTTCTGCATGGCCTCCTTGTAGGTGAGCCAGTCGATCTCGCCCTTCTTCAGCTTCATCCGCGTCTGGCGGATCTCGTCTGTCTGCGGATAGGACCCGATGGTGGTCGAGGGGAAGAGCTCCGGCAGGTCGACACGGGAGCGCTGCGCCTGCCTGCGCTCCTCGAACGGGCTCGTGCGTTGATCGTGCTCCTCGTCCAGGGATTCGATCCGGGCGCGTACCTCGATGTTGCTGGTCCGGTGGGAATCGCGCCTGGAGTCGAGGGCACGATCGTTCGCGTCGAGCACCTCTGCGATCGCCTCGCGGCCGTCGGCCATCCCCTTCGCCAGGGTCGCGACCTCGCCCGCCTTCTGAACCGCGAAGGCCATCCAGGAGCGCATCTCGTCGTTGAGGTCGGCGTCGACACCCGCGGGCTCCGCATTCAGATCGATCGGGATATGGAGCAGGGAGCAGCTCGTCGAGACCACCAGCTGCGCGGTGCGCGTCCGCAGGCCCTCCAGGGCGTCGAGCGAATGCTCGAGGTGGTCGATCCACACGTTTCGCCCGTCGATGATGCCGGCGAAGAGCCACTGGTCGTCCAGACCCTCCTGGTTGGCGATGAACTCCGCGTTGTGGCGACCGCCATGCTCATGCACGGCCGGATCGAGCTCTTGCCCGTGGACGGAGCCGGTGAAGTCGAGGCCGACGCCTTCGATCGGGAGGTCGCGGAGGACCCCGTAGGCGTCGCCGACGTGGTCGAAGTAGGTCTTCACCACGATCCGCGGGCGCTCGTGCACCTTGCAGAGCTCCTCGTATGCGAGCCGCAGCGCGTCGAGCTCCTTCTCCGTGCGGTCCTCCACGAAACACGGCTCGTCGAACTGCACCCAGGTGGCCCCCTGCTCGGCGAGCCGCTCGATCACCTCGCCGTAGACCTCGACGAGGGGCTCGACCAGGTCGAGCGCGTCGAACCGTTCGGGGACGCCGTCGGCCGGCTTGGAGAGCAGCAGGAAGCTCACCGGGCCGATCAGCACCGGGATCGTGTCGATCCCGACCTCCTCCATCGCCTCGGCGTGCTCATCGAAGGGCTTGGAGCTCGACAGCGTGAACCTCGTGTCGGGTCCGAGCTCGGGAACGATGTAGTGGTAATTGGTGTCGAACCACTTGGTCATCTCCATCGCGGTGACGTCGACGTCATCGGTCTGCCGGCCGCGGGCCATCGCGAAGTAGGTGTCCAGGTCGACCTCTCCACCGTCCCACCCGTAGCGCTCGGGCACGGCGCCGACCAGCGCGATCGTGTCCAGCACCTGGTCGTAGTAGGAGAAGTCGTTGGAAGGGATCAGATCGATCCCCGCGTCCTGCAGCAGCTTCCAGTTCTCGACCCGGATCGCCTTCGCGGTGTCCGCAAGCTCGTCAGCGGACTTCTCGCCTCGCCAGTAGCCCTCGGTTGCGAACTTGAGCTCGCGGTTGCGGCCGATGCGGGGGAAGCCGGAGACGTTGGAGAGCGCCATTACCCAACCCTACCGAGGCGGTCAATCTGCCAAACGGCGTACTGCGCGGGAAGTGCCGGGTCGATGCCAGGCGTTCTTTACCCTTCTCCGCCATGCCTGAGCGCGACTACCTGGGGGCGGTCAGCGAGCGTGTCGTCGTCTTCGACGGCGGCATGGGCGCGACCCTCGAACAATTCGACCTGACGCAGGAGGATTACGGCGGCCTCGAGGGCAAATGCCATGAGGCACTCGTGCTCAACCGGCCAGACGTGATCGAGGGTGTCCACAGCTCGATGCTGGATGCCGGCGCTGAGGTGGTCGAGACCGACACCTTCCAGGGCAGCCGGCTCAAGCTCGAGGAGTGGGGGCTCGGCGAGCACACCCTGGAGATCAACACCAAGGCTGCCGAGATCGCCCGCAAGGCGGCGGGTCCGGATCGCTTCGTCGCCGGCTCGATCGGCCCAACGGGCTTCCTGCCCGCGAGCGACGACCCCACCCTCGGCGACATCTCATTCCGCAAGCTCGTGGAGGCCTTCACCGAGCAGGCCCAGGGACTGCTCGAGGGCGGCGCCGACCTGATCATCATCGAGACGGCGCAGGACATCCTGGAGGTGAAGGCCGCGATCTTCGGTGCCCGCGAGGCGATGAAGCTCACGAACCGGACCGTGCCGATCCAGACCTCGGTCTCCCTCTTGCCTCAGGGAGGGAGAATGCTGCTGGGCACGGACATCCAGGCGGTGCTGACGACGCTCTCGGCCCTGGACGTCCAGGTGGTCGGCCTCAACTGCTCGACCGGGCCGGAGGACATGCGCGATGCGATCCGCTTCCTGGGCGAGGCCTCCCCGCTGCCGGTGCACTGCATCCCGAACGCCGGGCTGCCGCTCCAAGGCCCCGACGGCGAGACGATCTTCCCGGAGCAGCCCGAGCCCCTCGCCGCCACCCTGGGCGAGTTCGTCGAGCGCTACGGCGTCGGCATCGTCGGCGGCTGCTGCGGCACGACGCCTGACCACATCCGGGCGATCCGCGAGCGGGTCGACGGCCGGGTGCCCGAAAAGCGCCCGGAGAAGGGTCCCGCCGAGGTCTCGAGCATGATGACCTCGACCCCGCTGGTGCAGGAGCCGCGACCGACCCTGGTCGGCGAGCGCGTCAACTCGCAGGGCTCGCGCGCGGCCAAGGAGCTGCTGCTGGCGGACGACTACGACGGACTGGTGCAGGTCGCCGAGGACCAGGTGACCGGTGGCGCGCACGTGCTCGACGTCTGCGTCGCACTCACCGAGCGCCAGGACGAGGACGTCCAGATGGGCACGGTCGTGGAGCGGATCTCGCTGACCCAGCCCTCCCCGATCCAGGTCGACTCGACCGAGCCCGAGGTGATCGAGGCGGCGCTCGAGAAGATCCCGGGCCGCGCGATCGTGAACTCGGTGAACCTGGAGGCCGGCCGCGACAAGCTCGACAGGGTCGCGCCCCTCGCCAGGGCCCACGGCGCGGCACTGATCGCCCTGACGATCGACGAGGAGGGGATGGCGAAGACCGCCGGCCGCAAGGTCGAGATCGCGAAGCGGATTCGCGACATGTGCGTGGACGACCACGGCATGGACCCGGCGGCGCTGATCTTCGACGCGCTCACCTTCACGCTGACCACCGGGGACGAGGAGTGGCGGCCCTCGGCGATCGCGACGATCGAGGGGATCAAGCGGATCAAGGCCGAGATCCCGGGAGTCAAGACCTCCCTGGGCGTCTCGAACGTGAGCTTCGGCGTCTCCCCGAAGGCTCGCGCGGTCCTGAACTCCGTCTTCCTCCACCACTGCGTCGAGGCCGGGCTCGACCTGGCGATGGTCAACCCGAACCACATCACCCCCTACTTCGAGATCGATGAGAACGAACGCGAGCTCACCGACGCCCTGGTCTTCAACCGCTCTGAGGACGCGCTCGAGAAGTTCATCGCGCACTTCGAGTCGAAGGGCGAGGAGGCCGAGGAGGCGGCCGGCGACTCGACGGAGGGCATGGAGCCCGAGGAGGCCCTCCACTGGCAGATCCTCCATCGCAAGAAGGACGGTGTCGAGGACTGGATCGACCGTTCCGTGGAGAAGATCGGCGCCGTCCCGACGCTGAACCAGGTGCTGCTCCCGGCCATGAAGGAGGTCGGGGACAAGTTCGGCGCGGGCGAGCTGATCCTGCCATTCGTCCTCCAATCGGCCGAGGTGATGAAGCGGGCCGTCGCGCAGCTCGAGAACTACCTGGAGCGGATCGAGGGACACACCAAGGGCAAGGTCGTGATCGCCACCGTCTTCGGCGACGTCCACGACATCGGCAAGTCGCTGGTCAACACGATCCTCACCAACAACGGCTATACGGTCGTCGACCTCGGCAAGCAGGTCCCGGTCGACACGATCATCTCCGCGGCCGTCGAGCACGAGGCCGATGCGATCGGGCTCTCCGCCCTCCTCGTCTCGACGTCCAAGCAGATGCCGACGTGCGTCCAGGAGCTCCACCAGCGGGGACTCGAGTTCCCGGTGCTGATCGGCGGCGCGGCGATCAACCGCGACTTCGGCCGCCGGATCCTCTACCCGGGCGGCAAGGAGTCCGACGACGTCTACGAGCCGGGCGTCTTCTACTGCAAGGACGCCTTCGCCGGCCTGGACACGATGGACGCCCTGATCGACGAGGGGGCACGCTCGTCGCTGGTCGATCGCATCCGCTCCGAGGCACAGGAGCTGCGCGAGAAGCCGGTCGCGGTCGACGACGCTCCACCCACCACCGACGAAAGCGCCCGCTCTGCGGCACGCACCGACGCGCCGATCCCCGAGCCTCCCTTCTGGGGTGCCAGGGAGATCGAAGTGGACCTCGACGACGTCTTCCCGCACCTCGACCGCCACGTGCTCTTCAAGCTCCACTGGGGCGGCCGCGGCAAGAAGGGCGAGGAGTGGCGCCAGATCGTCGAGGGGCACGACGGCGAGGAGGGATTCGCCCCCCGCCTGGAGAGGATGTGGCGCGAGCAGGACTACCTCAATCCGCGGGCGCGGCTCGGCTACTTCCCCTGCGCCGCCGACGGCAACGAGCTGATCGTCTTCGACCCGGAGGATCCCGAACGCGAGCTCGAGCGCCTGGTCTTCCCCCGCCAGCCCAAGCACGACCGGATCTGCCTGACCGATTTCTTCCGTCCGCTGGACGAGCTGGGCGCCGGCGAGCGGGACGTGGTCGCCCTCCAGGGCGTCACCGTCGGCCCGGAGGTCACCGACCTGATGGCGAAGCTCGAGGCGGACGGCGAGTTCGCCGAGCAGCTCTACGTCCACGGGCTCGGGGTCCAATCAGCCGAGGGCCTGGCCGAGTGGCTCCACTCGCGAGTTCGCGACGAGCTCGGGATCGACCCCGACCAGGGGCGCCGCTACTCATGGGGCTACCCCGCCTGCCCCAACCAGTCCGAGCACGAGAAGGTCTGGCGCCTGCTCGACCTCGAGCAGATCGGGATGACCCTGTCGGGCGGCCACGCCGTGATGCCCGAGCAGTCGACGGTGGCGATCATCGCCCACCATCCGCAGGCCGTCTACTTCGGCATGAAGTCGGGCTTCATCCCCAAGGAAAAGGCGCCCGACGAGCTGATCGCGGGCACCGAGCGCGGCGGCGAGCTGCCGCCCGAGGTGGAGCCGTCCGATGGAACTGTCGAGGCCGAAGCGGTCGAGCAGACCGAGCCCGCCAGCGCCTAGGCGGAGATTCGCTCGGCCTCGCGCTCGCGGGCGCGCGGACGCTCCGGGAGCTCGACCGGTGCGGCTGCCATGGCCCGGACGCGCATGTCGGACCAGGTGACGCCCTCGCGTACCAGGGCGGGGACCCCGAGCGCGACCGCGGTCGCAATCTCGACGGCCTGCAGGATGACGCCGTAAGCCAGCGCGTCGGCCGCCGGGACTCCGAAGCCCTGGTGAAGCACGCTGATGATGGCGAGCTGGAAGATGCCGATGTTCGACGGGGTCGCCGGCACGACGGCGGTCACGTTGACCGCGAAGAGGCAGGCCGCGGCGGCGCCGATCGCGACCTGGTGGTCGAGGCCGAGTGCGGCGAACAGGGCCCAGCACGAGAGCAGCTGGAGGAACCAGGCGAAGAGCTGCGCACCCGCGGCGAATGAGCCCTTGCGCGGATCGCGGAACACGGTCAGGCCCTTGCGCGCCTGCTGGAGCGCACCGCGGACCGCCTTGATGCCGCGGGCGATCCGGCCCTGGCCGTTCACCTTCACGAGCGACGGGGCCATCAGCACCGCCAGCAGAACCAGCAGTGGGGCGGTCGAGACGAGGAAGAGCTTCTGGGTGCTCGCCTGGAAGAGATCGGTGGTCGAGACGATGATCCCGCCGAGCAGGACCAGGGCGAAGATGTTGAGCGCGGTCTGCGAGACCAGCGTCCCGATCAGGACCGGGAACGTCTCGCGCATCCGGCCGATGTGGCGGGAGAGGACCATCGCCCTGGCGGGCTCGCCGAGGCGAGCCGGCAACGTCGCCGACATCAACACGCCGATCATCGTGGCCGAGGTCACGTCGCGGCGGCGCAGGTGGTACCGCGGAAGTGCGGCGCGAGTGATCGCGATCCAGGAGACGGCGCGGGCGAACATCGCGGCCACCATCAGGGCACAGGCGATCAGCACCCACTTCACATCCGAGTCGATGATGTTGCTCGCCACCTGATCGACACCGATGCGGCGCGCCGCGAGCGCGGTCAGGCCGAGGCCGAGGATGCTCGCGACGGCGACGCCCGCCTTGCGGGCGGCACGCCGGCCGCGGCTGCGCTTGTCCATGGGGGTCGGCTCCAGGGTCGGCATCCGCTGGGCGGGCCGCTTCGGGCCGCCGTCGATGCGGACCAAACCGGTGCGCCGGGCGAACTCCTCCGGCGGCCAGATCGGTGCCGCCGCAGGCTCGATCGCCCGCTCGTATACATCGGCGACCTCCTCGGCGATCCGCGGCCACGCGTAGCGCTGGGCGCTTTGGCGGCCCGCCTCGCCCATCGCCTTGATCCGCTCGGGCTCATGCGCTAGCAGCTGCAGCTCCTCGGCGAGCGCCTGCGGGTCGGCGGGCGGCACGAGGATGCCGTCGACGCCATTGGTGACGACGTCGCTGTAGCCGGCGATCGCCGAGGCGACGACGCCCGTGCCCGCGGCCATCGCCTCGATCAGGACCATGCCGAAGCTCTCACCGGCGAGTGACGGCGCGCAGAGCAGGTCAGCCTCGCCCAGCTGGCGCCAGAGGATCGAGTCGGAGACCTTGCCGAGGACGTCGATGTGCGACATCAGGTCCGGGTCGCTGACCCGGCGCGAGATCTCCTCGGGATCGGCTCCGACGATCGTGAGCCGCGAGGGAACGTGCTCGACCAGCGCCTGGAAGGCGGCCAGCAGGACCGGCAGGCCCTTGCGCTCCTCGGCGCGGCCGACGAAGAGGAGACGGAGCTCGTCGCTCGTCGGCTTGGGGCCCTGCGGGGCGGCCTCGATGTCGACCCCGTTCGGCACGATCGTGTACTCGCCGCCGAACCAGCGCCGCCCGGTCCAGGCCGCGGCCTCGGAGACGGCGATTCGGGCGGAGAGCTGGTTGAACCGCCGCCGCGCGCCGAGCAGGGTCGAGACATGGTTCGGGAAGGCCTTGGTCGAGTAGGCATGAAAGGTGCCGACCACGGGCGCGCCCCGGAAGACCATGGCGTCCCAGCCGACGAGCGGCGCCAGCGGCTCGTGCACATGGACGACGTCGTAGTTGCCGGTGCGCAGCGCGCTGCGCAGGCGGACCGGGCCCTCCGGGAAGACCGACAGGTTCGAGACGGCGCCGTTCGCGCCTACACCCACAGTGCGACCGAGCGGAACCAGGTAGTCGGGAGCCTCCCGCAGTTCGGGATGGGAGCGGTGCAGGCGGCGACTGACGCGATCCGGCGGGTCCCACGGAGCCAACACGCGAACGTGATCTCCCCGGGCGATGAACTGCTCCGCCAGCGCTTCAACGTGCCTGTTTACGCCTCCCTGATAGGTCCAGGAATAGGGCGAGACAAGCGCAATGCGCATCGGGTCAGGGTACCGGTACTGCTGGCTGTGCTCAGTGGCGGAAGTCACACCTCGTTCACTTACCCGCGTGGGGAGCCCGCATTACACGGACTTCTGCGGATTCGCGGCCGCCTGGGCCCAGGCGAAGGCGAGAGTGGCCCCGAGGGCAAGCGATCCGAGCACGAGAAAGGTCGCGCCCGAGTCGTTCACGAGCACGCCCACGGCCACCGCGGCGCAGGCGCCGATCACGCCTGCGCGGGCGGCAGGAAAGGGCTCGAGCCAGGCGTCGATCCGGCGCCATTGGGAGATCGCCACGGCGATTCCCAGGACCACGACCCAGAACAGCGGATTCCCGGCTGCCTGGCCGAAATCGTGCGCCGAGAGCCTCAGGCGGCGCTCGGCGACGTCGGCCAGGTCGCCCGCACCCCCGGCGTCGAGCACCGACCGCGTCAGGTGCGCGTTACCGCCCGAGACGAGATCGATCAGAGCAAGGGCGGCCAATCCGACCAGGGGCGCGGCGATCACGGCCAAGGCGAGCCGCCGGCGAGAGCCCCCGCCGCCCCACCCGACGACTGTCACTGCGACCGCGGCGCCGACCGGCAAGACGATGACCGCCCCCACATCAGCACCGAATCGACCTGCCGCAAAGATCAGCGCGGCGAGAGTGCCGGCAATCAGGAACGCCATCTCAGCCCTGCGCGACGATCCCGGCGAAGCCGATAGTGCGGCGCCCACGCCCACCGGAACCATCACGGCGATCAGAGCTTCCAACTCGTTGCCGATCCCGTAGAAGCGCGCACCGAAGATCGGATTCGGGCCGAGGAGCGAGAGCTTCGTCAGCTCCGAGCCCGTCGCAACGTCGATCGCGTAGGCGATCACAGTGGTCCCGCACGCGATCGCCAACCCTCGCCATCCCCAGGCGAAGCGGACCGTGATCGCGGCCAGCGCGGCTGCCCCAAGTCCGACCAGCAGCCCCTCGGCGACCGCACTGGGCTGGAGCCACGCTCCGATGAGGAGAATCGACGGCATGTAGGCGAACGCGAGCGCCAGCCAGGCCAGCGCCACCCGCCGCAGGCCGAAGATGACGCGATTGACCACGAACCCGATCGCGATCCAGGCGAGCAGGCAGGCGATCACGACCGGCGCCCGGCGCCCGGGAATTTCGGCCATCCGCGTCGCCCGGTCCTCGATCGCGGCGAAATCGACGCTGCCCTCAGCCCGAATCGGCTGGCCGTTCATGACGTCCGGGACGGAGAGCCCCAGCCGCCGCAGGATCGTCGGCGCGACGTCCGTCGAGAGGACATAACCGTCGGTGCGAGTCGAGTCCGATGTCAGATCGCCGTCGAAGCCGCGCCCGGCGATTCCAATCGGCAGAGCCTCGTTGCCGCTCGGCGGAGGAGCCGCGAACGCGATCACCAGGTCGTCATCGCGCAAGGTCGACACAAGTCGGGGAAGCGCAGTGAGCGGGATGTAGACGGTCAGTAGCGCACCCCCACCCAGCCCAGCCCTCTCGATGGTGCTGCGAAGCAGGCCCGGGACGGCATCCGATGGCGGGCTCTCGCGATTGCCCGCCGAGATGTCGACGAAAGTACGCGCGGCAGAGACCTGCCCAAGACCCGCACTCATCAGGCCTGGCGAGAGCCCCTCCCTTGCGAGCTCCCGAACCGTCGCGACCTGAGGCAGCACGGCAACCGTGACGCGCGGCGTCGCGTCTGCCGACGCCGCCCAACCGCACAGCAGCGCCCCGGCCGCGAAGGCGACGGCCATTACCCTTCGTCTCGTGGCCGACCGCACGTTCGTCAAGTTCACCTTCTTCAAGCTCGACCCCGCCTGGCGCAGGCGGTCCCCCGACGAGCGGGCGACCGACAAGGCCGAGTTCCTGGCGGCCTGCGAGGACTTCGCGGAGGACCGCTCGCTGCGAGCGTATTCGACGGTCGGCACCCGCGGCGACACCGACCTGATGCTGCTCAGCCAGAGCCCGACGCTCGAGGACATTCACACCTTCCACGTCGTACTCAGCCAAAGCGGACTGGCTCGCTGGGCGTCCATCCCCTACTCGTACCTGGCGATGACCAAGCCGTCGCCGTACTCGGAGCAGGAGTCGCGGCCCGAGATCTGCGTCTCCGACCGCAAGTACCTCTTCGTCTACCCCTTCGACAAGAAGCGCGAGTGGTACGGCCTGCCCCTCGAGGAGCGGCAGCGGATCATGACCAACCACATCGAGGTCGGCCGCCGCTATCCGGAGATCTCGATCAACACCGCCTACTCATTCGGCCTGGACGACCAGGAGTTCGTCGTCTCCTTCGAGGGCGACGACCCCGGCGAGTTCCTCGACCTGGTCCAGGAGCTCCGCGGCACCGAGTCGAGCTCCTACACGCTGCGCGACACGCCGATTTTCACCTGCGTCTCGATGTCGCTCGGGCGCACGCTCGACGCGCTCGATGGGACCGCCGCAACGGCGGTCACACCGGCGTAAGCCACTACCCTTTCCCGCTCGCCGTGATCGGTACAGACGAAAATCCGCTGCGCGTTGCCATCGTCGGGTCCGGCCCGGCCGGCTTCTACACGGCCGAGCACGTGCTCAGGCATGAGGGGACGCATGCCGAGGTCGACATGTTCGACCGGCTCTGCACGCCGTACGGCCTCGTCCGCTTCGGAGTCGCTCCCGACCATCCGAAGATCAAGTCGGTGATCCGGGTCTACGAGAAGACCGCTGCACGCCCCGAGTTCCGCTTCTTCGGCAACGTCGAGGTCGGCAGGGACATCACGGTCGACGAGTTGCGGGAGCGCTACCACGCGATCGTCTTCGCGTACGGCACCGCCACCGACCGGCAGCTCGGCATCCCCGGTGAGGAGCTGGCCGGGAGCCATCCCGCCACCCAATTCGTCAACTGGTACAACGCCCACCCCGACTTCGCCGACCACGAGTTCGACCTCTCCTGCGAGCGGGTCGTGGTGATCGGCAACGGCAACGTCGCGGCGGACGTCGCTCGGATGCTCGCCCTGACCAGAGACGAGCTCTCGGAGACCGACACCGCCGATCACGCGATCGAGGCCTTTGCCGGCTCGGGCGTCAAGGAGATCCTGGTGCTCGGCCGCCGCGGGCCCGCCCAGGCCGCCTTCACAAACCCCGAGGTCCGTGAGCTCGGGGAGATGGTGAACGCCGACATCGACATCGATGCCGGCGAGATGGAGCTCGACGAGATCAGCCGCGAGTGGCTCGACTCCGACGACGCCGACCCGACCAACCGCCGAAACGTCGAGATCTTCACCGACTTCTCCGGCCGCGATCCGGAGGGCAAGCCCCAGAAGATCACCCTTCGCTTCCTCCGCTCCCCCATCGAGATCCAGGGCGATGGCAGGGTCGAGCGGATCGTGGTCGGGAAGAACGAGCTGCAGCGCGACGAATCTGGTCGCATCCGCGCCGTCGACACCGGCGAGCGCGAGACGATCGAGTGCGGCCTGGTGCTGCGCTCGATCGGCTACAAGGGCATCCCGATCGAGGGCCTCCCCTTCGACGAGCGCGCCGGGACGATCGCCAACGAGCGCGGTCGCATCAAGGAGGACGGCAACCAGGTCCCCGGCCTCTACGCGGTCGGCTGGATCAAGCGGGGCCCCTCCGGCGTGATCGGGACCAACAAGAAGGACGCCCAGGAGACGGTCGACCATCTCTTCGAGGACCTCGACGCCGGCAAGGTGCCGGAGGCCGAATTGGCGGCTGACCGCGGCTCGATCGAGGCGCTGCTCAACGAGCGCAAGCCCGACCACATCACCTTCGAGGGCTGGCAGGCGATCGACGCCGCCGAGGTCGAGGCCGGCAAGCCGCACGGCCGCCCGCGCGTCAAGTTCTGCCGCACCGACGAGATGGTCGAGGCCTCCAGGGCCGCGAAGACGGCCGCCTGAGCGATGGCGATCTCGACCGACGAGGTGCGGCTGATGATCGAGGCCTCGCTGCCCGGAGCACGGGTCGAGGTCGTCGACGAGACCGGGACTCAGGACCACCTGCGCGCCACCGTCACCGCACCCCAGTTCGAGGGCCTCTCGCGGATCGAGCAGCACAAGCTCGTCAAGAAGGCCGTCCAGGCACGCTTCGACGACGGCTCGATTCACGCGCTCTCCGTCAAGACCTCGGTGCCGGAGTAGCGGCTGCGTATAGTGTGATCCGAGGGTGCTCCGTAGGCGAAGCCGAGGAGCAACCCGATTACTTATGGAACCCACTCTCAAGGACAAGGTCGAGGAGCTCATCCGGGAGAACAAGGTCCTTCTCTTCATGAAGGGCAACCCGGAGGCGCCTCAGTGCGGCTTCTCCATGCGGGTCGTCAACGTGCTCGAGACCTACGGGGTCGAGTACGGCGCGGTCGACGTCCTCCCGGCGCTCCAGCCTCTGCGCGAGGTGACCGCCGAGATCTCCGACTGGCAGACCTTCCCCCAGCTCTACGTCAACGGCCAACTGGTGGGCGGCTGCGACATCGTCGAGGAGATGGACGACTCCGGCGAGCTCGCGACGCTACTCGGCGTCGAGCAACCTGAGCGGCCGGCGATGTCGGCCAAGCAGGACCTCCAAGCAGACCCGCAGCAGAGCCCGCCGATCCAGATCCAGCGCTAGTTCCGACCGGTTCCGGCTAGACCGCGGCGGCCCGCTCGGCCGTGTCTTCCTTCACCTGGAAGGAAGAGCCGCAGCCGCAGGCGGCTTCGACATTCGGGTTGTTGACCGCGAAGCCGGCGCCCTGGAGACCGTCGACCCAGTCGACCTCGGAGCCGTAGACGAACTGCATGCTCGTCTTGTCGACGACGACCGCCACGCCCTGATTCTCGAAGCGGTGGTCGTCCTCCTTGGGCGCGTCGAAGGCGAGGGCGTATTGGAAGCCGGAGCATCCGCCGCCGCGGACGGCGACGCGAAGAGCCTGCTCGGCTCCGTTCTCCTGCTCACCGAGCAGCTCCTTGATCTTGCCCGCGGCCTTGTCGGTCAGCGTGATGGGCTCTGGTGCCTCAGTCATCGCGACACATTGTAGAGGGCCGTCCCGCGTACTCGGAGATACTGCGTGCGTGAGCTCAGCGGAGATCGACAGCCTGGGGCAGATGTGGGAGGTATGGAGCGGTCCAATCGGCGGTCCTGAGCAGCGTGAGCGCTTCCGCGAGCGCTGGTGGCATGACGAGATCACCTATGAGGAGGACCCCTATGGAGGTCTTTGAGGGCGAGCTCACTCTCGAGCGGGTGGTCGAAGCAGGGAATCGGGTGGTGGCCCTGATCCGTTACGCGCTCGTGTCGGCGGCTGGAGACGTGCCGACCGACCACGTCTGGGGCTACGTCTGCGGCGCACGCGACGGCAAGCTCCTCTACCTGCGGGCCTATTGGGATCCGGAGGAGGCGCTTTCAGCCGCAGCGGTCGATTCGCCGTAGCGCCAATCCAGATACTGGAGGATGCGTCGCGAGTCGCTGACGACCTCCTCCTCATCGACCAGGACCGGGACGTACGGCCGCTTGGTCAGCTCGACGATCTCCGGGCGGCGCGAGCGCCGGCGGGGGACGCGCTCGGTTCGGTGCTCGAGGCCGAGCTTGTTCAGGCGGCGGGCGACGGCTCCGCACGGGCAGAGGAAGTTGGTCGGTGTGCCGCAGCGGTAGAGGACGCGTCGGGGCTCGCTCATCAGCTGAAGGGAAGCAGGCGCAGGGCGCCGCCGGCCGTGCGCAGGGCCATGTCGGTCAGCCGGTGACCCTGGGCGCGCTCCCCGAGCTCCTCGAGCTGCCAGCGGACGGTGTCCTCGAGCGTCTCCTCGTGGGGCCGCGGCTCCCAGCCGAGCTGCTCGCGCGCCTTGTCGTTGCGGTAGGTGAACCATTGGCTCCCGGAGCGGACCTCGTCTGCCGAGGTCGGCAGTCGCAGCCCGATCAGCTCCATCGCCTCCACCCCGGTCACGGCCAGCCGCCCCTGGATTCGGACCGCTGGGGGCGGCACGCCGGCGATCCGGCTGAGGTCGGCGAAGAGGCGTTGCTGCGTGAAGTTCCGGCCGGTGAGCAGGTAGCGCTCGCCGTCCTCGCCCCGCTCGTCGGCGAGCACGTGGCCCTTGGCGACGTCGCGCACGTCGACGATGTTGATGGCGCCGTCCAAGTAGCCTGGGATGCGGCGCAGAAGGAGCCGGCGGACCAGCGCGTTCGAGGTGCCGCTCGGGTTGGGGTCATCGGGTCCCAGCACGAATGAGGGATTGACGATCACCACCGGCAGGCCCTTGGCCGCCACCCGCATCGAGACCAGCTCGGCCTCGTGCTTGGAGTTGATGTAGGCGATGCCGAGACGCCCAACCGTGAAGGGTTGGTCCTCGTCGATCGTCTCGCCCTTCCTGGCGGCCCCCACCGCGCTCGAGCTGGAGGTGAGCACCGCCTTGACGACCCCGGCGCGCAGCGCCTCCTCCATCACGTTCCGGGTCCCCTCGACATTCACCTCGAAGACCCGGTCGCGGGCGCGGCTTCGCATCGAGGTCGTGCCGGCCACGTGGAAGACCCGCTCGACTCCCTTCATCGCCTTGCGCACGGCCTTGCGGTCGGTGACGTCACCGACGGTGCGCTCGAAATCGATGCCCTCGAGGGGCTTGGTGTTGCTGTCGGGGCGGACCAGCAGCCTCAGATCGTCGCCGCGTCGGGCGAGTTCCCGGACAACGTGGAGGCCGACAAAGCCCGTCCCGCCGGTGACGAGCGTCTTCGACATAGGGCGCGCATGGTAGAACGCTCCGATGCCCTCGACCGCGGTCGTCGCCGATACGACCTCATATCTGCCGCGCGAGCTGCTCGACGCGCACGACATCAAGGAGGTCAGCCTCTACGTGGGGCTCGAGGGTGAGCAGGAACGCGAAGCCGACATCACCGACCTGCACGCGTTCTACGAGCGCTTGCGCATCTCCGATCAGGCCGTGACGACGTCCCAGCCCTCGGTCGGCGACTTCATCTCCCTCTACGAGCCGCTGCTCGCGGAGGGCAAGGAGATCATCTCGATACATCTCTCCTCCGGGATCTCCGGCACGTGCGAGTCGGCGATGCAGGCCAGGGAGCGCCTCACCGCCGACGGCAAGGGCGGGGAGAGGATCGCGGTCTGCGATTCGCGGACGGGAGCCGGGGGAATGGGGCTGATGATCCTGGCGGCCGCGAACGCCGCCGAGAACGGCGCCAGCGCGGCAGAGGCCCTTGAGCGTGCGGAAGCGGCCCGCGCGCAGCTCAAGATCTGGTTCGCCGTCGACACCCTCGACTACCTGCGGCGGGGAGGTCGGATCGGCGCGGCCCGCGCCTGGATCGGGACGACTCTGAAGATCAAGCCGATCCTGACGCTGGAGGAGGAGATCACGCCGATCGAGCGGGTCCGCACCCGGAGCCGGGCGTTCGAGCGAATGGTCGACTACGGGCGCCAGCGCCATGAGGCCGGCGCCGATGCATGGGTGGTCCAGCACGTCCAGGATCCGGAGAACGCCGCGCGGCTGGTCGAGGCCTGCAAGCCGATCTTCGGCTCGGACCCGGTGTTCACGTCCGAGGTCGGCCCTGTGATCGGTGCCCACGTGGGCCCCGGTCTCCTGGGGATCGGCGGCATCCCCAGCTCCTTGCTTCAGTCCTAACCGCGGCGGCGGCCGAGCGCGATCGCCCCGCCGATCAGGAAGCCCACCACTGCGGCGCCCACGGCGAGCTCCGTGCGGTGCTCGCGAATCTGGCGGCGGACGTCGGTCACCTGAACCCACCTGTGCCGCAGGGCATCGACCGAGCGGGAGAACTCCTGGCGCTGCTGGACGATGTCTCGCCTGATCTGCTCGGCCGAGCGCGTGCCGGGCGGCGGCATGGGCCGGCGTCCGTTGCCTCGTGTGGGCAGCGTCCGGCTCGCTGGGGTGCTCATGGTGCGTCCTCCTGTCCGTTCTGTCCCTCGAAAGCAGCCTTGATCTCCTTGGCCTCCTCGATCGCCATGTCGGGAGTCGGCGGAGCCGCTCGCTTGAACGATCGCCAGGCGAAGAGCCCCGCACCGGCGCCGATCAGCAGGAAGACCGCCGCCTCGACGAAGAAGCCGGCCCAGGGGTTGTTGAAGACCAGGTCGTTGAGGAGCCAGGCGAAGCCGTGCATCGCTAGCGCGAGGGCGAGCAGAGCGAAGACCCCCGCCACGAGCCCGGCGACCGAGCCGCGCAGCAGGCTGTTGAGCTTCTCCGTGACCTCGGTCTTGGCGAGCTCGATCTCCTCCCGGATCAGGACCGACGCCTGATCGGAGACCTCGAAGACGAGCTCGCCGACCGTCATGTCCTCGACCGGGCGCTCGCCCTCCGACGAGGCCGGAGGGGTCTGCGTCGACTGCGTTCCCTTGCCGTCGGTCATTCGGGCGGCTCCTCTTTGAAGACGCGCCGCCAGATGACCTCCGAGAGCCGGTGCGCGGCGACGGTCGCCAGCGCGCCGGTGGCCGCCAGCAGGCCCGCCCAGATCAGTCGCCTCAAGATTTCGCTGTCCATTCCTTGGCCTCCTCTCCCGGGATTCGCGCTACCCGGGCTCCTGCGAGGAGTAAACCAACTCAGGGCTTCCGCCGTTGGCCTGGCCGACGGTGCGCTCGGCATAGGTCGCCCAGCGCTCGAAGAACGTGCGGTAAACCGCGTGGGTCCAGCGCGGGTCGGCGGCCTCGAGCAGGCCGTGGGACCCGGCGCGGAGGATCCAGACGCGGACCAGATCGTTGCCGTTCGCAGCCTGCTGCAGCATCCGGGCGTGCTCCACCTTGATGATGTGGTCGTCCTCCGGGTGGAGGATGAGCAGCGGGACCTTGGCGTTGGGGACGTGGTCGATGCCGCGCGAGCGGGTCCAGATCTCCTCGGCGTCGACCTTGTAGTACGGGGCTGAGACGACCTCCATCGCCCGCAGCATGTCCTCGGCTTCCGGCGGCCAGCGGCCGGAGCGGATCCGGGAGATCAGCGCTGCCTCGAAGGCGCGGTGGATCGGATAGCGCGGGTGCCCCCGCGGAACCGGCTCGGAGAGCCTCTCCCAGGCGAGCTTCGGGATGGCGGGCGGCGAGACCGCGAGGATCCCTCCGTCCAGCGCCGTCGCCGTGTCCTCCTGGTCGGAGGCGTTCAGCACCGAGGAGCCGCCGAGCGAGATGCCGAGCGCGCCGACGCTCGTGCCGCCGAGCTCCTTCATGTAGCGAGCGAGCGCCAGGATGTCGAGGCCCTCCTTCCAGCCGCCGGTCGAGGGCGCCGGGCTGGTCAGCTCGGTCATGCCGAAGCTGCGGAGATCGAGAGCCGCCACGTTGAAGCCCCATTCGTAGAACGCGCGGACGGCGATCTGACGGACGTAGTCGAAGCGGCTCGAGGTGAAGAGCCCGTGGACGACGATCAGCGATGGACGGGCCGCCTCCTGCAGCGCGATGGAGGCGGCGATCCGCTCGCCGTCCGCTCCCTCGACGATGTGGTCCTTGAACTGGCCCGGGTAGCGGTAGCCGATCACCGCTCCCTCGCGGTGCTGGGCGACTACGAAGTTGGAGATGTCGGCGAAGCCCTTCCGGAGCTCCGCGAAGTCCGAGTGGCGCAGGTGCTCAGGGATCGCCTGCAGGTCCTGCATGAGGGCGTCCATCGTGCGCTCGCGCTCCGAAGGAACCGGGAGCGGCCGCCTGCCGCGCTGCTCCAGGCGCATCAGGAAGTCCCGAACGCGGCCGCCGATCAGCTGGCCGAAGAGCCAGAGCGGCAGCAGCACCAGACCGAGCAGGACGTTCGCGAGCTTCGCCGTCCCGTGCAGAACGCGGTCCTGGCGCTCAGTCCTTGCCAGTCCCTCCCACATATGGCGGCTAGCCCGCGACCACGTTGCCGACCGGCCTGGGCTCCAGGCCGTCGCAGATCGTCTCGACGACGAGACGCTTGGCGCGCTCGTAGTCCGCGTCGGCGGCGGGGATCGACTCGAAGATCCACCCGGTGAGCAGCTGCTCGATCGCGCCGTAGAAGACCATCGCGGCGAAGCTCGGATCCACGTCGTCGCGGAACTCGCCGGCCTCCTGGGCGTCGGAGACGATCTCCGCGACCAGGTCGTAGGCCTGACGGATCTCGGGCAGGTGGGTGCGGCCGAACGAATTCGCCGCTCGGGTGACCTCGACGATGATCACCTTCATCAGCTCCGGCTCGTGCCGATAGGACTCGATGATGAAGTTCGCGACGCCGGCGAGCTTGTCGCGTGGCGGGGCGTCACTGCTTCTCACTTCCTGGCTCGCCTCGAGCAGCAGGGCCCAGCGCTCGGAGAAGAGCTCGTTGAGCATCTGGTCCTTGGAGTCGAAGTAGTGGTAGACGAGGCCGTAGGCGACCCCGGCGTCTGCCGCGACGTCCGAGACGCGGGCGCTGTGGAAGCCCTGGCGGGCGAAGACGGTGATCGCGGCGTCGAGGATGGCGCGGCGCTTGTCGGGGGCCGGCGACTGAGCCATCATGGCGCTCCAGCCGGTGTCGCCGGCTCGGCGACCGATGCCTGGACCGTCTCGTCGGGGTTGTCCTCGGGCCAGCGATAGGCGTCCGAACGGCGGTGGCGGAGGCTGGGCAGGCTGTTTCGCATCTCGTCCTGGATGGTGAAGTCGAGGTCGGCGGAGACGAAGCACTCCGTGTCGGCGGCCTGGGACATGACCACACCCCAGGCGTCGACGATCATCGAGCGGCCATAGCTCCGGTAATGGGGCGGGGCGAACCCGATCTGGCCCGCAGCGACCATGAAGACCTGGTCCTCGACTGCCCTGGCGCGAATCAGGACCTCCCAGTGGTCGCGTCCGGTCCGCTCGGTGAAGGCGGAGGGGACGGTGATCACCCGCGCCCCTCGCAGCGTGAGGATGCGGTAGAGCTCGGGAAACCGAAGGTCGTAACAGATGGTCAGCCCGACCATGACACCGCCGGCCTCGCCGACGGCGATCTCGTCTCCGGCCTCCTCGATCGCCGACTCGCGATATTCGACGTCGCCGACCTCGACGTCGAACATGTGGATCTTGCGGTAGACCGCGCGGCGCTCCCCGTCGGGGCCGAACATCACGGAGGTGTTGGCGAGCTTCTCCCGGTCCGGGACGATCTCCGGGACGCTGCCCGCCACGAGGTGAATGCCGAGCTCACGCGCCCAGCCGGCGGCCGCGGTCAGGGCAGGGCCATCGAGCGGCTCGGCGCATGAGCGGATCGCCTCGGGCGACCCCAGGACCGTCCACTTCTCGGGCAGGACGACCAGCTCCGCGCCCTCGGCGGCGGCCCCTCGAACGAGGCGCTCGGCAACCTCGAGGTTGCGGTCGTATTCGTCAGTGGAGTTGAGCTGTACGGCGGCGGCGCGCATATCTCTCCCGGCGAAACCCGGTATTCGTGCCGATCCCCGGGTTCGGCTGACTGACCAGTCAATCTAGCGGGTAAGCGGGGCGGAGACGCTCAGGTGGCTGCTGCCACGCACGCATCCGGATTTGGAGCGCATACCCCGCATAGGATGGGCCGATGCAGGCTCTCGTCACCGGGGCGACCGGGAAGGTGGGACACGCGATCGCATCGGCCCTGCTCGACAGGGGCGACCAGATCCGCGCGCTGGTCCGCGACCCGAAGCGGGCGGCGAGCGTCCTCCCGGCCGGGATCGAGCCGGTGAAGGGCGACGTCACCGACACGGAGAGCCTGGCCGCGGCGGTCGAGGGCTGTGAGCTGGTCTTCAACTCGATGGGGATGCCCGAGCAGTGGGTCAGGGACGAGGCGATCTTCGACCAGGTCAACGCCATCGGCAGCCAGCAGGTGGCGGTCGCGGCCAAGCGGGCCGGCGTGCGGCGGTTCGTCCATACCTCCACCCACGACGTCTTCCACGCCGAGACCGGCGAGCGCTTCGACGAGACGATGCTCGCCGACTACCCGAAGGGAACGGCCTACGAGCGCTCCAAGCAGCACGCCGAGGAGCTCGTGCTCGCCGAGCGCGACAGCATGGAGGTCGTGATTCTCAACCCGTCCGGGGTCTACGGGCCCACCCCCTCGTCCACCCCCTCCTTCGAAAACGAGGTCTTCGAGCCGGTGGTCCGCAAACGCCTTCCGGCCATTCCGCCAGGTGGCACCGGCTACGCGTTCGTCGAGGGCGTTGCCGCGGGCCATCTACTGGCGGCCGACATGGGGAAGGACGGCGAGCGCTACATCCTCGCCGACGGCTATGCCGACTTTCGCGAGCTGGCGGAGGCGGCGAAGCGGATCGCCGGCCGCGGGCGCATCCCCCCGAGGATGCCCGTCCCGGTCGCGAAGGCGGTCGCCAATCTGGGCGCGGGCCTCTCACGGTTGACGAGGCGGCCACCGCTGCTGCCCAAGGGCCAGCTCGAATACATCCTCTGGCAGGCCCGGCCGGACTCGTCCAAGGCCCAGCGCGAGCTGGGCTGGAGCACCACACCCCTCGATGAAGGGGTGCGGCGCACCTTGCACTCGATGGGGCTGCTCGAGAGCTGAGTTAGGTGAGGCGCCCGACGCCCGGCACGAAGCGGCCGACCCGCGCCGCGTAGCGCCGGTATTCATCGCCATGTGTTCGCAGTAGGTACGGCTCCTCGACGACGCGCACCTGCAGCTCGAGCGCGATCGCGATCAGGACGATCGCGACGAAGGCGAGCCAGGTCGGGACCATCAGGGCGAAGCCCGTCCAGCCCACGATCATCGCCGAGTAGATCGGGTTCCGGCAGACCGAGAACCAGCCGCCCGTGACCAGGTCCGTTCCCTGGTCGTCGCTGACCCCGATCCGCCAGGATGCGCCCATCCCGAGCTGGGCCAGGAAGACAGCCGTGCCCCCGGAGGCAGCGAACACGATCCCCACGACGTGGACGGGGTCGGTGTCCAGCGCGCCGATCGGATCCAGAGTGTCCTGGAGCACCAGCTGCAGGGAGACGATTCCCACAGCCATACCGCCGATGAAGAGGATGCCGCTGAGCCAGTCGAGCGGGCCGGCGCCGCGACGCAGTCCGATCAGGCCCGTCGTGCCCGTGCGCCGCAGCTGGATGCCCACGCGCACGAACAGGGTGAGCACCACGAAGACGACCAACATCGCAGCCGCGAGCTTGGCCATCGCGCTCTAGTCGCCCGAATCGGCCTCGCTGCCGTTCGAGTCAGCGTCGGAACCCCGCCGGCGCTCGAGCTCGGCGACCAGCGCCTTTGTGTGCATCGCGGCGAGCAGGTCGTTGAGCGGCTGGTTGCCGGCCTCGATCAGCGCCATGGCCTCGTCGGGATCCATCTCGCCAGCCAGCCGCTCCATCAGGACGTCGACCTCCTGCTTGACGAGCTCCCCCATCGCCTCCTTGTAGCGGAGGGTGTCGTACACCGTGAATCCGATCCGCTCCTCGTAGCCGCCCGCGCGGAAGCGGCTGATCGCCTCGACGATCCGCAGGTCGCTCGGCGAATAGCCCTGCTCGTCGGGAGTGAGGACCTCGAGCTCGGCGAGCCGGTCGAGGACGTCCTGCGGGACGTCGTAGCGGTGGCGAACCTCGGCGGCGCTGACCCGCTCGCTCTCGCCCGCCAGCGCGTGCTCGAGGAGCTTGTCCCCCAGCTCGATCAGCGCCCGGGCGCGATCCGGATCCTCCTCGAGCAGGTCCTTGATCACGCGCAACGGCATGTAGCGCTCCTCCTGGAGCTGCTTGATCAGCTTGATCCGGTCGACGAACTCGGCCGGGTAGTAGGCCATGTTCCGGGAGGTCTTGACCGGCTCCGGAAGCAGCCCCTCGCGCAGGTAGTGCTTGATCGTCGCGGCGGAGACGCCCGAGGCGCGCGCCAGCTCCCCCATGCGCAGCATCTCCTCGCCCTTGGTCTGCGCCTTGGCCGCGCTCATGCCAGGAATTGCTCCTGCTTCGTTGCCGTGTCCGGGCCCTTCGCGGCGCCCGACTCCTCCAGAGCCTGGATCTCCTCGGGCGTGTAGCCGCTCTCGGCCAGGACCTCGGGGGTGTGCTCGCCGAGCGCCGGGGCGGGCAGCTCGATGCTCGCCGGAGTCCGCGAGAGCTTGATCGGGAAGCCGAGCTGCTTGACCTCGCCCATCTCGGGCTGCTCATAGCTCACCACCATCTCGCGCTCGCGCACCAGCTCGGACTCGAGCGCCTCGTCGAGATCGAGGATCGGCTCGATCATCGCGTCGTGCTCGTCGTTGAAGGCCTTCCACTCGGCGCGAGTGCGGGTCCTGAAGACCTCGGCGACCTCGCGGTGGGCATCCGAGCCGGGCTTCTCGAACTGCTTCTCGATCAGGTCCTCGCGGCCGACGGCCTTGCAGAAGCGGCCCCAGAACTTCGGCTCGAGCGCCCCGCAGGTAACCCAGCCGTCCGCCGCCTCATAGGGGCGGTAACAGACGATCCCGCCCGAGAGCATGATGTTGCCCCGCTCCGGCACCTCGCCGGAGCCGAAGTAGCGGCCGGCCTCCATCACGAGCCAGGAGAGCGAGCCGTCGGTCATGGAGATGTCGACCATCTGGCCCTGCCCGCTTCGCCGCGCCTCCTGCAGCGCCGCCAGGATCCCGACCGCGGCCATCAGGCCTCCACCGCCGAGGTCGGCGAGCTGCGCGCCGGACTGGATGGGAGGGCCGCCCGCTTCGCCGGTCAGCCCGAGGATCCCGTTCAGCCCCAGATAGTTCATGTCATGTCCCGCCCGGTCGCGGTTCGGGCCGTCCTGGCCGTAGCCGGTGATCGGGCAGTAGACGAGCGCCGCGTTCGCCTGGCTCAGCACGTCGTAGCCGACGCCGAGTTTGTCGAGGACGCCGGGACGGAAGCTCTCCACCAGGACGTCGGCGGACTCGGCCAGCTTGAGCAGCGCCTGCCGCCCGCCCTCCTGCTTCAGGTCGAGGCGGACCGAGCGCTTGTTGCGGTTCAGCGAGAGGTAGATCGCCGAGCGGGTGCCGAGCGGCGTGTGCTCCTCCGAGCCGTAGTACGGCGGAGCCCAGCGCACGTAGTCGCCCTGACCAGTGTCCTCGACCTTGATGACGTCGGCGCCGAGGTCGGCGAGCAGGAGCGTGCAGAAGCCTCCGGGGAGCAGGCGGGTGAGGTCGAGGATCCTGACGTCGGAGAGCGGCCGCTCGCTCACGCCTTCGCCTCCTCCCGCTTCGGCACGCCGAGCAGTTCCCGGGCCTCGGCGACGGTCGCCGCGCGGCGCCCAACGTCCTCGGCCATCTGCCGCGCCTTGGCGATCAGCTCGCCGTTCGACTTGGCCATCTCGCCGTCCGGCAGGTACAGGTTGTCCTCCAGCCCGGCTCGTACGTTGCCACCGAGGTTGAGCGACGCCGCGAGCAGCTTCCACTGATCGCGCGAGACGCCGATCACCTGCCAGTTGTTCGGGCCCTCCGCGCCGCCGGGGATCTGCTCCGACATGAAGGCGACGTTCCGCGCGTTCGGCCGGATGCCGCCGTTGACGCCCATCACCAGCGAGATCTGGAGCGGCGGCTCGAGCAGACCCATGTCGAGGTAGGGATCGAGGTTGGCGACGTGACCGGCGTCGAAGCACTCATGCTCGGGCTGGATCCCGAGCTCGTTCATCTCGGTCAGGAACTGGGTGATCGTGTCGAAGCTGTTCTCGAAGACCGCCTTGAAGACGAAGTCCTTGCGCCGCCGCGAGTACTTGGCGTAGTTCATCGAGCTCATGTTCAGAGCCGCGACGTCGGGCCGGAGCGCCCGCAGGTACTCGAGCCGCTTCTCGATCGGCACCCCGATCGCCCCGGTCGAGTAGTTGATGATCACGTCGTCGACCTCGGCCCTGATCGCCTCGGTGATCGCCTGGAAGTCCTCGATCTCGTACGACGGAGTGCCGTCGGGGGTGCGGGCGTGGATGTGGATCTGGGAGGCGCCCTCGTCGACCGCGCGGCGCGCCTCGGCCGCGTACTCCTCGGGCGTGTACGGGATCGCCGGGCATTGGTCGCGATTGGCGATCGCCCCCGAGATCGAGTTGCTGATGATCACGGGATCCTCGAAGCGGCTCATCCGCCTCCCCTTTCGTCGATGGCGGACTGGACGGCGGCGACCAGCTCCTGGAGCGCGGCCATCTCGCCTTCGCTCGGCTTGATCGCGAGCTGGATGCCGTAGGAGTCCCCCTTGGCGGGATTGCTGAATGCGTTCAATTCGCGGTCGCTCAGCTCGACCTCGTCGATCAGCTCGATTGGCATGCGGTGCGAGGTGGTGTCGGCGAATCCGAGAATCTCGAGGACCTCCCCGTCGAAGGTCACGACGCCGGCGTAGCTCACGTTCTCGTTGACGAGGCTGACGCGGGCCGCGCTCACGATCCCTCCAGGTTCGGCGCGGCTGCGCGGACGGCCTCGATCAGCTTGGTGACCTCCGGACTGGCGGCCTCCTCCTGGGTGAGGTGGGCATGCGGGCTGTAGGGCTGGCCCTTCGCCTTGAAGGTGACACCCGGGTCGCTGAAGCGGCCGCCCTCGTCGACGTCGATCTTCTCCAGCATCGCCACGTGCGCGCGCATCGGGCGATCGAGGCTGTAGCCGAACGACTCGATGACCTCGCCGTCGAAGGCCAGCACTCCCAGGCTGTTCACCACGGTGATCCTCTCGCTCATACCGGCATCACCCCATGCTTCTTCCAGGGGCGCTCGACCCGCTTGTCGGCGGCCATCCGCAGGCCGCGGACGATCGTCGGCCGCGTCTCGCGCGGGTCGATGATGTCGTCGATCATCGCGTTGCCCGCGGCGATGTATGGATCGATCTGCGCCCGGACGGCCTCGAGCATCTTCTCCCGCGTGGCCTCCGGGTCGTCCGATGCCTCGATCGCCGACCGGCCAATGATGTTGACCGCGCCCTCCGCGCCCATCACCGAGATCTCGGCGGACGGCCAGGCGACGATCAAATCCGGCTCATAGGCCTTGCCGTTCATCACGTAGTAGCCGGCGCCGTAGGCCTTGCGGACGACGACGGTCACTTTCGGCACCGTCGCGCGCGAGACGGCGTAGAGCATCTTGGCGCCGTGCCGGATGATCCCCGCGTGCTCGACCTTCGAGCCGACCATGAAGCCCGGGACGTCCTGCAGGAAGACCAGCGGGATGTTGAAGGCGTCGCAGAGGTTGATGAAACGGGCGGCCTTGTCGGCTGAGTCGTTCTCGAGGATGCCGCCGAGCTGCTTGGGCTGGTTGGCGACGATGCCCGCGGGCTGCCCGCCGAAGCGGGCCAGGCAGGTGATGATCGTCTTCGCGAACTTCGGCTTGATGTCGAAGATCTCGCCGTCGTCGACGATCTCGCGAATCACCTCGTACATGTCGTACGGATGCCGTGGCGACTCCGGGACGATGTCCAGGAGCTTCTCCGACATGCGGTCCTCGGGGTCCTTGGCCTCGCGCACAGGCGCCTGCTCCTCGCAGTTGGCGGGGAAGTAGGAGAGGTAGTCCTTGACGACCTGGATGCACTCCTGGTCGTCCTTCACCTCGAGGTCGCCGACGCCTGACTTGCGGCAGTGGACCTTGGCGCCGCCGAGCTCCTCCATGGAGATGTCCTCGCCGGTCACCGCCTTGGTCAGATGAGGCCCGGCGAGCGCCATCGCGCCCTGCCCGACCACCATGGGGACGAAGTCCGAGAGCGCCGGAATGTAGGCGGTGCCGGCCGCGCACGGGCCGAGCATGGCCGCGACCATCGGGATCACACCCGACATCACCACCTCCTCCTGGAAGAGGTGTCCCGAGCCGGCGAAGAGGGATCCCGCCGCCTCCTGGATACGGGCGCCCGCCGAATCGAGCAGCCAGATGAACGGCATCCGCTTGGAGAGCGCCATCTCGCGCAGACGGCTGACCTTGAGCTCGCCGGTTGCGCCCATCGATCCCGCCATCACGGTGAAGTCGTATGCCGCGATGCAGCAGCGGCGGCCGTCGACGTCGCCCCAGCCCGTGATCACGCCGTCGGCGGGCGCGTCCTTTCCCTCCATCTGGCGCTGGGAGAAGTGGGGACGGCCGTGGATGCCGATCTCGACGAAGGTACCGGGGTCGCAGAGCAGGTCGATCCGCTCCCTCGCGGTCAGCTTGCCGCGCTCGTGCTGGAGCGCGATCTTCTCCTCACCGCCGCCGAGCTTCGCCTTCTCCCGGCGGGCGTGCACGTCCTCGGTGAGCTCCTTCATCCCGGTCTGCTCGCCGCCCTCGACCTTGTCGGGGGCCTCGGGCGCTTCGCCCGTGTGCTTGGTCTCGTCGGTGGCAGCCATCAGCGCCCCTTCCATTTGGGCTCGCGCTTCTCGAAGAAGGCCTTGACGCCCTCCTGAATGTCCTCCGTCGTGAAGGTGAGCGAGAGCTGTGAGCGCAGGAACTCGAGCGCGTCGTCGAGCGCCATGTCCTGCTGGCGGTACATCGCGTCGTGACCGAGCCGCATGAGTACCGGGCTCTTGGAGGCGAGCTTCTTGGCCCACTCATCCACGGCGGCGGCGAAGTCCTCCGCCGGCACGACCTTGTTGGCGAGCCCGTAGTCCACGGCCTGCTCCGCGGAGATCTGCTCGCCGAGCAGCATCATCTCGTTGACCTTCTTCCGCGGGACGTTGCGGTAGATGATCGACATGATCATGTAGGGGAACGCGCCGACGTTGATCTCGGGAGTACCGAAGCGCGCCCCCTCCTTGGCGATCAGCAAATCGCAGGAGAGCGCCAGCCCCATGCCGCCCGCCAGGACGTGGCCGTTGGCGGCGCAGAGCGAGGGCTTGCCGAGCCTCGGCATCAACCGGAAGAACTCGAGGAAGAGGTCCGAGGCGAAGTGCTTGTCGACGAGCGGCGCGTCCGCCGCGAAGCCGCCGAGATCGGCACCCGCGCAGAAGACCTTGTCGCCGGCCCCGGTGAGCACCACCGCCCGCACCGCATCGTCGTCCCGGGCGGCCTTCATCGCGTCGACCAGGGCCGCGAGCAGCTCGCCGTTCAGGGCGTTCCGCTGGTCGGGACGGTTGAGCGTCACCGTGGCGACCCCGTCGCTCACCTCGTAGAGCAGCTCGTCGGCCATCTGCCAGCCACCCTAGTGGAAAGTGGCTGAAATGGGAAGTGCTACGTCCTACTGCTTACTGTGCTTTCGGGCCCCGTGCCCAGCTACGGAATATCCCCGTAGCCAACTACCCGGAACCGCGCATAGGATCGCCGTAGTGCGGAAGCTGGGGCAGTTTGCCTATCGCAGGAGGAGAGGGCTGACGGTGTTCGCTGGACTCGTCGCCGTCGTCAGCGCACTCGGAGGCGCTTCCGTCTTCGACAACGTCAAGCCCTTCGGGTTCCGGGATCCGGCCTCTCAAAGCTCGAAGGCGTACGACGCGATCGAGGATGCGACCGGCCAACGGGCCGTGCCCGACGTCGAATTGCTGGTGCAGCCCAGGTCGGGCAGCCCACAGGTCGCGGCGAAGGCCGCGGCGGCCAGGCTTCGAACGGTGACCGGCATCCGTCGCGTGGTCACGCCGGCGATCGACCCCCGGCTCGTCTCGAGTGACGGCAGGGCGGCGCTTGTGATCGGGTTCCTCTCGTCGAGTGCCAGCGACATGAGCCAGGTCGGGTCCGACGTCCGGGATCGATTCGCGCACACACCCGGAGTGTCGGTCGGCGGGAGCGCCGTGACGGTCGACGAGCTCACAGAGATCACTCAGGACGACCTGAGGCGGATCGAGCTCTATGCACTTCCGATCCTCTTGCTGCTCTCGCTCCTCGTCTTCAGAGGCCTGGTCGCGGCCCTGCTGCCCGTGGTGGTCGGCGGCCTATCGATCCTGACGAGCCTGGCCCTGCTCAACGTCCTGACCGCCGTCATGGAAATCGACGCCTTCGCGATCAACATCGTCACCGGACTCGGCCTCGGTCTGGCGATCGACTACAGCCTCTTCCTGGTCACCAGATTCCGAGAGGAGCTCGAGGGCACAAGATCGACCGAGAAGGCGCTGGTCGAGACGACGGCGGCGATTGGGCCGATGATTGCGTTCAGCGGCGTGACCGTGGCCCTTTCTCTGATCTCCCTGTGGGTGTTCCCGCAGCGATTCCTCTACTCGATCGGCATCGGAGGCGCCCTCGTCGCGCTGACATCGGCGCTCGTCTGCATGGTCCTTCTGCCGGCTGTGCTGGGCCTCCTTGGCGAGAGGGTCAACGCTCTCAGCTTCGGCCGGTTCCAGGGAGCTCCAAGCACCCATCGTTGGCACCGGCTGGCGCGCTTCGTGCTGCGCTACCCGGTCGCGGTCACCCTGGTCGCGGCGACAGTGATGGTCGTGGCAGGCCTGCCGTTCCTCCGTGTGGAGCTGACCCAGGCGAACGCCAAGATCCTTCCCGCGACCTCCAGCGCCCGGCAGGTCGATAACGCTGTCGGGAAGCGGTTTGCCTTCGACCCGGCGGACCGGCTGGTAGTGGTGATTCCCACGCGGGCGAGCGCCGTCAACGCGCGACGGAAGCTCGCCTCAGACCCCGCAATCGTGCAGGTGGACCCCCCGCTGCACCTGGAGCCGAGGCTATACAGGGTCGACGCTCAGCTCGGCGTGGACGGGTACTCCGATACCGCGGTCGACCTCGTCAAGAGTGTGCGGTCGTCGAAATGGGGATCGGCCGCGCTTGTCGGCGGCCCGCCTGCCGAGCTGACGGACGAGCGTCACAGCCTGGGCTCGCACCTGCCGCTGGCTCTCGCGTTCATCCTTGTCTCGACCGGGTTGGTGCTGTTCATCATGACCGCGTCGGTCGCCCTGCCGATCGTCGCCCTGCTCATGAACACGCTCACGGTGAGCGTCGCGTTCGGTGTGCTCGTCCTGATCTTCCAGGACGGCCGTCTCGAGGGCACGCTCGATTACGTGAGCCCGGGCGCCCTCGACACGTCGATGCCGATTCTTCTGTTCGCGGTCGTCTTCGGGCTGTCGACCGACTACGGGGTCTTCCTGCTGCAGCGGATCAACGCCGCGAGGCAAAGGACCGACGACGAGGAGGTGGCAATCGCGGACGGCATGGCCGCCAGTGGCCGAACGATCACCGCGGCCGCGCTGTTGTTCGCGGTTGCGATGGGGGCCTTCGCGTTCTCACACCTGGTCTACGTCAAGGAGGTCGCGATCGGCGCGGCCGTCGCCGTGCTGGTCGACGCAACCGTGGTGCGGGCCTTCCTCTTTCCAGCCGTGCTGCGGCTGCTCGGTGCGGGCGCCTGGTGGGCGCCGAGGTGGCTGGCGCGGTTCGCCAGGCCCAGCGTCAGGTGACGCTGACGCTCTCGCGGTCCAGGGCGCGTAGGAACGCCTCGACCACGGGGCGCGAGAACTGCTTGCCGGACCAGCGGATGAGCTCCTCACGGGCCTTCTCCGGGCCGATTGCCATCCGGTAGACGCGGTCGCTGGTCATCGCCTCGTACGCGTCCCCGACCGCGAGGATCGACGCCTCGACGGGGATCTCCTCCCTCGTCAGCTCCTTGGGATAGCCGGTGCCGTCCGGACGCTCGTGGTGAGCCAGGATCCATGCGCGAACGTCATCCAGCTCGTGGCTGGAGAGAATCCGCGCCCCGAGCTCCGGATGCCGCCTCATCTGGTCCATCTCCTCGGTGGTGAGCGGGCCGGGCTTGCAGAGGATCGAGTCGGGAACGCCGATCTTGCCGATGTCGTGGAGGATCCCGGCGAGCCTGATGCGCTCCACTCGATCCTCATCGAATCCAAGTTCTTGGGCCATCATCTCGCAAAGGCGACCCACGGTCTGGCTGTGCTTGGCGGTACCTGAGTCACGCTGGTCGAGTGCCTCGGCCAGGCTGAGGACGGTGGCCAGGTGGGACTGAGCTTCGACGTTGCGGCGCCCGCTGACGGCCCCGAGCACGCCGGTGACCTCCGGGCTGTAGATCACGGCCCGGTCGCGGCCAAGCGCCTTCGCGGCATGCAGGGCACGGTCGCCGTTGGAGAGGAGGCCGGCCAGATCTCGGGAGTGCTCCGGGAAGCTCGCAACGCCTGCCGAGGCGGTGATCTCGACCTGCGGCTTCACGAAGGTCTGCCGGATCGCCTTGAGGACGTCCTCGGCGAAGAGGAAGGCCGTGTGCTGATCCATCTCCGGGAGCAAGATCGCGAACTCCTCACCCCCAGATCTGGCCACGACGTCCATCAGGCGGGTCCGCTGCTCCAGCAGGGTCGCGACGTTATAGAGGACCCGGTCTCCCGCACCGATGCCATGACGCTCGTTCACGCGGTTGAACCGGTCGAGGTCAATGACAACCACGCTCAGCGGGCGGTTGTATGGGGCGGCGCGCTCAATCTCTCGATCCACCGCCTCGTGCAACGCGACCCGATTCGGGAGGCCGGTGAGTGGATCCGTTCGCGCGGCGTCGGTGAGCCTGCCGAGGAGCCGCTCGACGCGCGAGCGCAGGTAGGTCAGGAGCGTCGCGGCCGTGATCAGGGTGCCCGTCGTGATGACGAAGTGGCTGATCGCCGTGTGTTCCCCGCCCGCTGGGATCGGCGTGACCAGGATCGCGAACGCGTAGTTGAGCCCGGCCCAGACGACGTTGAGGGCGGCATCCACGCGGGAGAGCGGGAAGTAGAAGACGTACAGGCCGACCCATAGGTACATCAGCGCGTAGCCGCTGATGCTGTTGCCGCTGGAGATCACGGCCGCTGTCGTGAGCACGGTTGCCAGCGCCGGCCCGAGGCGCAAGAGCCAGATCGGGATGCGGCCGGCCCCCAGGAACATGAACAGCGCCCAGCCCGCCGCTGCGGCCTGGATCAGGAGCAGATTGGTGACGTTGAAGTAGTCCGGATGCGGGAGGAGAACGGCCAGCGTGCCCGTCACGCACGCGCCCGCGGCCAGGTAGGCCTGGGCCAGCGCAATTGGTCGCTTCGCCGCCGGGCCTGAAAGCAGGCTCCCGGGCTCGTTTGCGCGCAGCCGGCGGTCCCGGCGCTTGCTTCGCCCGCCCTCTTCGAGCGTCGGAACCATTCCTCCCATTGCAACTAGGCCCATCGCGGTTAAGAGTATCGGCGCAAATTGGACACTTCTCGTGCCCAGTATTCAGGGAATTTCGAACCCGAACTACTGCGGAGTCAAAGGCTCGAAAATTTGCGCTCTGGACACCTACTCCGTCGACTCGGCCTGGCTGACGGCGATCGGCTTGGGAGCTCGGAATCTGCGGGATCCGGCCGGTGAATTCACTCCAGGGAAGATTCGATGCACGCGCGCCTGTCCCTCTCTGCCCGGTGAGAGGGTGAAACGGCGCCGCGCGACCGGCTCGTCGGACTCCTGCACGAGGGAGAGCTCGGCCTCCTCCAGGACGGTGCGGATGACGACGGCCATCTCGTACTGGGCCAGGGAGGCGCCGAGACAGCGACGGATGCCTCCCCCGAACGGGATCCATGCTCCGCCCTCGGTGCCCTTGGGGCCGTCCTCGAGGAAGCGCTCAGGCCGGAACTCCTTCGGCTCCGGATAGAGCTCCGGATCGCCGTGGATCAGATAGATCGCGACCATCAGCACCGACCCGGCCGGCAGGTTGTATCCCAGGAGCTCGATCGGCACGTGTGCCTTGCGGGCTGTGATGGGGATGACGGGGCGGCGCCTGAGAGCCTCCTTGACCACGGCCATCAGATAGGCCTGGTCGCCGGTCTCCATCTCCCTCATCAGCCGCTCGAGCTTGTCCGGTGACCGCAGCAGCCGCTCAAACGCCCAGGTCAGGCCGGCGGTGGTCGTCTCGTATCCGGCCATCAGGAGGGTCAGGAGCTCGTCGCGGACCACCCGGTCCTCCAGGGGAGAGCCGTCCTCGTATGTCGACCTGACCAGAAGCGACAGGGCGTCGTCTCGGATCTCGGTCAGCGGATCCGCCCGCCGATCATCGATCGTCTCGTAGAGGATCTCGTCGATTCCATCGATGAACCGCATCAGGCGGGCGTAAGGTGAGATTCCACCCATCTCGTGCCTGAACCACGGGATCAGCGTGAAGGGCGACTCACAGCGGTCCATCATCTGCGGGATCAGGGTCCGCAGCTTCGCCTCGCGTTCGCTCGTCCCATCGGTCCCCATGGCGATTCGCATCATCACCTCGAATGAGATCGCCTCCATCTCGCCGAGCAGGGTGATGTCCGTTTCGGGCTTCCAGGTGGCCACTCGCTCGCGGGCGATGTTGGCGATCAGCTCGCGGTAACGCTCGGCGTGTCGCCCGACGACCGGGAGCAGAATCCGCCGGTGATGGAGGTGCTCGGGCCCATCCATGACGAGGATCGAGTGGTTGCCGACCACATCCCTGAAGATCCCGTTCGTGTCGCCGGCCCGGAAGTACCGCGGATCGGCGGTGAGCACCTGCTTGGCCGCTCCTGGGTCGGCGATGACGAAGACATTGGATGCGGGGCCGAGGCTGAGCGAGAAGATCGGGCCGTACTTGCGACGGCACCGCTCCATGAACTCGATCGGCCGGTACATCCAGCGGAGCGTCTGAATCGCTCCAGGTGCACGCGGGCCCGGAGGCAAGTTCCTTCCGGATGGGCCGTCCGCGATCGGTTCGGCCTGAAGCTGGTCTATCGGCGGCGTCTCAATGGTGCCGTTGACCATGTGGTTCCCCCTCTTTCGGGCGTGCGGGTGGCGATGCTATGGACGAATGGGTACTGATACATCCGCATTACTTCGGTACTTGGTATGCGGAATCCCGCCCTGCAATGCGCCTTGCAGTAGGAAGTAGGAAGTCCTACTATTCACTTTGCGAGGCGCGGAACCCGCGCTGCCCCACCCCTGACGAGAAGGAGACCGAGCAGTGGCCACCGCGACTTCCAGCGTCATCAAGCCCGACCACGGCGCGAGCCGCAAGCACTTCATCTTCACGGACGAGCACGAGGAGCTGCGCGAGTCGATGAAGTCGTGGGTGCTCAAGGAGCTCACCCCCCATCGGTTCGAGTGGGAGGAGAACCTCTGGCCGGACTCCGTCCTTCACCGCGCCGCCGAGCTCGGCTACATCGGCCTCTGCTACCCGGAGGAGTACGGCGGCCAGGGCGGCGACTACTTCTACTCCCTGGTCCGCGCCGACGCCATGAGCTACTCGGGGTGCGGCGGGCTCAACATGGGGATGGCGGTCCACACCGACATGGCGACGCCACCGATCCACCTGCTCGGCACCGAGGACCAGAAGCAGCGCTACCTGGTCCCGTCCATCAAGGGCGAGCTGATCAGCTCCCTCGGGATCACCGAGCCGGGCGCGGGCTCCGACGTCGCCGGGATCCGCACCACCGCCAAGCGCGACGGGGACGAGTACGTGATCAACGGCTCCAAGACCTTCATCACGAACGGGCTGCGCGCCAACTACATCGTGCTGGTGACCAAGACCGACCCGGACGCCGGCCACGACGGGATCACCCTGTTCATCGTCGACATCCGCGATGCGGACGGCAAGGAGGTCGAGGGCTTCAGCGTCTCGCGCAAGCTCGAGAAGATGGGGATGCACGCCTCGGACACCGGCGAGCTCTCCTTCCAGGACGTCCGCGTCCCCGCGGAGAACCTGCTCGGCCAGGAGGGCAAGGGCTTCTACCACATCAGCTGGGAGCTCCAGGGCGAGCGCCTGGTCGCCGCGATCGGCTGCGTCTCAGGCGCCGAGCGCGTCTTCGAGCGCACCCTCGAGTACGCCAAGGAGCGCGAGGCCTTCGGCCGCCCGATCGGCCGCTTCCAGGCGATCCGCCACAAGTTCGCCGAGATGTCGGTGAAGATCGAGGCCGCGAAGCAGATGGTCTACGCGACCGCCTGGCGCTTCTCGAACGGCGAGTACCCGGTCCGCGAGATCACGCAGGCGAAGCTCTATGCCTCACGGATCATCGAGGAGGTCGCCGACGACTGCATCCAGATCCACGGCGGCTACGGCTACATGAAGGAGTACGAGGTCGAGCGCGCGTACCGGGACTCGCGCCTCAACCGGATCGGCGCCGGCACCGACGAGGTGATGCTCGAGGTGATCGGGCGGAGCTACGGCCTCTAGGCCGTCTGCACGGGTCCGGGCGTCGAGTTCTCATATCCGTAGGGCGAGAGATCCATTACCGCCCTGACCTCGACCGCGCTGTCCGGCCGCAACGGGACCTTCTTCGCCCAGCCGATCGCCTCCTCGAGGTTCTCGCAGTCGATCAGGCAGAAACCACCGAGTTGCTCCTTGGTCTCAGCGAAGGGACCGTCCGTGACCGAGGCCTCGCCGTCTCCGATTCGAACTGTCTTGGCGGTCTTGGGCAGCTCGAGCGCCTCGTTGGCGATCAGCACACCGGCCTCGATCGCCTCCCGGTTGAACTCGTTCCAGGCGTCCATCGCCTGGCGCATCTCCTCCTCCGTTCCCGCGTACATCCGGTCCTGGTCCCGGACGAAAGTGAGCAGGTACTTCATCTCATCCTCCTTGATCTCCGGCGGCGCCTATCGCCGCATTCAACCTGACGACGAACGCCCGATGCCGAAATCGACAACCTTCGGCGAGAATGGCTGAGCGCATGAGCAACCTCGACCACATCCGCTCCTACTACGACGCGCTCAACACCGGCGACCCCGACCTCGTCGCCTCGCACTTCACCGAGGACGCGGTCCACTACTACACCCGTCTCGGCCCGCACGAGGGCGCCGAGCGAATCGGGCAGAACTCGAAGATGGGCGTCGAGATGATCGATGGCCAGTGGTATCTCGAGCACGGGATCGAGCAGGGCGACGAGGCCGTGATCGAGTGGACGATGACCTGGCGTGATCCGAAGACCGGCGAGAAGCGCCTCGACCGTGGCACCGAGTGGTTCCTGTTGCGCGACGGGAAGATCGCCGAGGTCCGCGCCTACCACCACGGCAACAAGAAGAACCCGCAGGGCGACCTGCTCGGCTTCGACCACGGCGGCCGAGGCCACACGACGATGGAGGACTGGAGACCCCCATCGACCTCATAAAGGACACCGGCAAGCGCGCTCTGCTCCCCCCATTCACCGAGGAGCACGAGGAGCTGCGCGAGTCGGTGCGACGCTTCGTCACCAAGGAGATCGCGCCTCACATCGAGGAGTGGGAGGACGCGCGCGAGTTCCCGCGCGATCTCTACAACCGCTGCGGCGAGCTCGGCTTCCTCGGGCTCAAGTTCGAGACCGAGTACGGCGGCCAGGGCGGCGACTACGTCCACGACGCAGTCTGGGTCGAGGAGCTTTCGCGCTCGGGCGGCAGCGGCGGCGTCGCCGCGGGCCTCGGCGCGCATGCCGAGATCGCGATGCCGCCGATCTGGAAGTTCGGCACTGAGGAGCAGAAGCAGCGCTGGCTCGTGCCCGGGATCAGGGGAGAGAAGATCGGCGCGCTGGGAATCACCGAGCCCGGCGCCGGGTCGGACGTCGCGTCCCTTCGCACCACCGCGCGCAAGGTGGACGGCGGCTACGTCGTCAACGGCGCCAAGACCTTCATCACCAATGGTGTCCGCGCGGACTTCCTCGTCTGCGCGGTCAAGACCACGCAGGAGGGCGGCCACCACGGCATCTCGTTCCTGGTGCTCGAGCGCGACATGCCCGGCTACGAGGTCGTCTCCAAGCTCGAGAAGATGGGCTGGCATGCGTCGGACACCGGCGAGCTCTCGTTCACGGATGTCGAGGTCCCCGACGAGAACCTCCTGGGAGAGCAGAACGAGGGCTTCAAGCTGATCATGGCCAACTTCCAGTGGGAGCGGCTGACGATGGCGCTCGGGGCCGTGGGCGGCATGCAGAAGGTCTTCGAGCTGACCCTGGAGTACGCCAAGGAGCGAGAGGCCTTCGGCCGACCGATCGGCCACTTCCAGGCGATCCGCCACAAGTTCGCGGAGATGTCGGTGAAGATCGAGGTCTCGCGAGCGCTCACCTACGCCTGCCTGCGCAAGTTCGCCGCCGGCGAGGACGCGACCCGTGAGGTCACCCAGGCCAAGCTCTTCACCCAGCGGGCGATTTGCGACGTCGCCGACGAGGCGATCCAGATCCACGGCGGCTACGGCTACATGCGCGAATACGGCGTCGAGCGCGCCTACCGCGACGCCCGCCTGGGCCCGATCGGCGGCGGCACCGACGAGGTGATGAAGGAGATCCTGGGCAAGCAGCTCGGGCTCTAGCCCTTCAGTGATAACGACCGTTCGTGCTAACTTGAGTCGCATGGCGCAAGACCACGAGACTCACGACGCGATCGCGCCCCGTCGCCGGCACCGCAGCGACGGCGAGCGCAGCCGCACGGCGATCCTCGACGAGGCCGCGCGACTTGCGACCGTCGAGGGGATCGGCGGGCTCTCGCTCGGCCGGTCTGGCCGACGCTGTCGGGATGAGCAAGAGCGGCCTGTTCGCCCATTTCGGCTCCAAGGAGGAGCTGCAGCTGGCGACCATCGACACCGCCAACGAGATCTTCGACGAGCAGGTGCTCACGCCGGCGGCGAACGCCAGCGGCGGGCTCGAGCGGCTGCGCGCGCTGCTCGACGCCTACCTGCGCTACGTCGAGTCGGGCACGTTTCCGGGCGGCTGCTTCTTCGCCTCGGTGCATGGTCGAGGTGAGCATGCAGCCCGGCGCCGTTCGCGACCGCCTCCTCGCGTTCCTTGAGGACTGGCTCGGGCCGGCTCGAGTCCGCCATCAGGCAGGCGCAGCGCGAGGGCGACATCGACAAGGCCGAGGATCCCGGCCAGCTGGCGTTCGAGCTCGAGACGGCTCGCTGCTCCTCGCCAACACGCAGTTCTCCGTGATCCAGAGACGCGGAGCCGATCAAACGAGGCCGGCGGGCGATCGAGCGGCCGGCTGGAGGCAGCGGCCGCCTAGAGGAGCGTCGCGGACGGCGGGCGGATGCTGGTCGGCCCGCCGCCCGCTCAGCTCACGATGCGACGGCCTCGCCCACCGGGTCGGGCCGGATCACGACCGTGTCCGCGATGTTCGAGATCTCGTCGGCGGGCATGCCGACGCGATGCGCGTGCTTGCGGATCGCCTCCGGGCTGCTCGCCTGGTAGATGCAGATGCTGCCGAGCGTGCCGTCCTCCTCCGCGATCACGTAGCTGCGGATCCAGCGGATGTCAGCCTCGAAGTCGTCGTCGGCGACCTGCTTCGAGCGCGCGCCGACCTGCTCGACCTCCGCGGGTGACCCCCAGGCGTTCTAGCGGCGAATCGCGTAGAGCTTCAGCTCCGGTGTGTCCATGATCGTTTCCTTTCTTAGTTAGCACGATCGGTCGTGCGAACTATACACAAGATGCGACCGATCGTGCTGTCACGGGGCGAAGAGCCGACTCGTCACACAAGTGCGATGAGTTGAGGGCTATCTAGGGGTCATCCCCAATTGAAGGCGCCGCGCGGGATGTCCATGCTGCGCCGTCTCAACCGTCTTGGAAACACCGACCAGATCAATCACAGGAGGGAAACCCGTGGCATCACTCACCCGTTGGGTCCTGGCCCACAAGAAGACCGTCGTCGTCAGCTGGATCCTGCTGACGATCGCCGGGATCATGGCCGCCGGCCCCGCGAGCAAGGCGCTCGACCAGAAGTTCTCCGTGCCCAACAAGGAGGGCTGGGAGACGAACGAGGCCATTGCGGCCAAGTACAACGGCACTGGCGGGGACACCTCTCCCCTGCTCCCCGTGGTCACGCTTCCGAAGGGCCAATCGGTCGACTCGCCCCAGGTGAAGCGTGATCTGACGAAGCTCGATGACACCCTGGCGAAGACCTTGCCGGGGTCGCGGGTCGCGTCGTACGCCTCGACCGGAAACCGGGCCTTCGTCTCGGACGATGGGCACACGACCTTCGCGATCGTCTACCCGAAGCCCGACCCCGACTCGGCTTTCGGCGACAACCCGAATGCGGCCAAGGACGTGAAGGCCGCCGTGGCGGGACAGACAGTCGCCGGAGCCCCGGTGCACGTCACCGGCTTCGACGCGCTTCAGCAGTCGACCGGCGGCGGCGATGGCCCCGGGGTGCTCGTGGAGGCGCTGCTCGGCGGGCTGGGCGCGCTGATCGTGCTCGCCTTCGTCTTCGCCTCGTTCCTGGCGGTGGTGCCGATCATGATGGCCGTCGCCTCGATCATGACCACGTTCCTGCTGCTGCTCGGCCTGACGACCTTCACGGACGTCTCGCCGATCGTGCAGTTCCTGGTTGCCCTCGTCGGCCTGGGCGTGGCGATCGACTACTCGCTGCTGGTGGTCTCACGCTGGCGCGAGGAGCGCTCGCATGGCCGGAGCGGTGACGAGGCGGTGCAGCGAGCAATGGAGACGGCCGGACGCGCGGTGGTCTTCAGCGGCATCACGGTCGCGATCGGACTGCTTGCGCTGATCGCGCTGCCGCTGCCGTTCCTGCGCTCGATGGGCTACGGCGGCATGCTGATCCCGCTGGTCTCGACGCTGGTGGCGATCACGCTGCTGCCGGTGATCCTGTCCAAGGCCGGCGCGAAGCTCGACTGGCCGCACCGGCGCACCGATGACAAGGCGAGCCGGGCCTGGACCCGCTGGGCCCAGGCGGTCTCGCGGCGGCGTTGGGTCGCCGCAGGCGCCGGCATGGCGGTGATCCTGGCTCTGGCCCTAGCGGCGACCAACCTGCAGCTCGGCGCAGCCGACGCGGACACGATCGCCAAGAGCGGCCCGGCCGAGCAGGGTTTGAAGCAGCTGGAAGGCGCCGGCATCGGCGAGGGCTCGATCCTGCCGCACGAGGTCCTGGTCGAGGGCAACACCGATCCGCAGACCGTCGCAGCCGATCTGAACAAGGTCGACGGCATTCATGGCGCAGTCGCGCCGAGCGGGCCGGAATGGAATCGCGGCGGGACGCACATCGTCGAGGCCATCCCGGTCCCGGACAGCGGGACCAGCGAAGGGCACGACACGCTGAACGGCGTCCGGGATACGGCCCACTCGGCCGGCCCGGGAGTCCGGGTGGGCGGCGGACCAGCCGCGAACCAGGACTTCATAGATGCCGTCTACGGCGCGTTTCCGCTGATGATCGCCCTGATCGCGATCACCACGTTCATCCTGCTGGCGCGGGCGTTCCGCTCGCTGCTGCTGCCACTGAAGGCGATCATCCTGAACATCCTCAGCGTGGCCGCGGCCTGGGGCGTGCTCGTGCTCGTCTGGCAGGACGGCCATGGCTCGGAGGCGATCTGGGGCATCCAGGCGACCGGCTCGATCCAGTCGTGGATGCCGCTGATCATCTTCGCCTTCCTGTTCGGCCTCTCCATGGACTACGAGGTGTTCATCCTCTCCCGGATGCGGGAGGAGTACGACCGCACCGGGTCCACGGACACGGCAGTCGTCCAGGGAATCGGGCGAACCGGCCGGCTGGTGACCAGCGCCGCGCTGATCCTGTTCCTGGCCTTCACCTCGATGGCCTCGGGACCGGACACCAGCGTGAAGATGTTCGCGACCGGTCTGGCCGCCGGGATCCTGATCGACGCCACGATCATCCGGGCGCTGATCGTGCCCGCGGTGATCTCGCTGATGGGCCGCTGGAACTGGTGGCTCCCCACTTGGCCCGCACGGCTCCTCCGCGTGGAGCCCTCCCTGCCCCGGAGGGTCGCCACCGGACAGGCCGAGGGCTGAGCTCGGCGGACCTTCTCCCTCCGCCGATCCCCAATCGCGCGCGGGCCCTGCCGGGTGAGCCGGCGGGGCCCTCGCGCTAGCTTTGCGCCGTGAGGCGCGTCTTCATAGCGCTCGCCGCGGGCGTCGCCCTGGCGGACGCATCGATCGTCACGCTGGGCCTGCCCTCGATCCTGGTCGAGCTCAATGCGACCGTCGAGGGCGTCGCGCTGGTGCTGGGCGTCTACACCGCCGTCCTGGCGCTGGCGCTTCTGCCGGCCGCATGGCTCTGCCGCCGATATGGAGACGCGCACATCGGCGCGGCCGGTCTGGCCCTCTTCTGCGCGGCCTCGCTCGGCTGCGGCGCCTCCGACTCGCTTGGCCTCCTCCTGGTGCTGCGCGGCGTCCAGGCCCTCGGCGGAGCCGCCCTGCTGGTCGCCTCCTTCGAGCTCCTCGACGCCGGCAGGCCCGGCACCGGGCGGAGGATGTGGGTCGCCGCGTCGGTCTTCGGGATCGCCGTCGGCCCGGCGCTCGGCGGCGCGCTCACCCAGCTCTTCGACTGGCGGGCGATCTTCCTCGCCCAGGCGCCGCTCGTGCTGCCGGGAATGGTGGTCGCCCTGCTGGCCGCGCGCGGCGAGCGCGTGGTGCCCGACGATGGCCGCGATCCCGACCTCCCGACCGGGCCGCTCAAGCTCAGGGAGTCGCTCGCACTGGGACTGCTCTCCGCCTCGCTCACGGCGGTGATCTTCCTGGTCGTCCTGCTGCTGGTCTCGGGCTGGAGCATCGAGCCGCTTGCCGCTGCGCTTGCAGTCAGCGTCCTGCCTGTCGCGGCAATCCTCTCCTCGCGGATGCGGGGGAGCCCCCAGACCCGGGCGATCGCGGGATGTCTGCTCGTCGGAGGCGGCGTCGGCTGCCTGGCGCTGCTTCCGGCGGCCTCCGCCTGGTGGACTGTGGTGCCGCAGTTGCTCGCGGGCGCCGGGATGGGCTTGGCGCTGCCGGCCCTCTCCGGCGAGCTGATGCCGGAGCGCACCCGCCACGACGTCGCCCGGCTGCTGTCGATCCGTTCCGCCGGCATCGCCATCGCACTGGCGGCGCTGGCCCCCTTGATCTCATCGAACCTCACCTCGACCATCGACTCCGCCCGCGAGCAGGGCACGGCCGCGGTGCTCGACGCCCACCTGGCGCCGGAGGACAAGATCGCGATCGCCCCCGATCTCTTCGGCAGCCTCAACACGGACGATCCCCGTGGCCAGCTCCAGGAGTCGGTCAAGAGTGCCCGCTCCGATCTCGACCCCGAGGACGTGCCGCAGCTCAACCGCCTCGGCGAAAAGCTCGACGACGTCGTCACGGGAGCAGTTCGCGACGCATTCCGCAGCACGTTCATCGTCACGGCCGGGCTGGCCTTGCTGGCGGCGCTGATCCTGCTCTCGGAGGGGTTCGGAGCCGCGCTCGCCCGGCCGGCACTGGCGACAGCCGCCGCGGCGTCGATCGCGGCCCTCGCCGGCTACGGCATCATCTTCGCGGACGCCGGCCGGGAGACGGTGCCGATCCGCGATCCCTGCCAGGACCGCAACCTCCCCGACACGGGCGGCATCGGCGGCTTCCTCCAGGACCAGTCCCTGGCCGCACTGGACCGCGCGGCATGCGACTTCGGCTCGAGTCGCGAGGAGCTGCTGCTCGCCCTCTTCGACGACCGCCTACAGCACAAATTCGAGCAGGAACATGGCGTCAACCCGCGCTCGGTCTTCTCCCTGGGCCCGGCGCTGCTGGGCTTCTGAGTCGCATACGGTGCTCGGGTGAACGAGAACCCGACCCGCCGGGAGATCATCGAGCAGTTCATCCCCAACTCGCGTCACGCGGCGCAGCTCGGGATCCGGGTGGCCTCCTTGGGCACCGACGAAGCGTTACTCGAGCTCCCGTTCAAGCCCGAGCTGGCGACGATCGGCGAGGTGGTGCACGGCGGCGCGATCAGCGCCCTGATCGACACCGCTGCGATGGCTGCCGCCTGGGCGACCGACGAGGTCCCCGAGAGCGTCGCCGGCTCCACCGTCTCGCTCTCGGTCAACTTCGCCTCGGCCGCGAGCGGCGCCGACTTGCGGGCCGAGGCCCGCGTCGCCAAGCGCGGCGGACGCCTCAGCTTCTGCGAGGTGAGCGTGACCGATCCCGAGGGCACGGTCGTCGCCCACGGGATCGCCACATACCGGTTTGGGTAAGAATCCCGCCTCTCACCAATACGAGGAGGCGACCAAGTTGGGAATGCTTGACGGAAAGACCGCGATCATCACCGGCTCCGCACGCGGCATCGGCAGGGCGACCGCGGAGCTGTTCGTGCGCGAGGGCGCCAAGGTGCTGATCAACGACCTCGACGGCGACGTCGCGGAACAGGCCGCACAGGAGATCGACGGCGAGACCGCCGTCTTCGCTGGTGATCTCACCAAGCCGGACGTCCCGGACCAACTCGTGCAGGCGGCGATCGACGCTTTCGGGCAGGTCGACGCCGTGGTCAACAACGCCGGCTACACCTGGGACGGCGTCGTCCACAAGATGTCCGACGAGCAGTTCCAGGCGATGCTCGACATCCACACGATCGTGCCGTTCCGCATGATCCGCGCCATTGCGCCCACCTGGCGCGAGGCGGCCAAGAAGGAGGCCGAGGCCGGCGAGGAGGTCTTCCGCAAGATCGTCAACGTCACCTCGATCTCGGGAACCATGGGGAACTCCGGCCAGGCGAACTACTCGTCCGCGAAGGCCGGCGTCACGGGACTGACCAAGACCATCGCCAAGGAGTGGGGGCAGTTCAAGATCAACAGCAACGCCGTCGCCTTCGGGTTCGTCGAGACGCGGCTGACCCAGGCGAGGGAGAAGGGCGAGACGATGCAGGCCGCCGGCGAGAGCGACGAGGAGGTCTCCCTGGGGATCCCCGAGCAGCTGCGCCAGATGGCGCGGATGACCATCCCCCTCGGGCGCCCGGCGGAACCCTCTGATGCGGCGGGACCGATCGCCTTTCTCTGCTCGGAGCACGCCAACTTCATCCACGGCCAGGTGATCAACGTCACCGGGGGACAGTTCACCGGGATGTACTCCTGAGGGACGGCTAGTTAGTCCTCGCGGCGCTTCTCGGCGAGTGGCTCCCCGCCCTCGCCCGCCGCTCCGCCCGGCGGCCACGTTCCGAACCAGTTGTCGCGGGCTCCGTCGATGGTGAGAACGCAGCCTGAGAAGAAGTCGCCCGCGGGCGATGCCAGATAGGCCATCAACCACGCCATCTCATCCTCGGTCCCGAGCCGGCCGAGTGGCACGGTGCCCGCGACGTTGTCGACGATCGCCTTCGGGTATTTGGTCCGAAGCGTCTCGGTGTCGAACTGACCGATCGCGACGGCGACCATTCGAATCCCGAAGCGGGCCCACTCGACGGACAGCGTCCGCATCATGTTCTCGACCGCCGCCCGCGCCGCGCCGGTGTGAACCATCCCGGGGAAGCCCATGTGAGGCGAGACGGTGATGCTGATCACCTTGCCGCTCTCCTGGGGGATGAAGGCCTTGGTCGCGGCGGCGTGGGTCATCTGCCAGGTGCCCTGGACATTGAGCTCGATCACCGTGCGGAAGCCCTTGGGGGTGATCGCCTCCGCCGGGCTCAGAAACTGGCCGCCGGCATTGTTCACGAGCAGGTCGATGCGGCCGTGGCGCTCCACGACGCCGTCCATGAAGCGATCGACCGCCTCGTCGTCGCGGATGTCGAGCGCCTCGAACTCGGCCTTGCCGCCGCGGCCGGCTACCTCGTCGACCATCCCCTGAAGCGGCTCGGCCCGGCGCGCGCAGCCGATCACCGTCGCCCCGAGGCCGGTCAGCTCGAGCGCGGTCGCCTTACCCAGCCCAGTGCCGGCCCCGGATACGACGCAGACCTGTCCATCGAGCAGGCCGGGCGCAAAGATTCGTGAACTCACGGGCCGTGAGCATAAGCTGACTCGCGTGGGCGTGAACGCGGAGCCGATTCCGCTGGAGGAACCGCTGCCCGGCGGCACCGAGGGGGCGGCGCTGATCGTGGAGCCAATCCACACGGGCGAGGCTCTCTGGCCGGCCAGCTTCTTCAATCGAAGCGGACGAGGCCCGATCGCGCGGCTGCGCGCCGTCGGAATCGGCTCGAAGCCCGAAGAGTGGGAATCACGCCCGGTTCCCGTTTACCTGGCGCGCCACCCGAGCGCCGGCAACATCCTGGTCGACGCCGGCCTCCACCCCTCGATCGCCAGGGACCCGCGCGACAACCTCGGGCGGTTCTCCGGGCGCCACTACAAGGTCACCGAGGGCGAGGACGTCGTCTCTCAGCTGCGCAAGCGAGGTCTCGAGGCGGGCGACATCGACGTCGTGGTCCTCACCCACCTGCACGAGGACCACGCCTCGGCGATCGAGCTCTTCCCGGAGGCGCAGTTCGTGCTCAGCGCAACCGAGTGGGAGGCGGCCACCACCGGTCGTCTGCCTTTGCTCCGCGGCTACCACCCATCCCACTACGACTTCGCGTTCGAGTACGCCACGGTCGACTTCGACGGGGAGTCGGTCGACTCGTACGGTCCTTTCGGACGGACATTCGACCTCTTCGGCGATGGGTCGGTCCGCCTGGCCTACACGCCCGGGCACAGCGCCGGGCATACCTCGGTGATCCTGCGGCTGCCGCGGCGGGACTTCGTGGTGGTCGCGGACGCGGCCTACGACTGGAGGCAGCTCAACGGCGAGGGGGAGCCGGTGATGATGGCCGACGAGCACAACTGGCGGCGCTCCCTCCGGGAGCTGCAGGCCTACCGGCGCACCTATCCGTACGCGCTCATGGTCCCGGGACACGACCCGGAGTTCTGGGAGAAGCTCGAGCCCCGCTACGAGGAGTAACGGTTGATGCGAGGGCGCGCCTAGGCGCGACCCGTTTCATGAGGCGGGGCGGGTGACGTCGCCGGGAGGCCCTCGCGCAGGCGCTTGAGCACGTCGCGGCGGCCATTCTGCTCGAGGTCGACGTACATCGCGCGAACGCGGTCGAAGATCTGGTTGGCGACCTGCTGCTGCTCGTCGCGATCCGGATCCGCGTTGACCGGGAAGGTGACCGGCTCGCCGTACTGGATGGTCACCTTGGGGAACTGGAGCCTCTTCCAGCCGCGGACGTGGGCCGAGCCGTGGATGGCGACGGGCACGACCGGCACACCCGACTCGAGTGCGATCTTGCCGATCCCGCGCTTGGGCGCGCCCAGGTCGCCGCTCCGGGAACGGCCACCCTCGGCGTACATCAGCATCGTGCCGCCGCGGTCGAGGACCGTGTTCGCGGTGATGAACGACTCTTCGTCGTGATGCCCGCGCCGCACGGGGAAGACGCCGCCGTGCTTGAAGATGTACTTGATCGCCGGGTTCTTGAAGAGCTGCGACTTCGCCATGAACTGGACCTTCCGCGGCAGATAGACGGCGGCGAAGAAGTGGTCCATCTGGCTGAAGTGGTTGGGCGCCAGGATCACCGGTCCGGCGGCGGGGACGTTCTCCACCCCGATCGCACGCGTCCGATAGAAGAGGATCACCGGGATCGTGAGGATCACTCGCACGAAGTCGTAGATCCAGCCGACACCCCTGCGCGCGCTGCGGTGGTACTGCGTGAACATCTCAGCGGGACGCGGGTCCTTGTAGACCTGCGGCTTCATGTCCTTGGGATTCACCTTCGGCATCTCTTCCACCCTGTGGTCACAAAAAACGCCGTCGAGGACGGCGCCACCTGCTGATTCCTACCCGCTGATTACGCGTGGGTTACGCGCTCCGATCAACCCTACTCAGTCTCAGCCCACCCGCGCGCCCGTCCGACGGCCTCCCGCCAGCGGCCCACCAGTTGATCGCGCTCGGTCTGTGCCATCGCGGGCTCGAAGGTGGCCGCCTCTCGCCACATCTCGCACACCTGGTCGGCCGTCCAGAGACCCGTGGCGATCCCGGCCAGATAGGCGGCACCCAGGGCGGTCGTCTCGGCGATCTCCGGCACGATCACCGGGACCCCGAGCACGTCGGCCTGGAACTGCATCAGCCACGAGTTCGCCACCGCCCCGCCGTCGGCCTTCAGCGAGGGGACACTCTGCCCGGCGGCCGCCTCCTGCGCCCTGACCGCATCGACCGTCTGGTAGGCGATCGCCTCGAGGGCGGCCCGGGCGAGGTGCGCCCTGCCGGAGCCCCGCGTGAGGCCGACGACGGTCCCTCTGGCATAGGGGTCCCAGTAGGGTGAGCCGAGGCCGGTGAGCGCGGGGACGAAGTAGACGTCGTCATTCGACTCGAGCGAGGCCGCGAGCGCCTCCGTCTCGGAGGCATCGGAGATGATCCCGAGGCCGTCCCGGAGCCACTGCACCGCCGCTCCGGTCACGAAGACCGCGGCCTCGAGCGCGTAGACGACCTCGCCGCCGAGGCCCCAGGCGACGGTGGTGAGCAGCCCCTCCCCCGGCTCTGGCGCGTCCGTTCCCGTATTGAGGAGGACGAAGCTGCCCGTGCCGTAGGTGTTCTTGGTCTCGCCGGGCTGCTGGCAGGCCTGCCCGAAGAGCGCTGCCTGCTGATCGCCTGCGATACCGGCCACCGGCACCTCGCCCCCGAAGACCGAGGTCGTTCCGTAGATCTCCGAGGAGGGCACCGGCTCGGGCAGCGACTTCGGGTCGACGCCGAGGAGGTCGCAGAGCTCCTCGTCCCAGCCGAGCCTGCGGATGTCGAACAGCATCGTCCTCGAGGCGTTCGAAAAGTCGATCAGGTGGCGGCCGGTGAGCTTGAAGACCAGCCAGGAGTCGATCGTCCCGAAGGCCACGCCGTCGGGGAGGTCGGCGTTCTGGATCAGCCATTCGATCTTGGTCCCGGAGAAATAGGGGTCGATCACCAGGCCGGTGCGCTCACGGATCAGCTCCTCCTTCCCCTGCTCGCGCAGCTGGTCGCAGCGCGCCGCGGTGCGACGGTCCTGCCAGACGAGGGCGCGGTGGACCGGCTCGCCCGTATGCGGGTCCCAGGCGACGACCGTCTCGCGCTGGTTGGTGATCCCGATCCCCTTCAGGTCGGCGGCCTGCACGGCCGCGTCGGCCAGGGCGCCGACGGCGACCCGGCGGGTGACCTCCCAGATCTCCGCGGCGTCGTGCTCGACCCAGCCGGGCCTCGGGAAGTGCTGTTCGAACTCGCTGTAGGAGCGGCCGCGGGGCCGCCCCTGCTCGTCGAAGACGATGCAGGTGGTCCCCGTGGTCCCCTGGTCGATGGCCAGGATCATCGGCCGGGACGCTATCCAGCCCGAGCGCGCACCGCGCGCCGGATGTCGCGGAGCTGGCGGCCGCGATGCAGGAAGCCGGCGGGCGTGCGCCCGCTGACGCGGTGGCTCAACGGCAGCTCGACCTCCTCGACGCGCTTGCCGGCCCTGACCGCATCGATGGTCATGCCGGTCTCGAGGCCCCAGCCGTCCGCGAAGGGGATCAGCTCGCGCAGTGTGGCGACGCGCATCGCCCGCTGGCCGGAGAGCGGCGCCTCGAAGCGCGCGCCACAGAGCTGCTCGACGGCATTCCGCGCGTAGCCGAAGGTGAATCCGAAACCTCCGCCCTCCGGATTGGCGAATCTCGCAACCGCAAGGTCGCACCGGCCCGCCTCAACCGCCTTCACCAGCGGGACGAGCTCGCCGGCGCTCTCCCCGAGGTCCGCATCGCAGAGCAGGACCGTGGCGTCATCCGGAAACTCGCCGATGGCGGCCTCGGCCGTTGCGGTCACGTTCCCTCCCTTGCCATGTGGGCGACGGCGGCTGACGAGCCAGGCACCGTGGCGCATCGCCTCCGCCTGCGTCCCGTCGGTGGAGGCGTCGTCCGCGACCATCAGCCGGGATCCGGCAAACGCCGTGGAGAGAGCGTCCAGCGCGGCGCCGATCCGCTCCACCTCGTTCTGCGCGGCCACGATCACGACGCGCGCCGATTCCGGCGTCACGGATGACTAATGTCCCGGCGCGTGGCTGACGTAGAGGCGCACATCACCGGCACAGTCTGGAAGATCGAGGTCAAGGTCGGCGACCAGGTCGACGAGGGCGGCACGGTCGTCATCCTCGAGTCGATGAAGATGGAGATGCCGGTCGAGGCCGAGGACCCGGGCAAGGTCGCCGAGATCCGCTGCGAGGAGGGCCAGTCGGTCTCCGAGGGCGACGTCCTCGTCGTCCTCGAATAGCCTCAGCGCCATGAGCGAGCAACTCGCCGGGGGCAAGCTCCTCTTGGACGAGCCCGCGGAGGCGGTCGCCCGGCTGACGCTGAACCGGCCGGGCTCGCGCAATGCGCTCGACCATGAGCTGCTCGACGGGATCGCCGCGGCGATGCCCACGCTCGACCGCGGCATCGAGGTTCGCTGCGTGCTGATCACCGGCGCGGGCAAGGCCTTCTCGGCCGGCTACGACATCGCCGCCATTCCGTCGGAGACCTTCGAGCGCGACGCGGAGGCGCTCGTCGCGCATCCGTTCCACGCCGCGCTGGAGGCGATCGCCGCGCACCCCTGGCCGGTGATCGCCGCAATCAACGGCCATGCCCTCGGCGGCGGCCTCGAGCTGACCCTCACCTGCGATCTGCGCATCTGCGCGCGGGGGGCGAAGCTCGGCATGCCGCCCGCCAAGCTCGGGCTGATCTACGGCCACACCGGCCTGCAGCGCTTCATCGACGCGATCGGGGTGCCGCGGACCAAGGAGCTCTTCCTGACCGGCCGCAACTACCCCGCGGAACGAGCCGAGCAATTCGGCCTGGTCAACGAGGTCGTGGAGGACGCCGAGCTCGAGAGCGCCGCCGTCGAGCTCGCCGCCGAGGTCGCGGCAAACGCCCCGCTTTCGATGCGAGGCAACAAGCATGCGATCGACACCCTCGACTCATTTGCCCGGTTGACGCCCGAGCAGCAGCGCGAGCTGATCGAGCTGCGCGAGTCCTGCTTCGGCTCCGAGGACTTCCGCGAGGGGATCGCCGCCTTCGCCGGGAAGCGCAAGCCGGCCTGGAAGGGACGCTAGCCGGCCTCGGAGGGCTCGGGCAGTGGCTGCTCGCCCGTGTCCTCATGCAGCACGCGGCCACCGCCGGCGGCTGTTGACGGCCACCAGATCTTGTCGCCGATCAGCTCGACGGCCGCCGGGACCATGATCGTCCGGACGATGAAGGTGTCGAGCAGGATGCCCAGCGCCACCATGAAGCCGAGATCGAAGGTGAACGTCACCGGCAGGGTCATCAGCACCGAGAAGGTCCCGGCGAGGATGACCCCGGCGCTGGTGATCACCGGCCCCGTGGCCGCGATCGCGCGCAGCATGCCCTCGCGCGTGCCGTACTTGCGCGCCTCCTCGCGCACCCGGGCCATCAGGAAGATCGTGTAGTCGATCCCGAGCGCCACCAGGAAGATGAAGGCGAAGGTCGGAATCGACGCGTCGAAGCCCGCGTCGCCGACGACGAACCGGATGAAGAGGATCGAAATCCCGAGCGTGCAGGCGAAGGAGAGGACCACGCTGGCCAGCAGGACCAGTGGCGCGACGATCGCCTGCAGCAGTATCCCGAGGATGATCGCCATCACGAGCAGCGCCAGCGGCACGATCAGCTTCAGGTCTCTCTCGGTCGCCTGGTTGTAGTCGTAGTTGATGGCGGTCCCGCCGCCGACGAGCGCAGTCACCCCCGGTTTCAGCTCAGCCACCGCGTCTCGCATCTTGGGGACGAGGTCGAGCGCCGAGACGTCGTTCGGGTCGCCCTTCAGGATCACGTCGACGACCGCGATCCGCTTGTCGTTCGAGAGCTGCCGGGTCGGCACGACGGCGGCCACTCCCTTGACGGTCCGCAGCTTGCTCGCCGCGAGGGTTATGTCATCCGGAGTAACAGGCCCGCCCTGCTGCTCGACGAGGACCGTCGTCGGCGACAACGTCCCGGCCGGGAAGTCCTCGCTCAGCACCTTGAAGCCCTCCACGCTCTCCACGGACTTCTTGAAGAAGGTCGTGCTGGAGTAATCGACCTTGTAGGCGATCAGACCCAGCGAGCCCAGCAGGAAGACTCCCGCGGTGACCGCCAGGGCCGGACCGGGCCGGTGCAGAACGCGGTCCCCGAAGCGCCGCCATAGGCCCGTGTGCGCCCTCTCCGCATGCTCCGGGTCGTACTCCACGATGCTGCGCCTGGGCCAGAAGCCCCTCCGGCCGAAGATCGTCAGCAGCGTCGGCAGCAGGGTGAGCCCCGCGATCATCGAGCAGAACACTCCGATCGCCGCAACCGGCCCGAGCGACTTGGTGTTGCCCGACTCGGCGAGGGCGAGGACGAGCATCGCCAACGTCACCGTCAATCCACTCGCGAGGATCGCCGGGCCCGCCCTCCGGACCGCGCGTTGCATCGCGTCGTGCTTGTCCTCGAGGCGGCGAAGCTCCTCTCTGTATCTGGAGACCAATAAGAGGCAATAGTCGGTCCCCACCCCGAACATCAGAACGACGATGATCCCCGTACTGTTGGAGGAGACGGTGGCCCCTGACTTGGCGAACAGGTAGATCAGGCCGGTCGCGAACTGGTAGGCGACGAAGACGACGATCAGCGGGGAGATCGCCACGAGAACGGAGCGGTAGATCGCCCCGAGCAGGACGAGGACCAGGATGGTCGTCGCCAGCAGCAGCTTCGTGTCGATGTTGCTGAAGACCTCGTCGGCGTCCGTGTTGAACCCCACGTCACCGGTGACGTAGACGTTCAGGTCGCCGGTGTCGGAGTCGGTGATGTCGCGCATCGCCTTGCCCCAGTCGGACTCGTGGTCGAAGTCCGTGGGGAACGTGTAGACCGCGTATGCGACCTGGCGGTTCGACGAGACGAGCTTCGAGGTGGGACCGGCGGGGTCCGGGAGCACGGGCGGCTGGCTCCTGATCAGTGGGATCCTGGCCGGCTCGGCCTTGATCTTCTCCGCGTCGGATCGGATCTTCGCGAAGTCAGCCGGCGTCAGGCCGTCCTTGTTCTGGTAGACGACCAGGGCGAGCGCCGTCTCCTTCGCCGGGAACTGATTGTCGAGCGTCCTGACGACCTCGGTCGATTCGGCGTTCGAGGGGAGGAACGACTCGGTGTCGTCGGTGGTGACGTCCGAGAGCTTCGACCCCAGCGGCGACATCACGACCGCGGCGATGATCCAGACGACGAGGATCAGCCACTTCGTGCGTCGACCCGCGACTATCGATGCCAGACCTCTCAACGGACCTCCATGCCGGTCAATACCTTTCGGTCCGCGTCCCCCTCGACCGGACGGCCGCCACATTATCGAAGGGACATCGTCGCCTACAGCGCGGCCGGGGTCGCGGTTTGGGACCCTGTATAGAGGGCAACCATGGCTGAGGAAATGAACCCGACCGCAGTGGAGCTCGACCCAGGCGTCGAGGAACGCGTTGCCGCCCTGATCGAGGGCGGCCGCCCGGCGGAGTGCGTCGACCTCTCGGAGGTTGATTCGTTGGTCCAGGAGATGAACCTCTCCGACGAGGAGGAACAGCAGATACACGAGCGCATCGAGGCCGCCGGGCTCTCGATCGAGGACGACTGCGGCAAGCAGGAGGCCGAGCAGGCGGGCTACCGCAACGGCGAGCTCGCCGAGCAGACCACCGATGCCCTCCAGCTCTTCTTCAACGAGATGCGCAAGTACCCGCTGCTCAGCAAGGAGGAGGAGATCGAGCTCGCGCAGGCGATCGAGCGTGGCGACCTCCAGGCCAAGGAGCGCCTGATCAACTCCAACCTGAGGCTGGTCGTCTCGAACGCGCGCCGCTACATGCGCCAGGACCTCAACCTGCTGGATTTGATTCAGGAGGGCATCCTCGGTCTGATCCGAGCCTCGGAGAAGTTCGATTGGCGCAAGGGCTACAAGTTCTCGACCTACGCGACCTTCTGGATCCGGCAGGCGATCCAGCGGGCGCTGGAGTCGAAGGAGCGAACCATCCGGGTCCCGAACCAGGTGGCCCAGCGCGAGCGCAAGGTGATGCGGACCGAGCGCGAGCTGGCGACCAAGCTCGGGCGGGATCCCACCACCGAGGAGATCGCCAAGGAGGCCGAGATCGAGCCCGCGCAGGTCGAGGAGATCCGCGACCTGACCCGGGTGGTCACGAGCCTCGACCGCCCAGTCGGCGACGAGGACGCGTCGTCGCTCGGCGAGTTCATCCGGGACGAACGCAGCGGCCCCTCAGAGGAGGTGGCGGTCAGCCTCCGCGACCAGACGCTGCGGCGCGCCGTCGACGAGCTTCCCGACGAGGAGCGCAAGGTCGTCCAGCTCCGCTACGGGATCAACGGCGACGAGCCCACACCTCTGCGGGAGGCCGCCCGCCGGCTCGAGCTGAAGCCGAGCGAGGTCAAGGAGCTCGAGGAGCGCGGCCTCAGCCGCCTCGCGCAGGCGCGCGAGGTCGAGGCGATGCGCGAAGCCGCCTAGCGGCCACCAGGCCGCTCCACTTCGGAGCGGAGGGCGAAGCCCGGAGCGACTTATGTGGGGCGGCCGCTCGTGGCCGCGACTTTATGGCGAAGCCGGTCCCGCTCCTGCACGCAGCGCCAGCACCCGGTCAACCGACGCCTGGAACTCCGCTCGATCCAGAGAGCCGTTGGCGAGTCCGCGGGCCAGCGCCCGCTGCGCCCTGGCCGCATCGCTGACGTCGGTGAACAGGACGAGGTCCGTGCCGGCTCGCGCAGCGGCCAGGGCTGTCTTGGCCGGGCCGCCGACCGCCCGCGCGGACACCGAGCCGAGCGCGTCGGTGATGGAGACGCCCGGGAAGGCGAGCCTGTCGCGGAGCTCGCCGGTGGCAATCGCGCGAGAGAGCGCCGCCGGCTTCCCGGAGAGCGCCGGGTAGATCGCCGTGCTCAGCATCACCATCGCTCCGCCGGCCTGAGCGAAGGCGGCGAACGGCTGCTCGTCGGCACTCCTCAGCTTCGCCGCGGGCAGCCGGATCTTCTGCACGGCGTTGTCGGTGTTGATCCGGGCGTCGCCCAGTCCCGGGAAGTGCTTCGCGGTCGCCGCGACTCCGCCCGTCGCGAGGCCGCGCGCAAAACCGACACCGGTCTCGGAGACCGCCGCCGGGGTGCGGGCGAAGGTCCGCCCCTCTCCCTCGATCGCGCGCCCCGGACGGCCGAGATCGAGGACCGGGGCGAGGTCGGCGTTCACTCCCATCGAGCGCAGGCTCTGGCCCGTCGCCCGGCCGAGGCGCTCCGCGAAAGCGGCGCCCCGAGCCCCGGTCGCCCGGGCCGAGGGCTTCGGCGGTCCCGGCAGCCGCTTGACGAGACCACCCTCCTGGTCGACCGTCACCAGCAGGGGCTGGGTCATCGACGCCGGGCGCGGAATGGCCTGAAGCTCGGAGGTCAGGCGACGCACCGAACTCCGGCTCCCCACGTTCCCGTCGAACAGGATCACCCCCGCAACCTGACCGGAGGAGATCATGCGACGCAGCACCCTCGGTGGGTGACGCCCCGAGAATCCGGTGATCACCCGTGCCCCGGCCAGCTCGTCATCGCTTGGAACCGTGGCCGCGACCCACTTGGGGATCGACCAGGCGGCCGCATGCGGCGCGGCGACCGCGAAAGCGAACAGGACGAGCAACAGCGCAGTTCCCTCCCTACGCACGCCCACAGCTTAGGCGCGTGGTTTCGGCGTGGAGGGCTCGCGGTAAGTTCCCGGCATGGACTACACGATCAAGAACCTGCGCGAGGTCAAGGATGTGGCCGCAGAGGCCGGCGTCTCCGATTCCCTGGAGGCACGCTTCGCGCACGAGGACCTGGAATCCGAGACGAGCGGGATCTCCTACCAGGTGGTGAAGGCCGGCCAGCGCCAGCCCTTCGCCCACAAGCATGGCGAGATGGAGGAGATCTACGTCGTCATCTCCGGGACCGGCCGCCTGAAGCTCGATGACGAGTTGGAGGACATAGGCCCGTTCGATGCGATTCGAATCGCCCCTGACGTGATCCGTGCCTTCGAGGCAGGAGACGACGATCTCGTGCTGCTGGCGTTCAGCCCGAGAGCCAAGGGCGACGCGGAGATCGTTCAGGACTTCAGCTGGGACTAGCGGCCACCAGGCCGCTGCACTTCGGAGCGGCAGCGTAGCCGCCGCGACTTGTGGTGGGCGGCCGCTTGTGGCCGCGACCTGATGGTGAAGCCGGGTCGTCCGGAGCCATTCATAAATTTTCGGGCATGCCACCACTGATCAGCTTCGAAGAGGCGCTCGAGCTCGGCGCCCTCACCGACCACGAGGAGATCGGCGCTCTGGTCGAGCGCGCCTGGGAGGTACGCCAGGACCGCTTCGGGGACTCGACGGACATGTGCTCGCTGGTCAACGCCAAGTCGGGCGGCTGCGCGGAGGACTGCGGCTTCTGTGCCCAGTCACGCTACGCCGAGGCGGACACGCCGATGCACGCGATGATGGAGCCGGACCAGATCCTCGAGCACGCGAAGGCGGCGGAGGCCGCCGGCGCCCACCGCTTCTGCATGGTCACGCAGGGACAGGGCCTCTCGAAGCGCGACTTCGCCAGGGTCCTCGAGGGCGCTCGGCTCGTCTCCGAGCACACCAATCTGAAGCGCTGCGCCTCGATCGGCCACATGTCGGCGGACCGGGCGCGGCAGCTCAAGGACGCAGGCATCCAGCGCGTCCACCACAACGTCGAGTCCTCGCGCTCGTACTACCCGGAGGTCTCGACCACCGTCCGGTACGAGGGCAGGGTGCGCACGATCGACGCGGTGAAGGAGGCCGGGCTCGAGACCTGCGTCGGCGGCATCCTCAACCTGGGGGAGTCGCCGGAGCAGCGGGTCGAGATGGCATTCGAGCTCGCCGAGATCAACCCGGACTCCGTGCCGATCAACCTGCTCAATCCACGTCTTGGGACGAAGTTCGGCGACCACGAGCTGATGGACCCGTGGGACGTCGTCAAGTGGGTGGCGATCTTCCGGCTGATCCTGCCCGACGCGCTCTTCCGCCTCTGCGGCGGCCGGGTCGAGAACCTGCAGGACCTGGCGCCGCTCGCAGTCAAGGCGGGGCTGAACGGCGTGATGATGGGCAACTTCCTCACCACCCTCGGGGTCGAGCCGGCCGAGGACCGGGAGATGTTCGAGGAGCTCGGCCTGAACGTGGCGAGGCAGCCCGATAACGGCGCCAACCCTCGGCCCGACAACCGCTCCGGCTGGCTCGAGGGCGAGACGCCGGAGACCCCGATCGACGAGCTGATCGATCGCCAGGCCGAGGCGAACTTCTGGGATCCGTCCACCCAGCTCCGGGTCGTCAAGAAGAAGGGAAAGGTCCCGGCATACCCGGAGCCCGCCGGCTGGGGCGACTAGTGCCGGACCTCCACCAGCGCCTCGAAGAGCTCGAATCGAGCGGGCTCCGCCGCAGGCTTCGCGTCGTCGACGGCCCGCAGGGCCCCGAGGTGATGCTCGACGGCCGGCCGGTGCTGCTGCTCTGCTCCAACAACTACCTCGGGCTGGCGGACCATCCGCGGCTGCGTCGCGCAGCGGCCGATGCCGCGCTCGGCCTGGGAACGAGCTCAGGCGCCTCGCGGCTGATCTCGGGATCGATGTCGATCCACACCGACCTGGAGGCCCGCCTGGCGGAGTTCGAGGGCACCGAGGCCGCGCTCCTGTTCGGCTCGGGGTATCTGGCGAACACCGGCGCGATCGCGGCGCTGGCGCCCCGCGATGAGGTCGTCTTCTCGGACGAGCTCAACCATGCGAGCATCATCGACGGCTGCCGCCTTGCCAGGGCGGAGACCTTCGTCTACCGCCACTGCGACACCGAGCACCTCGAATGGGGCCTGCGCCGCGCCGGCGGACGCGGAGCGCTGATCGTCACCGACGGGGTCTTCTCGATGGACGGTGACATCGCCCCGCTGGGCGAGCTCGCGATCCTGGCGAGGCGCCACGACTGCCGTCTGATGGTGGACGAGGCACATGCCACGGGTTGCCTCGGCCCTCAAGGACGCGGATCGGTGGCCGCGGCGGGCCTCACCGGCGAGGTCGACCTGATCGTCGGCACCCTCGGCAAGTCGCTGGGCGGGTACGGCGCCTACGTCTGCGGCTCACGGGAGATGACGGACTACCTCGTCAACACGGCGCGCCCGTTCATCTTCTCCACCGCCCCGCCTCCGCCTGCCGTCGCGGCGGCCTCCGCAGCTCTGGAGCTGCTGGCCGAGAGCCCCAAGCGAGTCGAGCGGCTGCGGGCGAACGCCGTCGCCCTACGCCGGGGCCTGCACTCCGAGGGTCTGGAGCCGATCGGCTCGAACACCCAGATCGTCCCGCTCGTGATCGGCGAGGCCGACGACGCGATGGCGCTCTGCGAGCGGCTCCTCGAGGAGGGGATCTTCGCGCAGGCGATCCGGCCGCCCACCGTCCCGCCCGGTACCTGCCGCCTCCGGCTGACGGTCATGGCGACGCACCGCGTTGGGGATCTCCGACACGCCGCTCGGCAGATCGCCGCCGCCGCGCGCGACCTCGGCCTCGGGCCGGCCGCTGAGGCCGGGCCCACAGTGACCGTCGCGCCCACGGAGCTCCACGAGGCCGCCTGACGATGCGAGGCCTCTTCGTCACCGGCACGGGCACCGAGGTCGGCAAGACCGTCGTCGCGTCGGTGATCGCCAACGCCGCGCGGACGAGGGGCGACCGGGTCGCTGTGTTCAAGCCGGCGGTCAGCGGTCTGGACGACCGCCCCCTCCGACCTGAGACCTGGGACAGCGCTCCGGAGCTTCCGGACCACGCCCTGCTGCGGCTCGCCGCCGGCTCGAAGCAGGGCGACGAGCTGGTCGCTCCCTACCGCTACGGACCGTCCGTCTCGCCCCACCTGGCGGCCGAGCTCGCGGGCGAACGCATCGATCCGGATCGTCTCCGGGGGGCAGCTCTGGAAGCCACCGAGGACGCGGACCTCCTGGTCTGCGAGGGAGTCGGCGGCTTCCTGGTGCCGCTCACCGCCGACTACCTCGTCCGGGACCTCGCCCGGGACGTGGCACTCCCGGTGGTGGTCGTCGCCTCACCGGGTTTGGGAACGATCAATCACACGCTGCTGACCGTCCAGTCGGTGCGCGCGACGGGGTTGGAGGTGGCCTGCGTCGTGCTCACGCCCTGGCCCGCCGAGCCCTCCACGATGGAGACCTCGAATTTGGAGACGATCGCCGAACTCGGGGGCGTCTCGGTCGAAACGCTGCCACGCCTCGACCTGACAAACCCTGCGTCCTGGCCCACCCTCAGCGTCGCGGTGGGGTCGCCCCGGGCCGCCAGTAGCCTGCGTGCGGCCTAGCGAGCATCGGCGGGTCTATGCGGCCGCGGTTCTTGTGGCGGCCGTTGGTGCTGGTGCCACCGTGGCCTCCGGCACCGCGGCAACGCTCTCCTCGGCCGCCGCGTGCGTGTCGGCCCGGTTCGCGCGAGCGCCGCGCACCAGCGTCACGGAGACGACCAAACCGGCGACCACGACGAACCCTGCCAACAGCATCGCGCTGGAGAGGGCGTCGACGAAGGTTGCCCGTGCCTGCTCGGGCGCTGTCGCCAGGGCTGCCGGATCGAATCCCGAACCGAGCTGGGCCTGGAAGATCGCGCCGGTCGCCGCGACGCCCACCGATGCGCCGATCATCCGCGACATCTGCAGGACGCCGGAGGCGACGCCGGACTTCTGAACGCTGACGGCGTTCATCGCGGCGGTCGACATCGGCGACATCACCAGCGCGATCCCGATTCCCATCAGGACGAACGGGATGATCAGCCCGGCGTAGGTCGTGCCCGTGTTGATACCGGCGAACATGAACATCGAGACGGCGAGCACCGCCAGTCCGGCGCTCATCGGCGTCGCGGGCCCAAGCCTGTCGGCGAGCCGCCCGGAGATCGGTGCGATGACCGCGATCACGATCGTGGTCGGCAGGAATCTCACCCCGGCCTCGAGAGCGCTGTAGCCCAGGATGTCCTGCATGTAGAGGGCCATGAAGAAGAACGTGCCCATCATGGCGAAGGTGATGATGAAGGCCACCAGGTTGGAGCCGATGAACTGGCGCGTCTTGAAGAGCGCGAACTCGACCATCGGGGCCGAGACCCGGAGCTCGATCGCGACGAAGATCGCCAGGCCAACCAGGCCGCCGGCCAGGAGCGAGAGGATCGAGGTGGAGGTCCAGCCCCAGCTGTTGCCCTCGATCAGGGCCAGCACGATCGCCGTCAGGCTGGCGGTCAGAGCAACTATGCCCGGGTAGTCCACTCGCCGGTCGATCGTCTCGTCGCGCGACTCGCGCACGGCGAACACCGTGGCCGCCACCGCGCCGACCGCGACCGGGAGGTTGATGAAGAAGATCGCGCGCCAGCTCACGTACTCCGTCAGTGCGCCGCCGACGACGGGACCAATCGAAAGCGCCAGCGCGGATACGCCGGCCCAGATGCCGATCGCCCTGCCTCGTTCGGCGGCGGGGAAGGTGTTGGTGATGATCGAGAGCGTCGCCGGCATCATCAGCGCGGCCCCGATGCCCTGGATCGCGCGGCTGCCGATCAGCATCGCCGGGTCCTGAGCGATTCCGGCCGTCGCGGACGTGATCGCGAAGATGATCACTCCGGCCAGGAACATCAGCCTGCGGCCGAAGACGTCACCCAGGCGGCCGCCGGTCGCGATCAGGACGGCGAAGGTGAGCGTGTAGCCGTTGATGACCCACTCCAGCGACGAGATCTGCGCGTGCAGATCGCGCTGGATCGACGGCAGGGCGACGTTCACGACGGTGTTGTCGAGCATCACCATGAAGAGCGCGAAGCACATCGCTCCGAGCGTCCACCACTTGCGGTTGTCGTCGGTGATCAGGTGCCGGTATCGGGTCATCGGCTGACCTTCCTCTCATGATTGCTGTAGATCGCGGCGATCTCGGGGCGCTCCAGGAGCGCATTGAGGGCCGACTCAAGCTTCTGTCTCTCAGCGGGCTCCAGCGAGGCCGTGAAGTCCTCGAGGGTCGCCAGGCGCGCGGAGATGATCCGGTCGGCCAGACGGCGTCCCTTCGGAGTGAGGGTGAGCCGCCTGACGCGACGGTCGTTGGCGTCCTCGACCCGCGTCGCCAGCTTCTTTCGCACCAGCCCGTCGGTGGCGCGGCTGGCCGACGCGACGGAGATGCCGAGCTCCTCGGAGACCGCAGTGACCGTCCGGGACTCCTCGTCGGGGACCTGGAGTTCGACCAGCACCTTCATCTGGGCGAAGGTCAGGCCGCTCTCGTCGATCACCCGGAAGACCTCGTTGCCGCGGGGGCCCATGCAGCGAACGACCAGGGCGCTCAGCTTGAGGGCCAGGTCTCGATGGCCCTGCGGGCTCTTCCGTTCTCTCGTCGCTGCTTCCATATGAGAAAAGGTTACACGCTTGCAACCTTTTCGAAACCGCAACGATCTGTGACAAGGGTCACACTGCCCGGCGACACGTGACGGCTAGAGAGCCGCGGCCCTGGGCAATTCCGGCCCGCCGTGGGCCGAGAGTTCGTGCTTCGGCTTGCCCCGGATCACCAGGGCAGCGACGGCTGCGCCGACGATCGTCAGCCCGGCTCCCAACGCCATCGCGGCGCCGAGCGCATCGGTGAACTTCGTCGCCTCCGCCACTCCCCCGCTCGCCAGCGTGGCCGGGTTGAAGGCGCCGAGCTTCGATTGAAAGATCGCCCCGGTGGCGGCGACACCGATGGTGCCGCCCATCATCCGGAACATCTGGAGGGTGCCGGAGGCGACGCCGGCCTTGTCCACGGCGACCGCGTTCATGGCCGCCGTCGACATAGGGGACATCGTGATTCCGATGCCGATCCCGAGCAGGATCCATGCAGGGAGCAGGTCGTTGTAGGTGGTCGCGGCGTCCATTCGGGAGAACAGGTAGAGGGAGACGGACGTGATGACAAGCCCCAGGACCATGGGCAGCCGCGACCCGATCCGGTCGGCCACACGACCGGCGACGGGCGCAGCGATGACGATCACGACGGTGGTGGGCAGGAACCGCACCCCGGTCTCGAGCGGCGAAAAGCCGAGCAGATCCTGGAGATAGATTGCCAGGAAGAAGAAGGCGCCCATCATCGCGAAGCTGATCATCAGTGCAACCAGGTTGGCGCCGATGAAGTTGCGGGAGCGGAAGAACTCGAAGTCGACGATCGGCGCCCTGACCCGGGACTCGGTGAAGAGGAAGGCCGCCGTCGCGACCACCCCGATGACCAGCAGGCCGATGATCCGCGCTGAGCCCCAGCCCCAGTCGTTCCCCTCGATCAGGGCCAGGACGACGGAGGTCAGCGCGACGGTCAGCAGGACGACCCCGAGGTAGTCGACCGAGCGCTCCGCCTTCTCATCACGTGATTCCCTCACGGCGGTCAGGGCTGCGATCAGCGCAAGCACCGCGATCGGGATGTTGATGTAGAAGATCGCCCGCCAGCTCACCTGCTCGGTGAGGAAGCCGCCGGCCAGCGGTCCGAATGACAGGGCCAGCCCCGAGATTCCCGCCCAGGTCCCGATCGCCTTGCCCCTCTCCTCCGCCGGGAATGCGTCGGTGATGATCGAGAGCGTGGCCGGCATCATCAGCGCGCCTCCGACTCCCTCCGCGATCCGCGAGACCACCAGCGTCGTCGAATCCGGTGCAAGGCCGGCGGTGGCGGACGAGATCGCGAAGACGGCGACCCCGATCATGAAGATCAGCCGCCTGCCGAAGATGTCGCCGAGCCGCCCGCCCGTGACCAGCAGCGCCGCGAAGCTCAGTGTGTAGCCGTTCACGACCCACTCGAGCTGGTCGACGGTGGTCTTCAGGTCTCTCTGGATCGACGGGAGCGCGACATTCACCACCGTGCTGTCGAGCATGATCATGAACATCGACAGGCACATCGCGCCGAGGGTCCACCACTTGCGGTTCGCGTCGGTGATCAGCCCGCTCAAGTCCATCCGGCGGCGATCATATGTTGGCCAACGGCAAATGCAGAAAGCTGCCCGGCTCGATCACGATCACCTCTGGCATCCGTTCACGCAGCAGCGTGACTGGGTGGCGGAGGAGCCGTTGATGATCGAGTCCGCGGAGGGGACCGAGCTGATCGACACCGACGGCCGCCGCTATCTGGACGGCGTCTCCTCTTTGTGGTGCAACGTCCACGGCCATCGCCATCCGGCGATCGACGAAGCGGTCTGCCATCAGCTCGGCCGCGTCGCCCACTCCACCATGCTCGGCCTATCCCATCCGACCGCGGCGGAGCTGGCGGGGCGACTGGTCGACATCGCACCCCCCGGCCTCAGCCGCGTCTTCTACTCGGACTCAGGGTCGACAGCCGTCGAGGTCGCGCTGAAGATGGCGTTCCAATACTGGCAACACCGCGGCGGGCAGCACGTCAGGAAGACCTCGTTCATCTGCCTCGAGGATGCCTACCACGGTGACACCATCGGATCGGTCTCGGTCGGCGGGATGCCGCTCTTCCACTCCACCTTCGGACCTCTCCTCTTCGAGTCCCACCGAGCCGAGCCCGGCAACATCGACGACATCGCCCGGCTGCTGGCGCTCCGCGAGGAGGAGGTCGCCGCGGTCGTGATGGAGCCGCTCGTGCAGGGGGCCGCCGGGATGATCACCCACCCGCCCGGCTACCTGCACGCGGTGCGGCGGCTCTGCGACCGCCACGGCGTGCTGCTGATCTGCGACGAGGTGGCGACCGGCTTCGGCCGCACGGGCACCATGTTCGCCTGCGAGCAGGAGGGCGTCTCGCCCGACCTGCTCTGCATCGCAAAGGGGCTGACCGGCGGCTACATGCCGCTCGCCGCGACCCTCGCAACCGAGCGGATCTACGAGGCCTTCCTCGGCGCCCACTCCGATTACAAGACCTTCTTCCACGGCCACACCTACACGGGCAACCCGCTGGCCTGCGCGGCGGCGATCGCCTCCCTGGAGCTGTTCAAGCAGGAGCGCACACTGGTGCGGATCCAGCCCAAGATCCGGCTGCTCTCCGAGTGGCTCGGTCAAGTGGAGCGGATGCGCGAGGTCAGGGAGGTCCGCCAGCGCGGTCTGATGGTCGGCATCGACCTCGGCGAACATGATCCCGAGCTGCGGCTCGGACATCGCGTGGCGCTCGAGGCTCGCCGTCGCGGCGTCATCGTCCGGCCGCTGGGCGACGTGATCGTGTTGATGCCGCCACTGGCCATCTCCAAGCAGGACCTGCGCCGGCTCGTTCAGGTCGTCGCCGAGTCGATCCGCTCGGCCTACCCGGTCGCTGAGCTCGACTCCGGCGCAAAGGGCCGGCTCGACGCGGCCCTGCTCGAAGCGGCCTGACTACTCCTCGTACGGCTCGAAGTCCGACTTCCGGGCCCCGCAGACCGGGCAGAACCAATCGTCGGGGATGTCCGCGAACGACGTTCCCGGCGGCACCCCGCCGTCGGGATCGCCCTCATCCGGGTCGTAGATGAACCCGCACGAGGTGCAGATGTAGAGCTGCTTTGTGGTGGTCTCCGCTGCCATGGGGCGCCAATGTAACGAGTAGGCTCGCGAGAGGTGGAGGTCGATTGGAGGGGAGCGCAATGAGCGATCTGCCCGAGGCGGGCGGCACGCCCCTGCGAGACGAGGGTGATGCCCCGGCCGTCCCGAGGCCGGCAGCGACGGTGATCCTCCTTCGCCGGGGCGGCAAGCACGCCGAACGCGGCCTCGAGATCCTGCTCGTACAGCGCAACCCCGAGGCTCGCTTCATGCCCGGCGTCTGGGTGTTCCCGGGCGGCGCGGTCGACTCCAAGGATGGCGATGGCGAGGAGGCCCACCGCACCGCCGCGGCCCGGGAGCTCGCCGAGGAGGCCGGCATCGAGGTCCCCGCCGAGGAGATGGTGGCGTACTCGCGCTGGATCACGCCGAGGGTGGTGCCGATCCGCTTCGACACGCGCTTCTATCTGGCCCTGGCGCCCGCCCATTCGCCACCCCAGCCCGACGGCTCGGAGACCGTCGACGCCGGCTGGTTCGGGCCGCAGGACGCGCTCGACCGCCACCACGCCGGGGAGCTGCCGCTGGTCTTCCCCACCATCAAGCACCTCGAGTCATTGGTCGGATTCGCCAACGCCGAGGAGGCCCTGGAGGCCGCGCGTCGCCGCATCGTGAAGCCGGTCGAGCCGCGGGTCGAGGGCGAGGGGGACGAGCGGCGGATCGTCCTGCCGGACGAGCTCCCCTAGGCCGGACGCCTGCGAGTGGGCGGCGCGGGCAGGCCCCGCGCTGCATGGCGCGCCCCTCGAGCTTGCCGCCGAGCGCGCCGAGGAGCATGCCGATGATCGCGGTGAAGACGACCAGTATCGGCGCGAGGCGTGACTGCGATCCGAGCCAGGTTCCGCTCGGGCCGTAGTCGCGTAACAATTCGGCTCGATGACGAGCACCCTTCCCCCGGACGTGCGAGACGCGTTCGAGAGTTTCATCACCTGCGAGCTCACAACCGTCGACCGCTCCAAGCAGCCGATCACATGGCCGGTCACCCCGTATTACGACCAGGGGGGGCCGACGATCGACGTGACCACGGGGCTCGGCTATCCGAAGAAGGCCGACGACGCGCAGGCACACCCGAGCGTCTCGCTGCTCTTCTCGGACCCGACGGGCTCGGGGATCGACACGGGCCTCAAGGTGCTCGTCCAGGGCACGGCCACCGTCGACGACGAGGACCTGCAGGCGAACGCCGAGCGCTATGTGCGCGAGTCCGGAATCAAGCTGCCGGCGACGAAGAAGATGAACCCGCCGAAGCCCCTGCGCCCGATGTTCAACTGGTACTACGCCCGCCTCTACATCAAGGTCCGGCCCGAGCGGATCTTCGTCTGGCCCGAAGGGAACCTCGCCGAGGAGCCGACCGTGCACGACGCCCATCTGGAGGAGGTCCGCTCGGGGCACATCGAGGAGCCCGCGGAGGACCACGGCGAGGTGTCGCAGGGACCTCCGGCCTGGGACGGGCGAATGGACTTCCTGGCCGAGCACGACACCGGGGTGCTCAGCTGGATGGGCCCGGACGGCTTCCCGATCGCCGTTCGCGTCCCCTTCACCGCCGACCCCTCGGGCAAGGAGATCTCGATCGATGTCGAGCCGAGCGGGCTGCCGCTGCTGGAGGGGCGCGCCTGTCTCACCGTGCACCGCCACGCGCCCGACTTCACCTGGCAGCGCAACATGCAGGTCCGCGGCAACCTCACCCGCTCCGGCGACGGATGGAGGCTGGTGCCGCGCCGGATCGTCGGCGGCTTCGAGCTGCCCGAGGGCCGTCTCACCCGCTTCCGGGACTTCGTCAAGAAGGGCCCGGGCTTCTACCGAACCTATCGCCGGCGCATGCGCGAGCGATGAGTTTGCGCTTCGCCTAGGAGCCGATCTTCGGCGGAAAGGGCTCGAGCCCGGCGTTCCAGGGGCCCGCCTTGTAGATGTCGAGGTTGTTTTCCTCCATCTCGCGGTGGAGGCGATCGAAGATGCCGTCGGCCGAGTGGAGCGCCTCCTTGAGCTCCTCCTTGGAACGTTCCCGCAGGCGCCAGTGGAAGAAGAGCTGCTGCTCGGTTATGCCGAAGTCCACCTCCGCCGGGATCCGCGTGATCCAGTCGATGAACCCCGGGCTGAAGAGCTCACGCAGGGCGACCGGGTCGTGGTCCTTCGGCACGGTCGCTATGAAGCGCTTGTTGAAGTCGATGCTCTCGAACTCGACCCGCTTACGGGAGTGCTTGTCGACCATGTCGCCCGGCGTCCGCTCCACGGACTCGACGTCGAACACCGGCACGACGGTGGCCAGGTCCGGCATGTGGGCTTTGACCAGGACCGCCCCGGGCAGCACGGCCTTGCGACCGAAGCCACCCTCCTCGTGCTCGTCGGCGTCGCATGAGGCTCCGAAGAAGCCGTCGCTGAGCTCGCCGGTGAGCCGGTTGGTCCCACCCGGGCAGAGGGCGACCGGTCCCTCCTTGGGATTGATGCCGCCGATCGGCTCGTAGCGCAGATTTCGCTCCGAGCCGAGTCCGGAGACGATTCCCGCCCACTCCTCGGCGTCGGCCTTCGCGCTCAATCGACGTTGACCAGATCCTCGCGACCCTCGGCCTCGAGCTGGGCCTGGTAGCGCGGGTAGACCGGCTTGGTGAGCGGCACGAGCTTGAGGATCTTCGCGACCGGGCCACTCGCCTTGATCTGGCCCCGGGCGAGTGCGGTGGTGACGTTCACCTTGCCGAGCCAGAAGCGATGGGCGGTGTCCGCCTCCATGCTCATCACGACCTCCGGCTCCATGTCGGTCTCGCCGAAGTCGACGTCGGCCGGCCCGTCCTCCTGGAGGCGGAGGGTGATCGTCGAGTCGGGCTCGGTGTAGTCGTATTGGAGGATCGTGTTCGCCTTCCGGAACTTGGGCCCCAGCTCAGGGTCGTCGGCGAGATCGACGAGCAGCTTGCCGATGGTGTCGTAGACCTCCTGAGCGTCCTTGAAGTACGCCATACGCCGATCCTAATCGGCGTCGAGGGTGGCTAGTGGTCGGGCAGGACTTCGGGGATCTTTCCGCCCCCGAAGATGGAAGGGAAGTTCGGAGCGACCGTGCAGGCGGCGTAGGCCGACGGTCCGCCCGGAGGCAGCGGGCTGGCGTCCACCTTGGAGTTGGACGCGACGAAGCTCGGAGAGAGCGGAGTCACAAGCGAGGACTCCGGGAACTGCCCGCTCTCGGACATCGGCGCGGCGCCCGGCGCCGGGGTGCTCCCCTGTGGGATGTTGAGGACCGGCTGCCCGCCGAAGGTGTTGTTGCAGTCGTGGTTCGGGAAGATCTCGCCCTGGTTGCTCGCGTACGGGTTGCCGATAGTGTCCGACACAGTGTCTGACACTGCGTCAGGAAACTTCGACTTCGACTGGATCGTGATCGGCTCCGGCTTCGGCGGATCGGTCTCCGCCCTCCGGCTGGCGGAGAAGGGCTACCGGGTCGCGATCCTCGAGTGCGGGCGCCGCTACCGCGACGAGGACTTCGCCGAGTCCACCTGGAACCTGCGCCGCTACTACTGGATGCCGAAGCTCGGGCTTCGCGGCATCTTCCGGATGACGGCGTTCAAGGACGTCTTCATCGTCTCGGGCTCCGGGGTCGGCGGAGGGAGCCTCGGATACGCGAACACGCTCTACCGGGCCCGCCCGGCCTTCTTCCAGGATGCCCAGTGGGACGATCTGGAGGACTGGGAGAGCTCCCTCGCCCCCCACTACGACACCGCGGAGCGCATGCTGGGCGTGGCCGACTACCCGCTGGAGGGCCCCGCGGACCTTCTCCTCAAGGAGTACGGCGAGGAGATCGGCGTCGGCGACACCTACAAGCACACCCGGGTCGGCGCCTTCTTCGGTGAGCCGGGCAAGGAGGTTTCCGATCCGTTCTTCGGTGGCGAGGGCCCCGCGCGGTCGGGCTGCATCGGCTGCGGCGGCTGCATGGTGGGCTGCCGGCACAACGCGAAGAACACCCTGCCCAAGAACTACCTCTGGTTCGCGGAGAAGCTCGGCGTCGAGATCCTTCCCGAGCGCCAGGTCACCGACATCAGCCCAATCGGTGGCGCCGAGGATGGTTCCGCGGGGTACGCCGTCGCCAGCGAACGCTCCGGGTCGTGGCTGCGGAAGCGCCGCTCGACCCTGACCGCCCGCGGCGTGATCGTCGCCGCCGGCGCCCTCGGCACCAACCAGCTGCTCCAGAACTGCCGACAGCGCAGCTCGCTCCCCAGGATCTCCTCCCGCCTCGGCGAGCTCGTGCGGACCAACAGCGAGTCGATCAACGCCGTCACCGCTCCAAGCGACGAGCGCGACTTCGCCAAATCGGTTGCGATCAGCTCGAGCATCTATCCCGATCCCGACACACATATCGAGGTGGTGACCTACGGCAAGGGCGCCGACTCCATGAGCTATCTCTTCACGCTGCTCACTGGCAAGGGCTCGAAGCTCACCCGTCCACTCCTCTGGCTCGGCCAGGTCATCCGCCACCCGATCCGTGCCGCCCGCCTCCTCTGGCCGTTTTCGTGGTCCCGGCGAACGGTGATCCTGCTCGTGATGCAGACGCTCGACAACGCAATCCGGCTACGCCCGAAGCGCAAGCTGCTCGGGCGCGGAGTGCGTCTGCAGACAGAGCAGGACCCGGAGAAACCGAACCCCACCTTCATCCCGGCCGCTGATGCCGTGACTCGCTGGATGGCGGAGCGCACCGGCGGCATCCCGCAGAGCGGGCTCACCGAGGCGATCTTCAACATCCCGACCACGGCGCACATCCTCGGCGGAGCGGTGATCGGCGACAGCCCCCAGAAGGGCGTCGTCGACGCCGCCAACCGCGTCTACGGCTACGAGAACCTGATGGTCTGCGACGGCGCGGCGATCCCCGCGAATCCCGGGGTCAACCCGAGCCTGACGATCACGGCCTTGGCCGAGCACGCGATGGCGCAAGTCCCAGCCAAGGAGGAGGACCAGCGGCTACTCGCGCGGGTGGCGCCGTAGGAGGAGCCCACGGGCGCGATTACTGAGCGCCCGTGGGAGGTTCCTACGGTGACAGGACCCGCGCGCCTAGCCGCTCGCCGATCCGAAGTGCTCGGCGGCCTTCGCCCAGTTCACGACGTTCCACCAGGCGTCGAGATAGTCGGGCCGCTTGTTCTGGTACTTCAGGTAGTACGCGTGCTCCCAGACGTCGCAGCCGATGATCGGGGTCTGGCCGTCGGAGATCGGGGAGTCCTGGTTCGCGGTGGAGACCACCGCGAGTCCGGAGCCGTCGTGCACGAGCCAGGCCCAGCCTGAGCCGAACTGGCCGATGCCCGCGTTCTTGAAGTCCTCCTTGAAGGAGTCCAAGTCCCCGAACTTGTCGTTGATCGCGGAGGCGAGGTCGCCGTCCGGCTCGCCGCCTCCGTCGGGGCTCATGATCTCCCAGAAGAACGTGTGGTTGGAGTGGCCACCGGCGTTGTTGCGCACGGCGGTCTCCTTGTCGCCCAGGCTGGAGAGGTTCTGGAGCACCTCGTTGACGTCCTTGTCGGCCCACTCCGTGCCCTCGAGGGCGGCGTTGGCCTTGTCCACGTAGGCCTGGTGATGCTTGTCGTGATGGATGCGCATCGTCTGCTCGTCGATGTGAGGCTCGAGCGCGTTGTAGTCGTAGGGAAGGTCCGGTACCTCGAACGCCATCTGCCCTCCTTAGGGGTCGGTGGCCTGCTGCTTCTAATCTAACGATCGTGCACCGCGGGCCGCCCGGCGGAGGAACCTGGACCGGCGTCGCCGTGACGGTGGCGGGGATCCTGATCGGCATCGGAGTGGCGTTCGCCATCCCGTCCCTGCGCGGCGCGATGAGCGACGCCATCCACGGCGACACCGCCGCCGTGCGGCAGCGACCTGAACGGGAACGCCGCCGGGGCCCTGCTCGTGATCTGGCTCGCCCTGGTGCACGTGATCGTCTGGTACCCGGCGGAGATCCTGGACGCGGCCGTCGGCTACGTGTTCGGGTTCGGCGTCGGGTTTCCCGCTCGTCCTCGGCTCCTGGGCTGCTCTCCGGGCTCGCCTCGTACGCGGTCGGGAGGCACTTCGCCCGCCCTCTGCTCTACCGGATCGCCGGAGAGGAGCGCTTCCTGCGGATCGAGCGGCCTCATCCACCGAGGTGGCGCGCTCGCCCTGCTCGCAGTGCGGCTGATCCCGATCATGCCCTTCAGCCTGATGGGCTACGTCTGCGGGGCGGCGCGGATCCCCACGGTGGCGGTTCCCTGGACGACGGTCGTCGGCTACGCGCCGATCACGGCCTACTTCACCTACGTCGGCAGCAAGCTCGAGGGCTTCTCTGCCGAGGACCCGATCCTCTGGATCGGCGGCGGCGCGCTCATCCTCGCCATCTTCGGCGTCCGCTTCCTGCTGCCGCATCTGGCGGCCGATCCTCGGGCGGTAAGAGGCTCAGCTCTGCTCGCGCGGAACTCGGCGAGATCTCCGCGAGCCTTGCGGCGGACCAGCAGGTTCATCGGAGGAAGCCCGAGAATCAGTCCCGGCGGGCCCGAGCGCCTGCCGCGCCCAGCGGGAGAAGGAGAACGAGTCGTCGTGCTCGACGATCTTCCCGTCCTGGAAGCGGAACCTGGCGTGGATGTCGTTGACGACGTGCCGCCCGTGCTGAACGTGTAGGTAGCGATCCAGTGGGCGCTGCCCTCGTCGCCGTTCGCCTCGTGCTCCGCGAGCTCCACCTTCAGGTCCGTGGCGCGGCCGGTGAGCATCCGCCACATGTCGCCCGCCTCGGCTCCGGTCAGCTCGCCGAAGGCCGGATCGTGGAAGCGGCCATCCGGGTCGTAGAGCTTCGCCATCGCGTCGCCGTCATGGCGATCAAGCGCGTCGTAGAGCTGCTCGATCAGCTTGGCGTTGTCGGCCATTCGCGCAACGCTATCCGCTGCCGCCCCTCGTCGTGTGCCCCTCTCTATCCTTCTGCCCCTCGGGGCGTGGCGCAGCCTGGTAGCGCGCACCGTTCGGGTCGGTGAGGTCCCCGGTTCAAATCCGGGCGCCCCGATTACTTCTTCTTCAGCTTGACCTTCACCGACTGGGTGCCGGGCGCGCCGTTCGTCGGCGTGAAGGTGAGCGAGACGCTGAGCTTCACCTTGCCGGTCTGGGTCAGGGTCTTCTTCTGCTTTCCCTTCGCCTTGATCAGCAGCTGCGCGGCGCCTGGAGTGACGGCCTTGCTGATCACGGCGTGGCCGGCGCGCTGAGGCGCTGACCCCGCTGCCCGACGCCGTCAGCTCACCGGGATTGGGAAGGGTCAGGTTGAGGGTTGCCGTCCCCTTCTTCTTGTTCAGGGCGGTGGCGCCGACGGTGACGGTGTTGGTGGGCTCGAGCACGGCAGTGAGATTCAGCCGCTGACCGCTTGAGGGGCCAGCGAAAGGCGCAGCATCCCCGTCGTTGAGGGTTGGCGCGCCCTTGAAGAGGAACTTGTCTCCCGAGGTACCTGGGAAGAGGCAGGCGGTGGAGGCGACCAAGCATCCCAGCCCGACTGTGTCACCCGCCTGCACCGGAATGCTGGTCTGAAAGGTGTTGAGCAGCCCGGCAGCCAGAGGTTGCGGACCGTCGTGACCGATCGCCTTATAGAAGGTCGGTTCGGCCACCTTCCGAAACACCTTCATCGTCAGCGTTTGCCCGGAAGTGTTGATGGCGCTGTGGCTCCATGAGGTGATCGTCCCGTTCTCAGGCACCACGTAAGTCTCCCCCGAGGCAACGGCCTGCTGGATGAAGTCGACATTTGCACCGCTGGTGGCGGAGAGGCTCGTCGCGAGCTGCCCGATTGTCACCGAGGCTGCCGCCGGCGCCGCGTAAACCGCCAAGGCGAGCCCAGCCAGAAAGCCGATTCTCGCGAGTCGAGGAATGAAGCGAGCCTAGACCCTCCGGAGCCCACCCGCTACCCGAATTTCCAGTTAGGCGACGACCTTGAACTTCTTGACCGCCGGAGCGGGATCGGCAACGCCGGTTGGCCCGATCGCCTTCACGCGCAGGACGTGCTTCCCGAGGCCGAGCTTCGGCAGCTTGAAGGGGGAGGTGCAGGACGCGAACTTGTCCTTGTCGAGCTGGCACTGGAACGTCGACCCGGCCTGGCTGGCGGTGAACTTGAACTTGGGGCGCCGCTTGGTGGTCTTCTTCTTCGGGCCCTTGGTGATCGTCGTGTCCGGAGGCGCCGGAGGCTGCGGGATCTGGAACGATCGTGTGGCGACCGAGGAGTTGCCCGCCGCGTCCGTGGCCTGCACCCTGAAGGTGTGGGAACCGGCCGCCAGGAGACTCGAGGGCGTGTCGCTGTTGCCGGGTCCTGAGCAGGCCCCGAAGCTGGCGGTGCCGGTGTCGATCGAGCACTGGAAGGTGATCGGGCCGACCGCGTCGGTTGCGCTGAAGGTGAACGTCGGACTCGTCTCGGTGGTTGTCCCGCTCGGCCCGCTGTCGACGCTCACTTCTGGCGGGATCGAATCCTCGACGTAGGTGGTGTGGGAGGCGGAGCAGGCCGAGGTGTTGTTGGAGACGTCCGTCGAGGTCGCATAGAACGTGGTCGGCGAGTTCGGGGGAACCGTGACCGGGATCCCGGGCGAGGCGAACGCGATCGCCGTCCCTGTCGCGGCCAACGTGGAGCAGGTGTCGTCGGTGTAGAGGATGACCGATGAGCCGCACTCCCCATTCGAGCCGAAGACGCGTGGGTTGGTGTCGTTCCCGGGTGAGTTCGGTGTGGTTCCCTGCGGATTTGGTGCGGACGGCGGATCGGTGTCGATGCCAACGACCAGCGGGGTGCAGCTGCTCGTCTGGCCGTCGGGGTTGGTGATGGTGATCGACTGGGCGCCGTTCGTCGCCCCCGTGGTCCTGAGGTCCAGCGTGAGGTGGGTCGGGTCGGTGTAGCTGACGCTGTTGACCACCACCCCGCCGCTCACGGACGCCTCGATGTGGTTCGGATAGCCCGGCCCGCCTGTGTCCGGGCCCGGGTCGAAGAAGCCGGACCCGCCGGTCGACGTGCCGGTGATGGTCACCGGGACCGAGGACTGGCCAGGCGGAACGGTGTTGGGGCTTGCCGACGCCGGGGTGGCCGGGGGCGGCGCCTTGAGCTGGATCACACGGACGCCCCAGACGTTGTTGGCGCTGGCGTACTCCTGGAAGGTCCAGAAGGTCTGGTCATCCGTCGGGTCGACCACCGTCTGCGAGAAGTCACCCCACCGTCGCGGAGACCCGGAGCCGAGGTTGTAGTTGCTGGAGCTCGACTGGGTCAGCTGGAAGGGTTCGGTCGTGCCGGCCGGATCGCTCGCCAGCCGGCCGGAGGAGGCGATCTCGGCGGCACGCCCGACCCCCGCCGTGCTCATGTTGAGTGAGGCGTGGCCCTGGCCGTTCATCGCGATCGACGGCATCCAGAAGAACCGCGGGTTGGAGCCCGCGGTGTCGAACATCGTCCCGGACTGGGTCAGCGTGGGAGTCGTATCCAGACTGCCCACCTGGTACCAGCGGGCCGCGTCGCGATCACCGCTCCCTGTGCCAACTCCGCTCGAGTTGACGCGGATGTTGTGGGCGGTCCACAGCGAATCCGTCCCGTCGGGGCCCTGGGCGATCATCGCCTCGAAGAAGCGATCGTCCAGCGCGTCGATCCCGCTACTGGCCCCCAGAGCGGGAACCGGAAGGGGCGGGGCGATCGAGGGAAGCGAGATCGAGAGACCGGTGGTGAGGGTCGGACTGACGCTGCCTGGGTTGTTCACCCTGACGATGTCCATCTTGTTGAGGGTGAGGTTGTCGGGGCCGACGACGTAGCCGGCACTCGCGGCCGGATCCATGTCCGTGGCGGGCTGCGGGCTGTCGGGGCCGGACCCACCTGCACTGCTCACGGTCCGGAAACCGGTGACCTGCATCGGGCCCGCACCGATCACGCTTGACTTCTGGATCACGTAGAGGCTGGTGCCGGTGAACGAGCCGCTGAGTGAGCCGAACGTGTTGACGCCGATGTAGATCGCATTCGCGTCGACCCCCAGCTGTGGGTAGTCGGCGAATTGTCCGGTCGGGTTGAACTCGGGGAACGAGAAGAAGGTGAAGCTCGTCTCGTCGGTGATCGTGGAGCTGTCGCTGATGGCCAGCATGACCAGGTTGTTGTTGTTCTGCACGGAGATCGCAGAGACGATCCACCGCCCGGCGAGCCGGTCGTACTCGACGCCCGGGTCGGTCGGCTCGACGCCCGTCGGCAGCTCGGAGTCCCAGAAGGTCGAATCGGAGACGTCCAGATCACCGGGGTTCAGATTGCCGGACTTGTCGAATACGCGCATCCAGCCATTTGCGTAGACGAGGACCTGCGTCGGGCTGACCGCGCCCATCGAATCCGGGGGGACGAAGCCCGAGTCGCCGAAGTCCGCGCCCAGGAACGAGGTACCGGTGGACAGGGACAAGCGCGGTCCGATCGCCGAGCGGCCCGAGCGCTGCAGCGGCGGCGCGGGGCCCGCCGTCTTCGGCGGCAGGCTCTCCTCGCCCGGCTCGGGCTTCTCGCGGACTCTCTGGCCCCCCACCTGCTCCGCGCCGGCCTTTGCCGGCGCGCCGGCCTCGGCCCCCTCCTCCTCCTCGCCATCACTCGGCTGGGCCTCGCCCGTACCCTCCGCGCGGGCCTCATCCTGATCCCCCTCGCCGGGCTTGACGCCCTCAGCCGCCGCGATCTCATCAGCACTGGGCAGGACGGACGGGTGGCTGTCCACGAACCTCTGGCGAGCGGCAATGCTGGCGACGCTCCGGGTCTCACCGGAGGATCCGAGCCGAGACTTCCCCTGTGCCGTTTCCGTGCCCTGCCGGCCGTTGTCTCCGATCAGAACCGCCACCGCAACGACCAGGGCAAGCACGAGGAGCACCGCAACTGGTGCGCGACGCTTCATCGGGAGCCGAGTCTAGAGGCAGTCATGGCGATCAGATGGGCGTCGGGGGCCGGGTCCTCTTCAACTTCAGATTGATCGATTGGATCGACGGATCGCCACCCGTCGGGAAGAACGTGACACGCAGCGGCAGGACTACCCTGCCCTTCCGCTCGAGCTTGTGCTTCGTCTTCCCCACGGCCGCGATCGGGAAGGTGACGGGACCGGCCACGGCCAGGTTCTTCGGCGACCGCTTCTTCACTCCCTTCCCGGCGATGGTCACGAGGCCCGGGTTGGAGGTGGTTGCGGTGATGGTGGCCGTCCCGCGCCTGCGATCCCTGGTGATGCCGCCCAGGGTGAACCCGTTGGCCGGGACCAGCACAGCCGAGAGGTTCAGCCGGACATTGTTCTGCGGGGCGAAGATCCCGGAGGCGCCGTCGCCAAGATCGCCAGCTCTGTTGAGGACGTTGTCGCCAAACTGGGTGAACGCGCATGAGTTGGCCGCGCCGGTCTCGTGGTAGCCGAGCATGTCGCCGGACTTGACCGGGAGGCTGACCGAGACGGTGTTGAGGCCGCTCGTCAGGACGTGAGGCGACGAATGGGCGATGACCTGGAATGAATCCGGGTCGGAGGTCCGGCGAAAGACCTTGAGCACGTAGGTGGCGCCGGCACCGGAGGAGTTCGTCGTCCAGGAGGTGATCGTCCCCCCCTGCTTCGCCACATAGAGGTTCCCGCCGGTGACGCTCGGCTGCAGGTAGTCGAGGCCGGACGTCGTGCAATTGTCCGTGGGCGGCCCGGAGGGAAGCTGCCCGATCGTGACCGCCGCTCCGGCCGGGGGGGCCGAGCCCAGCAGGCCCAGGCAGACGGCCAGCGGCGCAGCCATGCGCAGCCAGGTGCGGCTTCGGTTGAGACAGCCCTTCATGCGAAAGCGACCCTCCCCGGTCTGCGGACAGGGTAACCCCGTCAACTCACCTGTGCGATCGCCGCCTGGACGTCCGCAAGCGAGGGCGACTCGGTCAGCTGGCGCGTGCCGTTCGGCCCTCCCACCACGACCGCGGGCCCGATGGGGAGCTTGCGCTCGGCGCTGATCCGCTCGTCGTCCTCCAATACGGAGGTGATGTCATCGCCGTTCATGTCGCGTTGCCATTGCTCGACGTTGAAGTTGACGATTCCCACCCCCCGGGCGATGTTGTTGAGGAACTCCTGGTCGGCACCGTGCTTCTTGGCCTCGTCCTGGTTCGCGAAGAAGAGCTGAACGAACTGCCATTCGTAGTCCTGCTTGGCAGCGGCCGCGGCGGCGTAGGCGCCCAGGAAGAAGCCGGACTCGGTCATCGGAAAATTGTGGTAGATCATCTGAATCTGGCCGTCGCGGACGGGGCCGCTGATCAGGGGAACGATCACGTCGCGGTTCCAGTCCGAGCACGGATCGCACTGCAGGTCGTTGAACACCTGAATCGTCACCGGCGCGTCCGGGGAGCCGAGTCGCGCCCCATCCTGCTGGATCCCGCCCACCAGGCTCTGCACCTCGGCGGCGCCGGTGATCTGGATGTCCCCTCCCTCCTCGGTGCCGGTGCCGACCGAGAGGCTGACGATCGCGAAGCCCAGCAGCACGAGGATGAGCGCCAGCACGATCAGCCCGACCAGTCTCGGGCGCCTGCGCGGAGTCTCTTCACTCACCCGGCGACGGCCTTGTAGTAGCGGACCGCGAGCCCGGTGAGGAGCGTCCGGAAGCACTCCTCGATCGGCGTCTCCGTCTCCGCGGCCCAGCTCTCGAGGCCGCGGCTCTCGATCGCCTCGCTGCGCTCGACCACCTCGTCGACGAGCTGCGGGTGCTGGTCGCAGAAGTAGGCGCCGATCGAATAGAGGTCGGTCTCCATCAACGACTGGATGAAGGGGTCCGCCTCCGCCTCCACCGATGCCTTGCCCGGGTTCATGGCGGCATGGTAGTTACGCTGCGATCGGTGGCAGCCCGCGACGAGATCCTCGGCTTCTGCGACGACCTGCTGGACGTCGCCTCGTTCGAGGACTACGGGCCGAACGGTCTACAGGTGCCGGGAGCCTCCGAAGTGACGAAGGTCGTGACCGGTGTCTCGGCGAACCTCGAGTTTCTCCAGGCCGCGGTCGACTCGGGCGCGCAGCTGGTCCTCACGCATCACGGACTCCTCTGGGAATCGGAGGTCTCGCCTCTGTCGGCGCCGATGGCGGCCAGGCTGCGGGCGCTGCTCTGCTCAGATGTGACGCTCGCCGCCTACCACCTGCCCCTCGACGCCCATGCCGAGATCGGCAACAACGCGCTGCTCCGTGACGCCCTCGGGCTGGAGCCCGACGAGCGCCCCTTCGGCGAGGCCAGGGGGGCGGCCGTCGGGGCGATCGGCCGCTTCCCCGATCCGATCGACCTGGCCGAGCTCCGCCGGCGACTGAGCGACGCGGTCGGACAGGAGCCCCTCACCTTCGACTCGGGGCCCGAGCGGATCTCGACCGTCGGGATCGTCACCGGCGGGGGCTCGTTTGCGATCCACGAGGCGGGGCGGCTGGGCCTCGACGCCCTGGTGACCGGCGAGCCGACAGAGCCCGTCATGGGCGAGGCGCGCGAGTATGGCGTCCATTTCCTCGCCGGCGGCCACTACGCGACCGAGACTTTCGGGGTCCGGCGGCTCGGCGAGCTGGTGGCGGAGCGCTTCTCGGTGGAGCACGAGTTCATCGACGTTCCGAACCCCATCTAGGCCGCCAATCCCCCCGCTAATTGCGGAAAACCGATTGACACGTCGCCCGGAAGCGATATATATGGAGCCTGCCTTTTCGGCGTCCACGAGGAGAGGAGTGGCCTTATATGTCCGTTCACCTGACGCCCACGGAGCTTGCCGACGAGATGCACATGAAGAGGCGCGACGTGCTCTCGAAGTGCATCGAGATGAACGTCCCGGTCCTCAAGGGTCGGATCGACAAGACACTCTTCGAGTCCTCGCTGCGGGCGTTCCAGGCGCAGAACAAGCAGGCCACTGCCTGAATGAGAGGGTGCGCGTAAGCGCAACCCGTCTGATGCTGGCACCCTGGCTGCCCAGCCAGGCCTAATACACTCCGTCTCGAGGCCGCGATAGGCGGCCCCACAAAAACGGGTTGCGCCTACGGCGCACCCTCGCGTAAAGGACCGAGGAGAGATGGAGACAGCGACCGTCGCGCCGACCAACAGCGCCGCCGAGTCCAGCACCAACAGCAAGACCTGCGCGGACCTGATGCCGCTCGCCGCCCAACGGCACGCGGACCTCGCCGCGGTCACCTACAAGGACGACTCCGGCCAGTGGGTCTCCAAGACCTACCGCGAGGTCGGCGAGATCGTCCGGCAGCTCGCGCTCGGCCTGATCGAGCTCGGGATCGAGAAGGGCGACAAGGTCTCCGTCCTCGCCAACACCCGTCCTGAGTGGACGTACTTCGACTTCGCCGCGCTCAGCGTCGGCGCCACGGTGGTTCCGATCTACCAGACCAACTCCCCGGAGGAGTGTCGGTACGTGATCGAGAACTCGGACGCCAAGGCGGTGATCGTCGAGGACGACGAGCAGCTGGCGAAGATCGACGAGATCCGCGAGCAGGTCCCGAAGCTCGAGCACGTGGTGCGCATGGACGGCTCGGGCGGCGACGCGATCTCGATGGACGAGCTGATCGAGGCCGGCTCGGGCCGCTCGGACTCCGAGTGGGAGCAGCGCTGGCAGTCCGTCACGCCCGACGACATCTGCACCTTCATCTACACCTCGGGCACGACCGGTCCCCCGAAGGGCTGCGTCATCTCCCACGGCAACTACCGCTCGATGGTCACGATGGCCCTCGACGAGAGCGTCCTCGACAGCGAGACGACGACCTACCTCTTCCTGCCGCTCGCCCATTCGTTCGCCCTGCTGATCCAGTTCCTGAGCTTCGACCTGGGCGGCAACATCGCCTACTGGGAGCGGGACCCGCTGAAGATCATCCCCAACCTGCTCGAGGTCAAGCCCGAGTACTTCCCGTCGGTGCCGCGGATCTTCGAGAAGATCTACACGGCGGCCACGAGCGAGGTGGAGAAGTCCGGCGGCCTCAAGAAAGCAGTCTTCAACTGGGCGGTCCGCGTCGGCAAGAAGGTCCGTGAGCGCGAACGGGCCGGCAAGCCGATCGGCTGGCTGCTGCGGAAGCAGTACGAGTTCGCCGACAAGCAGGTGCTGTCCAAGATCCGCGCCCTGTTCGGCGGCAACATCAAGAACTGCGTCACCGGCGCCGCGCCGATCAACCCCGAGATCCTGCGCTTCTTCGACGCCGCGGGCATCCTCGTTCTGGAGGGTTGGGGCATGACCGAGACCTCGACGGCGGCCACGGTCGCCAGGCCCGATGCCTTCAAGTTCGGCAAGGTCGGGCGGGCGTTCAACGGCTGCGAGATCAAGATCGCCGACGACGGCGAGATCCTTGTGAAGGGCCCCAACATCTTCCAGGGCTACTACAAGAACGAGGAGGCGACCCGCGAGACGCTCGAGGACGGCTGGCTCCACACCGGCGACATCGGCGAGCTCGACGAGGACGGCTACCTGTCGATCACCGGCCGCAAGAAGGACATCATCATCACCGCGGGCGGCAAGAACATCACCCCGGCGAACCTCGAGGCCGAGATCAAGCAGAGCCCCTACGTCTCCCAGTGCGTCGTCATCGGCGACCGCCGGCCCTACCTGATCGCGCTGGTCACGCTCGACATGGAGGAGTGCGCGAAGCTCTGCGAGGAGAGGGGCTGGCCCGCCGACCCCGCCGAGCTGCGGAACAACGAGGGGATGCAGGCGATCATTCAGGAGCACCTCGACAAGATCAACGAGAAGTTCGCCCGGGTCGAGCAGGTAAAGAAGTTCGAGATCCTGCCGCACGACCTCTCGCAGGAGACCGGCGAGCTGACGCCGACAATGAAGGTGAAGCGGAACGTCGTCGCCGACAAGTTCGAGAAGGACGTCGACTCGCTCTACGCGTAGCTTGGCGACCTTCCTGGTCGCCCCGGATTCGTTCAAGGGGACGCTCAGCGCAGAGCAGGTCGCCGGGGCGATCGGCCGAGGTGTGGAGAGCGCCGGCGCCGTCGCGGACCTCTGCCCCGCCGCCGACGGCGGCGAGGGAACGGCCGCCGTGCTGCTCGGTGCAATGGGCGGAGAGACGCGAACCGCCGCGGCGCACGATCCGCTGGGGCGTCCGATCGAGGCTGAGTACGCGCTCGTACGCGACGGGTCCACGGCGATCGTCGAGGCCGCGGCGGCCTCGGGGCTCGACCTCGTTCGAGAGGGCGAGCGTGATCCGGAGTCGGCGAGCAGCGCGGGCACCGGCGAGCTGATCGCCGTGTCGATCGAGGCGGGCGCCAATCGCATCCTGATCGCCGCGGGCGGCACCGCGACGATGGACGGCGGCCGCGGCGCAATCGAGGCGCTCGAGGCGAGCGGCGGCGTGGGAACGGCGGAGCTGGAGGTCCTCTGCGACACCTCGGTTCCGTTCGAGCGGGCGGCCGAGGTCTTCGCGGCGCAGAAGGGAGCCTCGCCGGAGCAGGTGGAGCGGCTGACCTCGCGCCTCGTGGCCCAGGCCGGGGCACTTCCGCGCGACCCGCGCGGCAGGGCGATGACGGGGGCCGCAGGTGGTCTCTCGGGCGGCCTCTGGGCGGCCTTCGGCGCTCACCTCGTTCCGGGAGCCGCCTTCGTACTCGGCGTCGTCGGCTTCGACCGCCGTCTGGAGGGGGCGGATGCGGTGATCACCGGCGAGGGACGGCTCGACCCTCCCAGCCGGGAGGGCAAGCTGACCGGCGAGGTCGCCCGGCGCTGCCGCGTCGCCGGGATCCCCCTGCACGCGATCGTCGGGCAGATCGCGATGGATGCAGGCGAACTCGAGCGCCTGGCGCTGGCATCCGCATTGGAGGCCGGCACACCCGAGCTGATCGAGGCGGCCGCCGAGCAGATCGCGTCGGGCGGCGCCCGCTAGGCCCGTCGTACTAGGGCGGGCCGAGCCAGCCCGCGGCGTAACAGGGGTCGGGGCCGCACGGATCGATGATCTGGCCGCTCGGCTTCAGGAACTCCGCGATCTGGTGGCGGATCAGCGCGGACGTGTCGATCACCGTGTCGTGCGGGTCGACCCCGAAGGAGTCGTCGGGCGCCGTATTCGTGATCGGCGCTGGATCGGTGCCAAGAAGGCCGACAAGGTGTACGAGGGCACGAGGCCGCTGAGCGCCGAGGACGTCGCGGACGCAATCGCCTACGTGGTGACTCGCCCGCCGCATGTCGACGTCGACTACCTATCGATCAAGCCCACCGACCAGGCGACGGCGCGAGACGTTCACCGGCGCTAGCTCTCGGCGGCTTCCTCGGCCTGATCCGATTGTCGCAGCAGCGCGCCGGTGGTCTGCTCGAGCACCCGCCGCCAGGCGGAAATCCCCTTCTCCTCCTCGACCACCGTGTCGAGGACTCGCTGCACGCGCCGAGCCGAGATCTCGATGCCGTGGCGCGCGGCGATCTCCTTGTAGCGCTGGTAGTCGCGGGCGAGCCTGACGGTGACGGACTCGAACCCATGCTTGGCGATCTCCAGGCGAGACGAATAATCGAGGATCGAGGTCCCGAACATCAGCTCGTCGTCGAACTCGGGCTCGATCAGGATGATGTCGACGTCCGGGAAGCGCTCGTTCCACGACTGGACCGCCAGGTGCAGGCGGGCGTGGGCCATCAGGCGGAAAGCCTGGTTCCCGATGGCCGGCATGCCCATGTCGGAGACGCGGCGAACCCGGGAGCCGAAGACCGTCGGGATCCGGGTTTCGAAGTCGTTCACGTACGGGACCAGCGGATTGACGACGACGATGAACTTGGCGCCGGCCTCCACGGCGACGTCGACGTTGGTCGTCGAGACGATCCCGCCGTCGACGAGCTGGCGACCGCGGAGCTCGTATGGCTCGTAGACGATCGGCAGCGCCCCGGAGGCGGCAACGGCGCGGGAGATCGGCACGTTGTCCCACTCTCCCTCGCCGAAGACGATCCGCTCGCAGGTGTCGAGGTCCGTCGCGGTGATCCGGAGCTCGGCGTCGAGCCCCCGGAAGTCGTTGGTGCGGTCGGGGTCCGAGAGCACGGTGCGGATGTACCCCTCGATCCCGCGGTTGTGGTAGATCCCGGTCGGAAGGCCCTCGGCCAGGCCCATGACGATGTCGACCATGGAGATCTCGCCGATGTTCCCCGCCAGCCGGCGGACCGTGGCCGCTGCTCGCAACGGCAGCAGGGCCAGCCGATTGGCGAAACCCTTGTAATTCGGACGGAGCAGAGTGCGCAGCGAGGCATTCTCGATCGGCGAGGGGAGGGCCTTGTCGAGGACGCGGAACATCTCCTCCGGGGTGACGCCGTTGGCGACCATGCTGGCGACGAACGCGCCGGCGCTCGTGCCGACGTAGATGTCGAAGTCGTTGACTGTGCGGTTCACCGCCAGGAGGTCGAACGCGCGCAGCGCGCCCATCTCGTAGACGCCGCCGGTGAACCCACCGCCGCCGAGAACCAAGGCGGTCTTGTCGCCCCGACCGCGGCGCTTCCTCCCTCTGGAACTGCCGCTGCGCTCACCGTCGGGGCCGTCGAACTGGACGACTTTCCCCATGGGAGAGGGGATTATGCCAGCGGTGCGGGCTGGTCAGCCAGCTAGGCACCGCTACCTTGCCCGCTGGGGGCTGTTTCAGGCAGGAGCGCGGTGTGGCCGCGCCGAACGGATGAGGATGCTCAGGCACAAAGGGGTGATAGGAATCGCGCTGCTCGTGGCGGCCCTGATCGCGCCTGCCACGGCCGCTCAGGCACGCCCGCAGGCCCCGGACAAGGCCTTCGCCACGCCCGTCGCCTATGGCGCCGCGGCGGCCCATACCGCCGTCTCACGCTCGAAGCTGGCTGCGGGTCTTGGCAAGCTCTTCCGCAGGGTCGGCAAGAGCGGCGCGTTCGTCTTCGATCCGAGCACCCACCAGGTGCTCTTCGCCCGCAAGGGCGGGCGGACGCGGATACTGGCCTCGAACTCAAAGCTCTTCACCACCTCGACAGCGCTCGCGCGCTTCCTGCCCGAGACCAGGCTGCACACGACCGCCTGGTCGACGGACGACATCAGCGACGGCGTCAGCCAGGGCCTCTACCTGCGCGGCGGCGGAGATCCGACACTGAGCGCGACCGGCCTGACGAAGCTCGCCGACCGGGTTCGCGCGGCGGGAGTGACCACGGTGCAGGGCCCGCTGCGCTACGACGACTCCTTCCTCGACCACGTCGCCGGCATTCCGGAGCACGGGATCACCCCGGAGGGCGTCGGGACACTCTCCGGATTGGTGGTCGACAACGGCTCTTCGAGCGACCCGGCCAAGAGCGCCGCCCAGAAGTTCGAGGACGCACTCCGCAAGGACGGGATCTCGATCGGGAACAGCGTCACCCCGGCGAGCGTCCCGCAGGGAGCCAACCAGATCGCCGACTACGGGTCGGAGACCATGGCCGACCTGGTCCAGGACACAAATGTCCCCTCGAACAACTTTTACGCCGAGATGCTCCTCAAGGACGTCGGAGCCCAGTTCGGCAGCAGCGGATCGACCGCCGGGGGCATCGACGTGGTGCGCCGCTTCGCGTCCAGCCAGGGTGCGCAATTCAACGGCGAGAACGGCTCAGGGCTGACGCGTCGCAACAAGGCCTCCCCTGCGTCAGTGGTCAAGCTGCTCGCCTCGATAATCGAGATCGACAAGAAGAAGTCGCCCGATGAGCAGCTCGCCCAGGAGCGCCTGCGGGACGCGTGGATCGACTCCCTCGCAGTCGCCGGCCGCACCGGGACGGTGGCCCACCGCATGCGCGGGACGGCCGCCGCCGGCAACTGCCACCTGAAGACGGGAACGCTCGACGGAGTCAGCGCCCTCTCGGGCTACTGCTTCCGCGGCGGCGATGACGCGGACCATGCCGTGATCTTCTCGCTGCTGATGAACCGGGTGAACGTCGACCGCGCCCACGTGGTCCAGGACCGGATGGCGGCCCTGATCGCCCGCTTCTCGCGCTAGATCTAGCTGAGGGCTAACGCCTCGTGCGCAACTCGGCGCTGCACGGAGCGCTCCTGCCCCGACCAGGCGATCAGCCAAAGTGCCGACTTCTGGAGATCGCGCAGCTTGGTCTTGTTGATGTAGTCCTCGATCTCATCGAACGGGGACCCAGTCGCGAGCATCCGGTGGACGTGCCCTTCGGCGAGCGTCGTGCTCTGGAGCATGGTCGCCCCTCTCGTGTTATGCAGCTATAGCCACTTGACCTCGGCCCTCGCTGTTGGGATCGCTGTCGGTGGCCCTAGTGGCGCTACACCTTGGCAGGTCCGGATCCCGTCTGAGGAGGAGGGCGGCTGAAAAGGCCGCACCGAGCGGCTAGGGCACTTGCTTAGACCCGGCCCCGCGGGGGCGTGCCCTTACTGGGCGCACCGTCCTCGCCGACGAGCTTTTGCAGGCCCTTCTCGTCGATCACGTCGGTCCCGAACTCCTCCGCCTTTGCCAGCTTGGAGCCGGGACTGTCCCCGGCGATCACGTAGTCGGTCTTCTTCGAGACCGAGTTGACCACCTTCCCACCGGCCAGGCGGATCAGCCGTGTGGCCTGCTCGCGGCTCAGGTTCGGGAGCGTGCCGGTGAGCACGAGGGTCTTGCCGTCGAGCGGGCCACCCTGCTTGCGGCGCTCGGAGCGATCGAGCTCCATGCGTAATCCGGCCTTCCGCAGCCGCTCGATCAGCTTCCGGGTTCGGTCCTCGGAGAGCTCCTCGTAGATCTGCTCGGCCAGCACCGGGCCGATCCCCTCCGCCTGCACGATCTCCTCGGGCTGCGCCTCGAGGAGCGCGTCCATCGTGCCGAAGTGCTCGGCGAGAGACTCGGCGTTGACGAAGCCGATCCCCGGGATCCCGAGCGCGTACAGGACGCGAGAGAAGGGCATCTTCTTCGCGCCCTCGATCTCCTCGATCAGGTTCTCGGCCGAGATCTGGCCGAAGCCCTCGAGCTCGGCGATCCGCTCGGCGGTCAGGTCGAAGATGTCGGCGGCGTCGGAGATCACGCCCTCCTGCAGAAAGCGGTAGGCGTTCTTCTCGCCCAGCCCCTCGATCTCGAGGGCGCCGCGGAAGTGCTTGACGTGCTGGAACTGCTGGCCCGGGCAGCCGGTCCGGTTCGGGCAGATCGTGAAGACGCTGTCCTCGGGCTTCACAGTGGGGGTGCCGCAGAGAGGGCACTTCTTCGGCGGCCTGGGCTTGCGGGCCCCCTTCCTGCGCCGCTGCGTGATCGGCGAGACGACCTGCGGGATCACGTCGCCCGCCCGCATCACGACCACCTCGTCGCCCTCACGGACGTCCTTCCGCTCCAGGTCCTCCTCGTTGTGGAGCGTGGCGGTGCTGACCGTGACGCCGCTGACGTGCACCGGCTCCAGCATCGCGAACGGCAGCAGGTGCCCTGTGCGCCCGACGTTCCAGACGATCTTGTTGAGCTTGGTCGTGGCCGTCGTCGGCGGGAACTTCCAGGCGACGGCCCAGCGGGGCTCTCGTCCAGCGACGCCGAGCTCGCGCTGCAGCCCCCGATCGTCGACCTTGACCACGACTCCGTCGATCTCGAAGTCGAGCGCGTCGCGGCGGTTCTCCCACCAGCGGCAGCGCTCCGCGACCTCGTCGACGCCGTGCAGGATCGAGATGTCGTCGTTGACCTTGAAGCCGCGCTCGCGCAACCATTCGAGCGACCCCGAGTGGCTGTCGGGCTCCCAGCCCCGCAGGGCGGCCACTCCGTAGCACCAGATCGAGAGCGGCCTGGTGGCGGTGATCGATGAATCGAGCTGGCGGAGCGACCCGGCGGCCGCATTGCGAGGATTGGCGAAGGTCGGCTCGCCGTCCTGCGCCCGCTGTTCGTTCACCTTGGTGAAGCCGGCGATCGGCAGGTAGATCTCGCCGCGCACCTCGACCAGCTCGGCCGCGTCCTTGATGCTCAGCGGGATCGCCTTGATCGTCTTCAGATTCTGCGTGACGTCCTCGCCGATGCGGCCGTCGCCCCGCGTCGCCCCGCGGGTGAAGACGCCGTTCTCGTAGGTGAGCGAAATCGCCAGGCCATCGACCTTCGGCTCAGTCACGTAGCGGATCTCGCGCCCGGAGATGTCGAGGCGCTCGAGCTGGCGCTCGACCCGCTTGGCCCAGGCCCGCAGCTCGTCCTCGTTGCGGGCGTTGGCGAGCGAGAGCATCGGCTCGTGGTGCTCGACCTGCTTGAACTTGTCGAGCGGCTTCCCGCCAACGCGCTGCGTCGGGGAGTCGGGGGTGAGCAGCTCGGGGTTGGCCTCCTCGATCTGCCGCAGTTCGCGGAGGAGGTCGTCGTACTCGGTGTCCGAGACCAGCGGGTCGTCGAGCACGTAGTACCGGTGATCGTGCTTGCCGATCTCCCGCCGCAGCTCCTCGGCGCGCCTCTTTGCCCCCTTTGGAGCGCTCACCGCCGGGTGGAGGCCTCTCCGGCCGTGTCATTCGGGGTGGTCCGCGACTCGGCCTGGCCGAGCATCCCGGCGAAATCCCAGCCCTTCAGCCGGTCGAGGCTCGGCCGGTCGGTCAGATCGAAGTGAACTGGGGTGACCGAGATGCGCTCGGCCGCGATCGCCGAAAGGTCGGAGCCCGGCTCGTCCTCGAACGAGGGCTCGAAGCCGTAGATCTGGTACCTGTGCCTGCCGGACTCGGGATCCTCGTCCACGAGCTTCATCTCGTCGTTGTAGAGGCGCTTGCCCAGGTGCGTCACCTCGATGCCGCTGGGAGACCCCGCCGGGCAGTTGACGTTGAGCAGGGTGTCCGCGGGCAACGGGTCCTCGGCGACGCGCTTGACCAGCTCGGCGGCGAACGCCGCCGCCACCGAGAAGTCGAACTCACGGCCCCAGCGGAAGTCCATCTCGCGCGCCGCCGACTGCTGGGAGATCGCGATCGCGGGGATGCCGAGAACGATGCCCTCCAGAGCTGCGGCCACGGTTCCCGAATAGGTGATGTCGTCGCCGAGATTTGAGCCGTGATTGATGCCCGAGACGATCAGCTCGGGCCGTTCTCCGACCAGGCCGAGCTCGGCGAAGCGCACGCAGTCCACGGGGGTCCCGTCGGTCGCATAGCCGCTCGAGCCGTCGTCGAAGACGATCTCCTCGACCCAGAGGGGAGAACGGGTCGTGATGCTGCGCGCGGTCGCGCTGCGGTTGGAGTCCGGCGCGATCATGTGGACCTCGAGATCGGGGTTCTTGCGCAGCTCGCGGCGCAGGGCATTCAGCCCCGTCGCCTGGATCCCGTCGTCGTTGGTGATCAGAACGCGCATCCGACCACCGATTCTAGGTGGGGAGCTAGCCGCCTCTGTGACGCACGCCCTAGGCCCCGTAGCTCACGCCTGCCAGGTGCAGTCCATGAGCTCGCGCCGTGTCTCCGGCCCGCTCCCGTGGCGCTCCCTCCAGGAGTGACCGGAAGTCCTCGAACGAACGGCGGCCACCGGCGACCTCGAGCATGGTGCCCACCAGCACGCGGACCATATTGCGCATGAAGGCATCTGCCTCGATCCAGAGCTCGAGCACGGTGCCCTCCCCCAGGACCGCGGGCTTCTCGTGCCAGTCGGCGCGAAAAACATCCCGCTCGAAACGGACGTGCTCGGTCTGGGTGGGCGTGAAGGCGGTGAAGTCATGCGTTCCGCGCACGGCGTCGCCGCAGCGAGCGAGCTCGCCTCGATCGACCCGGTGCGGCCAGAACAGCGAAACACCCGCCTCGAATGGATTCGGGGTCAGGTCGGAGAGAACGCGGTAGCAGTAGGTGCGCGCCCGCGCGTCGCGCCGGGCATCGAAGCCGTCGGGGGCCGCCTCCGCGCTCAGTACGGCCAGATCCGGGCCGGTGAGCGAGTTGAGTGCCCTGGCCAGCTCCTCCGGCGGCTCGCGCTCGATGACGAAGCTCGCCACCTGTCCCCAGGCGTGGACGCCTGCATCCGTTCGCCCCGCCACGGTGAGTGGCGTGGGGCCGCCCAGGATCCGCTCCAGGGCGCTCTCCAGCTCACCCTGCACGGTTCTGCGGCCGGGCTGGGCCGCCCAGCCCGCGAAGCCGGCGCCGTGGTAGGCCAAATTCATGCGCAAGGTGGTCACAAGTGCGCGACACTACCCAGCGATGGCACTGCCCGGCTCGGACGAACCAGCCTCGATCTCACAGGAGGAGGCCCGCCAGGAGCTCTTCGGTCACGGGCCGAGCAGGGCCGGGCTGGCCTCCTACGAGATCATCGTCCTCATCCTCGGCATGGTGGGCGCCGCGATCGCCTTCGACCAGATCGACAACTGGTCCCAGTGGGTCGTGCTCGGCGCGATCATCCTGACAGTGATCGGCTTCATGATCGCCGTCAGCCCCAATCGCCGCGGCAACTGACGCCCCGTCTGTGAGGCCACTCACTTCGTAACGGCCCCGGATGCGCGTAAGGTGTCTTCGACTCGGCGTCGAAGAGGGAGAGATATGGCAAACACGGACATCACCCAGCGCTCTCAGTACGAGCGCAGCGACCTGCTTGCGGGCGGAGAGGGGATCCGCCGAGGCTCGGAGAAGGGCTCCGCGATCTACAGCGTGATCGCCCTGATCGTCGGAATCGCGCTCTGCGTCGTTGCGCTCTCGACCATCGAGAATTGGGCCCAGTGGGTCGTCCTCGGCGTGATCGTGGTCTTCACGTTCGCCGTGATGTTCGCGCTCGGACCGAACCGCCGCGGCTCGGGCTCGAGCTTCAAGACCGGCCGCTAGACCAGCTCGAGGAACACCATCTCGGCCGAGTCGCTGCGACGCGGCCCGAGCTTGACGATGCGCGTGTAGCCGCCGGGCCGGCTCTCGTAGCGCGGAGCGATCTCCGTGAACAGCTTGTGGACCGCGAACTTGTCGTTGTGGAGCTCCGACAGCGCCTGCCGTCGGGCGTGGAGGTCACCCCGCTTGGCCAGCGTGATCAGCTTCTCGAATTCGGGCTTCAGCGCCTTCGCCTTCGGCTGAGTCGTCCGGATGCGCTCGTGCTCGATCAGCTGCTTCGACATGGTGCGAAGCATTGAGGTGCGGTGAGCCGCATCCCGGCTCAGCTTTGCTCTCTTGCGCTGGTGCCTCATCGCCGTCGCTCCGGGCAGGAACTCTAGTTGCCCTAGTCCGCTCGCAGCGAGAGGCCGCGTGCGCGGAGCGTCTCCTGGACCTCTTCGATCGACTTGCGACCGAAGTTCGGGATCGCGTTGAGCTCCGACTCCGACTTCCGTACGAGCTCGCCGACGGTCTGGATGCCGGCGCGCTTCAGGCAGTTGTAGGAGCGGACGCCCAGCTCGAGCTCCTCGATCAGGATCTCGTCGAGCCCATCGGCACCGGGCACCGATGCGGGCTCGCCGCCCCCACCGGCCCCGTCGCTCACGGCAATCGCGCCCTCGCCCCGCAGCTCGTCGACGCGGTCGGCGGTGGTGAAGATCGCCAGGCTCTTGATCAGGATCTCGGCGGCCTCGCGCAGCGCCGCACCCGGCTCGATCGAGCCGTCGGTCTCGACCTCGAGCGTGAGCTTGTCGAAGTCGGTCCGCTGCCCGACTCGGGCGGCGTCGACGGAGTAGGCGGCGCGGCGGATCGGCGAGAAGATCGCGTCGATTGGAACCACGCCGATGGGCTTGTCGTCGGACTTGTTCTCGTCCGCCGGCGAGTAGCCGCGGCCGCGCCCGATCGTCAGGTACATCTCGAGCTTGGTCTTCTTCTCGAGCGTGGCGATCGGCGCCTCAGGGTTGAGGATCTCGACGCCCGCGGGCAGGTCGATGTCCTTGGCCTTGACCTCGCCGGGGCCGGTCGCGACCAGCGGGGTCTCCACCTCATCGGCATCGGTGTGCATCCGCACCACGACGTCCTTCAGGTTGAGGACGAGGTCGGTGACGTCCTCCTTCAGGCCCGGGATGGTCGAGAACTCGTGAGCCACGCCCTCGATGCGAACGCTGGTGATCGCGGCGCCGCCGAGGGAGGAGAGCAGCACGCGGCGGAGGCTGTTGCCGAACGTGTAGCCGAAGCCCTTGTCGAGCGGCTCGATGGTGAAGGTGCCCTTGTTCTCCTCGGCATCCTCGCCCGCGATCTTCGGGATTTGGAAATCTGGCAGGGTGGTCATGGCTTCCATCAGGTATCTACTTCCTTCTCTGGGGGGTTACTTCGAGTACAGCTCGACGATGAGCTGTTCCTCGACCGGCGCTGAGATCTCGCTCCTATCAGGGAGCCTCAGCACCTTTGCATTGAGTGAGTCGTGGTCGGCCTGCAGCCAGGCCGGCACTCCCGACGTGAGCTCGGTCGCGTCCCGGACAACGTCCGTGGCGGCGCTGTTCGGCTTGATGGTGATCACGTCGTCCGGCTTCACCTGGTAGCTGGGGATGTCGACACGGCGGCCGTTCACGGTCCAGTGGCCATGGCTGACCAGCTGCCTGGCCTGGCGGCGGGACGCCGCGAAGCCGAGGCGCACCAGGACGTTGTCCAGCCGGCACTCGAGCAGCCGCAGCAGGTTCTCGCCCGTGACGCCCTCCTGCCGGCTTGCCCTGTCGTAATAAGTCGCGAACTGCTTCTCGAGCACCTGGTAGTAGCGCTTCGCCTTCTGCTTCTCGCGCAGCTGCGCCCGGTACTCGGACTGCCGCATCCGGCCACGGCCGTGCTCGCCCGGCGGATAGGAGCGGCGCTCGACGCCGCACTTGTCGGTGAAGCAGCGGGCGCCCTTCAGGAACAGCTTCTGCCCCTCGCGGCGGCACTGCTTGCACTGTGCTCCGGTGTCGCGGGCCATCAGACGCGCCTCCGCTTCCGGGGGCGACACCCGTTGTGAGCCTGCGGCGTCACGTCCTTCACCGTCGTCACGTCGAGGCCGGCGGCCTGCAGGGACCGGATCGCGGTCTCCCGACCGGAGCCGGCGCCCTTCGCGAACACCTCGACCTTCTCGAGGCCGTGCTCCATGCCCTTCTTGGCGGCCGCGTCGGCGGTCACCTGGGCTGCGAACGGAGTCGACTTGCGGGAGCCCTTGAAGCCGGCGCTGCCCGCGGACTCCCACGCGATCACGTTGCCCTCGGGGTCGGTGAGGGTGACGATGGTGTTGTTGAACGAAGTCTTGATGTGGGCCTGGCCGTAGGTGACGTTCTTGCGGACCTTGCGGCGCGAGCGACCCTTCTTGGGAGCTGCCATCTAGAGCGTTCCTCCCCGGCTCACTTGGGCTGCGGAGCCTTCTTGCGGCCCGCAACGCTCATCCTGCGCGGGCCCTTGCGGCCACGCGCGTTGGTCTTGGTGCGCTGGCCCCGGACCGGAAGGCCGCGACGATGGCGGAGTCCCCGGTAGGAGCCGATCTCCTGCAGCCGCTTGACGTTCTGGGAGCGCTCCCGGCGCAGATCGCCCTCGACCTCGTGGTTCTCGACCGCGTCTCGAAGCTTGATGATCTCGTCCTCGGTCAGGTCCTTGACCGGGGTGTTGGGGTCGACCCCGGTCTCCTTGAGGATCTGGTTGGCCGTGGAGCGACCGATACCGAAGACGTAGGTGAGGCCGATCTCGGCACGCTTGTTGAGAGGGAGGTTGACTCCCGCGATGCGCGCCATCTAACCCTGCCTCTGCTTGTGACGAGGGTTGGGACAGATCACGAGAACGGCTCCGCCACGGCGGATCACCTTGCACTTCTCGCACATCGGCTTTACAGACGCTCGTACCTTCATTCCCCTTCTTTCGCGGGGTCGTATCTTGCTGGGAGTAAGCCCGCCGGCCCCAGGAGTCGGGCCTACAGGCGTGAAAAACGCCGGCCACGCCAAGCGTGAACCGACCCGTGGAAGGATAGCAGCGCGCGTGCGTGGGCCGTGCGTGAGCGCCCCGGCACTCCAGGACATGGTAGAAGCGCTGCGTGGAGACCCCGACCGAGCCGATGGACCGGGAGGAACGGCCTCATTCCGGGGGCGAAGAACGGGTCACGCCGCTCGAGCTCTTCTTCGACCTCGTCTTCGTCCTCTCGTTCACTCAGGTGACCGCGACCGTCGCGCATCACGGCGACTGGTCGGGGCTCGGCGAGGGGATCCTGATCCTGGCCGCGGTCTGGTGGGCCTGGGCAGCCTACGGGTGGCTGACGAACACGATCGACCCGGACGAGAACGTCAATCGCCTCTGCATGTTCGCGGCGATGGCCGGGATGGTGGTCGTCTCGCTCAGCATCCCGGAGGCGTTCGGGGATCGCGGCCTGCTCTTCGGCTGCTCCTACTTCTTCGTCAGGGCGATGCAGCTCGTCCTCTACGTGCGGAATACGCGCCAGGAGGGAGACGCCTACAACCTGGAGGCGATCCTGAAGCTCGCTCCAGGGCTGCTGCTCGGCTCGGCGCTGCTGATCGTCGCCGGCGCCCTTGATGGCGGGGCGCGTACCTCGGTGTGGATCCTCGCGATCCTGATCGACTGGTCCACGCCGCTGCTCTTCGGCAGCGAGGAGTTCCGCCTACACCCCGGCCACTTGGCAGAGCGCTACGGCCTGATCGTGATGATCGCCCTCGGCGAGTCGGTGTTGGCCACCGGAGCCGAGATGAACTTCGAGCTGAACGGCGGCGAGGTGCTCGCCGCCGTGCTCGGGATCGCGGCGGTCGCGGCTCTCTGGTGGGCCTACTTCGACATCGTCGCGATCGTGGCCGAGCGCCGGCTGATCGAGGCGCCGCCGGGCGAGCAGGCGCCACTCGCGCGCGACGCGTACAGCTACCTGCACTTCCCGATGATCGCCGGGATCGTCCTGCTCGCCGTCGGGCTGCGGGAGACGCTCGCCCATGTGCACGAGCCGCTCGACACCGTGCCCGCGATCGCGCTCTGCGGGGGCACCGCCCTCTACCTGGCCGGCCAGATCGGCTTCAGGTTCCGCACGCTCGGCACCTTCAGCCCCCACCGCGCCCTGGCAGCGCTCGCGCTGCTGGCGCTCATCCCACTCGCCCTGAGCGCCGATTCACTCGCGGCGCTCGCTGCGGTCGCGGTCGTCCTGGTGATCCTGATCACCTATGAGGCGATCCACTTCCGCAAAGAGCGAGCCAGGGTCCGATCAAACCCCTCTGCCTCCCTGGCCCAAATGCGGGGCTAGCTCAGTCCAAATGCCAGGGGGTGAGGACGCGGGGGCCGTCCTCGGTGATTGCCACCGTGAACTCGAAGTGCGCGGCGAGCGAGTCGTCGGCGGAGTAGACGGCCCAGCCGTCTGAGCCCATGCGGATGTCGGCGCCGCCGGCGTTCACCATCGGCTCGATCGCCAGCACCATGCCGATCTCGAGCTCCGGTCCCTTGCCAGGATCGCCGAAGTTCGGGATCTGGGGGTCTTCGTGCATGTCGCGGCCGATGCCGTGGCCGACGAGCGTGCGGATGATCGAGAGGTCGTCCCGCTCCACCCGCTGCTGGACGGCGTGCGAGATGTCGCTGAGGTGATTGCCCTTCACCGCCTGGGCGATGCCCTCGAAGAGCGCGTCCTTGGTGGTGGTGAGGAGCGGCTCGGCTCCCTCGGGCACCTCGCCGATCGGGACGGTGATCGCCGCGTCGGCGACCCAGCCCTCGTAGGTGACGCCCACGTCGATCGAGAGGATGTCGCCGCGCCGCAGCTCAAAGGGCCCGGGAATGCCGTGGACGACCATCGAGTTGGGCGAGGTGCAGATCGAGCCCGGGAAACCTCGGTAGCCCTTGAACGAGGGGACCGCCCCCTGGGAGCGGATGAACTTCTCCGCGGCGTCGTCGAGCTCCTTGGTGGTCACGCCGGGCCGCACCTTGGAGCGGAGCATCCGCAGGCAGCGGGCCTGGATCTTCCCGGCCTCTGCCATCGCATCGATCTGCTCGGAGGTCTTGCGGATGATCATGCCGCGATACATGGTTCCGTCCGTCTCACATCCCCTCCTCTTCCTCGCGCCGGAGCGTTGCGAGGATGCCGTGGATGTTCTCCTCGACCTCGTCCGGTGAGTGACTCCCGTCCACCCGGTTGAGGATGCCACGCTCCTCGTAGTACTCGATCAGAGGCTTGGTCTTCTCGTTGTACTGCTTGAGGCGGTTCTTGATCACCTCGGGCTGGTCGTCGTCGCGGACGATCAGCTTGCCGCCGTCGATGTCGCAGACCCCCTCCTCCTTCGGAGGGTCGAACTCGACGTGGTAGATGTGGCTCGGGTTCTTCTCGCAGGTGCGGCGCCCTCCCAGGCGGCGAAGCACCTCCTTCTCGGGGACGTCGATCAGGATGGTCGCTGTGATGTCTCGCTTGAGCTCCTTCATCTTCTGGTCGAGTGCCTCGGCCTGAGGGACCGTGCGCGGGAACCCGTCGAGGATGAAGCCGTCCGCGGCCTCCTCCTGCTGAAGGCGCTCCGCGATCACCCCGATGATCACCTCGTCGGGCACCAGATCGCCGCGGTCCATGTACTCCTTGGCCTGCCTGCCGATCTCGGTCCCGTCTTTGACCGCGGCACGCAGGATGTCCCCCGTCGCGTAGTACGGAAGCCGGAAGTCCTCCTGGAGGCGCTCTCCCTGGGTCCCCTTCCCGCTGCCGGGCGGGCCGAGGAGAATGAGGTTCAGCTCGGGCAAGCCCGGCACCCGATCGCGCGCGTCACTTCAGGAAGCCCTCGTAGTTCCGCATCATCAGCTGGGCCTCGAGCTGCTTGACGGTGTCGAGGGCCACGCCGACGACGATCAGGATCGAGGTCCCGCCGAAAAAGAAGTTCGCCGACGTCTGGCTGATCAGGATTGTCGGCAACGCAGCGACCGCGCCCAGGTAGAGGGCGCCGGGGAAGGTGAGTCTGGACAGGATGCGGTCCAGGTATTCGGCGGTAGGTCGCCCGGGTCGCACGCCGGGGATGAACCCGCCGTACTTCTTCAGGTTGTCGGCCTGGTCCACCGGGTTGAAGGTGACCGCCGTGTAGAAGTAGGTGAAGATGATGATGAAGAAGACCTCGCCGACCACGTAGTGCCAGCTGTTGGGACTGAAGAACGCGGCGAAGTCGAGCGCCGCGGGGGTGTTGATGAGCTGCCCGATGGTGGGGGGAAAGGCCATGATCGAGGCGGCGAAGATCACCGGGATCACGCCCGCCATGTTCACGCGCAGCGGTAAGTAGGTCGACCCTCCCGCCGTCATCCGGCGGCCGACCACGCGTTTCGCGTACTGCACCGGGATCCGGCGCTGGCCCTCCTGGACGAAGACGATGGCGACGATCACCGCCAGCGCGATGAAGGGCATCATCACGACGAAGACCTGGTCCGGGTTGCTCCACCACTTCGAGATGCCCTCTGGGAGGCGGGAGACGATCGAGGCGAAGATCATCAGCGAGATCCCGTTGCCGATGCCGCGCTGGGTGATCAGCTCTCCCATCCACATCAGGATCGTGCATCCGGCGGTCAGGGTGACCACGATCAGGAAGACTTTCGGGAAGGTCCGCTGGCCGATGATGTTGCTGCTACCGGAGGTGAACAGGAATACGAAGCCGAGCGACTGGGCGAAGGCGAGGGCAACCGTGAGGTAGCGCGTGTACTGCGTGATCTTCTGCTGGCCGACCTCGCCCTCCTTCTGCAACCGCTCCAGCGAGGGCACGACCACGGTCAGGAGCTGCAGGATGATCGAGGCCGTGATGTAGGGCATGATCCCCAGCGCAAACAGAGACAGGCGCGAGAGGCTTCCGCCGGAAAAGAGGTTGAGGAAGCCGAGGATGTTCGACCCCCCGACGCCGTTGACGCCGTCCTGGATCGCCTGCGCGTCGACTCCGGGCGAGGGGATATAGGCGCCGAGCCGGTAGAGGGCGAGGATCCCCGCCGTGAAGATCAGCTTCTTGCGGATCTCCTGGACCGTGAAGGCATTGAGGACCGTCTGCAGCATCAGATGATTTCCGCGGTTCCTCCCGCCGCCTCGATCTTCTCCTTGGCCTGCGCGCTGAAGGCGTGGGCCTTGACGGTCAGCTTCTTCGAGATCTCACCGCGGGCGAGGATCTTCACCGGGTGACGGCGCTTGGCCAGGCCGGCCTCGCGCAGCGACTCCGGCGTCACCTCGTCATTGGCCTTGAAGCGGGAATCGAGATCGGAGAGGTTGACCGGCTGCGTCCGCGTCCTGAACTTCTCGAAGGGCATCGACATCTTCTTGTGCGGCCCGCGCAGCTTGCGCATCCGCATGTGGATCGGGTTCTGGCCGCCCTCATATGCCGTCTTGCGCTTGCTGCCCGAGCGGGCGCCGGCACCCTTGTGGCCGCGGCCGGAGGTCTTGCCGTGACCGGTCCCGGGGCCGCGCCCAAGCCGCTTGCGCGGGTGGCGCGAGCCAGGGGCGGGCTTCAGCGTGTGCAGGCCGACCTGATCCTTCTTCTCGTCAGCCACCCTCGACCTCCACCAGGTGGCTCACGGTGCGGATCATCCCCCGGAGCTGCGGCGTGTCGGCGTGCTTCGCCTCCCTGCCGATCCGGCCGAGCTTGAGCGAGCGAAGGGTGTCGCGCTGGACGCCGGAGGCGCCGTTCGAGGAGCGGACCTGCTTGAGGGCGACGTCTGCCATTACGAAGGCTCCTCGGAGGAGGTGTTGACGGCTTCGCCACCAGAAGAACCGTCCTCGGCTTCAACCTCCTTGGGCGTCTCCTCCTTCGCAGCGCCGTTGCCGTTCCCGACGCCGAGCACCTCGCGGATCGAGATACCGCGGAGCTTCGCCACGTCCTCCGGCCTGCGCAGGCTCTCGAGGCCCGACATGGTCGCCTTGACCAGGTTGATCGGGTTCTGGGTGCCGATGCTCTTGGTGAGCACGTCGCGGATCCCGCCGAGCTCGAGCACGGCGCGCACGCCGCCTCCGGCGATCACGCCGGTACCGGGACTCGCCGGGCGCAGGACGACGTGTCCGGCGCCGTAGCGGCCGATCACGCGGTGGGTGAGGGTCTGCCCGTACTTGGGGATCCGGATCAGGTTCTTGCGGGCGTCCTCGACCGCCTTCTGGATCGCCAGCGGGACCTCGCGGGCCTTGCCGTAGCCGATCCCGACCACGGAGTCCTCGTCGCCGACCGCCACCAGGGCGGTGAACGAGAAGCGCCGGCCGCCCTTGACGACCTTCGCGACGCGGTTGATCTCGATCACCCGCTCCTGCAGGTCGAGACCCTTTGGACTGACGCTCTCTACAGCCATCGGACCGACGAAGGTAGCGGGTTTGTCCTGGCGGCCATCAGAACTTCAGACCCCCCTCGCGGGCGCCCTCGGCGATCGCGGCGACGCGGCCGTGGAAGCGGTATCCACCGCGGTCGAAGACGCAGGTCTCGACTCCGGCGGCCTTCCCGCGCTCGGCCAGCAGCTCCCCGAGCGCGCTTGGCCTGCTCCATCGAGCCGAGCTTGCGGAGCTCGTCCTCCGTCCAGGAGACGGACGCCAACGTGCGGCCGGCATCGTCGTCGATCAGCTGGGCGAACACGCCGCGGTTGGACCGGTACACGGACAGGCGCGGCCGCTCGGCATTGCCGCGAATGCGGGCGCGAACCCGCCGGCGCCGGCGAAGTCTCTTCTGTGGCTTGGTGAGGACGGCCATCAGGCCCTCTTCCCGACCTTGCGGGCGACGTGCTCGCCGGCGTAGCGCACGCCCTTGCCCTTGTACGGCTCGGGCGGCCGCGTCTTGCGGATGCGCGCGGCGGTCTCGCCGACCAGCTGCTTGTCGATCCCGCGGACCACGACCTCGGTCGGCTGCGGGACCTCGAACTCGATGCCCTCCGGCGCCTCGATCGTCACGGGGTGGGAGTAGCCGAGCGCCATCTCGAGGCTCTTGCCCTTGAGGTTGGCCCGGTAGCCGACGCCCTGGATCTCGAGGCGCCGCTCGAAGCCGTCGGTGACCCCTTCCACCATGTTCGCGATCAGGCTCCTGGTGAGCCCGTGCAGGGCACGGTGCTCGCCCCGGTCGGTGGGCCGCTCGACGGTCAGGGTGCCGTCGTCGATCGCCACCTTCATGTCGGTGTCGACCCGCTGGTCGAGCTCGCCCTTGGGGCCCTTGACGGAGACAGCACCGGGCTTGACGTCGATCTCGACGCCCTCGGGGATCTCGATTGGCTTTCTTCCGATTCGGCTCATCAGCGGATCCCACTCACCAGACGTGCGCGACGACCTCTCCGCCGACGCCCCTCTGCCGGGCCTCGTGGCCGGTCATGACGCCGCGCGAGGTCGACATGATCGTGGTGCCCATGCCTCCGAAGACGCGCGGGACCTCGTCCTTGGGCACGTAGCGCCGCCGCCCGGGACGGGAGACCCGGTCCATGCCGCTGATCACCGGGTCGCGGTTCTCCGTGTAGCGAAGGCGGACCTTGATCACCTCTCCGACGCGCCCGGGCTCGACCGTGAAGTCGGTGATGTAGCCCTGCTCCTTGAGGATGCGGGTCATCTCCCGCTTCAGCCTCGAGGCGGGGATCACCACCTCCTCGTGGTCAGCGAGGAGCGCGTTGCGGATGCGGTTCAGGTAATCGGAGATCGGGTCGGTCAGCATGATGTGGTCTCAGTCATGGCGGTCTACCAGCTCGACTTGGTCATTCCGGGCACGTAGCCGTTGTGCGCGGCCTCGCGGAGGCAGATCCGGCAGAGGCCGAACTTGCGGTAGTACGCGCGCGGTCTGCCGCAGCGGCGGCATCGGTGGTACCCGCGGGTCTTGAACTTGGGTTCGCGGCGCTGCCGCACCCTCTGTGATGTCTTCGCCATCAGCCTTCTTCCTTGTCGCTTGAAGTCTCTTCCGAGCCGCCGGCATCGCCGTCGGCCTTGGCCTCGCCGCCGCCCTCGGCCTTGCCGTCACCCTCGGCGCCTTCCTCACCCTCCTCGCCCTCCTCGGGCTTCTCGGGCTTGGCGTAGGCCTCCGGGTTCTCCTCCTTGAGCTGCTCGAGCGCGGCCGCCTCGGCCTCGGCCCGTTCGCGAGCCTCCTCCTTGCGGCGCTCCTCCTCGGCCTCGGCCTCGGCGTCCTCCTGGCCGGGACGGCCCTCCTGGGAGAACGGCATCCCGAGCCCGTCGAGCAGCGCGAAGGCCTCCTCATCGGTCTTGGCGGTGGTGGTGATCGTCACGTCGAGGCCACGGACCTCGTCGATCGAGTCGTAGTCGATCTCGGGAAAGATGATCTGCTCGCGGATGCCCATCGAGTAGTTGCCGCGGCCGTCGAAGGAGCGCGGGTTGAGGCCGCGGAAGTCACGAATCCGGGGCACGGCGATCGAGTTGAGCCGGTCGAGGAACTCCCACATCCGCGCCCGCCGAAGCGTCACGGCGACGCCCACCGGCATGCCCTCGCGGACCTTGAAGTTGGCGACGGACTTCTTCGCGCGGCGCACGCTGGGGGCCTGCCCGGCGATCGTCGCGAGCTGCTCGGTGGCGGCCTCGAGCATCTGGGTGTTCTGCTTCGCCTCTCCCAGACCCATATTCAGGGTGATCTTGTCCAGGGTCGGGACCGCCATCGGGCTCGAGTAACCGAAGCGCTTGGTGAGCCCAGGCTTCACCTCCTGCTCGTAGGCCTCCCGCAGCCGCGGCGGCGGGGCGGCCTGTTTCTGCTGTTCGGTGGCGGCTTCCATCAGTCGAGGTCCCTTCCTGTTCTGGCCGCGACGCGCTTGCGCTTGCCGTCCGCGCGCTCGATCTTGACCCGGGTGGGCTTGTTGTCCTCCTTGTCGAGCAGCATCACGTTGGAGACGTGGATCGGCCCCTCCCGCTCGATGATCCCGCCGACCTCGCCGCCCTTCTGCGTGTCCTTGACGGAGCGCGGGCGCTGGTGGCGCTTGATCATGTTGAGGCCCTCGATGAAGACGTAGCCCTTCTTGGGGTCGGTCCGGATCACGCGGCCTCGCTTGCCACGGTCCTTGCCGCCGATCACGATCACGTCGTCGTCCGTGCGGACGCGCATCTTCGCCATCAGCGGTGACTCCTTTCACGGCAGTGCGACTCAGCCGAGCGAAAACCGAGCCGGCCAAGGACGCAGCGAGCGTGGCCTGCCTCTAGGCAGGCGAGCGAGCGAGGACGCAGGCCGGCGACGGTTTGCAGCCGGCTGAGGCGTGCTGTCGTGGAAGGAGGCACCGCTACAGGACCTCCGGGGCGAGGGAGACGATTCGCATGAAGTTCTTGTCGCGCAGCTCGCGGGCCACGGGGCCGAAAATCCGGGTGCCTCGCGGGGCGCCGTTGTCGTCGATCAGGACGGCGGCATTCTCGTCGAAGGAGATGTAGGTGCCGTCGCCGCGGCCGAGCTGCTTGCGGGTGCGAACCACAACCGCCTGGACGACCTCACCCTTGCGCACGCCGCCGCGCGGCGTGGCCTGCTTGACCGTGGCGGTGATCGTGTCGCCGATCCGCGCGTAGCGTCGATCCGATCCGCCCTTGACGCGGATGCAGAGGATCTCGCGCGCGCCGGAGTTGTCGGCGACCCTGAGCCTGGACTCCTGCTGGATCACGAAGTGACCCTCCTTGGCGTCTGCCGCGGGTGTTGTGTGTCGAGGAGGGTCACTTAGCCTTCTCCAGGATCTCGACGAGGCGCCAGCGCTTGGTCCGCGACATGGGCCGCGTCTCGATGATCCGGACGAGGTCACCCTCCCCGGCCTCGTTGCGCGCGTCGTGCGCGTGCAGCGTGCGGGAGCGCCGCACGATCTTCTCGTATTGGGGATGGCGCCTGGCGACCTCGATCGCAACGGTGATGGTCTTGTCGGGCTTGCTCGAGACGACGCGGCCTTGCCTGGTCTTGCGGCCCGCGGAGCGGCGCTCTGCCGGTGGTGTCCCGGTGCCGGCCTCTGACTTCGTGCGGCGCTTCGTCCGGTAGGAGGAACGCCGGCCGGCGGCCTTCTTGCGCTCCTCGGCGCGGGCGGCGGCGCGCTCCTCCGGGCTCTGCTGGGGGTTCGGCTCGCCGGGGCGCCGGGATCGCTCCAGCCGGCGGCGGGCCTTCCAGTCAAGTCCGTCATCATCCGCCCCAGAATCATCGGCCACGGTCTCGCCTTCGGCTGCGGCCGTATCCGAGGCTTCCGCCTCCTGCTCAGCTTCAGGAGCCTCCTCGGCAGGAGCCTCTTCCTCGGCTGCCGGCTCCTCAGCAGGGGCCTCCTCAGCCGGATTCTCCTCGGCCTGGGGCTCCTCGGCAGGCGTCTCCTCGGGCTGGGCCTCCTCGGCCGGAGCCTCCTCCGGAGCCTGCTCTTCCTGCTGCTCTTCGTTCTTCTGCTCTTCGTCTGCCATCAGACCCTCAGCTCCTGCTCTAGATCGATTCCCCGCTCCTTCGCCACGGTCAGCAACCGGGCGACGTCCTTGCGGACCGCCGTGATTCGCGAGGTGTTCTCCAACTCGCCGGTGGCGTGCTGGAGTCGCAGCGCGAACTGCTCCTCGCGCGTCTGGCGGATGCGCTCCACCAGCTCGTCGTCCTTGAGGTTGTGCGCCTCGGAGGCCTTCATCACTGCTGCTCCACGCCCTCGCGGCGGACGAACTTGGTCTTGATCGGAAGCTTGTGCCCGGCGAGGCGCATCGCGTCCTTCGCCAGGTCCTCCGGGACGCCGGCCAGCTCGAACATCACCTTGCCCGGCTTGACGACGGCGACCCAGCCCTCGGGGTTGCCCTTGCCCGAGCCCATCCGGGTCTCGAGGGGCTTCTTGGTGATCGGCTTGTCGGGGAAGACGTTGATCCAGACCTTCCCACCACGCTTGATCTTGCGCGTCATCGCTACTCGGGCGGCCTCGATCTGGCGGTTGGTGATCCAGCCGCGATCGAGGGCCTTGAGCCCATACTCGCCGAACGCCACCGTGGTCCCTCCCTTGGAGTAGCCCCGGCGCCGGCCGCGCATCTGCTTGCGGTAGCGAACCCGCTTCGGCATCAACATGGCTAGCGACCGTCCTCCTCGGCCCGCTCGGAGCGGTAACCCTCGGGCATGACCTCGCCCTTGTTGATCCAGCACTTCACACCGATCCGGCCGGTGGTCGTCTTGGCCTCGATGAAGCCGTAGTCGATGTCGGCGCGCAGGGTGTGCAGCGGCACGCGGCCATCGGAGTAGCCCTCGGTCCGGGCCATCTCGGCGCCGCCCAGCCGGCCCGACACCTGGACCTTGACGCCCTTGGCGCCGGAGCGCATGGCGGAGGTCAGCGCACGCTTCATCGCGCGGCGGAAGGCGACGCGATTCTGGAGCTGCTCGGCGATCGACTGCGCGACCAGCTTGGCGTCCAGCTCCGGGCGCTTGATCTCCTTGATGTTGACCTTGACGGGCTTGCCCGTGAGCTTGTGGAGCTCGCGGCGCAGCGCATCGACCTCGGTGCCGGACTTGCCGATCACGATGCCGGGACGCGCGGTCGAGATGTCGACCTCGACCTCGCCGGAGCCCTTCTTGATCGTGATCTTGGAGAGGCCCGCGTGCGAGAGCTTGTTCTCGATGTGCGAGCGGATCTCGAGGTCCTCGTTCAGGTAGTCCGCGAACTCCTTTTCGTTGTACCAATTCGACTTCCAGTCGTGGATGTAGCCGACCCGGAAGCCCTCTGGGTGGATCTTCTGGCCCATGCGGTTCCTCAGTCCTCCGGCGTCAGCGCCACGACGATATGGCTGGTTCGCTTGTTGATCCGCGTCGCGCGTCCCAGCGCCCGCGGCCGGTAGCGGCGCAGCGTGGGTCCCTCGTCGACGTGGATGTCCTTGATCAGCAGGTCGTCGGCGACGAGATCGTGGTTCGTCTCGGCATTGGCTGCCGCTGACTCGATCAGCTTGCGGATGTCCTGGGCGGCGCCTCGGGTGGAGAAGCGAAGCAGGGCTCGCGCGTCCTCCAGCGGCAGGCCGCGCACCTGGTCGGCGACCAGCCGGGCCTTGCGCGGAGCGACGCGCACGAAACGGGCGCGTGCGTTGACGACCGGGCGCTCCGCCGGCTCCTTCGGCTTGGTCTTCGCCTTCGGCTTGGTCTCCGCCTTGGGCTTGGCCTCGGTCTTGGCAGCAGGCTTCTTCGCCGTCGATGCGGCGGCGGTCTTTGTGGCCGCCTTTGTTCTGGCTGCCGGCTTCTTCGGAGCGGCTTCCTTGGCAGCCGTCTTAGCGGCCGGCTTCTTCGCCGCAGGCTTCTTTGCCGCCGGCTTCTTCGCCGCCGGCTTCTTCGCGGTGGATCTGCCGGCGGTCTTTGTGGCCGGCTTCTTGCCGGCCGCCGGCTTCTTCGCCTGGTCCTTCTCGGTGTTCTTCTCGTCAGCCATCGGCTATTCCCTCTCGCTCGCCGAGCCGGCGCCCGAGTGGGCGCGGAAGGTCCGGGTCGGGGCGAACTCGCCCAGCTTGTGTCCCACCATCGACTCCGAGATGTAGACCGGCACGTGCTTGCGGCCGTCGTGGACGGCGATGGTGTGGCCGACCATCTCGGGGAAGATCGTCGAGTGGCGTGACCACGTCTTCAGCATCTGCTTCTGGCCCGACTCGTTCATCGCGTTGACGCGCTTCATCAGGCGCTCCTCCGCCCACGGGCCCTTCTTGGTCGAGCGTCCCATTAGGTCTCTACTTCCTCTTTCCTCGGCGGCGGCCGCGCACGATCAGCGCGTCCGAGCGCTTGCCCTTCTTGCGAGTCCGGTAGCCGAGCGTCGGCTTGCCCCAGGGGGTGACGGGGTGACCGCCCGGCGTGTGATGCGCCTCGCCGCCGCCGTGCGGGTGATCCACAGGGTTCATGGCGACGCCTCGGGTCTGCGGCCGCTTGCCCTTGTGGCGGTTGCGGCCCGCCTTGCCGATCTTCACGTTCTGATGCTCTGCGTTCGAGATGGTTCCCACGGTCGCGCGACACTCGCCGCGGACCATGCGGACCTCGGACGAGGGCAGCCGGAGGCTGACCATCGCGCCCTCCTTCGCAACCACCTGGATGGCGGTGCCGGCGGCGCGGCCGAGACGGCCACCCTGGCCGGGGATCAGCTCAACGTTGTGCACGACGGTTCCGGTCGGGATCCGTGCCAGCGGCAGCGAATTGCCCGGGGCGATGTCGGCGCCCTCGCCGGAGACGATCTCGGCGCCCACCCGGAGCCCCTGCGGGGCCAGGATGTAGCGCTTGTCGCCGTCGGCGTAGTTGAGCAGCGCGATGCTCGCCGAGCGGTTCGGGTCGTACTCGATCGAGGCCACCTTGGCGGGGATCCCGTCCTTGGTGCGCTTGAAGTCGATTTGGCGGTAGCGGCGCTTGGCACCGCCGCCGCGATGGCGTGCGGTGACACGCCCCTTGGAGTTACGGCCGCCGGATGAGGTCTTGCCCTTGGTGAGCCTCTTCGTCGGCTCCGCGCCGGTGAGCTCCTCGCGCATCGGATAGGTGCCGAAGCGCCTACCGGGGCTGGTCGGTCTGGTCTTCCGATTCGGCATGGGTTAGCCCTCCACCGCCGCGCCCTCGAACAGCTCGATCCGCTCGCCCGGCGAGAGCTGGACGACAGCCTTCTTCCAGGAGCGGGAGCGCCCGGAGTGCAGCCCGCGCCGCTTCGGCTTGGACTTCACCTTCGAGGTGCGAACGGCCTTGACGTGGACGTCGAAGATCTCCTCGACCGCGTGAGCGATCTGCAGCTTGTGCGCCCGGTCGTGGACGCGGAAGGTGTACTTGCCCTCGGCCATCAGGGCGTAGCTCTTCTCCGAGACCACGGGGCGAACGATCACCTGACGCGGATCCATCAGACGGCCCTCCCCTTGAGCTCCTCGACGGCAGCCTCGGTGAGAACCAGCGAGGAGGCGCCGACGACGTCGGCGACACCTGCGGCGCTCGCCAGGGCAACCGTGACGCCCGGGATGTTCCGGAAGCTCTTGGCCACCGCCTCCTCCTCGGAGGAGGCGACAACGAGCGTCGGGGTCGCCGCGCCCCACTTCGAGAGCGCGGTGGCGGCCTGCTTGGTGGCGGGCTCGCTGAAGCTGGAGCCGTCGAGAACGGCCACCGTGCCGCGCTCGGCGTGCACCGTGAGGGCGGCGCGCAGCGCCTTGCGCCGCGCCTTGCGGTTGACCTTGACGGTGTAATGCCGCGGCTTCGGGCCGAACGCCGCGCCGCCGCCGTAGCGGTGGGGCACGCTGAGGGCGCCGGCGCGGGCGCGGCCGGTCCCCTTCTGGCGCCAGGCCTTGGCGGTGGTCATCGCGACCTCGCCGCGGGTCAGGCTCGAGTGCGTACCCCGGCGCCGTGCGTTCAGGTCGGCGCGGGCCGCCTCGTGGACGAGGGCCTCGTGGAACGGCTCGCTGAAGATCTCCTTGGGCAGGTCGGCCTTGGCCTGCTTGCCCAGCTGGGTGGCCTTCACGCCGCTAGATCCGGCGGCGGTTTTTGTGGCCGCCGACTTCGTGCTGGCTGTCTGCTTCCCTGCGGCCTCAGCCATCGCTGCGGACCTCCACCGTTGCGTTCTTGCCGCCGGGAACCGAGCCGCGGATCAGGAGCAGGTTGCGCTCCGCGTCCACCTCGACCACGCTGGCGCCGCGCTGGGTGACGCGCCGGGAGCCCATCTGGCCCGGCATCCGCATGCCCTTGAAGACGCGTGCGGGATCCGCGCTCGCTCCGACCGAGCCGGGGGCGCGGACGTTGTGGGAACCGTGGGTCTCGGGTCCGCGGCTGAAGTTGTGTCGCTTGATCGTGCCCTGGAAGCCCTTGCCGATCGAGACCGCGGAGACCTTCACCTGCTGGCCCGGCTCGAAGCTCGTCACTGTGACTTCGTCGCCAATCTTCGGGCCGGCTTCGCCATCAGAAGCCGCCTCCTCGGCGTCGCGGAATTCGACGAGGCTGCGCATCCCGGCCGCACCGGCCTTCTTCAGGTGTCCGGCCTCGGCCTTCGTGAGCCTGTCCTCGTCAACCGGGATCGCGGCGAGCTGGACGGCGTCGTAGCCGTCGCGGTCGGCCTTGCGGATCGCAGTGACCTTGTTCGGGGCGGCCTCGATCACGGTCACGGGCACGGCGGAACCGTCCTCGAGGAAGACGCGCGTCATGCCGAGCTTCTTGCCGACGATCGCGGCCATCTCAAAGCCTGATCTCCACGTCGACGCCGGCGGGGAGGGTCTCCATCCGCTGCAGCTCGTCGACGGTCTTCGGGGTGGGCTGGTGGATGTCGATCAGCCGCTTGTGGGTGCGGATCTCGAAGTGCTCGCGCGAGTCCTTGTCCTTGAACGGAGAGCGGATGACGCAGTAGACGTGCTTGTCGGTCGGCAGCGGGATCGGCCCGGCGACGGTCGCGCCGGTCCGCTCCGCGGTCCCGACGATCTCCTGGGCAGCCCGGTCTATGGCGTCGTGGTCATACGCCTTGAGCCGAATCCTGATCTTTCCCGATGTCAGTGAAGCCACTTAGTCCTTCTGGTCTTTTCGCGCAATTAGGGCGCCGCCCCCGGTGGAAATAGGGCCGCGCCCTGGTCGTATGTCTTGCAGTTGTCCGGGCCCTTTGCCCTGGTGGGAGGGCCGTACTAACAACGGGCCCCCGAGGGGGCCCGTCATGGAGCTATTCGACTACCTCGGTCACGACACCCGAGCCGACGGTTCGCCCGCCCTCTCGAATGGCGAAGCGGAGGCCCTGGTCCATGGCGATCGGCTGAATCAGTTCGACCTCCATCTCGGCGTTCTCGCCCGGCGCCACGAACTCGCGGCCCTCGGGGAGCTGGACGACGCCGGTGACGTCAGTCGTGCGGAAGTAGAACTGCGGCCGATAGCCGGAGACGAACGGCGTGTGACGGCCACCCTCCTCCTTCTTCAGGCAGTAGACCTCCGCCTTGTACTTCGTGTGAGGGGTGATCGAGCCGGGCTTGCAGAGCACTTGGCCTCGCTCGATCTCCTCGCGCTTGGTGCCTCGCAACAGCGCGCCGATGTTGTCGCCGGCACGACCCTCGTCGAGGATCTTCCGGAACATCTCGACGCCGGTCACGACGGTCTTGGTCGTGTCCTTGATCCCGACGATCTCGACCTCGTCGCCGGTGTTGACGACGCCCTGCTCCACACGGCCGGTCGCAACGGTGCCGCGGCCGGTGATCGAGAAGACGTCCTCGACCGGCATCAGGAAGGGCTTGTCGAGGTCACGCTCGGGCTCCGGGATGTACTCGTCGAGCGCGGCGGCCAGGTCGATGATGGACTGCTTGGCCTCCTCGTCGCCCTCGAGCGCCTTGAGCGCAGACCCCTTGATGATCGGCACGTCGGCTCCGGGGAACTCGTACTCGGTGAGCAGGTCGCGGACCTCCTCCTCGACCAGCTCGAGCAGCTCCTCGTCGTCGACCATGTCGACCTTGTTCAGGTAGACGACCACGTAGGGGACGTTCACCTGGCGCGCCAGCAGGATGTGCTCGCGCGTCTGGGGCATCGGGCCGTCCGGCGCCGAGACCACCAGGATCGCGCCGTCCATCTGCGCGGCGCCGGTGATCATGTTCTTGACGTAGTCGGCGTGGCCCGGGCAGTCGACGTGGGCGTAGTGCCGGTTGTCCGTCTCGTACTCGACGTGCGAGGTGGCGATGGTGATCCCGCGCTCCTTCTCCTCGGGCGCGTTGTCGATCTCGTCGAACGACTTCACCTCGGTACCGCCCTTATCGGCGAGTGTCTTGGTGATCGCGGCTGTCAGCGTGGTCTTGCCGTGATCGACATGGCCGATGGTGCCGACGTTCACGTGCGGCTTATCGCGATCGAACTTCTCCTTGGACATCTCGCTCCTTTGGGGGTCTAGTTGGTGTCTTTAAGTGGTTAGTGGCCGAACCTGAGGAATATAGCTACGCACCGGCTCCAACGGGCTCTCCCGAGCGGTGCTCGACGATCTCTTCCTCGATGTTCCTGGGAACTTCCTCGTAACGCTCGAACTGCATCGTGTAGCTCGCCCGGCCCTGGGTCGAGGACCGCACGTCGGTGGCGTACCCGAACATCTCGCCGAGGGGCACGAAGGCGTGCACCGCCAGGGCGTTTCCTCGCGGCTCCTGGCCCTGGACCTTGCCGCGGCGGCGGGAGAGGTCGCCGATCACGTCGCCGAGGAACTCCTCGGGCGTGACCACCTCGACCGACATCACGGGCTCGAGCAGCACGGGCTTCGCCTTGCGGGCAGCCTCCTGGACGGCCATCGAGCCGGCGACCTTGAAGGCCATCTCCGAGGAGTCCACGTCGTGGTAGGAGCCATCGATCAGCTCGACCCTGACGTCGACCATCGGGTAGCCGGCCTTGACGCCGGACTGCAGCGCCTCCTCGATCCCCGCCTCGACGGAGGGGATGAACTCTGAGGGGATCGTGCCGCCCTTGATCTTGTTGATGAAGTCGAATCCCTCGCCCGGCGCCGGCTCGACGTTGATCACCGCGTGGCCGTACTGGCCACGGCCACCGGTCTGGCGGACGAAGCGGCCCGAAACCTTCTGAACGGGCTCGCGGATCGTCTCGCGGTAGGCGACCTGAGGCTTGCCGACGTTCGCGTCGACCGAGAACTCGCGCAGGAGGCGATCGACGATCACCTCGAGGTGGAGCTCGCCCATGCCGTGAATCAGGGTCTGGCCGGTCTCCTCGTCGGACTCGACCTGAAAGGTGGGATCCTCCTCGGCGAGCTTTCCGAGGCTCTCGGAGAGCTTCTCCTGATCGGCCTTGGTCTTGGGCTCGATCGCGACCGCAATCACCGGCTCCGGGAACTCGATCTGCTCGAGCACGACCGGGGCATCCGGGGCGCAGAGCGTGTCGCCGGTGGAGGTCTGCTTGAGGCCCACTCCGGCGAGGATGTCCCCCGCGAAGCACTCCTCGATCTCCTCCCGATGATTGGCGTGCATCATCAGCAGTCGCCCGATGCGCTCGGTCCGGCCAGACGCGGCGTTCAGAACGCGACTGCCGGCGCTGAGCTTGCCGGAGTAGACCCGGAAGTAGGTCAGCTTGCCGACGAAGGGATCGGTCATCACCTTGAAGGCCAGCGCGGCGAAGGGCTCGTTGTCGTCAGCGCGCCGCTCGACCTCGGTCTGGTCGCCGTTGTCGCCCTTCTTGGCGGGCTCGAGTCCCTTGACGGGCGGAACCTCGAGGGGCGAGGGCAGCAGCTCGACGATCGCGTCGAGGAGGGGCTGGACGCCCTTGTTCTTGAAGGAGGAGCCGAGGAGGACCGGGGTGACCTTGATGTCCAGGGTCGCCCGGTGGAGGGACTTCGCGATCCGCTCGTGGGGAATCTCCTCGTCGTTGAGGTAGGCCTCCAGGAGCTCGTCGTCGTAGTCCGCACAGGCCTCGATCAGGGTGGTCCGATGCTCCTGGGCCGCCTCGACGAGGTCCTCGGGGATGTCGGTGTACTCGAACTCAGTGCCGAGCTCGTCCTTCCAGACGAGAGCCTTGTTCTCGATCAGGTCGACGACACCGATGAAATCGGCCTCCTGGCCGATCGGGATCTGGATCGGCAGCGGATCGGCGCCGAGCCGCTCCTTCATGGTCTCGACCGCCTTGAAGAAGTCCGCGCCGGTGCGGTCCATCTTGTTTACGTAGGCGATCCTCGGGACCGAGTACTTGTCGGCCTGGCGCCAGACGGTCTCGGACTGCGGCTCGACCCCGGCTACGGAGTCGAACAGCGCGATGGCGCCGTCCAGAACGCGAAGGCTGCGCTCGACCTCGACCGTGAAGTCGACGTGGCCCGGGGTGTCGAGGATGTTGATGCGGTGGTCGTTCCACTCGCACGCGGTCGCCGCGGAGGTGATCGTGATGCCGCGCTCCTGCTCCTGCTCCATCCAGTCCATGACGGCAGCGCCCTCGTGGACCTCACCCATCTTGTGGGTGCGGCCCGTGTAGTAGAGGATGCGCTCGGTGGTCGTCGTCTTACCGGCATCGATGTGGGCCATGATGCCGATGTTCCTGGTCTTTTCGAGGGGAAAGCTGCGGGGCATGATCCTGTCCGGTCGTACTGGCGTGAGGGAAATGCGGAACGGCTAGTCTGAGTTCGGTATTCGCGCAGAAAAAAAGGCCCTTACGGGCCCGAGCGCAAAGCGTCTCTTCGACCCGAACTTCTCCTATGTCGCGCCGTTCTCCATTGAAACGGTTAACGCTCACGAACACCTCTGGGGGCACCCGGAGCGACGGCGATGATAGCAGCGGCCCGAGGGCTTTCAGGCAGGGAACAGGCATGAGCGCCGGTCGTCGCAGGCGCCCCAGCAGCCGCGTCCGGGAGCTCACGGAGCGCACGCGACGCGAGGGCCATGAGCTCTCCCGCGGGCGTCGGGGCGAAACCCGGAAGCTCCGGCCCGTCTTCGCTCCGGTGGGCCGGTTCGTGGGTTGGATCGCCCCCTACATAACGGGGTCGCTGATGTTCGTCATCAAGCTGTTCGCCGCGCTGATCGCCCTGCTCGCCGAGCTTGGCTCGGTCGCGGGGAGCTGGCTTGCCGAGCGGACGCGAGCCGTCGCGACCGCCACGGCTCGCGGCGCCGAGCGACACGTCACACCGCTCTCGACCGTCGCCTTCGTCGGGATCGCAGCCGCCGTCGGGCTCGGGGTCTCGCAGTTCTTCGACTACCACGGCGTCGCCGTGGACGCACCGAATTACGCCGGTGAGGTCGGCTCGACCGCCCCCGCGCCCATCGTCGGAGCCCACACCGCCGGCAGCGCCCACCTCTGGGTCCTGATCCCGGTTGCCGTCGCGGCGATCGTGCTGATCGTCGGCGCCTACCGCGGTGAGACCCGTCTCGCGGGCGGGGTCGCGATCTGCGGGCTGCTCGGCCTCGCCGTCGCGGGCGGGATCGACCTCCCCCAGGGCCTCGACGCCGGCCGACCGGGCCTGGCGTTCAGCGGCTCCGAGGCGCAGCTTCTCCAGGGCTTCTGGGCCGAGGTGGCGTGCTCCGCCGTGCTGATGCTTTGCGGTGGCCTGCTCGCCCTCTACTCTCGCGGCGTGGCCGCACCGAGGAGAGGCGGGTCGAGGTCAGCCGCCCGGCGCGGGCGCGTGAGGCGGAAGGACGACGGAATCTCACCCGGCCTGCAGACCGAGTCATGACGAAGCGCCCCCGAACCGAAACCCTGCTCGTCTTCGCCTGCGCGGCCGCCGCGGCGATGCTCGGCGTCTCGCAGTTCACCGACATCTTCCACCTCACCCCTCCCGGCGGTGAGGCGCTCAAGGCGATTCAGGCATCCGACCAGCACGGCTACGCGACGCTCGTCCTCGCGATCTTCGCCCTGATCCTGCTGGTGGTGGCGATGGCTGCCCGCGGCGAGCAGCTCGGGCAGGTCGCCGCCGTGGCGATCGCGGTCTGCGGTCTGGTCGCGCTGCTCATCTTTCTGATCGGCGACCTGCCGAAGGTGAACAACATCGGGACGCTCGACGACCCGCGCCAGTCGTTCATCGACGCCGAGGCGAAGCCCGTCGCGGGCTTCTGGCTGGAGCTGGTCGGCGCACTGGTGCTCACCGTCTGCGGCGCAGCGCTCGCCACGATGCGCCCGGGCAGCAGCGGCAGCACCGAGGTGCACGGCGGCCGTACGCACGACTCGACGGTCGCCGAGACGGCAACGACCCGGCTCGAGCGAACGCGCGGCGACTAGCTACCAGCGGTAATGCGCGAACGCCTTGTTCGCCTGGGCCATGCGGTAGATGTCGTCCTTCCGCTTCCAGGCGTTGCCCTGCTGCTTCGAGGCGTCGAGGATCTCGTTCGCGAGACGCTCGGCCATCGACTTCTCTCCCCTGGCCCTGGCGAACTCGACCAGCCAGCGGACCGCCAGCGTGCGCGCCCGCCGGGCGGGGACCTCGACGGGCACCTGGTAGGTGGCGCCGCCGACGCGGCGGGAGCGGACCTCGAGCACCGGGGTGAGCTGCTTGATCGCGCCCTCCAGCTCCTCGACGGGGTTGTTCCCGGTGCGCTCGCCGACCAGGGCGAGTGCGTCGTAGGTGATCTGCTCGGCGACGGACTTCTTGCCGTCGGTCATCACCTTGTTGATCACCTGCTGGACGATGCGGCTGCGGTAGACCGAGTCGGGCTCGAGCAGCCGAATGGTGGCCTGGTTGCGTCGCGGCATCTATGAAGCCTTGACGCCGTACAGCGAACGGCCCTGCTTGCGGTCGGAGACGCCGGCGGCATCGAGGGCGCCGCGGACGACCTTGTAGCGGACGCCAGGCAGGTCCTTGACCCGGCCGCCTCGGACGAGGACGACGGAGTGCTCCTGAAGGTTGTGACCCTCGCCCGGGATGTAGCTCGTCACCTCGAGCCCGTTCGTGAGGCGAACCCTGGCGATCTTCCGGAGGGCCGAGTTCGGCTTCTTCGGGGTGACCGTGGCGACGCGGGTGCAGACGCCACGCCGCTGGGGAGCGGCGACGCGCTTCTTGCGACCCTGGCCCGACTTCAGGCCCGGCGTCGACATCTTCTTCTTCTTGTGGGTTCGTCCCTTGCGGACGAGCTGATTGGTGTTGGGCACGGCGGTGCATGGTAGCCAAATACCCTTCGCACCCATGCCCGACTTCCAGAGGAAGGCAAAGAGCGACGCGCCGGTCCTCGCCGTGGACATCGACGGCGTGATCAGCCTGTTCGGATTCGACCAGCCGGTCGAGGCCGGTCGCAAGGCCCACGATGCTCCCGGGGAGTTTCACCTGATCGACGGGATGCTCCACTGCATCTCGCTCGACACCGGCCCGAGGCTGAAGCGCCTGGGCGAGACCTACGAGCTGATCTGGGCGAGCGGCTGGGAGGACCGCGCCAACGACCACCTGCCGGGCATCCTCGGCTTGCACGAGTTCCCCTATCTGACCTTCGACGGCCGCGCTCGCTTCGGCACCGCCCACTGGAAGCTGGAGGCGCTCGAGGAATACGCCGACTCCCGGCCGCTCGCCTGGATCGACGACAGCCTGGATGTCAGCTGCCACGAGTGGGCGGAGAAGCGCCCCGCGCCCACCCTGCTCGTCCCAACCGAATCCGACGTCGGCCTCCTCGACGTCCACGTCGAGGTCATCGAGCGCTGGGCCAGCGACGGCTTTCAGCCGACCTAGCCGACACCTGATCGGGGGTAGACTCGCCGGGATGGGAGAGGTGGTGCCGATCATCTTTTTGGCCGTGATCCTGAAGATCCCGGTCCTCTATGGGATGTGGCTGATCTACTGGGCCGTGAAGGCGGAGCCCGAGCTCGAGGACCTGCCCGGCGACGCAGATGACCACAGCTTCCGGCGCTTCCGGCGAAGCCCGGTCAAGCCACGAGGCCCACGCCGGGGACCGCACGGTGGCTCGGCTCAGGCTCGGCCCGACTGCCCGCCCGGTGGCCGCACCCGGACGCCGGTGATCGAGCCGCGGCTCGCCCCAGGGACGGCCGCGCACGAGCGGCGCGAGCACACGCCCGCCGGCAGCTAGGAAAGCAAGCCCGCCCGCACCGCCCCCGAACCGGAACGTCAGGCTGTCGCGCCAGTCGGCGGGTGGCGCCGTAGGAGGGGCCCACGGGCGCGACTACTGAGCGCCCGTGGGAGGTTCCTGCGGCGACAGGACCCGCCGCCTAGGCGCTACGAGCTACGAGCTTTCGGACGATTCGGACTTCTCGGCCTCAGCCGGAGCGCCAGGCGTCTCGATCTCCGAGGCGAGCTCCTCGAGCTCCTCGGCGAACGATGGGCCGAAGCCCTCCATCTGCGAGGCGGCACCCTCGCCGTCCCCGGCGAGGTCGAGCTCCTTGGCCAGCTCCTCCTCCGAGAACTCCTCGGCCGGAGGCTGAGCCGGCTCGACCGGCTCGATCTGCAGCGAGCGATAGTGCTTGAGCCCGGTGGCCGCCGGGATCAGCTTCCCGATGATCACGTTCTCCTTCAGGCCCATCAGGCGATCCCGCTTGCCCTCCAGCGCGGCGTCGGTGAGCACCTTGGTCGTCTCCTGGAAGGAGGCCGCAGAGAGGAAGGACTCGGTGGCGAGCGACGCCTTCGTGATCCCGAGGATGACCTCCTCGGCACGCGCCGGCGTCTTCGTCTTCTTGCCCTTGAACTTCTCGTTGATCGCGTTGAAGACCAGGCGGTCCTCCAGCTGACCGGGCAGCAGCTCGGTCGAGCCCTTGGACTCCACCCGCACCTTCTTCAGCATCTGGCGGACGATCAGCTCGATGTGCTTGTCGTTGATGTCGACGCCCTGGGTCCGGTAGACGCGCTGCACCTCGGCCACGATGTAGACCTCGGTGTCGGTGCGGCCCTTGATCTCGAGGATCTCCGCCGGGTAGAGCGATCCCTCGTTGAGCTGGTCGCCCCTCTCAACGCGCTTGCCGGGCTCCACCAGGACGTTGGTCCGGGGCGGGAACGAGTACGCATGCTCCTCGCCCTTCTCGTCGGTGATCGTCAGCTTGACGGCCTTGTCGGTCTCCTCGACAGAGACCTTGCCGTCGACCTCGGCGATCTTGGCGAGCCCCTTCGGCTTGCGAGCCTCGAACAGCTCGACGACACGCGGCAGACCCTGGGTGATGTCCAGGCCGGCGACGCCTCCCGTGTGGAAGGTGCGCATCGTCAGCTGGGTGCCCGGCTCGCCGATCGACTGAGCGGCGATGATGCCGACGGCGTCCCCGATCTCCACCAGGAAGCCGGTGGCGGGCATGACGCCGTAGCACTGGCGGCACACCCCGGACTCGGCCTCGCACTTGAGGACCGAGCGGACCGGGACGGTGACGTCGTCGTCGTCCTTGAAACCTTCGGCGATGTCGTGGACCTCGGGCCAGTCGATCACCTGGTTCCGCTTCAACAGGTCACGACCGCGCTTGGTCGTGAACTTCTTGGCGGCCACGCGTCCGACCAGGTTCGGGTTCAGCTCTGCGCCGCCGTCGCGGTAGAGCGGCATCTCGATGTGGTCCTTCGTCTTGCAGTCGTCCAGGCGCACGATCACGTCCTGGGAGACGTCGACGAGACGCCGGGTCAGGTAGCCCGAGTCCGCGGTGCGGAGCGCCGTGTCGGCGAGTCCCTTCCGGGCGCCGTGGGTCGAGATGAAGTACTCGAGGACGGAGAGGCCCTCCATGAAGTTGGCCTTGATGGGCCGCTCGATGATCTCGCCCTTCGGATTGGCCATCAGGCCTCGCATGCCGGCCAGCTGGCGGATCTGCTTGAACGAGCCTCTCGCTCCCGAGTTGGCCATCATGAAGATGGGGTTGAGCTCGTCGAGATTGCGCTCCATCGCCTGCCCGACCTCCTCGGTCGCGCTGTCCCACCGTGAGGTGACCGCCTCCTTGCGCTCCTCGGCGGTGATGTAGCCGTCGTCGTACTGGCTCATGATCTCCTCGGTCTCCGTCTCGTAGCGCTCGAGGATCTCCTCCTTGTCGGGAGGAGCGACGACGTCGTTCTTGGAGATCGTGATCCCCGCCTCACTGGCGAAGTGGAAGCCGAGCTCCTTGAAGGAGTCGAGGACCAGCGAGACCGCCGGCGCGCCGTAGGCCTCGACCAGGCCGCTGACGATCTCGTTCACGTCCCGCTTCTTCAGCGAGCGGTTGACGTACTGGTACTTCTCGGGGTCGTACTCGTCCCCGAGGGCATCGGCGATCGCCCGCTCGACGCGGTCGTTGTAGATGATTCGCCCGACCGTGGTCAGGAAGTGCTCGTGACCGGGCCGCCGGTACTCCGCGAAGTCGTGCAGCTGGACGATCCCGTTCTCGTAGGCGAGCTCGGCCTCCTGCGCGGTCCTGAACGGATGGGGCTTCTTCTTCTCATCGAGTTTGGAGGCGTCGAGCTGCTCCACGTCCTCACCGGCGTACGTCAGGTAGTACAGACCGAGGACCATGTCCTGGGTCGGCGTGGCGAGCGGCGCGCCATGTGCCGGCGAAAGGATGTTGTTGGAGGAGAGCATCAGGATGCGCGCCTCCGCCTGCGCCTCCGCCGAGAGCGGGAGATGCACTGCCATCTGGTCGCCGTCGAAGTCGGCGTTGAAGGCGTGGCAGACGAGCGGATGGATCTGGATCGCCTTGCCCTCGACCAGCACCGGCTCGAAGGCCTGGATGCCCAGGCGGTGGAGCGTCGGCGCGCGGTTGAGAAGCACCGGGTGCTCGTGGATGACTTCCTCGAGCACGTCCCAGACCTCCGGGATCATCGAGTCGACCATCTTCTTGGCGGCCTTGATGTTCTGGACCTGCTTGCGCTCGACGAGCCGGGCCATGATGAACGGCTTGAACAGCTCCAGGGCCATCAGCTTCGGAAGGCCGCACTGGTGAAGCCGCAGTGACGGACCCGAGACGATCACCGAGCGGCCGGAGTAGTCGACGCGCTTACCGAGCAGGTTCTGCCGGAAGCGGCCCTGCTTGCCCTTGAGCATGTCCGAAAGCGACTTCAGCGGCCGGTTGCCCGGGCCGGTGACGGGACGGCCACGGCGCCCGTTGTCGAACAGGGCGTCGACGGCCTCCTGCAGCATGCGCTTCTCGTTGTTGACGATGATCTCGGGCGCGCCCAGGTCGAGCAGCCTCTTGAGACGGTTGTTCCGGTTGATGACGCGGCGATAGAGGTCGTTGAGGTCGGAGGTCGCGAAGCGGCCACCGTCCAGCTGGACCATCGGGCGCAGCTCCGGCGGGATCACCGGGACCACATCGAGGACCATCCACTCGGGCTTGTTCGCCGACTTCAGGAAGGCGTCGACGACCTTGAGCCGCTTCACCGCGCGGGCCTGCTTCTGGCCCTTGGAGGTGTTGATGGTCTCCTCGAGCAGCTCCGCCTCCTCCTCCAGCTCGACCTGCTCGAGCAGGTCGCGGACGGACTCGGCGCCCATGCCGCCGCGGAAGTACTCGCCCCAGCCGAACGGCGAGCCGAACCGGTCCTTGAGCTCGCGGAACGTGGTCTCGTCGTTGATCACGTCCTTCGGCTTCATCTCCGAGAAGATCTTGAAGACCTCGCGGAGCCGCTCCGCGGCCTCGTCGAGGTAGGCCTCGGTGTCGGAGATCTCGGCCTCGAAGGTCTTGCGGAGCTCCTTGGCCATCTTGTCTCGGTCCTCGGCCTTCATCCGCTTCACGTTGGTGACGCTGTCGGCCCAGAGCTCGTCGTCGTCGTTGAAGCCGTCGGTGGTGCCGGCGGGCGGGGCCTCCGTGTCCTTGTCCGGGGCGACGCCCAGGTAGGCCAGGCGGCGGACCAGGGACTCGTTCAGCTCCTGGGTGCGCTGCTCGCGCTCGCGCTCGTACTCACCGGCCTGCTTCTCGACTTCCTTCTCGAGCTTGGCGAGGTCCTTGGAGCGGGCCTCTTCGTCGACCCAGGTGATCACCGAGGCCGCGAAGTAGAGGACCTTCTCGAGCTCCTTCGGAGCCATGTCGATCAGGTAGCCGATCCGGCTGGGCACGCCCTTGAAGAACCAGATGTGGGAAACGGGCGCGGCCAGGTCGATGTGACCCATGCGCTCGCGGCGAACCTTGGAGCGGGTCACCTCGACGCCGCAGCGCTCGCAGACGATGCCCTTGTAGCGGACCCTCTTGTACTTGCCGCAGTAGCACTCCCAGTCCTTGGTCGGACCGAAGATGCGCTCGCAGAAGAGGCCGTCCTTCTCCGGCTTCAGCGTCCTGTAGTTGATGGTCTCGGGCTTGGTGACCTCGCCGGAGCTCCAGCCCCGGATCTTCTTGCCCGAGGCAAGCCCGATCTCAATCGCGTCGAAGTTATTGATGTCGATCACTTCTTTGCTGCCTCCTCGGCGTCACCGTCAGTACCGCCGTCACCCTCGGCGACGACCTGCTCTTCCTTTTCGTCAGCGGCATCCGAGCCGTTGCCGCCGCCCTCCGCGCGCACCCCGGACAGCTCGATGCCGAGTTCCTCGGCGGCGCGAAGGAGGTCGTCCTCCTCCTCGCCCATCTCCACTCCGTCGCCCTCCTCGGAGACCACGTTGGCGTCGAGCGCCAGCGACTGGATCTCCTTGAGCAGGACCTTGAACGACTCCGGAATCGAGGGTTCGGGGATGTTCTCGCCCTTGACGATCGACTCGTAGGCCTTGACGCGGCCGACGGTGTCGTCGGACTTCACGGTGAGCATCTCCTGCAGGGTGTAGGCGGCGCCGTACGCCTCCAGTGCCCACACCTCCATCTCGCCGAAGCGCTGGCCGCCGAACTGCGCCTTGCCGCCCAGCGGCTGCTGGGTGACCAGGGAGTAGGGGCCGGTCGACCGTGCGTGGATCTTGTCGTCGACCAGGTGCAGCAGCTTCAGGATGTACATGTAGCCGATCGTCACCTTGCCCTTGTAGGGCTCGCCGGTGCGGCCGTTGTAGAGCTGGACCTTGCCCTCGGCGCGATTGCCCGGGCGCTCGCTCTTGTTGATTCCCAGATCGATGCCGCGCTCGGAGTTCTCGTCCTGCCACTGAACCAGGGCGTTGTCGACGTCCTCGACGGTGGCGCCGTCGAAGACCGGCGTGGCGACGTTGACGCGCCCGCCGTTTGATCCGGCGGCGGTGTTTGTGGTCGCCGCTTGTGCGGCCTTGTAGGAGGCCGAGCCGTCGTCGTACCAGCCGTTGGCGGCGACCCAGCCCAGATGCGTCTCGAGGATCTGGCCGATGTTCATTCGGCTCGGCACCCCGAGCGGGTTCAGGATCACGTCGATCGGCGTGCCGTCCTCCATGAACGGCATGTCCTCCTCGGGCACGATCTTGGAGATCACGCCCTTGTTGCCGTGACGGCCGGCGAGCTTGTCGCCCTCGGCGATCTTGCGCTTGATGGCGACGTAGACGCGCACCAGGTCGTTGACTCCCGGCGGCAGGTCGTCGCCCGCCTCACGGCTGAAGGTGAGGACGTCGATGACGACGCCGCCCTCGCCGTGCGGCACCTTCAGTGAGGTGTCGCGGACCTCGCGCGCCTTCTCCTTGAAGATGGCGCGGATCAGCTTCTCCTCCGCGGTCAGCTCGGTCTCGCCCTTCGGCGTGACCTTGCCGACGAGCAGGTCGCCGGCGGCAACCTCGGCGCCGATCCGGACGATTCCGCGCTCGTCGAGGTTCCTGAGGCTCTCCTCGGAGCGGTTCGGGATGTCGCGGGTGATCTCCTCGTCGCCGAGCTTCGTCGTGCGCGCGTCGATCTCGTACTCCTCGATGTGGATCGAGGTGAGCTCGTCCTGCTTGACGAGGCGCTCGGAGATGATGATCGCGTCCTCGAAGTTGTAGCCCTCCCAGGACATGAAGGCGACCAGGCAGTTCTTGCCGAGGGCGATCTCACCGCCGGCGGTCGAGGAGCCGTCGCAGAGGACGTCCCCGGCCTTCACCTTGTCGCCGACCGAGACGATCGGCCGCTGGTGGATGATCGTGCCCTGGTTCGAGCGCATGAACTTGTGGAGCTTGTACTCGTCGCGCTTGGAGCCGTGGGTGACCACGATCTGCTCGGCGTCGACGGTGGTGACCTCACCGTCGTTTTCGGCGATCACCACGTCGCCCGTGTCCTCAGCGACACGCCGCTCCATCCCGGTGCCGATCAGCGGCGGCTCCGGCTTGAGCAGGGGCACGGCCTGGGCCTGCATGTTCGAGCCCATCAACGCGCGGTTGGCGTCATCGTGCTCGAGGAACGGGATCAGCGCCGTCGTCACCGACCAGATCTGGGTCGGGGAGACGTCCATCAGCGTGACCTGCTTCGGCGGCACGGCGACGGCCTCGTCGTCGCGGCGGCGGCAGATCACGTACTGGCCCTTGAGGCGGCCGGTGTCCGGATCGACCTCGGCGTTCGCCTGGGCGATCGTCTCGTCCTCCTCCTGCGTCGCGTCGAGGTGGACGACCTTGCTGGTGACGACGCCGTCCTTGACCACCTGGTACGGCGTGGTGACGAAGCCGTGCTCCGAGACCTGCGCGTAGGAGGAGAGGGAGCCGATCAGGCCGATGTTCGGGCCCTCGGGCGTCTCGATCGGGCACATGCGCCCGTAGTGGGTCGCGTGCACGTCGCGCACCTCGATCGGGGCGCGCTCGCGGGTGAGGCCGCCGGCGCCGAGCGCCGACAGGCGACGCCGGTGCCTGAGCCCGGCCAGCGAGTTCGTCTGGTCCATGAACTGTGAGAGCTGCGAGGAGCCGAAGAACTCCTTCAGCGCCGCGACCACGGGGCGGATGTTGATGATGGTCTGGGGCGTGATCGCGTCGGCGTCCTCGGTGGTGAGGCGCTCGCGCACCACGCGCTCCATCCGGTAGAGCCCGATCCGGAAGGCCTCCTGGATCAGCTCCCCGACCGTGCGCAGACGGCGGTTGCCGAAGTGCTCGTACTCGTCGAGGTGATCGTGGATCGGCTCGCGCGGATAGGTGATCGCCTCCGCCGCGTAGTCCTTGATCGGGTTCTCCTCGTCGATCTCCTCCGGAACCCCGAGGATCTTCGGGATGGAGACGAGCTCCTTGACCAGGGCGATGATGTCGTCGTGGGTCAGGACCCGGGTGTCGAGGTCGATGTCCAGGTCCAGGCGCGCGTTCAGCTTGTAGCGGCCGACCCTGGTCAGGTCGTAGCGCTTGGGATCGAAGAAGAGCTGCTCGAGCAGTGCGCGCGCGGCGTCCACCGACGGCGGCTCGCCCGGGCGCTGCTTCTTGAAGAGCTCGATCAGCGCGCCCTCTTCGTCCTTGGTCGCGTCGGTGTCCGACGCGATCGTGTGGCGGATGTAGACCGAGTTGTCGAACATCTCGAGGAGCTTCTCGTCCTCGACGTAGCCCATCGCGCGCAGCAGCACGGTGACCGGCAGCTTGCGCTTGCGGTCGATGCGGACGTAGACGCGGCCCTTCTTGTCGATCTCGAGCTCCAGCCAGGAGCCGCGGGCCGGCATCAGGTTGGCGATGAAGACCTGCTTCTCGCGGTCCTTGGGCTCCATCAGATAGGCGCCCGGGGACCGCACCAGCTGCGTGACGACCACGCGCTCGGTGCCGTTGATGATGAAGGTGCCTCGATCCGTCATCCACGGGAAATCGCCCATGAAGACGGTCTGCTCACGGATCTCGCCCGTCTCGCGGTTCTGGAACGCGACCTTGACGTTGAGCGGACGCGAGTAGGTCATGTCCTTCTCGCGGCACTCATCCACCGTGTTGGGTGGATCGTCGAACTCGAACTCCCCGAAGACGATCGCCAGGTTCCCCGTGTAGTCCTCCGTCGGGGAGATGTCGTCGATCGTCGCTCGCAGCAGGCCTTCCTTCGGGTCAACCAGGTCCGCGAAGGACTTCCGCTGGATATCGATCAGGTGTGGGACTTCGAGTGGGTTCTTAAGGCGAGAAAAGCTCCTACGGGTTGCGGCGACAGCGTTGGATCCGGCCAACTCGGCGACTCCTCAAAGTATTAGAAGGCTTGTGAGACCGCGCAAGAATCGGGCAGCAGGGCTCACCGGGCGCGCGAACCGTGCATAGTAACGCACGGCAACCCTTTGGTCAAGGGTTGCTAACACGCCCCCGAAGGGGCACGTGCCGGGATCTTACTCCGAATCTGAGCGGTTTGGAGCAGTTTCGTGGCTCGCGTCTACTTGATCTCGGCGGTGCCGCCGGCCTCTTCGATCTCCTTGAGCAGGCCCTCGGCCTCCTCGCGCTCGATCGCCTCCTTGACGGGCTTGGGAGCCTCGTCAACGAGAGCCTTGGCCTCCTTGAGGCCGAGCCCGGTGGCGGCGCGCACGACCTTGATCACGCCGATCTTCTTGTCGCCGGAGCCGGTCAGGACGAGGTCAACCGTCCCGGCCTCCTCCTCGCCCGCTCCATCGCCGGCCGGCCCGCCTGCTGCGGGGGCCGCGGCGGCGACGGCGGTCGCGGAGACGCCGAACTCCTCCTCGAGCGCCTTGATGCGCTCGGAAAGCTCCAGAACCGAGATGCCCTTGAGCTCCTCGATCCAGTCTTGTGTGCTGGTGGCCATCTACTCGCTGTCCTCCTTGTTCTCGTCAGAATCTTCTGAAGTCTCTTCTGGGGGCTCATCGGCGATGTCGGCGTCGCCCTCCGCGGTCTCCTCGGCCTCGCCCTGGCCGGCGTCCTCGCCTTCCGGCGCCTGCTCCTCGGATGTCTCTTCCGGAGACTCGGCCGGCTCTGGGTCGGCTGGCGCCTCCTCAGCTGCGGGCCGGCTTCCTCAGCAGGAGCCTCCTCGGCCGGCGGCCTCTTCCTCAGCCGGGGTCTCCTCGTCGGCGGGCGCCTCCTCCTTGGGGGGTTCGCCGGTGACCAGGCCCTGCTCCGCGATCTGGCCGAGCTGGAGTGCCAGGCCCTGGATCATCGATCCGAGGCCGCGGACCAGGCCGGTGAGCGGGCTCGCCACCATTCCGGCGAGCTGCGCGTTGAGGGCGTCGCGGCCGGGCAGCAGGGCGATCGCCTTGAAGGAGTCCGGGTCGAGCTCATCCCCGTCCATCAGGCCGCCCTTGTAGTCGAGCAGCTCCCATTCGGAGCCGAGCCGGTTCAGCGTCTTCGCGGCGAGCGCCGCATCGCCCTTGACCAGGGCGAGAGCGGTGGGACCGCTCAGGTGCTCCTTCAGCCCATCCGTGCCGGCGGCGTCCGCGGCACGCAGGGTGAGGCGGTTCTTGACTATGCGGAAGCGGGTGTCGGCGTCGCGCAGGCCCGCGCGAAGCTCGGCAGCCTGCGGCACGCTGATCCCGCGGTAGTCGACCGCGAAGATCGCCGTCGCGTCCTTGAGCTCGGTGGCGAGCTCCTCTACCACTGCTGTCTTTTGTTCTCTGTCCATTTCGTTTCTGGTCTCGCCCGTCTCGCCAACAAAAAGACCCGCACGCAGGCGGGCCAGAGCGGGCGGTCCTCAGACCGTGTGACTCTCGCTCACCTGCGCCGGACTTCTGGACCTGGGTCCCGCCGACGGTCTTGGGCGGCTATCGGAAGCGAGCAGTGTAGGGGATCGGCGGCCGCCTCCAAGTGCGACGGCCAGCTTGACTTGGTGACGCGGGCGCTACAGACCGAGCGTCTTGGCGATGATGCCGCGCTGAATCTCCGAGGCCGCTGCATGGGGGCCGCCCGATCGCTCCGGACCGGGCGGCCCTCAGCTTCAAGTTCGTCGGACGGTGCTAGGTCGTGAGCTTGCGCTTGCCGGAGCCGCTTGCGGTCGGCCCGTCAGTGCTGTGGGCCTTGAGGTTCCACTTCACCTTGCCCTTGCCCGCATCCTGGATTGCGCTCCTCGCGCTCTCCTTGAGCTTCACCTTCGCGGTGACGCTCTGTCCCGGCGCGATCGTGCCGATGGGCTTGAACTTGGCCTTGAAGACCTGCCCATTGACCTTGATCTTGGCCGAGCTGGCGGTGACGGAGCAGGTGCCGGGGGTGCCGCAGATAATGGTCGCCACCGGAACCTTCTTCTTCAACTTCGTCTTCCCGGTGATGGGAATGATTCCCCCGGTTCCGGACGCACCGAGGACGCCGCCCTCACCGTAGGTCTGGGCCCCGGCGGCGGGGATAAAAACGGTCACAGCGAGCGCCCCCACTGCCACCGCGACGCCAATCGCCTTCTTCCTCATCTTTCCTTCTCCCTTCCCTTCCGGGGTCTGGACGGAATCGCTCGTCTGCTAACCAGATACGCGGGGGATGGCCCAACGCTGACAACTCTCGTCATCGCTGGAACCACGACAGGCGGGAGCTCAGCGCTTGCCCTGGTGCCAGACCAAGCTGGTCTCGGCCCCCAGCACTGCCCTGAACGATCCTCCCCGCCCGGATGCCAGCCTGGTGGTGAACACCTCACCAGGCGCGACCTTGATGGTCTTGATCGTTCGCCAGCCGCTTCGGCGACGCTGGATCTGGATGGCTCCGCCCGCCGGAGCCTTGCCCCATGCCCGCAGCACGCCCTTGCGGTTCCGCTCGGTGACGAACGGGAACCGGAAGGCTTGGAACGCCGGCTTGGCCTGGCCATCGGCGAAGAAGATCCCCGAGTCGGCCCCGCCGGTGCATCCTGCGGCCCGGTCGTCGAGTCGCGAATCAGGAGGTTGATCACGGCACTGGCGCCGTCCTTCCAGGCCAGGTACATCGCCTGCTCGATCCAGCGCGCGTGGCGAGCCAGCGGGGCGCCCGCGGAGTTCGGCGGGTTGCTGTCCCACCACATTTCGGTCGCCCAGACCGGGTGATGGCCCGGCAGCACCGTCCCCGCGCGCTCGGC
>CAVZEM010000008.1:0-270688 GCA_963774305.1 uncultured Solirubrobacterales bacterium | reverse complement strand
CCGAGTCAGAGCGTTTGGTCGCCTAGCCTCATCCCCTCGTCCAGGCGCCTGATGAGTGCCTGATGAGCGCCGCGCGTAGCGTTAGGCTGCCCGCGAATCGAATTGGGAGAGGGATAGAGATGCGGAGTTATCGATTCATCTGGACATCGCTGCTCACGATCGCGGCGTTCTTCATCGCGATGGCAGGATCGGCCGCCGCGGCGCCGTTCACGGTCGACAGCACCGCGGACACGGGCGACGCGGCCCTGAACGGAACCTGCGACGACGGCACCGGACAATGCACCCTGCGAGCGGCGATGCAGGAGGCCAACAACACAGCAGCCGCTGACACCATCTCCTTCGATTCCACGACCTTCAACGGGACGACTGGAGCGACGATCACGGTGGCGACCGCGCTGCCGACTCTGATCCATCCCGCGAGTATCAGCTCCAGCGGGTGTATCGGCGGCGGTCTGCCGAAGCCCTGCGTGGCGGTCAAGGGTGATGGCACCTTCGACGGGATCACGATGGGGTCAGGCTCGTCCGGATCGACGGTGGCCGGGGTGGACCTCTTCAAGCTGCGGACCGCGGTCGTCGACAGCGATGGCGGCGGCACGATCCAGGGGAACTGGTTCGGCATTGACCTCGCTGGCTCGCCGACCTCGAACGCGAACACCAACGGCGTCCAGGTCCTCAGCAACTCCGGCACGATCGGCGGTGCGACCGCCGCGACTCGAAACGTCTTCGCCAACGACACCGCCAGCGGTATCTCCATCGAAGGCGGAGACAGCAACACCGTCACCGGCAACTACTTCGGCACGACGCCCGCCGGTGCCCTGGACGCGAACCTCTCGAACCACGACAGCATCGCCGTGGCGACGGTGTCGGCCGGATCGAACACGGCCTTCGGCAACACGATCGGAGGTTCTGACACGAACAGCAACACCGCCTGCGATGGTGCGTGCAACCTGCTCGGGAACACGGTCGACGACGAGATCGAGCTCAGCGGGACCTCGGTTTCAGGCGGATCGCCCGCGATCAGCACGACCATCAAGGGCAACTACGTCGGCCTCCAGCTCAACGGAACCGATGGCAGCACCGCCAGCGACTTCACCAGCGGTTCGGCCGCCGTCGAGATGTACCTCGCGAGCGTCAGCAACGTCGCCGCCGGCACCGTGATCGGAGGGCCGAACACCACCGACCGCAACTACATCGGGGGCAACCGAACGGGCATCGACACGGGCCAGCCCGCCTCAGGCCAAGCGGCCACGATCGAGAACAACTACATCGGCGTGCAGCCCGACGGGACCGGATCCGTACCGAACCAGTTCACGAACATCGCCGCGGCCGGATCCAACACCTCGGCCGGCGTCCTGATCAAGGACAACCTGATCGGCAGCAACGGCTCGGCGAACAACGCGAGCGGCATCATTCTCTACGGGGCAAACACGGTCGTCCAAGGCAACGTCCTCGGGGTCGACACCGCTGGTGCGTCCCTGCCATTCGGGGCGGCTGCGATCGCCACCGGCCAGGGAAATGGCGCCCACGCAAACCTGATCGGGGGCACCTTGCCCGGCGACGGCAATGTGATCGCGGGCGGCGTCACCAACGCTTTCTTCGGGAGCGGCGGCGTATCGATCGCCGGCGATTCGGCGAACAACACGATCGAGGGCAACTTCATCGGGACCGACTCGAGCGGGACAGCGAACTACGGCAACACCGGTCCCGGCATCGAGGTGAACGTCAGCACCCCGGGGGGCGGCTCGAGCCGCACCAGGATCGGCTCCGACTCGCCCGCGGCACCGAATCTCATCTCGAACAACACGGGCCCGGCGATCGCGGTCCATCAGATGCGCGACGTCGAGATCCAGAGCAACCTCGGCTCCGGCAACGGCGGGCTATTCATCGACCTGGAGAACCCGGTTGGCGTGGGCAACGGGCCGGGCCCGGGGACCAATGTCGGCGACGGGTCGGCCAACGGGCTCCAGGCACCGACTATAGGCACCCCGACGACGACCTCCGTCACCGGCACGTCGGTCGCCGGTGCGACGATCCGCGTCTTCGCCAAGAGCTCAGCCAGCCTCGACGGCGAGCTCGGCGCCCTCATCGGCACCGGCACAGCTGATGGCGGGGGGAGCTGGGCGGTGACCTTCACGAGCACCCAGCCGGAGCTCCAGCAGATGGTCGCCACCCAGACCCGGACGGGCTCGATCACGCCCGAGACATCGGAGGAGAGCTCCGTCGTTCAGGTGCCCGACACGACTCCGCCGATCACCACGATCGACTCGAAGCCCCCGTTGCTGACCAACAATCCCACCCCGACGCTCACCTTCCACGCGAACGAGACGGCGACCTTCACCTGCCAGTTCGACGGCGGCGCCCCGGTCCTCTGCACGTCGCCAGCGAGCTTCGGTCCGCTCGCCGACGGCACGCACACGATTGTCGTCACGGCGACCGATAGCGCGCTCAACGCGGAGACGTCGCCGCCCAGCGCGACCTTCAAGGTCGACACGACAGCGCCGACAGTCTCGGTGACCGCCACCCGTCCGAAGATCAAGACGAAGCGCAAGACTGCTGCGGCCGGTTTCACGTTCAGCTCCCCCGACCCCACCGCGACCTTGGAGTGCGGGCTCGACGGGGCCGGCTTCGCACCTTGCAGCTCGCCGTTCAGCGCAACGGTCCGGCGGGGGTCCCACACCCTGCAGGTGCGGGCCCGCGATGCGGCCGGTAACCAGGGTCAGCCGCAGAGCGCGACGGTCCGGGTGGTCAAGAAGAAGAAGAAATAGGCCGACGGTCCCGCCCGGTTAGGCTCCGGCCCGTGACGGCGGAGCCAGAGCTTCGGAAGCGCAAGGCCTGGAAGGCACTCGAGAAGCACCACGCCGAGATCGGCGAGCGGCACCTGCGCGACCTGTTCGCCGAGGACCCCGATCGCGGCGAGCGTCTGGTCGCAGATGGCGCCGGACTCTTCCTCGACTACTCCAAGAACCGGGCCACCGACGAAACGCTGAAGTTGCTCATTGAGCTGGCGGAGGAGTGCGGCGTCGCCGAGCGCCGCGATGCGATGTTCCGGGGCGAGCACATCAACGTCTCGGAGGACCGGGCCGTGCTGCACGTCGCGCTGCGGATGCCGAGGGACCGCTCGCTGATCGTCGATGGCGAGGACGTCGTCAAGCAGGTCCACGAGGTGCTCGACCGGATGTCGGCGTTCTCCGAGCGCGTCCGCTCAGGCGACTGGAAGGGGCACACGGGCAAGCCGATCCGCAACGTGATCAACATCGGCATCGGCGGGCTCGGACCTCGGGCCGGTGATGGCCTACGAGGCGCTTCGCCACTACTCCAGGCGGGAGATGACCTTCCGCTTCGTCTCCAACGTCGACGGCACCGACTTCGCCGAGAAGACGCGCGACCTCGACCCCGAGGAGACGCTCTTCATCATCTCCTCGAAGACCTTCACCACCCTGGAGACGATGACCAACGCCCGGACGGCGCGGGAGTGGGCGCTGGCCAAGCTGGGGTCCGAGGATGCGATCGCGAAGCACTTCGTCGCGGTCTCGACCAACGCCGAGGGCGTCGCCGAGTTCGGCATCGACACCGACAACATGTTCGGCTTCTGGGACTGGGTCGGCGGCCGCTACTCGATGGACTCGGCGATCGGCCTCTCGACGATGCTGGCGATCGGGCCCGAGGGCTTCGGTGAGATGCTGTCCGGCTTCCACTCCGTCGACGAGCACTTCCGAGAGCTACCGATCGGGCAGAGCCTGCCGTCGATCCTGGGGCTGCTCTGCGTCTGGTACGGCGACTTCTTCGACGCGCAGACCGTCGGCGTCTTCCCCTACGACCAGTATCTGCACCGCTTCCCGGCCTACCTGCAACAGCTCACCATGGAGTCGAACGGCAAGCACGTCACCGTCGACGGCGCCCACGTGGACTACGAGACGGGGGCGATCTTCTGGGGTGAGCCCGGCACCAACGGCCAGCATTCCTTCTACCAGCTGATCCACCAGGGCACGAAGCTGATCCCGGCCGACTTCATCGGGTTCATGCACACCCTCAACCCGCTCGGCGACCATCACGACCTGCTGATGTCCAACGTCTTCGCGCAGCCGGAGGCCCTCGCCTTCGGCAAGACGCCGGAGCAGGTCAAGGAGGAGGGGACCCCCGACCCGATCGTCCCGCACCGGGTGATGGAGGGGAACCGGCCCTCGAACGTGATCCTCGCCGACCGGCTCACCCCGCACACGCTCGGCTCGCTGGTCGCACTCTACGAGCACAGCGTCTTCACTCAGGGGGCGATCTGGCAGATCGACTCCTTCGATCAGTGGGGCGTCGAGCTGGGCAAGGTCCTGGCGAAGGAGATCATTCCCCAGCTCCAGGCGCCGGACGAGCCGAAGCTCGATCACGACAGCTCGACCAACAACCTGATCCGCCGCTACCGGGAGAACCGTGCCTGACACACAGGCCGTGCTGTTCGACATCGACGGCACGTTGATCACCACCGGCGGGGCCAGCGACCGAGCCTGGAAGCGGGCGTTCAAGGAGCTCCAGGACGTGGACGTCGACGTCCCGGCGGTCACCGGCAAGGGGATCCCGGACCCGGAGGTCGGGAAGGGTCGTCTTCGAGAAGGCGCTCGGACGCGAGCCGACTCAGGAGGAGGCCGAGGCGCTGATGCGCCGCCGGCTCGACCACCTGCCGGAGGAGGTGGGGAACTCCCCGGGCTTCAAGGTCCAGGAGTGCGTCGTCGAGCTGCTCGAGAGGCTGATCGACGACGGCGTCCTGCTCGGCCTCACCACGGGGAACGTCGAGGAGGCGGCCCACATCAAGCTTCAGCGCGCCAACCTCAACCGCTTCTTCTCCTTCGGCGGCTACGGCTCGGACTCGCCGGACCGCACCGAGCTCACCAGGAAGGCGATCGAGCGGGCCGAGCTCGTCTCGGGTCGGAGCCTGGATCCCGATCACTGCTTCTCATGCGGCGACACGCCGCGCGACGTCGAGGCGGGCCACGGCGCCGGCATCCGGGTCGTGGGCGTGGCGACGGGCGAGTTCACCGTCGAGGAGCTCGAGGATGCCTGGGCGGACGCGGCGATCACGTCGTTCTGTGAGGGCCTGCCCCTGCTCTAGCCCGATAGGGTTCGAATCGACAGGGGGTCTGGACGACCCCGTGCACCACGAGTTGACCGAAGCCCTGGAGAGGCGTCTCGCCGACGTAGCAGCCCCCGGCGTGGCCGTTGCGCTGATTGCCGACGGCGCCCTGGTTTGGCGCGGATCGCATGGGATCGCCCGACCGACCAGCGAGGCGCCGGTCGACGAGCGGAGCGCCTTCCTATGGTTTTCGATGACGAAGATCGTGACGGCGACCGCGGTGATGCAGCTCGTCGAGTCCGGCGGGGTTGCCCTGAGCGACGCCGCCCGGGATCACCTGCCGGACCTCAACGGACTGGACCCGACGGGTCAGCGTGCGCCAACTCCTCAATCACTCCTCCGGCATCCCGAATCCACCGCCGCTTCGCTGGATCCACCCGGCCGGGGAGCCGGGACCCGACCCGAGGGAGATGGTCGGGAGGTTGCTCGACAAGTACGGAAAGCTCAAATTCGAGCCCGGCGAGCGCTCGGAGTACACGAACATCGGATATCTGGTGCTCGGCGAGCTGATCGCCGAGCTCTCAGGACAGTCCTACAAGGACTACGTGGTCGATCGGGTGATGAAGCCGATCGGGGCGAACTCCACCGGCTTCACGGCCGACCTTGCAGGTGTTGAGAATGCCGCCGAGGGCACCCACCCGCGGCGTGATCCCTTTCTCCCCTTGGCGCGGCTGCTGATTCCGAGCTGGGTGATCGGACCGCCGGTGGGACGCTGGCGCATCTTCAATCCCTTCTACCTGGATGGCTCGGCCTACGGCGGATTGGTTGGCCCGGTCGGGGATGCGGCGCTTCTTGCCGCCGCTCATCTCAATGGCGGCAGCGTCGGGCCCCGGCGGATTCTCTCGGCTGAGAGCGCCGCGGAGATGCAGCGAATCGCTACGCCCGGGAAGAAGTTCGACCTCGGCCTAGGGTGGTTCAGACGGCACAGGGACTCCGAGCGCGGGCTGACCCACATCGAGCATTTGGGTGGTGGGGCCGGGTTCGGGACGGTCATGCGCCTGTACCCCGAGCGGGGCGTCGGGCTGGTCGCGATGGCCAACGTCTCGTCGAACCGGTTCAAGCACGAGGACCTGTTGGCGCCATTTGCCTAGGGTCCTCTCGGATTTCAGTCCACCAGGCGCCGGCTGACCGCCCAGCGGCTGAGCTCGTGGCGGTTGGAGAGCTGCAGCTTGCGGAGCACGGAGCTCACGTGGGCCTCCACCGTCTTCACCGAGATGCTGAGCCGCAGCGCGATCTCCTTGTAGAGGTAGCCGCGGGCGATGTAGCGGAGCACCTCGCGCTCGCGAGCGGTGAGCTGATCGAGCTCGGGGTCGACCTCCTCGGCCGGAAGGTCGCCCGCGAAGGCGTCCAGCACGAAGCCCGCCAGCCGGGGTGAGAAGACGGCGTCGCCATCGCGAACGCGGCGCACCGCCTCGGCGAGCTCCTCGCCGGTGATCGTCTTGGTCACGTAGCCGCGGGCCCCGGCGCGGACGATCGCGATCACGTCCTGCGAGTCATCCGAGACGGAGAGCGCGAGGAAGCGCTGTTGCGGCCTCTGCTTTGCGACCTGCCCGATCACCTCGACGCCGCCGCCCCCCGGCATGTGCACGTCGAGCAGAACGACGTCGGGCTCAAGCTCGGCGATCGCGCGGACCGCCTCCTCGACCGACTCGGCCTCGCCCAGCACCTCGACCATTCCCTCGAGCTCCGCCTTGACGCCGCTGCGGAAGATCCTGTGGTCGTCGACGATCACGACTCTCGGCTGGGAGCTCATCGGCCGTTTCCACCCATGGTCAGCTCGACCTCCGTGCCGTCGCCCGGCTCGCTGCGGATCTCGGCGCGCCCTCCGAAGCGCTTCATGCGGCCGATTATCGACTCGCGCACCCCACGGCGGTCACTCGGGATCGCGTCCGGGTCGAAGCCCGGGCCGCGGTCGTCGACGAAGACGCGGGCTCCGCCACTCTCGATCTCGGCGTATAGGTGAACGGGCCCACCACCGGAGGCGAACTTGGCTGCGTTGGTGAGTGCCTCGCGGGCCGCGGCGACGAGCGCCTTCATCCGCTCGTCGAGCGGGGCATCGCCGACGACGATCGCATCGACCGGCGTCCCGTGCGATTCCTCGATCTCGATCGCGGCGGCCCGCAGGGCGTCGGCGAGCCGCTCACCCGGCCGGGACGGCCCCTCGCCGGCGAGCCAGCTGCGGAGCTCCCGCTCCTGGCGGCGCGCCAGCTTCGCCACCTCGTCCGGGTCGCCGGCGCGCTTCTGCATCAGGGCGAGGGTCTGGAGCACGGAGTCGTGCAGGTGCGCGGCCACCTCGGCTCGCTCCTCCGAGCGCGCGCGGGCGACTCGCTCGGAGCCCAATCGCCTCACCATCGACAGCCAGAGCGGGGCGGAGATCAGGCCGAGCGCGATGGTCACGATCAGCGCCGCCAGCGCGGCGCTGCCGGCTGCCTCCAGACCGCCGTTCGCCCAGAGGTAGACGAGCGCCGCACTGAGCAGCAGGCCCACGACGACTCCTGCCCAGGTGAGCCGCCCGGCATCGCGCCCCACCTCGGCCGCGAAGGGCGAGAGCGCCTCCTCGGCCGCTGCCTCCGCGGCAGGCGGGTGCCTGCGGCTCCTCCCGAGCGCGGTTGCCAGCAGGGCAACGAAGAGGCACGAGCCGAATCCGGCCAGCAGCCACCGGGCCGGGAGATCGACGTTCCCGTTCTCCTGTAGGTACAGGAGCGCGCCAAGGGCCAGGATCGAGATCCCGGCCCATAGCGCGCTCATGTCGACTCGTCTCACCTACCGCAGACCGCCCTCTGCGGAGTCCGTCTCCTGATGGTGATGGTCGTAGTCGACCCCTCGGCTGTCGATCTCGTTCGGGGCCTGATCGGTGACGAGCATCTGCCCGAACTGGATGTCGGCGTCGATGTCCAGCCTTGGTGCCTGGGTCAGGGATTGGCCCTGGTCGATCTCGGGATCCACGCCGTGGCTGACCTCGCCGCCGACGATCAGCTCGCCCGCCTTCGCCGGTCGCGTGACCGACGACGCAGACGTTCTTGGGAACCGAGACGATCATCTGACCGATTCCGTGGTGGGCCGTGACGTGGATCGTCTGGCCCTTCTTCCAGGGCAGCTCGCGCAGGTCGACGATCAGCTGGCCGGTGCCGAGGTCGTATCCATCCGCCGGCAGATCGGCCACGACGCTCGGCTTGTAGTTCCGCTGGCCGATCGACCCGTAGAAATGGATGTCCGCCGTCGCCACCGCGCCGGCGGGAATGCCGAGCACGAGCCCGTGCCGTCAGCAGCCACGGGACGATCCTGCGCCGGACCGACTCCGCGAAGGCGACGGCGACCAGCGCGACTCCGAGCGCGATCACCAGCGCCGCGACCACCGTGCCGTGGCCGGTGGCGGTCGTCCAGGCGCTGACGCACCGCCAGCCCGGCCGCGGCGACCAGGGCCAGACGCGACCAGGAAGCAGACCAGCAACACCTTGCCCAGGCGGGCCCAGACGCTCTCCGGGACGGGATTGCCGGTCCCGTCGTCCTCCGGCAGCGCGACGGCCAGCACCAGATAGGCGAGCAGCCCTGCCCCCCGAAGAACGTGGTGACGACGAAGGCGATCCGGACCAGGGTCGCGCTGAAGCCGAGGTGGGCAGCGAGGCCGCCCGCGACGCCCCAGAGCACCCGGTCGTCCTTGCGAGCGGAGCAGCGGGCGTCGCGGGCCGACTTCGCTCCTCGGCTTCTTGCTTCTTCTTCCTTGGGTTCTTCTGTCGTTGGTTTGCCATGACCGCTGACGATGACGCCGGCCGCGCTCCCGTCTATCGGGAATAGCCCCTAAGAGTCCCCTAATCTGTCCCTCTACGCTCGGCATGGATGGAACGTGCCGCATCGTGCCCAAGCCACTTTCGCGCCGATGGCAAGCCGAAGACCGGCTACGAGAGCGAGTCGGTCGCCCGCGCCAGAGGCCGAGCGCCTGGGCATGACCTACTACCGCTGCGACTTCTGCAACCGCTTTCACCTGGCCAGCAAGCCCTAGGACCATTGCCGCTTCACAACTCAAGTTCACCCGGAATGGGTGATGCCGAACGAGACGGGCCTGGGCAAGATCACGCCCTCGGCCCAGGCTGATTCTCAGTGGCGACCGGAAGCAGACAGCGGAAGAACGCGGCGACCAGGAAGGCCGCGGGCGGTCAGCGCCCAGCCGACGTCTTCGTCATCTTCGGAATCACCGGCGACCTCGCCAAGGTGATGACCTTCAACTCGCTCTACCGGCTCGAGGCGCGCGGACTGCTGGATTGCCCCATCGTCGGCGTCGCCTTCGACGATTGGTCTGAGAAGGACCTTCGCGAGCACGCTCGCAAGGCGATTCGAGACCTCGTCAGGCGAGAAGCCCGACCCGAAGATCTTCAACCGCCTGGCGAAGCGGTTCTCCTATGTGCAGGGCGACTTCTCGGATGACGCCACCTACGAGCGGGTGGGGAAGGCGATCAAAGGCGCCAAGACCCCGGTCTTCTATCTGGAGATCCCGCCGTCCCTGTTCGGGATGACGATCGGCGGGCTCTCCAAGGCTGGGCTGACGGAGAACGCGCGGGTGGTGGTGGAGAAGCCCTTCGGCCACGACCTCCAATCGGCCCGTGATCTCGCGGCCGAGATCCACCGGTACATCCGCGAGGACCAGCTCTACCGGATCGACCACTTCCTCGGCTTGATGGGCCTGACGGAGATCCTCTTCCTCCGCTTCGCGAACTCGATGTTCGAGCCCCTCTGGGACCGCAACAGCATCGAGTGCGTGCAGATCACGATGGCCGAGGACTTCGGGGTGGCGGACCGCGGCAGCTTCTACGACCCGGTCGGCGCGCTCCAGGACGTGGTCGTCAACCACCTGATGCAGGTGGTCGCTGCGACCGCGATGGAGCCGCCCGCGAGCCGCGACCAGCGGAGCGTCAAGGACGCGATGTTCGCCGTCTTCTCAGCGATACCCGCGGCCGACCCCGCCCAGTACGTTCGCGGGCAGTACGAGGGCTACAAGAAGGTCAAGGGGGTCGCCAGAGGTTCGAGCACCGAGACCTACGCCGCGCTGCGCCTCGAGATCGACAACTGGCGCTGGACCGGCGTGCCCTTCTTCATCCGCACCGGCAAGCTTCTCTCGGTCACGCAGTGGGAGCTGCGGCTGATCTTCAAGGAGCCGCCTCGGCTCGGGTTCGCCTCGAGGAGCGCCTATAGGCCGAACCCGGACGAGCTCGTGATCAAGCTCTATCCGAGCACCGGCATCCGGCTGCTGGTCGATGCCCAACGCAGCGGCAACCCCAAGCCCGAGCAGATCAGCCTCGACATGGAGTTCGCCAAAGAGGGCGGCGAGGGACCGACGCCCTACGAGGTCCTCCTGCACGCGGCGATGGTCGGAGACAGCACGCGCTTCACCCGCCAGGACAACATCGAGGAGACCTGGCGAATCATGGCGCCGCTGATCGACAAGCCACCGCGGGTCCACCCGTACAAGCCGGGCTCGTGGGGCCCGAAGGCGTCGGACAAGCTGGTCGCCGGATACGGTGGCTGGCACGGACCCTGGCTCCCGTCATGAGCCCCGCCAAGCCGAAGAGGCCGACCAAGGCGAAGAGCGCGCCCAAACCGGCAGCGGAGCAAAGTGCCGCCGCGCCCTCGCCCTTCCCGCCGATCGCGGACTACGCCTTTCTCTCGAACTGCCACACCGGTGCGCTGGTCGCGCCGGATGGCGCGATCGATTGGCTCTGCGTCCCTCGCTTCGACTCTCCCAGCGTCTTCGGCACCCTGCTCGACCGGCAAGCGGGCTCGTTCAGGTTCGGCCCGTTCGGGATCAACGTGCCGACCACCAGGATCTACGAGCCGGGAACCAACATCCTCAACACCGCCTGGCATACGCCGACGGGCTGGGCGATGGTGCGTGAAGCGCTCACGTTGGGCCCCACGACCCACGAGGACGAAGATCACCCCGCACACCCGCGCCCCCGCCGACGAGGACGCCCACCACCTGCTGGTTCGGGTGGTGCTCTGTCTCGAGGGCTCGGTCGAGATGGAGATGCGCTGCGAGCCGGACTTCGACTACGGACGAGAGCCCGCGAGCTGGTCCCTGGGGGACGACCACCACACCGCCGACGCCACATCCGGGGATGTGTCGCTCCGGCTGCGGAGCAGCATGCCCCTCGGCATCGAGGACGAGACCGTGCGGGCCCGCCACACGCTGCAGGCGGGCGAGCAGGCCTTCTGCAGCCTCTCCTGGGCCGAGGAGCTGGCATCGCCCGAGGACATCGATGAGGCCAATGCGCGCATGGGCGAGACGACGAGCTACTGGCGCGGCTGGCTCGCCGGAGCACGGATGCCCGACCATCGTTTCCGCGAGGCGATCCAGCGCTCGGCGCTCGCGATCAAGGGACTGACCTACATGCCGACCGGAGCCACGGTGGCAGCGCTGACGACCTCGCTTCCGGAGACCCCGGGCGGCGAGCGCAACTGGGACTACCGCTTCACCTGGATCCGCGACTCGACCTTCACCCTGCAGGCGCTCCACTTCCTCAACCTCGACTGGGAAGCCAACGAGTTCATGCAGTTCATGGGCGACCTCGAGGCGAATGACGACGGGGCTCTGCAGATCATGTACGGGATCGACGGGCACCGCGACCTGACCGAGTCGCTTCGGGAGGATCTCTCCGGGTATGCGGGCGCGCATCCGGTCAGGGTCGGAAACGGCGCCTTCGACCAGCGCCAGAACGACGTCTTCGGAGCGGCACTGGACTCGATCCTGCTGCACAGCCGCCGCAGCCAGCGGCTGCCGCGCCGGCTCTGGCCGGTCGTGCAGGCCCAGGCGGAGTGCGCCACGTCGGTCTGGAAGAAGCCGGATCAGGGTATCTGGGAGGCCCGCGGCAAGCCGCAGCACTACGTCTCCTCCAAGCTGATGTGCTGGGTCGCAATGGACCGCGCCTCGCAGCTGGGCGAGATAGCGGGCGACGCAGAGTTGCAAGCCAAGTGGCAGGCCGTCGCCGAGGAGGTCCGCGAGGACATCCTCGAGCACGGCGTCCGGGACGGCGTCCTGCGCCAGCACTACGAGACGGACGCGCTCGATGCCTCCACCCTGCTGGCCGCGATCTTCGGCTTCCTTCCCGGCGACGACGAGGTGTTGCGAAAGAGCGTGCTGGCGATCGCGGACGACCTGACCGAGAACGGCTTCGTGCTCCGGTACGTGACGGGGGAGACCGACGACGGGCTCTCGGGCAAGGAGGGCAGCTTCCTGATCTGCTCCTTCTGGCTGGTCTCGGCACTGGCGATCATCGGCGAGGCGCAGCGAGCGCGGGACCTGATGGACAAGCTGCTCAGCGTCGCCTCCCCGCTGGGGCTCTACGCCGAGGAGTACGACACCGACACCGGTCGTCACCTCGGAAACTTTCCGCAGGCCTTCTCCCACCTTGCCCTGATCGAGGCCGCCGCTCGGATCATCCTCGCGGAGCGCCTCAAGGAGTACACGAACTGAGCGACTACGACGTGATCGTGATCGGCAGCGGCGCCGGCGGCGGGACCCTCGTCCATCAGCTGGCGCCCTCCGGCAAGAGGATCCTCCTGCTCGAGCGCGGCGATTGGCTTCCCCGGGAGCCGCAGAACTGGCTCGCCCAGGATGTCTTCGTCGACGGGCGCTACAACTCCGACGACTCCTGGGACGACGACGAGGGCAAGCAGTTCGCGCCCCAGGTCCACTACTTCGTCGGCGGCGCCACCAAGATGTACGGAGCCGCTCTCTACCGGCTGCGGGCCGAGGACTTCGGGGAGATCGTTCACGCCGACGGGATCTCCCCGGCATGGCCGATCTCCTACGACGAGATGGAGCCGTACTACACGAGGGCCGAGCAGCTCTACGAGGTGCGCGGCGCGCGCGGCGAGGATCCGACCGAGCCGCCGGCCAGCGCGCCCTATCCGCACCCGGCCGTCTCCCACGAGCCCCGCATCCAGCAGCTGGCCGACGATCTCGCGGCCGTCGGCTATCAGCCCTTCCATGCTCCCTGCGGCGTCCTGCTCGACGAGGGCAACATGCCGTTCAGCCGCTGCGTTCGCTGCCAGGACTGCGACGGGTTCCCCTGCCTGGTCCACGCCAAGTCCGACGCCGAGGTGATGGCCGTGCGGCCGGCGCTCGAGCACGACAACGTCACCCTTCTCACCAATGCCACGGCGCTGTCGCTGAAGACGAACGCCGAAGGCACCGCGGTGACCGAGGTCGTCGTCGAGCGGGACGGCGAGACCGAGACGCACAGCGCGGACATCGTCGTCGCTTCCTGCGGCGCCGCCAACTCGGCGAGGCTGCTGCTCGCCTCGGCCACCGACAAGCACCCGAACGGGCTCGCCAACTCCTCCGACCAGGTCGGCCGCAACTACATGTTCCACAACAGCCAGGCCGTGCTCGCCCTGTCGAAGGAGCCCAACCCGACGGTCTTCCAGAAGACGCTCGGCCTGAACGACTTCTACCTCGCCGGCAAGGAGTTCGACCACCCGCTCGGCAACATCCAGATGGTCGGCAAGTCGCAGGCTCGCGATGTTCCGGGGCGAGAAGCCGCGGATGACCAAGTCCGCGCCCGATTGGTCGCTCGAACGGATCGCCGCCCACGCGGTGGACTTCTGGCTCTCCACCGAGGACCTCCCGAAGCCCGAGAACCGGGTCACGCTGACCGACGACGGACGCGTGAAGCTGAGCTACACGTACTCGAACGAGGGACCGAAGACGGAGCTCTACGAGAAGCTCAAATCAATGCTGGGTGACATCGGTATGCACTCGGGCCATCTGCTTCCGCACCACGCCTACCTCAAGAACGAGATCCCGGTCGCGGGAGTCGCCCACCAGGCCGGGACCTGCCGGTTCGGCGCCGACCCCGCCGACTCTGTGCTCGACACCAACTGCAAGGCGCACGAGCTCGACAACCTCTACGTGGTGGACACGAGCTTCTTCCCGAGCATCGGTGCCGTCAACCCGGCGCTGACGGCGATGGCGAACGCGATCCGGGTGGGCGACCACCTGCTGGAGCGCCTGGGCGCGTAGGCCGGCCGCTCCCGACCGATAGACAGTGACCTCCGATCCCCATCGAGTCGTGATCGTGGGGGGAGGGTTCGGCGGCCTGTTCGCGGCACGCGCCCTGCGCCGAGCGCCGGTCCAGATCACCCTGGTGGACCGCGTCAACCATCACCTCTTCCAGCCCCTGCTCTACCAGGTCGCGACCGGGATCCTCTCTGAGGGCGAGATTGCTCCCCCGCTGCGGGGAGTTCTTCATCGCCACCAGAACATCAAGGTCGAGCTCGCCGAGGCCAGCGGCTTCGACCTGGAGAGCCGGGTGCTGACGGTGATGCGCCCCGACGGGACATTCTTCGAGATTCCCTACGACAGCCTGATCGTGGCGGCGGGCGCGGGCCAGTCCTATTTCGGGCGCGATGAGTTCTCGCGCTGGGCCCCCGGGATGAAGACGATCAACGACGCGCTCGAGCTGAGGGGAAGGATCCTCGGGGCTTTCGAGATGGCCGAGCTGGAGCGGGATCCCCAGAAACGCCGGGGCTGGCTCACCTTCGTCGTGGTCGGGGGCGGCCCGACCGGAGTGGAGATCGCGGGACAGATCGCCGAGCTGTCGAGGCGGGTGCTCAAGGACGACTTCCGGGAGATCGACTCGAGCACAGCCCGGGTGCTGATCTTCGACGGAGGAAAGGAGGTGCTCGCGGGCTTCGGAGATCGCCTCTCCTCAAAGGCGGCGAAGGGCCTTGAGCATCTGGGAATCGAGATCCACACGGACAGCATCGTCACCGACGTTGACCGCACCGGGGTCGTCGTGAAGTCGGGCGGAGAGGAGCGGCGCATCGAGGCGGGGACGAAGGTATGGGCAGCCGGGGTACAGGCGTCCCCGCTCGCGCGGATGCTGGCCGACGGTTCAGGCGCGGAGTGCGATCGCGCCGGCCGAATCGAGGTGCTGCCCGACTGCAGCATCCCGGGGCATCCCGAGGTGTTCGCGATCGGGGACATGATGGCCATGGACGATCTGCCGGGCGTCGCGGAGGTGGCGATGCAGCAGGGCATACACGCCTCCAGAACGATCAGGCGCCGGCTGGGGGGAAGGGAGGCAAAGCCATTCCATTACCGGGATCTCGGCAGCATGGCGACGATCTCCCGCTTCAGCGCGGTCGTCAGCTTCAAGGGGATTCGCCTCTCGGGGTTCCTGGGATGGCTGGTCTGGCTCTTCGTCCACCTCGCCTTCATGACCGGCTTCAAGAACCGTCTCGCGACCCTGCCGAGGTGGGCGTTCACCTTCATCGGCAACAGCCGGCCCCAGCGAACGATCACCATGCAGCAGATCATCGGGCGGGTCGCGATCGACGAAGCCGGGGGTCGCCCCTTCCTCCTGTCGCTGACTTCGGGTGACGAGCCAAAGAAGCCCGAGGGCGAAACGCCCGAATGATCGGCTCCCGCCGAATCGACGGGTTCGAGGCTCTGACCCTGTCGTCGGGCGACGGCGAGATCGAGGCCGCGTTCGTCCCCAATGCGGGCATGGTCGGCTGCTCGCTGCGTCATCGCGGCGCTGAACTGCTGGGCCAGAGGGGCGGGCTCACCCGCTACGTGGCCGAACGCTCGACCATGGGGATCCCGCTTCTCCATCCATGGGCGAACCGTCTCGCCGAGCGACGCTTCGAGGTCGCGGGCATGGAGGTCGACCTCGACAAGGCGGCGCCGCCGCCGAGTGTCGACCCGCACGGCCTGCCGATCCACGGACTGCTCGCGGCCGCCAAGGGGTGGCGGGTCGAGCGTCACGAATCCAGCGGCAACGGCGGCGTCCTCGCGGCCCGGTTCGACTTCGGCGCCCAGCCCGATCTGATTGCGGCCTTCCCGTTTCCTCACGAGCTGAGCATCGAGGCGACTCTGAAGGGAACAGCGCTCACCATTGCGACCACAGTGGAGCCGTCGGGCGATGCCGAGGTCCCGATCTCCTTCGGCTACCACCCCTACTTTCACCTGCCCGACGTCGAGAGAGCGGCCTGGCGGATCGAGATACCGGTCAGCGAGCGCCTCGTCCTCGATGCCGACGAGCTCCCGACCGGAAGGCGGGAGCCCGTCCGGGTCGAGGGCGGTCCCCTCGGCTCGCGCACCTTCGACGACGAGTTTGTCGCCCCCGACGACTCGGCCCCCCTGGTGCTGGCGGGCGGCCACCGGCGAATCGAGGTGGCCCTGCTCTCGGGGTACCCCTATACGCAGATATACGCCCCGGCAGACGACGACGTGGTCGCCCTCGAGCCGATGACGGCGCCGACCGACGCGCTGCTCGTCGGAGGGTCGGAGCTTCCATTCGTCTCGCCCGGCGAGAGCTTCCGTGCCGAGTTCTCGATCACGGTGTCGGGCTGATGGCCGAGCGGCCGAAAGCGGAGATGTCGGCTGCGGAGTTCCGTGAGCTGTTCGAGAGCGTCTCCAACTGGGGACGCTGGGGAGTGGAGGACGAGCGGGGCGCCCTGAACCTGCTGACCGCCGACCGGATTGCGGCTGCCGCCGGCCTGGTCAGGAGCGGGGAGACGGTCACGCTCAGCCGCCCCCTGAACACCGAATCCGAGCCCGACAACCCGGAGCCCGCCGACCACCGTATGACGATGCTGGGCGACCAGGACATCGGTTCGGGGACCCTGCGGTTCATGAAGGACTACGTCGGGGTCGACTACCACAACGATTCCCACAGCCACATCGACGCACTCTGCCACGTCGCCTGGCAGGGCGCCCTGTACAACGGCCGGCCCAGCGACTCGGTCACGGCCGACGGAGCGAGCGTGGAGACGATCGACGTCCTGAAGGACGGCCTCGTGGGGCGGGGTGTGCTCCTGGACATGCCTCGCGTCCGAGGGGTGAAATGGCTCGAGCCCGGCGAGCACGTCTTTCCCGATGACCTCGTGGAGGCCGAGCGGTCACAGAACGTCTCGGTCGGGCCGGGCGACGTCCTCCTGGTCAGGACGGGTCATGCCCGCCGCCTGGAAGAGCTCGGGCCCTGGGAGACGGCCAAATCCAAGGCCGGGCTTCATCCGAGCTGCGCCCACTTCCTCGCCGAGCGCGACGTGGCCGCCCTGGGGTCGGATGGCAACAGCGATACGGCGCCGAGCACCACCGAGGGCGTCGACTTCCCGATCCATGCGCTGGCCCTGAACGCGATGGGAATCCACCTTCTGGATTACCTGTACTTCGGCGACTTGGTGGCGGCGTGCGAGCGGTCCGAGCGCTGGGAGTTCCTCTTCGTCGGTGCTCCCCTGCGGATCGCGGGAGGCACCGGTTCGCCCCTCAATCCGATCGCGATCCTCTGATGACCTCCCGAAGGCATAAGCTCCGCGCGATCGCTGGCGTCGCGACATCCGGCTCGCAGTCTCGTGCCCCCGGGGGTTCCAGCTGATGGTCAACCCGGTGCTGCTCCTCGCTGACTCCTCCTCGAACCTGCTGGCGGCCAGGAGCCAGATGGGCTTCACCCTCGGCTTCCACATCGTGCTCGCCTGCTTCGGCGTGGCCTTCCCGGCGATGATGCTGATCGCCGAGTACCGCGGCCGCAAGAAGAACGACGAGGCGGCGTTGCGCCTCGCGCGTAACTGGTCGAAAGCGGTCGCGGTCATGTTCGCGGTCGGTGCGGTCAGCGGCACCGTCCTCACCTTCGAGTTCGGGCTGCTCTGGCCCAGGTTCATGGACCGCTTCGGCGACGCCTTTGGGGTCGCCTTCGCGATCGAGGGGATCTTCTTCTTCCTCGAGGCGATCTTCATCGCGATCTACATCTATGGCTGGGACCGGCTCTCGCCGAAGGCTCACATGTGGGCCGCCGTGCCGATCGTGGTCTCCGGAGTGGGCGGCGCATTCTCGGTGGTCGCGGCGAACTCCTGGATGAACCAGCCGCAGGGCTTCACCCTCGACAGCAGCGGAAACGTGACCAACGTGAAGCCGTTGGAGGTCCTCACCAACTCGGCGGCGGGCTACGAGTTCTTGCACATGCTGTTGGCCGCGTACATGGTCGCCGGCTTCCTGATCGCCTCCGTGTACGCCGTCGGGATGCTGCGCGGCAAGCGCGACCGCTACCACCGCCTCGGCGTGATCATCCCCCTGACCGTGGCGGCGATCGCCACGCCCTTCCAGCTGCTCGTCGGCGACACCGCCGCGCGCGCAATCGCCGACGACCAGCCGGCCAAGTTCGCCGGCATGGAGTGCATCTACAAGGGCGGGCCCGACCAGACCGAGTACCTGGGGGGCCGCTGCGTCGACGGACAGGTGAAGGGCGGGATCGGCATTCCCGGGCTCGACTCATACCTGGTCGGGTTCAGCAAGAACACCGACGTCACCGGCCTCAACCAGATCCCCCAGAACGACCAGCCGCCTGCGCTGACGATGCTGCACCTCTCCTTCGACACGATGGTGGGGATCGCGACGCTGCTCTTCCTGCTGGCGGTCTGGTTCGCGATCAACTGGTGGCGCAAGCGCGACCTGCCCGAGACGAAGTGGTTCATGCGCGCCGTCGCCGTCTCCGGCGTCGCCACGGTGCTGGCCCTGGAGTGCGGCTGGATCGTGACCGAGGTCGGTCGCCAGCCCTGGATCGTCCAGGGGTTCATGCGGACCTCCCAGGCCGTCACCCCCGCCCAGGGAATCTGGTGGGTGTTCGGGGTGACGATGGCCGTCTACATCGCCCTCGGCACTATCGCGGTGGTGGTCCTCCGCGGCCTGTCCAAGCGGTGGAGCAAGGGCGAGCCCGAACCGGGTGAGTTCCCGTACAGCCCGCCGCCCACCCCGCCTGCCCCGGAGGCGTCGGCGTGAGCACCGCAGACCTCTGCGCCGTGATCCTCTGGGTCGGCGTCACGCTCTACGCGATCTTCGGCGGCGCTGACTTCGGCGCCGGCGTCTGGGACCTCCTCGCCGGCAGCGGCGAGCGGGCTGACCGCGTGCGCGCGCAGATCGATCGCTCGATCGGCCCGGTCTGGGAGGCGAACCACGTCTGGCTGATCTTCGTCCTCGTCGTGCTCTGGACCGCCTTCCCGACGGCCTTCTCGGCGATCATGACGACCGTCTACATCCCGTTGGCGATCGCCGCCCTCGGGATCGTCCTGCGCGGATCGGGGTTCGCGTTCAGGCACGCCCTGCCCGGGCCGGTCCAGAGGCCCGCGACCCGGGTCTTCGGGTTCGCCTCCCTGCTCACGCCGTTCTTCATGGGGACGGTCGTCGGCGCGATCGCCTCCGGTGAAGTGCCGGCGGCGGGCGACGGCGATCCCACCGGAAGCTGGACGGGGTTCCTCCCGCTGGTCACCGGGGTGCTGTTCGTCGTCGTCGCCGCCTACACGGCAGCGATCTTCCTCGTCCGGGACTCCGGAGCGGCGGGCGATCAGGATCTCCGCGACTACTTCGCGCGGCGGGCCCTCGTGGCGGCCGTGGTCGCCGGCATCGCGGCCGTCGTCGGCGTCATCGCCCTCCGTCAGGACGCCCGATTCATCTACGACGGGCTCACCTCATGGCCCGGCATCGCGCTCGTGGTGCTGTCGGGGGTATGCGGGCTTGCGGCGCTCGGGCTGCTCGTGACCGGACGTAACCGAGGCCTGCGCGTGGCGGCGGTCGGGGCGGGCGTCACCATGATCTGGGGCTACTTCGCCGCGGCGTTCCCGTACATGCTTCCGACCTCGCTGAAGATCTCCGACGCCGCGGGGGCGTCCGCCACTCTCACCGAGGTCGTCATTGTCTTCCTGATCGCGGCGGTCACCTGCGTCCCGGCGCTGATCCTGCTCTACGTGCTCTCGCAGCGCAGCACCCTCGAGAGCTACACCCCCTCGAACGAGTAGACCCGGCGCGGGGATAGAGTCCGCCCGGTGAAGTGGAAGCCGGGCAAGACCAGCGGCGACGTTGAGGACCGGCGGAGCCAGGGGGGAGGCCTGGGCGGAGGTCTTGGCGGCGGTGGCGGACTCCCGATTCCGATGGGACGTATGGGCGGCGGCGGAGTCGTCGGTGTCATCATCGCCATCGTTCTCTACTTCCTCGTCATCAAGGGAGGAGGCGGGGGAGGATTCGATGTACCGGGACCGAGCAGCGCCTTTCCCCAGGTCCCACAGACCGGAACCGGCCAGGGCTCGGTGCCGCAGAGCCCGAACGAGGACAAGGAGGTCCAGTTCGTCTCCTTCGTGCTCGACGACGCGCAGGGCTTCTGGAAACAGGAGTTCCAGGCGGCCGGCAAGCCGTATCAACGAGCCAAGCTGGTTCTCTTCCGCAACCAGGTGAATTCGGGTTGCGGGCTGGCCAGCTCGGATACCGGTCCGTTCTACTGCCCGCTCGACCAGAAGGTCTACATCGACCTCGGGTTCTTCGACGAGCTCAACCGGCGCTTCAAGGCCCCCGGCGACTTCGCCCAGGCGTACGTCCTCGCCCACGAGATCGGCCATCACATCCAGCAGCAGCTCGGGATCGAGGGGAAGGTCCGTGAGGAGAGCCAGCAGAACCCCGACCAGGCCAACGATCTCTCGGTCCGCCTCGAGCTGCAGGCGGACTGCTTCGCCGGAGTTTGGGGCCGCTCGACCTACGACCGCGGGATCCTGGAGAACGGCGACCTTCAGGAGGGGCTGAACGCCGCCGCGGCGGTCGGCGACGACCGGATCCAGCAGCAGGCGAATGGCCGGATCGACCCCGAGACCTTCACCCACGGCACCTCAGAGCAGCGCGCGCACTGGCTCCAGACAGGCTTCGACTCCGGGAAGCTGGAGTCCTGCGACGCCTTCTCCGGCGCGATCTAGCGGCGACCTGCGGCTACGGCGGCTCAACTTCAGTCCCGCCGGCGGAGGCCTCCCACGCGCGCCGCTTGTCGGCGTATTCACCGGGGAGTGCAAGGTTCAGCTCCTGGGCCACGTCGAGCCAGCGAACGGCAGCCCGGTAGTCGCCCGCTCGGGCATCCGCGTCGGCTGCCGCAAGAGCCAGGTCGAGCGCCTCGCGCTGATCCTCCTCGTCCGCCTCCCGATCCTCCCCGTGGAGGGGCTCGAGATCCTGCAACGACATCCCGAGGCCGCGCTTGGCCAGGTAGGGCGCCAGATGCTTCCCGGCGACCTTGGCGGGCGGCCACCAGAGCGGCGTGACGCTGTCGGTCGAGGCGGCGGCGCGCCGGCCGACTTCGGTGCGCAGGTAGCGCGGCGGGCCGCCGGTGAAGAGGACGCCCCGCAGGATGGGCTTGAATCCCTCCACATCGATGTCCGCATCGACCAGGGACGCGATGGCCGTGGCGGCCGTGTCGGCCTGCTGAGCGGCCACACCTCCCTGCTTGATCGGGAACCAGGTCGAGTCCCCCGCGGCGTAAACACGCGGCGTCCCCTCGACCCGCATGGCCGAGTCGGTGCCGATGAAGCCGTCCGTGCCCTGCGGAATCCCTTCGATCGGCGCAACAGTCAGGCGGGGCGACGCAATCACCCGGCTTGCGGGGAGGACGCGTCCGTCGTGCAGAACGAGACCGCCGGCCTGAACGCCCGCGGCATGGGCGCCGGTGACCAACTCCACTCCCGTCTTGTCGAGCAGGTCGCGCACCGCCTCGCTCGCACGCCTGCCGAACAGGGAAAGCGGTGAGCTCTCGTGGGTCGCGAGGGTCAGTTCCGTGTCGGTTCCCTGCTTCTGAAGCTCGCTGGCGGTGAGCAACGCCAGCTCGTAGATCGGAAAGGGCCACTGGATCGACGTTGGAACCGCGAACACGATTCGGTCGAATTCGCCGTGCTCCGCCTTGTCGAGCAGCTCCCGGATCTCCGCGTTGTCGCGCATGCCGCGGTAGGTGAGCGCTCCCGCGAGGGCGGGCTCGGTGGACGCGCCGATCGCGAGCAGCAGCGCGTCGAAGGGAACGTCGTCGCCCGACCCAGTGCGGACGGTCCGTGCCTCGGCGTCGACACCGCGGAGTACATCCCGGCGATGCGACGCGCCAACGTCCCGGCATACGTCGGCAAGCGCAAGCGCGGCGGGCGGTGCTTTCCCGAAGGGCTCCGCGACCGCCAGAGCGGGGAGAATGAGCTCGTCGTTCGGCGCGATCAACTCGAGATCGATGCGCCGGTGCGCCGCCTCGTAGAGCGCCAGGGCGGCCTCCACGGCCGCGACGCCCCCGCCGGCGATCACGACTTTGAACCGCTCGTCTTCCTTCATCCTCTTCCCTTGCGGGCAGCTGACTAGGGTGATTCGAGGCTAGAGCCGCCCTGGCCGTTTACATCAGGGGTAACCACGTAGGTTGCACGCAATGACCGGGCACGGACCCAAGGAGCCACAAGCATGAGCGACCTCTTCGACTTCTATCCCTACGCGGAGCGCTACGGCGTCAGCCGCGAGATTCCCGAGGACGGCCGCTCGCGCGAGGAGATCCTGGGGGAGCTGCGTGAAATGGCGAGCGAGGAGGACGCGGTCTGGGAGGACGGCAAGTGCTCCGGGACCATGTACTGCGGGGACCGCGATCACTACGGATTCCTGAAGGAAGCCTTCGGCCTCTTCGCCCACCAGAACGCGTTGCAGCGCGACATGTGCCCGAGCGCGACGCGCTTCGAGGGCGAGATCATCGCGATGGCCCTCGATCTGATGCACGCCGGGGCGCTGAATGGCTCCGATCCGGCCGGGATGGTCACCTCGGGCGGCAGCGCCAGCATCGCCCAGGCGGTCCTCGCCTATCGCGAGGAGGGGCGCGAGGCCCGGGACGTCGAGCGGCCGAACCTGGTCAAGCCCGAGACCGGGCACCCCGCCTTCGACAAGGCGTGCCACCTGTTCGGCGTCGAGATGCGGCGCGCGGAGATCGATCCCGAGACCACGCTGGTGCGGCCCGAAACCGTCGCGGAGCTGATCGACGAGAACACGGTCGCCATCGTCGGCTCCGCGGGCAACTACGGCTACGGCACGATCGATCCGATCGCCGAGCTCGGGGAGCTGGCACTGGAGCGCGGTTGCGGCCTGCACGTCGACGGTTGCCTGGGCGGCTACCTGCTGCCGTTCGGCGAGGAGCTCGGCTATCCGATTCCGCCCTTCGACTTCCGCGTCCCCGGCGTGACCAGCATCTCCGCCGACACCCACAAGTACGGCTACGGCCTGAAGGGCACCTCGACGCTGCTGTTCCGCGACCGGGAGCTGCGCAACCACTGCTACTTCTTCATGCCGGATTGGAGCGGGGGCAAGTACTTCTCGCCGGGGATGGAGGGCTCGCGCTCAGACGGGCTGTTGGCCGCGACCTGGGCGTCGCTGGTCTCGATCGGCCGGGAGGGCTACCGCGACCTACGCGAAGCGGATCTTCGAGACCTCGGCCGCGATGCAGGAGGCGGTCCGCTCGCATCCGGAGCTGCGGATGCTGGGCGAGCCGACCTTCCTCTTCGCCTTCACCTCCGACGAGTTCGACATCTACCACGTCAACGATGAGATGAAGAGGCGAGGCTGGCGCTTCAACGGGCTCCAGTACCCGAACGCCTTGCACATGGCGGTGACCCGGCCGCAGACCAAGCCGGGCGTCGTGGAGACCTTCGCCGAGGATCTGGACGCGGCGGTCGCCTTTGCGCGGGAGCGCGGCGACGAGCCCGCGGAGTCGAGCGCCGTCTACGGCGGCGTGCCGGGCGGCCTCAGCACGGACGCCGAGGAGATGATCCGCGGCGTGATGGCGCAGCTGATGGACTCGCAGCAGAGCGTGCCCTCCGCGTGAGCGACTACGCCCTGGCGGTAGACCTGGGCAGCGGGGCGCTCAAGGTCGGGGCCGTCTCGTTGACCGGTGAAATCGCCGCCGTTGCGCAGCGCGATTACGAGACCGCGCGGTTGCCGGGCGGCGGAGCCGTCCAGGATGCCTCGGTCTGGTGGGACGTGGTTCGGGAGCTGGCGCGGTCGGTGCTCGAGGGCATCCCGGCCGACCGGGTGACCGCTGTCTCCTGCACCGGTCAGTGGGCCAGCACGATCCCTGTGGACGACGCCGGTGAGCCGGTCGGCCCGTGCCTGATGTGGCTCGACACTCGCGGCGCCGGCCGCACCCGCGAGGCGATCGGCGGCCCTCTGATGGGCTACTCGCCGCGCGCCCTGGCGACCTGGATCCGGCACACCGGCGGCGTCCCGTCGCCCTTCGGAGGCGACCCGGTCAGCCACATGCTGCATCTGGAGCGGGACGAGCCCGAGATCGCCTCGGCCGCCCGCTGGTACCTGGAGCCGGTCGACTACCTGACCATGCGTTTCACCGGGCGGCCGGCGGCCAGCCACGCCTCGATGAGCGGCGCCTGGCTGACCGACAACCGGCGCCTCGACCGGCTCGAGTACGACGCCGCCCTGGTCCGGAGGCTGGGGCTCGATGCCGGCGAAGCTGCCGCCACTCGTCGAGACTGGCTCGCTGATCGGGGCGGTGCGCCCGGAGGTCGCCTCCGAGCTCGGGATCAATCCAGGCGCTCAGGTCGTCACCGGGACTCCCGACCTGCACTCGGCGGCGCTCGGCTGCGGCGCAATCGGCGAGGGGCAGCCCCACATGACGATCAGCACCACCTCCTGGATCTCGCTGCCCTTCCCGCGCAAGAAGACCGACGCACTGCATTCGATCGCGACCGTGCCGGGGCTCGACTCGAGTAGCTACCTGGTCGCGAACAACCACGAGGCGGCGGGGCTCTGCCTGCGCTGGCTGCGTGACAGCTTCACCCTGGGGGAGCCGGGCGAGTTCGAGCGGCTGATCGAGCTGGCGGCAACCGCCCCTCCTGGAAGCGGGGGAGTCCTGTTCACGCCTTGGCTCGCGGGCGAGCGCTCACCGGTCGACGACCGCAACGCGCGCGGCGGCTGGCACAACCTCTCGGTCCAGACGGGCAACGCGGACCTGATCCGGTCGGTGCTCGAGGGCGTCGCCTACAACAGCCGCTGGCTCAACGAGGCGGTCGAGGGCTTCGCCAAGCAGCGACTCGACCCGATCCGGATCTTCGGCGGCGGCGCGATCCCCGACCTCTGGTGCCAGATCCACGCCGACGTCATGGACCGGACGATCGAGCGTGTCGCCGACCCGATGCACGCCAACCTCCGGGGCGCCGCGCTCTTCGCCGCCCTCGGACTCGGCGCGATCCAGCGCGACGAGGTTCGCGAGCTGGTGCCGGTCGACCGCATCTTCCGCCCGGATCCCGCCACGAGAGATAGCGTACGACCGCCTCTACGCAGAGTTCCCGGGCCTCTACAAGGCGCAGCGCAAGATGTTCGCCCGGCTCAACGGCTAGGGGCGTCTAGGGACATTCCGAGATTCAGCCGCCGCCCGGCGGCTGAGATAATCGGTTGCCATGCGGTGTCCGTCCTGTGGGAACGAGAACCGTGAGGGTGCGCGCTTCTGCGACTCCTGCGGCAGTGAGCTGAGTGCCGAGCCGGCGGTCGCCGAGCCTCGGCCGGAAGCGCTGCCCGCCGACGTCCCGAGCGAGATCGCGGGCCGCTACCGGGTGCGGCGCTTCCTGGGGCAGGGCGGGCGCAAGCGCGTCTACCTCTCGGACGACACGGCGACCGGCACGGAGGTCGCGGTCGCGCTCTTCGACACGGAGGGCGTCGGCGCCTCGATCCAGGCCCGCGCGCGGCGCGAGGCCGAGGCGATGCGGAAGCTCGGCGACCATCCGCAGGTCGTCCCGGTCCTGGACACCGGCGAGGACGACGGCAACCCGTTCATCGTCAGCCGCTACATGCCGGGCGGCGACGTCGAGGGCCTGCTCGCCGCGGCCGGCGGGCGGCTCGAGGTGGAGCGCACGGTCGAGATCGCCGCGGATGTCACCCGGGCGCTCGAGCACGCGCACAGCCGCGGCATCGTCCATCGCGACCTGAAGCCCGCCAACGTCTGGATCGATGACGACGGCCGCGCCAGGCTCGGAGACTTCGGCCTGGCGACCACGGAGGCGCGCGCCCGCGTCAGCGGGGGCACGCTGGTCGGCACCGTGGCCTACCTGCCGCCCGAGCAGGCGCTCGGTGACGCGGCCGGCCCGAAGAGCGACCTCTACTCGCTCGGGGCGCTGTGCTACGAGATGCTCAGCGGGCAGCCGCCGTTCCCAGGCGACGACGCGGTCTCGATCATCTCCCAGCACCTGCACGCCGACCCGGTCCCGCCCTCGCGCCATAACCCCGACGTCCCGGAGGCGCTCGACCGCATCGTTCTGAGATTGCTCGCCAAGCAACCCGACGACCGGCCGGCCAACGCGAAGGAGGCGCGGGAGCTGATGCTCTCCGCGCTCGAGGAGCAGCCCGCGGAGGCTCCCGAGGAGCGACCCGCGAATCCGCTCGAGAGCCTCGCCGGCGGTGTCTTCGTCGGGCGCGAGCGGGAGCTCGAGCAGCTGCGCGAGGCCGTCGACTCAGCGCTCGCCGGGCGAGGTTCCCTGCAGCTCCTGGTCGGCGAGCCGGGGATCGGCAAGACACGCGCTTCGGAGGAGCTCGCCACCTACGCCAGAGTGAGCGGTGCCCGCGTCTATTGGGGTCGCTGCCGCGAGGACGAGGGCGCGCCCGCCTACTGGCCCTGGGTCCAGGCGATCCGCTCCTACGCCCGCGACGCCGACCCCGTCGCCCTCGCCTGGCAGCTCGGCGCCGGCGCGGCCGAGGTCGCCCAGCTGATTCCCGAGGTCGCCGAGAAGCTCGACATCGAGCCCGCTACGGGCACCGACAGCGAGGAGGCGCGCTTCCGGCTCTTCGACTCCGTCACCAGCCTGCTGCTGGCGGCCGCTCGAGACCGGCCCATTGTGATCGTGCTCGACGACCTGCACTGGGCCGACGAGCCCTCGCTGCTGTTGCTCCGCTTCGCCGCGCGGGAGCTCGCCTCGAGCGGGCTCCTGATCCTCGGCACCTACCGCGACGTCGAGCTCGGCCGCCACCATCCGCTCGCTCGGATGCTGGGAGAGATGTCCGGGATCGAGGGGAGCGGCCGCATTCCGCTGCGAGGCCTGTCGGTCGCGGCCGTCGAGCGCTACATCGAGATGACCGCCGGCACACCGTCCCCGCCCGGCCTGGCCGAGGCGGTCGAGGAGCAGACGGACGGCAACCCGTTCTTCGTCGGCGAGGTCGTCAGGCTGCTCGCCAGCGAGGGCAAGCTGGCCGCCGGGGGCAGCGCCGCGGAGCTCCAGATCCCACAGGGGGTCCGCGAGGTCGTGGGGCGCCGCCTCGATCGCCTCAGCGAGGAGACCAACGAGGCGCTGCGAGTCGGGGCCGTGATCGGCCGCGACTTCGACAGGGAGCTCGTCTGGCGCGTCGCGCAGCAGCAGCCCGACCAGCTGATGAAGGCGGCCGAGGAGGCGACCGCCGAGCGGCTGGTCACCGACCTCGGCGACGGGCACTACTCCTTCGCCCACGCCCTCGTGCGCGACACGCTCTACGAGGAACTCAGCCCGCCGAAGCGCTCCGCTCTGCACGAGCGGGCCGGTCTGGCGATCGAGGAGACCTGCGGCGGCAACGTCGACGAGCGGCTCGGCGAGCTCGCGCACCACTTTTTGGAGGCGGCTCCGCGCGGTGATCTGGCGAAGGCCATCGACTACGCGCAGCGGGCCGGCGAGCAGGACATGGAGCAGCTCGCCTACGAGGATGCCGTCGACGTCTACGGGCGAGCCCTCGAGGTGCTCGAGCTGATGGACGAGCCCGACGAGGCGCTGCGTTGCAGCCTGCTCCTCTCGCTCGGCGGTGCGGAGGCCAAGTCCGCCCGCGTCACGGACGCGCGCGAGGCCTTCGAGCGCGCGGCCGTATCGGCTCGGCGCCTCGACGACACCGACAGCCTGGTTGGGGCCGCGATCGGGATCGCGATGATGAGCGATGCCGGCCGGCTGGACGAGAAGCTCCTGGTCCTGCTCGACGAGGCGCTGGAGCGGATCGGCCCTGAGCGGACCGCGCGGCGCGCGGCGTTGCTCAGCGCCAAGTCGGCGGAGATCTACTGGGTCGACAACGACCTCACCGAATCGACCGAGCTGGTCAACGAGGCGATCGAGATCGCCCGCGAGGTCGAGGCACCGGCATCGCTCGCCGCCGCGCTGCAGCGCAAGATCTTCATCCCGACGGGCCCGAACGCGGCGCGCGAGAGGCTGGCGATCGCCGAGGAGATACTCGAGCTGGGCGCGGCCACCGGCGACCGCGAGGCGGTCCTCCGCGGCCACGCCTACAGGCTGTGGAGCTACCTGGAGCTCGGCGACGTCGCCGCGGTCGACCGGGAGCTGACGGCCTACGCGCGGCTCGCCGAGGAGCTCCGCATGCCCGAGCACACCTGGCACACCTACGCCCTGCGCGGAATGCGGGTGCTGCTCGACGGCAAGATCGAGGAGGCCGAGCGGCTGGCCGAGCAGGCGCGCCGGGAGGGCGACCGCGCCGAGCAGGCGCTCGCTCAGCAGTACTACGGCATCCAGATGACCCAGATCCGCAGCATGCAGGGCCGCGCCGCCGAGCTGCTGCCATCGGCCCGGGATCTCGCCGAGCGCTTCCCGGGCATCCCGGCCTGGCGCACGGCGGTGATCAGCCTGGCGGCCCGCTCCGGCGACGACGAGCTCGCGAAGCTCGAGCTGGAGCGCTTCGCGGGCGACGACTTCGGCGCCCTGCCCAAGGACGCCAACTGGTTCACGGCGATGAGCCTGATGGGGGAGGCGATCGCCCTGATCGGCGACGCCGACCGCGCCGCCGGCATGTACGAGCAGCTCCTCCCCTATGAGGGCCTGGTGATCGTCGTGGCCCGGGCCGCCGGGTGCAACGGCCCCGTGGACCGGGTGCTGGGCCTGCTCGCCCAGACGATTGGCCGCACAGACGACGCGGAGCGACACCTGGGCAACGCCGTCGAGATCGCGACCCGGATGGGCGACCGGCCGGGCATGGCCCTCTGCGGCCTGGGCCTCGCCGAGATGCTCCTGGCCCGCGGCGAGTCCACGGACCGCGAGCTCGCCCAGGAGATGCTCTCGACCGTGCTCGGCACGGCGCGGGAGATGGGCGCGCGCTGGATCGTCGACCGGGCGCTGCGAGACCGGCTCGACGCGCAGGGCCTGAGCGGGATCGACGTGACGACCTCGATCGACGACATGGTCTCCGCCCTCGAGGAGGAGCGCCCGGACATGCGGGCCCACGCGGCGCCAGACGGGACGGTCGCGATCCTCTTCAGCGACATCGAGGACTCGACCGTGCTCACCGAGAAGCTCGGCGACGAGCGGTGGCTCGAGGTCCTCCGCGAGCACAACGCGATCTTCCGCGAGCAGATCTCCCGCCACGAGGGCTACGAGGTGAAGAGCCAGGGCGACGGCTTCATGCTCGCCTTCCCCGATCCCTGTGAGGCGCTCGAGTGCGCGATCGGCGTCCAGCGCGCCTTCGCGGAGCGGGAGCGCGACGGGAGCGGTGAGCTGCTCCGCGTCCGAATCGGGCTCCACACCGGCGAGGTGATCTCGGAGGAGGGCGACTACTTCGGCAAGAACGTGATCCTCGCGGCCCGCATCGCGGCCCAGGCGGTGGGGGGCGAGATCCTCGTCTCCGAGGAGATGCGCGACGCGGCGTCGAGCGGCAACGGGAACGGCGGCCTGCGCTTCGACGACGGCCGCGAGCTGGAGCTCAAGGGTCTCGCGGGCAGCCACCGCGTCTTCCGGGCCGACTGGGCCACACAAGAGACGCCAGCCTGACCTCGGACTTCGTCACCCACACGATCGAGCTGCCCAGCGGCGAGCTCCGCCTGCTCCAGCCGGCGGATGCCGCGGAGATCCCCGACGACCATCAGGTCGAGTGGGCGCCGATCGCGCCGTACTGGTCGGTCCTCTGGCGCAGCGGGGTGGCGCTTGCGCAAGAGCTCGATACGCAGGAGCTGAGCGGCCTGCGAGTCGTCGAGCTCGGCTGCGGCCTGGCCGTGCCGAGCATCGCCGCCGCCCGCGGTGGGGCCGATGTGATCGCCACCGACGGCGACATCGACGCCCTCGCGGTCGTCAGGCGCAACGCCGAGGCGAACGGCGTCCAGCTCGAGACCGCCGCGGTCGACTGGGCCGATCCGGACGAGCTGGTGGAGAGGGGGCCGTTCGACCTTGCCCTCGCATCGGATGTCCTCTACGAGCGACCGAGCGTCGCGATGCTGCTCGAGCTGCTGCCGCGACTCGCGCCGGTGGCGTGGATCGCCGACCCCGGCCGACCCGCGGCCGGCGCCTTCTTCGAGCCGGCGGAGGAACGCTGGAAGGTCGAAGCCAAGCAGCGCGGCGTTGTCCGCCTTTACCGGATCGATCTTGCCTGAGGCCCGCGCAGCGGCGCGAGGGCGCCGGATCCCGCCTAGAGTTGGAACCCTCAGCTGGAAGGGCCGGGACGTGCTCTGGAGACTTCGCCGTCACATACGCATGCGCAGCCTGCTGATCGTGGGCGCGCTCGCCGCCGTCGCGGCGGTCGCCGTGCTGATCGCCGGCCCGAAGCTCGGCGGGGGTGGCTCCGAGGCGGCCCCGAACAAGCTGGCGGATACGAAGCTCGCCCCCGAGCCGTGGGCTGCGGACCCCCGGTACGACCCGGCGAACTCCTCGGAGTCCTCGGCCCCGGCGGCCCCGGCGGTCCCGACACAGCCCAAGCCGGCGCCCGCGCCAATCGACCCGAAGACGGGCCTGCCCGCCGCGTCGGCCGGGACCAATGGCTCCTTCGAGCCGCCGTCTCCCGCGGAGCGGAGGCGGGTCTACACGGCGACCCATCCGGTGGGCGGCAACGACTCCGCGCTCCTGCTCAACAGGACCGCGCTCGCCCCACCATCAGCGCCAGACCCGATCAGGGCGATGATCAGCGCCGCCAACCTGATCGTCGGCCAGCCCTACCGGTGGGGCGGCGGTCATGGTTCGTTCCAGTCGAAGGGTTACGACTGCTCTGGCGCGGTGAGCTACGCGCTCGCCGGCGCCGGGCTGCTCCAGACGCCGCTGACGTCAGGCGCGTTCATGGGCTACGGCGAACCCGGTCCCGGACAGTGGCTGACGATCTACGCGAGCCCCACGCACGTCTATGCGGTGATCGCCGGTCTGCGCTGGGACACCGTGGGTGACGCCCGCGGCTCGGGCCCGCGCTGGCACCCTTACGACGCCTATCCGCACGGCTTCGTCGCCCGGCACGTCCCCGGGCTCTGATCCGGAATTGACGGGCGCACTCTAGGCTTCCGCGATGTTTTCGGCTCTGCTGGCGGGCGCGCTGATCGCCGCCGCCTCCCTGCTGCTCGGCGCGGCGATCATGGCGATCGCCGGCCTGCCGCGGCATTCCGCCGCCGGTCCCGCCACCGGGATCTCGGCGCTGCTGGTGATCTGCGGCATCGCGATCAAGCTGCCGGGGCATGCGGTGACCGCCGCGGCCGTGACCGGCGTGGCCCTGATCGGCTGCTTCCTGGTCTTCGGGCGGACGCGGGCGCCCGCCGGTGCCGTGAGGGTCGGCGCCATCGTCGCCGTGATCGGGGCGGCTCTGGTGGTGGCGATCCCGTTCGCGACCAGCGGGCGCGTCGGCATCCTCGGCCAGGGCCTGGTCAACGACGACATGGCCTCCCATCTGCTCTTCACCGAGTGGATCGGCTCGCACGCCGGGCCGACGCCCGACCTGATCAAGGACGGCTACCCCCTCGGCCCGCACGCGATCGTCGCCGCGACCGCGAAGGTGAGTGGCGCCAGCCTGATCGAGGGCTTCGCAGGGCTGACCGGTGCGATCGCCGTCCTGCTCGCGCTGACCGCATATGGAGCGCTGCCCGGCGTGCGCGGCTGGCTGCGTGTGCCGGCGGCGGTGCTGGCCTCGAGCCCCTACCTGGCCGCGGCCTACCTCGCCCAGGGGGCATTCAAGGAACCACTGCTGGCGCTGGCCCTGCTCGGTTTCGCGCTTTGCCTGCCGCAGCTCCGCACGGCATGGTCGACGCAGGGTGATAGCGATGGCTATCGAGATCGCTATCAGCCGGATAGCGATCGCTATCAATCGGGGGGAAGGGCCGCCATCCCGCTCGGGGTGATCGCCGCGGGCACGATCTACAACTACAGCTTCCCCGGGCTCGCCTGGCTGCTTGGGACCGTACTGGTCTGGATGCTCGTCATCGCGCTCCGCGAGCACGATTTCCGCCTGCGGGAACGGCTTAGCGGTGCGAGGTCCGCGATCGCGCTCGGCGTCGGCATCCCGGTCGTCGCCGCGCTGCCGGAGATCGTCCGGCTCGCGAGCTTCTCGAGCTTCAAGGCCTTCAACCCGTCCGGCACCGGGCCGACCGTGGGCTTCGGCAACCTGCGCCAGCCGCTCAACCCGCTCGAGGCCTTCGGAGTCTGGCCCTCCGGTGAGTTCCGGATCACTCCGGCCAACTCGACCACCCCCGAGATCGCCTTCTATCTGGGCGCCCTGCTCGCCCTCGCCGCGTTCGCCTGGGGACTCGGGCGAGCGCTGTCGCGGCGCGAGTCCGCCCTGCCGTCGGCGCTCGTGGCGGCCACGGTGCTCTACCTCGCCTCCCTGGCCCTCGGCACGCCCTACACCCAGGCCAAGGCGCTGGCGATCGCGGCGCCTCTGATCATGGTGGTCGCCGTCCGGGGCCTGCTCTCGGCGGACTCGCTGCCGGACGAGGAGTCCGACGTCCCCGAAGGGGGAGGGGCGGCCTGGTGGCCGCCGCGACCGCTCCGCCCCCTCACCGGCTTCGCCGTGCCGCTGCTCACCATCGCCTTCGCGGCGGCAGCGGCCTTCTCGACCCTGCTGCCCCTCCGCCAGTCCGCGGTCGGGCCCGACTACCACCTCCAGGAGATGCTCCGCATCCGGCCGATCGTCGACGGGCAGAACGTGCTCTTCCTCGGCCGGGACAACTTCGTCTCCTGGGAGTTGATCGGCTCGGAGGTGTACGCGCCGATCACCAACCACTACGACGTCGAGGAGGTCCACCCGCTCTACCGCGCGACCGACCTGAACGCGAAGTTCGACTGGGACAACGTCCCGCCCTTCGTCATGAATCACTTCAACTGGGTCGTGACCACGAGCGCCGCAATGCAGAGCCAGGCCCCGCGCGGGTTCGTGCCGCGCCTGCGGACCGGGGACTTCATCCTCTGGCATCGCGATCACCCGGTCGGCCAGCGGCGCACGCTCTATGAGCCGGTCAACCCCGGGGCTCCGCTCGACTGCAACAACCCAGAGCACGCGCCGATCACCAAGGTCAACGGCACCGCCACCGTCTTCACCGTTCAGCCGGTTATCGGCAAGGTCTGGAACCCGAGCCCGGCACTGACCCAGACCAAGCCGGCTCACATGCGCCTGTATCTGACCCCAGGCCGATGGGACCTCTCGATCCAGTACGCGAGCACGCAGCCCCTGCACGCCACCGCGAGCGGACCCGGTCTCGCTTCGCCCTTCAGCGCCGAGCTGCGAACCAATCTGCTCTTCCGGGGCCCCTCGCCGTACTACCCGGTCGGCTCGCTGGAGGTCAGGAGGGCGGGCACGGTGATCGTGAGCGTGGACGTCGGCGACCCGCCGCTGATCGGCCGGCTGCTGCGTACGGAGAGCAAGGCCTTTCTGAGCGGCCTCGCCTTCACGCGCTCCGATCCCGCCCGCGAGACGATCCCACTCCGCCGGGCGTGTGGCCGCTACGTCGACTGGTACGAGGTGGCGCCCGGGACGCCCGCGAGCGCCCTGCGCGGTGTGGTTGCGCCGCAGCCCCAGCCGATCCAGCCCGACTAGGATCGCCCTATGCCGCGCCTCTGGGCAGCCACGCTGGTGGTCCTGGTCATCTGCTTGCTCGCCTCGATGGTGATCGCCATCGTCAAGCTCAGCTGAGGGGGCGTTACAGCGCCAGTCGCGCCTCGCCGAGTAGTATCGGCGCGCAAATCCGCAGGCTGAGGAGGGGTGATGTTCGACCGCATAGTGGTTGGAACCGACGGCTCGGAGACCGCCACCGAGGCGGTGCGAACGGCGATCGAGCTCGCGAAGATCTCCAAGGCGAAGCTCGAGATCGTCAGCGCCTACGAGCCCGTGCCGCAGCAGCGCCTCAGAGATGAGGGGGAGGGGATCTCCGGCGACGTCGCCTACGCGGTGAATCCCCGCGAGGACGTCCAGTTCATCCTCGACAAGGCCGCGGCCGAGGCGAAGAAGGCGAAGATCGAAGTCGTCACCCACCCGCGTGAGGGCGATCCCGCCGACGCGATCCTCGACGTCGCCGAGGAGAACGACGCAGACCTCGTACTGGTCGGGAACAAGGGCATGACCGGCGCGAGGCGGTTCCTGCTGGGGAGCGTCCCCAACAAGATCTCGCACCACGCGCCCTGCGACGTCTGGATCGTCAAGACCACATAGCGAGCAGTGCCTGCTCGTACTGCGGGCGCGAGAAGGTGAAGCCGAAGCCGTCGTAGTCCCAATCGGGCCGGGTCGGCTGCTCGAACTCGTCCCAGGTGACCGTGTCGTCATCGACAGTCACCCGGGCCAGCAGGGGGGAGCAGCCGACCTCACCGCAGTTGCAGCTCAGCAGGGCGGTCTTGTCGTCGGGACCGGGGGAGAGCGAGGTGCCGGGGCCGCCGAGGAACTGGCTCGCGACATCCATGCGGATGTAGCCGGGAACGAGGCCGACGTAGGTCCCCGCGAGCTCCTCCTCGTCATCGGCCTGGGCCGAGGGCAGCTCGACCTGGCGCACCAGCTCGACCAGGTCGGTCCCGTTCACGGTGATCCGGATCTGGCTGAGCTCGTCGGCGTAGTTGCCGCCCGCGGGGGCGAGCTCGAATGCAACCTCGTCCATGGTCAGATGGTTAGCAGCCCGAAGCTCTGGCCTTGACCGCCGCGGCGGCGTCGAGCAGGCCGGCGCCGAAGAGGCGCGGGTCATACGGCTGCCCGAGCTGCGAGTCGGTGTGGCGGGCGGTGCCCTTCAGCTGGCACTCGACGGCGCCGGGAGAGCTGCCGACCACGCCGCTCGCGATCACCATCGCCGCGACCCCGGAGACGTGCGCGGCGGCCATCGAGGTTCCCTCGTAGCCGCCGGGGTAGCCGAAGTTGGTGAAGCCCGGACCGTCGAAGGTGAGCTGGAAGATCGGCAGCCCCCTGGTGAAGACCGAGTCGTCGCTGCCGCAGGTGCTGAGCAGCGGGAAGCCGCCGCCGGGGGCGACGAGGTCAAGGCCGGCGCCGGTGCGGGAGTCGCTCGCCAGGCAGGCGTCCTTGGTGGTGCGCCCGACGCCCACCACGTGAGGTGCGCCCGCCGGGTAGGCGACCGGCTCGCCGTTCTCGTTACCGGCCGCCGCGACCACCAGAGAGCCCCGCTTGAAGGCGAACTTGATCGCGGAGCAGATCCCCTTGATCTTCGCGCAGCTGTTCACGCCCAGCGAGAACTCGAAGCTCATGTTGATCAGCTGCGCCTTGTGGGAGGCCGCATAGCGAATCCCGCGGGCGATGTCGCGCGCGGTTCCGAATCCCTCCGAGTCGAGCACCCGTAGGGGCATGAGCTTCGCCTTCGGCGCCAGACCGGTGAGGGCGACCTGGTTGCCGGTCCGCTCCCCGATCGTGCCCGCGACGTGGGTGCCGTGGCCGTCCTCGTCGAGCGGGACCTTGTCCTTGTCGACGAAGTCGTAGCCCGGGAGGAACTGGCCGCGCGAGAAGTCCGGGCTCCTGCGGAACTGGGGCTTCTTGTTCTCGTAGGCGATCCCGGTGTCGAGGACGGCCACCCGAGCTCCCCGCCCGAAAGCCGCGCCCCGCTGCTTGAGGATGTCCCATGCCTCCGGCGCGTTCAGGCCGCCCTTCGCCTGGTACTGCGATGGCGCCTCTCCGCAGAGCGAGCCGCACGGCAGGAAGTTCCATTGCGTCCGCTGCCAGCCGCCGGGTGTGCCGGCCGGGCCCGGATCGTTCGGGATCGACGAGGCGTGCGCAACGTAGTTCGGCACCGCGTAGTCGACCGCGGGGTTTGCGCCCAGGGCCTGCTCGGCCGACGGGATGTCCACTCCCTGCGGCAGCTCGAGCACGCGCTCCCCACCGCCGTCGAACTTGACGAGGAGCTCGCCCGGCACGTAGGGGGCATGATCCGGGGTCTCGGCCGCCGAGGCGCCCCCGGCCGAAATCGCGGCCGCGGCGAGGACGAGCGTGGTTGTAGCGATCAGCTTTCGCATCGCTCCCGGTTGAACACTGCCTGGCGGGGAAAGTTCCTGGTAGCGCGGGGATACCCGCGCGTCCATACTGCCGAAGCGATGGCGGCGGCGGAGTCCAGCGAGGTCGATCGGCGGCACATGCAAACCGCCCTGCAGCTGGCCGAGCACGCGGCGAGCCATGGCGACGTCCCGATCGGCGCCGTCGTCGCCCGCGGGGACGAGGTGCTCGGCCAGGCGGGCAACGAGCGGGAGCTGCGCGGCGATCCGACCGCGCACGCCGAGGTACTGGCGCTGCGTCAGGCCTCCGAGAGGCTGGGTGGCTGGCGACTCCTGGAAACCACGATCTACGTGACCCTCGAGCCCTGCCCGATGTGCGCCGGGGCGATCACGCTGGCCCGGGTGCCGCGCCTCATCTACGGCGCCGCCGACCCCAAGGGCGGGGCGGTGGGGGGCGTGATCGACCTGTTCGCGGAGCCGGTGGTCAACCACCGGCCGGCCGTCGAGGGCGGGCTGCTCGCGGACGAGTCAGCCGCGCTACTCGCCTCCTTCTTCTCCTCGCGTCGCTAGGACGCGGCTTTGCTAGCCGGTGAGCCAGCGAACGGGGTTGTCGACCATCAGCGTCCGCTCCTGCTCCTCGGTCATGCCGGACTCGCGGAGCTCCGGAAGAACCCGTTCAGGCACGATCCGAATCGTCCAGTCCTTGGCGGCGCCAGCGGCGATCAGCTGCTCGATCACGTTCACCGGGAACCAGTCGGTAGTCGCAACAGAGTCCGCCGACAGGAAGATCCGATCGGCATAGCCGCGCTCGAGCAGGGCCTTCGTGGTGGCCTGCCGCTTCTCATAGGGCAGGAAGAGCTCGAGGCCATAGCGGTCGAGGCCGATCCAGACACCCTTCTCGATCAGGCCCTCGATGTAGTCCAGGTCGTCGGTGTCGCCGCAGTGCGCCATCTGGACCCTGGAGAGCTCGACGCCCTCCTCCTCGAAGATCTCGACTTGGCGCGGGCCGGTGTTGCTGGCCGGCCGTGAGTGGGCCATGATCGGCGCACCGGTCTTGACGCTCGCCCTGGCGGACGCACGGTGGATCTTCTCGATGTTCTCGTTCACGCCGGGCACGTCGGCGGCGCACTTGATGAACGCGGCCTTGATGTCCGTCCCCTGGATCCCCTGCTCGATGTCGGAGATGAAGAGCTCCGCGATCTGGTCGGGATCGCGATTCATGAAGAACTGGGGCAGATAGTCGTACGTGTAGATCCCGGTGCAGGGAATGACCTGCAGCCCGGTCTCCTCCGAGACCCGCTTCATGAAGTTGACGTCCCGCCCGAGGAACATCGCGGTCGGCTCGCCGATCGTCTTGATCCCGAGATCCACGGCAGCCTTCGCCTCGCGGACGGCGATCTCGTAGTCCTCCCCGGGGGCGACCTCGTGCGGCGGCTCCTCCGTGACTGCGCCGGCGCTCGGCCATTGGTTGTGTACCGCCTCGTCGGCATTGCGCAGGTGCTCGTGGATCAGCGTCGTCCCGAGCTGATCGGCGTCGATCGGCCCGGTCACGGTCGGTACCTGCGCCATGGTGGGCGAAGCCTATGGGAGCGCTAGCTGAAGCGCCCGCCGCTGGTCGCGGGCCAGTCGACGGCGACCTGGTTCGAATCCCCCACCGCGGCGAAGGCCACCTGGAGCTCTTTCCCCTCGGCGACCAGCTCCTCGGCTCCCTTCGTTCGGCCTTGAGCTCGAGGTCGAGGAGATAGAACTCGTCGTCGGTGCCGGGCGCCTTCTGGCCCATCGGCTCGGAGGAGAGGACCGTCGCGGTCGCCCGCCGTCCGGTGGCGACCAGCTCGGATGAATCGGTGACGCGGTCGCGAAACAGCCCGCCGAGGTTCAGGGATGGGCCCTTGACCTGCTTGGCCGGCTCCTGTCGGCCGTCATTGGCCATGGTTCCCCTCTCCCTGTTGTGACTGCTGGAGCGGAGAGGGTGGGATTCGAACCCACGAGGCGGTTAACCCGCCCACTCGCTTTCCAAGCGAGCTCCTTAAGCCACTCGGACACCTCTCCGGGTGCGGCGCAAAGGCTAGTGGCTAGCTAACTGATGAAGTAGAAGGGATTTGGGAGCTTGAAGCTCCGGTCGGCGTGGCCGCCAGCCAGGTCGCTCTCCTGATCGCCGACGTTCGCAACGATCCGGTAGCCCTGCTGCTCGATTGCCGCTCGCTCGCCGCTCTTGAACGGGATCGTTGCGTCCGCGCTGGGCTTGAAGAAGACCCCCTGCAGGTCCGTGTACCCGACGTTGGCGAGGTTCTGCATGGTCAGCGACTGGACCAGGGTCGGGCGGCCCGTGATCGCGAACACCGAGATCGCGGCGGCACGCGCCTGGCGGTACAGGTCGAGGGTAGGCGTGATCGCCGGCTGGCTTGTGCTCGTGGCCGCGACGATCAGGGCGCCGGTGGCGTTGCTGAAGTTGTTGGCGTCGAGCTGCGCGTAGTTGGAGAGCGAGGTCTCGTCGATGTCGAGCACGATGGCCAGCCTGGGCGGCGCACAGGCGGCGGCGCGGCCCTTCTTCTTCTTGCCCTTGGAGCTGCACTTCCTCTTCCGCTGCTGGCGCAGCGCGTTCGCCTGGCGCAACATGAACGACTGGGCCTGGGAGTCCACGTTTTGCAGATCGGACTCATAGGAGCCTCCGTCGTGGTAGCTGCGCAACGCGCTCGCCAGGTCGGAGATGCCCACCGTTCCCTGCTCGCCGATCTGCGGCACGCCGACCCCGGTCGCCCGGATCGAGACCGGGGGGCTCGGCTGCGGCTTCGCGGGCTGCAGCGGCTTCTTCTTGCCGAACGCGCCGACCGCGGTCGCCAGAATCGCTCCGAGCGCGATCAGCGCCAAGGCCCTGAGCAGCGTCCTTGCTCTCCGTCCCTCGGGCATTCCTCGCGCGCGATGCTACTCACTAAGATCGCGCGCGATGGCGTGGAATGTCTATCTGGCCGGCGAGATCCACTCCGATTGGCGCGAGCGAATCGCCGAGGGCGCCGAGCAGGCGGGACTGGACCTGGCCTTCACCTCGCCGGTCACCGACCACGGCGCGTCCGACGACGTGGGAGTCGCGATCCTCGGCGAGGAGTCGGACGGCTTCTGGAAGGACCACAAGGGGGCGGGGGTGAACGCGATCCGGACGCAGACCCTGATCCGCCAGGCCGATGTCGTGGTCGTCCGCTTCGGTGAGCGGTACAAGCAGTGGAACGCCGCCTTCGACGCGGGTTTCGCGGCGGCGCTCGGCAAGCCGATCGTCACGCTGCATGATCCTGAGACGACGCACGCGCTCAAGGAGATCGACCGCGCCGCCATGGCGACCGCCGAGACTCCGGAGCAGGTCGTCGACGTGCTGCGCTACGTGCTCGAGGGCAAGCTGCCCGCGGGCGCTTAGCCAGATCCGGTCGGTAGCCTTGACCGCGCCCTGGAGGGGTGCCGGAGTGGTTGAACGGGGCGGTCTCGAAAACCGTTAGGGGCCTTCGGGTCCCTCGTGGGTTCGAATCCCACCCCCTCCGCTAGTCGAGCCAGATCCCGCCCGTTTGCAGGGGGAACGCGGGCGGATTGGCCGGCGGATCGGAAGCCTCTAAGAGGGGACGGCCAAGGTGGGGCGCTTGGCGATGTGGAGCAGGCGGTGCGCGACGCTGCCGAGCATCAAGCCGGCGACAGAGCCGTGGCCGCGGGTGCCGGTGACGATCAGATCGCCGTCGTTGCGGTCGGCGATATCGACGATCGCATGCGCCGGGCCGCCAGCCGTGACGTCGGCCAGTTCGACCTTGGTGTCGATGCCGCGATCCGAGAGTTCCTTCGCTTCCTCCTGGATCTCGGCGCGGACCTGGTCCTCATCTACATGCGGAAGCTCTCCGCCCTTCGCGGCCAGGAACTCCGTCACATGCGCGATCACGATGTTTGCCTTCTCCTTCTCGGCGAGCTCGGCCGCGACGGGGATCGCATTCTTCGCTCCGTCTGACCCGTCCAGGGCGAGAACGATTGTCTTGAACATGTCCTTGTCCCTCTTACTGCTCCACGGCAAGCTCATCGTGCGCCCTCCTTTGATTGGGCTCTGATTCGTGAGTAAGCCCTCTGGGTGTGATCAGCACCGGACAGGGAGCGGTCCTCATCACGGCGGATGAGATTGCTCCGAGGAGCGCGCTGCGAACCGGCCCGTAGCCGCGTGATCCCATGACGAGCAGGTCGAGGTCGATCCCTTGCTCGGCGAGAACGGCCGCCGGGTCGCCCTCCCGAAGAACCGCCTCTGCCTCCGTCTTATCACCCAGCTTCGCGAGCCCCCTCTCCAGAACTCGACGAAACTCGTCACGAAGGTCCTCGAGCAGCTCTCCCGCAAGCGCGGTCTGCATCTGGAAGGGCATCTGGGTGGGCACGACCGTGATCACGTGCAGCTGGGCTCCCACAGACCGCGAGAGTCTGCCGGCCTCGGCCAACGCCAGATCCCCCTCCTGGGATCCGTCATATGCGATTCCGATTCGCTGGAAGCCGGGATGGTCGTGCCGGGCGAAGCCGCGAGGCGCGACTGCTACCGCGCACGGTGCGCCGCGCAGAAGGCTCTCACCGACGCTGCCCGGAAGGATCCGCCCGAGCTTGCCGCGATGTGACGAGCCCACCACGATCAGATCGGCACCCTGCTCCTCCGCGTACTCGTAAAGGGCCCGGGCCGCCGATCGACCGCCGGCCTCGCCATCGAGGCTGGCTCGAACGAACTCGGTGTTTCCCAGGCGCCGCTCGGCGGACTCGCAGAGGCGCTCCTCCAGCTGGGCGGAGAGCGGTCCGCCGGCGATCGCCTCCTCGAAGGGAATCCGGGTGCGTGGAAGGACGATCGCGACGTGAAGCTCGGCGCCGTAGACCTTCGCTAGCGCCTGACCGAGGACCAACGCGTCATCGGACTGTTCGCTCGCGTCGAAGCCGACAATCACCGTGCTCATTTCGCGGACACCTCCGCCTGGTCAGGTGTGCGGGTGACGAAATGGACCTCCTCGAGGCCCTCCAGGGAGAAACCACCTGCGGCCCCGGGCGCCACATCGATAAGGAACGCGGGTCGCCCCCAGCGCTCATACTGCTCGTCGTCGATGTAGAACGGCGAGCAACCGATCTCGCCGAGCTTCGTGTCGTTCGGACTGGGCAGCAGCTCACCCTTCGTCAGACACATGGCCGCAGACCCATCGCAGCATCCTCCGGATTGGTAGAAGGCGATATCGCCATGCTTCTCCCGGAGGCGCTTGATCATGTCAAGTGCCTCCGGAGTCGCCCTCACCCGCTGAATCGCGAACGGCGTCATCGGCCTAGAAGAAGCCCAGGGGCTTCGGGTCGTAGCTGACCAGCATGCACTTGGTCTGCGAGTAGTGGTCGAGCATCATCTTGTGGTTCTCTCGACCGACTCCGGAGACCTTGTAGCCGCCGAAGGCGGCATGCGCCGGGTACTGGTGGTAGCAGTTGGTCCAGACTCGGCCGGCCTTGATGCCGCGGCCCATCCGGTAGGCGCGTGAGATATCGCGCGTCCAGACGCCGGCGCCGAGGCCGTAGAGCGTGTCGTTGGCGATCTCCAGCGCCTCGCGCTCGTCCTTGAAGGTGGTCACGGACACGACCGGCCCGAAGATCTCCTCCTGGAAGACTCGCATGTCGTTGGTGCCCTTGAGCACCGTCGGCTCGAAGAAGTAGCCGCCGGCGAGCTCGCCGTTCAGGTCGGGGCGATGGCCGCCGGTCAGGACCTCGGCGCCCTCGTCGATGCCGACCTGGACGTAGCCCTCGATCTTGTCGAGCTGGGCCTGGGAGACCTGGGGTCCGAGCATCGTCGATTGATCGAGCGGGTGCCCCTGCTTGATCGCCTTGACGCGATCGATGACCCGGGCCATGAACCGGTCGTAGATCCCCTCCTGCACGAGAGCCCTTGACGGACAGGTGCAGACCTCGCCCTTGTTGAAGGCGTAGAGGACAAAGCCCTCGACGGCCTTGTCGAGGAACTCGTCGTCGTCCGCCATCACGTCCGCGAAGAAGACGTTGGGGGACTTGCCCCCCAGCTCCGTGGTCGAGGGGATGATGTTCTGGGCGGCGTACTGCATGATCAGGCGGCCGGTCACCGTCTCGCCGGTGAAGGCGATCTTCGCGATCCGCTTGTTCGAGGCCAGCGCCTTGCCGGTCTCGGCGCCGGGCCCGTTGACGACGTTGAGCACGCCGCCGGGGACGATGTCCTCAACGACCTCGCAGAACTTCAGGATCGACCAGGGGGTCGGGCTGGCGGGCTTGACCACGGTGCAGTTGCCCGCGGCCAGGGCCGGCGCGATCTTCCAGGCCGCCATCAGCAGCGGGAAGTTGAAGGGGATGATCTGCCCCACCACGCCCAGCGGCTCGCGGAAGTGATAGGCAATCGTGTCCTTGTCGATCTCTGAGATCGCGCCCTCCTCGCCGCGGATGACGCCGGCGAAGTAACGGAAGTGGTCGATCGCCAGGGGAAGGTCGGCGGCGATCGTCTCGCGCACCGGCTTGCCGTTCTCCCAGCTCTCGGCGACGGCGAGCATCTCCAGGTTCTCCTCCATCGCGTCCGCCATCTTGTTGAGGACCGCGGAGCGCTCGGTGGTGGAGGTTTCCCCCCAGGCGTCCTTGGCGGCGTGGGCGGCATCAAGCGCCAGCTCGATGTCGGCCGGCGCGGAGTGCGCGACCTGGCAGAAGGGCTCGCCGGTCGCGGGGCTCGGGTTATCCCTGTACTCCCCGGTGGTGGGGGCGATCCAGTGACCGCCGATGAAGTTGTCGTAGCGGTCTCGGATCTCGACGGGGCTTCCTTGCTGGCCCGGGGCGGGGTATACGCTCGGCTTCTCGATCGTCGCCATTCTGGTCTCCTCCGTGAAATTTGCTCTACGGAGACCAAACCACCGACGGGGCGGCGGCAAATCAGTAGCCACGTCTTATTCCCATCCGCGCTCACTACGTAGAGACGCGTCTTTCCTGCACGTAGGCTTGGGATATGTCCGAAGCCGGAAGTCCCTTGGAGCTTCCATTCGGGCCCTGCTCGGTCGCGGTTTTTGCCCCATCCCCGGTGGTGACGATCACAGTCGAGGCTGGGTCGGAAAGCGAGCCCGATATACACCTGCATGCCGGCGGGCAGGGCTTCTGGGTGGCGCGGATGGCCGCGCGCCTTGGCGCCAAGGTGAGCCTCTGCGTGCCTCTCGGCGGCGAGAGCGGCACGGTCCTCAGGTCCTTGCTGGCGGTCGACGGGATATCCGTTCTCTCGATCGAGACCGAAGGACCCAACGGCGCCTACATCCACGATCGACGCGGCGGCAGTCGGGTGGTGGTTGCCGAGACGTCCAGTCCGCCGCTGACGCGGCACGAGCTCGATGACCTCTACGGGGTAACGCTCGCGGCGGGGATGGAGTCGGACGTGGCTCTGATCACGGGCATCCGGAACCCGGGCATCCTCTCCGCTGAGGTGTACGAGCGGCTCTGCCGTGATCTAAGGACCAATGGGCGGATGGTCGCAGCCGACCTCAGTGGCGAGCCGCTGACGGCAGCAGTCCGGGGCGGGGTTGACTTCCTCAAGGTGAGCGACGAGGACCTCCTCCTCAATGGTCGGATGAAAACGAGAGGTCCGCAGGCAACCGCCGAGGTCGCGCGCGCGCTCCGCGAGGGGGGCGCCGCGAACGTTCTCGTATCTCGATCCTCAGAGCCGGCGATCCTGCTGACCGGCGACCGGGAGTTGGAAGTGGACGGCCCGCACTTCGAACCCGTCGATGAACACGGTGCAGGGGACTCGCTCTTCGCGGGGATCGGCGTCGGCATTGGAGGCGGGCTGCCGATGGAAGCGGCGGTGAAGCTGGGGGTTGCAGCAGGGGCCCTGAACGTCGCCAGGCACGGGCTTGGGACGGGGCACCTGCGTGAGGTCGCGAGCCTCTGCGAGCAGGTCCGGATTGATCCTCTTCAGGCTGGCGGCGCGGATTCGGCCGCGCGATCTGCGGCTTCGACCGCCTCCTGAACGATCGGCAGAAGCTCGGGCGCGACGCCCGGCGTCGAGCAGATCGTCACGGTCGAGCGATACGACCACGCCGATCCATGCTGGTCGAGGGCCTCGGCCCCTGCCTCACGCGCGATCAGTACGCCGGCGGTCACATCCCAGGGAAGGCTGGAGAGCATCACGCTCACATCCAAATGGCCGGCGGCCAGCCAGGCGAGATCGACGATCTCCGAGCCGTGCACCCGGACCCGCAGACAGCGCGGGACGAGGCGGTCCATCAGCTCTCGGTGGACGCGGTTCTCCACCTTCGCCGTCGGTCCGACGGCGAAGTCCGCAAAGCCGACGATTGCCTCGTGCAGGCCGCCCTTCTCGATCACGTGGGTGCGTCGGCCGTTGAGGAATGTGCCGGATCCGGCGCGCGCCAGGTAGCGCTCGCCAAGCAAGGGCAGGTCGATCACACCCAAGGTCGGAGCGCCGTTCTCAACCAGCGCGAGCGAGATCCCGCACAGGGGACTGCCGTTCGCGAAATTGACCGTGCCATCGATCGGGTCGAGCACCCAGAGCGCCCCGCTCTCGGCAGCCCGCTCTTCCTCCTCCTCGCCGAGGAAGCCGATCCCCGGCGCAGCCTTCTCGAGCGCAGTTCGAATCGTGTCCTCAATCCGAACGTCGACCTCGGTTGCGTAGTCGCGGTCGCCCTTTGCGATCTTGGAGCCGCTGTGCCAGCGCCCTTCGCGCAACAGCGCGGCGCCCGCGTCGACGGCTTCCTTCACAGCGCCCAACAGATCCTTGTCGTGGGTCACGCGGACACGGCTCCGCTCTCGCGGCGGCGAAGCAGCCAGCGCCGCAGCTCGTCGGCGCCCCAGACGATGAAGGGGAACGGCGCAACGAAGAGCAGCATGTGCGGCTCGAGTGCAGCGGTGCTGAGGAGCGATTGGAGCGGCGGGGCGTAGATGATCAGCGCCGAGAGAGCAAGCTCGAAGAGGATCCCCCAGAGCAGGAGGCGATTGGAGAACACACCGATGGACCTCAGCGAGGCGCGTTCGGTGCGCGCGGCGAATGCTGTTCCGATCTGACCCATCACCATTCCCAGGAACGTCATGGTGGTGGCCTGCTGATAGGCGTGATGCAGGGAATGTCCCGCTCCGGTTGGGTCGCCTGGCGACCAGCCGGCGCCGCCGAGGACGTAGAAGAACCCGGCCATCTGCAGGGCGGCGCAGATCACCCCGAGGAACAGCCACGCCCGGACTAGCATCGCTGGCCGGATCACTCCCTCGGATCGCTCTCGGGGCGGCCTTTGCATCAGACCGGGTTCTGCGGGCTCACGCCCCAGAGCCAGCGCCGGCAGCGTCTCGGTGCCGACGTCAAAGGAGAGCAGCTGCAGGACGGTGAGCGGCAATGGAATCGCTCCGCCTCCCAGAGCGAAGACGATGAACGGGGTCACCTCCGGCGTGGCGTGGGCGAAGAGGTAGAAGAGGAACTTGCGGACGTTGTCGTAGACGCGGCGGCCACCCTCGATCGCCGCCACGATCGTCGCGAAATTGTCGTCGGTGAGGACCATCGTCGAGGCCTCCCTGGCCACGTCGGTGCCCGATAGCCCCATCGCGACCCCGATGTCGGCGCGCCGCAGCGCCGGAGCGTCGTTGACTCCGTCGCCGGTCATCGCGACGGTTCGCCCCTCCTCTCGCAGGGACTCGGCAATCCGCAGCTTGGTCTCGGGAGAACTCCGCGCGAAGATCAGCTCATCGCCCCCTCGTAACAGCGAATCCAGTTCGCGGTCTGTCATCCGGTCCACGACGCTGCCGACGACGACCTTCGAGTCATCCGCCCCGATCCCAACCCGCCTCGCGATCGCGGCCGCCGTCAGCCCGTTGTCCCCGGTGACGACGATTACCCGCAGGCCGGCCTGGTGGCAACTCTCAACCGCTGCCGCAACCTCCGGTCGCGGAGGATCGAGCATCGCCACCAGCCCGAGGAAGGTGAGCTCGGTCTCGGCCTCCGCCCGCGTCTGGGGCCCGTCGTCGGCGAGCGGACCTCGCTCGGCAACCGCCAGTACGCGCAAGCCCTGGCTTGCGTATTCGTCGACGGCCGACTGGACTCGATCCCGCTCCCCGGTGTCCAGCGGGCACACTCGACCGTCCACTGCGATCGAGCTGCAGCGGGGAAGCACGGCCTCGGGCGCTCCCTTGGTGTCGACCCAGAGTCCCCCGTCGCGCTGATCGACCGTCGACATCAGCCGCAGAGAAGGGTCGAAGTGGAAGACCGCGCGGCGGCCGCGCTCGCGCTCGGCGGCGTCGACGTGAACGCCGACGTGTCCGGCGGCCTCCAGGATCGCAACCTCGGTTGGGTCGCCGACGAGCTTCCCTGTCCCGTCGTCGAGATGAGCGTTGTTGCAGGCAGCCATCGCTGTCCCCAGCTCATGGAGCTGGGCGGGATCCCCGCCACCATTGGTCCCCCGGTCTTCGGACTCCAAGCTCAGGGAGCCCCTCGGTGTCCAGATCGCCGTGGCACTCATCCGGTTCTCGGTCAGCGTTCCCGTCTTGTCCGTACAGATGACGTTGGTCGATCCCAAGGTCTCGACCGCGCTCAGCCTCTTCACGACCGCCCCGCGGCGCACCAGATCCCTGGCGCCGACAGCGAGCGCCAGAGTGATCACCGGAAGCAGCCCCTCCGGGACCAGCCCCACCAGGAGCCCGACGGCGAAGACGATCGAGTCCGATACCGAGAGTCCCGCCACCAGTGTCGCCACGGGGATGAAGGCGATGGCTCCCCCAACCGCGATCAGGGCGATCAGCCAGGCCACCTTTCGGACCTGGTTCTCGAGAGGGGACGCCTCGGTCGTGACGCGCTGGGAGAGCGTGGCGATCCGTCCGAGCTCGGTGTGCATCCCCGTCGCGTAGACCAGCGCTCGCCCCTCGCCCTCGACGCAGCTGGTCCCGGAGAAGACCAGGTCCCTGGCCTCGAGCCGCGGGACGCCCGTGTCGGCGAACTCGGCGTCGCGATCGACGGGTGCAGACTCCCCGGTGAGCGTCGACATGTCGATCTCGAGAGAGCCCGCCAGGAGGCGCGCGTCGGCCGAGATCCGCTCGCCCTCCTCGATCAGCAGAACGTCCCCCGGGACGAGCTCGGTCGTCGGAATACGGAGCTCCTCGCCGTCGCGTACGACCCGCGCCTCGGATGGGAGATATGCGGCAAGAGCCTCCACCGCGCGTTCGGCCTGGAGCTCCTGAACGAAGGCGAAGATCGCGTTGACGAAGATCACGACGACGATCGCAATCCCCACGGCGATGATGCCGGCGATCCAGGCAAGTGCCGCCGCTGCCCAGAGGAGCAGCGCCAGTGGATGGGTGAATTGGCGCCCGAGGTCGCGGACGGGACTGCGGCGCTCGCGGCGACTGATCTCGTTGGGCCCGTACTGCTGGAGCCGTCGCTCGGCCTGGCGCTTGCCCAGGCCGGTCTTGCGCGTCCCGAGGTGCTGGAGCAGCAGGTCCAGGCGCTCCTCCGGATTCACCTGTGGTTCGTCAGGCATCGAGCGGGCTCCGATTTCGCATGATCGCCTTGAACGCCTCGGCGGCGAGGAAGGGAACTAGCGCGAGGGCCAGCGCCCAGCCCACCTGGCTGGGGGAGAGCCCGACCACGTCGAAGGTCCCGGCGACGGCGGGCACGGCGAGGATCGCGACCTGCAGGATCGCGGAGAGCGCGACAGCCCCGAGCAGAGCCGCATTTCGCCCTGCCCGGAAGAACCAGTCGGCGCCCCGAACAGCGAAGACATAGGCGAGCTGGGCGAAGACCAGCGTGGCGAAGGCCATCGTCTGCCCGGTGGCGTGGGTGTCCGACTCCCCGATCAGGAAGGAGGCGAAGGCTGCGAGGCCGGTGGCGACGCCGCCGACCAGCAGACGCCCGCGGATCGGATCCAGGATCCCCTGCGTCGGCGGCCGGGGCGGCCTCTGCATCGCGTCTCGCTCGGGAGGATCGACAGCCAGCGCGACGGCCGGTAGGCCGTCCGTGAGCAGGTTGACGACCAAGATCTGCACCACCGTCAGTGGAGCATCGAGGCCGAGGGCGATCGCAAGCGCGAAGACCATGACCTCGCCAGCGTTGGCGGCGAGCAGGAAGTTGACGAAGCGGAGCACGTTCTCGTAGATGGACCGGCCTCGCCGGATCGCTTCGACGATGGTTGAGTAGTCGTCGTCGGTGAGGATCAGGTCAGCCGCTGCCCTGGCCGCGTCGGTGCCACGCTCGCCCATCGCGACGCCGATGTCGGCCGCCTCCAGAGCGGGGACGTCGTTGACGCCATCTCCCGTCATCGCCACCACCTCGCCACGCCGGCGCAAGGCGTCAACGATGCGGACCTTGTGCCGCGGAACGACGCGCGCATAGACGCGGACGTCTGAACTGCGTGCCGTGAGCTCGTGGTCCGAGAGCGCGTCGAGCTCAGCTCCAGTCATCACGCTCGTGTCGTCGTCCTCCACTACCCTCGTCTCGCGTGCGATCGCCAGGGCGGTTCCCGGATGGTCACCGGTGATCATCACGGTGCGCACTCCGGCCTCTCGCGCTTCCTCGACGCTTCGTGCGACCCCGGCACGCGCCGGATCGTGGATTCCGAGAATGCCGAGCGGGGTGAGCTCGGTCTCCTCGTCATCGTCTGCACGCAGCTCCCGCTTGGCGACGACCAGCACGCGCATTCCCTGCTCGGCCCAGCGCTCGCACCGCTCCCTGAGGTCCGACCGATCGGGTTCGTCGAGAAGTCGCTCGATCATCTTCTCCGGCGCCCCCTTCGCGAAGAGGATGCGCCCATCGGCGGATTCGATCGTGACGCTCATCCGCTTCCGCTCCGAGTCGAAGGGCTGCATCCCCACGACGTTCCTTTCGCCGAACAGCCTCCCGGCGTCGATCCCGTGGTCGGCAGCTGTCGCCGCGATCGCCGCCTCCACCGGTTCAACCGAAGCGTCGGCGGACCCGTCCGCTGCTCGCACTAGCTGGTCGGAAGCCAGCAGGCTCGCCGTGAGCAGCTCGTCGATCGCCTCGGTGTCCGGCACGTCGTCCAGCGCGACCTCGGCTCCGAGGGCACAGGGGTACACCTGGGCGAGGCTCATTCGGTTCTCGGTGATCGTCCCCGTCTTGTCCGCGCAGATGACCGTCGCGGACCCGAGGGTCTCGACCGCCTCCAGCCGCTTCGCGATCGCGCCGCGCTCCGCCATCCGCTGCACACCGAGGGCGAGGGCAATGGTGAGCACGGCGGGAAGCCCCTCCGGGACCGCGGCGACCGCCAGCGAGACCCCGATCAGGATGCTGTCGGCCAGCGACTCCCCCTGAGCCCAGGCCAGCCCCGCCAGCGCCAGGCAGAGGAGCACGGCGGCCCGCAGGAGAAACCCGGCGAAGCGCTGGAGGCGCCGCTGCAGCGGCGTAGGCGTTCTGGGGATCCGCAGGGCGCTCACCACGGCGCGGCCGATCTCGGTCCCGCTGCCGGTTGCCGTGACCACTGCGTCCCCCGCGCCGCGGGTGACGATCGCACCCGCGTAGAGGGTTGAGCCCATCGGCTTTGAGACGGGCAGCGATTCGCCGGTGACGGCCGACTCGTCCGCCTCGAGCCCGTCGCCGCTGGTCAGACTCAGGTCGGCGGGCACTCGATCGCCTCCGCGGAGCCTCACCAGGTCGCCACGGACCAGCCCCTCGGCGCTGACCCGCCTGATCTCGCCATCTCGCAGGACGGTGGCCATCGGGGCCATCAGCCTGCGCAGGCTGCGGCTCGCGCCCTCGGCCCGACCCTCCTGGAAGTAGCCGAGCCCCGTGTTGGCCAGCGCGATCGCGATGATGATCCCGGCGTCGAGCCACTCGCCGATCGCGAGCGAGACCGCGGCGGCGGCCCCGAGCAGGGCCACCATTGGATTCGCGAGCTGCCTGCCCACCAGCTCGAGACGCGAGGGCGGCGGCGCCTCGGGCACCCGATTCGGCCCGTCTTGATGCAGCCGGCTCTCGGCTTCGCTCGTCGTCAGGCCCTCCTCTCGGGAGACCTGGAGCTGGGGCTGCGTTCCGCCGCTCATTTCTCGGACACGATGACCGCTGCCGGCACCGCCTGGCTAGGTGGTGAGCACGGATGGCGATCCGTGGCGGCGGGCGATGCCAGGCACGGGTCGCGGGAATATCCTGGGGGCATGTTCGGCGGTGATCTCAAGATCGGCCGGCTCGCGGGCATTCCGATCAGCATTCATCCGCTTTGGCTGGTGATCGTCGCGCTGATCACCTGGTCCCTTGGCAGCACCTACTACCCGGACGAGGTCTCCGGGATCGCACCGGCTGCCGCCTACGGGCTCGGCCTGGCGAGCGCGCTGCTCCTCTTCGCCAGCATCCTCCTGCACGAGCTAGGCCACGCGGTCGTAGCACGCCGCTACGGGGTTGAGATCGAGGGGATCGAGCTCTGGCTGCTCGGTGGGGTGGCGAAAATGAAGGGCGCCGCCCACCGCCCGGAGGAGGAGCTTAGGTTCGCACTCGCCGGCCCGTGCGTCACAGTCGTGATCGCGGGTGTCTTCTGGCTGGCCGCAGTCGCCCTGCCCTCATCCACGCCGGATGCCGTGATCGCCCTACTCGCCTATCAGGCCCTGATCAACACAGCGATCCTCGTCTTCAACATGATGCCGGCGTTCCCGCTAGACGGTGGGCGGGTACTGCGCTCCCTCCTCTGGCAGCGAACGGGGAGCTTCGAGCGGGCGACGGCCCGAGCCGCCCGGGTTGGGCGCGGCTTCGGCTACGGCATGGTCACGCTCGGGTTTCTCGGCGTCTTCGCTGGAGCTCCAGGGCTTCTCTGGCTCGGCCTGATCGGCCTCTTCCTGATCGTGGCGGGGAAGGCGGAGGAGAGAAGCGTCGCGCTGCAGTCGACCTTCAAGGGGCTCGGGTTGCGGCGGGTCATGGCAGTGCCGGCGGCGACGCTCGATGCGGACGTCACGGTCGCGAACGCATTGCGCGATTCGTTTGCCCTGCTCGGTTATCACGCCTTTCCAGTCGTCGACGGGGGAAAGCCAGTGGGCCTGCTCAGCATCGACCAGGTCGAGGCGCTCCCCTCGGAGCGCAGGGAAAGGAGCCGCGTCGGCGATCTCGCCGAACGTGACCCGTCCATCTTCGTCGATGAGGACGTCACCATCGAACAGCTGCTTGCCAACCCCGCCTTCCAGCGGCATCGGCGCGCCGTCGTCCGCTGCCACGATGGCGAGATCGGGATCCTTTCCGCGACGGCAATCGAGCGCGCCGTGCGAGCGCGGCGGATGCTCGACAATCACGGGTCCGTCGTACCAATCCGAACGAAGCGGATTGCCTGAGCTCATGGACCTGGGCTACAGCGGCAACCTCTACATCCTCGCGTTCGATCACCGCGGATCGTTCACGAAGCGGTTCGGTGTCGAAGGCGATCCCACGGCCAAGGACAACCAACGCTTCGCGGACGGCAAGCTCCTGATCTTCGAAGGGATCGAGGTCGCGCTCGCGCGTGGCGCCGATCCGTCGGTAACCGGGGCGCTCGTGGACGAACAGTTCGGGGCCCCGACGGAGGTGCCCCAACAGGCCAAGGCCCGCGGCATCAAGCTCGCGATGCCGGTGGAGAAGAGCGGCCAGAAGGAGTTCGACTTCGAGTACGGCGACGAATTCGGCGCCCACATCGAGCGCTACGACCCCGATTTCTCGAAGGTCCTCGTCCGGTACAACCCCGACGGAGACACCGAGATGAACGAGAGGCAGGCCGAGCGCCTGCAGCGCCTCTCGGACTGGCTGCATGAGCACGATCGCAAGCTCCTCTTCGAGCTGCTGGTCCCCGCCGAGGAGGCGCAGCTCGCGGCGGTGGACGGGGATGCGGACCGCTACGACGCCGAACTCCGTCCGGACCTGATGATCCGCGCGATCGCCGAGCTGCAGGACGTCGGCGTCGAGTCCGACATCTGGAAGATCGAGGGCGTTGACGAGCGGACGGACTGCGAGCGAATCGCAGCCCAGTGCCGAGCGGGTGGACGCGACGGCGTCGTCTGCGTGGTGCTCGGACGCGGAGCCGACGACGACAAGGTCGATCACTGGCTGCGCCAGGGCGCTCCGGTGGAGGGATACGTCGGGTTCGCAATCGGTCGATCGATTTGGGGCGATCCGCTCGAGGGCTGGATCGACGGCAGCTCTTCCCGCGAGGACGCGGCCTCGCAGATTGCCGACAACTACCTCCGCTTCATCGACGTGTACACAGGCGCCATAGCGGCCGCGGCTTAGCCGCTTGGCGCGGGTTCCTCCCGGACCAACTGGACGTAGGCGATCACGCCGGGGACGATCGGCAGCCAGAAGGAGAACAGGCGATAGGTGAGAACAGCGACGATCGCCAGCCCAGCGTCCACGCCGAATCCGATCAGCGCGCCGATCATTCCGCCATCGACAGCGCCGATCCCGCCGGGGACGGGGAGCGTGTTGGCCAGCATCCCGACGAAATAGGCCATTACGACGATCGAGAACTCCGGGTGTCCTCCAAAGGCGCGGAGAGAGGCGAACAACACGGCTATGTCGAACGCCCACCATCCGACCGCGCCCAGCAGCTCCGGCTTGCGCGCCCGCGTCAGTGAGAGCATGCCCTTGACGCCAGCCGCCAGCGTGGCTGGGGCCGTGGCGGCGGCCCGGACTGTGCGGGCGAACTGGCCTGAAGCGCTCTTGAACCTGTCGGCCGCACTTTCAAGATCACCAGCGAAGATCATCGCGGCAACAGACACTGCGATCACAGCGGCACCGAACAGTGCCGGAACGACCGTGAGGCCAAAGGACTGGGGGCCCGGCAGGACACCGGTCCGAAGCCCAACGCCGACGACTACCAGGGCGGTCATGTACAGGCCATACAGGAGGACCAGGAAGGTTGCCTCCCTTGATGCGATCTCGCGGCGCGGCATCCCAGCGCGGTCAAGCGCCCAGACGGTGAGGACGATGCCGCCGGCCCCCGCGGTCGCGAGCAACCGCGTGGCGACGACGCCAGCCATCGTGATCCGGTAGCCGTCGCGCCAGCTGATATGGGTGGACCCACCGCTGAACACGCCACGGAAGGCGACGATGTATGAGAGGAACGACAGAGCCTCGAACCCGGCGGCGGCGACCAGCCAAAGGACGTCGCCTTGCGAAACCCGGCTCCAGGTGCTCTTCAAGCCCGCCAGCGCGGGCAACAGGACGTACAGCCCCCCGATCGTGACGACGACCAGGACGGCGATAAGAAGCAGTGTCCTTCCGGTCGGAATCGGCGCGGTCTGACGCCGGGCTTTCATCCCGGAGGAGGCTCCGCGCTCAGTCCTCCGCATCCAGGTGATCGCCGCTGCACGGCGCCACCAGGACCGGCCGAGCGCAGTGGTTGACGACGCCGTGGGAGACGCTGCCGAGCACGGCTGAAGCAGCTGCGGAGCGGCCGTGGGATCCGACTATCACCGCCCGCGCGTCGTGCTCATCGGCGACCTGGACGATCGCCCGCCAGACCCCATGGCCTGCGCGCTCGGTCAAAGGCGTCGCTTCGAATCCAACCCTTGAGGCCGCTCCGGCGCCCTCAGCCGCAATCCGCTCGGCGTCCTCATGCGCTGCGTCATCGAACTCGGCGATCGCCGGGGCAAGGGGATGGCTGTCGGCGACGATCCTTCCCGCCAAGATCAGGGCGGAGGGCGGCAGCCAGACGTTAAGGACCAGTGCGGGCCCCCCGCCGATCAGCTCCCCGGCCAGCTCGATCGCCTCGATCGAATCGGGGGAACCGTCGTAGCAGAGGAGGAGCGGGCGCTTCCGGGTTTCCGAGCTCTCGGAGCCGGGACTCATCGAGCGGACCCTAAGCTGTTCGCGAGGCGGCAGATCAAGACCGGGGCGGTGGCATGATGCGCCACAGCGGTCGCGACGCTCCCCATTGCGACGTAGCTGATCCCACTTCGCCCGTGCGAGCCCATCACGATCATCCCGGCGTCACGATCCTTCGCCACCTCGATGATCCCCTGCCAAACCGGCGTGCCTTCGACCACCGCCGCCTCTGCGTCGAAGCCGGCCTCCCTCGCCAAGGCCGCGCCCTCCTCGGCGACCTTGCCTGCCTGCTGTTGGACCTCCTCGACGAAGTTCGGGGGCACCCTGGGGTATGCAACTCCCCAGAAGGGGATCCCGCCCAAGGGCTCGAAGACCGAGAGGACAACCGCGGCTCTGGGCGTGCGGAGCAGCTCGCCTGCTTGCGCTATCGCCGCCTTGGCGTGATCCGAGCCGTCGTAGGCGATCAGGACCGGGCTATCGCCTGAAGGGTTGTCGGGCGTCACGTGTTTCTCCTTTCGAGCGGGGTGCGGGCTATGAGCTGATGTGCGAGGCGTGGTGCGGGTCAAGCGCCATCGGCTCCCGGTGCCATTCCTTGGGGAGCGAGACCTCGACGTCGAGCGTACGTCGGGGAGGTTCCGGCTCGGCGAAGCCCTCCTCGCCGTGTTCGAGCAGCGGGGCCAGATAGCGGGCACTGATCTTGTGGGCGGGCCACCAAAGCTGGTCGGGCGAGACCATCCCTTCTCCGCCCTCCTCGGTCACGTCGCTGCTCAGGTGAAGAGACTCTTCCCCGGTGAGCAGCTGGCCGCGCAGCACCGGGTGAAAGGGCTCGGGGGAGATTTCGGCGCCCAGCCGACTGGCGATGTGCTGGGCCGCGGCATCGGCCTGCTGGGTGGCGAGCCCACCCTGCTTGATCGGGAAGTTCGTCGCGTCTCCCGCCGCGTAGACGTCCTCCACGCCGACGACCCGCGCGTGCTCGTCGATCGGGATGAATCCGCGCCGGTCGCTTGGAAGCCCGTCGATCTCAGGCCCGCTCATCTCGGGGAGCGCGATGACCAGCTGGGCCTCGATTGGGCGATTCCCAGGGTCGACACTGAGCCCCTCGTCTTCCTCGGCGACGACGTGGGCGCTCGACTCAACCTCTATTCCGCGCGCCGCAAGCAAATCGCCTACGGCGTCGCTCGCGGCGCTGCCGAAGATTGCAAGCGGTGCCTCCTCCGGGGTGATCAGCCTGAGCTGAGTGTCGTGCAGGCCGAGCTCCCGGATACGACGGGCGGTCATCATTGCGATCTCGTAGAGCGGAAGCGCCCAGGCCACACCCGCCGGGACCACGAAGGCAATCGTCCGCGGGGCGCCGTCGAAGCGGCCGAGGAGCTGGTCGATTCGGAACGGCTCGCGGGATGGAAACGTTGTCGCACTGTCAAGGGCGGGGTGGAACCGCCCGCCGGTGCAAACGACCAAGTACGCGTAGTCGATGGTCGAGCCGTCGGCAAGCTCGACGTGGTGACGCTCCGGGTCGATCCGCGTGACCCGCTGCAGGATGAAGCTGGCGTCCAGTTCAGCCGCCAGGGGCGCCAGCTCGTGCCGCTCCGCGGGCTCGAGGCCAAAGGGCTCCTCGACGAGCAGAGGCTTATAGAGAAAGTCCGGATCCGGGGAGACGAGGACGAGTTCCGTGCGCGCGCCGGCGAGGGCATGCAGCGCAAGCAGCGCTTCCAGTCCGGCAACGCCGCCGCCGACGATGACGGCGCGCGGATGTCCGGAATCGCTGTCTGGCATTCGGAGGCCCTAGCTTCGGGCCCCGGGCAGCTGCTGCTCTCGGCGACGCTCGATCAGCCGCAGCGACACGGTCCTCACATTCACCGCGTCATGCTCGTTCGGCTGGTGGTGATCAGACCTGGAGAAATCGACGAGAACGTGTCCTGGTCCGGTGAGCACCACCGTCCCTCTGTCGCCGGCTGCATGGTCCGCGACTGACTCGGTCAACTCAACGAGGTCGTATGCATCGAACTCCATAGGGCTGATCTAGTCGAGCACGAAGCTGACCTTGAGGTCAACCCGGTACTCGGCGATCTTGCCGTCGTCGACGGTCACCTGCTGCTCCTTGACCCAGGCGCCGCGGATGTTGTGAACCGTCTCGCTTGCCTTCGAGATTCCGGCGTTGATCGCGTCCTCGAAGCTCTCGTTCGAGGCCGCGTTGATCTCGATCACTTTCGCTACTGACATCTGGCTCTCCTTGGGTAGTCCCGCAGGTTGACCTACGCGGCCTTCGACTCCACCTTGACGGTCTTGGCCGGTTTCTCCTTCGGTGTCGAGATGGGGATCCTCAGCTCGAGCACCCCTTTGTCCGTGGTCGCCTTGATGTCGTCGGACTCCACTCCCTCGGGGAGGGCCATTGAGCGTGAGAAGGAGCCGTAGCTCCGCTCGCGACGCAGGTAGCGCTCCGTCTTCTTCTCGGTCTTTTCGTCGTGCTCACCCGAGACGGTGAGGACTCCGTCCTCCACCTCGACCTTGATCTCGTCCGGCTTCACACCCGGCAGGTCGGCTCGCAGGAGGAGCTCGCCGTTCTTCTTGACCACGTCGATCCGTGGGTTCCAGCCGTCGCCGTTGCCGAATCGGGAAATCGCCTGGTCGAGCAGCTCGCTCAAATCGGCGATCGGATGCCAGGGCGTCATCGACCTATCCATTTCAAGCCTCCTTGCTGGTGCGAGAGGGACCGTAGGCAGGCACGAGCCGACGGTCATCGTGGCCGGCCACGTATCCGCGTTAGTGGCCAGCACGGAGACGCCGCGCTGCTATTCCTCGGTCAGCCGATGGTCGAGTGCGTAGCGCACCAGCTCGGCGCGTGAGTTGAAGTCCATCTTCTGCTGGATGTGGGTGCGGTGTGCCTCGACTGTCCGCACGCTGATGAAGAGCTTGTCGGCGATCTCCTGGTTGGTGAGCCCGAGGGCGACGAGGCCCAGGATCTGCGCTTCGCGGCTGCTCAATCCGTCCGGCGGTCCCTCGAATTCGGGCTCTCGGGCAAGCCGGGTACCGACGGCAGGATCGACATACGTGCCACCCCTCGCCACCTGCCTGACCACGTTGACCAGGGTGTCCGTCGGTGTCTCCTTGAGGATCAATCCGCTGGCCCCGAGGCGGAGCGCCGTGCGCGCGAAGACAGGCTCGGACTGCATGGTCAAGACGAGAATCCGCGTTCTGTCGCTCTTGGTCTGCAGCTCCGGGATCGAGTCCACCGTAGGGCCGCCGGGCATGATCAGGTCGAGCAGGAGAACGTCCGGCTTGAAGGCACCCACCTTACGCATGGCCTCCTGGACATCGGCAGCCTCGCCGACGACCTCCATGTCCTCTTGTCCCTCGAGAACGGCACGAAGACCGCCACGGACCACGGGGTGATCATCGGCGACCACAATCTCGATCGCACCCGCAGTTTCGGTCATGCCGATTCCACGGGCAGGCGCAGCGCGACCACCGTCCCACGGCCTGGAGCGGAGTCGATCTCGAGCTCGCCCCGCAGCAACCGGGCCCGCTCGCGCATCCCGCCGAGACCGAGGCCGTCCGTGCGGCCTGCCTTGACGTCAAATCCACCCCCGTCGTCTCGGACCCTGGCCGTCGTCGAGCTATCCGATTCGGCCAAGTCAATCTCGATGGTCTTGGCGTCGGCATGCTTGATCGCGTTGGTCAATGCCTCCTGCACGACTCGGTATATGGCCAGTTCAACTTCCGGGTCACGGCGTCGATCGTTTCCATCGCTGTGAAAGGTGATCTTGATGTTCGGATTCGATCTCTGGCGGTCGTTCGCCATGCGCTTCAGGGAAGCGGCCAAGCCCACCTCGGCGAGTTCGTCGGGGCGAAGGTGCTCGACGACCCGCCGCAGCTCGCCCATCGTCCCTGCGAGCTCGTTACCGAGCCGCTTCGCCTGCTCGCGCGCCGTCTCGAGGTCCGCTGCGGACTCCACTTGCTCCAGGCCGAGGGCGATCCCGCTCAATGCCTGGGCGACCTCGTCGTGTAGGTCGCGGGCGACGCGAAGGCGTTCTTGCTCCTGCGCCGCGATCGCGCGGGCGCTGAGCGCCGCATCCTCCAGGCGTCTGCGGCTGCTCACGTCTCGGATCACGCTGGTGATCAGCAGCCCGCCGTCGGTCGGAATGGGACTGAGGCTGATCTCAACCGGGAACTCGCTGCCGTCCTTTCGACGAGCAGCGAGGTCCAGACCCACACCCATGGGGCGAGTCTTGGGCTTAGCGGTGTACCGGGCCCGGTTCTCCGTGTGGACCTCCTTCTGGCGGGAAGGCACGAGTAGCTCCACCGGCTGGCCGATCAGCTCCGCTCGTGGGTAGCCGAACATGAGCTCGGCCTCGCTATTGATGATTTGAATCAGGCCCAGTTCGTCGACGATCACGATCGCGTCGGGCGCGGATTCGAGCAGTGCCTCAAACCTGGCATCAGGCAGGAACGTTCCACCGGGTCCGGCCCCCTGGTGTCTCGGCTGGTCGGCGTCCGTAATCGCGTCGTTCATGATCCGCTGCCCGTCGCGTGAACCGTACCGATTAGCTAGCCCTTTGCGACTGGCGCCGCGCTGGGGGGAGCACCCGGGTGGGTTGGATCGCCATCGCGATCACTCTAGGGGGCGGCGCCTCGGATCCGTGGCCCGCACCAACAACGATCCGTGCCATGTACCGATGGGCGGCAAGTAGACCGGGGTCAATATGGCCGCAGGCACACCCGCACGAAGGAGGAGCAAACAGCGATTCACCTGCGAGAGGAGTGAGGATGTCCGAAGTTGAGCTGATCGATCGAAGCGTTGAGAAGACGAATGTCTGGCTCAAGGAGCTAGCGGCAGAGCTCGGGACCGATGACCGCAAGTTTGCCTATCGGGTGCTGCGCGCTTACCTGCATGCGGTTCGCGACCGCCTGATGGTCGACGAGGCGGCCCAGCTCGCGGCCCAGCTCCCGGAGCTGGTCCGGGGGATCTACTACGAGGGGTGGGTGCCCAGTAGGACGCCGATGACTTACCGCAGCGTCGACGAGTTCCTGCGGCGGATCGCAGATGAGGCGCTCTTGCCCGGTGAGACCGAGGCGTCATATGTGTGCTCGGCCGCTGCACGTGTGCTTCGTCGCCACATCTCCGAGGGCGAGATCGCCGATGTCGTTGCGGTCTTCCCGGAGGAGCTCAGGGTCGTCCTGGCTGCATGATCTCGGATACAGCGTCACTGGACGCCCGAGGCGAGGAGACCGTCAGTGAGCTCCTTGCCTGGCGTCCCGAGCACGGCGTGCTCTCCGTCTACCTGCGTCTTGACCCGGGCGATCGGAGCCCCGCCTGGCCCACTGAGGTGCGTAACGGTCTTTCCGACATGCTCAGCGCCGGCCGAGAAGGAAAGGAACACGAGGCGTGTCAGGCGCTCCAGGCGACTGCCGAACGGGTTGAGCGAGATCTTCACGACGATGAGCGGTCCCCGGTCGAAGGCGCCGGCCTGATCGGCTTCGTCGAGGTCGCGCGCAAGCCAGCTGAGGAGCGCTGGTACGCGGTGCAGATCCCTCCACGCCGAACCGAGATCCTGCACGCCGCGGTCGCCACGCTTCACCAACTTCTCGAGCTGCTCGATGATGGCGCCCCCATGGGGATCGCCGTGGTTTCCTCAGAGCGGGTTCGTCTGCTCGACTGGCGCCTTGGCCGAATGGAGCAGCTTCACGACTGGGAGCTCGAGTACTTCGGCGAGGATTGGCGCGAGCGAAAGTCTCAGAGACCTCGCGACCCGGCTCACGGAGAGGCGGTCTCGGCGGCGGGTCGCGACCAGTACAACCAGCGCCTGGAGGCGACCCGCGAGCGCTTCGCCCACCAGACCGGCGAGCTCGCACGCGCCGAGGCATGGAAGGGAGGCTGGCGCGAGACGCTCGCTTTCGGCGATGAGCGCTACGTCAGGCAGTTCGCGCGCGGCTTCGGTGCCAGCTTCGGATTTAGGCATGCAGATGGCGCAGACCTGATCTCTGAGTCAATCGCGCAGACCGAGCGGCGCGTCGCAGAGATGGTCCCGGGGCTCAATCGCCAGCGTGAGCGCTCGCTGATCGAGCGGATCAAGGAGGCGGCGTATGCGGAGGGACGCAGCTCGTTGGGTATCCAGGAGACCCTCCAGGCGCTGCAGGAGGGGCGAGTCGAACACCTCGTCTACGACGCCGGACGCGAGTACCCTGACGCCCCCTTGACGTCCACGGGCGAGTCCGGGCAGGACGGGCTTCCCCTGATCGAGCGGATGATCGAGTACGCGTTCTCAACCGGCGCCGCGATCACACCGGTCGAGAATGAGAGCGCTCGGCTTCTAGACGAGCAGGATGGCGTTGCCTCGCTGCTCCGCTACTGACGCGGATGCGGACAGCGGGCACCTCGCAGCAGCGCAAGTTACGTGGCCAGCACCAATGCCCGACGGTGCCCACCACTTACGCGGCAGCTCTTCTAGTTCCGCCGTTGAATCCAGGCGAGAGCTCACCCGCTCGGGTCGACTTCTCGAGGTGCTCGGAGAACCAGTCTGCGGCGAGATCCGCGACACGCTCGAGGGCGCCTGGCTCCTCGAAGAGATGGGTTGCCGCTGGGACGACGGCGAGCTCGTGCTCGCAGCGCAGCAGCTTCGCTGCATCCTCGTTGAGGCCGAGGACCTGCCAGTCGGCCCCGCCGACGATCAACATGGTGGGAGCTTGGACCTGCGGCAGCCTCGAGCCGGCGAGGTCCGGTCGTCCACCTCGGGAGACCACCGCGCTGATGCCTCCGCCGAGCTCGGCGGCGGCGCAGAGCGCGGCGGCGGCACCGGTCGAGGCGCCAAAGTACCCGAGGGGAAGATCGTCAAGGCCCGGCTCCGCCTGCGCCCAGCGGGTGACCGCCACGAGGCGCTCGGCGAGCAGGTCGATGTCGAAGACCTTGACTCGGTCGCCCGCCTCAGCGTCGCTGAGAAGATCGAAGAGCAGCGTGGCGAGTCCCCTCTCGTTCAGCGAGGCGGCCACTTCGCGGTTGCGGGGGCTGAGTCTGCTGGAGCCGCTCCCGTGCGCGAAGACCACCAGGCCCGTGGCGTCCTCGGGCAGCCGCAGGTCGCCGTTCAGAACCAGTCCGGGCTCGGCCTCGATCTCGACGGCCCGCTTCAGGGGCGGTGGATCGTCGGCGGTGGCCGGATGAGCCGCGGCGGCGAGCCCCGGTTCGTGCGCAGCCGCGAGCAGATCAATCACCTCCTGGTCGTGGAGCTGTCCGAAGTCGACGTAGAACTGACCGATGCCGAAGAAGCCATGGGGCTGCTCAAGGCAGATCACCTTGTCGAACTCGGCCGCGAGCCGGACCTCGCTTCCGGGGGGAGCGACCGGAACGGCGAGGATCACCCGGGCAGCCCCGCGGGCTCGCAGCACGCGGCCTGCCGCGACCGCAGTCCCGCCGGTGGCGATCCCGTCGTCGACGAGGATGACCGTGCGCCCTTCCACCGGATGGGCCTCGCGCTCGCCGCGGTAGGCGAGCGCCCGCCGGTCGAGCTCCTCGGTTTCGCGAGCGACGATAGCGTCGAGCTCCGCCTCACTCATTCCGATCAGCTCCACGTCCTCGCGGCGGATGACGCGGACGCCCCCCTCAGCGATCGCTCCAATGCCGTACTCGGGCTGGAACGGCGCCCCGAGCTTGCGGACGAGCAGGATGTCGAGCGGCGCTTCCAGCGCCCTGGCGACCTCGTAGCCGACCGGGACGCCGCCTCGCGGGAGCGCCAGCACCAGCGGATCCTCGACCCGGAAACGATCGAGAGCCGCAGCGAGCTTGCGGCCGGCGTCTCGCCGATCCGCGAACAGTGCCAATCGATCAGCCACGACGGTGAACCTAGAGCCCGCGGGGCGCGGGGCACATCGGTGCTCTACTCGGCCCCGGGTCCGGGTTGAATACGGATACCGGAGCACGAACCCGGCGGTAGGTTGGCTGCATACGTGTCCACGAACAGAAAGGACGCAATGACCCCGACCAGCCAGAGCGAACTGCGTGCAAAGCCGGGCGACCGCCTGGTGATCCGAGGACACCATCAGGGAGAGCCTCAGCAAGACGGCGAGATCCTGAAGGTGCTCGGGGACCACGGTGCACCGCCCTATCTGGTGCGATGGGAAAACGGCCACGAGGCCGAGGTCTTCCCCGGTTCGGACGCGTTCATCCAGCACCTGGGCGGTTCGAAGGGAAAGAGGCAATAGGAGGCGACCGGCGGGCGAGCCGGCAGCTCTCCGTGCAAGCGCCCAGGAAGTCGGCTGAATGATGATCGGGGCTGCGCTGCTTGGGATCGTCGCTATCGCCTTGGCGGTCGTAGCGTTCCGCCGGGCGCAGCCTCCCCGATCACGCGCGGGAGGTCAGCGTCGATTCGGCGCAGGTCGAACGAGAGGTCTACGAGCACCTGTACGGAAAGCCCTCGGCAGCGGTATCTCGGCGCGTCCGCGGGACCAGCTGACCGGACAGATCCGCGAAGTGGCCATGCGCCCGGGCCCAGGGTCACTGGTCACTCTGTTCCCCGCCCCATGCAGCAGACCTAGTCCGGGGCAGAACCGGCGACCGGCCGCGCCAGCTACGTACTCGGCACGGACGACGATCAGTGGCCGACGCCGATGGTGCGTACCGGCGCCAGGCATAGGGTCGCTTGCCGATAGCGCATGCTCGCGACCTGCACCCGCCACATCCCCAGAGCCGAGCCCGAGGCGATGTTGGAGGCCTGCACTTATCTAACTGACGGCCGGCGGCTGTTCCGAGTGATCGGGGGCTTCGCCTCGCCCATTGAAGGTAGCGAGGGGAGTTTTGCTCTCCTGGAGGACTGCAGGACCTTCACAGCGCATTCCTTGACGCCGATCGAGCTGTGGAGCATGGGGCTGCGCCGCGTCGGATCGACGCCCGCCAGGCGTGCCGGAGCCAACCAAGAGGAGCGTGGATCATGCTGAGCATCTGTCTTGCCTGCAAGTCGAAGCATTTCCTCGCGGGCCGAGCGCCATCGAGTTGCAGTGTTTGCGGGAGCCGGAAGCTTGCAGTGATCTCCGCCGCGGGTCTGCTGAACCTGCGGTCAGGGCATCAGAGGGTTCGACTCGGTAATCCAAGTTGAGCTCGATAGTCAGGGACGACAGTGACAGGCCATCGCGACGGGACACTTGCTTCCCTCGCGCGTGAGATCCATCCCCTCAGGGGCCGGGAGGATGACTACGACCCGCTGCTTGAGCTGATCGGGGACGGCAGGCTCGTCCTGCTCGGCGAGGCCTCGCACGGCAGCCACGAGTTCTACCGCGAGCGCGCCCTGATCACCCGCAGGCTGATCGAGGAAAAGGGCTTTACGGGCGTCGCCGTTGAGGCGGATTGGCCCGACGCCTACCGGGTCAATCGCTATGTCCGAGGGGCCCGTGAGGACGCGGACGCGGAGGAGGCCCTTCGCGGTTTTCAACGCTTCCCCACCTGGATGTGGCGCAACGCCGAGGTGCTCGACTTCGTCGGCTGGCTGCGCGCGCACAACGACTGCGGCGATCCCGCTGACGCCGCCGGGTTCTACGGCCTCGATCTCTACAGCCTCTACGCCTCGGTCGAGGAGGTGATCGCCTACCTCGACAAGGTCGATCCGCCGGCGGCGGCTCGGGCCCGCGAGCGCTACGCCTGCTTCGAGCAATTCGGCGGCGAGAGTCAGGACTACGGGCGAGCCGTGAGCCTTGGGATCAGCGAGCCCTGTCGCCGCGGCGTCGTCGGCCAGCTTCAAGAGCTGCACCGCAACTCGGTCGGCTACCTGCGCCGAGACGGGCTCGCGGCCGAGGACGACCAGTTCTACGCCGAGCAGAACGCGCGCCTGGTTGCCAGTGCCGAGGAGTACTACCGGACGATGTTCTCGGCCCACATCTCATCCTGGAACCTGCGAGACAAACACATGGCCGACACCCTTCGCAGCCTGCTTGCTCACCTCGGACGTCACGGAGAGCTGGCCAAGCTGGTGGTCTGGGCGCACAACTCTCACATCGGCGACGCTCGACGAACCGAGATGCGCGACCGCGGCGAGCTCAACCTCGGCCAGCTGATCCGCTCGCGGCCCCCTGACGGCACAGTCCTGGTCGGATTCACCACCTTCGAGGGGACCGTCACCGCGGCGTCGGCCTGGGACGCGCCGGCCGAGCGAAAGCAGGTCCGCCCGGCGCTGCCCGAAAGCTACGAGGCCCTCTTCCATCAGATGGGGGAGGCCCGCTTCCTGCTGCCGCTCCGCGGGACGCAGGCCGGCCTGGCCTTGTGGGAGCCGCGCCTCGAGCGCGCGATCGGCGTCATCTACCGCCCAGAGACCGAGCGCCAGAGCCACTATTTCTCGGCGCAGATCTCGTTTCAGTTCGATGCGGTGATCCACATCGACGAGACGCGCGCGGTAGAGCCCCTCGAGCGAACCGCCCGCTGGGAAGTGGCTGAGCCGCCCGAGACGTACCCGTCGGCGCTGTAGCCGGAGGAGTCGATCTCAGTGGGCAATACGGAGGCTGGTTGGGTGGGCGACCCGATAGCGACACCACCGGCTCGCCGTACGCTTGCCGCATGAAAGGCAAGTACCTCAACCTGACGAGCTTCAAGGGTGACGGTTCCGGCGTGTCAACCCCCGTCTGGTTCGTAGAGGAAGACGGACGGATCTTCGTCAGGACCGACGGCGACTCATACAAAGTCAGGCGAATTGTTCACAACCCGTCGGTGACGATCGCGGCGTGCAGTGCTTCAGGTCGGCTTCGAGGCGAGCCGGTCCCGGCACGCGCTGAGATTCTCAGGAATGGTGGAGCGCAGCACGTCGACGAGCTGATGGCACGGAAGTACCGACTCGACAAGGTCCTGATCCTTCCGATCTATCGCGCGGTTCAGCGGATTCGCGGTCGGCCCGGGACCGCGACGGACCCGGTCGTCCTGGCCATCACACCACGCTAGGGACGTCGTCGTACCTTTTCGCGGCGACCGTCTATCGACAGGGCGCCCCCGGCCAGACGACCACCAGCGCCGTGATCGACGCGGCGATCAGAGCCATCCCTGACTTCACGCCGGGCACGGTAGAGATCGGCCTCGACGTATCTGGTGCCCAGAGGCGAGAATCAGGACGTGCGAGTGGCGGTGGTCGGACACGTCGAGTGGGTCGAGTTCGTTCGCGGAGACCACGTTCCCGTGGCCGGCGAGATCGTCCACGCGACCGACAGCTTCCAGGAGCCTGCCGGCGGCGGGGCGGTGGCCGCGGTCCAGCTTGCCCGGATGGCCGGTGGTTCCGCCCTGCTGACGGCACTCGGTCAGGACGATCTGGCGGACAGATCGCGCGAGCGCCTCGCCGAGCTCGGCGTGCGTGTTGACGCCGCGAGCCGGGAGGGCCCGACGCGCCGCGCCCACACCTTCCTCGACTCGCATGGAGAGCGGACGATCACCACCATCGGCGAACGGCTCGAGCCGGAGCGCGAAGACCAGCTCGACTGGGCCGTGCTCGATGGTGCCGACGGCGTGTACGTGACAGCCGGGGGAGACGGGGCCCTTCGGGCCGCGCGGGCGGCGAAGGTCCTGGTCGCCTCCCCGAGGGCGGGGACCGTGCTGGCGGAGTCGGGCGTGGCGCTCGACGCCCTCGTCCATTCCGACCGGGACGAGCTCGAATCGGCCTTTGCCCGAGCACTCGACCCACGGCCCGCGCTCCTGGTCGCGACTCGGGGAGCGGATGGCGGCAGGTACGAGACGGCGAACGGCGAGACTGGCACCTGGAAGGCTGCATCGCTTCCCGGCCCGGTCGCAGACAGCTACGGGTGCGGCGATTCGTTCGCGGCTGCGCTGACCTACGGGCTCGCAGTGGGCGAGGACGTGGAGTCCTCGCTCAAGCTCGCGGCCGACGCCGGCGCGTCCTGCCTGGCGCGGCGCGGCCCGTACGGCTGATCCCCGGAGTCGGCCTCCGTCTCCGCCCGGTCCACGGCGCGGTGGAAGCGCTCGCCCATGATGCCCCCCGCAGCTGCGGCGATCAGGGGCACGATCGCCAGGACCGCGAGGATCACCCCGCGACCCTCGCCGAGCGGCCCGCCGTCGACCGGATTGCCGGGCAGCGAGATCGACTTGGTCGGATCGAGGGTGCCGCCCGAGATCCATGCGGCGATCCCGACTGCAATGACCATCAGCACGGTGAGCAGCCAGACGCCGAGACCCTGGCGCCAGCCGTCGAAACGGGCCATCCTGCCGGCGACGTAGCCCCCGGTCAGATAGCTGAGGGCGAGGATCGCGACGGCGATCGCGCCGCCAGCCGTCACCAGGTGGCCGAACACGCCGGCGGCGTCCTGGCTGAAGTCGGTCACCCCGGCGGCCACCAGGCCCCCGATCAGCATCGCCACCAGCACCGCCGCGAGTCCGACGGCCGCGAGCAGCCCGAAGAAGGCGGCTTCCCACGCGATTACGGGTCGCTCAACCGTGGGACTGACTCCCATGCCACGGATCATGTGCGGATCGGGCAGTTTTCAAACCTGCCGGTCAGCTCTCCTTGACCACGGAGTAGACGATCCGCTCGGCGACGTCGACCACCTGCTCGCCGATGCGATCGCAGCGGCGGTAGAGCTCGCGGCTCCCGATCCGCTCGGGTCGCGATTCGACCTCGAGCAGCTCGGCCATCCCCTGGTAGTAGGCGATCCCCATCCTGCGCACCGCCCTGATCGCCGCGTCGGCCGAGGCCGAAGCGGCGTCGCCTTTCGATTGCAGGTCGCCGATGGCGCTCTCGATGTGGGTCACCGCGTCGCGGAGCATTTCCGCCATCTCGGCCAGGCGATCGTCCGGTGGACATGCCATCGCCACCGATTCGCGAGCGAGGTCGCGCGTGTAGTCGAGGATCCAGTCGATCCCGCGCGAGAGCGCGAACAGGTCCTCCGGTGCCAGCGGAGTGACGAACGCCTCTCGCAGCTGCTCGAGCAGCTCCCGCTTCGCGACATCGCCACGGTGCTCGATGTCCCGAAGCGTCTCGCCCGCGGCAGTGTCGCCGCCTGCCCAGGCCGCGAACGCCTCGACACCCTCCAGCGTGATCTTGGTCTGCACGCGCAGCTGCCCGATCAGGTCGGGAGTGTCGGGCAGGAACCAGCGCCGCTTCCTTCTCACGTCAGCCCCCGCCAGACCGCGAGGACCGCTCCCGCGAGGAGTGCCGTGATCGGCATCGTGATCAGCCAAGCGAGCCCGATCTGCCGGACCAACGACCAGTTGACGTGGCGAAGGCGCTTGCGCCCTCCCCCGATCCCGACGACGGAGGAAGCGACGACCTGTGACGTCGAGGTGGGCGCGCCGAGCAGAGAGGCGCCGAGGATCACGCCGGCCGAGGAGGTCTGGCTGGCCAGCCCCTCGATCGGCTGCAGGCGGTAGATGCGGCGGCCCACGGTTCGAATGATCCTCCAACCGCCAAACGCCGTCCCGACGGTGAGCGCAACCGCGCAGGCGAGGGTGACCCAGCTCGGGGCGCTCAGCGAGTCGATCTTGCCGGCGCCGAGCAGCAAGGCGGCGATCACCCCGACCGCCTTCTGCGCGTCATTGGCCCCGTGGCTGAAGGCGAGCGCCGAGGACATCGTCCACTGGCCGGCCGTGACCGAGCCGTCCCATGCACGGGTCAGCCGACGCGCCAGGCGCCGCAGCGCGCGGATCACCAGCAGCGCGACGAAACCGCCGAGGACCGGAGAGATCGCGAGGGCGATCAGGGTCCCGAACACGCCGACCGGCCTCCCCGACTCGATGCCGCCCCAGTTGACGGCGTCGAGCCCGCCCTCGACGAGAGCGGCTCCGACCAGTCCCCCGACCAGGGCGTGACCGGAGCTGGACGGGAGGCCCAGCCACCAGGTCGTCATATTCCACGCCACCGCCGCTGCCAGCCCGCAGCCGATCACCTCGGTGCTGGCGGCGGGGGAGACGGTGACGATGCCGCCGATCGTGTCCGCGACGGCCGCACCGACCAGGAAGGGGCCGAGCAGGTTGAAGATCGCGGCCAGGACGATCGCCTGGCTGGGCCGCGCGGCCCGTGTCGCGACCAGCGTGGCAATCGAGTTGGAGGCGTCGTGCAGGCCGTTCGTGACCGCGAAGGCGATCGCCAGTGCCACTGCGACCGCGAGCCCGGCATCCATAGGCCGACTCTATGTCCGCACCGGTCAGGCTTCCGGCTTCGGCGGGGGGTACTGCGAGCGCACGAAGCGGTCCCACATCCGGTCCGTCATCAGGCTCCTCATCCCCATCATCGCCCCGGCCGAGGGGGTCACCTTGTATCGCGTGCTCGGCCGCCTCGAGGTGAGCGCCTTCGCGATCTTCTTCGCGACGGCGTCGGGGCCGGCGCCGAATCTCGCCATCGGCCCGGTGTAGGCGTTGGCGGTCACCCTGCCCACGTCCTCGTTGAACTTGGCGTAGGGGCCGTGATCCTCGACGGCGCCGATGCTGGCGTTGGCCGTCTCGCCGAACTCGGTGATGATCAGGCCGGGCTCGATGATCACGACCTCGATCCCGAACTCCTTGACCTCGAAGCGCAGCGCGTCGGAGAGGGCCTCCACCGCGTGCTTGGTGGCGTGGTAGACGCCGCCGCCCGGGAAGGTCAGCTTGCCGCCCATCGAGCTCAGGTTCACGATCCGGCCCGAGCCCGCGCCTCGCATCGCCGGAAGCACCAACTGGCACATGCGCATCAGGCCGAAGACGTTCGTCTCGAACTGCCTGCGGACGCTTTCCATCGGGATCGTCTCGATCGCGCCGCTCTGGCTGTAGCCCGCGTTGTTGATCAGGGCGCCGATCGGACCGTCCTTCTCGACCTCGTCGACGGCCTTCTTCATCGAGCGCTCGTCGGTGACGTCCAGCTCACCGGTCTTGCAGCCCCTCTTGCCGAGCTCCTCGATCGCATCCAGGCGCCGCGCCGTGGCGTGCACGTTCCAGCCGTCGTCCGCGAGCCGCTCCGCGGTCGCCCTTCCGATCCCCGTCGAGCAGCCCGTGATCAGCACCGGCCGCGACTTCTCGATCCCCATGACCTCTCCTTTCGTCGCACAGCGATCCTCTCATAGGCTCTGTCCATGCGCGCGGTCACCTTCCAGGCGCCCGGCGAGGTCCGGCTCGACGACGTGCCCGAGCCCGAGCTCCTTGCCGCGGACGACGCGATCGTCCGCGTCGAGGCCAGCGGCATCTGCGGATCGGACCTCCACATCTACCACGGACGCGTCCAGATCGAGCCGGGATTCGTGATCGGCCACGAGTTCGTCGGCGAGGTGATCGCGGCGGGCGACGAGGTGACCCGCGTGGCGGTCGGCGACCGCGTGCTGGGGACCTACGGCACGGCCTGCGGGAAGTGCTTCTTCTGCCGGCGCGAGGAGTTCCACAAGTGCGACGAGGCGCGCGTCTACGGACATGGCGCGACACTGGGATCGCTGCAGGGCGCGCAGGCGGAGCAGGTGCTGGTGCCGCACGCGAACCTCACCCTGCGGAAGGTCCCTGAGGGCCTTTCGGATGACGTCGCGCTGTTCGCCGGAGACGTGATGGGGACCGGGTTCCACGCGATCGACTCGCGGCCCTTGGCGGAGGGAGAGACCGCGGCGATCCTCGGGCTGGGCCCGGTCGGGCTGTGCGCGGTGCAGGCCGCCTTCGCGGCGGGCGCGTCGGAGGTGGTCGCTATCGACACCGTGGAGGACCGCCTGAAGATGGCCGAGTCCTTCGGCGCCACCCCGGTGCACCTGACCGAGCAGGACCCGCGTGCCGAGGTCAAGAAGCTGACCGAGGGCCGCGGCGTGGAGCTGGCCGTCGAGGCCGTCGGGCACCCGGAGGCGCTCGACCTGGCCTGCGCCTGGCGCGCAAGGCCGGCACCGTCTCGGTCACCGGCGTCTACGCCGAGCGCGTCGAGGTCCACATGGGCGTCCTCTGGATCAAGGCGCTGACCCTGACCAGCGGCCACGCCAACGTGATCAAGCACCTCGACCGCGTGCTCGAGCTGCTCTCCGAGGGGAAGCTGGACCCCGCGCCGCTGGTCACGCACCACATGAAGCTCGACGAAGCGCCCGAGGCCTACCGCATCTACGACGACCGCGAGGCGCTCAAGATCGTCCTCACCCCCTAGGTAGCGAGCGAGGCCGTCATCTCCGCCGGCAGCAGGCCGGCGGGGAAGTCATTCCCGAACTCCGGAACCAGCCTCATCGCCAGATCCGCCGAAGGGCGGCCCCTGGTGACGGCGTCCAGATCCCTGACGGTGAGCAGGGCCCGCACCGAGGTGGCGATCTGGAGGTCCGCGGCATTCGGCTCCTCACCGCCGATCACACCCCCGGCGATCAGCTCGTCCACGTGGTCCAGCACCTCCGGCACCTGCGCGATCGCGTTCTGGATCTGAGCGTCGCTGTCAACCTTGTTGGCCATGCGTCGCGCGGTTGGAGCGTTGATCCAGGCGGCGAATCTGGGGAAGGGGACCCCGATCTCCTCGGCGATCATCACCCGCGTCTCGGGCCGGTGCACCGACATCCAGCGGATGATCCGTCGCGGCACGTCCTGGAGAACCTCGTCGCCCCACCGCTCAGCCTCCTCCACCTCGAGGCGCTGCTGCGGGTCGGCCGGGAACAGCGGTGGCTCGGGCTCGAGCTCGTCGAGCGCGCGCGAAATCGCGCGGGACTCCTGCACCTTGCGGCCGTCGATCTTGATCGCGGGGACGGTTCCGCCGCGGAACCCGCGCGTCCTCAGCAATGCCGGATGCAGGCCCGGGAGGAGCCAGATCGGCTTGTAATCGAGGCCCTTCGACTCGAGCATCAGGCGGGCGGAGTGGGCGGGTGGCGATGGCTTCGTGCCGTAGAGCTTGATCCCCATGGACGGAGCCTATTGACCGGCGTCCTTCAGACTTCAGCTCATGCATGAGAGCCTCAACGGCAAGCTGCTGATCGCCTCGCCGAGCATGCCCGACTACTTCCACCGGACCGTGATCCTGATGGTGGAGCACTCCGAGGAGGGCGCGTTCGGCCTGGTGCTCAACAGGCCCTCGGAGACGACGGTCGGGGAGGCGTCGCCGGAGCTGGCGGATCTGATCGGCGACGAGCACCTCCTCCACGTCGGCGGACCCGTGCAGCCCAACGCCGTCACCGCGATCGGCGAGCACCCCGATCCAGCGGACGCGACGAAGCTGATCGTCGGGACCGTGGGCATGGTGGACCTCGACGAGCCTCCGGAGCTCTTGCGTCTCCGCGTCTTCGCGGGTTACGCCGGCTGGGGCGCCGGCCAGCTCGACGGTGAGCTCGAGCAGGAGGCCTGGATAATCGAGTCAGCCCGTCCCGACGACCCGTTCGGAGATGGAGATCTGTGGGCGGACGTCCTCTCCCGCAAGGGGGGCGAGTACGCGCTGCTCGCGCGGATGCCCCCGGACCCGTCGGTCAACTGATCAGGGTGCTTCGTAGGCGAGCTGCACGTGGTCCCGGGCGACCGCGATGAACGGCCGCTGGATCGGGGGCTCGCCATTGCGGCCGCTGATCGTCGCGTCCACCAGCGGGATGAACTGAACACCCTCACGATTGAGCAGGTCGGAGAGCCGGCTGTGGAACCCCTCGGCGGGGAGGGTCACCTCGCCGACGATCGTGTACCGCTCGGTCTCGAGCACCACTCGCTCCCGCTTGGTCTCGGCGCTCATACGTCACGTATCGGGCCGAACGACCCTCAGCTTGAGCGGCGCGCGGTCGGATACGGTGGGGCCACAAATTCGACCTAGTCAACAAGGCGATCTGGCGGAGGCGCCGCCTAGACGCCGAGCGCGGCGCTCAGCCCGAGCATCGTTCCCGCGCCGGCGAGCGCCCCGAGCGCGCCGCGCCCGCCGCCTGCGCCGCGCAGCGCGCGGGGCGCCAGGTCGGAGACGACCAGCGCGAGCATGGCGCCCGCCGCGAAACCGAAGGAGAAGGGGAGCAGGTCCTCGAATGTTCGAACCAGCAGGTATGCGATCGCGGCTCCGATCGGCTGCGGGATGCTCGTCAGCACCGCCGCCCAGAACATCTGGGCCCGGCTGTATCCCGCCTCTGCCATCGGCACGGCGACGCTGGTCCCCTCGGGGACGTTCTGCAGCCCGATCGCCAGGATCACGAACAGGCTCAGGCCGGAGACGTCCGAGGCGTAGGCGGTCCCGATCGAGAAGCCCTCGGGAAGACTGTGGACGAGCAGCACCAGGAAGACGAGGACCGAGAGCCTCGCGCCCGGCCCGTGCCGCCCTCCGAACTCAACTTCCGAGCGGCTCAGCGCGATGCGGGTAACGACCAGGAATAGGACTCCGGTCCCAAGCCCGGCGATCACCGCCACGGTGGGGCCCTTGTCGAAGCCGGGCTCGAGGAGTCCGACGATCGAGGCGACCGTCATCGCTCCGGCCGCCAGTCCGTACAGGGCCGGCTGCCACGCCGAGGCCCGTCCGCCGAGCCAGAACACCGGCACCGCGCCGAGTCCGGTGGCGAGAGCCGTCGCGGTCGCCGCCAGGAGCAGGATCAGCACCAAATGAGCGTAAGCGCTGGCGCGGAGGGCCCCGGCACCCTAGGGTCTGTCTCGATGGCGGCATTGCAGGAAGTCCCGATCACGGCGATCTCCACAGAGCGTTTCCGGCCCCTCCTCGGCGACGGCTACGCCGAGGTCGAGGAGGCGATCGCGAGGGCCCATGAAGTGCTGCGCGGCCGCATCGTCTGGCACGTCAACTCAACCGCCCGCGGCGGGGGTGTCGCCGAGATGCTGCACTCCCTGCTCGCCTACGGTCGGGGGGCGGGGGTAGACCTGCGATGGTTGACGATCGGCGGCAGCCCGGAGTTCTTCAGGCTCACCAAGCGGCTCCACAACCATCTGCACGAGTCCCCCGGTGACGACGGTGAGCTCGGTCCCGCCGAACACGAGATCTATCAGCGGGGCCTCATGCAGAGCGCCGACGAGCTCACCGGACTGGCCCGCAAGGGAGACATCGTCTATTTCCACGACCCGCAGCCCGCCGGGCTGGTTCCCCACGTCAAGTCGGCCGAGGTGAGTGTGGTCTGGCGCTGTCACATCGGCATCGACAATCCGGGGCGATACGCCCACGAGGCCTGGGAGTTCCTGCGCCCGTACATCCAGGACGCGGACGCATACGTCTTCTCGCGGAAGCGGTTTGCCTGGGACGGCCTCGATGGAGACCGGACCTGGATCGTCCCTCCCTCGATCGACATCTTCTCGCCGAAGAACCAGGACCTCGATCCGGAGGCCGTCCGGTCGATCCTCGCCCTCATCGGCATCGGTTCGGGCGACCACTTCACCAACGCGATCTTCCGTCACCTGGATGGCAGCGAGGCGCGGGTGGACCGGCATGCCGACCTCGACCAGGATGGGCCGGTGCCCGATGACGCCCCTCTGATCACGCAGGTGTCGCGCTGGGACCGGCTCAAGGACCCGGTTGGTGTTCTGCGCGCTTTCGCCGAGCACTGCCGGACGGCCGACGCGCACCTCCTGCTCGTCGGCCCCTCGGTCGCCGGGGTCGCCGACGACCCTGAGGGGGCCGAGGTCCTCGCGGACGTCCGGGCCCAGCGGGAGGGCCTAGGTCCCGAGCTGCGTGCCCGGGTCCATCTCGCCACCCTGCCGATGGACGACGTCGCCGAGAACGCCGCGATGGTCAACGCGATCCAGCGGCGATCTGACGTCGTCCTGCAGAAGAGCCTCGCCGAGGGATTCGGTCTGACCGTCGCCGAGGCCATGTGGAAGTCGAAGCCGGTGGTGGCCGGCGCGGTTGGCGGCATCCAGGACCAGATCGAGGATGGCGTTTCGGGCGTCCTCGTCGATCCGACGGATCTGGAGTCCGTGGGACGCGCAATCGACGGGTTGCTGCAGGACCCCGACCGCGCCGCGAGGATGGGGGAGGCGGCGCGGCAGCGGGTGGTCGAGCAATTCCTCGGCACGAGGCACCTGCTCCAGTACCTCGGGCTGCTCGCCGGGATGCTCGACTCCGATGAGGCCTAACCGGCCGAGCGGCCGTCCTTCCAGCCACGGAAGGCCTCGAGCAGCTCCTCCCGCGCCCGCGGATTGATGTCGTCCTCGGTGAGCCTGCCGCTCGCCTCGATCACCAGCCGCAGCTGCTCGACGTACGCGGTGCAGTGATCGCAGCCGCTGATGTGGGCGCGGAAGCGGCGCCGGTCCGACCGCGACAGGCTTCCCTCGAAGTAGGCGGTGACCAGCTCGACGAGCTCCTGGCACGCCATCTCACGCGTAAAGAGGCTCACCTCGCCACCTCCGGGTCCAGGTACATCTCCAGCGCCGCACGAACCTTGGAGCGCGCCCGGTGGAGCAGGACCCGCTGGTTCCCGTCGGTGATCTCGAGCGCGTCGGACACCTCCATGGGGGTCCATCCCGCGACGTCTCGCAGGCGGATCACGTCGCGCTGCGCCTCTGGCAGTTGGTCGATCGCCATCTGGATCACGCCCAGCGTCTCCCGCTCCAGCACCTTGTCCTGGGGCCAGGCCCGCGGCGGTGCCGCCCAGGCCCCCGGGTGCGCCGAGTCGGGACCGAGGAAGCGGTCGGGGTCGACCGACGGCTCGTCGTCCTCGCCCGCCCCCGCCAGCGAGGAGAACGGGACCATGCGCCCCTCGCGCTGCGCCCTGGTCTTCGCACGGTTGGTGAGGATCCGGAAGAGCCAGGTCTTGAGACTCGAGCGCCCCTCGAAGCGGTCGATGCCGTTGAGGACCGCGAGCCAGGTCTCCTGGACTACCTCCTCCGCGGTCGCCCGGTCGCGGACGAACATCTGGGCGACCCGCAGCATCGTCGCCCCGTAGGCGTCGATCAGCTCGGTGAATGCCGACTCGTCGCCGTCGCGCAGGCGCTCGACCAGCGCGGCGTCCTGGTCACTCGCCGTCGAGCTGCCCTTGCCGCCGATCCGTGGCATCAGACCGGCATCTTGCCTGTTCAGGGGCCGCGGCAGGGCGAGGGCCAGTGAGCTCACGCAGTTCAGTCATCCGGCGGCGTCTGCGGTTACATGGATGGAATACTCGTCCCCGGTGCCTCAGTCGCCTGAGAACCCGGACGAGGCGCTGGCCGCGTTGCTCGAGGGCAATCGCCGCCACCAGCAGAGGAAGCTGGAGCTGTGGGACTATGCGCCGCTCGGAGAGGACCGTGCCGCCGGCCAGCAGCCCTTTGCGGCGATCATCAGCTGCGCCGATTCGCGTGTCTCGCCGACGCTCATCTTCGACGTGGATCGCGGCAACATCTCACCCTGATCTGACGAGCTAGCGGAATACGCCGGTGTGCCCGAGCGAGTAGCGCCCGGGCTGGGGATACACGCAGAGGCCGTGTGGGCCGCTGCCGACCGGTATCCGCGCCAGCAGGTGCCCGTTGCGCGTGCTGATCGCGTAGACCTCTCCGCCGTAGCGCCCGGAGAGCCAGAGAACCCGGCCGTCGGCTGAGACGCCGCCCATGTCCGGGCTGCCGCCCGAGATGTGCCAGGTGTGGACGACCTTGCGGGTGGCGAAAGAGATGACCGAGACCTCGCCCGCGCTGCGGTCGGAGACGTAGAGGTACTTCGAGTCGCGGCTGACGTAGAGGCCATGCGCTCCCGCGCCGGTCCTGATGAAGCCGACCTTCTTCATGGTGTTCGCGTCGACCATCCAGACGCCGCCCGCCGACATGTCAGCGACGTAGAAGACCTTGCCGTCGGGGGAGAGCTTCACGTCCTGTGGCATGCCCCCGGCGTCGAGCACCGTCGATCCGACGACCTTCTGCCGGGAGAGATCGACCTTGACCACCTTCCCGTCGAACTCACAGCTGGCCAGCAGATAGCGGCCGTCGGCCGTGAAGTCCATGTGGTTGATCCCGGAACATGGAATCGCGACGGACTTGTGCAGCCTCATCGTGTGCGGATCGCGGAACGCCAGCGTCTGCATTCTCTCTTCGACCACGATCGCGTAGCGGCCATCCGGCGTGAAGTAGAGGTTGTACGGGTCCGTCACCGGGACCGGCCTGCCCGGCCGTCCGGTGGCCGGACTGATGGGCGTCAGGCTGTTGCTCTCGTCGTTGTTCACCCAGAGGGTTCTGAGGTCGTAGGAGGGCACGACGTGCTGGGGAAGTGCGCCCACCGGGAACTGCCCGATCACCCTGTAGGTGTGCGGGTTGATCACGCTCACCGTGTTGCTCTCGCTGTTCGGGACGTAGACGCGGGAGGGGAACCGGCGTACGACCGGTGACAGTCGTCCCGGCCGATCCGCTGCGTAGACGTCGTTGGGGTCGAGCAGGGGAGGGATCCGGGGCGACTGGGACTTGCGAGCGCTTCCGGCGGGCGTCGTCGCGGGCTGAGTGCCCCCGCCGAGCCCGCCGGTGGCGAAGAACCAGACGAGCAGCGCGGCGATCGAGGACAGCAGCGCCGCGAGGCGGATCAGACCGCGTCGCCTGGCCCGGCTCATCGCAGCAAAGGCTCATCGTCGACCATGAAGCGCGTCTAAGAGCAGGAGTAGAGAACGCTCATTCGGGGCTTAGGAACGCTTCACCTGGCCGGATCACGGTCCCCTCGGATGAGCTCCGAACGCCGGCAAGGTCTGGTCAGGTTGGGCATCCTGCTGGGCTCGATTGCCGCCCTGGTCGTGGTCGGCCTGAACGTCGTCTCGGGCTCGGGAGGCGGGCAGAGCGAGAGCGGCCAAACCACCCAGGCACGTTCCCGGGTCTCGGCACCGGCGAGGCTTACTGCGACGTCGAGCCGAGTTCGGTTGCCCGCCGCCCTTCATGGCGAGGCGGTCGCTCAGTCGCCCCGTGGTCTGCTCGTGGTCGGGGGGGAGGACAGTGGTGGAACCAGCGATCACGTCTACTTGCTGGAGCCCGAGGCGAGTCGAGTGTCATCCGCCGGGTCGCTCGTCCAGTCACTCCACGATGCCGCCGCCGCCACCATCGGCGACCAGACTCTGGTCTTCGGCGGGGGAAACACCTCGACGCTGGACCTGGTTCAGGCGCTCACGCCGGGCGGTGCTGCGAAGACCGTCGGCCACCTGCCCACCGCCGTTTCCGACATCTCCGCGGTGCATCTCGCCGGTGCCGCCTATGTCCTCGGTGGTTATGACGGCCAGCGCCCGTCGGCATCGGTCCTCCAGACGACGAACGGTCAAGCGTTTACGAGGGTCGCTCGCCTGCCGACCCCGGTCCGCTACACGGCGGCGGCCACGATCGGCGACAAGATCTACGCCTTCGGCGGTGAGCTCGGCGGCGGCGGCGACACCACCGAGATCCAGGAGTACGACCTGGCGACGGAGCGGGCGGTAGTGGCCGGTCATCTGAGCGATCCCGTCGCTCACGCTTCGGCCGTGACTCTCGACGGCACCATCTACCTCCTCGGCGGCCGGGTGAACGGGCACGCGAGCGACCAGATTCTTCGCTTCGATCCCACGCGAAACGTCGCGGTCCCAGCCGGGCACCTTTCCCAGCCCGTCTTCGACGGAGCGGCCGGGACGTTCGGAGGACGCGCGTACCTGCTTGGCGGCCTGGGAGCCTCCGGCGCGCCGCTCGACTCCGTGATCGAGTTGCGCTAGCCGACCGAGACGAGGTCGATCACGAACACCAGTGTGGCGTTCGGTGGGATCGTCGGCGGCTGCCCCTGGGCGCCGTACGCGAGGTCGGGCGGGATGATCAGCTCGCGGCGACCGCCCACCTTCATTCCGGCAACCCCCTGATCCCAGCCGGCGATCACCTGGCCGCCGCCGAGCTTGAACGAGAACGGCTGACCATGGTCGTAGGAGGAGTCGAATTTGCTGCCGTTGTCGTAGAGGACCCCGATGTACTGAACGCTGACCTGATCGCCCGACTTGGCCTCGGCGCCCGTCCCGGTCTTCAGGTCCTTGACGACGAGACGCGTGGGGGCGGGCCCGGTCGGCAACTGGACCGTCGGGCCGTTCGGCACCGTGATCGCGGCCTTGGAGGTCTCCTCACTCGACGAACCACCGCTGCGCCCGATCAGGATGACGGCGACGACCACGACGAGGATCCCACCGGCCACCAGCAGCCCGATCACCCTGCGATCCATGGCGCGGGATCGTACGGGGCCGCTCAGGCCGGCGCGGTGCCGTTGATTGCCATCAGGCGGTCGAGCCGCTGGCCGAGCTCCGAGCGCAGCGCGGCGTCGTCCGGGCTGACTGCCTCGCCCGTGTTTCGATCGACCAGATTTCGGCTCTCGTCAGGGTCACGCGCGAGGTCGTACATCTCGTACTCCGGCGGCTTCTTCCCTGCGGGGTCGAAGTAGAGGGCGAACTTGGCGTCCGCCGTCCGCACCGCGCGGACTCGGTTGGGCTGCCCGGGAACGTCCTGCAGGGCCGTGGCGGCCTGGTGGTCGTCGTAGGTGAAGTGGATCTCGTCCTGGACCGATTCGCTCGGGGCGGGATGGGCGGCGACCGGGCCCAGGTCGACGGTGGTGCGCCGCAAACGGTCGTTCTCCGGATCGGCGCGCCCGGCGATGATCGGCGTCAGGTCCCGGCCCTTCGCCTGGCCGTCGAGGGCGGTGCCGGCCACGCTCGCGATCGTGGGCAGGAGGTCCACCAGCGAGACCAGCGCATCCGAGTGAGCGGGCTTCGGGAAGAGGACGGGGTTCGAGACGAGGAGCGGGATGTTGATGGTCTCCTCGTACGCGTTGAATGCCTTTTGGCGCAGTCCGCCATGGGAGAGGCCCATCTCCCCGTGGTCGGCGCACCGGAAGACCATCGTCCGGGAGCGGATCGACTCGGGGTCTGTGGGGTCGCCCAGTGCCGCCATGACCCTGCCGATCTGCTCGTCCACCACGCGGTGCAGGTGCGCGTAGAAGTTCACGTACTCGAGCTGCTCGCGCTCGCCCCGGAGCGGGCCGAGGTAGGCGGTCATTCCCATCTTCATCAGCTCGTGGACTGACGGTTTGTCGCGCAGGGACTCATCGACCGTCGGCGGGAGCCGAACGCCGAGGTCGATGAAGCCGCTCTCCTTGTAGCCGCCGCGGACGTGCTGGGCCGGGTAGCCGAGCACGTCATGCGGGTTGATCAGCGAGACGACGAGGCAGAACGGCTCAGGGAGCTCGGACCGCCCCAGCCAGCTCTCGACCTGCCGCATGTAGACCTCGTCCCAGCCGACGCCGAGCGGCCCCGCGTTACCGGCACCGAAGTGCTCGGCCTTCGCGTTCTCACCCGCATCGGGCGGCTCCCAGTCGGCGAAGCCGTAGTCATCACGCAGCCGGTCGGCGTCGGAGGGCGCCCAGCCGCCGAGCAGATCGCCGCCGGAAGGATGGGTGAGGTGCCACTTTCCCTTGTAGGCGACCTCATAGCCGCGGTCGCGCAGGAGGTGCGCGAGGCTCTGGGTGTTCGGGTCTGAGCTCGGGCTCGCCGCCGGACCGCGGTCCGGCCTGGACCAGTCCCCGCCCGAAGTTGCGGAGCGCCCGCCGCCTGGGGGCGTTCGGGCCGCGCATCATCCCGAGCAACTCCCCGAGCACCGCCGGGGAGTTGCCGAGGTCGGGCCGAAGGTCAGCCTGCGTATGGGTGAGGGTGACGCCGTGCTGGGCGGGAAAGCGGCCGGTCAGCAGCGTTGCCCTGCTCGGTGAGCACATGGACGTGTTGGTGAAGGCGCGATGGAAGGTGAGGCTGTTCTGCTCCAACGCGTGCTGGTTCGGCGTCAGGTCACGCAGCCAGCCCGGGAAGTCGGGCCAGTGGCGCGGATACCGCTGCTGGTCGGTGATCAGCAGCAGGACGTTGGGCGGCTTCGCGGCCGTCTCTAACCCCTGTGCTTCTTGCCGCCGAGGGGACAGCCCAGCGCCTGGAATTGGGCCTTGCTCATGTAGGTCCCCGTCGGGTAGTACGGGCCCATCACCTGGGCCGCGGTATTCGGCTGGGTTACGTCCCAGGAGCTCTGGTGGAAGCTGGGCGAGGGGATCACGTTTCGCGTGACCAGGGAGCCGACGTCCGGCCGGCCCGCCGCGTCGCCGAGCGGATCGGCGGGCAGCCACGCGACCCCGCACTTCTTCGTGGCATTGCGCGGCCGCAGGCCCGCGTGGGCGACGACCATCACGTAGCGGCGCCCCTTCCGCAGCGGGAACTGCTCGTCGTACAGGCATCGGTAGGTGCCGGTCACAGCCAGCGACTCCTCGACGCACATGTCCCACTCGCGCATCTGCCCGCCGCCCATTCGCGTTTCGCCGGAGTCGGTGTGCGGCGTCTTGGGCATCTTGCCGCGGACGACCAGCACCTGGCCGTAGGCGAAGCTGTAGGTGCCCACCATGTAGCGGGCGTCGACGTTGTTGTAGAAGGTGCCGACCGGCGTGTAGTCGGCGGCGGCGTGCTCGGCCGGGCTCTTGTATGAGCTCAGCGTGTAGGCGAGGCTGAAGAACTTCTCGAACGAGAAGACCGGGTTGGCCGGATTGGTCGCCGGGTCCTTGCCGGGCCAGTTGACGTAGGTCTCATAGGCCGGAAGCGGCAGGTTCTGCGAGGCGTACGCGTGATTCGAGTTGAGCGCGTCGCACATCGCCTGGCCCTTGAGGATGGTGCCGTCGGCGAGGCGCAGCTCCGGGGTAGGCAGCGCGACTCCGCCGCGCCGCCCGCGGCCCTTGTCCGGGACGTAGACCCGGTAGAGGATGTCCTGGTAGGAGTTGTACGCCGGGTCCGGCGCTGCGTAAAGGGTGTTGCGGGCAGGTTGCGGCGGGACGTCGAAGCCGAGCACCGTGACCGTGTAGTTCCGGTGCTTGGCGTCGCGACGGTGCCCCTTTATGTAGGGATTGGTCGAGCCCTTGTCGGGCCTGGTGGCGTAGTCCGGGACCGAGTTGGTGCCGTTGCCGTTGTTGACGTACGCGGCCAGGGACTGGAAGCGCGCGTGAGCGAACTTGCCGTGAAGGATCACCGCGGCGCCGGGCGGGGTCGCGAACTTGGCTCCCCAGTAGGTGATCTCCTGGCCCGGGAAGCCCTGGTTGGTCCGCGGGTCGACGTTGGTGAAGGGGCCCGTCCAGAAGCAGCTCACGACCGGCAGGTTGGCCGGGTTGTCTCCCGTCGGAACGGCTGCGCCCGCGGTCTCGACCGAAGCCGCCATCCCAACCAGGAACGCCGACGCCAGCACGGCGACCCTTCGCAATCCGGCGCCCATCAGTGGTTCGGGCCGCCCACGCTCGCGCCGGTGGCCGCGTTCATCGCCGACATCAGCGTCCCGCCGACCAGCTCGAGGACCTGGTCCCGAGACATCTTCTCGCTCGGTCGCGGCCTCGATCACGGTCTCCGCGTAGGAGACGAAGCCATCCAGCGCGACCCGGACGATCGGGGGCGGATCGGTCGTCCCGAGCTGGTTGAGCGCGATGTTGTCGATCATCCGCTCGCGATAGCCCCGGGCGATCTCCAGCAGGCTGGGATCGACGCTTCCGCGACCCTGCCTGTAGAGCCGCCACGCGTCCGTCGGCTCGGCGGCGTGATCCATCATCCGGTTCAGGTTCGCCGCGAGGCGCTCCCCGAGTGGCACCTTCGGGTCCGTCACCCAGCCGCTCGACAGCTGCTCGCCGGCGCGGTGGACCGCCGCTTCGAGCAGCTCCTGGCGGCCGCCCGGGAAGTAGTGGTAGACGAGGTTGCGAGTCACTCCGGCCCGGGTCGCGACCTTCTCGAAGGCGAGGTTCTCGTATCCCTCCTGGGCCGCGATCGCGAGGGCCGAGTCGATCAGCTGCTCGCGCCGCACGGCTGGTGGCAGCCGGCGCGGGGGAGAGCTGACCTCCATGAAACCGAGATTACAGGCTATTTACGCTCTGTACAACTTGGGCGTCAGTGAAATAAGCTCCGCCTGCGCGCAGCGCGAGATGGGCGCGGTTGGGATCGAACCAACGACCTCTCCCGTGTGAGGGGAGCGCTCTCCCGCTGAGCTACGCGCCCGGGGCGGCGGATGATACGCCCGGCCATCGAGGCCGTCCCGGCAACGGGTGCGCCGGGCGACGGATTACGGTGGTCGCAGTTGCCCAGGCGCCTGCATCGACTCGGTCTCTTCGCCTCTCACCACAAGTGGGTGGTGCTGCTCACCTGGCTGATCGTCGTCGTGCTCGTCGCGACGCTCTACAGCACGGCGGGATCGAACACGAGCAACAACCTCGATCTGCCCGGTACCGACAGCCAGGCCGCCAATGACCTGCTCGAGCAGCAATTCCCGCCTCAGCAGAACGGCAAGAACCCGATCGTCTTCCAGGCGACGACGGGCAAGGTCACCGACTCCGCCAACAAGCAGGCGATCCAGCAGTCCTACAAGAACTTCAAGGCGCTGCCGCACTACTACAGCGCCACCAACCCGTTCAGCCAGGAGGGGCAGGCGCAGATCAGCAAGGACAAGAGGACGGCGTTCATCGCCGTTCTCCTGAGCGTCCCCAACTCGGAGATAACGGAGGAGCTGGCCCAGTCCTACCTGGACGCGGCCGAACCCGCTCGAAAGGCGGGGATGAAGGTGGCGGCCAGCGGCCAGATCGGCAGCGAGCTCTCCGAGCCCAAGACCGAGAGCAGCGAGGTGGTCGGCCTGACGGCCGCGATGATCATCCTCGCCTTCACCTTCGGCGCGCTGGTCGCCATGGGCATGCCGATCATCTCGGCGGTGATCGGCCTGCTCGTCGGGCTGTCGCTGATCGGCCTGCTCGGACACCTGACCACGGTGCCGACCATCGCGCCGACGCTGGCGACGATGATCGGCCTCGGCGTCGGAATCGACTACGCGCTCTTCCTCGTCACTCGCTACCGATTGGAGCGAGAGGAGGGGAAGGAGATCGACGAGGCGATCGCGACTGCCGTGGCCACCTCCGGGACGGCGATCGTCTTCGCCGGCGGGACCGTCGTGATCGCCCTGGTCTCGCTGCTGGTGGCGGGGATTCCCCTGGTCACCTCGCTCGGCTACGCATCCGCCTTCGCGGTGGTGACGGCCGTGCTCGCCGCGATCACGCTGCTCCCGGCGGTGCTCTCAGCGGTCGGCCGCCACATCGACTCGGTCCGCCTTCCGTCGTTCCTCCGGCCGAAGCAGAAGCCGCCGGACAGGGGCTTCTGGGGGGCATGGGGCCGATGGGTGACGAGCCACCCGTGGTCGGCTGTCGGCATCACGTTCCTGATCCTCGGGATCCTGGTGATCCCATTCTTCTCGCTGAACCTGGGCCAGGAGGACATCGGGGCAACCCCGAAGTCGACCACCGAGCGGCAGGCGTATGACTATCTGTCCCAGGGGTTTGGCCCCGGCTACACATCGCCGTTGCTGGTCGCGGTCAAGCTTCCAACGCCCGCGAAGCCGAGCAGCACCTTCAACCAGCAGTACGCGCGGGCGCAGGACCTGCAGCAGCAGCTCGAATCCGAGCAGTCGACCGGACAGGCCCAGGCGGCCTCGCTCCAGGCCCAGGCCACTGACCTGGAGGCCGAGCAGGCACGCCTCCTGGCCGAGAAGACCTCCCTGCAGAACCAGGCGACCAGCCTGAAGGGGGAGAAGGCGACGCTGAAGACGAGCGCCAACAAGCTGAAGAAGCAGAGCAAGCTGATCGCCGAGGCGCAGTCGCTGACCGACCAGGCGAGGGAGCTGGCGGCCCAGGCGGCGAGCCTCTCGGCCCAGGCGAGCGAGCTGGCCGCGCAGATCGAGCAGCACCCGACTCCGGACCTGATCCAGCAGCTCAAGGAGGTGAACCAGCAGCTCAAGGCCCTGAAGGGACAGGCGAACGAGCTCAAGGCCGAGTTCGACCAGCTCAAGGCCGAGGCCTCGAAGGTCGGTGGCCAGGCTTTCGCGATCGCCAGTGCCGCCGCGGACGCGGCGAAGCAGGCGGTGACGCTGGTCCAGGAGAAGAACCAGCTGACCCTCGAGGCCGCCGACGCCCAGGTCCAGGCGGCGCAGCTCCAGACCCAGAAGGTCCAGCTCCAGGCGCTGCAGCAGCAGGCGGCGACCCAGCAGCAGCAGGCCGAGAAGCTCAAATCGACGCTGACCGCCGACCTGACGGCGGCGGGCGGCGACAAGCGGGGCACCGACCCACGCCTGGTCAGCCTCCAGGACGCCCTCGAGGGGACGATCGGGGTGCAGGTCGTCTCGCCCCCGAGCATCAACAAGTCGGGTCAGGCGGCCATCTTCAACGTGGTCTCGAAGACCGATCCGGCCGACGAGGAGACGGCCGATCTCGTCAAGACGATCCGGGCCTACGTGATCCCACAGTCGACGCAGGGCACCGGCCTGGTGGTGCACGTCGGAGGATCAACGGCGTCCTACGTGGATCTCGCGTCGGGCATCGCCAACAAGCTCGGCCTGGTGATCTTCACGGTCATCGCCCTGGGCTTCGCCGTGCTGTTGATGGCGTTCCGCTCGATGGCGATCCCGGCTCAGGCGGCGTTCGCCAACGTCTTCTCGGTATGCGCGGCCTTCGGTGTGGTCACGGCCTGCTTCCAGTGGGGATGGGGGCTGGGTCTGGTCGGGATAGACACGACCAGCAGCGGGGATCCGATCGCGAGCTTCGTGCCCCTGATCATGTTCGCCGTGCTGTTCGGGCTCTCGATGGACTATCAGGTGTTCCTGATGAGCCAGATCGAGCACGCTCGCGCCAGATACCCGCGGAATCACCGGAAGGCCATCGCCGTGGGTCTCGCAACCGGCGCCCGGGTGATCAGCGCGGCGGCGCTGATCATGATCGCCGTCTTCGCGAGCTTCATCCTCAACGGCGACCCAACCGTGAAGCAGTTCGGCGTCGGCCTCTCGGTCGGCGTGGCCCTGGCGGGGCTGACCGTGATGCTGTTCGCACCGGCGCTGCTGGTGCTGGTGGGGAAGCGCGGGACCTGGTGGATCCCGAAATGGGCCGAGCGGGTCGTGCCGCACATCGACATCGAGGGTGCGGGCGCGCAGAACGAGGCCGTCGCGGAGGCGGCGCCGAAGAAGAAGCCACCGCCCCGACGGCCGCGCAAGGATTCGATGCAACTGTGAGCCCGCGGCGTCCCGAGAATCCACCGCTCGACCGCGACCGGCTGGCCGACGATCCGATGGAGCAGTTCGCCGCCTGGTTCGCGGAGGCGCGGGAGGACGTTCCGCTGGACGAGGCGATGGCTCTCGCCACCGTCGACGAGGCGGGCTGGCCTGATGCCCGCATGGTGTTGCTCAAGGGATTCGGCCCCGACGGTTTTCGCTTCTTCACCAACTACGAGAGCGCCAAGGGCCGGGAGCTCGAGGCGAACCCGCGGGCCGCGCTGGTGATCTACTGGCGCGAGCTCGACCGGCAGGTGCGGGTCCGGGGCGAGGTGGAGAAGCTTTCGCCGAAGGACTCCGATGAGTACTTCGCCAGCCGCCCCCGGGAGAGCCGGGTTGCCGCCGCGATCTCACCGCAGAGCCGGCCGATCGAGCGCGAGCTGCTCGAGCGGCGCTTCGAGGAGATGCTCCGTGGCCTCGGGGAAGACGATCCGGACCGGCCCGAGCACTGGGGCGGCTACCTCGTGCGGCCCACCGCGATCGAGTTCTGGCAGGGCCGCGAGAGCCGGATGCACGACCGCTTCCTCTTCACCCGTGAGGACGGCGGCTGGCGGATTGAGCGCCTAGCTCCGTAACTCGGCGATCCGGCCTTCCAGGAAGCGCCGCTCGACGGGGTTCGTCGCCAGCTCGAGCGCGCGGCGGTAGGCGTCGGTGGCCTCCTCCCGTCGCTCGACACGCCGGAGCAGGTCGGCGCGCGCCGACCAGAACAGGTGGTAATCGGCGAGCGGCTCGGCCAAGGCGGGATCGTCCATCGCCTCCAGTCCGCGCTCCGGACCCTCCGCCATCGCGAGCGCAACCGCGCGGTTGAGCTCGATCACCGGCGACGGCTGCGCCATCGCGAGCAGTCCGTAGAGGGAGGCGATTCGCGACCAGTCGGTCTCATCGGCGGCGCCGGCCCGGGCGTGCTCGCCCGCGATCGCCGCCTGCAGCACGTACGGGCCCGCCGGCCCGAGGCGGCCCGCGCGTTCGAGCAGGCCCAGGCCGGTGTCGATCTCGCGGCTGTCCCAGAGCGAGCGGTCCTGCTCCTCCAGCAGCGCCAGCTCGCCGGACGCTCCCACCCGCGCCTCCCGCCGGGAGTCCTGCAGCAGCATCAGGGCGAGCAGTCCCAGAGCCTCCGGCTCGTCGGGCATCAGCCGGGCCAGGGTTCCCGCCAAGCGGATCGCCTCGCCGGAGAGCTCGCGCCTGACGAGGGCCTCGTCCGAGGTCGCGGAGTAGCCCTCGTTGAAGATCAAATACAGCGAGGTGAGAACGGAGTTGAGGCGGTCCGGCAGGTCGTGGTCGGCCGGCACCTGGTACGGGATGTTCGCCGTCTTGATCTTGCGCTTGGCGCGCACGAGGCGCTGCGCCATGGCCGGCTCCGAGACCAGGAAGGCTCGGGCGATCTCGGGAGTGGCCAGCCCGCCCAGCGTGCGCAGCGTGAGGGCGACCCGCGCCTCCGGCGCGAGCGCCGGGTGGCAGCAGGTGAAGATCAGCCGTAGGCGGTCGTCGCCGATCAAAGGGGCTTCCTCGAATTCGTCGTCCTCGGTGGGGGCGGGCGGCTCGAGCGCCTCGAGCTCCTCCTGCTTCTCGGCACCGCGCCGCTCGCGCCGCAGCCGGTCGATCGCCTTGTTCCGCGCCGTGGTCGTGATCCAGGCGCCCGGGTTGTCCGGGATGCCGCGCTCGGGCCAGACCTGCATGGCGACGACGAAGGCCTCCTGAACCGCGTCCTCGGCGAGATCGAAGTCGCCGAGTACGCGGATCAGTGAGGCGATCGCCCGTCCCGACTCGTGACGGAACAGACGATCGACCAACTCGGGCGAACTAGGCAGTCGCTTCCTCGACCAGGTTCCCGGCCTCGTCGAAGACCATCACCGGGCGAATCTCGACCGACCCGAACTGCGAGCCCGGGATCTTGGCCGCCCACTCGATTGCCTCGTCGAGGTCCTTGACGTCAAGGACGTAGAAGCCACCGAGCTGCTCCTTGGTCTCCGCGAAGGGGCCGTCGGTGACGTCGCGGTCGCCCTCGCGAACGCGGACGGTGGTGGCGGTCGCGGTGGGGTACAGGCCGTCCCCGGCGACGAAGACGCCCTTCTCCTCCATCTCCTGGGTGACGGCGGCGTAGGCCTTGGACATCGCCTCCTGCTGCTCGGGAGTCGCGCTGTCGCGCTGGCTCTCGTCGCCGTAGATCGTGAACGCGTACTTCATCCCAATCTCCTTGTCTTGGCAGCGCGGTTCGCCGCTTCACCCTAACGACGAACGGCAGTCTCTTGGATCGACAGGTGGAGAGTGCTAGCCGGCGTCGCCGACGACGCGCAGAACCTCGGCAACCGAGGTGATTCCCTGACGTGCCTTCTCGAGCCCGTCATCCCGCATGCTGTGCATGCCGGCGGCGACGGCGGCGGCCTTGATGTCGCCGCTCGAGGCCTTGGTGATGATCAGGGAGCGAATCTCCTCGTTCAGGATCAGCACCTCGTAGAGCCCGATGCGGCCGCGATAGCCGGTGCCGAGGCAGCTGACGCATCCGACGGGCTCGAAGACCGTCGGCGGGGAGCCGTTGCCGGCGACGCCGAGCGCGCTCAGCTCACCGGCGGAAAGGTTTGCGGGACGCTTGCAGGAGTCGCACAGCCGGCGCGCCAGCCGCTGGCCGACGATGCACCGGATTCCGGAAGCGATCAGGAAGGGCTCGACGCCCATGTCGATCAGCCGGGCGGCGGTGATGGAGGCGCTGTTCGTATGCAGCGTCGAGAGGACGAGATGGCCGGTGAGGGCGGCCTCCATCGCGACCTGCGCGGTCTCGCGGTCCCGAATCTCGCCCACCATCAGCGCGTCGGGATCCGCGCGGACCATCGAACGAAGCCCAGTGGGGAACGTCACACCCGCGCTGGCGTTGACGTGGATCTGCTTGACGCCGTCAACCTCGTACTCGACCGGGTCCTCGATGCTGATCAGGGTGCGATCGGGCGTGTTCAGCTCTCGAAGTAGGGCATAGAGCGTCGTCGTCTTGCCGGTGCCGGTGGGGCCGGTGGCGAGGATGGCGCCCTGGATCTGGCTGACCGCGCCGAGCAGCAGCTTGCGGTCCTCCTCGCGCATACCGAGCGAAGTGAGGTCGAGCACGACCCGGTCCTTGTCGAGGATCCGCATCACCACGGACTCCCCGCGGATCACGGGTAGGACCGCCACGCGGATGTCGATGTGTCGGCCGTCGACGTCGAGCGCCACGCGTCCGTCCTGGGGAATCCGGCGCTCGGCGATGTCGAGCTCGGCCATGATCTTGATCCGCGAGATCAGCCCGGCCACCAGGTTGTTGGGCACCGTGGTCGAGTCGATCATGACGCCGTCGACGCGGTAGCGGACCTGCATCGCCTCGCGCCGCGGATCGAAGTGGATGTCGGAGGCGCCGCGGTTGACGGCGTCGGCGATGATCGAGTGCACGAGCTTGACGACGGGCGCCTGCTTCGCGGACGCGCGCAGCTCCAGGACCTCGCCGCCGTCGGGGTCGCCCTCTGAATCGTCGTCGATCTCGGTGACCGAGCCGCTCAGCCCGGTGAGCCGGGTGATCAGCGCATCGATCCCATCGGGTGTGGCGATCGCCCTCGTCACCTCGTAGCCCGTCGCCATGGCGATGTTGTCGGTGCCGAGGACGTTCGAGGGATCGGAGGCCGCCACGAGCAGCTTGCCGCCGTCGAGGAATGCGATGGGTACCGACCCATAGCGCCGCGCCTCGGCCCCGTCGACGAGGTTCGCCGCTCCCTGGTCCACCTCGAAGGTGTTCAGATCGACGTAGGGGAGTGAATTCCTCTCGGCCAGGATCCGGGCAAGCTGGCTCGAATCGATGATCCCGCTCTCGACCAGGAGCGCGCCCACCGGCTTGTCGGTCTCCTCCTCCTTGACCATCAGCTGCTCGACCAGCTCCCGGTCGGCGAAGCCGAGGTCGACCGCGACGTCGCCGAGCCGGCGGCTTGGATCGCTCGTACCGGTGGGCAGGGTCAGCCCAGCGGGAACTGCGGCTCTGGCCGCAGGCGTGGTCGCTGAGACGTTCATCCCTGCCTTCATCGGCCATTTGCGCAAATAAATGAAGCTCCGGCCGCCGTTGGGCGTAAATAGACTCGCCGCATGGCCGACCCTCAGGGCAAGACGGTCGTCTTCTTCCCGGAAGGGGCGTTCGGCCCGACCAACAACTGCATCGGCATCGGGGAGGTCCTGAGGCGATCCGGCCATCGTGTGATCTTCGTGATCGAGGAATCGTTCGCCGGCACTCTCGAGGAGAAGGGCTTCGAGGAGCGCCTGATGCGCCTGGCGCCGCCGCCGGAGGTCGAGGAGGAGCCCGGGCAGTTCTGGAAGGACTTCATCCGCGAGACGGCCCCCGTCTTCCGCAAGTCGACCTTCGATCAGCTCGGCGAGTTCATGGCTCCCACCTGGCAGGCGCTGATCGACGGCGCCCGCCACGTCGACAACCGACTCGTCGAGATCTTCGACGAGGTGCAGCCGGACGCGATCGTCGAGGACAACGTCTGCGCCTTCCCTGCGATCCCCGCCAGCGGACGGCCCTGGGTGCGGATCGTCTCCTGCAATCCGCTCGAGGTGAAGGATCCGGAGCTGCCGCCCCCTTACACGGGGCTGCCGATCGATGACCGTTCCTCCTGGGAGGACTACCGCGCCGAGTACCGGCGAGTCACCGACGAGATGCAGGGAGAGTTCAGCGAGTTCTGCATCGAGCGCGGGGCGCCACCACTACCGGACGGCGAGATGATCCACGAGTCGGAGTGGCTCAATCTCTACCTCTATCCGGGTGAGGTCGACTATCCGCGGTCCCGGCCGCTCGGGCCCACCTGGCACAACCTCGAGTCGAGCGTCCGGACGACCGACGCCGCCTGGAACCCGCCGGCGGAGCGCGCCGGCGGCGAGGGAGCGCTGATCTACGTCAGCCTCGGCTCGCTCGGCTCCGGCGACGTGCCGCTGATGAAGAGGCTGGTGGAGGTCCTTGCGGACACGCCCCATCGCTACGTGGTCTCGAAGGGCCCTCAGCATGCCGAGTATGAGCTGGCGGACAACATGGTGGGAGAGGAGTTCCTGCCGCAGGTCTCCGTGCTGCCGCACGTGGACCTGGTGATCACCCACGGCGGCAACAACACGACCACCGAGTCCCTGCACTTCGGCAAGCCGATGATCCTTCTACCGATCTTCTGGGATCAGCACGACAACGCGCAGCGAATCCACGAGACCGGGTTCGGCACGCGGCTTCCGACCTACTCGTTCGGGGACGGCGATCTGCCCGCGGCGATCGATCGACTGCTCGCCGACCGTGAGCTCCACGGGCGCCTGGCCGCAGTGGCGGCCCGCCTGCACGCGAGGCCCGGCAACGAGCGCGCCGCGGAGCTGATCGGGCGAGTGGCGGCGACGGCCGAACCGGTCCCGAGCGGTTAGCATCACCGGTGGACCGTGCTAGGCGGGGAATTAGCGGTGCCCTGTAATCCGCAACCCGCTCAAGCGGAGCTGAATTCCCTGACAAGGGACCGGCCCTCGGGGCCGGGTCGCCGCAGGCGGCGTTGACGGCCAGGTCCTGCGCAATGTCGGCCTGCGAACCAGGTCAGGTCCGGAAGGAAGCAGCCTTAAGCGGTAGCCGACATGTGATGCAGGCAAGCCTGACCCGAGCCAAACACGGCGGACACGCCCGGGAGCCTCGTCTCGAGAACGGGTGCACGGTCCATATTTGAGATGGGGATGGAGAAGCGGACAACCAGAGTGGTCCTGGGGTTGGCCCTGGCGGTCGGGCTGCTCGGCGTCACGGCATCGCCTGCGGCGGCGGGCAAGTCAGTCAGCCCGACGTCATGGAACTTCGGAACGCTGGCGGTCGGAGCCACGAGCGCGCCCAAGAGCTTCACCCTGACCGTCACATGCGTGCCGTCCATGGATGGGGTGATCCCGTGCGAGTTCAACGACTTCTTCAATCCGGTCGTCTCCACGACCGGGGACTACGCGGTGGTCGGCAACAACTGCCCGACGACCCTGATGGCCGGGCCGAACCCCTTGAGCCCGAGTCAGAGCTGTACGGTCACCGTGACGTTTGGGCCAACCGCGGGCGGAACCCGAACGGGATCCCTGCAAACCGGTGGTCCATCCGCAGCACTGACCGGGTACGCCCCTCTGCCGTCCGGGCCCGCCGCTCCCGCGTCGTCCCTGCCTCCTTCGCCGAAGAAATGCAAGAAGCACCGAAGCGCCGCCGCGGCCAAGAAACGCTGCAAGAAGAGGCACTAGGAAGGTAGTTTGGGGCCATGCGAGCCGGACGATCCGGACTGGTCCTCGTTGTCCTGGCCGTGGCGCTGGCCCTGCCGGCGATCGTCCATGCCGACCGCAAGCCGACCTCGAAGGAGCGCGCCCAGATCGCCGCGGTCGTCCAGCTGCCCTCCAAGTGCGCCCGGGTCAAGGTGTCGACCGTGAAGAAGAAGTCGAAGTGGGGCTCGGTCTCCTGGCGAAACGGCGGCAGCGAGTGCGAGCCGCTGGCCAGCAACGGCGTCACCGTGGTGAAGAAGTCGCACGGCCGCTGGAAGTTCGTCACCGCCGGCAGCAGCTTCACCTGCACGGAGCTGTACGCGAAGGTCCCTCAGGTCGTCGCGCAGGACCTGAAGATCAGCTGCACCTGAACGTTCGGGAAACGCTAACCCGGAGTTTCCGGGCCCGCGACTCGTGCCGGGGCGGAACCACGGAAGGCGGTGGATAGACTCGATTCGTGGCTGAATCCGCGTCTCTCTATCGTCGCCACCGCCCGCAGAGCTTCGGGGAGGTGGTCGGTCAGGAGCACATCGTCCGCACGCTCTCCAATGCCGTTGAGAAGGGGCGGGTCCATCACGCCTACCTGTTCGTCGGCTCCCGCGGGACCGGGAAGACCTCGATGGCGAAGATCCTGGCCCGCTCGCTCAACTGCGTGCATGGGCCGACGCTGACGCCCTGTGGCGAGTGCGAGCCCTGCGTGACGATCGCCGCCGGCACCTCCCTCGACGTGATCGAGATGGACGCGGCCTCGAACCGCTCGGTCGACGACATCCGCGAGCTGCGCGAGCGCGTCGGCTTCGCGCCGGCCGCCGGCCGCTGGAAGGTCTACATCCTGGACGAGGCGCACATGCTCACCAAGGAAGCGTGGAACGCCTTCCTCAAGACGCTCGAGGAGCCGCCGCCGAATACAGCCTTCGTCCTGGCGACGACCGAGCCCCAGAAGGTGATGGCGACGATCATCGACCGCTGCCAACGCTTCGACTTCCAGCGCCCCTCTCTGGAGCAGATCGCTGAGGTCGTCAAGCGAGTCGCCGCGGCCGAGTCGATCCAGATCGAGGAGGGAGCCGTGGCCCTGATCTCACGGTCGGCGACCGGCAGCTTCCGAGACGCCCTCGGCACCCTCGATCAGCTGGTCGCCTTCGGCGGAGACTCCGTCACGACGGACGAGGTCGTGGAAATGCTGGGCGCCGCGGACGCGGAGCTCCTCTTCGACACAACGGATGCCCTCGCCTCTGGTGATGGCAAGGCGGCCCTCGAGGCGGTGGACCGCCTTTCGCGCTCGGGCCGGGATCCTGGCCAGTTCGCAAGAGACCTGATCGCCCACCTGCGCCAGCTGCTCGTGGCAAGAGCCACGGGCGAGGTGCCCGAATCGTTCACGGTCACCGTGGCTCAACCCGAACGCCTTGCTCAGCAGGCGAAGCAGATCGACGACGCAAAGCTGGTCGGCGCAATCGATTCACTGAGCGCGGCGGTTGCCGCCATGCGGGAGGGCGATGACCCCCGCTTGACCCTGGAGGTTGCTCTGCTGAAGGTTGCAACGCCCAGCCTCGACTCGTCGCGGGAGGCCCTCCTCCGCCGCATCGAATCGCTCGAGTCTCGGTTGACTGGCGACGCGCCCGGGGCTCCGTCCCCAGAAGGCAGGGCCCGCGATGAATCCGAACCGAGGGCCCAGGCCGGAGATGGGCGGGCCATCGGACAGCCGGAGCCTTCTGGGGCCGAAGCCCCGGCCGCGCCGCCGGCTGACGATTCCCCAGAGCAGAAGGAGCCGGAGCCGGAAGCCAGCGTGGGCACCGCCACCGTCGAGATCGACCGCGTCGTCGAAGCGTGGCCCGCGGTCGTTGGTCACCTGCGGGACTCAGGCTCCGCGATGCTGTCGACCCTGTTCGACGAGGCAAGGCCGCTTGAGATCGATGAAGAGCGGTCGATGGTTCGTATCGGGTTCCCGCCCTCGGCCAAGTTCAACAAGAAGAAGGCAGAAGCGAAGGGGAACGTCGAGCGGATGACTGAGGCGATCGGCACGGTCGTGGGAACGCCGTTGCGGCCCGCCTACGAGCTGATCGAAGAGGACAATCAGCAATCCGCTCCCGAGGCATCCGCCGAGGTGAGCGAAGACGAGCTGATCGACATGATCAAAGACAACTTCGACGCGAATGAGGTCGTTCCCGACGACGCACGCGAAAGCGAGGCCGGCTGATGCCCCAGGGACCGAACATGAATCAGCTGCTCAAGCAGGCCCAGCAGATGCAGGCCGAGATGGCCAAGGCTCAGGAGCAGCTCAAGGAGGAGATCGTCGAGGCGAGTGCCGGTGGCGGCATGGTCAAGGTGACGATGACCGGCGACATGCAGCTGCGCGAGATCAAGATCGATCCCGAGGCGATCGATCCCGAGGATGCCGAGATGCTGCAGGACATGGTCGCGGCGGCCGTCAACGAGGCGCTCCGCTCGGCCCAGGAGCTCGCCGCGAACCGGATGGGCGGTATCGCCGGGCTCGGCGGGGGCGGCCTGCCCGGCTTGCCAGGTATGTAGGGCCTCCCCGGTCCCTACGCTCTAAGCATGTATGCCGGACCGATCAGCCAGCTGATCGCCGAGCTATCCAAGCTGCCCGGGATCGGCCAGCGCACGGCGCAGCGGCTCGCCTTCCACATCCTGCGGGCCGACGACGAGGATGCCCTCGGTCTCGCCGACGCAATCCGCGAGGTGAAGGAGAAGGTCGGCCTCTGCGAGGTCTGCTTCAACCTCGCCGAGGGGCCACGCTGCCGCATCTGCGAGGACGCCCGCCGGGACCAGTCCGTGATCTGCGTGGTGGAGGAGCCCGCCGACGTGATCCCGATCGAGCGGACCGGCGAGTACCGCGGCCTCTACCACGTGCTCGGCGGCGCCCTCTCGCCGATCGACGGGATCGACCCCGAGGACCTCCGGATCTCCGAGCTGATCGACCGCGTCAACGGTGAGGTCAAGGAGGTCGTCCTCGCGACGAACCCGACCACGACCGGCGAGGCGACCGCGCTTCACATCGCCGACGCGCTCCGCGACCGGGTCACGGTCACACGTCTGGCCAGTGGCCTGCCCGTCGGTGCGGACCTCGAGCACGCCGACGAGGTCACGCTGGGCAAGGCGCTGGCCGGCCGTCAATCCCTGGGGTAGATCCCAGCGTAGGCCTGGGATAAGGTCAACGTACTCAACCGAGGAGGGGAATTTCTAGTGCGAATGAACAAGGGACTCATTGGCTTGGCGCTGGTCGCCGCGCTGGCGCTGATGGTGGCGACAGTCGGCGCGACCGCGAGCGCCTCCGGCGGGAGCGCGGTTGCGGCGAAGAAGAAGTGCAAGAAGAAGAAGGCGCACTCAGCCAAGAAGAAGAAGTGCAAGAAGAAGGGACGACGACGGCCCCGATCTCAATGGTTCGGGCGACGCTGACCTGGTCGGGAGGGGGCGACAGCACGGACTACGACCTGTACGTGTTTGACCCGAGCGGAGGCACGGGCAGGGCGGTTTCGAACCCGATCTCGAACAGTTCGTTCTCGGCCAACGCAAAAGGCTCTTCCGGAACCGAAACGTTCACCGATCTGAACTTCGGTGCGCACCGTGCGTTCGCCTTCGGCGTCTGCCACCAGGACGGCGGGAACGACGGGTCGACGTACAGCATCGACTACGTGAGCGCGAGCGGCGTGCACTTCACCGATTCGCAGGCAGGCACGGGGGATGGGTACAACGCCAGATACAGCGACAGCGGCGGAGCCCCAGCCAACAACACATTCACCTGCCCGGCGCCCTAGCCGAGTAGGCCGACTCGGCCTGCCGCGTGGCGAGCGTTTCGCGCTCTACATGCGGCGGGTCGGGTCGTCGTAGCCGCTGCGGGGCGGAGCCTCGTCGCGGTCACGCGGCCCACCCTGCTGGACGAGCTCGTAGAGCAGGGAGATCGCCAGGCCGGCGCCACCGGCGATCATCAGGATCAGCCCGACGGTCTGGATGTTGATCACGTCGGAGTTGACGTTGAGCGCGTAGCGCAGGATCGCGCCGGCCGCGATCAGGAAGATGGCCGTGGCGATGGTCACGATCGCCAGCATACCCGCGGCCCTCGCCGCCAACTGCATGGCCGCTTACGGCGAGGGGGAGGAGGGAGCGGCGGTTCCGCTGTCGGTCTCGCTCAGCCCGAACCGGTAATGCAGGCGTCGCAGTGGCCTCGGCGCCCACCAATTCCACTTGCCAAGCAGCTCCATCAGGGAGGGCACCAGCAGCGCCCGGATCAGGCTCGCGTCGATCAGGACCGCCAGGGCGGTGCCGACGCCGTTCTCCTTGATGAAGATGATCTTCGAGGTCGCGAACGCGCCGATCGCGATCGCGAAGAGGAGTGCGGCTGCGGTGACGATCCGCCCCGTCCGCTCCAATCCCACGGCCACGGCCTCGGAGTTCTCGATACCGGAGTCGCGTGCCTCCTTGATCCGCGAGAGCAGGAAGACGCCATAGTCGGTGGAGAGGCCGAAGACGACGGCGAAGAGAAGGATCGGCATCGTCTGCTCGAGCGCACCCTGGCTGCGGTAGTCGAGCAGGCCCTCGAGCCGCCCGTCCTGGAAGATGAACACCAGGATCCCGAAGACGGCGCTCAGGTTCAGGGCGTTCATCAGCAGCTGCTTGACCGGCAGCACCACCGATCCCGTCATCAGGAAGAGGACGATCAGGGTCGCCACGATCACGATTGCCAGGGCGATCGGCGCATGGGTCTCGAGGCTGTGCTGGAGGTCGACGAAGTGGGCGGCGGCTCCACCGACCAGCAGCTGCGAGCCCCCCGGGACCGGCAGGTCGCGGATCTCCTTGACCGCACTGCGGCTCGAGTCGGAGATGTAGCTCTGATCGGAGTAGGCCGAGATGACGGCGTCTCCGTTGGCGAGCTGCCGCGGCGGCTGGACCTCGGCGATGCCCTTCACCTGAGAGACCTCCCGGTGGATGGCGCTCAGTGCACCCGGCGTCGCGTTCTCGACGAACAGCAGGTTCGGGGTGTCGTGGAACGGCGGGAACTGGGCGCGCGTCACGTTGTCGACCTGCCTGGCGCTGGCGCTCTCGGGAAGCACCTGCGCGTCGACGGAGGTGAACTTGAGTGAGTAGAAGGGAATGCCGAGCACGATCAGGAGCGCGGCGGTCGCGGTCGCAATCGGGATCGGGCGGCGCATGATGAAGCGCGAGAGCCTGTACCAGAAGCCCGACTCGGTCTGAGTCGCGTCGCGCTCGGCGCGCCGCTGCAAGAACTTCGGTGCCAGGGAGTTGACGCGATTGCCGAGCAGCGCCAGCACTGCGGGCAGGACCGTCAGTGCGATGGCGGAGGCGAGGAGCGCGACGAGCGCTCCGCCCAGCCCCATCGAGTAGAGGAAGCGCTGCGGAAAGACCAGCAGGGACGCGAGTGCGACGGCAACCGTGATGGAGGAGAACAGCACCGTGCGGCCGGCCGTGCTGAGCGTTCGCTTCATCGCCTCTGCGCCCGGCCCGGACTTCGCGATCTCCTCCCGGTAGCGGGAGACGACGAACAGGCTGTAGTCGATCGCCAGTCCGAGGCCGAGCCCCGTGGTCAGGTTGAGGGCGAAGATCGAGACGGACACGACCTCGTTCGCAAGCCTCAGCAGGAAGAAGGTGCCGACGATCGCAAGCCCGCCGATCAGCAGCGGCAGCAGCGCGGCCACCGCACTGCGGAAGAACAGCAGCGAGAGCAGGAAGAGGATCGGGAAGGCGAGCAGCTCAGCCATCCGCAGGTCCTTCTCCACCTGCTTGTTGACCTGCTCCTGGGCGAGGGCGATCCCGCCCACCGAGACGCCGGGCTGACCCTCGAGCGCATCGGCGATGTTCTTGGCGGCGTCCTGCTGGTCCTTGTCACCTGTCGGTTTCAGGCTGACGGCGAGGTAGGTCGCGCTGCCGTTTCGGGATACGAAGTCCGGGCTCTGAGTCTCGAGATAGCCGGTGACCCGTGCCACGTCGGGGTTCGCGCGCAGCTCGCGCTCGACGCCCTGGATCCTCTGCTTGCCGGCCTGCGACGCGGGCGAGGTGTTCTGGAAGAGCACGATCACGCTCGGATCGCGATAGCCGTCCGCCTCCAGGCGGTCGGCTGCCTTGACGCTCTCCGTCGCCGGATCGTCGGCGCCGTAGGGCGCCAGCTTGCTGGCGACCCCGCCGCCGAGCGCTCCGGCGACGACGAAGAACACCGCCGCGAAGATCACGGTCCGCTTGGCGTGGCGCTGTGCGAGCGATGCGAGTCCGGTGAACATCTCTACCCCCGTTTCAGTTGATCGGCGGCGCGCTCGAACCACGCTGCCGCCCATTCGTTCATTTCGATGCCGTAGCGAAGGACGGCGATTGAGCCCACATCCGGGCTGTGCTCCGGCCCCTCATGCTGGCCCTTGGCCTCGATCTCCGCCTCGAGCGCCCGCAGCTCGGCGGCGCTGGCCGCCGCCTTGGCGGCCCGTTCCCGAGCGATCTCGGGCGCCCGCTTCGGATCGATCGACCCGGCGAAGAACAGCTCCAGCAGGCCCTCGTCGCGCAGCTCGAAGACCTGGGGAGGACTTTCGATCCACCCGCGCGCCGCCTTCTTGCCCTTGGCGGTGAGCTCGTAGACCGTGCGCCGGCGGGCGCCCTGGGCTGAATCGTTGCCGCTGATCAGGCCGTCCTTCTCGAGGCGCTTGAGCTCCGGGTAGATCTGCCCGTAGCTCGCCGCCCAGAAGAAGCGCGCCGAGTTGTCCACCAGCTGCTTGATCTCGTAGCCCGACCGCGGCCTGGCGGCCAGCATGCCCAGAATCACCTTTGCCGTGGCGCTCAGCTTCATGACAAGAGGAGATATATCATTCCGATATATAGCCGTATGTGATCCCGGTCACGCTTTCTCACGTATGACCTTTTTGCGGAGCCCGCGGATTTCCGTGTTTTTGATGTATTCCTGGACCGCCGCTGCCTCTAATCTGGAAGCGGCGTGCAGTCTGTGCCGGTACTTCGTCCGTCCGCAGTAGGGAGCCGGCGTCCCCGGAGCATTCTGTTTGATTAGACCACTAAATTTTGGGTAACAAGATGGCAATGCGCGAAACCGCGATCGAAGACGAGGAATTCGGGCCGGGCAAACAGCTGCCGCGTGGCCGGCATGGTCTGCCGCGCGAGACCGTCACCGAGTCGCAGCGAGGGCGGATCATCCAGGCGATGATCGAGGCGGTCGCCGAGCGCGGCTACCAGGAGACCCGCGTGGCCGACGTGGTCGAGGGCGCCAGGGTGGCGCGAAAGACCTTCTACGACTTCTTCGACGACAAGGAAGATTGCTTCCTCGCGGCATATGACCAGGTCTCGGCGCGGCAGTTCGACGCCGCCTCGTCAGCCTTCACGGAGACTCCGGACGCGCCTTGGGCGGAGCGGATTCGCGCCGCCATGGCCGCGCTGCTCGAATCGCTCGCGAGCGGGCCCGAGGGAGCCAGGTTCGCGATCGTCGAAGTGCTCGCTGCGGGCCCGAAGGCGCTTGCCCGCCGGGACGCCGCTTTGCGGCAGTTCGCCGAGCTCGTCGACGCCGGCCGTACGGAGTCATCCCTCGACCTGCCCGGGATGACCTCGGTGGCGATCGTGGGGGGCGTCTTCGAGTTGCTCTACAGCGAGATCCTGCATGGCGCCACCGCGCGCCTGCCGGCCCGCCTGCCTGACATCGTCTACTGGATCACCCAGCCCTTCCTGGGTGCCGACGGCGCCGTCGCCGAGCGAGAGCGGGCTCGTCAGGCGACTCGCTCAGGCTAACCCGGTTCGGATCGCCTGACCTCGGCCGCGGCGGCTTCCGGCCCGATATACGGCACCAGTACCGTGAACGTACTCGCGGCCCTCGACGAAGAACGGCACGAACCGCTCCAATGCGTGGCGGTAGCGACGTCGTGCTTCGGGCCGCGCCGCCGTGACGTCGACGGTGGTCATCCGCGCCACCTCCGGCTCGGCGGAGCATGCCTCGAGGCATGCCTGCATCGCACGTCGGATTCTCAGCGGCCAGGGGCCGTCGCCCTCGAAGGCCCCCCCGACGTAGGCAACCAATGCGTCGAGCACCTTTTCATAGGCGGCGAACAGGCACTCGTCCTTGCTCTCGAATAGCTCGTAGAAGCCGGCACGCGAGACACCGGCACGCTCGATCACCTCGAACACCGTGACCGAGTCGAATCCCTTCTCGGCCACCAGCCTCACCGTCGCCCACACGATCCGCCGCTCGTTGGACAGGCCCTCGAGTGCCCGTGGCTAGGTGGCCTCGCCGGGCGTCCAGGGCATCGTGACCATCAACAGAACAGAGCGTTTCCTTCGGCCGCCCTTCGGCGAGACGGGCGGGGCACGAGCGTCATGTGAACGTGGGTGTTTACTATGCTTGCTTGCTCGCCGCCACGACGGCAACCAAGGAGGGAGAAGCAATGCGGAAGCGTGGAGGGACCCGACGGACCACCGAATTCACGGTCTTGGCCGCGGTGAGCGTGGCCGCCATGCTGGTCGCTGCCGACGCCGCTCTCGCCGGGTCAGATCCCCTCTCCAGCAGCTCGTCAGTGACGCTGCAGCTGCGAAGCTCGGGCGGCCTCAAGCTGAAGCCAAAGACCCTGGTGCTGCCGGTCAACACCGGCAGCCAGCTCGACCCCACCACCGGCGCCGGCACCATTCAGACCAACAGGGCCTTCAAGGCGAGGCAGGGCGGCCGGAAGACCAAGGTCAAGATCACCCTGCTCACCCTCGGCGCCAATGGCGGGCCCGGCAGGATGGACGCCAAGGTCGGAAAACGCAAGGTCAAGGGCTTCGGCAAGCTCAGCGGAGGGACCCTCACCCCCGATGGATGGGGCGCCAAGCTCGATGGGGTTGCGGCGAAGCTGGGGAAGAAGGGGGCGAAGGCGCTGCGCCAGGCCCTCTCTCCCGGTAGCGCGAAGAAGGCGAGCGCCGCCGCAGGCGGCATCAAGGCCGGCAAGCCGTTGGGTACCGTATCGGCCATCTCTGTACCTCAGACGGTTGAGGTGCTGCCCGGCGGCAGTCTCGTGCTCCAGGTCCCCATCTCTGGCTGCGGGGGCATCTGCTTCCCGTTCAAGCTGGCTGCTCACTGCGTCAACCCCACCGAACCCAATGGCGCGACGGCTATCCCGCCCGCCGTCCAAAGCGGCTTGGTGGGAGAGATCTTCACGTTTCCGGTCACCGGAGGCAGCGTTGCTCCGGATTTCAGCTCCGGGAACGTGGTCAGCGCCGGCGGCCAGCTGCTGAGTAAGAACAACGACGTGCTACCCGCGGGCTGCAGCTCACCCCCTCCGATCGGGACCTCCATCACGCAGACCGGTTTTCAGACGGTGTTCGACAACAAGGCGCTCGCAGCGGACGCGGTGCTGCCGACGGGACCGGTCGGGTTCGCAGTGCTCGGCAACTTCAACCTCGCGGCGCCGGGCGCGTCCGCATCCGCGGACGTCAATACCAAGCAGGTGACTATCACGGCGGCACCGGTCCTGCTCGCTCCGTTATCTGCGGGCCTTCTCAACAACACGTTTCCGAACGAAAGCGGGAACCCCGCGAGTACGACTTCGTGTCCGGCGATTTGCTCGGAAGGATCTCGCTGAACGTCAAGACGCACTAGCGTCGGGCGCACGCACCATGGCGGGCGTGCGAGGCGATCTCGCTCGATCCGCCATGGCGCCACTGCTCGCCTGCCTGCGCCTGCCCGACATCGTCTACGGGATCACCCAGCCCTTCCCTCGGCTACGAGCTGGCGGTCGCTGAGCGGGAGCGGGCTCGAGAGTCGCTGCAGGGGGCTAGAGCGCGTCGGCGCGCTGCACTTCGGCCATCGCGGCCTCCGGGCCGATATACGGCACCAGGACGGTGAACAAGAGGTCCGGAAGCAGCCTCGGCAGATCCCGGGTCCTGCCGGCGGCGACCTCGTCGAAGATGATCGCCTCGGCTCCGCCGACGGCCATTCGCTCCAGATCGGGCGGTAGGTGGATGTCGTCCTCGACATACTCGCGGCCCTCGACGAAGAACGGCACGAACCGCTCCAATGCGTGGCGGTAGCGACGTCGTGCTTCGGGCCGCGCCGCCGTGACGTCGACGGTGGTCATCCGCGCCACCTCCGGCTCGGCGGAGCATGCCTCGAGGCATGCCTGCATCGCACGTCGGATTCTCAGCGGCCAGGGGCCGTCGCCCTCGAAGGCCCCCCCGACGTAGGCAACCAATGCGTCGAGCACCTTTTCATAGGCGGCGAACAGGCACTCGTCCTTGCTCTCGAATAGCTCGTAGAAGCCGGCACGCGAGACACCGGCACGCTCGATCACCTCGAACACCGTGACCGAGTCGAATCCCTTCTCGGCCACCAGCCTCACCGTCGCCCACACGATCCGCCGCTCGTTGGACATTCCTCCGAGTGCCCGTGGCAAGCCCGGTCGCACTTCCGTTTTGGTTTCGCCGACTGCGCTCATCCCTCGCGTGACCGACTTCCTGATCTCTCTTACCTCGGGCGACCCTCCGTCCCTGGAGGGTCTCTACTACAAAACGCTCCCCTTCCCCAAAGGGTTACCCACTTTCTATCAAGAATTGCAACGTTCTAACTACCCCCCGCCCGTGCCCAGCGGCCAGCGACGCATCTATAGAACTGGTTGGTTTCCGATTCCCCGACATCGTCTACTGGAACACCCTGCCCTTCCTTGGCACTGCAGGCGCCGCCGCCCAGCGCGAGCCAGCTCGGCAATCGGGTCCCGTTCTCAGCGGGCTAAGGCTCCGCCGTCCGTCGGACTTTGGCGGTGGCGGCCTCTGGGCCGACGTACGGGACCAGGACGGTAAAGAGGAGGTCCGGGTAGAGCGGGAGGCCCTCCGTCCGGCGGCGACCTCGTCGGAGATGATCGCCTCTGTGCTTCCGACTGTCATCAACCCCGCGTGCCGGTCGGATGAGGCCCCTCACTCTATGGAAGGCTCGGTCCCACGAGCGCGCCGACTTTCCAAATGCTGCCCTCGCGTGCGACGGGGAAGGCAGAGCTGGTCCCGCGCGCGTCGCGGTAGAGCACGAACCCGTGGTCGCCCTCGATCCGGGCGCCGGTCACCCGGATGCGCTTCCCCGCGGCGATCGTCTTCGCCGGAATGGTGGCGATCACCGCTTTGACCAGCTCCGGGCAGCCCCTGTTCTTCAGCTGCGGGGACTGGCTGACGAGCTTGCGGAGGTTCTCCACCATCGGGGCCGCGATCAGCGAACAGGCCTTCGCCCAGTCGCTTTCTGCTCGAGCCCGCAGGAACTCCTGAACCACCTTCGTCATTGCGGCGCGGTCGCCGGGACTTGCCTCCTCGCCGAAGCTCTCGATGCTTCCCGAGCCGGTGCCCGCCTGCGTCGAATCGGACCCCCCGCCCCCGCAACTCGCAAGCAGCGAGATGACCACCAGCGACGCTGCGAGGGCGGCGCCGCTGAGAATTGCCTTGGAAGCCGTCCTGAGCATTTCGAGAATCCTAGTGTTTTTCAATGCTGCGGCAGGGACTTGACACCGCGGCTCTGCGGGTATATGAATCGCGGAGTTCTATGAACGCACCGTTCTATAACTACGTGTTAGCCCTTGGTCCACATCGCTTCACCGCAGCCTCAGAGGGCTTCGGATGATCGGAAGGGATCGGGAGAGTCGAGGGAGAGCGCGAAGGGAATCGCCAACAGAGGAGAAGCGATGATCAAGCGCCGCCGGATAGCCGTACTTGCCGCCTTTGCAGTGGTAGCGAGCGTCTTTTTGCTGCCCGCAAGCCCGGCCAGCGCCGCCACCTTCGACAACGCCTGCGTCAACAGCCTGATCCCGACGCAGTCCAGCCTGATCCCCATAACCATGACCGCGACCGCATCGTCGCCGAACCCGGTGGCGGCCGGGGATACGGTCACCTTGAGCAACATCCAGCAGCACGCGGACATCCCCCCGGCGGTCTTCATCGCCGGCTACAACGCCGGCGTCCTGGTGGACGGGGCCAAACAACATCCCGGTCACCGACATCCACACGATGATCGAGGGGACGAACACGGTCGAGGGCATCCAGCAGACCAACAGCCAGACCGGGACGGCGGTAACGACCATCGACGATCCCGACGGGGTCCCGGGGACCGGCGACGAGACCGCGACCCCGGGCGCGCTGGACGTCACCTACAACAACCAGACCTGGACCGCCGGTGCCAACGGCCCGATTAAGTTCCGCGAGGAGACGGTGGTCCTTCCTCCCCCGTACCGGATCCGCCGGGGTTCACCAATACCAACGCCGGCATCAACATCACCGCCGTCGTCTCCGGCGATCATCACTGTCCGGTTCGGCTGCGACCCCGGTACGGTGGTCCCAGACGCGCCGCCGAGCACGATCGTGCGCACCGATCCGGCTCGCGTCGTTCGCCACCACGGAGCCTCCACGGCAGATCTCGATCAACGACGTCTCGCACAACGAGGGCAACAGCGGGCAGACCGCGTACGACTTCACGGTCTCGCTCGATCGCCCCCAGTGCCCCCGGTGACGGTCGATTTCGCGACCGCGGACGGCACGGCGACGCAGCCAGGCGACTACGCCTCGAACTCGGGGACGGTCACCTTCGCCCCCGGCGGACCTCCAAGACGGTGACCGTGCAGGTCAACGGCGACACCACCGTGGAGCCGAACGAGACGTTCAACGTGAACCTCTCGAACGCCACCGGCAACGCGACGATCGCCGACAACCAGGGCGTGGGGACGATCGTCAACGACGACGCCGCCGCGTCGAACATCTCGATCAACGACGTCTCGCACGACGAGGGCAACAGCGGGCAGACCGCGTATCGACTTCACGGTCTCGCTCAACGCGGCCCAGGCCGCGCCGGTGACGGTCGATTTCGCGACCGCCGACGGCACGGCGACGCAGCCGAGCGACTACGCCTCGAACACGGGGACGGTGACCTTCGCCCCCGGCGCAGACCTCCAAGACGGTGACCGTGCAGGTCAACGGCGACACCACCGTGGAGCCGAACGAGACGTTCAACGTGAACCTCTCGAACGCCACCGGCAACGCGACGATCGCCGACGCCCAGGGCGTGGGGACGATCGTCAACGACGACGTCGCTGCGCCTCGAACATCTCGATCAACGACGTCTCGCACAACGAGGGCAACAGCGGGCAGACCGCGTACGACTTCACGGTCTCGCTCAACGCGGCCCAGGCCGCGCCGGTGACGGTCGATTTCGCGACCGCCGACGGCACGGCGACGCAGCCGGGCGACTACGCCTCGAACACGGGGACGGTGACCTTCGCCCCCGGCGAGACCTCCAAGACGGTGACCGTGCAGGTCAACGGCGACACCGCCGTGGAGCCGAACGAGACGTTCTTCGTGAACCTCTCGAACGCCACCGGCAACGCGACGATCGCCGACAACCAGGGCGTGGGGACGATCGTCAATGACGACGCAACCGGCGCCTCGAACATCTCGATCAACGATGTCTGCGCGTGACCGAGGGCAACAGCGGGCCCACCGCTGCGACGTTCACGGTCTCGCTCAACGCAGGCCTCCTGCCGCGACGGTGACGGTCGATTTCGCGACCGCGGACGGCACGGCGACGCAGCCGAGCGACTACACCTCGAAGTCGGGGACGGTGACCTTCGCCCCCGGCGTCACCGCGCAGACGGTGACCGTGCTGGTCAACGGCGACACCACCGTGGAGCCGAACGAGACGTTCAACCGTGAACCTCTCCGCCGCCAACGCGACGATCGCCGACAACCAGGGCGTGGGGGCGATCGTCAATGACGACGCCGCCGCCGCCTCGAACATCTCGATCGACGACGTCTCGCACAACGAGGGCAACAGCGGGCAGACCGCGTACGACTTCACGGTCTCGCTCAACGCGGCCCAGGCCGCGCCGGTGACGGTCGATTTCGCGCACCGCGGACGGCACGGCGACGCAGCCGGCGACTACGCGCCAACACGGGGACGGTGACCTTCGCCCCCGGCGAGACCACCAGACGGTGACCGTGCAGGTCAACGGCGACACCGCCGTGGAGCCGAACGAGACGTTCTTCGTGAACCTCTCGAACGCCACCGGCAACGCGACGATCGCCGACAACCAGGGCGTGGGGACGATCGTCAATGACGACGCCGCCGCCGCCTCGAACATCACGATCAACGACGTCTCGCACAACGAGGGCAACAGCGGGCAGACCGCGTACGACTTCACGGTCTCGCTCAACGCGGCCCAGGCCGCGCCGGTGACGGTCAATTTCGCGACCGCGGACGGCACGGCGACGCACCGAGCGACTACACGGCTAACTCGGGGACGGTCACCTTCGCCCCCGGCGTGACCTCGCAGACGGTGACGGTGCAGGTCAACGGCGACACCACCGTGGAGCCGAACGAGACGTTCAACGTGAACCTCTCGAGCGCCACGGGCAACGCGACGATCACCGACACCCAGGGGGTGGGGACGATCGTCAATGACGACGCCCGCCGCCCGACGGTGACGGCGCTGAGCCCGACCCACGGCGCAGCCGCGGGCGGCAACACGGTGACGCTCACCGGCACCGACCTGACCGGCACGACCGCGGTCCACTTCGGCGCCAACGCGGCGACCGGCGGTCACCGTCGTCAACGCGACCACGGTCACGGCCGTCGCCCCGGCGGGCACCGCGCGGGAGCACGGTCGACGTCACGGCGACGACGCCGGGGGGCCACCAGCTCCAACGGCCGGCACCGGCAACGACGTTACACCTAGGACGCAGTCGTCACCGCCGTCGAACATCTCGATCAACGACGTCTCGCACAACGAGGGCAACAGCGGGCAGACCGCGTACGACTTCACGGTCTCGCTCGACGCGCCCCAGGCCGCGCCGGTGACGGTCGATTTCGCCACCGCGGACGGCACGGCGACGCAGCCGAGCGACTACGCCTCGAACACGGGGACGGTCACCTTCGCCCCCGGCGACACCACCAAGACGGTGACCGTGCAGGTCAACGGCGACACCGCCGTGGAGCCGAACGAGACGTTCAACGTGAACCTCTCGAACGCCACCGGCAACGCGACGATCGCCGACAACCAGGGCGTGGGGACGATCGTCAATGACGACGCCGCCGCCGCCTCGAACATCTCGATCAACGACGTCTCGAAGAACGAGGGCAACAGCGGGCAGACCGCGTTCAATTTCACGGTCTCGCTCGACGCGGCCCAGGCCGCGCCGGTGACGGTCGATTTCGCGACCGCGGACGGCACGGCGACGCAGCCGAGCGACTACACGTCTAACTCGGGGACGGTCACCTTCGCCCCCGGCGAGACCTCCAAGACGGTGACCGTGCAGGTCAACGGCGACACCACCGTGGAGCCGAACGAGACGTTCATCGTGAACCTCTCGAGCGCCACCGGCAACGCGACGATCACCGACAACCAGGGCGTGGGGACGATCGTCAATGACGACCAAGCCGGTTCGGTCAACAACGCCTGTGTGAACAGCCTGATCCCGAACCAGGCCAGCCTGATCCCCGTGATCATGACCGCTAACGCGTCGCCGAACCCGGTGTCGCCCGGGGGTACGGTCACCTTGAGCAACATCAACCAGCACCTGGCCATCCCGCCGCAGGTCTTCGTTGCCGGCTACAACGCCACCAACGGGACGCTTATCCACGTGGGAGCCAACAACATCCCGATCACCGACATCCACACGGTGATCGAGGGGACGAACACGGTCGAGGGCACCCAGACCACCAACGCCGCGACCGCGACGGCCACAACGACGATCACCGATCCCGACGGGGTGCCGGGCACGGGCGACGAGGAGGCGACTCCGGGCACGGTGGACGTCACCTACAACAACCAAACCTGGACCGCCGGTGCGAGCGGCACGATCAATTTCCGCGAGGACACGGTGACGCCGCTCACCACTACCAACTCCGGCATCAACATCACGGCCGTCATCGCTGGGGCCATCACGGTCCGGTTCGGCTGCGACCCCGGTGAGGTGGTAGAGGGGGCGAATCCGAGCACGATCGTGCTCACCGATCCGGCCCCGTCGTTCGCCAGCACGCAGATCCAGCAACCGGCGGCGTCGAACATCACGATCAACGACGTCTCGCACAACGAGGGCAACAGCGGGCAGACCGCGTACGTCTTCACGGTCTCGCTCAACGCGGCCCAGGCCGCGGCCGTGACGGTCAATTTCGCGACCGCGAACGGCACGGCGACCGCACCCAGCGACTACACGGCTAACTCGGGGACGGTCACCTTCGCCCCCGGCGGACACGTCCAAGACGGTGACGGTGCAGGTCAACGGCGACACCACCGTGGAGCCGAACGAGACGTTCAACGTGAACCTCTCGGGCGCCACGGGCAACGCGACGATCACCGACGCCCAAGGGGTGGGGACGATCGTCAATGACGACCAGGTTCAGTGCAACGGCCCGTCGATAAGCAAGGTGTTCCCGAATGTCGGGATCGCGAATATCGGCGGAATCACCCGATCTCCGGCCAGCACTTCACCGGGGCCACCTCGGTGAAGTTCGGAAGCACCCCGGCGAGGGCGTTCAAGGTGATCTCCGACAGGCTCATCGCGGCGATCGCGCCACCGTTGCCTGCCGGCACGGTCGATGTGAGAGTGACCGGCCCTTGCGGCACGAGTCCAGTGACCGCTGCCGACAAGTTCACCTATGTCAAGCTCGGCCACCACTAGAGGTAGCTGAGCAGCGCCACTGAGCAAGTGAAATGACCGCGCCGGGCTAAGGTCCGGCGCGGTCATTGCTTGCCGCCAAGGTTGCGGGCGTCATTGGTGACCGTGTCGGGCGCGGGAACATATCCCGGCCGCCGGGGCGGTGCGTCACTTCCCTGTGATGGCTCCTAGCTCAGCGAGGCGCCGGCGGGGACCCGGACGAGGTCCCGCTCGTGCAGCAGCTCCGCGACCTGAACCGCGTTGGTCGCGGCCCCCTTGCGAAGGTTGTCCCCTACCACCCAGAGGTTGAGGCAGCGCTCGTGCGAGGGATCGCGCCGGATCCGCCCCACCAGCACCTCGTCGCGGCCGGCGGCGGCGATCGGAAGCGGATAGATGCCGTCCGCCGGATCGTCGAGCACCACCAGTCCCGGCGCACCGGACAGGAGCTCGCGGCACGCCTGCGGCGAGAGGTCGCGCTCGGTCTGCACGTTGACCGACTCGGAGTGGCCGGTGACCACGGGGACACGCGCGCAGGTCGCCGAGATCCCGACGGCCTCGGAGAGGCCGAGGATCTTCCGCGTCTCGGCCATCACCTTGCGCTCCTCGGTCGTGTAGTCGTCGCCGTCCTTGAAGTTCTCGACCTGCGGCAGCACGTTGAAGGCGACCTGGTGCGGGTACACCTCCGGCTGCTTGATCGGCTTGCCCTTCAGGACCGCCTCCGACTCCTCGCGCAGCTCCCGGATCGCCTTTCGACCCGTGCCCGAGACCGACTGGTAGGTGGAGACGATCAGGCGCTCGATCCCTGCCGCGTCGAGGATCGGCTTGAGCGCGACCATCATCTGCATCGTCGTGCAGTTGGGGTTGGCGACCAGGCCGTTGTGGTCCTGCACCGCCTCGTCGTTGACGTCCGCGACCACCAGCGGCACGTCGTCGTGCATCCGCCAGAAGCTCGTGTTGTCCACGACTACCGCGCCCGCCTCGATGAGCTTCGGCGCCCACTCGGAGCTCACCTTGCCTCCGGCGGAGGAGAGCACCAGGTCGAGTCCTTGGATCGAGTCCTCGGTCAGCTCCTGAACCTCGACGTCGGAGCCGCCGATGCTCACCTTGCTGCCGGCGGAGCGCGCTGAGGCCAGCGGAACGACCTCGCTCGCCGGGAATTTGCGCTCGGCGAGCACCTCGAGGATGGTCGAGCCGACGGCGCCGGTGGCGCCGAGGACCCCGACCCGATAGGGACCGTTGCCGCTCATGAGCTCACCGTCGGCCGGTGCTCTTTACCGGTCGGCTCTTCCTTGCGTACGGCGTCCTCGCCCAACTCGAAGGCGGTGTGGAGGGCCTCGACCGCCTGCGGCACCTGATCCGCCCGGATCACACAGGAGATCTTGATTGGCGAGGTCGAGATCATCTCGATGTTGATCTTGTTCTCTCCGAGCACCTGGAAGACCTTGGCGGCGACTCCCGGATGGCTGCGCATCCCCGCCCCGACGATCGACACCTTTCCCATCGACTCGTCAGTCTCGATGCCGATCTTGGAGTCCTGGCCCTCGATCGCCTCGACGGCGCCGGCGAGGTCCTCCGCCTCGACCGTGAACGAGAGATCGGCCCCGCCATCGTGGGAGACGGGCTCGTTCTGAATGATCATGTCGACGTTGATGTTGGCGTCGGCGAGCGCGCCGAAGATGCGGCCGGCGACACCGGGCTCGTCGGGCACGCCGGTGAGCGTGACGCGGGCCTCGTCGATCGAATGCGTGACTGCGGTTACGAGAGGTCGTTCCATGGTCTCCTGCTCCGAGACAACGAGGGTACCGGTGCCCTCGTCGGCCGAGCTGCGGCAGTGGATACGGACAGCGTGGTTGCGGCCATACTCGACGGCGCGGAGCTGCAGCACCTTCGCGCCCGAGGAGGCCATCTCGAGCATCTCCTCGTACGAGACAACAGGGAGCTTGCGCGCGTCGGGAACGATCCGAGGGTCGGCGCTGAAGACGCCGGCGACGTCCGTGTAGATCTCGCATTCCTCGGCTCCGAGGGCCGCGGCCAGCGCGACCGCGGTCGTGTCGGAACCGCCTCGCCCCAGCGTGGTCACGTCCCGACTGTCGGTCGAGACGCCCTGGAACCCGGCGACCAGCACGATCGAGTCCTCCTCGAGTGCCGTGCGAATGCGATCGGCGCGCACGTCGATGATCCGCGCCTTGGTGTGGGAGGAGTCGGTGACGATCCCGGCCTGCGAGCCGGTCAGCGAGATGGCCCGGTGGCCCAGGTCGTTGATGGCCATCGCGCAGAGCGCGCATGACTCGCGCTCGCCGATGGAGAGCAGCATGTCCATCTCCCGCGGGTCGGGGCGCGCCGAGATCTCACGCGCCGCCTCGAGAAGCCTGTCGGTGGTCTTTCCCCGGGCGGAGAGCACCGCCACCACGCGCTGACCGCGCTCGCGGGCGGCGACGATCCGTCTGGCGGCGCGCTTGAGCTCCTCGGTCCCGGCCACCGAGGTGCCTCCGAACTTCATCACGACGATTCCGTTTGTCGAGGTCGCGCTCATTGGCGACTGAGGATAGGCGAGGCCCATGAGGCTCCGGAATGGCAACGCCCGACCGGCTTCATCCCGCCGTTCAGAGCCGCGGGGCGGGCAGAGGGCGTATCGCCCTCTGCCCGCCCATCCACCGCGGCGTCAACTGAGCTAACGAGCCGTGAGGGTCTCGCTATCGCAGTTGTTGGTGGTGTCGGTGTCACCGGCCAGGTTCACGCACGCCGTGAACTCGACGGTGTCGCCCACATCCAACTTGCCGTCCACGGTCCAGCGGAGCGGGAACACCCGGCTGTGACCCGGCTTGATCGTCTTGGTCCCGGTCAGCGAGGTGACCGAGCCGTTGGGTGTCCCATTGACATTGACGACTCCGACAATGTCAGTGTTGGGATCGACCGTGATCCGCGTGTCCCCCAGGTTGCTGACCCGGAACAAATAGACCTTGCTCCTCGTGGAGCCGTGGTCCGAGCAGCCGTGCTTCGAGCCGTGCTCCGAGCCGTGCTTCGAGCCGTGCCTCCAGCCGTGCCTCCAGCTGTGCCTCCAGCCGTGCCACCAGCCGTGCTCGCAGCCGTGCCTCGAGCCCTTCACCTGGCCGTGGACGATCACGTCGCCCGCGGCGTCGATTCCCTGGACGACCGGCGGGTTGACGTTGACCGTCACCGAGTCGGTGCCGGTCGCGCCGTTGTTGTCGGTGACCGTGAGCATGAACGTCAGGGTCGCCGGTCCGGTCGGCGCCGTGAACGACGGCGTCGCCGTGTTCGCACCGGTCAGGGTCACGTTCGCCCCCCCGGTCTGGGTCCAGGCGTAGGAGGCGATCGTCCCGTCGGGATCGGACGAGCCGGTCCCGTTGAGGTTCACCGTCGCCCCCGAGTTCACCGTCTGGTCAGGCCCGGCGTTCGCCGTCGGCGCCTGGTTTCCGACCGGGTTGACGTTGACCGTCACCGAGTCGGTGCCGGTCGCGCCGTTGTTGTCGGTGACCGTGAGCTGAACGTCAGGGTCGCCGGTCCGGTCGGCGCCGTGAACGACGGCGTCGCCGTGTTCGCACCGGTCAGGGTCACGTTCGCCCCCCCGGTCTGGGTCCAGGCGTAGGAGGCGATCGTCCCGTCGGGATCGGACGAGCCGGTCCCGTCGAGGTTCACCGTCGCCCCCGAGTTCACCGTCTGGTCAGGCCCGGCGTTCGCCGTCGGCGCCTGGTTTCCGAGCGGGTTGACGTTGACCGTCACCGAGTCGGTGCCGGTCGCGCCGTTGTTGTCGGTGACCGTGAGCATGAACGTCAGGGTCGCCGGTCCGGTCGGCGCCGTGAACGACGGCGTCGCCGTGTTCGCACCGGTCAGGGTCACGTTCGCCCCCCCGGTCTGGGTCCAGGCGTAGGAGGCGATCGTCCCGTCGGGATCGGACGAGCCGGTCCCGTCGAGGTTCACCGTCGCCCCCGAGTTCACCGTCTGGTCAGGCCCGGCGTTCGCCGTCGGCGCCTGGTTTCCGGGCGGGTTGACGTTGACCGTCACCGAGTCGGTGCCGGTCGCGCCGTTGTTGTCGGTGACCGTGAGCATGAACGTCAGGGTCGCCGGTCCGGTCGGCGCCGTGAACGACGGCGTCGCCGTGTTCGCACCGGTCAGGGTCACGTTCGCCCCCCCGGTCTGGGTCCAGGCGTAGGAGGCGATCGTCCCGTCGGGATCGGACGAGCCGGTCCCGTCGAGGTTCACCGTCGCCCCCGAGTTCACCGTCTGGTCAGGCCCGGCGTTCGCCGTCGGCGCCTGGTTTCCGACCGGGTTGACGTTGACCGTCACCGAGTCGGTGCCGGTCGCGCCGTTGTTGTCGGTGACCGTGAGCATGAACGTCAGGGTCGCCGGTCCGGTCGGCGCCGTGAACGACGGCGTCGCCGTGTTCGCACCGGTCAGGGTCACGTTCGCCCCCCCGGTCTGGGTCCAGGCGTAGGAGGCGATCGTCCCGTCGGGATCGGACGAGCCGGTCCCGTCGAGGTTCACCGTCGCCCCCGAGTTCACCGTCTGGTCAGGCCCGGCGTTCGCCGTCGGCGCTGTGTTCGCCGCCTGGATCGTCGTGCTGGCGAACGTCGCGGCCGGATCGGTGTAGCACGATCGTGCTCGGAGGCGCGTCTGCGACCACCGTTCCGGGGTCGCAGCCGAACCGGACCGTGATGATCCCGGCGACCACGGCGGTGATGTTGATTCCGCCGTTGGTATGGTGGTCACCGGTGGGGGTGTCGTGAACTCGCGGAAATTGATCGTTCCGCTGGCACCGGCGGTCCAGGTCTGGTTGGCGTAGGTGACGTCCAGCGAGCCCGCGGTAGCGGTCTCATCGCCGGTCCCCGGGACCCCGTCGGGATCGGTGATGGTCGTCGTCGCCGTCCCGGTCTGGTTGTTGGTCTGTCTGGATGCCCTCGACCGTGTTCGTCCCCGCGATCACCGTGTGGATGTTGGTGACCGGGATGTTGTTTGGCCCGGTCGATCAGGACGCCGGCGTTGTAGCCGGCGATGAAGACCGCCGGGGGGATGTCCGCGTGCTGCTGGATGTTGCTCAAGGTGACCGTACCCCCGGGCGCCACCGGGTTCGGCGACGTCGTCGCGGTCATGGTTATGGGGATCAGGCTGGACTGCGTCGGGATCAGGCTGTTGACGCAGGCGTTGTCGAAGGTGGCGGCCTTGGCCGGGCTTGCGGGCAGCAAAAAGACGCTCGCTACCACTGCAAAGGCGGCAAGTACGGCTATCCGGCGGCGCTTGATCATCGCTTCTCCTCTGTTGGCGATTCCCTTCGCGCTCTCCCTCGACTCTCCCGATCCCTTCCGATCATCCGAAGTCCTCTGAGGCTCCGGTGAAGCGATGCAGACCAAGGGCTAACACGTAGTTATAGAACGATGCGTTCATAGACGCGCGGTGAGTCATATACCTAGAAACCGGCGGTGTCAAGCCCCTTCCCACCGCACTAGAAACACTGGGATTCTCGAAATGCTCAGGGCGGCTTCCAAGGCAATTCTCAGCGGCGCCGCCCTCGCAGCGTCGCTGGCGGTCATCTCGCTGCTTGCGGTGACCGCGGGTTCGTGCTCTACCGCGACGCGCGGGATCAGCTCTGCCTTTCCCCGTCGCACGCGAGGGCAGCCGGTGGGGAGGTGGGTACGAGCCCGCATCCCGGGACAGCCCGAGAATCGCGTACGCGGCCGCCCCCTCCTTACGGAAGGCTGCTAGCCCGCCGGCGCGGGCCCGCGCCGAAATCGCGGGATCGCAGACTGTATAAGCCGTGAATGGACGTCGGGTTTGGTGAGGCCGTTCTCTATGCCGGCGCGCTGCTCGCGGTCGCCGCGGCGCTGTCGGGCCTCATGCGCGGCACGGTGCTCTCGATCTCCGTGCTCGCGGTGGCCGCGGGCCTGATCCTGGCCGAGGCCGACGCGATTCACGTCAACGCGGGCGATTCGGCGGTGGTCCACCTCTTCCAACTGGCCCTGATCGTGACCCTGCTCTCCGACGGCCTCTTCGTGGAGCGGGAGCTGCTCGTCATGCACTGGGGCTCGGTCGCGAGGGCGCTGGTGATCGCGCTGCCGCTCACCCTGGTCCTGCTCGCCCTGGCCGCAAAGCTCCTCTTCTCGGGGCTGAGCTGGGCGGAGGCGTTTCTGCTCGGCTCGGTGCTCTCCGCGACCGACCCCGTGGTCACCTCGGCGGTGGTCACCTCGCAGCGGGTGCCCGCCTCGGTCCGCCATGCGCTCAACCTCGAATCCGGCCTCAATGACGGCCTCGCGCTCCCGTTGGTCCTGTTCTTCATCATCCTCGCCTCACCGGGGGGTAACCCGGGGAGCGAGGCCGCCAAGCTGCTCGGCGAGGCGGCGTTCGGCGGCCTGATCGGGGTCGTCCTCGGCCAGCTCGCCGGCCGCCTCACCCACCACCTGCCCAGCGGCGGGATCGTGCGCCGCTACGAGGGGATCTACGCGCTCGGAGTCGGGCTGCTCGCCTACGGGATCGCGGACGTCACCTTCGGCAACGGCCTGATCGCCGCCTTCGTCTGCGGGATCTCTTTGGGTGCGGCCGACCATGCGATCGCGGACGACTTCGTCGTGTTCAGCGAGAACGTCAGCTCGATCCTGCAGGTGCTCACCTTCTTCGCCTTCGGAGCGCTGATCGTCACCATCGGGTACCACAGCGACGTCGCGCTGCTGATCGCCTTCATAGCATTCGCCCTGTTCATCGCACGGCCCGTGGCGATCTTCCTGGCCTTCATTCGCGTCGATCTTCCTCAGCCGCACAGGACGTTCATCGCCTGGTTCGGGCCGAAGGGTGTGGCCGGCATGCTCTTCGCCGTGCTGGTGCTCAACTCGGGAGTCCAGCAGGGCAACGCGATCTTCGAGGCGGCCGCATTCGTGATCTTGGCCTCGATCCTGATTCACGGCGCGACGGACACCCTCGGGACCAGATGGATTTCACGGCGGATCGAGGCGGACGAGGAGCCCGGTGAGGAGGCCGACCCGGGGCTCGCGGCGGGCAGCGGTGTGATGCCCTAGCCGCTGAGGATCCTCTTCTTCTCCTCGCGGAACTCCGTGGCGGTCAGCACGCCCTTCTTCTTCAGCTCGCCCAGCTTCTCGAGACGGTCGAGCTTCGCGTCGTCGGGGTGCTTGTCGTCGTCGGTGAGCTCCCGCATGGCTGAGCTGATTCGCCTCCCTGTCTCGGCGCTCATGCGGCGCGCCCGCTTGCGCATCGCGAGCACCCAGTCGCCTCGCTTGGCGCCCGGGAACTCCCGAGCGGTCTTTCTCTTGAGCGCCTCGAGGCCGGCGGCCGCCAAGGCGATCAACAGGAGCGTGAGCACCGCCTGGCGAGTGCCGTCGGGAGGCCAGATGATCACCGCGATCAGCGCGACCGCCGCGAAGATCGACCAGACGACCCCTGGGCGATCGCGGAGGTTCGGGGCCAGAGCCTGGCGGATGCTGATCGCCGCGTTGGCAGGGGAGGCGAGGAAGGCGGCAACCACGAAGAGCACCCCGAAGATGACGACGCTTGTCGCGATGCTCTGCAGCAGCGACGTGCCGATGTCCCAGGCATGCTGCGCCGGGACGTTCGCGGCCTCGGTCTTGGCGAGCGAGTCGACGAACACTCCCTTCAGGGCGGCACGGATGGCCATCGCCGCAAGTCCCGACGCGATCAGGCCGAGCCCGTAGCCGAGGACCACCACCCAGCGCCGTCCTCGAGCGAGGTAGGCGGCGACCACGAAGAGCGCGATCGTGCCGATCATGAAGAACCAGGCGAGACCCTGGATCAGCTTGACGACGGTGCGGGCCGTGTCCAGCTGCTGCGAGTCCGCGACCTGGAGCTGGGCGAAGTTCGGCTTCAGCACGCCCTTCTCCTCGCCGGTGTGGATTGCCTGCTTGGCCTGCTTCTTGAGGCCGATCCGGTCGGCGAGCTGGAAGACGATTGGACGCAGGTCGAGCACGACCTTCCCGTTCTGACTGGAAACGGCTGCGTGCTTGTCCTCGAGGATCGAAACCAGCTCGGTGTGCGCCACGCGGTTTGCGTCCTGCCAGAGCTGCTGGACACGCGGCGACTGGAAGGCCTGCTGTGCCGCCTTGGTCGCGAACTCGCGGATCCCCGCCGCCGCGGGTGAGGCCACCGGCTGCAGGTCGGGGGGAAGCCGCTTCTTCAGGTTCGCCGCGACGTCCACGTTCGCGTAGAGCTGATCGACGGAGTAGGTCGCGAGCGCGTCCGAGATCTCCTTGTCCTCGAGCAGCCTGCCGCTGGTGTCGACCCAGTGGTTGGTGTCGAGAGCCTGGCGGTCGATCCAGCTCGTGAAGATCGCCAGGAACGCGAGGATCGAGGCGAGGATGACGAGAACGCGTACCTTGACCCGGTGCCGCATCTCGGGCGGTTGAGTCGACGCCGTGCGACCTGCCCGGCTCACCTTACGCGACAGCGGTCCCGGTCGTCGAACAGGCCTAGGCCGCTACCGGCTCCAAGCGCTCCTCGACCCACTTGGTCGAGGCGATGTGCTTCTTCATCCCGAGCTCCTTCGGCGTGAAGCCGAGCGCCAGGCCGACGAGCTGGGGGAGATGCAGCACGGCGAGGCCGAGATCGCGGTTGACGACCTTGGCGGCCTCGGGCTGCTGCATGTCGAGGTTGAGGTGGCAGAGCGGGCAGGGGGTGACCAGGCAATCCGCGCCGGCGTCCAGCGCGTCGCCGACATGGGTTCCGGCCTGCCGCAGCGACACCTCACGGGCCATGGTGATGATCGGGAAGCCACAGCACTTGCGGGCGCCGTCGTACTCGACGACCTCGCCGCCGAGCGTCTCGATCAGCCTGTCGAGGTAGAGGTCGCGCTCCGGATGGTCCTCGTACCCGAGGCGGTGCTTCGGGCGCAGGATGTAGCAGCCGTAGAAGGGCCCGACCTTCAGGCCGCCCAGCGGCCGCTGCACCTGCTCCTTGAGGCGATCGAGGCCGTAGTCCTCGATCAGCACCCAGAGGAAGTTCTTGTTCGAGAAGCCCTCGGGGTCATAGGAGAGCCCTTCCTCGGCGAGCGTCTCGTTGATGTGGGAGCGGTACTCCGAGTCACGGAGGCGCTGCTGGCACTCGGACTGGGCGCCCTGGCAGGTGGAGCAGATGTTCATCATCGGCAGCCCGGTCTGCTGGGCGAGCGCGAAGGTCCGGGCGTTCAACGTGTCGGCAAGCTCCTGGTTGTGCTCGGCGATCACGCCGGCGCCGCAGCAGTTGGCGCGGTCGAGCTCCACCAGCTCGATGCCGAGCCGCTCGGCGACCAGGCCCATCGATCCGTGCAGCTCCGTCGTGAATCCACGCGAGACGCAGCCGGGCCAGTAGGCCATCTTCAGATCGGCCATCAGTCGATTCCCCTCTCTCGTCGGGCTCGGGTTCGACCTTCGCCTCGGGCACCGCCTCGCCCTCGGGGACGCTCTCGTCCTCGTCGGCCTCCTCGCCGCGGATGTACAGATTGAGCTCGATCCGTGCTCCTCGGTGTGCGCGTAGATCCGCTTGACGTGGTTCTGGGCATCGCCGGGCAGCTTGGGGTGGACGCCTGGGATCAGCTTCGGGAGCGAGCGCATCTTGCCCGTCTTGATGCCGCGGATCGCGGTCGGGATGGACTCGAGCAGGCCCTTGATCGCGCCGTGCTTGGGCACGAGCTTGCCCTTGATCCCCGGCGCGAACGAATCCTGGAGCAGGAGCGCCTCGTCGAGCGTCCCCTTCTTCTCGATGATCTTCGTGAAGCTGACCTCGTGGTTGTGGCCGTGGTTCTGGTCGACGATGCCCTCGCCGCCGGCCGCGCGGCGCAGACGCATGATCTGATCCATCGGCGCCACGCCCTTCGGGCAAGCGTCGATGCACGAGAAGCAATGGGTGCAGTCGTAGATCCCGTGCGGGTCCTGGGAGAGATCGTGGAGGCGCTCCTTGGTCTCGGCGTCACGCGGATCGCCGACGAAGCGGTAGGCCTTGGCGAGCGCGGCGGGGCCGATGAAGTCGGGATCCGCCTCCATCGAGAGGCAGGACGAAACGCAGGCGCCGCACTGGATGCAGGCCATCGACTGGGTGATGTCGATCATCGACTCCGGCGGGACGACGTACTCGCGCTCCGGCGGATCGCCCTCGGGTAGCAGCCACGGCGTGACCCGGCGGATCTTGGTCCAGTGGGTCGACTCCATGTCCGTGACCAGGTCCTTGATCACCGGCATGTTCCCCATGGGCTCGACCACGATCGGCTCGCCACCGCCGTTGTTCCTGTTGGCGTACTCAGACGCCTCGCCGATCATCGTCTTGCAGGCGAGTCCGGACTGGCCGTTGATCTTCATGCCGCAGGAGCCGCAGATGGCGGCGCGGCAGGAGCAGCGGACGGCGAGGGAGCCGTCGTCGCGGTCCTTCGCCTGTAGAAGCCCGTCAAGGACCGAGAGCGTTGGGTCGAGGTCGACGTCGAAGGTCTCCCAGTAGGGGCCCTCCGCATCCTCCGGCTGGAAGCGCCTCACCTTGAGCGTGAACTCAGCCATGCCTCTCAACCCTACTCATCTAGTAGGTCCGCTCCTGGGGCTCCCACTGGGTGATCGTCACCTCGGAGTAGCTGATCTCCGGCCCGTCGTCGGTCCGGGTGAGGTCGATGTGCTTGAGCCACTCCTCGTCGTTTCGCTCCGGGAAGTCGGTTCGGAACTGCGCCCCGCGGCTCTCGGTGCGGTGGATCGCCGCCACGCAGGTGCACTCGGCGCAGTCGAGCATGTACTCGAGCTCGATCGCTCCCAACACGTCCTGGTTGAAGACCGAGGTCTTGTCGTCGACGTAGCAGCTCTTCGCCTCCTCCTTCAGGCGCCTGATGGTCTCCAGGGCGGCGTTGAGGCCCTCCGCGTCGCGGAAGACGGCGACGTGCTTGTCCATCGTCTCGCCCATCTCCCTGCGAATCTCCGAGACCCGGCGGCCCGAGCCCTTCTCGCGCCCGAGTATCTCGGCGATCCGGGCCTCATCGGCGTCCTGGGCGGCGTGTGGGGGGTGCACCGGCTCGCGTCCCTTGGCGCGCTCGGCGGCGTCCACGCCGGACCGGCGGCCGAAGATCAGGGTGTCGAGCAGCGAGTTGGCGCCGAGGCGGTTCCCGCCGTGGACCGAGACGCACGCGACCTCCCCGGCTGCGTAGAGGCCGGGGACGTTGGTGCGCCCCTCGGTGTCGGTCTTGACGCCGCCCATCGCATAGTGGTTGCCGGGCTTGATGTGGATCGGCTCCTTGGTTATGTCCACCCCGGCGAAGTCCCGGCCCACCAGGACGATCTCGCGGAGCGCCTCGTGGATGCGCTTGCGCGGCACCACCGTGATGTCGAGCGCCACCGTGCCGTCCGGGAAGCCGCGGCCCTCGTTGATCTCGGTCTGCTCGGCTCGAGAGACGACGTCGCGGGAGGCCAGCTCCATCTTGTTCGGCGCGTACTTCTCCATGAAGCGCTCGCCGTTTGCGTTGAGCAGGTGGGCGCCCTCGCCGCGGGCGCCCTCGGTGATCAGAAAGCCCTTGCCGGCCAGCGTGGTCGGGTGGTACTGGACCATCTCCATGTCCATCAGCTTCGCCCCGACCCGGTAGGCCTGGGCCATCCCGTCGCCGGTGCAGATCAGCGCGTTCGTCGTCGGTTGCCAGACCTGCCCGTCACCGCCGGTCGCCAGGATCACGGCCTTCGCGCCGAAGTGCTCCATGGAACCGTCGCGGACGTTGCGGCAGATCGCCCCGACGCAGTTGCCCGCATCATCCATGGCCAATGAGGTCGTGAAGTACTCCTCGTAGCGGGCGACATCGTCGGAGAACTTCATGAGCTGCTCGTAGAGGACGTGCATGATCGCCTGGCCGGTGATGTCGGCGACGTAGTAGGTGCGAGCCGCGGAGGCCCCGCCGAATGCGCGGGTGCCGAGCTTGCCCTCCTCGTTGCGGTGGAAAGTCACACCGAGGTGCTCGAGGTGCAGCAGCTCCTCAGGCGCCGCCTTGCACATGATCTCGACCGCGTCCTGGTCGGCGAGGTAGTCGGAGCCCTTGATGGTGTCGAAGGCGTGCGACTCCCAGCTGTCGTCCTCCTGGAGCGCGGCGTTGATTCCGCCCTGCGCGGCGTTGGAGTGCGAGCGAACCGGGTGGACCTTGCTGATGATCCCCACGGAGACGCCCTGCTCCGCAGCGGCAAGCGCGGCCCGCTGTCCCGCGAGGCCCGCCCCGATCACGAGTACGTCGTGGTCCGGCACGGCCCGATCCTATAGCGGAGGGAGCTGAGAAGCCTGCGCCCCTATCTCCGCTTCTTGCACTTCTTGGCCGCGGTGGCCTTCTTGCCCTTCGTCTTGCACTTCTTGGGCACCGCGGCCGTCTGCCCGGTCGTCGGAGGTGCCCCCGTTGCGGCTGGCGGCGGCTGCACCTCCAGCGTGAGCGCCCAGCCCGAGATGCCGAAGCCGAAGCAGCAGTCAGCGTTGTCGTCGACCATGAAGAGGCTCCACGTCCCGTTGGCGGACCCACCCGCCATGAACGAGAGCGCATTGAAGTAGGGAGGCGGTGGGCCCCCACTCGGGCTCAGATCGTCGGGCTCACCGGTGTTCCCAAGATAGTTCGACGGCTTGAAGCTGGTTGTCTGATTCAGGCCGCACTGCCCTCCGTTGGGGATGAAGGTCGGGGCCGCGTCGTCGAAGGTCCAGTTCTCACCGACAGCCGAGAAGCTCACGGGCACACCAAGATTGGTCTCCCCACATGCGTCGGACATCAGCATGACCGACTGTCCATTCGGCCCTCTGGCCACGACGTCCGCGTCGTCCGGGCTGGAGGACTCGTAACCGATCAGGGTCACCGTCGCCTTGCTGACGGTCCCTGATAGCCCCGAGACGGCGATGCTCGACGGAAACACCGGGAATGACGGGCCAGAGGTCCCAGCTCCGCCTGCGGGAACGAGGTTGGTGAGGTTGAGGAAGGTGTGGGTCTCGGCTCGGGCGGCCGCCGGAAGCAGCGCGGCGACGAACAGCGCTGCGGCGAGTACACAAAGGCGGCGGGCGCCTCGCTTCTCCCTCATGAGTGGCGAGCCTAATCGAGCGCCTCACCCTCGGGCATTGGTAGTAGTGCGTAGCCCTGGATGAACCGAGGGATCGCTAGAGGTTCGTATCCGCGCTTCCGGGAGCGACTGGACGGAGGGCTCTCCCGATCGCATCGATCGTCAGCACGCCTCGGATGCGGCCCTCCGCGTCGGTCGCGATCAGCGCCCCGAGGCGCCGCAGGGCCTCGTTGCCGAGCACGGATTCGAGCGGCTCGTTCTCCCCGATCGTCAGCGTCCCGCTGTCTCGCGCGAGGACGTCCCCGACCAAGGACGAGGTTCGCTCGACCGCGGGCACATTGTCGGCGGCGCCGCGGTCCACCAGGCCGACGAAGTGCTGCGCCCGGTCTACCACCGGGAACCAGGGCGAGCGATACCGCAGGAAGTACTCGTCGAGCGCCTGCTCGATGGAGGCTCCCTCGGGGATCGCGACCGGGTCGCGGTCCATCACGTCCGCGACGGAGATCCCCTCGATCCGGCTGGTCACCTCCGTTTGCGCGATCGCCGCCTTGGCGGCGCCGCGGAGGATGAACCCGACGAAGGTGAGCCAGACGCCGCCGAGGAGGTCCCCCCGGTAGACCAAGAAGTAGCCGAGTCCGGCGAGGATCAGGAACAGGCCGAACCACTCACCGAGCGTGGCGGCGAAGCGGGTCCCGGTGCTGCGGCTGCCCGTCCGCCACCAGGCGATCGCGCGGGCGACGCGGCCGCCGTCCAGGGGGAAGGCGGGGATCAGGTTGAAGATCAGGACGAGGAGGTTGATGCTGCCGAGCCAGCTCACCAGGGCGGCGAGGCCTGACGTGCGCGTGTCGCCCTGGGTCAGCGCGGCGTTGCGGAACTCGTGGCTCCCGGCGAGCAGCAGCCCGGCCACCGCGCAGGCGACGACGATCGCCGCGGTGACGACCGGCCCCGCGATCGCGATCTTGAACTCGGTCCCCGGCGTGTCCGAGTCCTTCTCCAGGCGGGCGAATCCTCCGAACATCCACAGGGTGATCCCGGAGACGCCAATGCCGTGGCGCCGCGCAACGAAGGCGTGCCCGAGCTCGTGGAGCAGGATCGAGGCGAAGAAGAGAACGGCGCTGGCGACGGCCAGCACGTAGGGCGCGGAGTCACCGGAGGGCGAGTCCAGTACATCGCGGTAGAAGCTGGTGAGCCAGAAGATGATCAGGAAGAGGACGACGAACCACGAGTAGTCCACCGCGATCCTGATGCCTCTGATGCGAAACAGCGTGACACCGCCGCCGGCCATGGCAGTGATGTTAGGGAGCGCCGGGTAGTTTTCCGGGATGGCCACGGAGGCACCGCCGGAGATCTCCTCGCCGCCCGACGCCGCCTGGATGCGCGAGCGTCTCGAAGAGCTCTGCTCGGGGGAGCGCGAGTCGGCTACCGAGGGTGAGCGGCGTGCCGCGGAGTGGCTCGCCGCCGCGCTGCGCGAGGCCGGTGCCCGGGACGCGCGAGTCGAGGAGGAGCCCGAGGCCAATGGGACGTTCTGGTGGCCGATCGGCCTGCTGGCGGGTGCCGGTGCGGTGGCGGGACTCGCGGCTCGGCGTGGCGGACGCGCCACCCGGGCGCTCGCCGCGCTGACCGGGGCCGCCGCCGCGGCGCTGATCGCGGACGAGCTCCCTCCGGGACGGAGACGGTTCCGGCGACTGCTGCCCAAGCGAAGCGCACACCACGTGCTTGCCGAGATCGGCCCGGCCGATGCCGAGCGGACGATCGTCCTGATGGCGCACCACGACGCCGCCCACACCGCGTTCTTCTTCAACCCGGCGATCACGGAGGCGGTGGGCGAGAACGCGCCATGGGTCTTCGAGGACAACGACACCAGCCCCCCTCTGATGTGGCCGACGGTCGCCGGTCCCGCCGTGGTCGCGGCCGGCGCCGCGCTCGGCAGCCGGAAGCTGACGGGGCTCGGGACGTTCCTCTCGGCCGGCAGCTCGGCCTTCATGGCTCACATCGGCGCCGGAGAGGTGGTGCCCGGCGCGAACGACAACGGCACCGGCTGCATCGCCCAACTCGCGATCGCGCGGGCGCTCGCCGAGCGGCCGCCCGAGAACACCCGGGTCCTCTTCCTCTCCACCTCCGAGGAGGCGCTCTGCGAGGGCATGGGACTGTTCATGGAGCGGCACGCCGCCGAGCTGCCCGCCGACCGGACCTTCTTCCTCTGCCTCGACACGGTGGGCTCGCCCAACCTGCTCGTCCTGCGCGGGGAGGGGATGCTGAACCTGCGCGAGTATCCGGCGCCGTCGCTCGAGCTGCTCGACTCCACCGCCGAGGAGCTCGGCATCGAGATGCCCTTCCGTGAGCTGCGACTGCGCAACGCGACCGACGGCATCTTCCCGTTGGCCGCCGGTTACCAGTGCGTCTCGGTCGCCTCCTGCAATCAGTGGAAGAACCCCTCCAACTACCACTGGAGGACGGACACGCCCGACAGGGTCGACTACGGCACGGTCGCCGACGCGGTCCGGCTCTCGGAGGCGGTCATCCGCAAGCTCGACGCGAACTGGCTCGCCGGGTGACGTACTCCGCACTGGCGTACTCCGGCAGCTGAATTCCTCCTCGCCGTGAGTGGACTCGCGCCTACCATCGGCCGATGCCCACCGAGTACGAGCAGACCGAGCGCACGCGCATCTTCCGCAAGCCCGGTCGCGGAAGCTATGACCGCGAGCTCGTGCATTCGATCCTGGACGAGGCGCTGGTCTGTCACGTCGGGTTCGTCCAGGACGGGCAGCCGTTCGTCATCCCGACGATCCACGCGCGCGTGGGGGAGATCCTGTTCCTGCATGGGGCTCGTCGGAACCGCATGCTCGGCGCGCTGGGCGACGGCACCGCCTGCTGCCTGACGGCCACGCTGGTCGACGAGCTGGTTCTGGCCCGCGCAGCCCTCCATCACTCGCTCAACTACCGCTCCGTGATGGTGCTGGGGACGGCAAAGGAGGTCACGGATCCGGAGGAGAAGGAGGCGGCGCTCAGGGCCGTGGTCGAGCACATCGCTCCCGGTCGCCCCGAGGAGGTCCGGGGTCCCGACGCGACCGACCTGAAGTCGACCAGGGTGCTGTCGCTGCCGATCGAGGAGGCCTCCGCAAAGGTCAGAACCGGGCCGCCGGTCGACGAGAAGGCCGATCTCGACCTACCCCACTGGGCGGGTCAGCTGCCCCTCACCAGCGGCACGGGCGATCCGATTTCGGCACCCGATCTGACTCAGGACCTGCCGGTCCCCGACAGCGTCCGCGGCTGGTCTCGTCCCTAAGCGGCGAACCGAGCTTCGTACTTCGCCCGACGCTTGGCCGCCTCTTCCTCCCGGTTCTTCGGGGGCGCGTTGGTGACCAGCGAATCGAGCAGCTTCCGCGTGGAGTCGGCGACCTCGGCGACGGCGCGATCGAACGCCTCGGCGTTCGCCTTCGACGGCTTGGTCGATCCGCTCACCTTGCGGACGAACTGAAGCGCCGCGTCGTGGACCTCCTCCGCGCTCGCGGGGGGCTCGAAGTTATGGAGTTGCCTGATGTTTCTGCACATGGGCTTCAGCCTACCCAGGCGTCACGGGGACCGATGAGTTTCCGAGCATCGCCTGGTCTCAGTAAACGTACACACCGACTCGGGAGGACCGAAATGAGCCCCAACTTCACCTACACCGCCAATCACGCCCATCGGACCGAGCAGCAGCGCCGCGCCGCAGAGACCCGCCGGGTCCGGATCATCAGGAAGCGCCGCGCCCGCTAGAGCCCGTGGTTAGGCCACTCCGGGGTCCGCTTCTCCTTGAAGGCGCGGGCCCCGATGGCGTGGGAGTCGCGCCGGGCGAACATCGAGATCGTGTTCTCGGCCTCCTGGCGCAATTGCTCCTCGTAGGTCCTCCCGACGTTGCGGACCATGGTCTCCTTGTCCGAGCGGATCGCGCCCTGGGGCAGCTCGGCGATCTGATGCGCCAGCTCCATCGCCCTCTCCAGCGACTTGCCCTCCGGCACGACCTCATTGGCCAGCCCGATGCGCAGCGCCTCCTCGGCGTCGACCGGCCGGCCCGTGATGATCAATCTCCATGGCCCGGCCGTAGCCGACGGCCAGGCTCAGCCGGACGTTCATGCCATCCCCGCCGACGATGTTCCAGCGCCGCTCGAGCGCGCCGAAGACGGTGTTCTCGGCGGCGATCCGGATGTCGGCGAGTAGGGCGTTCTCGAGCCCGGCGGCGACCGCCCAGCCGTTGACGGCGGCGATCACGGGTTTGAAGACGTCGACCCTTCGCGTGTAGCCGCACTCGCCCGGCGTGTTGTAGATCGAGGTCTTGAACTGATCCCAGTCGGGCTGACCGCCCTCGCCGAGCTCGGCGGCGTCCTCCAGGTCCCAGCCGGCGCAGAAGGCGTCGCCCTCGCCGGTGATCACGAGGACGAACTCGTCCTCGGCGTCTCGGAATCGCTGCCATGCATCGTGGAGCTCACGGTTCATCTGGCGGCTGACCGCGTTGCGGTGATCGGGCCGGTCGTAGGTGAGCACGGTGACGTGCCCGTCGCGCTCGTAGCGCAGGGTCTCGTAGTCCATTCAGGCAGCTCCTCTCGGCTTCGCCATCAGATCGCGGCCACAAGCGGCCGCCCAACATAAGTCGCTACGCGCTTCGCGCTCCGCTCCAAAGTGGCGCGGCCTGGTGGCCGCTAGGCCGCTCTGTGCCGGTCGATGATCCGGGCGAAATCTGTCCCGGCGGGCAGCGTGCCGAACGCGTGGCCCCAGTCGCCGGCGAGGCGCGACGCGACGAACGCGTCCGCCACCGCCTCATCGCCGAAGCGCAGCAGCAGCGAGCCCTGCAGGGCAAGCGCCATCCGCTCGACCAGCTGCCGCGCTCTGGACTCGATCCCGTTCATGTCCTGGAGGTCCTTGCGCAGCTTCGAGAGGTAGGCGTCGAGGCGCGGCTCACCCGCGCCCTCGCCGACCTCGGCGAAGAACGCGTCCACCGAGTTCGGGTTCTTGACCATCGCCCGCAGCACGTCGAGGCACTGCACGTTGCCGGAGCCCTCCCAGATCGAGGCGAGCGGGGCCTCGCGGTAGAGACGGGGCATCCCCGACTCCTCGACGTAGCCGTTCCCGCCCAGGCTCTCGAGGCACTCGACGGCGTGGCTCGGTGCCCGCTTGGAGATCCAGTACTTGAGCACGGCGTTGGCGATCCGCTTGAAGGCCTGCGCCTCGTCGTCGCCGGCGATCGCCTCGTCGTAGGCGCGGGCGAGGCGGAGAGAGCTGATCGTCGCGGCCTCTGACTCGACCGCCAGGTCCGCGAGCACGTTCTGCATCAGCGGCTGCTCGACGAGCACCTTGCCGAAGGTGACCCGGTGCGAGGCGTGGTTGATCGCCTGCGCGACTCCGGCCCGCATTCCGGTGGCGCTGCCGGTCGCGCAGTCGAGCCGGGTGTGGTTGACCATCTCGATGATCGTCCGCACTCCCGCGCCCTCCTCGCCCACCAGGCGAGTCCAGGCGCCGTCGAACTCGATCTCCGAGGAGGCGTTCGAGCGGTTGCCGAGCTTGTCCTTGAGCCGCTGCAGCCGGAAGCGGTTGAGCTCGCCGTCGGGCAGCCGGCGCGGCATCAGGAAGCAGGAGACGCCCCCCTCGGCCTGGGCGAGGACGAGGAACGCGTCGCACTGCGGCGCGGAGAAGAACCACTTGTGACCGGTGATCTCGTACTCCGCCCCCGGGCCACCGCCGTTGATCGGCTTGCCGACCGTGGTGTTGGCGCGGACGTCGGAACCGCCCTGCTTCTCGGTCATCCCCATGCCGAACAGCGAGCCCTCCTTCTCGGAGGCGGCGATCTGACGCGGGTCGTAGACGTCGGAGAGGATCCGCGGCTCCCACTCCTCGGCCAGCTCGGGCTGCTTGCGCAGCGCCGGGACCACGGAGTAGGTCATGGAGATCGGGCAGCCTACCCCGGCCTCGGCCTGCGAGAAGCACATGAAGGCGGCGGCGCGGGCCACGTGCGCCCCGGGTTGCGGGTCGCGCCAGGGCAGGGAGTGGAGCTCGTGCGAGATGCCGAGTCGCATCAGCTCGTGCCAGGAGGGATGGAACTCCGGGATGTCGACCCGGTTCCCGTAACGGTCGTGGGTGCGGAGCTTCGGCGGGTTCTCGTTGGCGAGCCGCCCGAGCTCGATCACGTCGCCGCGGCCGGCGATCTCGCCGACCTCGGAGATCTTGCCGACGGCCCAGTCGGCGCCCTCCCGGCGCACGGCCTCCTTCATCACCGTGTCGGACTCGAAGACGTTGTAGTCGGCCAGGGGAGGCGGCTGGTTGGTGACCTCGTGGGTCTTGACTCCGGTGGGCTTCTCGACGGTTGACATCTAGTGCTCCTCTCCGATTGCGCGAGTGCAGAAGTCGATCAGGGAGGCGATCAGCGCTTCGGCGTCGCCTCCGTTGGTTGTGGGGGACAGGGGGCCGAGCATCGTCTCGCCGATCGCCCCGATCATGGCGGCGGCGGTCGCGTCGGCGTCCTGCTGGGGCAGGTCGCCGGCCTCGATCCCCTCCGAGATGACCTCGGCCATCAGGTCGCGATAGCTGTGGCGGAACTGGAGGCGCTCAGCCTCGACGGCCGGATCGACCGGCTCGGCGAGGAGCGCCCACGCGAGCCGCTTCCCGCGCAGCGCGCGGCGGGCGAAGACCTCGATGCCCGCGGCGATCCGCTCGGCGGCGGGACCGCTCGTGGCATGAATCGCCTCCCTCATCGCGTCGACCTCGTGCTGCGACGCCTCGCGGAAGACCTCGGCGAACAGGTCGGACTTGGAAGGGAAGTGGCGGTAGACCGTGCCGACCGCGACCCCCGCACGGTCGGCCACGGCGGCGATCTGCGCCGCCACGTAGCCGCCCTCGGCAATCAACTCCCGCGCCGCGGTGACGATCCGCTCGCGGGTCTCGGCCCGGCGCGCCTCGGTCCGCTCGGTGGTGCGATATGCCACGGAAGAAGTGAACCACGATTCATATCTTGTGTCAAGGAGCGCAAGGGCGCTCCATTCAGGAGCGAAGGGCGAAGCCCGAAGCGACTCACGATGTGCGGCCGCAGCGCTCCTGCCTGACTCCGCCACCGCCGATCGCGGAGTTGTTGCTGATCGTCACGTTCGTCAGGGTCATCGTCTGGCCGAACCCGGACCAGTCGATTGCCGCGCCCGTGGTCGTGTTGATGGTGTTTCCCGAGGAGTCGACGACGTTGCCCGAGATCGTGCTGTTCGTTGCGACCAGCGGCCCGCTGCCGGAGAAGAACGCGATGCCGGCGCCCCTCGCGCTGTTGTTCGGAGAGGTGGAGTTGGCCTTGACGGTGTTGCCCGCCACGGTGCTCCCATTCAGGGTGAGGCTGCCGGGGTCGCGGATCAGGATGCCGGCGCCGCTGAAGTTGGGGAAGCCGCCGAAGACCCCAAGGCTGTTGCCGCTCACCTCGCTGTTGGTCAGGGTGAGCGGTGCGTAGCTCTGGATCCCCCCGCCGTCGCCGCCCACGACGGACGTGCCGGGCGGCGGGCTTTCGTTGTCCACCCCTCCGGTGACGCGGATCCCCTCCAGGGTCACGGCGCCCGCCCCAGCGATGATGTCGAGCACGCGTTCCCGTTGATTGTCGGCCGGTCCGGGAAAGACGGTGTTGCCGGCGTCGACCGTCGCCAGCCCGGTTCCCGTGGCGCGGATGATCGTGCCCCCGCCACCGGTGATGTCGAGGTCCCCGGCCGCGTTCGAGTCCTCGTCCAGGGCCTGGCGGAGCCCGAGAGCGTAGGTTTGGCCGCCCTGCAGCAGGATCGTGTCGACGCCGGTGCCGCCGCCATTGTCGCCGTCGCAGCCGAGCCCTCCGGTGCCACCGGCGTGCGCATTGGTATTCGCCGCAAGGATCGCGTCCCTCAGCGTGCAGCCCGAGTCGTCGAAACCGCCCGGGCCGGCGTCGTCGGTAACCGCCACGGTGATGGTCGCGGCCTCGCCCGCGGAGGGAACGCAGGCGAAGCCCGCCCCCAACGTGACGGCCAAGACGAGGCGACGCGCGAGTCCAGGCAACTCCATGCGGCGGTAGCATCGCCCGCCCGATGGCCAAGATCAAGGTCAAAAAGCCGGTAGTTGAGCTCGACGGCGACGAGATGACCCGGATCATCTGGGCCTTCATCAAGGAGCAGCTGATCCTGCCCTACCTCGACGTCGATTTGAAGTACTTCGACCTGTCGATCGAGAAGCGCGACGAGACCGAGGACCAGATCACGGTCGACGCCGCGAACGCGATCAAGGAGTACGGCGTGGGGGTCAAGTGCGCGACGATCACCCCGGACGAGGCGCGCGTCGAGGAGTTCGGCCTGAAGGAGATGTACCGCTCGCCAAACGGCACGATCCGGAACATCCTCGGCGGCGTCATCTTCCGCGAGCCGATCGTGATCTCGAACGTGCCGCGCCTGGTCCCGGGTTGGACGAAGCCCATCGTGATCGGCCGTCACGCCTTCGGCGATCAGTACCGGGCGACCGATCTGGTCGTGCCGGGGGAGGGGGAGCTGACCCTGACCTACACGCCCAGGGACGGCGGCGAGCCGGTGGAGCTCGAGGTCTACGACTTCCCCGGCGCCGGGGTGGCGCTGGCGATGTACAACCTCGACGACTCGATCCGGGACTTCGCGCGGGCCTCGCTGCGGTACGGCCTGAACCGTGGCTTCCCGGTCTACATGTCGACCAAGAACACGATCCTGAAGCGCTACGACGGCCGCTTCAAGGACATCTTCCAGGAGGTCTACGACTCCGAGTTCAAGGAGGAGTTCGAGAAGCACGACCTCACCTACGAGCACCGGCTGATCGACGACATGGTCGCGGCGGCGCTGAAGTGGGAGGGCGGCTACGTCTGGGCCTGCAAGAACTACGACGGCGACGTCCAGTCGGACACCGTCGCCCAGGGCTTCGGCTCGCTCGGCCTGATGACGAGCGTCCTGATGACGGCCGACGGCAAGACCGTCGAGGCCGAGGCGGCCCACGGCACCGTCACCCGGCACTTCCGCCAGCACCAGCAGGGCAAGCCGACCTCGACCAACCCGATCGCTTCGATCTTCGCCTGGACGCGCGGCATCGCCGCCCGCGGCCGGATGGACGAGACGCCCGAGGTCACCGAGTTCGCGGAGACGCTCGAGCGCGTATGCATCGAGACGGTGGAGAGCGGGAAGATGACGAAGGACCTCGCCCTGCTGATCGGCCCGGACCAGGAGTTCCAGACCACGCAGGAGTTCCTCGGCTCCATCGACGAAAACCTGACCAAGGAGATGAATTGACCCCCGTCAACGTCACAGTCACCGGAGCGGCCGGCCAGATCGGCTACGCGATCCTCTTCCGGATCGCCGCCGGCGAGATGCTCGGCCCGGACACCGAGGTGAAGCTGCGTCTGCTGGAGATCCCCGATGCGATCAAGGCCGCGGAGGGCACGGCCATGGAGCTCGACGACTGCGCGTTTCCGCTGCTTCGCGGCATCGACATCTCGGATGACCCCAAGGAGACCTTCGACGGCACCAACATCGCGCTGCTGGTCGGCGCCCGCCCCCGGTCGAAGGGGATGGAGCGCGCCGACCTGCTCGAGGCGAATGGGGGCATCTTCAAGCCGCAGGGCGAGGCGATCAACTCGCACGCTGCGGACGACATCAAGGTGCTGGTCGTGGGCAATCCGGCGAACACGAACTGCCTGATCGCCAAGTCGCATGCCCCCGACGTTCCCGCCGAGCGCTTCACGGCGATGATGCGGCTCGACCACAACCGGGCCATAGCCCAGCTCGCCAACAAGCTCGAGCGACCGGTCACCGACATCAAGCGGATGACCGTCTGGGGCAACCACTCCCCGACCCAATACCCGGACCTGGTCAACGCCCTCGTCGACGGCAGTCCCGCCTGGGATCAGGTCGACGACGAGAAGTGGATCGCGGACGAGTTCATCCCCACCGTCGGGAAGCGCGGCGCCGCCATCATCGAGGCGCGCGGCGCCTCCAGTGCCGCCTCGGCGGCCAACGCCGCGATCGATCACGTGCATGACTGGGTCCTCGGGACGCCGGAGGGTGACTGGGTCTCCATGGCGGTCGTCTCCGACGGCTCCTACGGAGTGGACGAGGGCCTGATCTCCGGCGTCGCCTGCGAGTGCTCCGGCGGCGAGTGGAAGCGCGTCGAGGGCCTGGAGATCACCGATTTCTCCCGCGAGCGGATCGACGCGACCGTCGCGGAGCTCAAGGAGGAGCGCGACTCGGTGAGCCAGCTCGGGTTGATCTAGGCATGGAGGAGGATCGATGAGCCGCCGGCGGCTCACTGGGGCCCTGGCGGCGGCCCTGGGCCTGCTTGCCCTGTCGGCGTCAGGGGCCCTCGCAGCCGAGGGTGACCTCGACAACTCGTTCAGTGGCGACGGCAGGCTCGTGTTCAACGTCGACAACGGCCGCGGCGAGGGCGTCGCGGTCGACTCCAAGGGCCGGATCGTCGAGGCGGGAAACGTCGACCCGGCGGGCGCGGATACCAGCGACATGGCGGTGGCCCGCTTCCTGCCCAATGGTTCACCGGACCCGAGTTTCTCCGGGGACGGGATCGTGACCCTCAACGCTGGGGGCGGAACGAACACCGACGTGGCGCACGCCGTTTCGATCGACCAGCAGGGCCGCATCGTGCTCGCTGGGGAGGCGCTGCTCGGCGGCGACGAGAACGTCGTGGTCGCCCGCTTCACGGACGCGGGCGCTCCCGATCCCGGCTTCGGCGGGGGCAGCGGCGTCTTCACGCAGGACCTCGGCAGCAACGACTTTCTCGACTCGATAGCGATCGATTCGTCTGGGCGCCCCGTGGCGGCGGGGGCGATCGGGGCCCCGGGATCTCGGAACTTCCTGGTCCTCCGGCTGACGACGGCTGGCGGCCTCGACCCGGGCTTCGGCGGCGGCGACGGCTGGGATCAGCTCAACGTCAACTCGGTCGCCAGCAATGACGTGGGCCATGGCGTCGCGGTCGACAGTCAGGGGCGCGTCGTCGTCGCCGGCGTCACCGAGCTGGGTGGGGGCGACCAGAACTTCGCCGCGGCCAGGTTCACGCCGGCTGGCCAACTGGACACGTCGTTCAGCAACGACCTTCCCACCCCCGGCCGGATCATCTCCCTCCTGGCGTCACAGAGCGGCAGCGCGGTCGACGACGCCGCGCAGGACGTGATCGTCAACGCTGGAGATGGCATCGACATGGCCGGCTACGCGCAGAGAACCGGAGCGGGCTATGAGTTCGCACTTCTCCAGCTGCGCAACGACGGTTCGCCGGACATCACCTTCGGCTCGAGCGGCGCGGCCTACGCCGGCTTCGGCGCCGACTCCGACACGGCCGAGGGGCTCGTCCACGACGACCTCGGGAACATCGTGGTCGCCGGGACGTCTTCCGCCGGAGCCAATCAGGACGAGTTCGCCCTCGCCCGCTTCACGCCAAACGGCAAGCTCGATCCCGCGTTCGCCGGAGGGGGGATCACCAGGGCGGACATTGGCCCCCTTGGAGACACGGCTCAGGACGTCGCGATCGACCCGGTCAGCAAGCGGATCGTCGTCGGCGGCTACGACGGCCCGCAGGCCGCCGCCGACTGGGCCCTGGCCCGCTATGAGGGGGTCCCGCGCTGCGCGGGCAAGGTCCCGACCATCGCCGGGACGCCTGGCTCCGAGACGATCAGGGGCACAACGGGCAAGGACGTGATCTCGACCGGTGTCGGGGAGGACCACGTTTCCGGCCTGGCGGGCAAGGACACGATCTGCACCGGGATCGGCTCCGACAAGCTGAAGGGCGGCAAGGGGAACGACCGCCTCTTCGGCGAGGGCGGCAAGGATCGGCTGTTCGGGGGCCCCGGCAAGGATCTGCTCAGGGGCGGACAGGGCGCGGACCGGCTGGTCGGAGGCCCCGGCAGGGACAGGCTCCGAGGCGGCCCGGGCAGGGACCACGCCCGGCAGTAGCTAGCCCGGGTGGTAGCCCGTGCCCTTGCGGCGAACGCGGCCTTCCTTCTCGAGATCCGGCAAGACCCGGTACAGGTAGTTCGGGTGGTTGAGCTTCATCTTCTTGCCGAGCTCGGAGACCTTGATCCCCGGGTTGTCGTTGATGATCTTCACGGCCTGGTCGGCGCGAGTGTTGCCGCGGCGGCGCCGGCGACCGGCTCGGCGGGGACGGCCCGGCCCGCGCCTGGCACTCTTTCCGAGCCCGGCGAGCGCGGCCTCCACCTGCTTGCGCTCGTCATCGAGCTCCCGCAGCCGGCGCTCGAGCAGCGTCCTGGCCTGATCGACTGTGTTCGAAACTCTTGGCATGACCCCGGTTCCTCTCTTTCACAAATGACAGTTACATGACCGTAACGGTTAGTTTCAACTGACATGAAAGCTGATCATCAGCTGGTTGTTATCGCCCGGGTGCTGCTGCCGGCGGGCAGGGACCGCCTGGCGGAGCGCTACGAGCTGCGGGAGGGAGGCCTGGACGCAGCCCGGGATGACCTGCTTTCGATCGTCCCCGGGGCCAGCGCGATCGTCTCCGACTCAAGCGTCCCGATCGATGCGGAGGTGCTGGATGCCGCCGGCGACCGGCTCAGGGTGGTCGCCAACTTCGCGGTCGGCTACGACAACGTCGACCTCGAAGCATGCCGGGAGCGCGGGGTGGTGGTCACCAACACGCCGGACGTGCTCACCGAGGCGACCGCCGAGCTGGCCATGGCGCTCACCTTCGCCGCCGCCCGCCGGATGAGCGATGCCGAGCGCGACCTGCGGACCGGGCGCTGGCGGGGCTGGGATCCGGCGGCATACCGGGGCATCGAGATCCGGGGATCCACCGTCGGGGTGGTCGGCATGGGCCGGATCGGCGCCCGCTATGCAGCCCTCGCCCACGGCCTCGGCGCGACCGTCGTCTACGCCAGCCCGTCCCCCAAGCCCGAGGCCGAGAGCGAGTTGGGCGCCCGGCACCTCGACCTCCGGGAGCTGCTGGAGGCCTCGGACATCGTCAGCATCCACGCGCCCTCGACGCCGGGGACCAGCGGGCTGATCGGGGCCGCCGAGCTGGAGCTGATCGGCCCCGAGGGCGTGCTGGTCAACACCTCACGGGGGCCATTGGTCGACTCGGAGGCCGTGGCGGCCGCCCTGGAGAGCGGGACCCTCGGCGCGGCCGGCCTCGATGTCTACGAGAGCGAGCCCGAGGTCTCGCCGCGGCTGCTGGCGGCGCCGCGCGCGGTCCTCCTCCCGCACATCGGCTCGGCGACGATCCCCTCGCGGGACGGCATGGCGAACGCCGTCGCCGACAACGTGATCGCGGTGCTGGAGGGCGGGGAGGCTCCCAGCCGGGTGGTCTAGGGACGGCTTCGCCCTAGAACGGCGGCGCTACGGCCGCCCGCATAAGTCGCTACGCGCTGCGCGCTCCGCTCCGAGGTGGAGCGGCCTTGCGCCGCCTCGGAAGCGTTTGGAAGAACGCATCCCAGAGCGGGGAGGAGACGCCGAAGCCGTAGCGGTGGTCCTGGAAGTGGTGGCGCATGTGGTGCTCGCGCAGCTTCTTCCCGAACTTCGTCTTCGGCACGTGGTGATGCAGGTGGTAGTGGGTGTAGTCGTAGGTCAGGTATCCCGCGATGAAGCCCGAGAACGCGGGGAAGGCCTCGGTCGAGCCGAAGATCAGGACATAGAGCCCAAGGAAGAGCGCGGCGAGCGGGATGCTGACCGCGGGGGGCATGACCAGCCGCATTGCGTCGTTGGGGTGGTCGTGGTGGACGCCGTGGATGATGAAGTGGAGGCGATCGCCGCCCGGGAACCTCGGCTGCCAGTGGAAGACTAGGCGGTGGAGCCAGTACTCGGTCAGCGTCCAGATGGCGATTCCCGCGAGGAAGAGAAGCGCGGTCATTCCGACGGAGAGCCCGCGGTCTATGCCGAGCCAGATCCCGCCGACCACCACGGGGATGAAGACGATCGCCGGCATCGCGGGGTGGACCCGCGAGAAGAAGTCGAGAAACCTGCTCTCGAACATCGGCGGGGAGTCGGCGAGCTGGGATGTGCGCTCGTGTGCCATCGGCGCTGATCTTAGCGAGAGCGGATTCCGCGCCCGAGCTTTCCGGTGCTAGCGGAACTCGTGACCAACCGGTGAAAAAAGAAGGGCGGGATTTGCGGAAACGCCCCTGACGGGAGGCCGGGCAAATGGCATCATCAATCCAAGTCGCGGGTACGGTGCCCGGGCGGAAGATCCGGCGGAGATGTTAGGGGCCGCCTACATAACGAGAGAGGAGATGGGGCGACCTTGGCCGAGAGTCGAGCACGCAATGCTGCGGTGACATGCGAGGACTGCTTCTTCCGTCGCCGCGGCCTGTGTGCCCTCGGGCTCGACTCGCCCTGTCCCACATTCAGGCCCGACAGCCCGGAGGGCCTGGTTCCGCCCCGGCAACCCGCGCTCCTTGAGCGGATGCCAGGCCGCTCGCTCTCGGAGCGGAGGCCGGAGGCCGTAGCGACTTAGCCAGGGCGGCCGCTTGCATCCGCGGCTATGTGGCGAAGCCGGGCCGCTGCACCTTTAGAGTGCCCCCGGGGCAATGGGGCTCTGGCCTTGAAGATCACCGTGCTTGGCAAGTCGCCCTCCTGGCAAGACGCCGGGGGGGCCTGCAGCGGATACCTGATCGAGACCGACGAGACGAAGGTGCTGCTCGACTGCGGCAACGGCGTCTTCGGCAAGCTGCGGGAGCGCGTCGACTACACCGAGCTCGACGGGGTGATCATCTCCCACCTCCACGCGGACCACTTCCTCGACCTCGTCCCCTACTCATACGCGCTGATCTACGCGCCCAAGCAGCAGCCGGTGCCGGTCCACATCTGGGACGGGACCGACAACCCGGCCCGGCCCAGGCTGGTCGCGCCGCCCGGCGCCGTGGACACATTCCGCCGCGTGGTCGGGGCGTGGGGCAATGACGACCTGATCGAGAGCGCCTTCCGGATCGAGGAGTACTCGGCCGGCGACCGGGTGGAGATCGGGGGCGTCTGGGCGAGCTTCCACCCGGTTCCCCACTTCGTCGAGACCTTCGCCGTGCGGATCGGCTCGGAGGGCAGCGGCGAGATCGCGTACAGCGCCGACACCCGGCCCGGTAAGGAGATCGTGGAGGTCGCCAGGGACGCGGACCTGCTGATCATCGAGGGAACCCTGCCGCGGCCCGAGCGCACGGGCGTGCGCGGTCATCTCACACCGGAGGAGGCGGGCGAGCACGCCAGGCAGGCGGGCGCCAAGCGCGTCGTCATCACCCACATCTCCGACGAGCTCGGCGACGAGTGGGCCCGGGAGCAGGCCGAGCAGGGATTCGGCGGCCCCGTGGAGATCGCGCGCGAGGGAGCGACCTACAACGTCTAGCTACCCTGTCGGTCGATGAGCAGCCAGCGCGACCCATTCGCGGACTTCGCCCGGATGCGCCGGGAGATGGACGAGCTCCTGGGTGACTTCTGGGATCAGGCCGGCTATCGCCAGCGCCGTCAGGTTGCGGCATTCGTGCCGCGCGTCGATGTCTACTACTGCGGCGAGGACGCTCCGAAGAAGGCGGTCGTCAAGGTCGAGCTGCCCGGCATCGAGCTCGAGGCCGTCAACCTCGAGGTACGCGGGCGGACGCTGGTGATCAGCGGCGAGCGCCCGGTCCGCGACACTGAGGGGCGGACGTATCAGCAGGTCGAGCTCCCCTCGGGCCCGTTCCGGCGCGTCGTCGAGCTCTCTGTGGACGTGAACGCCGAGCAGGCACAGGCCACCTACGAGGACGGCATCCTCCGGGTCGAGCTGCCGACGAGGCTGCCACAGGCCAGTCGCCAGGTGCCGATCGAGCGCGCCGAGTAGCGGGCGCTCAGACGGGGAAGGGGCACTGACAATGGCCGACGTCGAGACCCCCCAGCTTGAGGTGGTCGAGATCCCGGACGTCGAGGAGGCGCTCGCGAGCACTGAGCCGCTTCCCGATTCTCTCCCGATCCTGCCCCTGAGGGAGACCGTCACCTATCCGGACACCCTGACCCCGCTCGCGGTCGGGCAGGAGCGCTCGATCAAGCTCGTCAACGAGGTCCTCTCGGGAAACCGGATGCTGGCGATGGTCGCCTCCAAGGACCCGGAGCTCGACGCCCCCGGCCCCGACGACCTCTACGGCGTGGGCGTGGCCGGCACGGTCGCACGGATGATGAAGGTGCCTGACGGGACCCTCCGCATCCTGGTCCAGGGCAGCGCGCGAATCCGCATCCTCGACTACGTCAGCGAGCAGCCCTATCTGGTCGCGCGGATCGAGGAGATGCCCGACCTGATCGAGCAGTCCACCGAGCTCGAGGCCCTGACCCGCAACGTCCAGAGCACCTTCAGCGAGATCATCGAGGCGATTCCCTACCTGCCCGAGGAGCTTCAGCTTGCCGTCGCCAACCTCGACGAGCCCTCGGCGCTCTCCCACCTGATCTCCGGCGCGCTTCGCATCTCCACGGAGGAGAAGCAGGAGCTGCTCGAGACCGTCGACGTGACCAAGCGGCTGCGGCGTCTCTCGGAGATCCTCACCCGCGAGCTCGAGGTGGTCCAGCTCGGCTCCAAGATCCAGTCGCAGGTCGAGTCCGAGATCGACAAGGGCCAGCGCGAGTACTTCCTGCGTCAACAGCTCAAGGCGATTCAGGAGGAGCTGGGGGAGGAGGACGAGCAGCAGGCGGAGCTCAACGAGCTGCGCCAGCGGATCGAGGAGGCCGGGTTGCCGGAGGAGGCGCAGAAGGCGGCCGAGCGTGAGCTCTCCCGCCTCGAGAAGCTGCCCCCGGTGGCCGCCGAGTACGGCGTGATTCGCACCTACCTCGAGTGGCTGGTGGACCTGCCCTGGTCGAAGGAGACAGAGGACAACCTGGATATCTCTCACGCGCGGGAGGTGCTCGACGAGGACCACTACGACCTCGAGGAGGTCAAGGACCGGATCCTCGAGTACCTCGCCGTCCGCAAGCTGAACCCCGACTCGCCCGGGCCGATCCTCTGCTTCGTCGGCCCACCGGGCGTCGGCAAGACCAGTCTCGGCCGCTCGATCGCCAAGGCGCTCGGGCGGGAGTTCGAGCGGATCTCGGTCGGCGGCGTCCGCGACGAGGCCGAGATCCGCGGCCACCGGCGCACCTACATCGGCGCCCTGCCCGGCACGATCATCCGCGCCCTCCGCGACGCCGGCACCAGGAACCCCGTCTTCATGATCGACGAGATCGACAAGATGGGCGCGGACTTCCGCGGCGACCCCTCCAGCGCGATGCTCGAGGTGCTCGACCCGGCGCAGAACTCGACCTTCCGCGACCACTACGTCGATCTGCCGTTCGACCTCTCCGAGGTCCTCTTCATCGCGACCGCCAACATCCTCGACACCGTCCCGCCGGCGCTCCAGGACCGGATGGAGGTGATCCAGCTCGCCGGCTACACGGTCGAGGAGAAGCTCCACATCGCGAAGCGCTACCTGGTGCCCCGCCAGCTCGCGGCGAATGGCCTGAAGACATCGCAGATCGAGTTCGCCGACCCGGCCCTGAAAGCGATCATCGAGGAGTACACGCGCGAGGCGGGCGTCCGGAACCTCGAGCGCGAGATCGGCACGGTCTGCCGCAAGATCGCCCGGGACGTGGCTGAGGGGAAGTCCAAGGGCAAGGTCAGGATCTCCGCCAAGCGCGCCCGCGAGCTGCTCGGCAAGCGCCGATTCTTCTCGGAGACCCGTCGCCGGACCAAGGACCCGGGCGTGGCCACCGGGCTGGCCTGGACGCCGGTGGGCGGCGAGGTCCTGTTCGTCGAGGCGACCGCGGTCCCCGGCTCGGGCAACCTGACCATCACCGGGCAACTCGGCGACGTGATGCGCGAGTCGGCGCAGGCCGCCCTGACCTGGGTGCGGCGCCACTCCAAGGAGCTGGCGCCAGATCTGCCCGACGACTGGTTCGCGAAGCACGACATCCACGTCCACGTCCCCGCCGGCGCGGTGCCGAAGGACGGGCCCTCGGCCGGGGTGGCGATGACCACGGCGCTCGCCTCCCTGATCAGCAACCGGCCGGTGCGCAACGACGTGGCGATGACCGGCGAGATCACCCTGACCGGCCAGGTGCTGCCGATCGGAGGCCTGAAGGAGAAATCGCTCGCCGCCCAGCGGGCCGGGATCAAGCAGGTGATCGTGCCTGATCGCAACGAGGGCGACGTCGAGGAGATCTCCGAGCAGGAGCGGGAGGGACTGGACTTCGTCTACGCCGACGACATCGGCGATGTGCTGAAGGTTGCCCTGCAATCGGATGGGAATCGCCCCAGCGGGTAATCTCCCCACTGCACCCTGGAAACGATCTGAGGAGACCCATGGGGGCACAAAGCAGAAGCGCGAAAGCCGGAGATGCAGCCCGGTCGGTCGCGTCCAATCCATACGTTCGCCGGCTCATCGAGGATGACGAGCTGCGAGAGAACATCCGCGTCGCTTTCGAGGCAGCGAAGGGCGCCTATGCGCGGATGTCGAATGGGAAGGGCCCCGCTAAGGCCCTGATGGACGACAAGAAGGTTCAGCGTGATCTGCGGACGGCGGCAGAGTCGCTTCGGGATGCTTCACAGCAGCTGCGCGGACGGAGCACCCGCCGCCGGTTTGGGCTTGGAAAGGCCCTGCTCGTGGGCATCCTCGGCGCGGCCCTGGTTCTCATCCTGAGCGAGGACGCGCGCAAGCTGGTCCTCGACAAGCTGTTCGGCGCGGAGGAGGAGTTCGAGTACGCCTCGACCACCACCCCGGCCCCGGACACGGAGACCGTCCCCAGCGCCTGACGAGCCGCATCACCGGTTTTTCGAGGGCGTCCTTCGGGGCGCCCTCTTCGTTTGAGTAGGGTCCGGCCATGGCATCGGTCCACGTCCTGGTACCGGCCCAGCGCTACGTCTTCGCGGTCTCGAACGGCGAAGCCGAGGCGGCCACGATCGACAGCTCCGCCGAAGGCTTCGAGCGCTACAAGTCGCTGCAGCAGGGCGGGCGGACGACGGGGATGGTCGCCTTCCCGAACACCCTGCTCGTCCGCGGCGAGCGCGACTACCTCGTGGACCCGGGCCTGATCATGCAGGGTGCGCCGGTGATCGGAGCGATGACCGAGCTCGGGGTCGATCCCAACGAGGTGAAGGACGTGATCCTCACCCACCTTCACTTCGATCACGCGGAGGGGCTCGCCGGCTGGCCGATGCGGCGCACCTACGTCCACAGGATCGAGACCGAGGCGCCCTACGCGCAGCTCGTCTCCGGCGTGCTCGAGATGGCGAACCTGGAGATCCTCGAGGGCGAGGAGGGCGAGATCGAGCCCGGCCTGCGCTGGATGCTGACGCCGGGGCATTGCGACGGCCTGATCTCGCTGCTCGTCGACACCGACGACGGGCTGGTCGTGATCGCCTCCGACTGCGTGGGGCCGCTGCCCGAGTACTTCGATCGGATGGAGCTCCCCGAGGACTTCGGGCCCGAGCGCGAGGAGCTGCTGCGGCAGTGGAAGCGGATTCGCGAGCTCGATCCGGCGGTGGTCATCCCCGGTCATTACCCGCCGGTGAAGCTTCGCTGAAGCGCCCGTTCGGCAAGCTGTCCAGCCAGCCAAACGCCTAGAGTGCGGGGCCTTGGAGGCCACGAAGACACGGGAGCTGAGCGGGGAGAAGGCACAGCGGATCGTCGAGGCCATGCGCTCGAGCGTCGCCCGCCGCGGGATCTCCGGCTCGACCTTCGAGCACGTCGCCCGCGAGGCGGGCGTCAGCCGCGGCCTGCTGCACTACTACTTCGGCACCAAGGAGGCGCTGCTGGTCGAGGTGGTCCGGCGCGACACCGAGCACCGGATCGCCCGGATGGACGAGCCCCTGGCCAACGCAGGCTCGGTCGACGAGCTCCTGGGCATCCTGGTGGCGGACCTCGAGGACTCGATTCAGAACGATCCGGGCTTCTGGGTGCTGCTCTTCGACCTCTTCACCGCCGGCCGCCGGAACCCGGAGATCCAGCGCGAGGTGGGGGAGCTCTTCAACCGCACCCGCGGGCACGTGGCGGACATCCTCCGCGCCAAGCAGTCCGAGGGCGTCATCGCCCCCCGCTTCGAGATCGATGCCGTCGTCGCGCTGCTCTTCGCGCTCGCCGACGGCATCGCGCTGCAGCTGCTCTCCGATCCCGAGCGCGATCACGCGGACGTGATCGCCGCCGGGACCGTGGCGGCCCGCCACCTGCTGGCCGGGTGACTCACCTCACACTCGGGCCGGCCGTCGGCCTTGCATACTGCGGAAACTGGCTGGGCAGCCAGTTTCGAGCTCGATAGGAGAGGGCTTTGAGGTCTTTCATGGTCAGGTTGTCCGGGTTCCTCGCGCGCCGTCGCTGGTGGGTGGCCGCCGCCTGGCTCGCCATCGTGATCGTGGCCGCCCCGTTGGCGGCCAAGCAGACCGAGCACCTGAGCGGCGGCGGCTTTGACGTGCCCGGCAGCCAGTCTCAGGCGGTGGAGACCGCCATCACGAAGCATTTCACCGCGACGGAGGCGGGGCGGATCGCGGTCGTCCTTCAGCCGGCTCCGGATGCGACCCCGGAGCAGGCCGCGGCGGCGATTCGCCGCGCGAGCTCGCAGGTCTCCGCGGCAGGGAACGGTGCGCGGATCACGCCGCAGGCCGCGGCTCAGGCGCGCGCCCAGCTCGCGGCCGGACGGCCGGCGATCATTCCCGTGCAGGCGACCGGCAGCGCCGACGACCTGGTCAACACCGCCCGCGATCTGCGCGACGAGATTTCACCGGGAGACGAGGTGGAGGGCGTGACTCCCTACCTGGTCGGCCAGCCGGCGATGTGGGCGGCTCTCTCCGAGATCTCGAAGGAGGACCTCCAGACGGCGGAGGGTGAGGGATTCCCGATCGTGCTGCTCATCCTGATCGCCGTCTTCGGCTCCCTGGCGGCCGCCGCGCTTCCTCTCGCCCTCGGGATCGTCGCGGTCACCGTCACCGGAGCGATCATCTTCCTGCTCTCCCAGCAGATGGAGATGTCGGTGTTCGTCACGAACATGGCCTCGATGCTGGGGATCGGCGTCGCCGTCGACTACTCCCTCTTCATCCTGGCCCGCTTCCGAGAATCGGTCCGGGCCGGGAGGGGCGCCGCCGAGGCGCGCGCGGAGGCGCTCTCCACCTCCGGCGTGGCCGTCACGTTCTCCGGGCTGGCGGTGATCATCTCCCTGGCCGGTCTCTGGATGGTGCAGAACCAGGCACTGCGCTCGATGGCGCTTGGGGCGATGATCGTGGTGGCGATCGCGATCCTGGTCGCGACGACGCTCTTGCCCGCGCTGATCCGGATCCTCGGCCACCGGGTCGAGGCCGGCGGGATCGCCTGGAGGGTGTTCGCCGCCGGACGGCGCCTGTGGCGCAAGCGCCGCCGCCCCGGCTCCACCAACCCGGATCGCGAGACCTTCTGGCAGCAGTGGACCTATGCCGTGATGCGCCGGCCGGTCGTGTCCGTCGTCACCGTGACCGGGGTGCTCCTGACCATGGCGATCCCGGTGCTCAGCATCAAGACCGGAAACGGTGCGATCAAGCAGTTCGACCCCGGCAGCGACCCCCGGGTCGGGACGGAGATCGCCGCCCGGGCCAGTGGCGGCGGCGCTGACCCGGTGAAGGTGGTGGCCACCTTCGATCACGGCACGCCCTCGAATCCGGCGAACGCCAGGGCGATCCGGTCCTTCAGACACAGCGCCGCGGCCGATCCGCAGGTCGAGGCGGTCTCCCCGCCGGTGGTGAATGGCAATCAGGCCCTGATCGACGTCGGAACGAAGGCCGAGGCCGCCGAATCCCAGCAGTCCCTGGACCTCGTCAAACATCTCCGCACGGACGTCGTCCCGGCGTCGCCGCTGTCGTCGGTCGCAACGGTCGATGTCGGCGGCGAGCCGGCCCGCGTGATCGACGCCCGCGACCAGATCAACGGATCCATGTGGAAGATCCTCGTCTTCGTCCTCTCCTTCTCCTTCCTCGTCCTGATGGTGATGCTGCGCTCGATCGTCCTCCCGCTGAAGGCCGTGCTGATGGTCCTGCTCTCGATCGGGGCCTCGTACGGAGTGCTGATCGCCGTCTTCCAGTGGGGCTGGCTCGATGGCTTCCTCGGCTTCCACAGCCTGGGGGCGCTCGACACCCTGACGCCACCGCTGGTGCTCGCCGTGGTCTTCGGCCTCTCGATGGACTACGAGGTCTTCCTGCTCTCCCGGATCAAGGAGCGCTACGACGCGCACGGCGACAACAAGCGCGCGGTGGCCGAGGGGCTTGCGTCCAGCGCCTCGGTGATCACCTCGGCGGCGCTGATCATGGTCTGCGTCTTCTCCGTCTTCGTGCTCACCGGCGTGCCGTCGATCAAGCAGCTCGGCCTCGGCAACGCGGTGGCGATCGCGATCGACGCGACCCTCGTTCGTCTGATCCTGGTGCCGGCGGCCATGGAGCTGCTTGGGGATTGGAATTGGTGGTTGCCGAAGTGGCTCGACCGGCTGCTACCGCACGTCGGACTCGAGGGCGGACCTCCTGAGCCCAAGCCGCCGAGCGGGCCGGCGGAACCCGCTCGCGCCTAGTCTGCCCGCGTGATCTGGGAAGAGCCCGCCAAGGGCGGATATCCGGACCGCTCGTTCCTGGGCCTGCCGGGCATCGAGCGCATGGGCGCGGGGAGGCGGGGCCTGATCCCGTACTCGCCGATGGGCTACCTCACCGAGCTCGAGATGACCGAGGGCTCGCGCGGGCACTCGACCTTCTCGATGCCCGCCTCGCCCTGGTTCGCCAATTCCTCGGGCCTGATCTCGGCGGGGATGCTCGCGGTGATCGGCGATGCCGCGCTCGGATCCGTCGTCCACTCCGACGTCGAGGCCGGGCAGGGGATGACCACGGCCGAGCTCTCGATGTCCTTCCTGCGCCCGGTGGTGCCCGCGGAAGGCGCGCTGGTCACCGGCTCCGGTCAGCTGATCCACCGGGGCCGCTCGATGGGCATCTCCGAGGCCTTCCTCTTCGACCAGGACGACCAGCTGGTTTCGCATGGGACGACGCGCTGCACCGTCTTCCCTCCGGTCGACCCGGTCCCGGAGCCGCCCGACATCAGTGCGCCGCCGCTCGATCTGCCGCCGCCGGGCAGCGCGCCCGAGGATCCGCTCCGGCAGGAGGTCGAGGGCGAGGTCCTGCCGCAGGAGGAGTTCGAGCGGCGCAGCGGCCTGGAGATCCTCCGGGCGCTGATCGACGACGAGCTGCCGCGGCCGCCGATCCACTACCTCACCGGCCTGCGGGCCGTCGAGGCGAACGAGGGCGAGGCGGTGGTCGTCCTGCCCTGCAGCAGGTGGCTCTCAACCTCCGCCGGCACGATCCAGGGCGGCTTCACCGCGATGCTCGCCGAGAGCGCGATGACCGGCGCCGCGTTCAGCACCGCGTCTCCCGACACGGCGGTGGCGCCGCTCGACTTCAAGGTCAACTACCTGCGCCCCGTCTTCCCCGACGGCAACGACCTGACGGCCCGCGCCCGGATCCTGCATCAGGGGAGGACGCTGGTGATCGCCGCGGCGGAGATCACCAACGCCGAGGGCAAGCAGGTGGCGCTGGCCACCGGGTCCTCGATGTACCTGCCGGGCAGGCCGGCGAACCTGATCGGCGTCGAGTTGGGATCGGGCTCCTCGGATCCGGAGGACGACCCCGGCGCGTAGCAGCTGGTGCCGGCGCCGTCGGTGGAGGTAGAGCCACTGATAGGTTCGGCCGGTGAGTCCGGTGGTGAGACGAGGGGGGCTGACGGCCCTGCTCGTCTTGCTCGTCACGGTCTGGGTACCTGCGGCTCATGCTTCCGGCTCGGCCGCCAAGAAAGCAGGAGCGCCCATACCGGCCAGCCCCCGTTGGAAGAGATACGTGATCGACCCGGGCAAGCTCGTCTACCCGAAGGCGGTCTTTGCGGACGGAGCGCCGACGGGCGTCCAGAACCTGCGCGGGTTGAAGGCCAGGGGCGGCGGGGCCACCACGATCACGTCGAGCGGGGTGACCGCATCCGGCGTGGGCTCCTCGGCTCTCGTGCTCGACCTGGGAGTGAACGTCGGCGGCTATGTCGAGATAGGCATCCGGGCCTCGAACGGGACGCCGATCAGGCTGGGTTACTCCGAGCTCTTTCACTATCTGACGCCGCGCGGAGACACCTCGGGACCCGGCTTCTCATTCGGCGTGAGCGACGACCCGGACGGCCGCACGGACCTCTTCCAGACCACCGCGCCGGCCCAGTTCCGCTCGCCCGGCATCCGCGGGGCCCAGCGGTACATCTCGATTCAGCTCGAGGGCGCCGGCACGGCCACGATCGACTACGTCCGTGTGCGGACCGAGCACCTCCGGCCCGGCCCGGGCCGGTACAGCGGCTACTTCCTCTCCAACGACAGGCTGCTCAACCAGATCTGGTACGCGAGCGCCTACACGTTCGCGCTGGACTCCTTCAGGGACCTTCGTCCCGGCGTGCGCAGTCCGACCGCCGTGACCGACGGCGCGAAGCGGGACCGCGCAATCTGGGCCGGTGACCTGGCGATTGAGGACCTGGTCGGCAACTACTCGCTGCAGTCCGCTCCGAACATCCTCCAGCGCACGCTGCAGGCGTTCAGCTGCCAGCAGTACAGCGACGGGCAGCTTTCGCCCGCCACCCAGATCGCGGTTCAGTGTCCGGGGGACCCACCGGCGCCGGTCGCAGATGCGTCCCAGTTCCCGCCCGCCGCGCAGCCGGCCCCGGACCTTGGGGCGCTGCGGCTCCCGGAATACACGGCGGTGTGGATCATCGCGCTCGACGACTACTACATGCTCACGGGCGACCGAAGGTTCGCTCACCGGATGATGCCCGTGGTCCGGCGTGCGCTCGCCTACTTCCAGGCCAACCTCGACGGCGGCCTATATCGGACGCCCTCGAACGACAAGACCATCAACTGGCATCCGCTCGATACCGCGGGTGGGATCGACACCTACACCAATGCCTCGCTCTATCGGGCTCTCCTGGCGGGGGCGGTGCTGGAGCGCCGCGCCGGGCTGGGCCGGCGTGCGGCGAGCGCATACCTCCAGCAGGCGGGTGCCCTCCGGAGCGCCATGCTCAGCCGCCTCTGGGACCCGCAGGCGGGAGCGTTCATCGTCAACACCGACGACCCACTCCGCAACCACACTGAGGACGCTCAGGTCCAGGCCATTCTGGGCGGGATTACCAGCCCGAGCCAATCTCAACAGGCGCTTCGGTTCATCGACTCGCACTTGATGACGCCGTTCGGAGTCGCCAATGGTGAGTTCGACGACGATCCCTACATGAGCAGGTACATCTCGCCGTTCATCGCCTCGACCGAGTTGCGCGCCCGTCTCTCCATTGGGGACACGGATGGCGCGCTGGACCTGATGCGGCGGACCTGGGGGCGGATGCTGGTCGAGGGCCCGGGCACGGTGTGGGAGAGCATGCGGCTCGACGGCCTGCCCAAGTCAGGCGGGATCTCATTGGCGCACGGCTGGGCCGGCGGCCCGGTCCCGGCGCTCTCCGGGTACATCCTCGGGATCCGGCCGACCGCCCCGGGATACCACCACTGGATCGTCGCGCCGCAGCCGGGCAACCTGCACTTCGCGCAGGGGCAGGCGCCGACCCCGCACGGCCCCCTTGCTTCGCGGTGGCGGCGCGGGGGTCGTTCGTTCAAGCTCACGGTCGTGGCGCCGCGCGGGACTTCAGGCGTCGTGGAGGTGCCGCTGCTCGGCCGCCGGCGGACGGTCACCATCGACGGCAAGGCCGCCCGCGGGAAGCGGCGCGGGGGAGTCGTCCGCTTCAAGGGGATCCACGGCCAGCACACCTTCGTCGTCGGGTGACCCGCCGGGTGTAGGCTCGGCCACATGGGCCTCTTCGGGTTCCTGCGGAAGAACGATGAGCGCGCGATTCCCGAGCCGGGGACGCCCGAGTTCGACGCCGCGGTCCAGGGCTCCGCGCTGCCGGACTCGAAGAGCGTCTCGATGGGAGAGGCGGGGTGGACGAGTCCCGACGCCAAGGTCGAGACGTCGAACCAGACGATCGATCTGCGCGGGACCGGTGCCCGCCAGGAGATCGAGGAGGCGCTGCGCGAGTCCGGCATCGACCCCGACAAGAAGGGCCAGACGATCGATGCCTCGAGCGTGCCGGGCCTACAGGAGAAGATCGCCGGCATCCTCGGCCGGATGATGCGCGTTCCGAACGCCGGCGGCTTCGGTGGCGGCGTCTCCGCCCCGCGGCAGGACCCCCTCGATCAAATCGCCCATCTCGACCGGCAGCGCGATGCCGGCAAGATCACGGACGCGGAGTTCGAGGCCCAGAAGAAGCAGCTGCTGGGTGAATAACCGGCTTCGCCATCAATCGTGACCGCAGGCGGCCGCCCCACACAAGTCGCTACGGGCTTCGCCCTCCGCTCCAAAGTGGAGCGGCCTGGCGGTCACTCCACCGGCTGCGGGCGCGGCGGGAAGATCTTCGGCATCCGCGCCAGCTGGCGCAGCGAGCCGCGCGGCTTCAGCTTCCGGCGCAGCATCGCCCGGCGCGCGTCCTGGCCGCGGACCGAGACGTCGATCCAGTCGGCCCACGTGGTCCGGAGCGTCACGTCGGCCTTCTCCGCGAGTCCCGGTTCCGCGCGGGTCGAGCCGTTGTCGATCCGCAGGTGGTACGGCTGGGCGTCCTCGAAGCGCCACTGGATGGTCACGGGGCGATCGACCGCGTCGGTGTGGGCCGAGCGCGCGACCAGGTCGAAGAGGATCGCCTCGACCTCGGGGTTGACCTCGGGCTTGCCGTTCGGCTCTCCCATGACGCCGGCGCGGAGCAGCATGATCTGACGGCGAGCGCGCTCCTCGTGCGGCATCTCGGGGTCGAAGGGATAGATCCCTGGCGGATGCTCATGCAGTGGGTAGCCGGTGGCCTTCCACTTCATCTCCACCGACTTCATCCCGAACGCGTAGATCTGCTCGAGCGTGAAGCCGTACTCGGTCGTGTAGCGCTCGTCCCAGCCCGGCGGCACGAAGACGCCGGTGACCCAGGGCAGGACCTCGCGGAGCAGCTCCGACGCGGCGGCCTTGCATTCGTCGGATTCGGCGAAGAGCTCCGAGAGGACCTTGACGCCGAAGCCGATGTGGCGCTGCTCGTCGCGGGAGACCTTCTCCATCCCGGCGCTGAACCCGGGCATCGTGCCGGCCTTGGCGAAGAAGTCCTCGATGAAGTGCTGGCCCGGCTGGGCCATCGTCGCCTCGATGATCATGTGGTAGAGCGTGATCGCCTGGGCGAACTTCGGGAGGGAGCGATCGGTCTGGAGCTCCTCGACCATCCGCTCGAGGCGGCCGAACACGTTGCTGTAGCCCCAGCCGAGCTGTGCCTTGGTGAACTCGAGGCCCTCGGCGATGCCGCCCTCGACCCCGATCACCTCCTTGAAGAAGCGGTGGAAGAAGACCGCGTGGCGGGCCTCGTCGACCTGCTGGGTCGCCAGGAAGTACTTCTGCTCCTCCTTCGGCGCGGCCTCTATGTAGGGGGAGAGGCCGTCGGCCACGGCGTCCTCGCCGTAGAAGAACATCGAGTAGATCCAGAGCGCGGACTTCCGCTGAATGTCGTTGAGCGAGTCCCAGCCCTTCCGGTCCTCGGAGAAGTCGAGCTCGGTGGCGCGCCAGTTGCCCTCCTCCCAGCGGCGGTAGAGGTCGTCGTAGGTGATTCCTCCGGCGATTCCCTGCTGCGCGACCGACATCTCAGCCTCCGTCCTCTCGTTGACCGACACAAACGGCGGCCACAAACACCGCCGCCGGATCAGGCCGTATAGTAACTGACTGACTAGTCAGTTAGTACGGTGACATCGATCACACAGGACAAGAAGGCGGCGCCGACCCGGTCGCGGATGAGCGCGGCCGACCGCCGCGAGGCGATCCTGGCGGCGGCGCGAGAGGCCTTCGCCGACACCGGCTACCACGAGACCTCGCTCGACGCCGTTGCCGAGCGGGCGGGCGTCTCCAAGGCGCTCCTCTACGAGCACTTCTCCTCCAAGCGCGAGCTCTACGTCGCGATGCTCGAGATGCACGTCCACGAGCTGGTCGAGCGGATCAGCGGCGCCGTCGCGGCCGCGGAGCCGGGGGAGCCGAGGATGCGCGCCGGCCTCGAGGCCTTCTTCGGCTTCGTCGAGGAGCGCCGCGGCGCCTGGCGGATCATGTTCCGCAACGCCGGCGATCCCGACGTCGCCATCCGGCTGGATCGCCTGCGCGACGAGGTCGCCGCCGCGATCGTCCAGCTGATGAGCGAGGAGGCGCAGCGCAAGGGCCTCGACTTCCCGAAGCTGCCGCAGTTCGTCGAGATGATCGCCCAGCAGATGGTGGGCGCGATGCAGTCGCTCGCGGACTGGTGGGACCTGCACCGCAAGGTGCCCAAGGAGGAGGTGGTCCAGGCGGCGATGGACTTCGCCTGGGTCGGCCAGGAGCGGATCAGCCAGGGGCAGCGCTGGGCGGGTTAGCTGCCCGCCGCCACGCTGCGCGGAGGAACGGGCGGTCGCGCGTTCAGCAGCAGGGTCAGCAGCGCGAAGGCGGCCAGGGCGGCGAAAGCCAGGTCCGCATCTCCGTGCGCCAGCGCCCCGCCGAACAGAGGTATGACCGGGATCGGGAAGATCCCCGCTCCGACCTGCATCAGGCCGAGACTGCCGATCGGGCGGTCGGGGAGGACGCGCTCCGCCTCGTCGTAGTAGAGCGGGTAGGGGAGGGAGAGGCCGACGCCCATCAACGCGATCGCCACCAGTGCAACTCCCGGCGAGTTTCCCTGACCGAGCAGCACAAGCCCCGCGGCCCCGATGCCGAGGCCGACGATGACCAACATCGACGGACCGGCACCGGCCGCCGTCATCCGGCCGGCGACGTCGCGCATCACCGCCGAGATCCCGAACAGCACGAACGCAAACCCACCGGCCGCAGCAGCCGAGAGGCCGTAGCCGGTGATCAGGAAATGCACCAGCCAGGCGCCCACGATCAGCGGAAGGTTGAGCGTGGCGATCCCAAGCAGCTGGACCCGCCACCAGGCCTGGTTGGTCAGGGCCTCCCGGGCCAGGCCCTCGCCCTCGGAGGCCGTCCGCTGGACCTGGACCGGTTCGTTGGGCAGCAGCGGTAGCGAGATCAATGCCAGGGCGGCGGTGATCGCGAAAGCGACCCGCCAATCGACGCCTGCGCCCTCGAGCACGCTGCCGAGGAAGAGGCTGGCGGCGACGCCCAGCGTGAGCCCGGCGCCGAACAGGCCGACCATCTTCACGCCTCCCATCACTCGCGCGTAGGCCGGGACGAAGACGGCCGCCAGGCCGAAGGCGACGCCGGCGAACACCCGGCCGGCCGCCAGGACAGCGAAGCTGTCGCCCACGGCGAAGATCAGGTTGCCGATCACGGAGAGCACGCAGCAGGCCCAGATTCCCGAAAGCACCCGGATCTTTCGCGCCAGAGCCGCGCCGACCAGGCTGCCGATCGCGGAGCCGGCGAAGAAGAACGTGCCGGAGAGCAGCCCCACCTCGCCGAGGGTGATGTCGAAGTCCTGGGTCAGCGGGCCGACGACCGGTCCGACGTTGCCGCAATTCCATCCGGTGATCGCCAGGGCTATGACGAAGACGCCGATGCTGCGTCGGGCGCTCACGGTCCTTGCCTTCTACCGGAGAGCGCGGATAGGGTGACTCCAGTGCTCGAGGTGCGAAAGCGTTACACCAATGAGGATTCGGGCAGCTGGATCGAGATCGCCGAGCGGGACGGGCCGATCATGAAGTTCGAGCGCTCGTACGCGCCCGGGACCGGGCGCTCCGATCCCCATCTGCACGAGGACCTCACCCAGACCTGGGAGGCCCTATCGGGTGAGGGCAGAATCGAGGTCGACGGCATCGAGCGGGAATTCAGGACGGGCGACCGCGTCGAGATGAGCCCCGGCCTACGTCACCGCGACCCCTGGAACCCGGCAGGCGCCGGCGCGCTGCACGTCCGCGGCACCTTCGACCCCGACAACGAGTTCATCGAGGGCTACGCCGAGGCATTTGCGCACCTGCTTGAAACGGGCGGCCTCAACGACCAGGAGGAGCTGCCCCTGCTGCAGATCCTGGTGATCGCGAAGGCCACCAAGGGGCGCTCCTACGGGGCGAGCCCACCGGTGGCGCTCCAGAAAGCTTCGCTGCCCCTCCTTGCTGCCTTCGGCCGCCTGCGCGGCTACAAGGTGAGCTACGACTAGGCCGCGGCGCCGAGCTTCGGCGAGGTCCAGGGCTCGCCCAGGCGGCGGGTGAGCTCCTCGGCCAGATCGGTGATCGCGATGCGCGACTGGTCGAGCGAATCGCGGTCGCGCAGGGTGACGGTGTCGTCCTCCATCGTCTGGTGATCGACCGTGACCCCCCACGGCGTGCCGATCTCGTCCTGGCGGCGGTAGCGCTTGCCGATCGAGCCGCCGGTGTCGTACTCGGTTGACATCAGCGTGCGCAGCTCCTCGTAGATCTCGCGCGCCTTCTCGGGCTGCCCGTCCTTGTTGACCAGCGGCAGCACGGCAACCTTCACCGGTGCGAGCCTGGGATGGAGCCGGAGCAGCGTCCGCTGCCTGCCCTCGACCTCCTCGACGTCGTACGCGTCGACCATGAAGGAGAGCATCGCCCGGTCGACGCCGGCCGCCGGCTCGATCACGTGGGGCACGTAGCGGTCGCCTGTGGCGGAGTCGACGTACTCGAGCTTTTCGCCGGAGAACTTGGCGTGCTGGGTGAGGTCGAAGTCGCCCCGGTTCGCGATCCCCTCGAGCTCGGACCAGCCCATCGGGAAGAGGTACTCGATGTCCGAGGTGGCGCTGGAGTAGTGGGAGAGCTCGTCGGCGCCGTGGGGGCGAAGGCGGAGCTGGTCGGGCCGGATGCCGAGGTCGGTGTACCAGCGCATCCGCTCCTCCATCCAGCGCTCGTGCCACTGAGCCGCCTCGGCGGGCGGGACGAAGAACTCCATCTCCATCTGCTCGAACTCGAGCGTCCGGAAGATGAAGTTGCCGGGAGTGATCTCGTTGCGGAAGGACTTGCCGATCTGGGCGATCCCGAACGGCGGCTTCTTGCGAGCGAAGCTGAGGACGTTCTTGAAGTTGATGAAGATCCCCTGGGCGGTCTCCGGGCGCAGGTAGGCCTTGTTGGACTCGTCGTGGACGGGACCGACGTAGGTCTCGAACATCAGGTTGAACTGGCGCGGCTCCGAGAGCTCGCCGCCGCAGTTCGGGCAGCGGATCTCGCCCTCGGCATCCTCGGCGCCGAGCTGCTCCTCGCGCAGATCGTCTTCGCGCCAGCGCTTCTTGCACTCGCCGAGGCACTGGACGAGCGGGTCGGTGAAGCCGGCGAGATGCCCCGATGCCTCCCAGACCTTGGGGTTCTGGATGATCGCCGAGTCGAGCGCGACGATGTCGTCGCGCTGCTGGATCATCGCCCGCCACCACTCGGCCTTGACGTTGTTCTTGAGCAGCACGCCGTAGTGGCCGTAGTCGTAGGTGTTCGCGAACCCGCCGTAGATCTCCGACGCCGGGAAGATGAAGCCGCGCCGCTTGCAGAGCGCGACGATCTCTTCGAGCTTGAGGTCAGCCATGGGCGTCAGCGTTAACCGGGCGGCTCGCGTGCGGTGCCCGGCGGCGCCGCCCACTACCCTCTTGCCTCCGATGCCGATCTACGAATACCGCTGCACGAACGGTCACACCTTCGAGGTGATCCAGAGCATGTCCGACGATCCGGTCGAGACCTGCGAGGTGTGCGGCGCGCCCGTCGAGCGGGTCTTCCACCCGGTCGCGGTGCACTTCAAGGGATCCGGCTTCTACTCGACCGACTACAAGAGCAAGAGCAAGGCATCGTCGGGCACGGACGGCGACTCATCTTCGCGGCGACTCGGGCTCGGACTCCTCCAGCACGGAGTCGAGCTCCAAGAAGTCGAGCTCGAACGGCGCCGACAAGGCGAAGTCGAGCCCCGGCTCGGACTAGCTGAGTAGTCATTACGGAACCGTCGGACGCGTAATTACGGAACCGTTGGGAGGCGTAGCGGTCGATTAGTAGAGAAGATCGCTATGGCCGACAGAGCCTCTCTGGGGGGCGCGACGGGCAGAAAGATGGTTCTCACCTTCCTTGCCGCCCTCGTAGTCGCAGTTGTGGCGGTGATGATGGCCCTCGAACCATGGGCCAGGGGTCCCGCGAGCGGCTCCCGTGGACCCCAGGGCATCAGCGGCAGCGCGTCTCGCGACTACCAGCGCATCTGGAAGCAGGACCGGCGCTACTTCGGCGAACAGGGCATGCCCGCGCCGAACGTGCTGTTCGTCGCGAACGGCCAGGGCTACACCACCACCGGAGCGGTCGGGGACCACTGGGGCGCCCCACGCGTCATCAATATCGGACTCACTGCACGGCACCAGCTCACCTCAAGAAAGCCGCAGCCCCGGAACTCGGCTCGTTACGCGATTGAGCATGAGTTCGGCCGCTACTTCGGCCCGGACCAGCCGCTTGCCGCCGGCAGCGGTAACGCGGGCGCCGGCCTCGCCAATCTCGTCGCCAACTGTCTCGCTCACAAGAGGAACACGGGGCGTGGGGATCCGAGCAGGATCCTGCGCAACAGGCTTCCCTACTGGGGCCAGAATCCAGCGACGATCATGTTTCCCGGACAGCCAGATGCCCTTCAGGGTCCCGCCTAGGGCGAGCAGGCGGGCCGCCGCGGAGGATCGCCGCCGAGCAGCGTCTTGACGGCGTCGTCGCAGGCGCCCTGGGGAATCTCGAGGCTGCCGCCCGGGCCGACGCCGACGCCCGCCTTGTCGCTGCCGAGCACGTTGGTGTCCCCGTTGCCACCCAGGATGGCCGCGATCGCGACCTGCGGCAGGGTGAAGCCGCCCATGTCGCTGATGAAGGCCTTGGGCGCGTTCCAGCCGATCCAGGGGCCCTTGAGGAAGTTGTAGGGGAACCGGGTGACGCTGGTCAGGCGTCCCTTGATCCCGTTGAGGACAGCCTGCTGGCGGGCGGCCCGGTCGCGGTCGTCCTCCGACGGATCGCAGTTGTTGTGGCGGATTCGGGCGTAGGCGAGCGCCTTGTCGCCCTGGAGCGTGATATCGCCGGGCGGCAGCTTCAGGGAGACGCCGCCCTGCTTCTTGCCGCCGTCGACGTCGCCACAGACCACCGCGCCGCTCTTGTCCGGGTTCCCGGGCACGTGAATGGTCACGCCGCCGAGCGTGTTGATGAAGTCGGCGAAGCCGTCGAAGTCGACGATCACGATGTGGTTGATGTCGATGCCGAGGAAGTTCTCGACCGTCTTGATCGTCTCGGCCGGATTCCCGTTGGGGCTCTGCGTGTTGCAGGCGAGCGAGGCGTTGATCTTCTGCTCACCGCAATTCGGGATCGCGGCGTAGCTGTCGCGTGGGATCGAGAGCTTGCGGAACGAGGTCAGGGAGGCGTGCAGGACCATGATCGTGTCGGCGCGGGGCGGTCCCTGGCCCTCGCTGCCGTTGGCGTTGTGCTGGGTCTTGCCGCGGCGGTCGCCGCCGAGGATGAGGATGTTCTGCCCGGCCAGGACCGCCGGGCCGCCCTTCAGCGCGTCCTTGGCCGACTGCGGCAGCTTGCCCTTCTGGATCTGGGCCGAGATCGCGAAGGTGATGAAGCTGAGCAGCAGCCAGCCGACCGCGAAGATCAGGATCCAGCGCAGCCAGGGTCGCTTGCCGCCGGTGAGCCGGCCGAAGAAGCCGCGGATGCCGCCGCGGCCGCCGGAGTCGCGGCGGATGCTCTCCAGGCTCGGCTTGCGGAACCGGTCGCGCAGGCTGGGCCGCGAGCGGTAGACCGTGTACGGGGGCTTCTCGCCCTTGTCGGCCGGTTTCTTGCGCTGCGGCGCGGATCGCTTCTGACCGCCGCGGCCGCCTCGCCCGTAGACCGTGTACTCCGGCTTCTTGCCCTTTTCCGGCTTGCCTTGAGCCCCGGAAGCACCGGGCTTCTTGGGCTCGTCGGGCTTCCCGCCGCCCTCAGAGCCCTCGGGCCGCTTGGGCGGCCGATCATCTCCCTGCGGAGACATGGGATATCAATACTTACGCATGCCGCCGCCGGACCCCTTTTCCTCTTGAGCTCCCGGGAAGCGATCGGCGTCGACCTGGGCGGGACCAAGATGGCCGTCGGGGTCGTCGACTCCGAGCAGCACGTCCTCTACGAGGGCAAGGAATCCTCGATTGGGCTGAGTGAGAACAAGCTCGTCGAGGACCTCGGGAGGGAGCTGGAGGAGGCAAAGGAGGCAAGGCCCGACATTCTCTGCGCCGGCCTCGGGATCCCGGCGACCATTGACCACGACCGCGGGGTGGCGATCCAGGCCGTGAACCTGGAGATCTCCGACGTTCCCCTGCGCGACCTGATGTCGAAGCAGCTCGGCCTGCCCGTCTACATGGACAACGACGCCAACGTTGCGGCCCTCGCCGAGTTCCTCTTCGGGGCGGGCCGCGGGGCGCGCAACGTGGTCATGCTCACCATCGGGACCGGGATCGGCGGGGGTCTGATCCTCGACGGCGAGATCTACCGGGGCTCCATCGGGGCCGGGGCCGAGCTGGGCCACATCGTCGTCCAGGAGGACGGCCCTCCCTGCCAGGGCAACTGCCCCAACCACGGCTGCGTCGAGACGCTCGCCTCGGGAACCGCGATCGCCCGGGAGGGCAAGAAGGCGGCCGAGCGCGAGCCGGACTCGGCACTCGGCATGGCGCTGGCCGAGGGGCCGATCGTCGGCAAGACCGTGACCGAGCTCGCGATCAAGGGCGATCCGCTCGCCCGTGAGGTCGTCGCCGAGGCCGGGCGGCATCTCGGTGTCGCGCTGGCGAGCCTCGCGAACATCTTCGACCCGGACGTGATCGTGATCGGGGGCGGAGTCTCTGCGGTCGGGGACCTGATGCTCGAGCCGGCGCGGCAGGAGCTGCAGACGCGCGCGCTGCCGCCGATGAACCGCACCCCGGTGCAGCTGGCCGAGCTCGGCCCCGAGGCCGGGATGATCGGGGCGGCGGCGATGGCTCTGATCGAGCTCGACAAGGAGAGCTGAGCGGTGCCGGGCAAGCTCGTCGTCTGCCCGACCCCGATCGGGAACCTCGAGGACATCACCCTGCGGGTGCGGCGCGCCCTGTACGAGGCCGACGTGATCGCCTGCGAGGACACCCGCCGGACCGGGCTGCTGCTGGAGCGCCTCGAGATCCAGGCCCTGCGGCTGATGTCCTACCACGAGGGGAACGAGGCTGAGCGCGCCCGGGAGCTGGCCCAGCGGATCGAGCGCGGCGACAACGTCGCCCTCGTCTCCGACGCCGGCACCCCGGGGATCTCCGACCCCGGCTTCCGGCTGATCAGAGCCTGCATCGACCGTGACCTGGACATCGAGGTGCTCCCGGGTCCCTCCGCGATCATCACCGCGCTGGTCGCCTCGGGCCTACCGACGCACCGCTTCCGCTTCCAGGGCTTCCTGCCCAGGAGAACGGGCGAGCTCGAGCGCGTCCTCCAGTCCAGCGAGACGCTGATCGCCTTCGAGTCACCACGGCGCCTGCCCGAGTCCCTGCGGGCGCTCGCTCAGCTCGCCCCGGATCGGCCGGCCGCCGTCTGCCGCGAGCTCACCAAGCTTCATGAGGAGATCGCCCGGGGCACGCTCGGCGAGCTCTCGCGGCGCTTCCGCGACGAGGCCCGGGGGGAGATAGTCGTCGTGATCGGCCCCGCCGCCGAGCGCGGCACCGCCGACATCGGCTTCGCGACCGACGCGCTGCGCGGCCTGATCCGGGCGGGGGCCCGTCCCAGGGCCGCGGCGAGCGTCGTGTCTGCGCTCACCGGGGTCCCCGCGAACGATCTCTACAAGGGGATCACCGGGCGCGATCCGCGTAGATAGCAGGGGTTTTCTCCGGCGGCCGCGCTACCGTGGTTCGAGATGGCTAAGCGCGAACCACGCATGGTCTCTCTCGGATACGGCAAGTTCGCCCGCGCGGACCGCATCTACGCCCTGGTCCCGCTCGACCCGAAGAACCGCGGCGAGGGCCGGCGCACCTACGTCCATGTCGACGACATGGCCGAGCCGATCGTCGCCTCCCGCTCCGAGCGGGCGATCCTCGCCGACGTCGAGGACGCCCTCGCCGAGGCGGCGGGGATCCCGCGGCGTAAGACGAGGGCGGGGGCCAAGGGCCAGGAGAAGTTGCTCTAGCTCTAGGCTCACGCTTCGTGAGCTTCTACGTCACCACTCCGATCTATTACGTCAATGGCGAGCCCCACCTGGGCCACGCCTACTCGACGATCGCCGCCGACATCCTCGCGCGGCACCACCGCCAGCGCGGGGAGGACGTCTTCTTCCTGACCGGCACGGACGAGCACGGCGAGCCCGTCACACAGCAGGCCGAGGCGGAGGGCATCACGCCGCGCGAGCTCGGAGACCGCCTCGCCCCTCGCTTCAAGGAGATGGCGGCGAAGATCAACGCCTCCAACGACTTCTTCATCCGGACCACGGACGCGGGTCACATGGAGCGGGTCCAGGAGATCGTCCAGCGCGTCTTCGACAACGGCCACGTCTACGAGGGCGTCTACGAGGGCTGGTACTGCCCGCGCTGCGCAGATTTCAAGACCGAGTCCGAGATCGGCCCGGACAACACCTGTCCGATTCACAAGATCCCGCTGACCCGGGAGAAGCAGGACAACTGGTTCTTCAAGCTCTCCGCGTTCCAGGACGACCTCGAGCGGCTCTACGAGGAGCGCCCCGACTTCGTGATCCCGGACTTCCGGCGCAACGAGGCCCTCTCCTTCATCAAGCAGGGCCTTCAGGACGTCTCCCTCTCCCGCCCGACGCTGAAGTGGGGGGTGCCGGTCCCCTGGGACCCGGATCAGGTGATCTACGTCTGGTTCGACGCCCTGCTCAACTACTACACGGCGCTCGGCTACGCGATCGAGGGGAAGGACGTCACGGAGGAGTTCTGGCCGCCCTTCCACATCCTGGCCAAGGACATCCTCAAATTCCACGCCGTCTACTGGCCCGCCTTCCTGATGGCGGCGGAGATCGAGTTGCCGAAGCGGATGTTCATCCACGGCTTCCTGCTGATGGAGGGGCACAAGATGTCCAAGTCGCTCGGCAACGTGCTCGACCCGGATGAGGTGATCGCCAAGTTCGGCGCCGACGCGCTGCGCTTCTACTGCTTCCGCGAGGTCTCCTTCGGCCAGGACGGGCAGATCTCGCCCGCCGGTTTCGAGTCCCGCTACGAGACCGAGCTCGCCGACCAGTACGGCAACCTCGCCAACCGAGTGCTCTCGATGATCGGGCGCTATCGCGACGGCGTCGTCCCGGAGGCCGAGGCCGAGGCCGAGCTGTCCGGCGACTTCGAGGGCGCGGCGGATCGGGTGCGCGCCCTGCTCGACGATGCCGAGCTGACCCAGGCCCTGGAGGAGATCTGGAAGCGGGTCCGGCGCCTCAACCAGTACGTCGAGGAGACGAAGCCGTGGGAGCTCTCCAAGGACGATTCGGCGGCCGATCGCCTCGACGCGGTCCTCTACGGCCTGTCCGAGGGCCTGCGCGTGACCACGCTCCTCCTTCACGCCTATATGCCGGAGACGACCGGCCGCCTGCTCGACGCGCTGGACGAGCCCGCCCGCGACCTCGTCGATTTTGGCTCCCGCGGCGGGGGCCAGAAGCTCGGCGAGCTGGCTCCGCTGTTCCCCAAGCTGGCCGTCGCGTAGCAAAATCGGTCGCGATTGCCCGTGGTAGGGTGGCCCGCGTAATCGGGAAGGCGACTCAGGGAGGACGCTGATGAGCAGGATGTCTCGTATCGGGAGCTTTGCCGTGGCCATGGCGATCGTGGGAGCGCTTCTGCTCCCGGCCTCGGGTGCCGTCGGCGCGCCCACCGCCCACAAGTCGGGCGCCATCGTCAACTACCTGACCACCGGGAAGCTCACGATCGGCAAGAAGATCATCGTGCCGTTCGTCTGCTCGGTGAACTGCGACGTCGTCTCTTTCCTGAAGGTGAAGGGCCCGTTCGTCAAGGGCTCCGACACGGAGCAGGGGTCGCTGCAGGCCGGCGTGGCCGCAGGCCACTTCATCAAGCCGAGCAAGTCTCTGCGCAACCTGATGAAGGCGTCGCCCGGCAGGTACAAGCTGGTCAGCCGCGTCACAGCGACCGACCCGGCGACGGGCGCGACCGACCAGATCTCGCACGCGTTCAAGCTGAAGCGCTAACCGCCTACGGAGAACTACCGATGCCGCGGCAATCGGGTCGCCCTACCCTGGGCGCGATGCTCTCTCGTATCGCCAGGGTGGGAGGTGTGGCGCTCTGCGCCTCGGCGCTGGTCGCCGTGCTCGCCGCCGGGGTCGCGGACGCAACTCCGCGCGCGGGCAAGAGCGTGATCGGCGGCACGCCCGCGAGCATCGACCAGTGGAGCTTCGCCGCGGCCGTGCTCACACCGACGACGCTCTGCACCGGCACCGTGATCTCGTCCACCCGGGTCCTGACGGCCGGCCACTGCGTCGGCAATCCGCTGACCATGACGGTGAGGACCGGTTCCACATCAGCCTTCACGGGGGGCGAGGCGCTCGGGGTCTCCGCCGTCACCTTCGCGCCGGGGTTCGCTCACGGCTTCGAGAACGATCTCGCGATCCTGACGCTGAAGACACCGACGACCGCGGCGCCGGTCCAGCTCGCCAGTGCCGCCGAGGATGCCGCCTACACGAAACCGGGCGCAACGCTCTCGGAGGCCGGCTTCGGCAACCGGAACCCGTTGATCGTCGGCAAGGAACAGATCGGCCTGCTCACCGCGACCAACGTCTCGGCGCGGTTCTGCCCGCTCCCGCCATGGGCGGTCTGCGACTCGGGCCGAAGGGTCGGCTTTGCGGCCCGCAGGATCAGGCGGAAGGTGAAGCGGCGGACCGTGAAGGCCAGCGTCTGCTCCGGTGACAGCGGCGGCCCACTGGTGGCCAACACGCCCGCGGGCCCGCGCCTGGTCGGCACCGCCGAGGCGAGCACGGCGCCGCCCTCCAAGCGGAACCCGTTCTTCTTCGTGATCTGCGGGCTGAAGGGCTATCCGTCGGTGCACACCCGCTCCTACCTCTACAGCGACTTCATTAGGGCCAACCTGGGGCCGTAGGCTCCCAGCGTGGTCGATACCCACGCGCACCTCGGGCTCTGTGAGCCGCCAGAGGCCGAATTGGTCGACGCGGCCCGGGCCGCGGGCGTCAACCGAATCCTCACGGTCGGTCTGGGCGAGGACTCGAATCCCGATGCCGCCGCGTCCGCCCGGGCGAGTGAGGAGGTCTTCGCCTCGGTCGGCCGGCATCCGAACAGCGCGGACGGCTTCGATCAGGCCGCGGCCGAGGCGATCGAGGAGCTCTGCGGCCGCCCTGGCGTCGTCGCCGTCGGCGAGACGGGCCTCGACTTCTACCGTGACCGCTCCGACCCGGACGATCAGCGCCGCGCCTTTGCGGCGCAGATCGCGATCGCGAGGCGCACCGGGAAGGCGCTCGTGATCCACCTTCGCGACCGCGACGGCTCGGAGGACGCCGTCTCCGAGGCGTTCGACACCCTGGAGCGGGAGGGTGACGGCGTCAGAGTGATCCTGCACTGCTTCTCCGCCGGGCCGCGCTGGGCCGAGCGCGCGGCGGAGCGCGGCTGGTACTGCTCGTTCGCCGGCAACCTGACCTACCCGAAGGCCGAGCCGATCCGCGAGGCGGCGTCGATCGTGCCCGAGGACCGCCTGCTGGTCGAGACCGATTCGCCCTTCCTCGCGCCACAGCCGGTCAGGGGGAGGCCGAACCAGCCCGCGAACGTGGTCGCGACGGCCGAGAGGCTCGCCGAGGTCCGCGGCGTCCCGTACGGTGATCTCGAGGGAATCGTGGAGGCGAACGCCGCGAGAGTCTTCGGGTGGTGAGCGGGCGCTCAGCGGCCCTGCTTATGACCATCGCCAGGAAATGGCGCGGTCCAGGCGCCGTCGGGCGAGGACGCAGGGAGCCTGAATAGTGGGACCTATTCAGGCGACCGAGGACGAAGGTCGGCGGCGATCTGGGGCCGCCATTTTCGGCGAGGGGTCATGAGCAGGGGCGCGAGGCCGCCGGAGCGCTCGCCGCGTCGGCTCGGCCAGAACTTTCTCGCCGACCCCAACCTCCTGGACGCGATCGTCCGGGAGGCGGCCCTCACCCCGGAGGACGTCGTGCTCGAGGTCGGGGGCGGGGCGGGGGCCCTGACCGAGCGGCTGGCCCCGGCGGTCAGGTGGCTGCACGTGGTCGAGATCGATGAGCGGCTTCGGGACGACCTGGGCGACCTGGTCGAGGAGGCCGGCGGAGGCATCGACCTGGTCTGGGGCGACGTGATGAAGGTTGACCTGAGCAGCCTGGCGCCCGTCCCGACCAAGATGGTCGCGAACCTGCCCTACTCGATCGCCACCCCGCTCCTGGTCAAGACGATCGCCGAGCTTCCCTCGGTGGAGAGCTGGTTGGTGATGGTCCAGCGCGAGATCGCCGACCGGCTGCGCGCCGATCCCGGGACCCGCGAGTACGGCTCGCCGAGCGTGCTCGTCCAGTTGGCCTGCGAGGTGACCATGCTCCGCACGGTGGACCCTGCGGTCTTCGTGCCCCGGCCGCGCGTCGGCTCGGCCCTGCTGCGCCTGCGGCGGAAGCGCGCCGGCGCCGACGATGACCTGGCGGCCGTCGTCAGGCTCGGCTTCGCGCACCGGCGGAAGTCGCTGGCCCGCTCGCTGGAGCTCGCCCGCGCGGGCAGCCTGGCGCCGGCACGGGCCGCGCTGGAGTCGATGGGCAAGCCGCCGGACGCCCGCGCCGAGACCCTATCGCCCGAGGAATGGGAGGTCTTCGGCAGGGCGCTTGCGGAGCATGGGGAGGAATCTTGAGCGTGGCGGAGATGCCGGGCGCCATGCTCGCGCCGGCGAAGCTCAACCTCTGCCTGTACGTCGGGCCCAAGCGGGAGGACGGCCTGCATGAGATCCGCTCGCTGTTCGAGCCGCTCGAGCTCGCCGACGAGCTCCGGTTCGCCGAGGCGTCCGCCGACGAGGTGATCTGCGAGGGAATCGAGGGCCCCGATCTGACCGCCAAGGCGCTGATCGCTCTGCGGGACAACGGCTGGAGCGGGCCTCCCCTGAGGATCGAGGTGACGAAGCGCGTCCCGGTCGCCGCGGGGCTGGGAGGCGGGAGCGCCGACGCGGCCGCCGTCCTGCGGCTGGCCCGCGGCGAGGTGGAGGGCCTCCGTGCGATCGCAGCCGAGATCGGGGCGGACGTCCCCTCCCAGCTTCAGCCGCGGGCCTGCCTGGTGGCCGGAGCGGGGGAGGTGATCGAGCCGGCTCCGCCGCCCGCCGAGCATGGCGTCGTGCTCATCCCGCAGCCCGACGGACTGGCGACGGCGGAGGTCTATGCGGAGGCCGACCGCCTGGGCACGCCGCGCGGCGAGGCCGAGCTCGAGGCGATCCGCCGGCAGCTGCGCGACGCGGTGGACGAGGGCGGATCGCCGCTCGACTACCGGGAGCACCTGGTCAACGACCTGCAGCCGGCGGCGATCTCGCTGCGCCCCGAGATCGAGGAGGCGCTGCGCGCCCTCGAGGACGCCGGGGCGGCGCACGCGATGGTGACCGGGTCGGGTCCGACGGCGTTCGGGCTCTACCCCACAGTGGACGCCGCACTAGCCGCGGCCGAGGCTCTCCGTACCGAGTTCCCCGGGGCGATCGCAACCGCCCCGCTCGCCACATGAGCGGCTCCCGCATCAGCTGGAAGTGGGTCCGCCGCGGCCTGCTGGCCGCCGCGATCGTCGCCTTCTTCATGTTTCGCGGCGACCTGCCGCACATCGACCTCGAGCAGGCGATCCAGGACCTCTCCAAGGGGCTCGGCGCCTGGACCTATCTGCTGGTCGGCGCGCTCGCCTTTCTCGAGACCGGCGCGTTCGTCGGGCTGATCGCCCCCGGAGAGTTCACGGTGATGCTCGGCGGCGCCGTGGCCGGGCAGGGCGACATCTCGCTGCCCGTCATCCTGGCGGTCACCTGGGCGTGCGCGTTCGCGGGGGACTCGGTCAGCTTTCTTCTCGGAGCCCGGCTTGGCCGTGGCTTCCTCGTCGAGCACGGCAAGCGCTTCCGGATCACCGACGAGCGCTTGAAGCAGGTGGAGGGCTACTTCGCGCGCTACGGCGGGCGGACGATCCTGATCGGCCGCTTCATCGGCCTGGTGCGGGCGCTCGCCCCCTTCATCGCCGGCACCAGCAAGTTGCCGTACCGGAACTTCGCGCCCTACAGCATCCTGGGCACCGGCCTCTGGTCGACCGGCCTGATCCTGGTCGGCTACCTCTTCGCGCAGAGTCTCGACACGGTCACCAAGGTCGTTGGCAAGGGTCTGCTCGTGTTCGCGATCGTCATCGGGGTGGGGGTGGGACTCTTCCTCGCGTTCCGGTTCCTGCGCGATCCCGAGAACCGGGGAAAGCTCGCGGCGGAGATGGAGAAGCGGCGGGCGCTTCGCCCGCTGCTGGCACTCGGACGGCGGCTGCGCCCCCAGTTCGCCTTCCTCGGCCGGCGCCTGACGCCGGGCGGGCTCGGCCTGGAGCTGACCACCCTGCTCGCCGCGCTCTCGGTCGGGCTCTTCGTGCTGATCGCCTACTGGTCGGTGATCTCGGGCGATCCCGGCCCGACGCCTGGGGACCACACCGCGCTGGACGTCGCGCAGGACCTGCAGGCCGGCTGGCTCACCAGTGCCGCGAAGGGGTTCACCGATCTGGGCTCGGGGTGGGTGACCTGGCCGCTCGCCGCCCTGGTGGCGGTGATCCTGGCCGCCTCGCGCCGCTGGATGGAGTTCTGGGTCCTGGTCGCGGGCATGGTGATGACCATCCTGATCGTCCACGGGATCAAGGCGTGGACCGACCGCCCCCGTCCCCCCGACCCGCTCACCTCGGCCTCGGGCTCATCCTTTCCCAGCGGTCACGCCGCCTACTCGACCCTCTACGTCTGGCTCGCCGTCACCGTCGCCCTGCGACTCGTTCCGGGGATCACGAAGAGGAGCCTGGTGATCGGAGCCGGCGTCCTGCTCGCGGCCCTCGTCGGGCTGACGCGCGTCTACCTGCGGGTTCACTGGCTCAGTGACGTGACCTCCGGATGGGCGCTCGGCCTCTCCTGCTTCTCGGCGGCCGCCATCGTGGCGCTGATCACCTCCTACATCCGCCACAATCCTCGGCGTCATGAACGAGCCCCTCAGCTCGATCCTGGCGCCGGTGCTGGCGCTGGGAACTGAGTACTACCTATTCGGCCTCGCCGGACTGCTCTCGGTGGCCGCCTTCATCGGGCTGATCCTGGCGCCCGCGCTGGGGTCGTACGGCCGCGCCTGGGAGAAGCTGGTGGCCGGGTTCCTCTCCCTCTTCGTCCTCGCGGCACTCGTGCTCATCGGGCTCGTCCTGGGCGTCGTGATCTTCCTCAACTGGGACAAGATCAGCACTTGGGTCTAGGCTAGCGGCCACCAGGCCGCTCCATTTTGGAGCGGAGGGCGAAGCCCGTAGCGACTTAGGTGGGGCGGCCGCTTGTGGCCGCGATCTGATGGCGAAGCCGGGCAGCTCTACCTACCATGCCCCGGTGAACGCGAAGGAGACTTCACGCGAGCGCCACGCCGATCCCGGCAGCCTCGAGGAGCTCTCGGGGGCGATCGAGGCCGGAGCCGGGATGCCGGCCGTGGCCCGAGCCGCCGGGCGGGCGCTGGACGCCAGCGTCGCGCTGATCGACCGGACGAGCAACGTGCTCGCCGTCGCCGCCGCCTCCCCTGACGAGGAGAAGAAGCTGCTCGCCGGAGGCGGCGGGGTGGAGACGGTGGACCTGCGTGTGGCAGACAGCTCGGTGGGCGAGCTGCGCTGGCGCCCTCGCGGGGAGGACGAGCCCGATGCCGCCCTGCTGCGGATGGTCGCAACGCTGGTGGGGCTCGAGCTCGAGCGCTCCCGCTCGCCCGAGTGGGCGACCGAGGAGGCGGCGGGGGACTTCGTGCGGGCGCTGCTCGAGCGCAAGATCACCGATCGGGGCGACATCGAGGCCCGAGCCGCGGAACTCGGCACCGAATTGGCCGGTGGCGCGGGCGTCCTGATCGCGCGGGCGGTGCCGCATGTCGCGCAGACCGGTGAGTGGCGTTCCCGCGTCCTAACCATCGCGCTTCGCGCCGTCAGGGCAATCAGCCCGGGGGCGCTCGGGGCCGAGGGGAATCCGGAGGGCGAAGGTGCGGAGGTGATCGCGATCGTCCCCGCCGACGAGGAGGAGAAGCTCGCCCGCGCCGCGGACGCGCTCGCCAACGAGCTCGACGCGGGTCTCAGCGGCTTCACGGTCAGCGTCTCCCAGAGCCGCCTCGCCCCGGATCCGGTGGACCTCTACCGGGCCGGCCAGGAGGCGCTGCTGGCGGCCAACGTCGGCGAGGCCGAGGGAGCGCGAGTGCTGGCCTTCGAGCACACCGGCGCCTACCGGTTGCTGCTTCCCGCGATGAGCGAGGACCCGGCCGAGCTCCAGCGCTTCTACTCCGAGACCGTCGAGCCTCTGGTCGCTTACGACGAGCAGTACGAGACGGAGCTGGTCACGACGGTCGAGACCTATCTCGAGAACGACGGGAACGTCGCCGCCACAGCGCAGCAGCTCTACACCCATCGCCACACCATCCGCTACCGGCTCGAGCGCGCCCGCGAGCTCTGCGGGCACGACGTCACCTCCACGGAGGGCCGGGAGAAGCTCGGCCTGGGGCTGAAGGCGATGCGCGTCCTCGGCATCGCGTCGCCGACGGGGCCGGCCGGCGAGCCGGGCACCGAGGCTGGGCGGGTTCCGCCCGCCGAAAACGAGTAACGGCTTCGCCTTCAATCGCGGCCACAGGCGGCCGCCGCACATAAGTCGCTCCGGGCTTCGCCCTCCGCTCCGAAGTGGAGCGGCCTGGTGGCCGCTAACCGGCGTGTTGCGAGATCATCTCGCTGAGCACCGCAGTGACCTCGCGGTCGCCGGTCGCGCGATCGTCCGAGATCACGTGGCTGACGGCGTTGATCAGCGCCAGGTGGGTGAAGGCCTGCGGGAAGTTGCCCCAGTGACGGCCGGTCCCGGCGTCCAGCTCCTCGGCGTAGAGCCCGAGTGGGCCCGCCATGGAGAGCAGCTTCTCGCACATCTCGCGTGCCTTCTGCGGCTCGCCGATCTCGGACAGGGCTGACACCAGCCAGAACGAGCAGATCAGGAAACTGGCCTCCTCTCCCTCCAGGCCGTCGTCGGTCTGCTCGACCCGGTAGCGGAGCACGAGCCCATGCTCGGTCAGCTCCTCGTCGATCGCCCTGACCGTGTTGACGACCCGCTCGTCGTCGGGTGGGAGGAACCGAACCAGCGGGACGAGGAGGGTGGAGGCGTCGAGTGCGTCTGTCTCGTAATGCTGCCGGAAGACGCCCCGGTCCGAGATCCCCTTCTCGAGGATGTCGTCGCGGATCTGGTGGGCCACGTCGGTCCACCTCTTCAGGCGGTCCTCGTCGCCTATCCGGTCCGCCAGCCGGCACCCCCGGTCCAGGGCCACCCAGCACATCAGCTTCGAGGAGACGTAGTGCTTGGGCTCTCCGCGCCCCTCCCAGATCCCCTGGTCGGGCTTCTCCCACACGGCGATCGCCGTTTCGACCTGGCGGCAGAGGGCCTCCCAGAGCTCGTGAGGGAGGTGGTCCTGGACCTTGGCGTGGATGTAGACGGAGTCGAGCAGCGCGCCGTAGACGTCGTTCTGGCGCTGGCTGTAAGCGGCGTTGCCGACGCGCACGGGCTTGGCGCCCTCGTAGCCGCCGAGATGGTCGAGGACGCTCTCGGTGAGGTCCCTCTCGCCGCCGATCCCGAACATGATCTGCATCTCGGGATGGCCCTCCTTGAGGCTCTCCTGGTAGACGTCCGCCAGCCAGCCCATGAAGTCCGTCGCCTCGTAGTCGAATCCGAGGGTGTGCATCCCCCAGAGGGCGAAGGTGGCGTCGCGGATCCAGGTGTAGCGGTAGTCCCAATTGCGCTCGCCGCCGGGGGTTTCCGGCAGTGACGTGGTGAGCGCGGCGATCAGGGCTCCGGTCGGCGAATAGGTGAGCCCCTTGAGGACCAGGGCGGAACGCTGTAGATAGTCGCGCCAGGGGTGGTCGGGGAAGCTGCCGCCTTCGAGCCAGCGGCGCCAGAAGTCGACGGTGCGCTGGAGGCGCTGTTCGCATTCCTCGGCTGAGCTCGGTGGGATCGGCGCCGGGCCCCAGCTGAGCGCGCTGTAGCGGACCTCTCCGGCCTTCATGCGGTGGCGGGAGCGGGCGTCCGTGTCGTCGACCCCGATTGGGAGATCGCCAGTGAGGATCAGGTGGATGTTCTTGTGGGTGACCTCGGCGTCGGTCCCGTCGTCGCCGCGCCGCTGCCAGTCAAGGCGGGTCGCGCCGTAGTCGAAGGCCGGCTGGCAGATCATCTCGATGTCCACCTCACCCTGGAGACACTCGACCTGCCGGATCAGGACGTGCTCGGCTTCGTCGTCCGGCGGGGGGCGCCGGTGGGGCTCGAAGTCGTTGTTCTGCCGCCAGTCCCCGAGGGTGAGCCCGTCGCGGATGACGACCCAGCCGGAGCCCGTCATCCAGGTGGTCTCGAGCACGTTCGTGCCCGGGATGTAGCGGCGGCTGACCGGCGCGATCAGCCCCGGCGGTCCAACGCGCCAGAAGCCGGCGCTGCGGTCGATCAGCGAGCCGAAGACGCTCTCGGAGTCGAAACGGGGGAGGCAGAGCCACTCGATCGAGCCCTCGGGTGAGACGAGGGCGCCGGTGTGGCAGTCCGAGAGGAATCCGTACCAGGAGATGCGCGGGAAGCGCGACTGGAGGGAGGGCATGCGTGGAGGAGACTAATCGGGTCGCGTTACCCGGCTTCGCCATATGGTCGCGACCGCAAGCGGCCGCCCCTCATAAGTCGCTTCGGGCTTCGCCCTTCGCTCCTGGAATCAGCGGCCTGGCAGTCGCTGCGCGTAGGGCTCCAATCCCTCCTTGGCACGGGCCGCCGACCAGTTGTGGTTCCAGCGGAATATCGGCCGCATGATCGGGGTCAGGTAGCGGAGGAAGGGGCGATCGGCGTGCACGATCCAGTCGAAGCGGACGTGGATCCTGCCGTCGCCGTTCGGCGCCAGGGTCCACTTGCCGGTGCCCGTGAGGTCCCCGACGACCTCGACCTGGAAGTGGGTCGGCGGATCGAAGACCACGATCTTCGAGGTCGTCTTCAGCGTGTACGGCAGCTTGCCCTTGAAGTGCTGCCGGGTCGTCACGCCCTCGCCGGGCGGCTCCTCCCCCTCGACCTCGATGTAGACCGGCTTCCACCACTCCGGGTAGGTGCGGGCGTCGGCGAGCGCGTTGAAGATCGCCTCCTGTGGGGCGTCGACGTCCCACTCGTCCAGGAACACGTACTCCTTTGCCATCTCTCCTCCAGGGTCGGGGCGGTTTCTACGGATTCGCCGTCAAGCCCGTTCCCGGATCACCGGGTCTCAGTTCGTGGCGATCAAAGCGCCGATCACGCCGATGAGGGTGACGATGACGCCGACCAAGCCGACAATGATGCCCCCGCCGAATCGGAAGATGTTGCCCCGCAGCTCGCGGATGTCGCGGTCGACGCGCTCGAACCCGGCATCCACGCGCTTAAATCCAGCATCCATGCGCGCAAAGCCCGCTTCGACCTTCTGGGCAAGAAGCTCGAGTCGCTCATCAGTTGACGCGATGCGCTCCACGTCTTGAGCTTAGTCCGCGCATACACTGATTTCTTCCCCTGGGGAGTCGTCTAAAGGCAAGACTCGGTCTTTTGGTGGCCGCTATCCCGGTTCGATTCCGGGCTCCCCAGCCTCACCGTGTGGCAGAAATCGTCCGCTATTGGTCATTGCGGACAGACGCGGATACGGCCATGATTCGCCCGTGGTCGCGGCCAAGACTCCTCGCCGGATCGTCATCCTCGCCTTCCCGGGGGTGCAGCCGCTCGACGTGATCGGGCCGGCCGAGGTGTTCGCCGGCGCCGACGCGCTGGCGGGTGGCGGCGCCTACACGGTGGAGGTGGTCGCCAAGAACCCCGGGCCGATCACGACCCGATCGAGCGGCTACGGGATTCGTGCCCAAGACCACCACCTCGCGCTGCCGCGGCCCGATCGACACCCTCATCGTCGCCGGCGGTTTCGGGGTCGCCAAGGCGGAGGACGACGCTGCGTTGATCCGTTGGATCCGCAGCGCCGCCCGGCGCTCGCGCCGCGTCACCTCCGTCTGCTCGGGAGCGTTCCTGCTTGCCCGGGCGGGCCTGCTCGAGGGCCGCACCGTCACGACGCACTGGTCGTCGACCGCCGAGCTCGCCCGGCGCCACCCGGAGCTCACGGTCGACCCCAACCCGATCTTCGTCCGGGACGGGAACGTCTGGACCTCCGCGGGCGTCACCTCAGGGATGGATCTTTCCCTCGCGCTGGTGGAGGAGGACCTCGGTCGCGAGACCGCCGTGGAGATTGCCCGCTGGCTCGTCCTCTTCCTCCAGCGCCCCGGCGGCCAGGCTCAGTTCAGCACCCACCTCTCGGCGCAGCTCGCGGAGCGCCGGCCCCTGCGCGAACTCCAGTCCTGGATCGCCGACAACCTCGATGCCGACCTCCGCGTCGAGGCCCTTGCCGAGCGCGCCGCGATGAGCCCGCGCAACTTTGCTCGCTTTTTCCGGCGGGAGACCGGCATGACCCCGGCCGCGTACGTCGAGGAGCTCCGCGTGGAGCGGGCCCGGCAATTGCTCGAGGAGAGCGCAGACCCGGTCGAGCTCGTCGCTGCCCGGTGCGGCTTCGGCACCCCGGAGACGATGCGCCGTGCATTCTCGCGCCGGGTCGGCGTCGCCCCGGCCGCGTACCGCGGCAGGTTCCAGCGAATTTCCGAGTCACCCACGCCAGCCCACTGAGAGGAGATCCCATGCAAGTCGCCTACCTGCTCTACGACCGCTTCACAGCCCTCGACATCACCGGGCCACACGACGTCCTCAACTCCGTTCCGGGCAACGAGTCGATCTTCGTCGCGGAGCAGCCGGGGCCGATTCGGAACGAGTCCGACACGCTCTCATTGGTCGCCGATGCCTCTCTGGAGGAGGTGCCGAGCCCCGACATCGTCGTGGTCCCCGGCGGTTTCGGCAACCGGATGCTGCTCGAGTACGAGCCGCTGCACGAGTGGATCCGCGGCGTGCACGAGACCAGCACCTGGACCACCTCGGTCTGCACCGGCTCGCTGCTGCTCGCCGCCGCGGGTCTCCTCGACGGCGCCCCCGCGACGACTCACTGGCTGGCCCGCGACGTGCTCGCCGATCTCGGGGCGAAGCCCGTCCCCGAGCGCATCGTCGAGCACGGCAAGATCATCACCGCCGCCGGGGTCTCCTCGGGAATCGACATGGCGCTCGAGCTGGTCACGAAGATCAACGGGCCGGAGGTGGCCCAGGCCGTGCAGCTCGGCATCGAGTACGACCCGCAGCCGCCGCACGACGCCGGTTCCCCGGAGAAGGCCCCGCAGCCGATTGTGGACTTGGTCACCGCAGCCTTCGAAGCGCGGGAGGCCGCGGCCTCACAGACCTGACCCGCGGCTCCTTGCTCGGGCCCCCAATGCGGGCTAGGGTGGACCAATCTCGGCTCAACTACCAGCGATTGGGGAGTTCCTATGCGCAAGCTAAGCGTGCGGCGGCCGTCTGCGAGCATGATCGTCGCCGTCCTGGCATTGGTCATGGCGATGGTCGGCACGGGTATCGCCGCCACCGCTTTGACCAAGAAGGAGAAGAAGCAGGTCAAGAACATCGCCGGAGCGCAGCTCAGTTCCCGGGTGATGGGGGCGACCGTCAACGCAGGCGATACCTGCACCATCTCGAAGCAGACCGGCGGGATCACCGCCGCCCAGGTCGGGACCTCCCCGGGGCCGACCGCGTTCTGCGATGTGACCTTCCCGCGCAGCGTGGACACCTGCTCGGTCGGTGCGACTCCGCTGCATCCGCTCCAGGACATCAGCGGTATGGCCTCCATCCGCTATTTGGGCGGAGCGACGGTCCGGGTGACCCGTGTCAACGGGGCCAACAATTTCCAGGCCCAGGGGCTGTTCTCGATCTATGCCATCTGCCCGGCGTAGCCCGAGGCAACGGGTCGCACAAGACCAGTGACCTGACGGGGCCCTCCTTGGAGGGCCCCGTTTGCGTCGGCAGCCGCAGATAGCCGTCCGGTTGGCGCTTCTCACGCAGGTCGCCGCGGACCGTGCGGGGAGCCGGTGGCCTTACGATCCCGTTGTGAATCTCCCGGCCACCACGGCCCTGATCATGGCCGCTGGGCAGGGCACCCGGATGCGCTCGGCCGTGCCCAAGGTCCTGCACGAGGTCTGCGGGCGACCGATGATCGCCTGGCCGATCCTGGCCGCCCGTGAGGCGGGCGCGGGCCGGGTATCCGTGATCATCTCGCCCGATCACGATCTCTCCTCGGTACTGCCCGAGGGCACCGAGACGATCGTGCAGCCCGTGGCCGACGGCACCGGCGGGGCCCTCCGCGCGGCCCTCGACGTCGTTCGCGATTCGGACACGGTCCTCGTCCTCTCCGGCGACACCCCACTGCTCAGTGCCGAGGAGATCGGCGGTCTGCTCGGCGCCCACGCCGAGGCCGGTGCGGCCGCGACGATGATGACCACCGAGCTCGACGATCCGGGCACCTTCGGCCGCGTGATCCGCGCAGTGGACGGCGACGTCCAGAAGATCGTCGAGACGAAGAAGCCCGGCGATGCCTCTCCGGAGGAGCTCGGGGTCCGGGAGGTCAACGCCGGGACGTACGCCTTCTCAGGGAAGGCCCTCGCCGACGCCCTCGACGGCCTGACCAACGACAACGCCCAGGGCGAGTACTACCTCCCTGACGTCCTGCCCCTGATCCGCGAGGCGGGCGGCAGAGTGATCGCCCATCTGGTCGGAGACCCGGCGGTCAACCTGGGGGTCAACGACCGCGCTGATCTCGCCCGGGTCACAGCCGAGGCACGCCGCCGGATCAACCTGGCGCACATGCGGGCCGGTGTGACGATCGAGGATCCGGGCGCGACCTGGATCGACGCCGACGTCCGGATCGAGCCGGACACGACGATTCTTCCCGGGACCACGCTGCGCGGCAGCACAGCCATCGCGTCCGGCAGCACCGTCGGCCCGATGGCGACGCTGATCGACTCCCGCGTCGGGGAGCGGGCCACGGTCATCCACTCGTACCTGACCGGGTGCCAGGTGGGCGACGAGGCCAGGGTGGGCCCGTTCACCTACCTGCGCCCGGACGCCCACATCGGCGACGGCGCCAAGGCCGGCACCTTCGTCGAGATCAAGAACTCCGAGATCGGGCCCGGCGCGAAGGTGCCCCACCTCTCCTACATCGGCGACGCCGAGGTGGGGGAGGGAACCAACCTCGGGGCCACCACCGTCACCGCAAACTACGACGGGCGCAACAAAAATCGCACCAAGATCGGGAAGAACGTTCACACCGGGGTTGACACGACCTTCGTCGCTCCCGTAGAAGTCGGCGACGACGCATACACTGGGGCCGGGTCGGTGGTCACCGACGACATTCCTCCCGGAGCGTTGGGAATCTCGAGGCCAGAGCAGAAGAACGTCGAGGGCTACGCGGCGAAGAAGGACAAGGAATCGAGCGAGGGAGAAGACTCGTGAGCACGGTCGAGCAGCCTCACCCGATGTCGGAGATCGTTCAGGACTACCGCAAGCGCCTGATGGTCTTCGGTGGCCGCGCCTCCGGAGAGCTCGCCTCCAACATCGCACGGCACCTCGCCGTCGACCTCGGCGACGTCACCCTGAAGACCTTCTCCAACGGAGAGGTCTACTGCCGCTACGAGGAGTCAATCCGCGGCGCCGACGTCTTCATCGTCCAGTCGACCGCGGCCAACGAGATCGAGGGGATGACCCCGAACGACGCGCTCATGGAGCTGCTCGCGATGATCGACGCCGCCCAGGGCGCCTCCGCCCACCGGATCATCGCGGTGATGCCCTGGTACGGCTACGCCCGCCAGGACAAGAAGTCCGCGCCCCGCGAGCCGATCTCGGCGCGAATCGTCGCCAAGTGCCTCGAGGGCGTCGGCGTCGACCGCGTCCTCACCATGGACCTCCATGCCGGCCAGGTCCAGGGCTTCTTCCATGTCCCGCTGGATCACATGACGGCGATGCCGATGCTCGCCCAGTACGTCTCCGACATGGGCTTCGATGAGGAACTGGTGATCGTCTCGCCGGACGCCGGCCGCGTGAAGACGGCCCGCAACTTCGCCCGCAAGGTCGGCAGCCACTGGGCTGTCATGGAAAAGGAGCGCCCCGCTCAGCAGGTCGCCGAGATCGGCTACGTCGTCGGAGAGGTGAAGGACAAGACCGCCGTGCTCGTCGACGACATGATCGACACCGCCGGCACCCTCACCGCCGCCGCCCAGACCGTGCTCGACGAGGGCGCCAAGCGCGTGCTTGCCGTGGCGACCCACGGAGTGTTCTCGGGCCCGGCCTATGAGCGCCTCGGCCGGGAGAACTCGGGCATCGAGCGGATCGTGGTCACGGACACGCTGCCGCAGCGTCCCGGGGCCCCGGACAACATCACCGTGATCTCAGCGGCCCAGACGCTCGCCGACTCGATACGCCGGATCTTCACCGACGACTCGGTCTCCGAGATCTTCGCGGGCGAGAACCAGCTCTTCTAGCCTTACCCGCATTCCAATGCGGTTTGCGCCCCTGGTGGGCACGAAACGGTTACGAGCGCCTTGCCAGCGAGACCCTTCGCGGCGGCCCCAGGGGGCGAGAAAGGTCTATCACCGTCCGTGGCGTGTCTGCCTCTCGCCGTTTTCTGACCCGCCGAGAACCTCAGCCGCCGGGTAGCGCGGCTCGCAAAAACGGCACCCTATTCAAGCCGCGGCGCCGTAGGTCCGATCTTCATATAGCGAGGGTCCCTCCCCGGATGAGGGGCCCTCGCGTCCGAATCGTTACCGATTTTCGATGATTTTGCGAGTAGCGAGACCCTCTCACCGGGGCTCTCAGGCCGATTCTCAGGCCGGGTAGCGCGTCTGCACGGAATGGTCACGAACGCCTTACAACGGGGCGATACGAGCCGTCACAAAGCCTCCCCCCGGCGGGACGTTCTCCCTGCTCTCACGTACAAAGGCGCTACGCGGCGTAACCCGTCGTCACGGCCGTCAAAGAACCAGCTCTTCTAGCGGCTGTCAGGCCGCGTACTTCGGAGGGGCGGCGAAGCCGCCCCGACTTCTGACGGGCGGCCGCTACAGCCGCGGTCTGATGGCGAAGCCGACCTTACTCACCGCCCAGCCCCGAGACCTTCCACTCGCCGCCCTCGCGGGTGAGCTTCAGCTCGATCGGCGCGATCGCGTTCGCGATGCCGCCGCCCAGGCGGGCCTGGATCGTCGCCGTGGCATGGTCGCCGCTCTCCGAGACGCGCACGAGCGTCAGGTCCGTGGCGGTGCCGGACGTCTGCTCCTGGACGAACGCGACGCAGTTCGTGGTCTTCAGGGAGCTGATCAGCTGGGCGCTGTAGAGCTCGCAGATCTTCCCGGCGTCGCCCTGGTTCCGGGCCTCGACATATGCCCGCGCCACGTCCCGCGCGCTCTGCTGATCGCCGCCTCCGCTCCCGCCGCAGCCTGCGATGAGCGCCGCGCAGGCCAGGATGAGAAGGAACGGGCGAGCCATCGAGTCAGAGTCAATCAGTCGCACGAACCCCTAGTGTGCGCCGCCATGGCGGCCAAGCCCAAGGAGGAACAGGAGAAGCCGGCCGAGAAGGCCCCTGCCGAGCAAACCCCGGCGTACCGCCGGATCGGCCACAAGGGCGCCGACGCGATCATCACGGGCAACACCCCCGAGAGCTTCGACGCCGCGGTCGAGCAGGGTGTCGACATGATCGAGCTCGACGTCCTCCGTGAGCAGGAGGGCCGGCTGATCGTCGCCCACGACTTCGACGACGCCCTGCGGCGGCGTCCGATGGACCTGACCGAGGCCCTCGACCTGTTCCTGGAGCCTCCGCTCGACCAGGTGGAGATCGACTGCGACCTGAAGCTGGCAGGGAGCGAGGCGGAGCTCGTGGGCGCGTTGGAGGGCCGGGGCCTGCTCGAGCGCGCAATGGTCTCCACCCAGGAGATCGACAGCCTGCGCAAGCTGCGCCAGCTGGAGCCGGACCTGCGCCTCGGCTGGACGTATCCCAAGACGAAGCGCGACTGGACGCAGTACGGCTGGGCTAAGCCGGCGCTCCGGGCGGGGCTATCCGCCCTTCGCCGCCGCTATCCGAGCATCCTGGCCAAGCAGGCGCCTGAGCTTCAGGTGAACGCCGTCTGGGTCTACCACCCGATCATCACGCCGAAGGCCGTCGATGTCGCCCACGATCTCGGCCTGGAGCTGATGGCGTGGACCGTCGATGATGCCGGCCGCATGCGGGAGTTGCTCGCCATGGGCGTGGACGGGATCTGCTCGAACGACCCGAGGCTCTTCCAGGTCGCCGAGGGGAAGCCGCACCCGGCCGCGAAATAGCAAACTCCTTGACGCTCAGCGCCGTAGCCACTCCATAGAAATCGAACGTCATCCAGCTATCCAAGGACGGAGAACCGATGAATGCGAACAAGGCACTGTGGGAGAAGGGCGACTTCACGCGCATCGCGGAGACGATGCGAGAGAGCGGCGAGGCGCTCGTCGAGGGGCTCGGAATCACCGAGGGGATGCAGGTGCTCGACCTGGGCTGCGGGGACGGAACCACCGCGATCCCGGAGGCCCAGCGCGGGGCCGACGTGCTGGGCGTCGACATCTCCAGCAACCTCGTCGCGGCCGGCAACGACCGGGCGCAAGCGCTCGGCCTGACCAACATTCGCTTCCAGGAGGGCGATGCCTCGCAGTTGAGCGACCTCGACGATGAGAGCTTCGATCTCGTCGTCAGCATGTTCGGCGCGATGTTCGCCCCCAAGCCGTTCGACGTCGCCAAGGAGATGGTCCGGGTCACCAAGCCGGGCGGCCGCATCGTGATGGGGAACTGGATCCCTAACGACCCGACGCTGGTCGCGCAAATCCTGAAGATCAGTGCCTCCTACTCTCCCCCGCCCCCGGAGGGATTCGTGAGCCCGGTGACCTGGGGCGTCGAGGAGAACGTGGTCGAGCGGTTCACCGAGGCGGGCGTCTCGGAGGACAGGATCTCGTGCGAGCGGGACACCTACACCTTCAACTACGACGGCACCCCCGCCGAGCTCGTGGCGATCTTCAGGGACTACTACGGGCCGACCATGAACGCGTTCGAGGCGGCAGCCGGGGACGGCCGCGAGGCTGACCTGCAGGCTGAGCTGGAGACGCTGTTCAACGAGCAGAACACCGACGGTGACGCCACCTCGATCCCGGCGACCTTCCTGCGGGTGACGGTGGAGCGCTAGCCGTTCGGGCTAGACCCTGCTCGGCAGCCCGGGCGTCTGCGACCTGCCGCGGCGCTCGAAGTAGCGCCACTCCGCCTCGCCGAGCACGGTCGAGGGCGGGTCGGCATAGACCCACTCGCGCATGATGCGGTGCCAGTTGGCCGTGGCGCGCAGCTGAGCCAGGACCGCCAGCAGCCCCGTCTCCATGCGGCGCCCCATCAGCTCGTCGGCGGGAAGGCTCTCCCTCCGCACCAGGTCGAAGAAGTCCGAGCGCGGGTCCGAGGTCACCTCGATCATCTTCATCACGCGGCTGGGCGTGATCTGGACCTCGCCGTCCTCCATGTACCAGCCGCCGACCATCTTCACGTGTTCCATCAGCCGCTCGGCATCGACGCGGGTCGGGTCGGCGACGAAGCCGAGGTCGTGCAGCGCCTCGCGCAGTCCCTCCGGGTCCTCGCGGCCGGCGGCGTCCACCGCCCGCTGCTCGAGCTGGATCTGCTGATCCGTCAGCCGCTTGGTCATCCCGAAGTCGAGGAACGCCACCCGGCCGTCCTCCATCAGCAGGTAGTTGCCCGGGTGGGTGTCGGCGTTGAAGTGACGTAGGTGGTAGACCGAGCCGAAGCAGAAGCGGAAGACGATCTCGCCGAAGATGTCGCGCTCGTCCTGTTCGAGCTCCTTGACCTCGTCGAAGCGGCGGCCCTCCACGTAGTCGGAGACCAGCACGCGGCGGCGCGAGAGCCGCGAGTGCACCTTGGGGACGAAGATGAAGGGGTGCCCGTCGTAGGCGCGGGCGAAGGTGCGCTGGTTCTGCGCCTCGAACTCGTAGTCGAGCTCCTCGAGGACGCGCTCGCGCAGCTCGGACGCGACGGCCTTCGCGTCGAGTCCCGGGGCGAGGGCCCTGGCCAGGCGCAGCAGGATGCCCATGTTGGCGACGTCGGACTCGAGCGCTTCGGCAACGCCCGGGTACTGGATCTTGACGGCGACCCTGGAGCCGTCGTGAAGCGTCGCGCGATGGACCTGACCGATCGAGGCCGCGGCGAAGGCCTCCTCCTCGATCGATGCGAAGACCCCCTCGGGCTGCTCGTCGTACTCTTCCTCGAGCACGGTGCGCACCTTCTCCCACGGCATGGCCGGGGCATGGGTGCGGAGCTTGGAGAGCTGCTTCTGGTAGATCTCGCGGTACTCGGGCGGCAGGAAGTCGACGTCGATGAACGACGCCATCTGGCCGATCTTCATAGCGGCGCCCTTCATCTCCCCCAGGACGGAGGCCATCTTGAGCGCCGTCTCGATGTGCCGAGTCTCCAGGCGCTCCTGGGACTTCTCGTCGGAGCGGACGACGTTGGCGGCGGCGGTCCCGGCGTAGCGGGTGGCCTGGCCGCCGATTGCGGTGCCGAGCTTCGCGGAGCGGCCGATTCGCGTCTGCGGGATCTTTCGCTCCTGCTCCTCCGGCTCCGGAGGCTTGGTCCGCGGCCGGTTGCTGAGGTCGGCGCGCAGGGCCTCTACGGCCCAGTTTTGGCTCTCGCCTTCTCTTTCAATGTCTCGGTCGCTGCCCATGGTCTCCCGTCATTTTCTATCCTGGCGCCCGAGCGTAGCCTGCTTGGCCAGTCCGGCGATACGCAAGGGCGCGCGACAGCGCGACCCGTTTAACTAGGTCACACCAATGGCACAGGGCAGAACCACACTCAAGGTCTCCCCCCGCGACACCTTCGGGACGCGGGCCACACGCCGCCTGCGCAAGGACGGCCTGGTGCCGGGCGTCGTCTACGGCCAGGGCGGAGAGGCCCGCCCGTTCCAGGTGCCTTCGCGCGAGCTGCGCAGCGTCCTGCAGGAGGGGCAGGCGCTGCTCGACCTCGAGCTCGAAGGCTCCGCCGCGGTCCCGGTCGTGATCAAGGAGCAGCAGCATCACCCCGTCCGCGGTGAGGTGACCCATCTTGATTGCCTCGAGGTTCGCCTGGACGAGGAGATCCAGGCCGAGGTCGCCATCGAGCTCGAGGGCGCTGACAACGCCCCCGGCGTGCGCGAGGGCGGCGTGCTCGAGCATGTCACCCGAGAGATCACCGTCGAGGCCCTGCCGACCGCAATCCCCGAGCAGCTCACCGTCGATGTCTCCGAGATGGAGATCAACGACACGATCAACCTCGCTTCGGTCGCCATTCCGAGCGGCGTCAAGCTGATGGCCGACGAGCCCGAGGAGATCACCATCGCCACCCTGAGCCCGCCACGCGTCGAGGAGGAGCCCGAGCCGGAGCTCGAGGAGGAGGCCGAGCTCGTCGGCGAGGGCGAGGAGGGCGCCGAGGGCGAGGAGGGCGCCGAGGGCGAGGCACCTGCCGAGGGCGAGGCGGCCGAGGGCGAAGACGGCGGCGAGGACTCCGGCGGAGAGTAGTGGGACTCCTGGATCGCCTCTTCGGGCGGCGTCGGGGCTCATCCGGGTCCTCGACGCAGAGCGATCCATCTCAACCTATCCAGCCCCCGCCTTCCGACACCGGTAGCGGCGGCGGAGAATCCCACCACCACGGCGGGCACGATCAGCCCGGGCAGCAGGGGGACCCCGGCCAGGCACCCCAGGATCCAGGCTCCGGAGACGCCGGCGGTGGCGGAGATTTCGGCGGCGGCGGCGACTCGGGCGGTGGCGGAGGCGACGGCGGTGGCGGCGGAGGCGGGGATTAGCCGCTGGTCGCTGCGGCGCCGGAGGCAACCGAGCGGCCGGGCTGACGCCTTGATCGTCGGGCTTGGCAACCCGGGCGATCGGTACGCGGGCACCCGTCACAACCTGGGCTTCCGGATTGCGGAGGAGCTCTCGAGGCGCTGGGACTTGCCCAAGCCGCGAAAGCGATACGGCGCTCTGCTCACAGAGGGACGAATGGGCCCCGGAGGGCCGCGGGTCGCACTCCTCCTCCCACAGACCTTCATGAACGAGTCAGGCAACGCCGCAGGGCCCGCCCGCGGCGAGCTCGGGGTGCCGCTCGACCACGTGATCGTCCTGCACGACGAGATCGATCTGCCATTCGGCGAGGTGCGGAGCAAGCTCGGCGGCGGTGTCGCCGGCCACAACGGCCTGAAGAGCCTCAACCAGGGACTGGGGGGCAAGGACTTCTGGCGGGTACGTGGAGGCGTCGGCCGGCCCGACAGCACCGATCCCGAGATCGTCTCGAGCTACGTGCTCTCGCGCTTCCGCGAGCCGCGCGACGACGTTGACCGGCTGATCCACGAGGCCGCCGACGAGGCCGAGCGCCTGGTCGAGCAGCTCACGGGCGTCGAGCCCGAATCCGACGAGGGGAGCGAGTGATGCCGCTGACCAGCTACACGGTCGACGAGAAGCAGGTTGCCCTGATCCGCCTGGAGAGGGAGACGGCGCGCAACGCGATCAACACCCAGATGCTCGAGGAGCTGCTCACCCACCTGGACCGGGCGAAGGGCGACACGGAGGCGAGGGTGGTGGTGATCTCCTCCAACGACCACCTCGGGCTCTCCGCCGGCGCGGACGTCAAGGAGGAGCTCGATGAGGAGGGCCGCGTCCGCCGCATGGAGCTCTTCGCGAAGCTCTACGACGAGCTGACGGCGTTCCCGAAGCCGACCGTGGCCGCCTGCCACGGCTCCGTGGTCGGTGGCGGCGCCGAGATCGCCGTCGCCTGTGACCTCCGGGTCGGCGGCTCCAACCTCAGGATGCGCTTCCCCGGCGCCGAGCTTGGCGTGCCCGTCGGCCCGGCGCGCCTGGTCAGCCTCTGCGGCCTGGCGACGGCCAAGTACCTGCTGCTCACCTCGCGGAACGTCAGCGCCGACGAGGCGCTGCGGCTGGGACTCGTCCATCGGGTAGCGCCCGCCGCCGGCACCGAGGACGCCGCCCTCGACCTCGCGGCCGAGGTCGCGGCCCATCCGCCCGAGGCGGTCGCCAGGCTCAAGCAGATGCTGCACCGCTGGGACGGCGTGGTCGAGCGCTCGGCGGACGAGGGCCGCGGCCAGGTGGAGTGGCAGCGCACCGGCCCCGGGCTGCCCTACCGCGAACGCAGCTAGGCGAGCACCCACATCTCCTTGAACGGCAAGGTCAGGTGCCACGTCGTCGTTATTCCCTTCGGCAACGCCGCCATGTCGCCGGTCTTGAGCTCCAGCGTGGGACCGTCTGAGATCTCGATACGCGCCTTGCCCTCCAGCACGACCAGGACCTGGACTGCCGGAATCGTCCATACCGCGACCGGATCGCCCCCCTTCTCGAACCGGCTCAATCCGGCCCTTACTTCGCCGTTGTCAAAGAGCACGTGCTCCTCGGCGTCCCCACCGATCTCGTCGTCTGCGTGGAAGTCGGTCGTCGAGACGTTGGAAACGAAAACACCGGGATGAACCTCCATGGATGCTCCTTCGATCGCATTTGAGTCGATCCTCCGCCCACGGCGCGCCGATTACAAGGCCGAGAATGGTCCGTCGCTAAGCTCGGTTGAGGCCGGGCCCATGCCCGGACGGACGACCCGGATCGCCGATCCGGGCGTTCGTCGTGCCCAAAGAACGATGAGCCTCAGACCGCTGCTCGAGATCGCGAATGAGAATGGGCGCCTCCGCGCGCTTCGGCAGGCACTGCGGTCCTCGAAGCAGAGGCCGATCGACGCCTACGTGTCGGCAGCGATGCGGCCGTACCTGCTCGCCACCCTGATCGGCGACGACGCACCGGCGGGACCCGTGCTGGTGGTCGCCGCGGACGATCGTTCCGCCCGCGACCTTGCCGGCGACCTGAAGGCGTTCCTCGCACCCCGCCCGGTCCACATCTATCCCTCGCGAGGAACCACCTTCGAGTCCCACCTGGATCCACCGCCACACCTTGCGGGACTGAGGATCGCGGCGATGAACGCAATGGCGGACCCCTCAGCGGTGGTCGTCGCGAGCGCGATCGCGCTCGCGGAGAAGGTGCCGGACCCGAAGCTGCGCCCGGAGACTCTCGCGCTCCACAAGGGCGAGAGCGTCGACCTCGACGACGTCACCCTGCTGCTCGCCGACGCCGGTTACGACCGCACCGACCAGGTCGAGGAACGCGGCCAGTTCGCACTGCGCGGCGGCATTCTCGACGTCTATCCGGCGACGGAGGAGCAGGCGATCCGGGTCGAGCTCTTCGGCGACGAGATCGAATCGATGCGCCGCTTCTCCGTCTTCACCCAGCGCTCGCTGGGGGAGGCTGAGCGGGTCGACCTCGCGCCTGCGGCCGAGATCTCCGAGGAGCATCGGTACGACGTCGACCCGGCGGGCTTCCTCGCTCCGCTCGACCTAGTGCCTGCCGAGGCCCTCGTCGCCATCGCCGCGGCGGAGGAGATCCCGGGCGCGCTCCACGACCACTGGGAGGACGTCACGGCGTCCATCCTCGAGGAGGACGCGCGCCGCCTCTACGTCGACGTCGCGGAGCCCCTGCAGGCCCGAGCCAGCTTGTCGCTCGGCGCCGACGCGGGCCAGGAGCACTCCTTCAGGGCGCAACGGGCGGAGTTCCCGTCGCGCACCCTGGGCGAGGCCGAGGGGGAGCTGGAGAAGCTGACCCGGTCCGGGTACCGGACCGTCGTCGCCTTCGAGGGCCGGGGCGAGGCGGAGCGCACGCGTTTCAACCTGAGCCGCATCGACGTTCCGTTCCTCGGCGAGCACGCACCCAAGGATCCGGGCGTCAGCTTCGCGGAAGCGCGGCTGAGGGAGGGATTTTTGGCTCCAGAGCTGCAATTGGCGGTGATCCCGCAGCGCCGGCTGATCCATCGCCGGCGCGCGGCGGCAACGCCGGTCTCGGCCCGCGCCCGGCTCGCTGCAGCGATCGAGCTGCGGGTCGGCGACTATGTCGTCCACGAAGACCACGGCGTCGCCCGCTTCTCCGGCTTCGACACCAAGACGCTCGCCGGAGTCACCCGCGACTACCTCGAGCTGGAGTACCGCGGCGGCGATCGCGTCTTCGCGCCCACCGACCAGCTCGCGCGGATCAGCCGCTACATCGGTGCGGAGGGGGACGAGCCCGCGCTCAGCCCGCTGGGCGGCAAGCGCTGGCAGAACCTCAAGTCGCGCGCCCGGAAGGCCGCCAGCGCGATGGCGGGCGAGCTGATCAACCTCTACGCGGAGCGCCAGGTCCGGACCGGTCACACCTTCTCTCCCGATGGGGAGATGCAGATGACGTTCGAGGCAGCGTTCCCGTACCGCGAGACCGCCGACCAGATGGACGCCATCGACGCCGTCAAGGCCGACATGGAGTCGGAGCGGCCGATGGACCGCCTGATCTGCGGGGACGTCGGCTACGGCAAGACCGAGATCGCGTTGCGGTCGGCGCACAAGGCGGTCGCCGACGGCAAGCAGGTGATGATGCTTGTCCCGACCACGATCCTCGCCCAGCAGCACTTCGGCACCTTCCGCGAGCGCTTCGCCGACTCGCCGTTCAACGTCGAAATGGTCTCCCGGCTGCGGAGGCCGGCTGAGATCAAGGATGCCCTTGAGCGATACAGCGCGGGCAAGGTGGACATCCTGATCGGGACCCACCGCCTGCTCTCGCGTGACGTCCGCGGCAAGGACCTCGGCCTGCTGATCGTGGACGAGGAGCAGCGCTTCGGCGTCAAGCAGAAGGAGCTGCTCCGCCAGCTCAAGCTCAAGGTCGATGTCCTCTCGCTCTCGGCGACCCCGATCCCGCGCACCCTGCAGATGTCGCTGGCCGGCCTTCGCGACATCTCCGTGATCGAGACGCCCCCCGAGGGGCGGCGACCGGTCCGAACCCACGTCGGCCCCTACGACGAGGATCTGGTGAAGCGGGCGATCATTCGTGAGAAGGAGCGCTCCGGCCAGGTCTTCTTCCTCCACAACCGGATCGACTCGCTGCACGAGGCCGCCGAGCGCCTCCGCGCCCTCTGCCCGGGCGTTCGGTTCGCCGAGGCGCACGGGCAGATGGACGAGCTGGAGCTGGAGGCGACGATGCTCGCCTTCGTGCGCGGGGAGCACGACTGCCTGGTCGCGACGACGATCATCGAGTCGGGCCTCGACATCCCCAACGCGAACACTCTCCTGGTCGAGAGGGCCGACCAGCTCGGCCTGGCCCAGGCGTACCAGATCCGCGGCCGGGTCGGCCGGAGCCGCGAGCGCGCCTTCGCCTACCTGCTCTATCCCTCCGCCGAGTCGCTGACGCCCGACGCCGCCGCACGGCTCTCGACGCTCTCGGACAACACCGAGCTCGGCTCGGGCTTCCGGGTCGCGATGCGCGACCTGGAGATCCGCGGCGCCGGGAACCTGCTCGGGGATGAACAGTCCGGTCACGTCGCGGCCGTCGGCTTCGAGCTCTACTGCCAGATGCTCGAGGACGCCGCAGAGGAGCTGCGCGCGGGCATCACCGAGCTGCCGGCGGAGCCCAGGGAGCCGGTGCGCATCGACGTCGACGTCGATGCCTACGTGCCGGCCGACTACATTCCCTTCGAGGCGGCCAAGATCGACGTCCACCGCAGGGTCGCCGCCGCCAGGGAGCCGGGTGAGCTGCGAGCGCTCCGCGAGGAGCTCGAGGACCGCTTCGGGCAGGTTCCCCAGTCCGTCGCCAACCTGCTCGACCTCCAGCGCGTCCGGATCGCGCTCGGGGACGCCGGGGTTCGGACCGTCGAGTTCCGCGCCGGTCGCCTGCGCGTCTCGCCGATCGAGCTCGACTCCGAGCGCGTCACCGCGCTCAACGAGCGCGTCCCCGAGGCGATCTACCAGTGGCGGGAGCGGACCATCGCGGTCCCGGTGCCCGAGGAGGCCGGTGCGCGCCTCGGCGCCCTGATCGCCTTGGTCGAGGGGTTGGGCGCCGCGACCGCCGCACCCGCCCCGGCCTGAGCCCCGCCTTAGAGCCGACTTAGGTGATGGCGGCTATGCTGCCGCCCCTGTGAAGAGCGGTTTCTTCTCGAAGCGCAATCTGGCGATCCTGTTCGGCGCGACTTTCGTGCTGACCGTCGCGATCGTCGCGGCCGCCGTGGGCGTCGGTCACCCGAGCGTTCCCTCGGACGACGTCGCCGTGGTCGACGACGCCAGCATCGATGTTCCGGGCCTCGCGCAGGACGGGCACATCAGCAAGGCGAACTTCAACCGCTTCCTGCTGCAGACCGCCAAGCAGAGCGGCGCCCAGTCGGTCCCCCAGCCGGGTGATCCGCAGTACAAGCAGATCAAGGATCAGGCGATGCAGACCGCGCTCCAGATCGCGTGGATCGTCGGCCAGGCCCACAAGCAGGGCCTCACCTTCACCGACACCGAGGTCCAGCAGTCGCTCCAGCAGATCAAGTCGCAGTTCAAGACGCAGGCGGAGTACGTGAAGGCGCGCGACCAGGCGGGCCTTACCGACGCCGACGTTCTGGAGCGAGCGAGGCTCCAGCTGATCCAGAACAAGATCCAGGACAGCGTCCAGAACAGCGTCGGCGACGTCTCCACCAGCGACGCGCGGAAGTACTACGACGCCAACAAGCAGCAGTTCACCCAGCCCGCCAAGCGCACGATCCGGATCGTCCAGAACCAGGACGCCCATCAGATCAATCTGGCCTACCAGGCGCTCCGCACCGATGACTCCGACGCGAACTGGAAGAAGGTCGCGGCGCAGTACTCGACCGACCCGACCTCGAAGGACAAGGGCGGCCTCCGCACCGACGTCGTGCCGGGCTCCTTCCAGCAGCCCCTCGACGACGACATCTTCAAGGCCCCGCTGCACGAGATCCAGGGCCCGGTCGTCACCTCCGCCGGCAACTTCGTCTTCGAGGTGATCACCGCCACGCCCGAGCACGTTTCGGGCTTCGATGACACCGCCGCCTCCACCAGCGGCGGAGCCTCGGGCAAGATCAGCGACCAGATCAGGCAGCAGATCAAGAGCCAGCAGCAGCAGGAGGCGCTGACCGCGTTCGGTCAGGACTTCCGCGACTACTGGACGAACCTGACCCAATGCGCCAGCGACTACGTGGTCGAGGGATGCGACAACTTCAAGGGCAACTCCCCGACCTGCGACCCGTCCAAGCTCGCTCCGTCTCAACCGGGACAGTCCGGCCAGGGATGCCCGGCCCCCGTCTTCGCGTTCTGCCAGGAGGCGCAGGCGGCTCAGGGCGCCCCCAGCACGAGCGGACAGCTGCAGTGCACCGGCACGGGCCCGACCCCGGCGGCGCCCGGCACGATCACGCCTTTCGCTCTGACGGGCGGCAGCACGCCGCAGGGACCGCATCCGGCCGGGGCCGCCACGGCCCAGGCCGTTCCGAGCGGCCTCTCCGGTCTGACCCCCGGCGGCTAGCCGGCCATCCCAACGCCGGCGTACCTGGAAGCCCTGCAGCGCCTCGACGAGGTCACCCGGCGCCTGCGCCGCGAGTGCCCGTGGGACCGTGAGCAGGACGCCCGCTCGATCGTCCCGCACACCGTCGAGGAGGCCTATGAGCTCGCCGACGCTGCGAGCCGCGACGACACCGAGGCGATGGTCGACGAGCTCGGGGATGTCCTCTTCCAGGTCCTCTTCCTCTCCCTGCTGCTCGAGGAGAGGGGCGAGGGGGACCTGGCAGCGGTCGCCGAGTCCTGCGCCGCGAAGCTGATCCGACGCCACCCGCACGTCTACGGGGACAAGGACCTTGAGACGGCCGGGGAGGTCCTGTCCCAGTGGGAGGAGATCAAGCGAGAGGTCGAGGGCGGCGGCGATGAGCCGTCGGAGCTGCCCGAGAACCTGCCGGCGCTGCTCTACGCCCGCAAGGTGCTGCGGCGGGTGGATCCCGAGGGATCTGCGGACGAGGAGAAGCCGGGAGGTCCCCAATCGGACCCGGCGACACGCGCGGAGGCGGAGCAGCTGGTCGGCTTGCTCCTGATGGAGGCCGTGGCGGCCTCACGCCGGCTGGGCGTTGACCCGGAGCTGGCGCTGCGACAGACAGCGCAGCGCCTGGTCGACTAGCGTTCCCGCCTCGATGTCGACGATCGAGAGCATTCATGGGCGCCAGGTGCTCGACTCGCGGGGCAACCCGACGGTCGAGGTCGAGGTGGTGCTCGAGTCCGGCGTCCGCGGGCTCGCCGCTGTCCCGTCCGGGGCCTCCACCGGCGAGTACGAGGCCGTGGAGCTGCGCGACGGCGGTGACGAGTACGGGGGCAAGTCGGTCACCAAGGCGGTCTCGCACGTCAACGGCGAGATCGCCGGGGCGCTGAAGGGCGCCCGCGCCGCCGAGCAGTCCGCTCTCGACCGGACGATGATCGAGCTCGACGGGACTCCGAACAAAGGCAGGCTGGGGGCCAACGCGATCCTCGGCGTCTCACTCGCCACGGCCAAGGCGGCGGCGGCCGACACCGGGCAGCCCCTCTATGACTACTTCGCGGAGCTCTACGCAGCGACCGGCGCCAAGGACACCGGCCCGGCCGACCTGCTGCCCGTGCCGATGATGAACGTCCTCAACGGCGGGGCGCACGCGGACAACGCGGTCGACTTCCAGGAGTTCATGGTGGTCCCGGCGGGCGCCGAGACCTTCGCGGAGTGCCTGCGGGTGGGCGCCGAGGTCTACCACGCGCTCAAGGGGATCCTGAGCAAGAAGGGGCTCTCGACCGGCGGGGGGGACGAGGGTGGCTTCGCGCCGGATCTCCCCTCGAACCAGGCCGCGCTCGACTTCCTGATCGACGCGATCGAGGAGGCCGGCTACGCGCCAGGCGTGGACGTGATGATCGCGCTCGACCCGGCGACCAGCGAGCTCTTCGACGACGGGAAGTACGTCCTCGAGCACGAGGGGCGGACCCTTACCGCCGAGGAGCTGGCCGACTACTGGCACGACATCCGCGCCCGCTTCCCGGTCGTCTCGATCGAGGACGGGATGGACGAGGAGGACTGGGACGGCTGGAAGGCGCTGACCGAGAAGATCGGCGACATCTGCCAGCTGGTCGGCGATGACCTCTTCGTCACCAATCCCGAGCGGTTGCGGCGCGGCATCGAGATGGGCGTGGCGAACTCGATCCTGATCAAGGTCAACCAGATCGGCACGCTCACGGAGACGCTGGAGGCGATCCAGGTCGCGCGAGACGCCGGCTACACGACCGTGATCTCCCACCGCTCAGGAGAGACCGAGGACACCACCATCGCCGACCTCGCCGTGGGCACGCGCGCCGGCCAGATCAAGACCGGCGCCCCCTCGCGCTCGGACCGGGTGGCGAAGTACAACCGCCTGCTACGGATCGAGGAGGAGCTCGGCGACCGCGCCAGGTTCCCCGGCACCTCGGTTTTCGAGCGGTCCTGAGAAGGAGTCCAGGCACGAGGACACGAATGTCCTCCTATGAGCAGCAGGGCATACGCAGCGCCCAGGCGCGCACCTCGACGTCGCGTACAGCGCCGGGTCGGGCCGAGCCGGATCCGCTGGGACCGCGTCGGCCGGATCGCCCTCGTGCTCGTCCTCTTCGGAGTGATGGTGTCCTACCTGAACCCGATGGTGAACCTGCTCCAGGCGTGGCAGGGGTCGAAGTCCAGCGAGCAGCAGCTCGCCCAGCTCAAGCAGGAGAAGGTCGATCTGACCAGGCAGCTGCGCGATGCCTCCAGCCCGGCGTCGCTCGAGCGCGAGGCGCGGCGCCTCGGCATGGTCAAGCCCGGCGAGCACGCCTACGTCGTGCACAACCTCGGCCGCTGAACCAGATGAGAGGCTGCGCGAAGGCGCAACCCGATTAATTCCAGCGCGGATATGATTCCGCGCTCGCGCGCGCGGCATGGAGCTGTGCGCGTTTTGTGTGATTTGAGCCAATGAGCCGATGAGTACAGGCCGGTACCTGCTCGGCGCGGCGGAGTTGGCGGTGATCGCCACCGCTCTCGGCCTAGGCGCCTACCACCTGCGAGCCCTGCTCGCGCCCGCCTGGACGGGGGCGCTGGCGCGCCTCGCGGAGGTGGTGATCGGCATCTCGATGTTGATCCTGGTGGCCGAGCTCCTTGGGGTGCTCGGGCTGTTCAAGGAGGTGCCGCTCCTGGTCGGCTTCGTCGTGGCCGGCCTCGGCGTGACGTACTGGGCCAGGCGCCGTGGGTTGCCGGAGCCGCCCGAGACGCCGGAGGCTCGATCGAGCGCGATCATGGTCGTGATCGGGATCGCGGCGGCCGCGCTCGTCGTCATCCACTGGGCGCACCCCACCGGGCAGGCCGTCGACCAGGGGATGTACTACCAGGACACCACCTGGTACCACATGTCCTTCTCGGCCCGGTTCGCGCAGACCGGTCATGTCGGGCCACTTCACTTCACGGACCCGCTCAAGCTCGCGGCCTGGTTCTACCCGCAGAACTCGGAACTGATCCACGGGCTCGGAATCGTCTTCCTGAAGACGGACTTCCTCTCGCCGCTGATGAACCTGATGTGGGTGGCGCTCTGCCTGCTCGCGGCCTGGTGCGTGGGGCGGCCCTACGCGATCGGTGGAGTCACCATCCTCGGTGCCGCCGTGGTCCTCGACTCGGAGATGCTGGTCGGCTCGCAGGCCGGGCAGGGGCCCAACGACATCGCTGGGCTCTTCTTCCTGATGACCGCCCTCGCCTTCCTGGTGGACGGCGCCGCCTCGGCTCACGCCAGCTCCACCGGCGGGCCAAAGGCGAGAGCCCCGGAAAGGAGCGAGAGATGGAACGCGACCCCGGAGGGCGAGCTCGAGCCGGGGGTGGTCGAGGACGTGCCGGTGGAGGGGGACCCGCACGCTCTGGCGACGGTCGGCGCAGGCCCACTCTTCATGGCCGGCCTCGCCGCCGGCCTGGGCATTGGCACCAAGATCACCCTCCTGGCGACGATCGCCGCACTAACGATCGGTGTCGCGATCCTCGGCGGCCGCCGCCACTGGCTGCGGGCGCTCGGGATCTGGCTCGGAGGGATGGTGATCACCAGCGGCTTCTGGTACGGGCGCAACTTCGTCGAGGCACTCAACCCGTTCCCGCAGATCGACAAGCTCGGGCCGATCAACCTGCCCGGCCCTGACCAGCTCTCCCTCTATCCGCGCCAGCCGCACTCCCTGAGCGAGTACTACAACGACCCGAGCGTCTGGCACGACAAGCTCTTCCCGGTCCTCCACGACCGGCTGGGGCCGCTCTGGCCGGTGATCCTGGCTGTCGTTGTCGTCGCCCTCGTCTGGGCGTTCTTCCGGGGCGGCAGCGCCCTGATGCGGATCCTCGCGGTGACGGGCATGGTCGCGGGCATCGCGTATGTCTTCACCCCGCTGACGGCGTCGGGCAGCCTCGGCGACCCGGCCGGCTTCGACGCGAACCTGCGCTACGTCGCGCCGGTATTGATCGTCGGCTTCCTGCTGCTACCGCTGATCCCCTGGTTCCGCCACGGCAACCGTCCCTGGATCCTGATCGCGCTCTTCTCCGTCCTGCTCATCCAGGGGACCGTCACGCAGGCGAACTGGAAGTTCGAGCATCACCTGGCGTCCGTCGCATTGGCCTTCCTGATCGTGGGCGTTCCTGCGCTGCTCGTGGCCGGGGCGCGCAGGCGTGTCCCGGTTGTCGCTCTCGCAGTGTTCGGGCTCGTGATGGCGATCACCGCGGTGGCACTGGGGCGCGTCCGCGAGAACTACTACCTCGACCATCGCTATGTGACGGCGTCGAGGCCGCCGCTCGAGGGCGGTTTCCGCTCCACCCCTCAGTGGCAGCCTCTCCAGGACTGGGGCCGCAAGCAGAGCGGCGAGCGGATCGGCGTGGTCGGCCGCGCCTCCGCCTTCGGGCAGTACTTCTTCTATGGGACCGATCTCTCCAACCACGTCCAGTACGTGGGTCAGGAGCTCAACCGCGGCACCTTCAGGCCGATCGTGAGCTGCGCGGCCTGGCGAAGGGCGGTGAACGACGGCGGCTACGACTACATCGTGACCACGCCGAAGATCGGCGCCCTGGAGGTGAGCGCACCGCCGGAGGCACGCTGGACCGAGAGCGACAAGAACGTGAAGACGGTGATCCAGACCGGCCCCGCAGCCGTCTACAAGATCACCGGACCGCTCGATCCGGCCGGCTGCGCGAAGCTGGGGGCGGCGGCGCACACATGAGCTTCGGCGACTACCTCCAGGGCTCGATCGAGCTGCTCGTGGTGGCGGCAGCGATCGGCTTCGCCGCGGTCGGCATGCGGGGACGCTTCCTGCCCGGCTGGTCGGGCGCCTCCGCCCGCCTCGCCGAGGTGGTGCTCGGCCTCTCGCTGCTGGTCGTGATCGCGGAGCTGGTCGGGGTCGTCGGCCTCTACCGGCCGGGCTGGGTGCTGCTGGCGGCCCTGATCGCCGGAGTCGGCATCGGGTTCGCCCTGAGGCCGCCCGGTCAGGGCCCGCCGCTGCCGTCCCCGGCGATCCGGCCATACGCGCTCGCCGTTGCCGTTGCCGCCGCATTCCTCGTCGCGGCCCACTGGGCGATGCCGACCCAGACCGGTCTCGACATCGGCATGTACCTGCCCAACACGACCTGGCACAACGCCCCCTTCGCCGCCCGCTTCGTCCAGGACCACCAGGTCGGGGCGATCCACTTCATCGACACGCTCAACCTGACCGTCTGGTTCTACCCGCAGAACTCGGAGCTCCTCCACTCGGTGGGCATCCTCTTCCTCGGCAACGACTTCCTCTCGCCGCTGATCAACATCGGCTGGATGTCCCTCTGCCTGCTGGCGGCCTGGGCATTCGCGAGGCCCTACGGCGGCGGTCCGATCGCCGTCCTCGCCATCGCCCTGGTGCTCGACGCGAACATGCTCCTGCTCTACCAGCCGGGGGACGCGAAGAACGACGTCGCCGGCCTCTTCTTCCTGCTGGCAGCGACGGCGATCCTGGTCAACGCCGAGGCCCAGCGCCGGGCGGCGGCCGACTCCGTCCACACCCTGCATTCCGGCGGCCCGCCGTTGGAGGCGAGGCTTCCCAACGGCGCCCTGATCGTCGCCGGGCTCGCGGCCGGCCTGGCACTCGGCACGAAGCTCAACCTGCTCGCCCCCTTCGGCCTGCTGACCCTCGGGGTGATCGCGGTCTGCGCCGGCTACCGCGTCCGGGCGACCGCCGTCTGGGTCCTGAGCTCCCTGGTCACCGGCGGCTTCTGGTTCGCGCGCAACCTGATCCACGCCGGCAACCCGCTTCCGTGGATCAAGGCGGGGCCGCTGCCGGGACCGGATCAGGCCGACATCAACATCCGCGAGCCGCACAACGTCGCTCACTACCTGCTGCCGCCTGATGGCGGCGTGATCAGGCACCACCTGGTTCCCGGCCTCCACGAGAGCTTCGGCGACCTCTGGCCGCTGGTCCTCGCCGTCGTGATCGGCGGCTTCCTGCTCGCGATCTTCCGCGGTCGCACCCCGATGATCCGGATGCTCGGCATCGTCGCCCTGCTCAGCGGGCTCGCCTATCTGGTCACCCCGCTGACCGCGGCAGGCCCCGAGGGCGACCCGACCGCGTTCACCACCAACCTGCGCTACGCCTCACCGGCGATCGCGCTCGGCGCGATGCTGCTCGGCGTCGACGCCGGCCTGCTGAAGCCGCGCGTTCAGCCCTGGCTGCTCGGCGGTCTGGTCGTCCTCCTGCTCGTCCAGGCCGTCCCCGTCTGGGATCTCACCGGGCACCTGTGGACTCGCCACTTCCTGCTGGGCGCGATCGGCCTGGCGATCTTCCTGATCCTGGTTCCGGTCGGGCTGACGATCGCTCGCCAGCGAGGAGCGTCACCGGCGTTGGTGGGTCTCGGGGCGGTGGTGGCGCTCGCGCTGGTCGTGGCGATCGGCTGGCCGAAGTCGGACGACTACGTCAAGGACCGCTACCAGGCCTCCACGGCGCCCAAGGACTTCCCGGTGGGGATGAAGGCGGCGCTCGCCTGGTTCAACCGCACGGACCCGCACGACTCCCGGATCGCCGTGGTCGGCGGCCGACCGGGCTTCAAGCAATACGTCTTCTACGGCGACGACCTCTCGAACCATGTCCAGTACGTCGCCCACCACGGGCCGCACGGCGCCTACACGCCGATCGCGAGCGAGGCCGCGCAGAAGGCCCAGGACCCGCGGGCAGCGGCCGAGTGCAGGGAGTGGCTGCAGGCTCTCAACGACGGCGGCTACGACTACGTGGTGATCGGACCCGATCAGCGAACCCAGTCGCTGGCTCCAATCGAGGCCACCTGGACCGGCGCGGCCTCCGCCACGAAGGTGGAGGAGACAGACGACGTCTTCGTCTTCAAGATCAACGGGCAGCTCAACCCGCTGGCCTGCATCGCTCCGAAGCAGAAGCCGCAGACCAGCACTCAGTGAGCTTCGGCACCTACCTCTTCGGGGTCGTCGGGCTCGCCGCGGTCGCGATCCCGATGGCCTTGGCGGCCGTACGCCTCCGCGCTCGCCTGCTGCCGGGCTGGAAGGGGGCTCCGGCGCGGCTTGCCGAGGCCGTCCTCGGCGTCTCCCTGCTGACCGTCCTGCTGCAGCTGCTCGGCGCCTTCGGGATCCTCGTCCCCGCCGTTCTGATCGTCGCCGCCCTTGCATTGGGCCTCGGGCTCTGGTTCGGCCCCTGGCTGCGAACAAACGCTGACGGCGTCGCCCCGCCGGCGCCGGCGATCCCGCTGCCGCAGACGCTGCTCGCGCTCCTCGCCGCCGCGTTTGTCGCGGCCCATTGGGCAACCGGCCTCCAGGACGTCTGGGGCCGGGGAATGCTCACCTTCGACACGCTCTGGTACCACGGGCCGTTCGCGGCGCGGATCGCGGACACCGGATCGGTCTGGGGGATGCACTTCATCGACCCCCTCTACCTGAACTGGTTCTATCCGCAGAACTCCGAGCTGCTGCACGCGGCGGGCATAGTCCTCTTCGACCGGGACCTGTTGAGCCCGCTGGTCAACTTCGGCTGGCTCGGGGTCGCCCTGCTCGCGGGCTGGTGCATCGGACGGCCGTACGGAGTCGCGCCGCTCAGCCTGGTCGCGGTCTGCATCGCGATGGACACGGGGCCGATGGTGCCGCGCGAGGCGGGCACGCCGGCGACGGACACGGTTCCGGTCGCACTGCTGCTGGCGGCGGCGGCGATCCTGATCAACGCCTGGGCGATGCGGACCGAGGGCGGGGAGGAGAAGAGGCCCTCGCTCGGGTTCCCGGCGTCGCCGCCGTTCGGAGCGCTGTTGGTCGCGGGGCTGGCGATGGGAGTCGCACTGGGCAGCAAGCTGACGATCTCCGGAGCGACCGCCGCGATGGCGATCGGCGTCGTCTTCCTCGTCCCCAAGGGCGTTCGGCGCAAGGCCTTCGGCATCTTCCTCGCGGGCGTCGTCGCCACCGCCGGTTTCTGGTTCCTCCGGAACCTGATTCATGCCGGCAATCCGCTGCCGTGGGTCCGCCACATCGGGCCGATCGACCTGCCCGGCCCGAACCGCGGGCTCGAGGGCCGCGACGACTTCACCGTCGCCCACTACATCTTCTCCAACCCGAGCACCGGCCTCTGGCGGGCCTACTTCCTCAACCCGATCGAGAACCTGCTGGGGCCGCTCTGGTTCCTGATCCTCGGCGGTGCGGGCGCGGGCGCGGTGCTCGCCGTCTGGCGACCCGGCTCGCGCGCGGTGCGGCTGGCAGGGGCGGTGACGATCGTGGCCGCCATCGCCTACCTGTTCACGCCGCTGACGGCGGCGGGGCCCGAGGGGCACCCGCTCGCCTTCGGCATCAACCTCCGCTACCTGACGCCCGGTCTGGCCCTCGGCCTGGCGCTGGTGCCGCTCGAGCCTCGCCTTGTTCCCGGGCGGCTCAGGCTGCCACTGATCGTCGGCGGCCTGATCGCGCTCTACTTCACGTCGCGCAACTCGGACGCCAACGTCGCCTGGGAGGGCGCCTTCGCCTCGATCCCGTGGGCGGCGCTGATGGGGATCGCCTTCGTCGCCATCCCGGTCGGCCTGGCCCTGCTGGCCCGCCGCCGCGCAATCGTCGCCGGGCTGGCGGGGGCGGTTCTCGCGCTCGCGGTCGCCGCCGTGGGCTGGGAGCGCCAGGACGACTACTTCGCCCATCGCTACAGCCGCGCCGAGGACTTCCGCTTCCAGCTCGATGACGCGGTGCGCTGGGCCAAGCCGACGTCGGACCTGCGCATCGCCGTGGCGGGCACCAGCGGCGCCTACAACCAATACGGCCTCTACGGCGACGAGGTCTCCAACTACGTGCAGTACGTCGGCCGGAATCTGCCGGAGGCGGACTTCCGCGCGATCGAGCGCTGCCCCGAGTTCCGCCGGGCGGTCAACGATGGGGACTACGACTACCTCGTCACCACACCCGCGCTCGACCTGAACAACCCCTCGACAGCGGAGACCTCGCCGGAGAGGGGCTGGGTGATCAACGATCCGGCCGTCCAGGAGGTCGTCCACTCGGGCCGCGTCTCGGTCTTCCGGATCAACGGCGCCCTCGACCCGACGGGCTGCGGCAAGGGGGCCGACCGGCGCAGGGCGGGGAGCCAACCGGGAGGATCAACGACGAGCAAGCGGTGAGCAGCGCGGGCGACTACATCCTCGGCGTGATCGGCCTGCTGGCCGTCGTCCTCTCGATGGCGATCGCCGGCAGGACGGCACGGCGCGCCGGACTCCAGGGCTGGAGCGGAACGCCGGCCCTGCTGGCCGACACGGTCCTGGCGATCGGCATCCTCGTCGTCATCGCGGAGCTGCTCGGGCTGTTCGGCCTGCTGGACGGGGTCCTGCTCGTCGCCGCCTCGCTGATCGTCGGCGGCGGTGCGCTGCGGCTGGAGCCGATGTTGATCCGGGCCGGAGCCCGCGTCGCCCAGTGGGGGAAGGGCAGGGAGACCGATCTCCGGCCGGCCCCCGCGGTCGGGCGGATCGAGCTGGGAGTGGGGATCGCGCTGGCACTGATCGTCGCCGCGCAGTGGGCGGGCCCGACGCTGCTTGCGCTCGACCGAGGGATCTACGGCGGCGACTCGCTCTGGTACCACCTGCCCCTCGCCGCGCACATCGCCGGCACCGGGTCGGTCACCGGCCTGCTCTACACCGATCCGCTCTACCTGAACTGGTTCTACCCGCAGGTCTCCGAGCTGCTCCATGCGGGCGGCCTCCTGCTGTTCGGCAACGACTTCCTCTCGCCGCTGATGAACATGGCATGGCTCGGCCTCGCCCTGTTCGCGGGCTACTGCATCGGCCGGCCCTACGGGACGGGCCCGATCGGCCTCGCCGCAGTGGCCTCGGTGATGGCCGCCAACCTCCTCTTCTCGCGGCAGCCGGGCAACGCCAACAACGACGTCGTGGCGATTGCGCTCTTCCTCGCGTCCGTGGCGGTGCTCCTCAACACCCGCTGGCCCGAGCGTCCGGGCTCCGCCGACCCATCCACTTCGTCGGGCCCGCCCTCGGGGGCGCTGCTGGTGGCGGGATTGGCGGCGGGACTGGCCCTCGGGACCAAGCTGACGGTCGTCCCACCCGTCCTCGCGCTGACCGTAGGCGTCATCTGGATCAGCGGCGCCGGCTACCGCCTGCGCGCGGCTGCCGCGTGGATCGGGGCGATGGTCGTCGGTGGCGGCTACTGGTACGTCCGCAACCTGATCGTCTCGGGCAACCCCTTCCCCTGGCAGGACATCGGGCCGATCCACCACGCCGAGGCCCTGCAGGGCCGCCATCCCTACTCGATCGCCCACTACGCGACCGACACCAGCGTCTGGGGGCGCTACTTCACCCCCGCGCTGCACGAGCGACTCGGGGAGCTCTGGCCCGCCTACCTGGCGCTCGCCGTCATTGCCGTGCTGCTCGTGCTCTGGCGCGGCGGCCGCATGGAGCGGATGCTCGCCGTGGTGGCGCTGCTGGCGGCGGTCGCCTATCTGCTCACCCCGCTCGGCGCCTCGGGGCCCGAGGGCATGCCGATCGGGTTCCGGCTCAACATTCGCTACCTGGCGCCTGGGCTGGTGCTCGCCCTGACCCTGCTGGCGATCCCGCCGCCGCTTCGCCGGAGAGCAGCGGGTCTGGGGCTCGGCACCCGGCGCGGCTCTGGCACTCGGCCTCTGACCTCTTCGCGGTCCTCGTCCTGGTCAGCGCCGGAGCGATCGGAGCGATCGACACCGGACGCATCCCCGGCACCGTCGGCGCTGGCGCTTGCCGTCATCGCCCTGCCGCTGCTGCTCGTCTTCCTCTCGCGCCGGGGCTTGGCGCCAGTGCCGCTCGCCGGAATCGGTCTGGCCGCGCTGATCGTCCTCGCGGTCCTCGGCCGCATGGCCCAGACCCACTACCTGGACGAGCGCTACTCCTCGACGGCGCCCGACTACCCGAAGGCCGAGCAGCCCGCGATCGAGCTACAGCAGGGCCTGGGCGCCGCCTATGACTGGGCGAACGGCACCCGCGGCCTGCGGATCGCCCTCTCCGGGACGATGGGCGCGCTCTTCCAGTACCCGCTCTGGGGCGGCGACTCGAGCAACACCGTCACCTACATCGGCCAGCACGGCCCCCGCGGCTCGTTCAACGAGATCCCGGAGTGCCCGGAGTGGATCGGTGCGCTCAACGACGGGGACTACGACTACGTCGTCACCACCCCGACCTTCCACCAGGACAACCCCGCCGCGGACACGGCGCCGGTGCAGCGCAACTGGATTTCCCGCGCCGGGAACATCCAGCACATCGCCGGCGCCGGCCTGGTCGACGTCTGGAAGATCACCGGGCCGCTCGATCCGCTGACCTGCGCCGCGCCTCCCGGTTCCAAGAAGCTGCCGCCTGCTACCAAGTAGAGGTGGCCTATCCGCTCGACAACGCCCTCTTCCAATGGGAGGAGGGGGCCAGACGGCTTCGAGAGCTGGACTCCGACCCGCGGGCGGCACGCAACGCCCGCCGCGCCGTGGACGCGATCCGGGACGAGCTCCGCCGCCGCATCGGCCCGACCTTCTCAGCCCAGGAGCTGGCGGACCTCTACGGCCGCGGCACCGACTGGTGTCTCGAAGCGGCCCGCCGAGCCGCCCCGATGGCGGCAGTGGACCTGGACCCGCAGGCGATCGTGGACGGAGCCTTCTTCCTCTACCTGCGCGGCGCGAGGGATTACTCGGGCGGCCGGGTCAGAGCGAACAGGACTGAGGTGTCTGCCGCGGGTGGCGCCGAAATTGACTTTCGACACGCGCTCTTGCGCGTGTCGATCAATTTCGGCGACAGGACCCGCGGCCCAGCAGCCTCAGTCCTCGACCCGCTCGAGCACGATCCGCTCGGGCTCGATCGTCACCCGCAGGGCCTTCTTCCCCTGCCAGTGCTCCGTGTACGTCGGGTCGTCCTTGATGGAGGGGTCGAGCCAGATCCCGTAGCCCTCCTCCTCGCCCTGGTCGAAGGTCGCCTCCAGCGGCCGCTTCCGACCGCGTCCGCGACGACCGCGGCGTCGCCTGCGCCGCCGTCGTCCTCCGGCGCCCTCGTCGCCCTCACCATCGGAGTCGTCGTCCGCCTCGCCGTCCCCCTCGCCCTCGTCGGTGGCGCCCTCTTCCTCCTCGGGCTCGGGTTCCCCGAGCTCCGCCTCGATCTCGGCCTCGATCTCGTCCCTGAGATCGACGTCGCTGGCGGGTTCCTCGCCCTCGATGTTGAGGCCGTGGCGGCTGCGGAAGTCGCGCAGCTGCGAGGCGGGCACGCCGAGCTGATGGGCGATCCAGGCGTCGGTGCGCCCCTGGCGCACCCAGGCGCGAATCTGGTTCAGTTGTGGTCGCAGGGACTTGCGGGCCATCGGTCGGCGGACTCTAGATGATTCGGAACTCATGCCTTGGCAGGCAGGGCAGAACCGTGTACGCTACTTACTTCTCGGTAGTCGACATAGGGTCGCTGCCTGGGGGGTGGGAAACGACTCATAGGAGGCAACGATGCTGGTGCTGACACGGAAGCCGGGCCAGAGCATCATGATTGGCGATGGCGTCGAGGTACAGGTTCTCTCGGTGGCCGGCGAGAAGGTGCGGCTGGGAATCACCGCACCCCGCGATGTCTCGATCTTCAGGAACGAGGTCTACGACCGGATCGAGAGCGAGAACGCGGACAGCACCGGTGGCGACGATGACGGCGGCACCAATGAGGCGGTCGCCAACGCGCTGCAGCGGCTGAGCCGGCGGTAGCTGCCACCCGGCCGCGCTATCCGGTCGTGGCCCGATCTTGGCGCAGCGTCCGCTAGCCGCCCATCAACCAGGCCAGCGTCTCGAACATCACGACGACCACGGTCACGACCGTGATCGTCAGGCAGACGAGCAGGACGCTGAACCGGACCTTGCCGCGCGACTCGTTGCGCGTGATGCGACGGGCGCGCGAGCGGTTGACCGCGCGCTTGCGCAGCTGGTCGCGCCGGCGTCGCTCGAGCGCCATCTCCTGCTCGAACGCCAGCTCGATCTGAGCCATGCTCTGTCGCATACGCATCTGAGTCATCGCAAATGCCCCCCAGGGCGGTCGTGCAAGCTAGCAAAGCATCTTGCATGAGCCAAGCCGCACAAGCCTGGCCGCCACCCTTCGCGGGCCGCCTTCGACTATAGAGGGCAGCTTCCCCAGAAGCCGCGCCCAAGCACGCCCGCGCGGTGCGCGAGCCGGGCGAAGAGGGGCGCGAAGGAGTCGTTGGGCGGGATCGTCAGCGTCCGGGCCAGCCCCCGTCGGGCCAGCTCGGCATTGACGAACAGCCGGCGCCCTCCCGGCCGGCTGGGCGGGAGATACACGTAGGCGAGCAGGCGCCCGTAGACGTCGCGCCGCTCGGCGTCGAAGCGGAGGGTCACCGTCTTTCCGTAGACCAGCCGGTCGTTGACCTCGTGCGCCCGGGGCCCGCCGCACTGGACGGGCGTGCCGGGCTTGACCGTCTCCGGCGTGTCGATGCCGATGTAGCGGACCGTCTCCTCGCTCCCGTCCGAGAGCCGGACGTCGATGGTGTCGCCGTCGACGACATGGGTGACGCGGGCGCTCAGGGGCCCGGACGGCTCCGCGGAGCCGCCGCCACTCATCCCGCACCGCGAGAGCGAGAGAGCGACCAGGACGCCTGCGACCAGCAGCGGAGACCAGAGGCCATGGCGACGCCGGCTCATGCCTCGTTGAGCCCCGACCTCTCCCGGTTATGCGGCTTCCGCCATCAGATCGCGGTCACAAGCGGCCGCCCATCGTAAGTCGCTTCGGGCTTCGCCCTACGCTCCGGAGGAGGGCGGCCTGGTGGCCGCTACGGAATGCGGCGAGCGTTGGAGAGCAGGGTCTCCTTGATCTGGCCGATGATCTCCAACGCCTGGCTCTTCTCGCGCTGCCAGACGTTGCGGCCGAAGATCACGCCGGAGCCGCCCGCCTCCATGATCGTCTTCGTGTGATTGAGGACGGTCTCGTCGTCCGTCTTCGACCCGCCGGAGAGCACCACCAGGCTGCGACCGGCCGACTCGACGATGTGCCGGACGGCCTCCTCGGGCGTCACGTCCATCTCGTTGTATGGGGCGGGCTGGTCCTTGTCCTTCTCCGGATCGAACTTGGGGAAGTTGAGCTTGACGACGTCGGCGCCCATCTCCATCGCCATGCGCGCGGCGTAGTCGATCGCGTAGAAGGAGACCTGGCCGCCCTTCTTGTCGATGTCGCGGCCGCGCGGGTAGGCCCAGACCACCAGCGGCATGCCGTAGCGCTCACAGTCCTCGCGGACGCCCTTGAGCTGGTGCAGGTCGACGTCCTGCCGGGGGGACCCGACGTAGAGCGTGTAGCCGACGGCGTCGGCGCCGAGCCTGACCGCGTCCTCGACGGACGCGTTGGTCGGTGAGAACGCCTCGTCCGACGACGGGATATCGGTCTTGCCGTTGACCTTCAGGATCAGCGGCACCTGGCCCGCGTAGTCGGGGTAGTAGCGGGTGGCGAGCCCGATCTGGCAGGCGAGGGCGGAGTAGCCGGCCTCGGCGGCGAGGCTGAACTGGTACTCGGGGTCCTTCGAAGCCGGGTTGGGGAAGAAGTCGCGAGGGCCGTGCTCGATCCCCTGGTCGATCGGGAGCAGCATCAGCGTTCCGTTGCCGGGACCGAATTCGAAGAGCAGCCGGCGAAGCCGGGTGCGCTTGCCGGGCGAGAGCGTTGCGAGCAGTGACTTCTGCTCGGTGATCGACTTGACTTCCATCTTCTCGATTCCTCCTGAGTTGGGCCTTGACAGCCAGTATTGCCGATCAGAGGGCTCTGTTCGCGGCTGCCTCCAAAGCCTGTCGCGCGCCCTCGCTGATCTCCCGAAGTATCTCGGCGGCCGGCCCGCTCGGCGCGAGCAGATGGGCCTGCCCAGCCCAGAGGTTGAATCCGTCGGCGTCGCCCCGCTTGCGGGCCGCGGCTCGCATTGGGGAGGTCGCATGGTGGATATGCGGATAGGCGGACGGCGCCTCCCCGGAATGCTCGCGTATGAACTGATTGACGATCCCGCGTGCCCGCCGGCCGCTGAACGCGCGCGTCAGCGCCGTTGGGGACCGCGAGAGGAGCGCGTCGCGGTAGGCGGATCCCGTGCCCGCCTCATCCGCCAGCAGGAACGCGGTGCCGAGCTGGGCGGCTGCGGCGCCTGCCGCAAGGGCCGCGGCTACCGCGGGCCCGTCCGTCAACCCACCGGTTGCGATCATCCGAAGCTGGGTCCGCCGGGCAACCAGACGGAGCAGCACCAGCGTGCTGAGCGGCTCCTCGTCCGTGTCCGTGAAGGAGGCGCGGTGTCCGCCCGCCTCCGCGCCCTGGAGCACCAGCGCATCCGCACCCGCCCTCGAGGCCGATTTCGCCTCCTCCGGGTTGGTGGCGGTCACCCACACCTCGATGCCCGACTGCTTGAGGGCCGCGATGCGGTCCGGGTCCGGGCAGCCAAAGGTGAACGAGACCGCCGCCGGCCTGGTTTCGGCCACCAGCTCGAGCTTCTCCGGGTAGGAATCGTCGTCGTATTTCGCATCCCCGAGCTCGGCGCCGTGGCGGCTCGCGTCCTGGGCGACCCGGTCCAGATAGTCATCAAGGCCCGGCGTTTCAGCATGAGGGTCACCCGGGACGAACAGGTTCACGCCGAATGGGGCGTTGGTGAGCTCGCGGACCCGAGAGATGCGCTCCTCCAGGGCCTCGGGCGCCAGGTAGCCGGAGGCGAGGAAGCCGAACCCGCCCGCCTCGCTGACCGCTGCGGTCAACTCTGGGGTCGAGGCACCGCCGGCGAGCGGCGCCAGGACGATCGGATGCCGGAGCTCGTCGAGGACCACGGGCAGGCATTCTGGCGGACATCCGACGCCGGCAAACTTCATCCCCCGCGACTGTCATGGTCCCGTCCGTGCTGGAGCACAACTTCAGCGGGACGCCGTTCACGGTCGGGATCGAGGAAGAGCTGATGATCTGCGACGCCGAGAGCCTCGAGCTCTCGCAGTCGATCGAGACGATCCTCGGCGCCCTGCCCGGCGACCTCCCCGGCGAGGTGAAGCCCGAGCTGATGCAGTCCGTGCTCGAGGTGGCCACCCTGCCCTGCGGCGGCGTCGCGGAGGCGGGGGATCAGTTGCGCCGCCTTCGCCGCACCGTTCGCGAGGTGGCGGCGAAGAACGGCCTCGCGATCGGGGCGGCCGGAACGCATCCAGCCGCGCTCTATGAAGACCAGCTGATCGCCGACCGGCCGCGGTACAAGGAGCTGGCGGCGGAGCTGAGCTGGATCGCCGAGCAGGAGCTCATCTTCGGCACCCACGTGCACGTCGGCATCGACGGCGCGGAGAAGGCGATCTACGTCGCCGACGGCATGCGCGGCTACCTGCCGCTCCTGCTCGGGATGTCGTCGAACTCGCCGCTCTGGCGAGGCAAGACCACCGGGATGATGTCGTCCCGCACGCCGGTGTTCCGCGCCTTCCCGCGCGTCGGGATCCCGCCCTACTACGGCACCTGGGACATCTACTCCCACCGCGTCGAGCTGATGATGCGCGGCGGCGCGATCCCGGACTACACCTACCTCTGGTGGGACGTCCGGCCTCACCCCAACCTCGGCACGGTCGAGCTCCGGGTCTTCGACCAGCAGACGCGCGTCGAGCACACGATCGGCTTCGCCGCCCTCGGCCAGGCGCTGGCACATCGGCTGGCCGCCGACTACGACGAGGGCGTGCCGAGCATCGAGCACCCCCACGAGCTGATCGACGACAACAAGGTCCGGGCCGCGGTCGTCGGGATCGAGGGGAAGCTGATCGACTTCGATCACGGCCTCGAGGTGCCGGGGGGGAAGATGGCGCGCGGGGCGATCGACGACCTGCACGAGCACGCTCAGGAGCTCGGCTGCGAGGCCGAGCTGGCCAGCCTCGCCGACCTGGTGGAGAACGGCACCGGGGCGCGCCGCCAGCTCGACTGGCTCTCCGACCAGGGCGACATCGGCGGCCTGATGAGCGAGATCGTTGCGGCAAGCGACCCCGACGCCTGAGGTCAAGCCAGAAAAGGCCGGATTCGAACCTGTTCCGGCCGGTTCGCTACGATTTTCGAAGCGAATTACCGTCTTTTTACGGCGTGAACTTCGAATTCCGTACCAATGGCCTCCACCAGACCAGTCGAAGACGCTCTCGACCTGCTCGGCCGGCGCTGGGCGCTGCGCCTGGTCTGGGAGCTGCGGCGCAGCACGCTGTCCTTCTCGGAGCTGCGTGAGCGAACCGGGATCAGTCCGTCCGTGCTGTCGGCCCGGCTCGGTGAGCTCGTCGAGGCGAGGGTGCTGGAGCGAGACGCCGGGCGTCGCTACCGCCTGAGCGGCCGGGGCCGCGAGCTCGCCCGGGTGCTCTACGAGCTCAATAGATGGGCCGAGCAGGCAGGGGTATCCTCGCGGAGTGAGCTCGCCTGAACTGAGTGTCGTCTGCCGGAGCTGCGGCGAGGAGGTCAGCCCCTACGTCACCGAGTGCCCGTACTGCGGCACCCGGCTGCGCAAGCGGGCGCCGAAGCTGGAGCTGCGCGGGGAGGAGCTCACTCCGAAGCAATCGCGCCGCACGCGCCGGCGCATCGCGCGGGCGCAGCGAACCGACCGGCTTGCCGAGCGCCCCTATGCGGTACTCGCGGCGATCCTGATCCCGGCGATTCTCGTGCTGCTCAGGGTCGCGAGCCCGTCCCTCGACACGTTCGGGCTCGGTGGGATCCTGGGTCCTGTCGGCAGCGACTGGTGGCGCTACCTGGTCTCTCCGTTCATCTATCCCGACATCGGTTATCTGTTCGTCGCCTCCGTCGGCATCGCCATCTTCGGCGTGGCCGTGGAGCAGCGTCTCGGCACGATCCCGACGGCGATCCTGATCGTGGCCTGTGGCGCCCTGGGGATGCTGGCGGCGGACGGCATGGAGACCGCCTTCGCGCCGAGCAACGACGTCCTCTTCGCGGCCGGTGGAAACGGGATCGCGCTCGGGCTGCTGGCCGCGTGGGCCGTGATCCGCGGCGCCGAGGTCCGCTCCCGCCCCGGTGAGGACGTTGAGGTGATCGGCGCGGCTGTGGCCGCCGCCGTCCTGATCATGCTGCCGCTCGTCGACGACTACGCCAACGTCTTCGCGGGATTGGGTGGCGCGCTGGTCGGCGCCGCCTGTGGCCTCGTCGTCGCCTTCGCCCGCCGCGAGCGCCGGCCCGGCTAGGGTCCAGCTCGCTTGGCGTACGACAAGTTCATCTCGATTACGCCGGAGCTCCACCGCTACGCGGTCGAGCACAGCTCCTACCGCGATGAAGTCGTCGCGCAGGTCGAGCAGGCCGGCGAGGACATGGGCGACCTGGCCGCGATGCAGATCGCCGGCGACCAGGCCGCCTTCATGACGATCGTCGTGGCGGCGATCGGCGCGCGTGACGCCCTCGAGGTCGGGACCTTCCTCGGCTACGGGGCGATCGCCATCGCCCGCGGCCTGCCCGACGATGGACACCTCGTCTGCTGCGAGCTCGACGAGAAGTACGCCGAGCGGGCCCGCGAGCACCTGGAGAAGGCGGGGCTGGCCGGCAAAGTCGAGTTCAGGATCGGGCCGGCGGTGGAGAGCCTCCGGGCGATGGACGACTCCGAGCAGTTCGACTTCGCCTTCATCGATGCGGACAAGACCGAGTACATCGACTACTTCGAGGAGACCCTGAAGCGCCTGCGCCAGAACGGGCTGATCATGCTCGACAACACGCTGCGCGGCGGGAGCGTGCTGGACCCGGGCGACTCCGACGCAGCCCGCGTCACCGCCGAGCTCAACGACCGCCTGGCCAAGGACGACAGGGTCGACGTGGCGCTCCTCGGCGTCGCCGACGGGATCACGCTGGTCCGCAAGAAGTGACGGCGCTGCCCGCCGACGACGCCGGCTGGTTCGACCTCGTGCTCGAGAACCAGCCGCCGCTCTGGCGGCTCTACGTCGAGGCCTGCGGCGGCGAGATCTTCGAGGACGGGGATATCCAGGCCGCGATCATCGACGCCTCTCCGAATCGCTCCTTCTTCAACTCGGTCTTCTATTCGGACACCGAGCACCTGCTCGACGCCCTGCCGCGCCTCGCCGAGGTCTACGAGGCGGCGGGGGTCACTGCCTGGACCGTGTGGATCCCCGCCAAGGATGAGCGCGCCAGAGCGGGCCTCTCGGATGCGGGCCACGTGCTCGATGCGACGCCGCGGGCCATGGGGTTCGAGCTCTCCGAGCTCCGCATGCCCAAGCCCGACCCGGACCTCGAGATCAGGGCGGAGATGGACATGGAGCTCATTCGCCTGATCAACGAGACCGCCTATGGGTTCACGCCGGGAGACTTTCCGCCGATCAAGCCCCTGCCAGACACCGAGGCCTATCTCGCGAGCCTCGACGGCGAGACCGTGGGGACGACCCTGACCTGGGATCGCGGGCCGGATACGGAGATCACGTTCGTCGCGACGCTCCCGGAGGCCAGAGGCCGCGGAATCGCCGGGCGGCTGCTCGGGCATGCGCTCGAGCGTGAGCGTGAGCGCGGCAAGTCGGGCTCAACCCTGATCGCCACCAAGCTCGGTTTCCCGGTGTACGAGAAGCTCGGTTACCGCAACGTCGGCGGCCTCGAGATGTGGGAGCGGCGCAAGCCCGGATAGGCTCCGCGCATGCCGCAAGGGGAGTTCACCGACGGGCAGATCGACGCCGCGATCGACGCGATCTCCGACCCGGAGGTCTTCCGGGAGACGGAGCGCCAGGTCGCCCGCGCCGCGCCGCGGCTGCAGAAGATCCTCGCCGAGGCGCTCGGCGCCGGCGGATGGTTCGGCGAGTCACACGACGCCGAGGCCCTGAAGGCGGCGACGACCCCGGACGAGCAGGCCCGCCTCACCGCCGTTCGCACCCTGCTCGCCGAGGAGGCGCGTATGGGGATGATGGTGGGGGTAGCCGTTGGCTGGGCCCTCGCCGAGCGGCTCGCAGAGCAATCGACTTCCCCCGACAAGGAGGACTGACCCAGTGGAGATCAACTACATCGGCCATTCGACCGTCGAGCTGGTGGATGGCGACACGCACGTTCTCATCGATCCCTTCCTGAAACCCAACAACCCCGTTGCCAAGGTCAGCGCAGAGGACGTCAATCCCACCCACGTGTTCATGACCCACGCCCACCTGGACCACTACGCGGACGCGATTGCGGTCGGCAAGCGCACCGGGGCCGCCTTCGTGGCGGTCACCGAGCTCGCCAACGTGCTTGGCGAGCACGGGATTGAGGACACGATGGACATCAACCTCGGGGGCTCGGTCTCCTACGACTGGGGTTGGGTGAAGCTGGTGCAGGCGTGGCACACGAGCACGGTCCCCGGTTCCGACGACCGGCCCTACAGTCCCACCTCGGGCACGGTGATCGGCACCGCCTGCGGGGTGGTGGTCAGCATCGGCGGCAAGACGGTCTACCACCTGGGCGACACCGCTCTGTTCAGCGACCTGAAGCTGATCGCCGAGCGCACCCCGGTCGACGTCGCCTTCATCCCGATCGGAGGGCACTACACGATGGATCGCCACGACGCCGTGGTGGCGGCCGACTTCATCGGGGCCGAGACGGTGATCCCGATCCACTACAACACCTTCCCGCCGATCGAGACCGACGCCGAGGCGTTCAAGTCCGAGGTCGAGTCGAAGACGAAGTCGAAGGTGGCGGTGCTGGCGCCAGGAGAGTCGCTGACCGTCTAGTCAGTCTGCGGGCCGCGCCGGAACCAGACCGAGCGGTCCTTCCAGTCGTGCGCCATCAGCACGCCGCCCGCGAGGGTCCAGGCGACCGCGCGGCTCGCCTCGCTGCGCCGGGTCGCGAGCTGGGCGATCCCGGCCGTCGCGACGGCGATGCCGGTGAGCCCGTGGTGAAGGCGCTGCCCGCCGATCCACAGGCGCCGCAGCTCCGGGTCCACGCCGACGATCCGATTTCCGACCTTCCAGGGCTTCATCTCTCCAAATCCTCTGAGCCGTCTCATCGGTTCCGGGAGTCGTGCTGATCAGCACAAGATTCGGTATTCGGATGGTGACCTCCTGCTCCGATGGACGCGCCGGTCAAAACTGGCCAGCCAGCCAGTCGGTGCGATAGTCTCCCCGGCCGTGGAGGCAAAGGAAGCCACTCAGGGGCCATCCCGCGCGAGCCGCGAGGACTTCCGCGCCACCTCGGACCCGGCCCTCCAGGAGGGTGGCCGAGCCGACGTCAAGCTTCTCGACTACACGCAGCTCTACAACCTCTGGGAGAAGCAGCAGTGGCTGACCCAGGACCTCGACTTCTCCCAGGACCGGATCGACTGGCACGAGCGCATCCCCGAGGAGGAGCGCTTCCAGCGGATGTACGGGCTCTCGAGCTTCTTCATCGGCGAGCAGAAGGTCGCCGACGAGCTCGGCCCGATCATGCGCGCCGCACCGACCGAGGCGCAGCGGATCTTCCTCTCGACCCAGATCGCGGATGAGGCCCGCCACGTCCGCTTCTTCGACCGCTTCTTCAGCGAGGTCGGCGTGCTCGAGGGCGCCGACGACCTCGCCCAGCGCCTCGACGCCCTCGACGAGCACCTGAACGACGCCTTCCGCACCCTCTTCGACGACCTGCTGAAGAGCCGCGTCGACCGGCTCGGGCAGGAGCCCGGCGACCGCGACGCCCTGGTGGAGGCGGTGACGCTCTACCACATGGTCATCGAGGGAATGCTCGCCCTCACCGGCCAGCACTTCATCATCGACTACAACGAGCGCATGGAGACCCTGCCCGGATTCGTCGAGGGCTTCTCGAACGTGGCGCGCGACGAGCACCGCCACATCGCCTTCGGGGTCCGCTTCCTCACCGACTGCGTCAAGGAGGACGACCGCTACCGCGAGGTCATCCAGAAGATGCTGGAGCAGTCAGTGCCGGTGGCCGACAAGGTGATCGACCCGCCGTGGGCCACGGAGGAGGACTACGAGCTCTTCGGAGTGAGCCGCGAGGAGAGCCACGCGTTCGCGGCGCAGAGCCTGACTCGCAGGCTCAAGGTCATCGGGCTGATGCCCGCTAGTGCCTGACCCGCTTCCGCGGGGCCTTGTGCTTCTTGGGCGGCGCGTAGGAGAGCGGCTTGACGCTGCCCTGGTCGATCGCGCCGCTCGCGCCGGTGTTCGTCGGGGCGGAAGGAGGTGAGGTGCAGCTGCTGGGCGCACCGGCGTCGGTGACGCCGTCGCCGTCCGCGTCGCAGGTCGCCGGCTCGACGCCGGTGGTCACCGGGCCGGTCTGAGCGGGCGAGGAGGGCTGTGGGTCGCTGTTCGCCACGGCGTTCTTGTGGTGCTTGTGCTTGCCCGTCGTGGCGACGGCGGTGCCCCGCCCGTCGTCGCGGCGGGGTCGGTCGGCTGCGGCGGGACCGTGACCGTGTCGGGCGGTGTCGTGGCCGGCTGTGCCGCGACGGGAGGCGCCTGGGCCGCGGCCGCGTCCTGAGCGGTCGCGTTGGTCGTCGCCGGGACGCTGGCCTTCCCCGCCTTGCCGTGGTTGACGACCTTGGTCTTCGGCTGGGCGGGCTTGGTGGTGTGGTGATCGGAGACGTTCTGGATCTCGGCCGCGCCGCCGGCGATGATCGCCGCGGTCGCGAGCCCGGCGGCCGCCTTCGTGCCGATCGCGGCGGCTGCGCCACCGGCTGCGGCGGCCGCGCCGCTCCCGGCTGCCGCTCCGCCCGCGGCGGCGGCTCCGCCGATCGCGGCTGTGCTGCCCGCCGCGGCGGCGCCCGCTCCGGCTGCTCCGGCTCCGGCAGCGCCGGCTCCGGCTGCCCCGGCACCAGCGCCGGCGGCTCCTGCGCCCGCGCCCGCGCCGGCACCGGCCGCGGCGCCACCGCCGCCGCCCGCACCGGCGGCTGCGCCGCCGCCGCCACCACCGAACAGGCCGGTGAGCTTGGCGACGAGCGCGCCCTTGAGCAGGAGCAATGGCCCGGCCGGGAAGATCGCGGCCAGCGCCTTGGTGTCGGAGCGAAGCTGGGAGCGGAACTCGCGGCAGGGGTCGCACGCCTTCACGTGGCGCCTGACGGGACCGGAGACCTTGGCGATGCCCTCGGCGGCCTCGGCGAGCTCCAGGCGGACGTCGCCGCAGGTCAGCTGGCGGGCCTGGCTCGATTCGGCAAGGGCGATCCGGGCCCGCACGAGGAGGCTCTTGACGCCCGGGACGGTCGTGTCCATCGCCTGGGCGATCTCCTCGTAGCTCATCGCGTCGATTTCGCGGAGGAGGAGCGCCGAGCGCTGGGTCTCGGGCAGGTGGCCGACGTCGGAGAGCAGGTTGCGGAATTCCTCGCGGTTCTGGACACGCTCGAGCGTGGTCACCCCGTTCATATGGGGGTGCGTATCCATCGTGTCCTGGCCGTCGGCGGTCGGCTTGCGAAGGTGGTTGAGGGAGCGGTTGCGGGCGATCCGGTAGAGCCAGGGCCGCACGGCGATCGGGCGCTCGTCGGCGACCATCGCGTTGTAGGCGGCGACGAAGACCTCCTGGAGCACGTCCTCGGCGTCCTCGGTCGAGCCGAGCATCTGCCGGCAGAAGCCGAGCAGACGGGACTGGTAGCGCTCGACCAGCATGTCGAAGGCGTGCTGGTGGCCCTTGCGGGTCAGCGCGACGAGATTGTCATCGTCCTGGAAGCGAAGGAGGGGCGAGCGCCGGGCGAAGAGCCCGCGTCGCTGTGCGTGTGTGAGTGTCGAGGCTTCCAAGACCTGGGGATGCGGTCGGAGCGGTTCTCCCTGCCACCGGAAACACCGTAGCAGCGGCTCGGTTGCGCTCGCCGGAGGCTTAATGCCCCCGAAATCTGCCTGTTACGCAGCGCTTTACCCGCTACTTGCGGGGAATCTCTCCTCGAACCACCGTGATCATCGCCGATGGGCCTAAGGCCCATCTAAGCGGCCTGGGGCTCCGCGCGCTCGCCGTGCCCGGCCGCGACCGGCTGGTCGTCGGGCACGGCCTCGAGCTGCGGCTGCGGGGCACGGAGCGCCGGGGCGGCGCCGAAGCGCTCCACGAGGCGCGCCGAGAGGCCCGAGGACATCGCGGCGAGGGACACGCTCATCGCGTCGCGCTGGTCTACCTGCGCGAGTCCGGCCGGGCGACCCAGCAGAAGCTGGCCGAGACGATGATGATGGACGCCAACAACTGCGTGATCCTGCTGAACGGCCTGGAGGATGAGGGCCTGATCGCGCGGACGCGGGATCCGGAGGATCGCCGCCGGCACATCGTCGAGATCACCCCCAAGGGTTATAAGGCCCTGGAGAAGGCCGAGCAGGAGCTCGAGACCCTTGAGGATGAGGTCCTCGGCAAGCTCGACCCGGTTCCTTGGCAGAACAGACCGAATCGCGCGGACTGTCTCACCGGTGATCGCGGGATATCTCGAGTCCATGGCGATCTGGAGTTGGTAGACGTCCTTTCGAGACTTCGCGAGATATCCGTCGCCGAGATATAGACCAAGAAGGTAGGCGTAGGAGGCGAGATCCCCCTCTGCGAGACGGGTATCTCGATCGGTCGTCCTGAGCCGCCCGGGTTTCGGCCCAGGCCGGTGTTGCGAATGAGCGTCGGACCACGGACCGGCCGGCGGACCTTGGCGGCACCAACGGGTGATTGTCTTGATCGAAACCCCAGTTAGGCGGGCGATTGCCTTGCGACTAAGTCCCATCCGGTGAAGCAGGAGCGCAGTGGCCGGGGCAGTGGGTCCGTACACGAACACATGTTCGCTCCAATGCCGGACGTAGAATCAACGTCGTCTGCCGGGGTGGCGCAACTGGTACACGCACATCGGCTTAAACCCGATGGCCCTTCGGGGCATGTGGGTTCGAATCCCACCCCCGGCACTGAGTAGGCGCTAGGAGGTTCGCCAGCGATCCGCGTCCTGGCGGTCTTGGAGGCGCTTCTCCACCGAGCGGACCTTGTCTCCGAGCGTCTGCTCCTTGTCGCGGCGCTCGTCGAGCTTCAACACGGAGTAGACGCGGGGGAGGCCCATCTCGAAGGGAACCCGGTGGAGCTCGGCGACCACCTCGAGGATGTCCTCGGTCGAGCCCTCCAGCGAGGTGCCCATCGCGTGCAGCTCGTAGCCGACCTTGTCCTGAGCGGCCAGGCGCCGCTGAATCTCGGCGATGTACTCGCCGGCGCTGGGGTCGGCGCGCCCCAGTCCGATCACGGTGAGATCGGCGGTTGCCATGTCGTGCATCTTGCCGGTCCGGGGCGGGTATGGTCGTGCCCGTGAACGTCGTCATCGTCGGTGGCCACGGCAAGATCGGTTTGCGGCTGGAGAAGATCCTCGCCGAGCGTGGCGACAGCCCCCGCGGGATCATCCGCAAGACCGAGCAGGCGGATGACCTCGAGAAGATCGGCGCCGAGCCGATCGTGCTCGACATCGAGAACGTCGAGATCGACGACGCGGTGGCGGGCGCCGACGCCGTCGTCTTCGCGGCCGGCGCCGGCCCCGGCAGCGGCCCGGCGCGAAAGCGGACCGTCGACTACGGAGGCGCCGTCGCGCTCGTCGAGGCGGCGACCACGCATGGGATCAAGCGCTATCTGATGGTCAGCAGCATCGGCGCCGACCATCCGGACCGCTGGAGCGAGGAGATGACGCCGTACTTCGAGGCCAAGGCCGAGGCCGACAAGTTCCTGATGGAGAGCGGGCTCGACTACACGATCGTGCGCCCCGGTCATCTCACCGACGACCCCGGCACCGGCAAGGTGAAGGTCGCCGAGGATCTCCCGGAGTCGGGCTCGGTCACGCGTGACGACGTCGCCCTGGTGCTCGCCGAGCTGCTCACTGCCGAGAACACGATCGGCAAGGCATTCGACCTGGTGGGTGGCGAAAAACCCGTACCGGAGGCCATCGCCGCGCTGTAGGGGACAATTTGGGGCTACCCATGTCCCATCCCCACCCGCTCACCTGGCTGTACCGCAAGCTCGGGCGCCACTACCCGGCCGTCTTCGTCACGGTCGAGCTGCAGACCGCGTTCCTGATCGCGACGGGCGCGGTCGCTCTGTTCAGCTTCTACTACTCGGTCTCCAAGGGGGACTTCGCCAAGGTTCTCGCGATCACCCTCGGGCTGACCGCGATGGCGATCGCCATCGTGCTCTACCGCGTTCTGAAGCGCCTGCGGCCGCTGAGGGACTGGATCGGCGGCGATCGCTCCTCCGAGAAGACCGCACAGGCCTGGCACCTGGCGGTGAACATGCCGATGGAGCTGATCCGGCGGGACTTCCTGGCTCCGATCATCGTCACGGTGGTCGCCGTGATCGCCTCGATGGCGGTGCTCGACCTGAGCTGGCTCGCCTTCTTCCCGATCACATTCGCCGCGCTGCTCACGGTCGCCTACGCGGCGACCCTGCACTACCTGGCCCTCGAGCTGGCGATGCGGCCGATCCTCTTCGACATCAACGCCGAGCTCGACACGCCGGTGCGGATCGACCGGCCGGTCGTGCCGCTTCGTGTGAAGCTGCTCGGCTCCCTGCCGCTGATCAACGTGATCACCGGCCTCGCCGTGGCGGCTCTCACCTCCGACGGCGGCGGCACGGACGCACTAGGGATCAACGTGCTGATCGCCCTGTTCGTCTCCTTCATCGTCAGCTTCGAGCTGACCGTGCTGCTCTCGCGCTCCATCCTCCGGCCGGTCGAGGACCTCGAGGCCGCGACCGAGCGGATCCGCCAGGGCCGCTTCGACGAGCACGTCCCGGTGACCACCTCTGATGAGTTCGGCGAGCTCTCCTCCGCCTTCAATCAGATGGTGGACGGGCTCGCCGAGCGTGAGCGGCTGCGCGAGGCGTTCGGCACCTACCTCGACGAGGAGGTCGCCGCCCACCTGATCAGCGAGGACTTCGAGCCGCACGGGCAGGAGGTGGAGGTCTCGCTCGTCTTCTGCGACGTCCGGGAGTTCACCGCCGCCGCCGCCGAGGCCGACGCGCCGGAGCTCGTGGCGCGGCTCAACGAGCTCTTCGAGTGCATCGTCCCGATCGTGGCCCGCCATCGCGGGCACATCGACCAGTTCATCGGCGACGCGGTGCTCGCCGTCTTCGGGGCACCGGAGCAGGTTCCGCAGCATGCCGACCGCGCCGTGCAGTGCGCGGTCGAGCTGGCGCGGACGATCAACAGCCGGCGGCCCGGCGGCTTCGAGGTCGGCATCGGCGTCAACACGGGCAAGGTGGTCGCGGGCGCGATCGGCGGCGCCGGCCGCCTCTCCTTCAGCGTGATCGGTGACGCTGTCAACCTCTGCTCCCGCGTCGAGGCCGCCACCCGGGAGACCGGCGATCCGGTGCTGATCACCGGCGCCACTCGCGCCCTGCTGTCGGAGACCGTCGAGGTCCAGCCGCGGGGCGAGCGCGAGATCCGCGGCTACGACCGCAAGGTCGAGCTGTTCGCGCCACTCGTGCCCGTCGCGCTCGAGACGGGTCCCGGCACCGACGTCAACGATCCGCTCGGCGAGCCGGTGGTCGGCGGGCTGGGGCGTGCGCCGGTTCCCGGTGAGCGGCCTCGGCCGCCGCTCGCGCCCGGGCCCTGGCGTGGGGCGGGCCGGGACCAGCCAGGATCGCGGCCTCGGCAGCACGCACACCCTGCCCGGCTCCTAGCTGCGGAAGATCACCCGCTCGCAGCCGGTGAGGCGTCGGGGAAAAGTCAGTGGGCCGCCGCCCATCCGGGAGGCGACGACCCACTAACCCCCTACGTCCCTTCCCCCTGGCCGCCTGATGACTATCGGCCAACCGGCGGGCGGCCCTCTACCCCGCAATTCGGTAAATCCCCTACGTATACGCGGGGGAACCACGGTAAGACTCCACGCATGGCGGATCCGTCGAATCCACTCAGGCCGCCGAAGGGCGTTCCGCCCAAGGCCCTCGACGGGCTCTACCGGGGGCCGCTCGAGGAGTTCACCGGCGCCCGCAACGAGCTGGCCAAGGAGCTGCGCTCCGGCGGCAAGGGATCGGCCGCCGACTGGGTGAAGAGCCTGCCGAAGCCGAGCCGGGCCGCGTGGCTCGTCAACCAGCTCTCGGTTCGCAAGTCCGATGAGGTCGCAGAGCTGCTCGAGCTCGGAGGTGAGCTGCGGGCGGCCCAGGAGGAGATGCTGGCCGGCTCCCCCGACCGCGCGAAGCTGCGCGAGGCCGCCCAGCGCGAGCAGCGCACAGTCGACTCGCTGACGCGGGCCGCCGAGGCGATTGGCCGCGAGCATGGGGCGGGGGCTCAGATCCTCACGCGGGTCGGCGAGACGCTCCAGGCGGCCGCGGGCGACCCCGAGGTCGCAGAGGCGATCGAGCGCAGCCGGCTCACCCGCGAGCAGCGTGCGGCGTCGGTCGGGATGATCGGCACGGCCGCGCCGCGGGCGCGGGCGACGCGGAAGAAGGGCAAGGACCGCGAGGCCGCCGAGCGGCGCGCCCGCCAGCAGCAGGCGAAGCGGCGCAAGGCGGCGGAGCGCAAGCTGGCCTCGGCCGAGAAGCGGCTCGAGCGGGAGCGGGCGGCGCTCGAACGCGCCCAGCAGAAGGTGGAGGACGCCGAGCGCAGGGTGCACGAGGCGGAGCTCGACGCGCACGCCGCGCGCCGTGAGCTGGACGAGTTGTAGTCTCGCCGGGATGGCGGAGAAGGTCGAGGAGAGAGCCGAGGACGCAGAGGCGCACGCGAACGCCGGGCCGGTCCACGGCGGGCGGCTGGTCGCCCAGGCGATGAAGAGCCGCGGCGCCACCAAGCTGTTCAGCCTCTCCGGCGGGCACCTCTTCTCCATCTACGACGGCTGCAAAGAAGAGGGAATAGATGTGGTGGACACCCGCCACGAGCAGTCGGCCGCCTTCGCCGCGATCGGCTGGGCCAAGGCCAGACGGGAGCCCGGCATCTGCGCGCTGACCGCCGGCTGCGGCGTCACCAACGGGATGAGCGCGATCGCCTCGGCGCAGGCGGACGGCGTGCCGCTGGTCACCCTCGGCGGCCGGGCGCCGGAGATGAGATGGGGGATGGGCTCCCTCCAGGAGATCGACCACCTGCCGTTCGTGGAGCCGCTGGTCAAGTCGGCGCAGACGGTCAAGGACCCGGCGAAGATCGCCCGGACGACGGCGGAAGCGATCGACACGGCCGGGACCGCGCCGCTCGGACCCACCTTCGTCGACTACCCGCTGGACGTCGTCTTCTCCGAGGCAGAGCCGGTCATCCCCGACGCTCCCTCCCAATCGGACCGCCCCGCCGAGGGCGCCGATCGTGTCGCGAAGCTGCTCTCCGAGGCCGAGCGCCCGGCGATCATGGCCGGCTCCAACCTCTACTGGGCGTTCGCGGAGGGGGAGCTGCGCGAGCTGGCGGAGTCGCTCGGCATCCCGGTCTTCCTCAACGGTCTCGGCCGCGGCTGCCTGCCGCCCGATCACGAGCTCCACTTCGCCCGCGCCCGGAGCGCCGGGCTCGGGGGCTGCGACGTCTGCCTGGTGATCGGCGTTCCGCTCGACTTCCGGCTCGGCTTCGGCGCCTCGATCTCAGAGGAGGCGACGCTGATCCAGCTCGACTTCGCCCCGTCGAAGCTGGAGAAGACTCGCCTGCCCGATTTCGCCCTCTCCGGCGACATCGGCGCCACGCTGACCGCGATCCGCGAATCCGCTTCCGGCGACCCGAAGCGCACCGCTCCGTGGGTGGAGGAGCTCCGCCGCACCGAGACCGAGAAGCGCGGCGAGGAGCAGGAGGTGCTCGATGACGACCGCTCGCCGCTCCACCCGATGCGGATCTACAGGGAGCTCGGCGACTTCCTCGACCGCGACGCGATCGTGGTCGGCGACGGCGGCGACTTCGTCAGCTTCGCCGGGCGGGTCTGGGAGACCTGGGAGCCCGGCACCTGGATGGATCCCGGTCCCTACGGCTGCCTCGGCGCCGGCCCGGGGCAGGCGATCGGCGCGAAGCTCGCCCACCCCGAGCGCCAGGTCTGCCTGCTGCTCGGCGACGGCGCCTTCGGCTTCTCGGGGATGGAGTTCGACACCATGGCCCGCCACAATCTCCCGATCGTGGCCGTGATGGGCAACAACGGCATCTGGGCCCTCGAGCACCACCCGATGAAGCTCCTCTACGGCTACTCGCTGGCCGCCGAGCTCCGCCCCGAGACCCGCTACGACGAGGTCGTCTCGGCCCTCGGCTGCCACGGCGAGCTGGTCCGCACGCCCGACGAGCTGAAGCCGGCCCTCGAGCGAGCCTTCGCCTCGGGCAAGCCCGCGCTGGTTAACGTGCTGACTGATCCCGAGGTCGTCTATCCGCGCCGGGCGAACCTGGCGTGATGGAGGTGGAGAGATGAGCGCTGAGAGGAAGGTGGACGCCGAGGAGGCCCGATCGGTCGGCGAGCAGATCGGGATCGACTGGGGCGCCGCCCCCTTCGACGTTGAGCAGTTCCGGATCGGCATGGAGGTCGAGTTCGAGCACGGCAGCCATGACCCGAGGACGAACGTCACCGACGATGACCCGGTGATCACCGGCAAGATCGCCTGGGCCCACCTGAACGAGTTCGCCGACTACTACACCCGCCTGCAGAAGATGGAGGCGGAGGCCGAGGCGGGCTCGCAGACTTAGGACCCGGCTGTACGCTTGGTGTAGAGCATTCGCCCGTCGGTTCTCCCCTCTTCCCTCGCGCGAACCATCAAGAGGGTCGGAAGGTGGAGCTATATGCCCAAAATGAAGACCAAGCCCGCGGTCGATTGGACCTGCGCACGCTGCGAGGTGAATGTCAGCTGGATGCCCGACGTGGAGCGCCCGGAGCTGCCGGCGACCTGGAGCAGGGAGGGCGACGAGCTCTACTGCCTGGCATGTCGCCGGGAGCGGGCGGGGGAGATCGCGCTCGCCGGGCTCGAAGAGGGCGTCCCGGCTGACGACCGCCGCAAGGTCGAGTCGCGCGCTCGGATCGATTTCGAGATGAAGCGTCGTCCCGAGGCGCAGGACAATCGGATCGCCCAGGCCTGCCACACCAATGTGAAGGCCGTAAGGCAGGCGCGGGTCCGCCTCGGGATGCAGTCGAGGCGCCCCGCCGTCTAGGCGGCTGGAACCGGGAGTACCGGGGCAGCGGCCGGCTCGGGACGCATCCAGAGCCGATCCACCACTGCCCAGCTCGCGAAGCAGAGTGCGCCGGCGGCAGCGGTCGCCGTCAGCAGCGCTCCGGCGGCGGCCTCGGCCGCCACACCGTTCGTCCCGAGGATGAGAACCACAGTGGCGGCGCCGAGGCTCGGGCCGATCGGGAAGAGCCCGACCACGGCGAGGCCGATCAGAAGAGCGGTCGAGTCGAACACCGAGGCGTTGACGCCGCTCCAGTTGAGCAGCAGCCAGTTGCGCGCGATCTGCAGCACGACAGCGACGCAGACCAGGGCGATGATCCGGCTGCGGCCGCGCATCCCGCGCAGCACGGCGATGCCGGTCCAGAACCCCTCGCGGCGGTGACGCGCGACCCGCTGCATTCCGCCGATCAGTGCCGCCATCGCCGCGAAGCAGACCAACGGCACCCACCAGGGGATGCCCAGCGGAGCGACCAGGGTGAAGGAGCAGATGGCGGCGAGGGCGGCCTCGATCACGACGATCGGCAGCTCGGCCGCCAGCAGCACCGGCGCGCGCGGGCACTCGCGCGGCGCCGACCGGCGCAAGGCGGCGATCCGGACCGCCAGCCCGAACTGTCCGTTGAAGATGTTTCCCAGATAGCCGAGGCTCGAGGCCTGGTAGAGGCGGCGGCGGCCGACGGTGCCGCCGGCCGCACCGATGCAGACGCGCCAGGCCTCGCTGCGGACGAGCAGCCAGAGGACGTGGAGCGCTACGGCGACGCCGAGGACCCAGATGGGTGCGGAGCCGAGGGCGACGATGAAGTCATGGCCGTGGCCCGCGAGTCCGATCGCCAGTGCGACCGCAACCAACATTCCACCGCCGAGGCTGACCATCGTGGGGTGTCGGCGAAGTATCGAACGGAGTGCCGCCACCCTCGCGCGGATCAAGGGTGTCGTTTCATTGAGCAACCAGACTAGCCCTCCTGAGCGGTCCCTACACTGGGTTGGTGACGAATTCCCCCTCGGCGCCGCCCAACACCTGGACCTGCTCCCGCTGTGAGGTGACCGTCTCCTTCGCGCCCGACTTCGAGAACACGGGCCTGCCCGCCACCTGGATCGAGGAGGACGGCGAGCTCTACTGCCTGAGTTGCCGCCGCGACATGGCCGGCGAGGCCGGAGTCGAGGGGACGGATGAGGACACGCCCTCCCAGAAGAGACTGCAGATGCGCTCCCACGCGCGGATCGAGTTCGAGATCAAGCGCGATCCGACCCGCGAGGACAACCGGATCGCCAAGGCCGTCGGCACATCCACCTTCGCCGTCCGCAAGGCACGCGCGCGCCTGGAGGGGGACCCGATCGAAGAGGACCCGAAGAACCCGGACTGAGCGGTTCCGCCCGGTCCGGACCGGGGACCCTGCTACCGTGGTCTGCGTCGGGTCGACCAACTGGGTCCCCGAGAGGTTCCGTTTCCTCCCTCCATGCGCTCCGAATGCGCGTTTAGTTGGGGTCACAGGATCTCCAACGCAACGTACATAAGGAGTTAGCACTACATGTCATCCGAATCATTCGCCGATCTCGGCGTGACTCGCCCAGTCCTGGGCGCACTCGCCAAGCGCGGCATCAAAGAACCATTTGCGGTGCAGAGACTTTGCATCGCCGACGTCCTCGCAGGTGAGGACGTCCTCGTCCAGTCACCGACCGGATCGGGCAAGACGTTCGCCTTCGGCATTCCGATGGTCGAGCGCATCCAGGCCGACGCGCGCCGCCCCGCGGCCCTCGTCCTGGCGCCCACCCGGGAGCTTGCAGAGCAGATCGTCGACGAGCTCGAGTCGATCGCCCATTCCCGGGCTCTTAAGATCGCGGCCGTCTACGGCGGCGTCGGCATCCCGGCGCAGGCGAAACGGGCGGCGAACGCCCACATCGTCGTCGCCACCCCCGGCCGCCTCGAGGATCTCCTCGATCGCGGAGTCTTCAACCTCAAGCACATCTCGCTCCTCGTCCTCGACGAGGCCGACCGGATGCTCGACATGGGCTTCAAGCCCGCCGTCGACCGGATCGTCAAGCGGATGCCGCGCGATCGCCAGACGCTCTTCTTCTCGGCGACGCTCGAGGGAGCGGCCGGCAAGCTGGCCGCGGCCTATACACATGACGCGCGCAGGCACGTCCACGCGCCGAAGGTGGAGAAGGCGGCGACCACGCACCACTTCATCCATCTGCGCCATGACGCCAAGGTCGACGCATTGGTCGATGAGCTTCGCGACAACGAGCGCGGCCGCACCCTGGTCTTCGTCCGCACCAAGCGCGGCGCCGACCGGCTCGTCAAGAAGCTCGGCAACGCGAAGGTGAGGGCCGTTGCCATGCACGGCAACAAGTCCCAGAGCCAGCGCCGTCGCGCGCTCGCCGACTTCGAGCTCGGCAAGTGCGACACCCTCGTGGCCACCGATGTCGCCTCCCGCGGGATCGACGTCGATGAGATCACCCACGTGATCAACTTCGACGCCCCCGAGGATCGCGATGCCTACGTGCACCGCACCGGCCGCACCGGTCGCGCGGGCGCCACGGGAGTAGCCGCCAGCTTCGTCCTTCCCGACCAGCATCACGAGATGCGAAAGATTGCGACGGACCTCGGCCTTCATCGCGAATTCAGCGAAGGCCCCGGATTCGAGCACGCCGCTCGCCAGCACTCCGGCAACGGATCAGCGAGCGGCAAGAGCTTCAACGGGAACGGACGCGGCGGCCGCAAGCCGAACAGGAATGGGAGCCGGGGGCCGAAGACCTACAGCGCCCGCCCCTCCCGCAACGGCCGGTCGCGTCGTCGCCGCTCTCGGTCATCCGTCTAGTACGGGGCGATCGACCAACTAATCGGGGTGTCCATGCGTGGGCCAGGACCGATGTGTGGCATAGACCATGCTCGATCCTGGCCAAACGCACGATGAGATTGCCACGACCAATGGCAACGGAACGGTGGCGTCCAACGGCAATGGGGCAGTGCGCACACTCCCCAAACCCGCGCATCTGGATGATGCGCTGCCGGTTGTCTCGGCGAACGGGAACGGATTCCCGGTCGCCGAGAAGCTTCCCTCCGATCACCGCCGCTTCTACCTGCCGCTCAAGCTCAAGCTCCTCTTCGTCGCGCTCTGCAGCCTGGGCTGGGTCGGCTTCTCGCTCTGGCTCGCGATCCCGTGGATCGAGGAGCTCGGGCAGTCGATCACGGTTCCCGTGGCCGCGGCGCTGATCGCCGGCATCGCGATCATCCCCGGGTATCTGAACGCGCACCTGATCAGCTCGCTGCTCATCGACAAGGCGCCGAGGCTGCGCTTCGACATCGACTTCCCGGCGATCACGCTGATCGTCGCCTGCTTCAACGAGGAGGACGTGATCGAGGAGACCCTCGACTACGCCGCGACCCAGGACTATCCGGGCGAGCTTCGCATCCTGGTCGCGGACGATGGCTCCACGGACAGGACCGTCGAGCTGGCCGAGCTCTGCGCCGAGGTCGATCCGCGCATCATGGTCAAGAGCTTCGAGCACAGCGGCAAGGCGAACACGCTGAACCAGGCGCTGCTGGAGGTCGAGACACCGCTGATGGCCACGGTCGACGCCGACACCCTTCTCATGCCTGAGGCTCTCAAGCGTTGCGTCGCGCGCCTCCAGGTCTCGCCCCCGACGACCGTTGCGGTCGCCGGCGCCGTCTTCGTCCGCAACTCCCGCGCGAACATGCTGACCAAGGCGCAGGAGTGGGACTACTTCCTCGGCATCGCCTCCATCAAGCGCCAGCAGGGCCTCTTCCAGGGCACGCTGGTTGCGCAGGGCGCCTTCAGCGTCTACCGGACCGAGCCCGTCAAGGAGGTCGGCGGCTGGCCGGACCGGATCGGTGAGGACATCGTGCTCACCTGGGCGATGATGGACAAGGGCGCCGGCGTCAGCTACGAGAAGACCGCCGTCGCCTTCACCGACGCCCCCGAGACGATGAAGGCCTTCGCCAAGCAGCGCCGCCGCTGGGCGCGGGGCATGATCGAGGGCCTGCGCGAGTTCGGCCCGGCGCTGATCAAGGGCCGCCGCTCCTACGCTCACTCGATCATCGTCGACTACGTCTTCCCGTACGTCGACCTGGTCTACTCGATCGCCTTCCCGGTGGGGATCGTCCTCGCGCTCTTCTTCGGGATCTACGCGATCGTCGGCCCGCTCACACTGCTCGTTCTCCCGCTCAACATGATCCTCTCGGGAATCATGTTCAAGCTCAGCCGAGACTCCTTCGAGGAGGTCGGCCTGCGCGTCCGCCACAACGTCAAGGGCTTCCTCAGCTACCTGCTGCTCTACCAGCTCTTCATGTCGCCGGTGAGCGTCGTCGGCTACGTGCAGGAGCTCTTCAAGACCAAGCGGAACTGGTAGCCGGTTCGATCACGCCCCGGGCGGCCAGTGCTCCAGCTCGAGCTCCGGCATCGGGAAGTCGATCGAGGTTGCCCGGTCGCGAGCCGCGCCCCGGCGGTGACCGCGGCCGTCGCGATCAGGCAATCGCCCTGGGTGAGCGTGACCCCGCGCGCCCCATACTCGCGGCGCCACGATCCGGCCATCTCTCCCTCGCGCGCCCCGAGGGGAACGATCCGAAGCGCTGCCACAAAGCGCCGATCCCTCCTCTTCCTCGGTCTTGACCCGCGCCAGAGCTCCTCGACGTTGACCGCGCAGACCAGCGGCGGCGCTCTCCGACCGACTCAGGTCCTGACGCGCTGCGCGGCCGGTCGAGCCCGCAGCAAATCGATCAGGACGGTGGTGTCGAGGAAGAGCGCCATTCAGCCCACCCGATCCGGATCGGACCGACGCTGTGCCCGCACCCAGGCCGCCGGGTCGTCATCCCACTCGTGTCCCTCTGCCGGGATCGTCCCGAGTGCGGCCAGGATGTCGTCCCAGCGGCGCTCGTCGTCGAGCGTTCGGCGCAGGAGCTCCGCGATGAATGTGCTCCGTCTTCGCTTCCCGACCCTCTTGTCCAGTTCCGCCACGAGCTCATCCTCGAGGCTGTATGTGTAAACGCATGTGCGTAGTTTGACACACAAGCGTGTCAGGCCCAACTCGGGGGCGGTGTTCGTTGGGCCGGGGATACGATTCGGTTCAGGATTGCGCTGACCTCTCCTCAGACCCGGTACGCCAAGTCCGGCGACGCCTCGATTGCCTATCAGGTCGTCGGCGATGGGCCAATCGACCTGGTCCTCGTCCTCGGCTTCTCCACCCACCTCGAGCTCCAGTGGGAGTCGCCTCCCCAGGCCCGCTTCTTCGAGCGGCTCGCCTCGTTCTCCCGCCTGATCATCTTCGACAAGCGCGGCAGCGGGCTGTCCGACCCCGTCATCGAGGTGCCCACCCTCGAGCTGCGGATCGACGACGTCCGGGCGGTGATGGACGCGGCCGGGTCCGAGCGGGCGGCCCTCTTCGGGATCTCCGAGGGCGGCCCGATGAGCGTCCTGTTCGCCGCCACCCACCCCGAGCGCGTCACGGCGCTCGTGCTCCACGGCGCCATGGGGCGCACCACCGAGGCGCCCGACTACCCCTGGGCCGCGCCCGCTGAGGCGCTTCGCGAGTCGGCCGCCGAGTTCATCGCGCCCTACTGGGGTCAAAACGCGGAGGGGATGGTCGAGCTCTTCTCTCCGAGCCTGGCCGGCGATCCGCAGGCGGCCGAGTACACCGCCCGTTTTGAGCGCTCGTCCGCAAGCCCGGCGATGGTCCAGCAGATCTTCGAGATGTTCCTCGACATCGATGTGCGAGCCGTCCTGCCCACGATCCATGTTCCGACGCTCGTCACCCACCGCCGCGGCGACCGGGTGGTCAACCGGCGCGCGGGCGAGGAGCTCGCCGCGCAGATCCCGGACGCCCGCTACGTCGAGCTACCCGGGATCGACCACATCCCCTGGGCGGGCGACCAGGAAGCGGTGCTCGGGGAGATCGAGGAGTTCCTGACCGGCACCCGCTCGGTGGCCGAGCCCGACCGCGTGCTCGCCACGGTGATGTTCACGGACATCTGCGGCTCGACCGCGCGAGCGGCGGAGCTCGGGGATGCCGCCTGGCGGGAGCTGCTCGCGGCGCATCAGGCCGCGGTACGGCGGGAGCTGGAGCGGGTCGGCGGACATGAGGTGAAGACCCTCGGCGATGGCAGCCTCGCCACCTTCGACGGCCCGGCGCGGGCGATTCGCTGCGGTGGCGCGATCGCGGAGGCTGCCCGGTCCACCGGTCTGGAAGTGCGCATCGGCCTCCATTGCGGCGAGGTCGAGGTGATGGAGGACGACGTCGGCGGGATCGCGGTTCACATCGCGGCTCGCGTCGGAGCCCTGGCCGGGCCGGGGGAGGTGCTCGTCACCAGCACGGTCAAGGATCTCGTCGCCGGCTCGGGGATTCAGTTCGCGGACCGCGGCGAGACGCAGCTCAAGGGCATCCCGGACGAATGGCGGCTCTTCGCGGCAGCGCCCTAGCGGAACTCGTCGCCCTCAGCCGACGCGCGCGGCCTGGCGGGCCGCCTTCACCCGGCCGGTGCGGTCGAGCAGCGCCTTCCGCGGCCGGATCGACTCCGGCGTGATCTCGACGCACTCGTCCGCGCGGATGAACTCGACCGCCTCCTCGAGCGAGAGGCGCTTGGCCGGCACCAGCTTGACCATCTCGTCCGCCGACGCCGCCCGGACGTTGGTCTGCTGCTTCTCCTTGATCGCGTTGACGTCGAGGTCCTCGGCGCGCGAGTTCTCGCCGACGATCATGCCCTCGTAGACGTCCTCGCCCGGGCCGACGAAGAGCGTGCCGCGCTCCTGCAGGCCGAAGAGCGCGAAGGCGGCGGTCTTCCCCTGGCGGTCGGCGACCAGCGAGCCGGTCGGCCGCATCCGCAGGTCGCCGGCCCAGGGCTCCCAGCGGTCGAAGACGTGGTGCATCAGGCCGGTGCCGCGGGTCTCGGTCAGGAACTCGGTCCGGAAGCCGATCAGCCCGCGCGCCGGCACCAGGAACTCGAGGCGGACCCAGCCGGTCGAGTGATTGATCATCTGCTCCATCCGCCCCTTGCGCACCGCGAGCGCCTGGGTCACCACGCCGACGAAGTCCTCGGGCACGTCGATCGAGAGGAGCTCGACCGGCTCGCAGAGCTTGCCGTCGACCTCGCGGGTCAGCACCTGCGGCTGGCCGGCGGTGAGCTCGAACCCCTCGCGCCGCATCAGCTCCAGCAGCACCACCAGCTGCAGCTCGCCGCGCCCCTCGATCTCCCAGACCTCGGGCCGCTCGGTGTCGCGGACCCGGATCGAGACGTTCCCGACCAGCTCCTGGTCGAGGCGGTCGCGGATCTGCCGCGCCGTCAGGCGCGAGCCCTCCCTGCCCGCCAGCGGCGAGGTGTTGATCCCGACCGTGATCGAGAGCGAGGGCTCGTCCACCGTGATCACCGGCAGCGGCCGCGGGTCCTCGGGATCGGCGAGCGTCTCCCCGATCGTCACCTCGGGCAGGCCGGCGACGGCGATGATCTCGCCGGGCCCGGCCTCGGTGGCCTCCACCCGGTCGAGCGCCTCGGTCACGTAGAGGTTGCTGACCGTCGCGTTGGTGATCTCGCCGTTCGCCCGGCACCAGGCGATCCGCTGCCCGTCGCGAATCGTCCCGTTCCGCACCCGGCAGAGCGCGAGCCGCCCTACATAAGGGGACGCGTCCAGGTTGGTGACGTGCGCCTGCAGCGGCGCGCCCTCCTCGTACTCGGGCGCCGGGATCCGCTCCAGCACCAGGTCGAGGAGGGGGGAGAGGTCGGTGCCCTCGTCGCCCTCCTCCAGCGAGGCCCAGCCGGCCCGGGCGTTCGTGTAGACGATCGGAAAGTCGATCTGCGACTCGTCGGCATCGAGGTCGAGGAAGAGCTCATAGACCTCATCGACCACCTCGCCGATCCGAGCATCGGGCCGATCGACCTTGTTCACCACCAGGATCACCGGCAGATGGGCCTCGAGCGCCTTGCGGAGCACGAAGCGCGTCTGGGGGAGGGGCCCCTCGGAGGCGTCGACGAGGAGCAGCACCCCGTCGACCATCGTCAGCCCGCGCTCGACCTCCCCACCGAAGTCCGCATGCCCGGGCGTGTCGATGATGTTGAGCTTGGTCTCCCCGTACCGAACGGCCGTGTTCTTGGCGAGGATCGTGATCCCCTTCTCCCGCTCGAGATCCATGGAGTCCATGACCCGCTCGGCGACGTCCTGCCCGGACCGAAACGCGCCGGACTGCCAGAGCATGGCGTCGACGAGCGTCGTCTTGCCATGGTCGACGTGGGCGATGATCGCGACGTTGCGGAGGTCGGAGCGGCGGGGCATGGGGCGCGGGATGGTAGGGACACCTCGAGCGCGCGAGGCTTGCGATGAGTAGGGCGAGGCCGCGGGAAATCCATCCAAAGCCGCCTATAATGGGAATTATGGGAGTCGCCTACGCGCGCGCGAGCGTCGTATCAATTGACACAAGACCTGCCATCTCTCAAGGGACATTGCGGAGAGGCGTGCAGCCGTTCATTCCAGATCAAACCGGTTCCAAATGCCGTCGCCTGGGTCACGGACAGAGTGCCGTCCAGTTGTGACGCAGATCTCTGCAACTAACCGGATACCCCATTTCCATGCAAAGCAGGACTGTTGTGAGTCCGGCCCGAGTAAGCATCCAGGCGTAGCCGGAACGACCGGTCGGTGCTTTACGCGGGACAACCTGGAAGAAGCTTGTTAACCCCGATCGAGCCAGCGCTTTCGATGCTCTCGGAGATGACGGTCGGGAAAGCGTCAAAGCTAACTGGCTTACGAAGTCCCGGCGATCATGGGCGATCAAGTGGGGCTTCGACTGGGGGTCTTATCCCTCGAAATGAGCGACGAGCTCGATCAGATCCGGGGCTTTGCAACGCGGCTACGCCGCCAGCGGCTCATGGCTGGCGCTCCTTTCCCAGACGTAGTCGTACACGCGACTCGCGGCTTCTTCCGCGTCCTCGTCAGTAAACGGCGGCCGTGGCAGCGACTGCCACAGGGTGTCGAGGATGAACACCTTCACCTCGGCCTGTGTGGCTCGTGTTCTCGGTCCAGTCGCGCATCGGCCACGAGCAACTCTGCAGCGATGCAAGCAGCGACCTTGCTCGCCTGCTTCAAGCGTCTCCCGATCGGCCTTGCTGATGTTCTCCTTGAACAAGAGATCGAACAGCGCGAGTTCGTCGTCGCTCAGCCCCTCCTCCGCAGCTCGCCGTTGCTCGGCGTCAAGGCTGTTGGCGAGTTCGAGCAGCTTCGCGAACGTCTCCTCGACGGTCACTCGGTCCTTCTCGCGGTTGTAGTCCGCGATGATCTCCTGGTACTTCTTGTAGTAGTCCATCCGCATGCGGGTTGCGTGCGAGCATCTCGCGCCAGCTTCGTCTCGACGACATCGCGGATGTCCTGCAGCGCGGCGTGCTTGCGCTTCACCTTCCTTGCGAACTCATCGCGCAGCTTGCGAAGTCGATCCGGCTCAGGTCCACCGTCAGCCCCTCGGCGTGGTCCTCGCCCGGCTCCTGCGCGCGGATGGCCTCGTTGACGATCTTGTGCAGCTCCTTGAGCACTTCCGTCACGTCGGCGGTGTCCCGCTTCTCCTCGAGCTTCTTGTAGATCGCCTCGATGTTGTCGTGCCGCTCGGCGTACGCGAACGCACTCGGCTCCATCAGCAGTGCCTTGAAACGGATGAACACCTGGCGCGCCATGATCTCGAAACGCCGCTTGGCCTCGTCCGACGTGTAGAGCGCGTCCACGGCGTCGCGCAGCGCCTCGATGCGGGTGAATCCCGTCGCTCCCACGAGGCGCGCCGGAGTCGAAGCCGAGTCCCTTGCAGGTGCTCCTCCGCAGCCTCGATGGCCTGACGAGCAACGCCACCAGTTCCTCGATCGGGGCCACGATGCCGCCGCTCTCTCGCCGCCGTCGTCATCGCCGGGCGCGTACTGCGCCAGCGCCTCGCGCAGGCTCTTGAGCATGCCGTTGTAGTCCACGATCACGCCGCAGTCCTTGCCCGGGTACACGCGATTGGCCCGGGCGATCGCCTGCATCAGCGTGTGGGCCTTCATCGGCTTGTCGATGTAGAGCGTGCGAGAGGCACTCCACGTCGAAGCCGGTCAACCACATGGCGCAAACGATGGCGATGCGGAACGGGTGCTCCGGATCCTTGAACGCATCCTCCACGTCGACTCGCTTGCCGTCGGGGGTCTCGAAACCCTGTCTTCATGACGACGCGATGCGGGAATGATGTCGAAGTCCCATTTCTGCGAAGTCGCGCACCTCGTTCTGGGCCTCGCTGATGATGAGTTCGATGATCGTGCTCTCCATCCACTCGCGCCTGCCCGCGGAGCTGCTCCAGAGCATCTCGTCAGGCGTTCCGCGATCATCCTCGATCCGGAGGCCGCAGACAGTTCCGCTTCGTGTCCTGGGTATCAGCGCCTTCACTTCGCTGAGCTTGAATTGCCATCGGGGCTTGATCCGCTGCAAGCATCCGGGCGCAGGTCACCTTGTCGATGCAGACCATCATGGACTTGCCGGTTTCCCATCGGGTCGAGCAATGCTCGACGAAGTCATCGGCCAGCTTGTCGAGTCGATCGTCGGCGGTGATGACCTCGTAGTCCTGGCCCAGCAGCTTCTCCAGGAGCGACGGTCTGGTCCGGGATCGAGTTCCGCCTCCTCGACCTTGGCAGCGATCCGGTCGTTGAGGTCGAGCCGGGCGATGCCCAGCTTCTCGCCGCGGTTCTCGTAGACCAGCTTTACGGTCGAGCTGGTCTTCCTCGGACCGCTTGAAGTCGTAGCGCGAGACGTAGCTACCGAAAATGCGCCGGGTGAGGTGGTCGTGCTTGAAGAGCGGCGTACCGGTGAAGCCGATGAACGAGGCATTCGGCAGCGCCAGCCGCATGTTGCGGGCGAACTTCCCGGCCTGGGTTCGGTGCGCTTCGTCAGAGATGACGATGATGTCGTCGCGTTCGCTATAGGGCTCGAGAACCGGCTGGTTGAACTTGTGGATCAGGCTGAAGACAAAGCGATGGTTCTCGCCGAGAACCCCCTTTAGCTCTCGCCCGGAGCTGGCCCGCGACGTGTTCTCGTCGGTCAGCGCGCAACCGACAAATGTGCGCCAGATCTGATCGTCGAGGTCTTCGCGGTCGGTCATCACGACAAAGGTGAAGTTCCCCGGCACAACCCGGCGCACCTTTTCCGCAAAGAACGCCATCGAGTAGGACTTTCCACTGCCTTGGGTGTGCCAAAACACGCCCAGTCGACCCAGGTCCGGGTGCGCCCGCTGCAAGAGCGGTAGGTCATCGCCCAGCGCGGATCCGCGATCGACTGACTCGCCGTGAGCCGAGCTTTGGGGAGGCGCATCTGCGACCTTGCGGATCTCCGCCCTTTGCACGGTGTTCTCGATGAACCTCTTTTCCGGAGGAAACTCCCGCTTGAGTTCCTCCTGCCGCTGGACCGAAGCCACCGCGTTGTTTACTCCCAGCACTTGGTGGTTTCGCGCGACGATCTTTCGGGTGCCGCCAGCACGGCTGTCATCAAACAGAATGAAGTTCTCCATTAGGTCGAGTAGCCGCTCCTTGCCCAGCATTCCGTCGAGGAGTGCCTCGGCATCGACGCGCGCCTTGTCCTTCTCGTCGTTGCGTTTCCATTCGACGAAGTGCTCCCACTTGCTGGTGATTGAGCCGTAGCGGGCATGGTCGCCGTTGCTCACCACGAGAAACGCGTTGTGGTGGAACGCGTGGCCAATGCTGCTCTTGTCCAGGTAGTCGGTCAGGTTTTCGTCGAACCCGGTGCGGATGTTCTTGTAGACCGCCTTTAGCTCGATAAAGACGAAAGGCAGGCCGTTGACGAAGCCCACGAGGTCAGCACGCCGGTTGTAGTGAGGCACGCGCACACCCTGGATCTTCAATTCGCGCACAGCGAGGAAGACCGGGCTAAACGTATCCTCCTGGATGTAGCGGAAGTTGCCTGTTTCAATGAACTCATTGACGCCAATGTTCGAGATCTGGAGCAATCGGTAGTCCTCGCCACCTTGATCTTTGGTTTCAATCCAATCGCCATCTTCGAGGCTCTCGCAGGCTGCGGCGAGGTCGGTCCGCTCCCACCCCGCGGGCACTCCGTCTTTGATGGCAGTGTGTTCGTGGCCAGGGAAGCGGAGGCGGACGAACCACTCGCGATACAGCTGCTGCGCAGCCTCTCCGAGCAGCGCCATTCGCCGCTGGTTGATCTCGATTAAATTGTCATATGTCGAGAGGACGTCGGCAATTCGCTCTTGGATGGGCCGCGGTGGTCTCGGCACTTCAAAGCGCTCGATCATGTCCTTCGTCAGCGCCTTGCGGGTGCCGCCGCTGCCTGCCAGTGACAGCATGGTGTCCTGCATGATTGGGGAAATCAAGAAGTAGCCCACAAAGCGGGGATCAAAGTCCTCGGTCGATGGACGGATGATGGCGACGTGCTGGTTCACCCGGGCAGGGAGCACGGCGTCGGGAACGCGGCAACTGCGGGCAACGGAATCGCCGGTGATATTGAGCAACACGTCACCCGCCTCAACTGTTACGCCCTTAAGCTGCTCAGCGTGTTCCTCGCCCAAGGTACGCGAGGCCTTTCATCGTGAAAGAGCCGTTGTAGACGTTCTTGCTGCGAATGAACGATACGCCGCTCTCTTGGTAGACAGTGTCTCCACCCCTCGGTGTGGCACCGCTTCCGATCTTCGAGCAGTGGTCGCCGAGGCGCACGGTGCTCCACGCACGACCGGTCATGCACCCAAGCCGTCGAAGTTGGCCTGAATCGTCGCCGCCAGTTCCACCGCCTCCCTATTGAGGTCGGCCAGCTCGACGTGGATGTCCCGCACGGTCTGTTCGAAGTCGAAGTCTTCATCTTCTTCGGGCGCGGCCACCCCAACGTACCGACCGGGTGTCAGGCTCCAATCGGCAGATTCGATTTCCCCGAGGTCGACGCAGCTTCACCAGGCCCGGTACGGCTCGCAGCTCGGCTTCAGGGAAACGGTCTTGCAGCCATGTCACCTGCCGGTGGAAGTAGACAGCGTTCTTGAGCTGCTCTACGGCCACCCTGCGCCGCTCGACGATCTGCTTTGCCAGCCCGCTAACGACGCGGCGCTCGTATCCTGCGGCCACGATCTCATCACTGGCCAGTTCGCTGCCGAGGTCGGTCACACGCGCGCTGAGCTTGTGGAGCAAGTCGACTTGCTTGACGAGGCCGCGGCTCGCGTCGGCGATGGGGTCGAAGGCCTGCCGCGCAGCATGCTGCGAGTCGTTCAACGCGGGAAGCTCCCGCCCGTACTTGTCGCCAAAGCTGTTAAGGGCGGCGTGCAGTCTGCTCCGATCGGCCTCATAGGGCTTGACTGCGTCGCGTAGTTCGGCGACAGCCTCCACGAATGCCTGCTTCTTCTCAGCATCCGGTTCCCCAGATTTCGCCAAGGCCTTAGCGAGCGGCTCGAGTCGATCTCGCATCTCGCTGAGTGTGTCCTCGAAAGCAACGAGGGTTGGCGGGATCGCCCTGCTCTCGGTGCAGAGCTGGCCGATGTAGTCCCGCCACGAGCCCGAGGAAGCGGGCCTGCTGGCCGCGGTAGAGCCACACGATCGCCGAGAGGTTCTTCATCTGCTCCGGCGAGAAGTCGTAGATCTTACGTGTGACCTTGCGATAGATCTCGCGCGCATCGAGCATCAGCACCTTGTCGCGGTGCTCAGGGGGCCTGGCGCGGTCGAAGAACCACAGTTCGCAGGGAACCGTGCGCGTATAGAAGAAGATTCGGGCGGATGGAGATCATCACGTCCACGTCACCGGTCTCGATGATCTTCTTGCGCACGTCCTTCTCGCCATGGCCGGCGCTCGAAGCCTGCGAGGACATGACGAAACCAGCCCGGCCGTTCTCCTCGAGGTAGCTCCAGAAGTAGGAGATCCAGAGGTAATTCGCGTTCCCGACCTTCTTCTGCTTGTTCACGCCCGGCAGCCCGAAGGGGAGGCGCGGATCGGTCTTGATCCGCTCGGCGTCCACCAGATCCACGTTGAACGGTGGATTTGCCATCACGAAGTCGCACCTGCCCGTAAGGGTGTGCTCGTCTTGGTAGTACGTGATGGCCTCCGCGATCTTCCCCTCAAGGCCGTGCACAGCGAGGTTCATCTTGGCGATGGCGATGGTGTCTCGGTTCTTCTCTTGGCCGTAAAAGATGACCTTCTTCGAGGTGTCGCCACCCTCGTCCTCGATGAAGTGACTGGACTGCACGAACATCCCGCCCGAGCCGCTGGCGGGGTCGAACACAGTGCCGTGCGCCGGCTCGATGACGTTGACGATCGTCTGGACGATCGAGGATGGGGTGAAGAACTCTCCGTTGTCGTGTGCCTTCTGGATTGAAAACCTGGCGAGGAAGTACTCGTAGATGCGGCCGAAGACGTCGCCCGTTGCCTTCCGGATCTGCTCACTGTTGAACAGGCGCATCAAGTCTTCCAGCACCCTGTTCTCAAAGATGGCGAAGTCCTTCGGCAGCACGCCCTGAAGCGGCTCGAAGTCGGTCTCGATGGCCGTCATCGCCTCGGTGACAAGCTTGGCGAGGTCGCTGCCTCCCGTGGCCGCCTGCTGCATGATCCAGTCGTACCGGGCACGCTCGGGTAACCACAGCGCGCGGCGGCTCAGATAGTCGGCCGGTAGCACCTTCCGCCTGGGCATCCGGCCGGCGGCTTGGTCCTGCTCAATCTGTTGCGCGGCGGCCTCGAAGCGGTTCGCTGCGTGGCGGAGGAAGATCACCCCCAGCACTGGCATGAAATAGTCGCTGGACGTGAGCTTCGAGTTGGCGCGGAGGTTGTCCGCGGCCTCCCAAAGGTCGGCTTCGAGCTTCTCGACGTCCTTGAAGGTCTGGTTGGTCATGCACTCCTCGGATTCAGCTCCAAGATTCTGGACTAGGAGCCCGCCGTCGGCTTCGTGCCCGGAAGACGCGGGCCTTCCTAAGAGGCGCAGGCCTAACAGGCGGCGTCTGAGCCCGAAGGCTCCTGAACACCCGGGGGCCCGCGCAAAGCCATGCCGCGCGGGTGAGGCTAGGCTCTCGACATGCCGATAGAGATGGCCCTCTGGCGGTTAGATGATGACCAACCGGTTCCTGTCGCCTCCTCGAGCCTCGACAAGGAGAAGCGACTCGAAGAGGTCCTTGAGAAGGACATTGACATTCTCGGACTTGACCGGCTGCTGATCATCGGTCGCCAAGTGCCGACCAGCTGGGGGAAGTTCATCGACCTGCTCGCGCTGGACCCACAGGGCGACCTCTATGTCATCGAATTGAAGCGGGACCGTACCCCGCGTGACGTGGTAGCGCAGGCGCTCGACTACGGCTCTTGGGTCAAGGACCTCGACTACGACGCGCTCGCCGAGATCTACGCAACCTACAAGCAGGAGGGCGACTTCGAGGAAGCCCTCAAGGAGTCGTTCGGCGAGACGGTCCCCGAGGAAGCTGAACGGGAGCCATCAGCTGATCATCGTTGCTTCCGAGCTGGACCGGAGTACCGAGCGGATCGTCGACTATCTGACCGCTTTCGAGATTCCGATCAACGTCGTCTTCTTTCGATATATCAAGGACGGCGAGAGCGAGTATCTGGCGCGCAGCTGGCTCTCCAGTCCGGCTGAGTCGGAAACTAGGAAGGCCCGTAAGAAGCGCCCCTGGAACGGTCGCGACTTCTACATTTCCTTCGGCGAGAACGAATCACGCCAGTGGGAGGACGCACTGGCATACGGCTTCGTTTCTGGCGGGGGCAAGAAGTGGCACTCCGGGTCGCTTAGCCAGCTTCAGCCAAGCCACCGCGTCTTCGTCTACATCCCACAGCAGGGATACGTCGCGGTTGGCGAGGTCGTCGAGTCCGTCAAGCCGGTTTCAGAGTTCGAAGTCTCAATCAATGGATCAAACCTCCCGATCCTGAATGCGCCTGACCTAAAAGCCCCGGCAATGGGTCACGACGTTGACGACCCTGTCAAGCGTGAGTACCTCGTCCGGGTCGAGTGGGAGAAGACGCACCCGCGCGAGAAAGCCTTCTGGGAGCCAGGCCTGTTCGCAAACCAGAACACCGCCGCAAAGCTGCGTGATACCCAGACCATCAAGCGCCTCGAGCAGCATTTCGGGGTCGAGGGAGACGAGGAATAGCCGATTGGGTAAGCCGGGCCGAGGTCTACCGCTCCCGCCTTACGCGAAGAGCAGTCGCCTCAGCTAACGCCCCTCCTCTCCATGAAAGCCGGGAGCCTTCGAAGAGCGGTTGTTAGGACATACCCAGGATGCCCCACCCCGGTGTCCCTCACGGCTCATCGACCTTCTCTGGGATCGCGTGGTGCGTCGACTTGGGGATTCCTCGCCCACCGACCGCCGTGGACGCGCCAGGTACGCCGCATGCCTCGTGAATTCTCAACCCCACCAGGCGGGCGCAAACGAAAACTACGGCGGAGCGTCCCAAGCACGGCGTCCCAGCTGGATTGACATTTTGTCAATCAACTGCTATGGTGATTGCTGGATCTGGCAAGAAAGGAGACCGGACGGTGGTTGAAGACACTGAATTGAAGGCCGCTATGGGCGAGCGGCTCGCTGCTGTTAGGGAGGCACAGGGCCTAGAGCAGAAGGAGCTGGCGGAGTCGCTCGGGATGTCGGCGTCAGCTCTATGCCGGATCGAGAAGGGTCAGCGGGGTCTGGACTCGCTGGTTCTGTATCGCGCTGCCGAAGTACTCGGCCAGCCGCTTAGTGCGTTCTTCCCTACTAGGGAGGGGGAGAATGAACTGATGCTGGCTCGTCAAGGGACTGCCGGCGACGCGTCCATGCAGGAAATGGCTGACTGGAGTCTGAAGGTGCTTGGCGATCTTGATTTCGTTCGTCGGGAGTACCACCGGGAATGAGCGACAGGTCGGGATGGCGCTATGGACGGGCGATAGCAGCCGCCGTCCGTCAGGAACTTGGTCTGGCTGACCAGGCCCTCAACGTCTGGAAGATCATTCGCGATCGCGGGGCGTCCATCGCTCGTCCCAACTTTGGCGAGACCGGCCCCGACGGCCTTTATGTGTGGAAACGCGGCACAGAGGGGCCAGCGCTGATCACGGTTAACCGCGACAAGGACTCGGCGCACAGCACTACACGGCTGCCCACGGTTAGGGCATCACGAGATGCACCGGGAGGGTTCCGCGGGACTGATTACAGACGTGAGCATCTTCAGCGACTCAGAGGATCCAAGAGAGGAAGAGGCGAACGCCTTTGCTGGCTACCTTCTCGCGCCAGACGAGGGCCTGCGCCGGGTGCTTGAAGGGCAGCGAGAGGATCAGGTGACACCCGAAGTCGTGGCTGAAGCTGCTGCGCATTTTGGCCTCTCGTACCAGGCTGCACTGTTCCGGCTGCACAACGCGCAACTGATCAGGGCCGTTGACAGGAATCGCCTCGCGGGGGGTGGTGGTCACCCCGTGATGCACTTACTCGATGCTGCTGGCGCTCGTGTGGAGGCATGGCCCAGCCCTGAAAGCAGCTTGCCTTCAGAGTTGGAGGCTTGGGCACTCGAGTCCTCACCGGCGGGCCGCAATCACCATCGAGCGGCTAGCCGACATCCCCCAGACGCTCAACGGAGGCCGCAGATGCGCTAGTCCGGGAGCGTGGGATGGAGCGCGTCGAGCCGGAGCCCGATGAGGACGCCGTGCTCGCCCTTCTCGCTGACGAGTGAGTCTGCCGACCGGCGCAGACCACGTTTGTTTCGATACCACCGCCCCGCTGCGGTTTGCCCAGGTCGGCGTCTTGGACATCCTGCGGGAATGGTTTCCAAAGCCCTTTGCACCGTGCGCGGTCTACCAGCTGGAGCTCGCCGACCATGTCTCCAAGTCCGCTGAAGCGCGAGAGATCGTTGGAACGCCCTGGCTCCAAGAGGTCACCGTCGACGACGCGGCGGACCTGGCCTACATCACATACCTGCATGAGCAGCGCTGGAAGAGCGATCCCGGGAAGAATCGCGGCGAGGCCGAGGTTGTTGTGGTCTGCCGGCGCTATGGCTGGACTGCTGTGATGGAGGACGAGGAGGGTCGAACAGCAGCCGAAGAGAACGGCACCCCCTGCGCCTACATGCTGACGATCGTCGTTGCTGCTGCCGCCCAGGGCTTGCTCTCGGCGAAGGAAGCCTGGGATCTCCATTGCCAAATCGAGGACGGCCGGCGACGAGCGCTCCTGATGCCGGATTCGGTGCACCGACCAGCTTTCGAGGCCTGCGTTCAATCGTTCCGCAGGATCTGGCAGAAGAACGGGCAGCCGGATTGGCCGAGGCTGTTGTCGGTGCCCAAGTTGAAAGACGTGATCCTGCTGGAGCGGAAACGGAACTAGTTTGCTCGCTACCGATTGACGCCTAGGTGTAAACGACCGAACTGGCGTCTACAGCTCACCGCGCTTACGTGGCGTGTCCGGGGGGCGCGCCGAGGGGTCATAAGTCGGGGTTATCGGGCGTGGATGCCGTGAACCCGATTCAGGACTGCTTGGAAGCTACGAGGCCGGGATGACCATCGGGCCAGCCGATGTCGCTATCGCCGCGCTCGATCACCCAATCTGGGACCCAGACGGGCGCGACGTCAGCCGGCTCTTCAAGTAGCTCCCACGCCTCTTCGTAGCGAGCGATCTGCGCGGGAGGGATCGCCCTGATCGCTGAGTCCTTTCGTGGGGAGCCATCCCGTTTGGTTTCGCTGAGCCACGCATAGTGTCCGACGTAGACCAAGGCCGCGACGACGTTGGTGGGAACCACATAGAAGGTGGGCCGATGGCCGAGCTCACCCAAAGAAGCGAAGACGTACCACTCATTCCACTCACGACACGGCTCCTCCGCCTTCGGCGAGAGCCTGAAGGGGTTTCGCGCATTGGCCGTCTTGACCTGGAGGGCGACGACTCGGCCTGTCCCAGAGTGCTGGGCAAGGATGTCCGTTCGCTCGATTCCGCGCGGGGTGATGCTTGGTACCCACTGCCTGTTGCGCGAGTTCGCCGGCGACTAGGAACTCGCCAGCCGAGCCGGTCAACTGAGTGTCAGCGCGTGGACTTACCGTCGAGCTCCCCTATGTGCTCTCGCCTGTGCCGTCGCTCGCGGAGGGAGACTCTTCCACGAGCTCGAACGCGTCCTCATCCGCAATCAGTCCAAGGCGGGTGCCGTTGTCAAAGTCAACGTGAGTGGTTCCCATGTTGTCCACGTAGACCACCGTCCCCTCGCTGCCAGGCTGCAAGGTCACGTGAGCGTCACAGGTGTGCACGAGGCGGATGCGATCGCCTGGTCGAGCCATCCCGGAAATTCAAGCAGCCGCGCTCCGGTCGGCATCACTTTTTCCCTCATGGGCAGCAACCAGCGGGGCCCTAGTCGACGCTCGCTGAGGCCTCAATCTGAATGAGCACCGCCGTCCGATGGAATGTTCTGGGGGGCGCGGTAACCAGGCCGTCGAGTCGTCTCAGCCGCGGTCGGGCTCGAGGTTCGGTCGCAGGGTTGTCACGACCACCAGCCGTGCCCCTGGAAGCTCGGGCCCTATTCTCGCTGTCGGGCCGAACGGGAACAGTTCTGGATCCACCGTCTCAAGGAAATACCAGGGGAGTTCGGAGCGTTCACGGAGAATCGGGGAGGGGCATCTGGCTGTGTGAGTAGCTCAGCCGCCCAGCGGGCGAGAGGCGTAAGGCCGGCCTGACCCGGACAGCAGAACAGGCAGGACCAGGGCCGACAGTGAGGCCCAATACGGTCGATATGTGTTGAGCGCCGATGTGGTGCACCCATGGCCCGGCGGACCGCGCGAGCATCGGCGAGCGTGCAGCCCCGGAGGTCGTCGCCAGCGACAGCGCCGCAGCAGGAGTCGTTCGGCAAGCCGGTTGAGAGTGGACCGTTGTAGAAGAGATAAAGAGGCAGATATCCGACATAGTCACCACCGGAGGCTCCAGAGATTCCTCTGGTGCATACTCGGATCAACCTATTGATCTGCCGTGGCCCAGCCGTGCCTATGCGGCGCCCGAGTCCGCTGTAGTTGTCCCGCCGAGTGAGTCGCTTCGCCTGAACCAGCATGGGCAGGTAAAGAAACCCGTCGCCAATCCACCATTCGAAGTCTGCCCCGGTCTTGGCTTCCTCGCTTTGGTCGAACAGCTTCAACTCGACCTCGGGGCGATGAGCAGCGGCAAGATGCAGCATGTTGTGGTCGGTGAACGCCCTCTCGTCAGGTTCTCGATCAGGCCGGGCGAGTCCGAAGCCCATGAGGCTCCACGTTTCCCTTGCCAGCGCCGCCGTGGTGTCACATATCGCACTGCCAATGCTCCGACCCTAATGCCCCTGTAGAGGCAAGGTTGCGAAGCGTTCCGAGTCTCGCCATTCGGGTTCGATATCGCGCAGCGACGGATCTCCCGGACGGGTTTCGAGGTTCGGGTTAGGGTGGCCCCGATGAAAGGTCACGCTTCTGGACTGAGTGGTTGCGGCATCAGTCGCACGGCGACTCGGACTCGACTTCAATACACCTGACGGATGAGCCCGGACCGCGCCGTTCGATTGCGCGAGCGCACCGCCCTGTACTACCCATACATCAAGGTTCCGGATGAGCCCTGGTTCACGCGAGTCTTGCTGTATTGGGACCGGACGGGCGCAATCGTGCCCGAACCCCTCCGCTCCGAACGTCGCGAGCTAGGGGACTTCGGCGCCGAGCTTCTAGCCGCCGACCTTCTCCGATTGTTCTCGCCAGAACAATTCTCCCCTGAGCGCAATGCTTTTGGCGAAGCCTTCCTCGAGTGTCTCGAAAGCGATCCCCACTACGTGGACTCCCGCAGGCGCGCTTTCGCCGAAGGATCACACCAGCGCCTGCACGTCGCTAAGGCCGATTGGCGGCTGCTGACTGGCCTCAATGAGCTTGGCGTAGCGAGGTCTGGGCGCGGGCCATGGTGGACGGTCGAGGAGGGAATCGCGAGCGAATACATGGCCGGCTTAGCAGCGATCCTTTGTCGGGCCCAGTCGGGCGAGACGGATCCAGTCACCAACGGAACGGAGCAGCTGACCCCGTTTGGGGCCAGGGCCGCCGCGCCCCAACATCCACAGGGCGGTCAGCTCGATCTTGATCTCCCGGAAGACCTGCAGATCGGGCAAGTGGAAGTTGATCTTCTCGAGGTTGTGCTGCCATCACCGAGTCAGAAGGTCACCGTTTCGGGACTCGTCAGTTTCAAAGAACGCCACGGCGAGTTGTTGGGGCGCCTACGGGCCCACGTTGAGAGAAAGGCGATTGAAATCGCTGAGGAGGACGATCCCGAGATCCGGCGGCGCAAGCGGGCGATCGTGTCGGAAGAGCTTGCGGCTGACCTTGCTGAACTAGACACCCGAATGAGGGAACGGCGTTGGCAGACAGACCGGATCGGGTCGACGCTTCAAATTGTCACTCCATTGGGTGGGGCTATCGGCACGGCAGTCATGGGTACGGCTGTCGCAGTACCAATTGTCGGCGGCGCCATCGCCCTGCTTGCGGTCGCTCACGCGCTTGCCCGCTCTGGCCGGTCTGAGGCATTGAGGTCTCCACTCGCGTTCGCCTCGCTTGCGGGCCAACTCTGAACCGAGGGCGATCCCGTTACCACCAGACGATCCTGGCTTGCAACGACAGCGTGCTGGCGAGCATGGAAAAACTGAAGGCCGACCAACCACAGTTGCGCGACTCCCCCGACTCCGCGGGACCGTTGGAGCTCAGCTCGCCCGCGGTCCGCGAACTGGCCGCTGCGATGCAGCGCGACGTTCGCCCGAGCGATCTGGCCGAGTTCAAAGACACCTGAGTCGACAGTAATGAGTGCATCCACTTCCGCACCGCCGACGTGCAGGGAGCCGTGCTGGGCAAGAAGGTCGCCCGCTATCTGCGGGAGCACTACTTCCAGGCACCAACCGGGCAGCGCGCCGCGGCGCTTAAGAAGTGCAAGAAGAAGAAGTCGAAGAAGAAGCGCAAGAAGTGCCGCGACAAGGCCGCGAACCTGCCGCTCTAGAGCGGAGGGACCAAGGACACGCTCGAGGGCGAGTGCATGCGGCGTTTCAGCCTGGGTGCTGGCTGGTTTCCCGAATCCTCGACCGGTCGTAGCGAGAAACGAATCGGGCCCCCGCTACTCAAAGCGCCACAAGCGCGGACCCTTATTTTCTCTGGACAGACCCGGCAGCGCCTCCGAGGGAACGCAATTCCGAAAGACACGGAGAGGCAACGGGACCACGAGGAGCTATCGGGCGACGAGCTCGAGCACATCCTCACCGTGGCGCTTCAGGAAGGCCGGGCCGACCCCGTGGATCTGGGCGAGTGCGTCCAGATCCGCGGGGCGCTCGGCGGCGATCGCTTCGAGGGTCCGGTTGTTCGCGACCGTGTACGCGGGCTTGCCGCGCGCGGCCTTCAGCCGCCAGGCCCTGAGCGCCTCGAGCAGCGACTCGTCCTCGGGTGAGAGGTCGGCTGGGGGAGAGGCGGACTTCGAGCTCCGGCGCTTCGCCTTCACCTCGAGCTCCTCGGGCGACGGCAGCCACGACTCCGGATCGCAGACGTCGCAGCAGCGGCCCTCGGGCGCGCCCGGGGTCGAGTCCCCGAAGTGGTCGAGCAGCCTCCGGCGCCGGCAGCTCTCTCCGAAGCTGAACGACTCGACCGCGCGGTAGGCGCGCCAGGAGCGGTCCGTGGCCGCCTTGCAGGCGGCTCGGGCGGCGGCCATGTCGATTCGGTCGTTGAAGCGGAGCTCCAGGCGGCCTCCGGGGGCGGGCTCCACCTCGAAGGCGCCGGCTCGCTCGGCGATCGCCAGCTTGACCCGGTCCTCGTCGACGCGCGGGGCGTCGATGGTGAGGTGGCCCTCGCTGTCGGAGCCGGCCTTGAGGCGCTGGGCGTAGAGGGAGACGGACTCGGGCTCGACCTCTCGCATCTGGATGAAGCGGACCAGGCGGCCCAGGTCGGAGCGGCCGGCGAGGAGGACGGCTCGGGCGGGGAGGCCGTCGCGGCCCGCGCGGCCGGCCTCCTGGTAGTAGGCCTCGACGCTCGTCGGGATCGCCCAGTGCCAGACCGAGCGGACATTGGCCTTGTCGACTCCCATGCCGAAGGCGTTGGTGGCGGTGATCACCTCGGCGTCGCCGGTCATGAAGCGGTGCTGGGCGGAGGCGCGCTCGTCGGGGTCCATGCCCGCGTGGTAGCCGGCGGCGCTCAGGCCGGCCTCGCGCAGGGACTGGGCGACCTCCTCGGTGTCCTTGCGGGTCCCGCAGTAGACGATCGCCGGGCGGTTGGCCTCGTCGCGGAGGCCGTGGAGCAGCATCGCCAGCTTGCGCGCCTTCGATCCCTTGCCCTCGAACTGGACGATGTCGAAGCTGAGGTTGGGGCGATCGAAGCCCGCGCGGATCATCAGCGGGTCGCGGAGGCCGAGGCGCTGGGCGATCTCGGCTCGAGACGTCCTCGGTCGCGGTCGCGGTGCAGGCCATCACCGTCGGGCGGCCGAGCCGCTCGAGCACCCGCGGCAGCCGCAGGTAGTCGGGGCGGAAGTCGTGGCCCCACTCGGAGATGCAGTGGGCCTCGTCGACGGCGAGCAGGTCGACCTCGCGCTGGCCGACCGCGTTCATGAAGCCGGGCTGGGCGAAGCGCTCCGGCGAGCAGTAGACGATCCGGGCCCGGCCGTCGCGGATCTGCGCCATCGCGTCGCGCGCCACCTCCTCCGGGAGGCCCGAGGCGATCATCACCGCCGGGTGGCCGTCGGCGCGTGAGCCGCCGCCACTGGTCGGCCATCAGCGCGATCAGCGGGCTGACCACGATGGTGAGCTTGTCCGAGGCGAGGCCGGGGAGCTGGTAGCAGAGGCTCTTGCCGCCGCCGGTGGGCATGACGACGAGCGAGTCGCGGCCGGCGAGGGCGGCCTCGACGGGCTCGCGCTGCCCGGGCCGGAAGCCGTCGTAGCCGAGGTGGGCGAGGAGGGCGTCGGGGTCGCGGCGGACCGTCGTAGGCGCGGACGGCCTGAGAGGGCTCGGACTCGAGCCCCTCCAGCCCGTGCAGCGCCGCCTTCGCCTCCTCCATCTCTGGAAAAGAGGCCTGCGCCAGATTCTCGCCCCGCTGATTCACCGCCCTACCTTGGCGCAGAGCGCGGTCGGATAGCCCCGCCGGGCGCCTTGTCGAACTCGTCCTTCGGGTGCGCCATCGAGGGCCATCAGGGTGGGGGCCCCGGCCCTCGATGCGCTCCCGCGATCAGACCTTGGTGTCGACCTTGTCGCGCCCCTTCTCGACGCTCTCCTTGACGTCCTCGGCGCGATCCCGACCTTGTCGCGCTCCTCCTCGACGCTCTCCTTGACGTCCTCGGCGCGATCCTCGACCTTCGACCGGACATCGTCCAGCGCCTCACGGGCGCGGCTGATCGCGGAGTCGATCTTGGCCCGAAGCTCCTCCTGTGCCTGCTGACTGGCCTTCTTGAGCTCGTCGAGCGCGGTTTCGAGGTGCTCGCTTGCCGTCTTCTCGACCTCTTCGGTCGTCTCGTGCTTGCGTCCTAGCATCTGTGGTTCCTTTCGTTGAAGGGCAAAGTCTTCTGATTGCGGCTAGGCGAGTGCCTTGACCGCCGTGGCGGTGTCGCCGTAGAACTCCGCGTGCTCGATCTTGCCGTCGTCGACCTTGTAGAGCCAGATCGAGTCGACGTTGAGCTCGTTGCCGCTCTTCGTCTTGCCCACGCCCTTGACCGTGACGACAGCACGCGCCCGCCATCGGCCTCGATGAACTCCTGTGGGTTCGGACTGACCTCGTCGAAGTTGGAGACGAACTTGCCGATCATCTCCTTGAAGCCGTCCGGGCCGGTGTAGGTGCCGCCCCAGGGCAGGCTCTCGGGGATGACGATCTCGGCCGAGTCGCTCGTCGTCGCCGTCGCGGCGTCCATGTCGCCCTTTGCGAAGGCGTCCCAACCACTCTTGACTGTGTCTGCATTTGCACCCATCGTTGTCTCCTTGCGATCGCGTCCTCTTTTGGATCCGCGCGGAAACCAGAGGGCTTGAGCGCCCGAGCGGTGATGAATCGATAGAGGCGCATCCACCGAGCCGGTGAGGTAACGCCCTTAGAGAGTGAACACCGGCCCCGCAGTCAAATCAGTAGTCCCCCATCTCGCGCCTCGTGGCGCAGAGTGCGCCGTCGGTGGCATTCCGGTGGGGGTTGAGCATTCGGCCGCAGGGCCAGCCTCTATTGACAGTACTCCTATTAGGCGTCGCGCACGAGAATCGCGGCGAGGACGCTGAGGAAGCCGACGGAAGCGTGAGCCGGAGCGGATCCGGCTCACGCTCCTCCGGCTAGCGGAGTGCCTCTACGGCCGTCGCCGTGTCGCCGTAGAACTCGGCGCGGGTGATCTCGCCGCCGTCGACCGTGTAGAGCCAGATCGAGTCGCCGCTGAGCTCGTTGCCGCTCTTCGTCTTGCCCACGCCCGCGACCGTGACGACCACGCGGCCGCCCTCGGCCTCGATGAACTCCTTCGGCTGAGGATTGACCTCGTCGAAGTTGGACAGGAACTTGCCGATCATCTCCTTGAAGCCGTCCGGGCCGGTGTAGGTGCCGCCCCACGGCAGGCTCTCGGGAATGACGATCTCGGCTGAGTCGCTCGTCGTAGCCACAGCGGTGTCGAGGTCGCCCTTCGCGAAGGCTTCCCAGCCGCTCTTCACTGCATCTGCATTTGCGCCCATTTCACTCTCCTTGCGGTCATGCCCCTGTTGGAGCACCGGCCCCGCGGGAGTGAGCTGCTGTGGCCGCAGGGCCAGCCTCTGCCTGACCCTACTCCTGTTGCGCCCGGTTATGTGCGCTTTGGAACGAGTTGAGTCAGGCGCCGCGGGCGAGAATCGCGGCGAGGACGCTGATGAAGCCGAGGGACATCCCGATCGTGAGCCGGAAGATCCACTGTCGAAGCTCGCGGATGTCCTGGTGAATGCGGTCGAACTCCCGATCGACGCGGTCGAATCGGTTGCCGATCGCATCGGGGAAATCATCCAGTCGTTCGTCGGTCCACCGGCTTCGCTCCATCGCCGACCCAGAATAGACCGGCGGACGCTCTTCAGCCACGCTTGGTCCGGACCCGCTCCACGATCGTCTTTGCGCGTCGCGAGATCCCGGCCGGCGTGAAGCGGAAGGGCCGCCGCTTGCCGCGGTGATACGGGAAGCCCGAGGTCTCGTGTGGGCCGAGGGTCAGGTCGATGACTCGGCCGTCCGGATCGAGCTAGCCACCAGTGGCTCTTGCCGCGGTGCTTCAGCTGCATCGGCTGCAGGCCGGCGTCGTAGCCGCCGGCGAGGTGGAAGTAGGCCTCGGCGGCGACGTAGGCGAAGCCGTCGAACCTGCCGTGGCCGATCCGGTACTGCTCCTGGGCGAGCTCGCCGGTGAGCGCCGCCTGGACCTCCCGCTTGAGCTTGTCCGCGGGCGCCAGGTTGGCCTTGGCTCGCCTGGCGCCCGCGGTCGGGCGACTCTTGACGTGGGAGGGACTCACTGGCCGCTCTAAGGGGGCGGCGGCAGAAGTTCGCCCCCGGGACGACGCGGTCTCGCTCAGCTCTGCGCAGAGAGGGGTCGGCCGTTCATCGGCCGCGAGTGCTGCTCGACCATGACGCGGAACTCGTCCGTCGCCTTCGGACCCCAGAGGGCGGAATGGCAGGGGCCACAGAGGGTCTCACCGGTCGGCGAAGGCTGGGCGGTCGAGGCGTAGACCTCGGTCAGGCATTGGGCGCAGTGCTGTCTCACCCCCTCCATATCGGCAGGCGAGCCAGGCCTCCTTGAGCGACCTTGGACGCGCGTAAGGGGGCCGCCCGACGGCTACCTAGCGGCCGTCGGGCATGGCCTCCTTGCCTTGCATCCCCCTGGCCACCGAAGCTTGCCCGGAAACCGCCCGAAATAGACATACGCTTGCGGACGTGGACGTATGGGTAGTGTCCGCTGCGTGGAGTTCCGCAAGCTCGGCGACTCGGACCTCGAGGTCTCGGAGATCTCGCTCGGCTCCTGGCTCACCTACGGGGCCGGGGTGGAGCGCGACCAGACCGAGGCCTGCACCAGGGCCGCCTTCGAGGCCGGCATCAACTTCTTTGACACCGCCAACGTCTATGGCGTGGGCGCGGCGGAGACGGCGTGGGGGGAGGTCCTGAAGGACTTCGAGCGCGGCTCCTACATCCTGGCGACCAAGGTCTTCTTCCAGATGTCGGAGACCGACCGCGGCCTCTCCCGCGAGCAGATCCACAAGCAGATCGACGCCTCGCTCGAGCGCCTGCAGACCGACTACGTCGACCTCTACCAGTGCCACCGCCCCGATCCCGAGACGCCGATCGAGGAGACGATGGAGGCGCTCACCGAGGTCTGCGAGGCCGGCAAGGCGCGCGAGATCGGCTTCAGCGAGTGGACCGTCGAGCAGATCCGCGCCGGCCTCGAGGTCCCCGGCGCGAAGAAGTTCGTCTCCTCCCAGCCGCAGTACAACATGATCTGGCGCGCCCCCGAGGCCGAGCTGATCCCCTTCTGCGAGGAGCACGGCATCTCCCAGATCGTCTGGTCGCCCCTCGCCCAGGGAGTCCTGACCGGCAAGTACAAGCCGGGCGAGCCCGTGCCGGAGGACTCGCGCATGGCCTCCGACTCGATGAACTGGGCGATGGACCGCTACATGTCCGACGAGGTGCTCGAGGCGGTCCAGCGGCTGGTGCCGGTCGCCGAGCAGGCCGGGCTCAGCATGACGCACATGGCTCTCGCCTGGATCCTCCGGCAGAAGAACGTCGCCTCCTGCATCATCGGCGCCTCGCGGCCCGAGCAGGTCTTCTCGAACGCCGAGGCCGCCGGCGTCGAGCTCTCAAAGGACACGCTCGACGCGATCGACGAGGCGCTCGATGGCGTCTACGTCACCGGACCGCGGCTGGCGAACTTCGTCACCGAGGGCGTCACCCACCGCTAGCGGCCGCGGCCGGACCGCCCGGCGGCGACGCGGTCGAGGAGCTCGGCGAGCGCCTCGGGGTCCTCCGCCATCGGAAAGTGGCCGCCGGGGATCTCGATCGGCTCGACGCCGAGCAGCTCGCGCGCCATGAAGCGCTCGAATGCAGGCTCGAAGAGCTCGTCCTCGGCGGCGTAGATGAGCACAGCGGGGTTGCCGGGAGGCGCCTCGAGCGGATAGTCGCCCCGTGGCATCGCCATCGGCCGCAGCCGTCCCGCCATCATCGAGGCCCGAGGCGGCGGCACGCGTCCATAGAGCGCCTCGAGTGCGACGTCCGCATCCCAGGTGCTGGTGCCGTCCGAACGGGTCTCGGGGAATGGAACCCCCGGCCGGAACGGGGCGGGAGCGCCCGGCGGCGGCTCGAACCCGCCGAGCCTGGGGCAGAGATGGACGAGCTGGGCCGCGGGCCTCGCTGCCGCAACCAGGGACGAGTAGGCGCTTCCCTGAGAGTGGCCGACGATGACGAGTGGATCTTCGACGCCGTCGATCGCCTCCAATGCGGGCTGGATGCGTTCCGCGAAACCGGCGTCGGGGTCCTGCAACGGCAGGTCGGGAACCACGACGGGGTGACCGCGCTCCATCAGGCGGGGGGTGAGCTGGTCCCAGCACGAGGGCTCGTGCCACGCGCCATGGATCAGGCAGAAGGTGGTCAAGGCAGGCCGGCGGAGCCGCCTACGTGCCGGTCGCGAGGATGGCGCCGATCACGCCGATCAGGCCGATGAGCATCGCGCCGCCCACGCGGAGCATGACCAAGCGAAGGTCATTGATCTCGCTGCGGAGGTCGGCGAATCCGTCGCGCATCTCCATCCGGAGATCACGGATGTCCTGGTCGACTCGGCTGAAGCCATCCCGCATCGCGGTGGCCAGGTCATCTAGTCGCTCGTCGGTCCAGGCCGCCCTCTCCATCTCGAGTCAGGCTACAGCGCGGGCGCACACGCAAATGAGTCGCACGTCATGAGAGGCAAGGAAAAGGCCCGCCGGAGCGGGCCTTTCCAAACGGTTCAGAAGCTTTGAGGCTCCCTACGCGACCTGCTTGACGCCGGTCGCGGCCGGGCCCTTCGGGCCCTGCTCGGTCTCGTACTCGACCTTCGCGCCCTCTTCGAGCGAACGGTAGCCGTCCCCCTCGATCGAGCTGAAATGGACGAACACATCGTTAGAGCCATCGTCGGGTGTGATGAACCCATAGCCCTTGTCGTTGCTGAACCACTTGACGGTTCCGGTAGGCATCTCGCCTCCTCTTACTGTGCTGCGAACGCGAGGAAGCCGATAGCAACAACGCGAGCGCTACGCACACCTTTGCCGGTATCACCGGCCTAACGCGCGGGACGGTAGCAGCCTGGGGGACGGAATCCGAGATCGGGATGTGATCGCTTGCGCTCGAAACGTGCTAACTCTCGCCCAACCGGCAGAGGACCTGGTAGACCGACGTGAAGTCGATCTCGAAGCCGTTCCGCGCCGCGCGCAGGTAGAGGCGCCAGACGCGCAGCCGCTCGGGGCCGGCGATCTCCTCCGCCCGCTCGATGTTCTCGTCGAGATTGCGGATCCAGTGGCGCAGGGTCTCGGCGTAATCGGCGCCGAACTCCTCGACGTGCTGAGCGATGAAGCCCGCCCGCTCGAGGGCCAGGATCACCCGGGAGACGTGGGTCGTCTCGCCGTCGGGGAAGACGTAGCGCTCCGAGAACGCCCCGCCCTCGATGCTCCCGTGCCGGAGCCGCGAGATGCCGTGGTTGAGCAGACGCCCGCCCGGGCGCAGCATCGAGGCGAGCTGCTCGGCGTAGAGGTCGATCTGCGACTCGCCGACGTGCTCGACCATCCCGATCGAGGCGACGGCGTCGAAGTTCTCCCCGGCGAGCTCGCGGTAGTCCTGGACGCGGATCTCGACCTTGCCCGAGAGCCCGGCGTCGGCAACCCGCTTGCGGGCCAGCTCGGCCTGGTTCTCCGAGAGGGTGATGCCGACGGCCTCGACGCCATGGCGCTGGGCCGCGTGCATCACGAAGCTGCCCCAGCCGCAGCCGACGTCCAGCACGCGCTGGCCGGGTTGGAGCCCGAGCTTGGTGCAGACCAGCTCGAGCTTTGTGTCCTGGGCCGCGGCGAGGCTCTTCGCGCCGCGGGAGAAGATCGCGCACGAGTAGGTCATCGACTCGTCGAGGAAGAGCGAGAAGAACTCGTTGCCGACGTCGTAGTGGTGGCGGACGGCCTCGCGGTCGCGCTTGGTGGTGTGCTTGCGGCCGCGGAGATGGAGCTCTGCCTTGGGCGCAGGAGGCGGACGGCGAACGCCGGCGGCGCGCAGGGCGGCGGTGATCAGCCGCGCCTTGGTGGCCGCTCCGACGGCCGGCGGCTTCCACTCGTTGAGGACTCCGATCACGGCGTCGATGTCGTCGATCTCGATCTCGCCGGAGACGTAGGCGCGGCCGAGCCCGAGCTGGCCGGGCGCCGCGACCGCGTAGGCGAGCGCGTCCTTGGAGCGGGCGCGGAACGTCGGTCCACCGCCATTCGAGCCGGTCGAAGGGACCTTGGATCCGTCCCACAATTCGATCGTGAAGGGGCGCTCCGGGAAGGCGCGCTCGATCTCCTTGACGAGTGGCTCAGTCGGCATGTCCCGACCCTAGCGAGGCTCGAGATTCACGTCTTGTTAGGGACACCGAATACTCACCAATCGCTTAGGGAATACCGCTAGGGTCCGTTGCCCCGGGACTCGAGTCGCGACGACGAGGGTCGGATCGACTCGGTCAGGAGCAATCAAAGGAGAAGACCCCATGTCGGACGTTGCCGCTGGAGTGACAGCGCCCCCCACCGGCCCGTCCGCAACGGCGGTGCCGCCTTCACCGCCCCTCCCGTCCACGCGTCGCCGCTCGCGCGACGACATCCAGCCGGTCGCGCACGAGACGCGTGACCGGATCATCACCGGCCTGCTCACGGTCGTCCCCTTCCTGATGCTGGGCTTCGTCGTCTGGCAGCTCGCGGGGAGCTGGCTGCGCTGGAGCGACCTGGTGGTGTTCGCCCTGATCTACATTCCGACAGGCTTCGGGATCACGGTCGGGTTCCACCGTCTCTTCACCCATCGGAGCTTCAAGGCCGGGCCCACCACGCGCGCGGTGATCGGCGCGCTCGGCTCGGCCGCGATCGAGGGGCCGATGATCTCCTGGGTCGCCGACCACCGCAAGCACCACGCCTTCTCCGACCAGGAGGGCGATCCCCACAGCCCGCACGTCGGGCACGGCGAGGGCGTCTGGGCCCAGTTCAAGGGCTTCTTCCACGCGCATCTGGGCTGGCTCTTCATCCACACCCAGCGCGGCTCCAAGACCCGCTTCGCCCCGGACCTGCTCAAGGACCCGGTGGCGCGCTTCATCGACCGCACCTTCATCTTCTGGGCACTGGTTGGACTGGCGATCCCGTTCGGCCTCGGCGTCGCGATCGGCGGCACCGTGATGGCCGGCGTCACCGGCCTGCTCTGGGGCGGCGCGGTGCGGATCTTCGTCCTGCACCACGTCACCTACTCGATCAACTCGCTCTGCCACATGTTCGGCAAGCGGGACTTCGAGACGACGGATGAGTCGCGCAACCTGGCCTGGCTCGCGATCCCGACCTTCGGTGAGGCGTGGCACAACAGCCATCACGCCTTCCCGACCTCGGCCGTGCACGGCATGAAGAAGCGGCAGATCGATCCGTCGGCCGCGGTGATCTGGTCGCTCGAGAAGCTCGGCCTTGCCTGGGACGTCATCCGGATCGCGCCGGAGCGCCAGGCCGCCAAGGCTGCCGCCTGAATCAATAGGGTCACCGCAGTGCCCCGGCGTCTCGTCCCCGCCCTGCTTGCCATGGCCGCGATCTCGGTTGCCCTCGGCCTCGCCGCGTGTGGCAGCGACAGCGGCAAGGTCGACGGGGTCACCCCGGTGGACGCCAACTGCGGCGACGTCCAGTACTCGGGCAGCGGCACGGCGACCAAGCTGATCGTCTCCGACCTGCCGCTGATGGGCGACTCGGCCGAACGGTCGAAGCAGATGAACGACGCGATCGTCCAGGAGATGGCGCGCAAGGGCTGGCAGGCCGGCACCAAGACCCAGGTCGCCTTCCAGGCCTGCGACGACTCGCTCGAGTCGACCGGTGAATGGGACGAGGACCTCTGCCGCTCGAACGCCCAGGCGTATGCCGCGAACCCCGACGTGATCGGCGTGATCGGCACCTACAACTCCGGCTGCGCGGCGATCGAGATCCCGGTCCTGAACAAGGCGCCCGGCGGAGGTCTGGCGATGGTCTCGCCCGGCAACACCTACGTCTGCCTGACCGAGCCCGGGAGCATCTGCAAGCCCAACGAGCCGGACGTCTACTACCCGACCGGCACCCGCAACTACATCCGCGTGGTCCCGAATGACGCGGTCCAGATGGCCGGCCTCGCCACCTTCGCCAACGAGCAGGGCATCCGCAACCCGTTCATCCTCGTCGCGGCCAAGGACCCGACCAGCAAGGGACAGGCCGACACCTTCGAGGGCGCCGCGCGCTCGCTCGGCATGGACATCGCGGGCGTCGAGCAGTGGGACCAGAACGCGAAGAGCTACACCGACCTGATGGACAAGGTGAAGGCTTCCGGGGCGGACTCCGTGCTGCTCGCCGGACTGCTGGAGCAGAACGGCGCGCAGCTGATCAAGGACAAGGTCTCGGTGCTCGGCCCCAACGACGGCTCGGTCAAGCTGCTCGCGCCCGACGGCTTCGCTCAGCAGAGCACCATCGACCAGGCCGGATCGGCGTCTGCCGGAATGTTCGCCAGCCTCCCCGGCAAGGTGCCGAGCAGCCTCACGGGCGAGGGCTCGGCCTTCGTCAAGGAGCTCAAGTCACAGGTCGGCGACGAGCCGGTCGAGCTCTTCGCCCCCTACGCGGGGCAGGCGGCCGAGGTGCTGCTCCCGGCGATCCAGTCCGGGAACGCGACCCGCTCCGGCGTCATCGAGTCCCTCTTCAAGACGCGCGTCACCGATGGCATCGTCGGGAGCTTCTCGATCGCCCCGAGCGGCGACCCGAGCCCGGCGCCGATCAGCGTCTCCGAGGCCGCCGACACCTTCCAGCTCGCCAAGACGATCACGCCCCAGCCGCAGCTCGTCACCGCCGCCCGCGGCGGCTGACCGGATACCGACAGGCTGACCCAGCTACCGATGGCGACCCTGCTGGGGTTCCGATCGGACGCATATGCGTCTTCGTGATTTCCAAGCAACCGTCGTAGTCGGCGACGACTCAGGGGAATGGCCGATTCGGCGGATGATCAGAACATCTGCCTGATGAATCAGATATTTCGAAAACGCATAGGTCGAGGTCCGGACGCCCACGTCCGGACGTCGACTTTGGCGGGCAGGCGCCTCGCGCCGCGATCTCACAGCCCGCGGTTCGCTGACGTTTAGTCAGTGATCCACGAGTGAAAGGGCTAGTGATGAGCAACCAGCCGAAGCTTCGACTCGCCAAGGCCGTGATGGTTCCCGTCTGGTCGAGCGGCTTCATCGTGGGCACCCTGGCCGTGCGCCACGCGCCCGGCCTCTCGATTCTCTTCTGGCGCATGTCGGTGGCGATGCTGGCGATGGCCGCGATCGCGCTCGCCCTGCGTGCTCCCTGGCCGCGCGATCGGAGGGCGATCGTGCAGATGGTCGTGGTCGGCCTGCTGCTGCAGGCGGCCCAGTTCGTCGGGATCTTCCTGGCGCTCCAGCACGGCGTCGACGCCGGACTGGTGGCGCTGCTGGCGGGATCCAGCCCGCTGCTGGTCGCCGTCTTCGCGACCTTCCTGCTCGACGAGCACCTCAGCCCCGTGCAGTGGCTGGGCTCCGCAATCGGCGTCGCCGGCGTGCTGCTGGCCGTGGCCGAGGAGCTCAATGGCGGCGGCTCGGCGCTCGGCTTCCTGTTCGCGGTCGTCGGCCTGGCCGGACTGGTCGGCGGGACGCTCGTGCAGAGGGCGTCCGGCTCGAGCGTCGACCCGCGCGCGGCCAACACGATCCAGCTGGCGGTGGCCGCCGTGGTGATCGCGCCACTTGCCGCCTTCACCCAGGGATTCAGCCTGAGCGCGCAGGCGCTCGCCCCGCTTGCGTGGCTCACCTTCGGGCTCTCGATCGGCGCGGTGATGCTCTTCTTCTGGCTGCTCCGCAACGAGAAGAGCGGGGAGGCGACCAGCTTCCTCTATCTGGTGCCGGCCACGACCGCGATCGCGGGAGTCCCGATCCTCGGACAGCCACTCAGCCTCGGCGCCGTCGCCGGGCTGGTGCTGGCCTTGATCGGGGTGCGCATGGTGAGCGCCCCGGCGAAGGCGGTTCCGGCCCGCCGAGCCGGGCAGCGACTGGGGCGGCTGGTGTTCGGTTCGTCCAGCTAGACGCCGCGGGCCAGGATCGCGGCGATCACGCCGATCAGCCCCGCCATCAGGGCCCAGTTCCCTCGAATGATCACGAGGCGCAGGTCGTTTATCTCGGAGCGCAACACTCCCAGCTCCTGATCGACCCGATCGAACCGCTGGTCGACCTGATCGAACCTCTTGTCGATCTGATCGAAACGATCGTCAAGGCGGACGTCTGTCCAGGCGGGCCGCTCCACCGGAGAAAGGCTACTCCCGCAAGTCGTACGAATCGCACACAGAGCGCGCTGCCGCTGTCAACAAGTGCGGACCGATGCCGCGCTCTGCACTGCCTGGAAGGCTGAACCGGGGATCGACTTGAGCTGATCGAGGTTCTCGTCCGACCAGCGGCGGTCCGAGGTGCCCGAGATGTACCAGTTGGATCCGTTGTCGGCCACGATCACGCCGTACTGCTTCATCGCCGCCGCGATCGCGTGCGCGGGCCCGGTGATCCCGGAGATGTCGTAGCCGGCGCCGAGGCGGAGCCGCAGGCCCATCGGCGGGGCGCTCGCGCTGGAGCTGTCCCCGGCGCAGTGCGAGGCGGGGTGGAGGTAGGCGTTCTGGGTCGAGTCGACCGTCACCCGGATCGCGTGGTTGATGTGGCCGGAGGCGGCCTCGTCGTAGCGGACGAGGCCGGGGAAGATCGGCAGCCCGGCGGCGTCGGCCGAGGTGAAGCCCTCGGGGCGAAGGGCGGCCGAGCGCAGGTCCCAGATCACGCCGGAGTCGGCGTTCCAGTGGGGCTTCGGCTGTTTGCGGGCGAAGGCGCGGTAGAGCTCGTAGAGCTTGCAGCGGGCGGAGTCGACGGCGAGCACGTGGCGGTCGCCGTCTGATGTCTGCCCGCCCTCGACCAGGGCCTTGAGGGGGACGCGGTAGGCGCCGTGGTCGGACTCGTCGCCGTAGGCCGTGAAGTTGACCTTGGTGCGCTTCTGCTTCTTGCCGACCACGGCGTAGGGAAAGCCGTACTCGCGCGGCGAGCCGAAGTCGGGGTGGACGAGGTCGCCGCCGTGCGCGTTGATGTAGGAGATGTAGGCGGCGGAGTTGGGATCGGGCGGCGCCGCCGAGATGTCCTGGTTCCAGGCCGACTCGTCCCCCGCCGAGGGAGCGTTGGCGGCCGCCGATGAGGCCGGGAAGACCGGGCAGCTGCCCAGGCTTGGGTACGGACCGCGCGGCAGATTGCCGTGGTGGTGCTTCTTCTTCGCAACCGCGATGCCGGTGACCGCCAGCGCGATCGCCAGCGCAACTACGGTCGCAACGTTCCCTGGCCGCCGGTGCATCGGGTCGATCGTAGTGAGGAGGGCCGCGGGTGGCATGGCGCCTGCGGCGCTCGGTGCGGGGGTTCGTCCAGAGGGAACGCGCGCTCGCGGAGGACGCCTGACTCATTTCCATCGAGGCTCTCGCAGAATTCCCTGAGCGCCTCGGCAAACTCGGGGCTCGCGCTCGGCTTGACTTTCATCGAGACCGTCATCGCCCCGGGCAGCGCCGCTACGGCGTCCTCGAAACCCTCGTCCGTCCATCCCAGGCAGCCGTCGTGCTTCGCAAGCAGCAGAGGGCGCCCCAGGTTGCGGAGGAGCGGCTCGAGGTCCTCGCCCGACACCTCCGCCAGCTTCGGCAGGTACGCGAGCGTGGCGGCCTGCGGGACCCGTTCCATGTACTCATCGGCCAGCTCGTCGTCGTATGCATCCTGCGTGAGCTGCGTCAGATGGCGGACATAGGTGCGGTAGTCGACATCGGCGAGGTTCATGAAGGCCATCATCACGTCAGCGTTCATCGGAGCACGTGGGCCATCAAGCGTGAAGGAAAGGCAGGCATGGCCGAGAGCGAGACCGGCAACCCGCTCGGGATGCGCTGCGGCCAGGTGGATCGCGGAGTAGGCGCCGTATTCGTCGCCGGCGATGACGCAGCGCCGCCAACCGCGGTTGTCGATCTGCTCCAGGCCGCGCTCGCTGACCGCGCTCAGCGAGGCATTCGTCGGCGCGGGCTCGCCGCCGGCCCCGGGAACGTCGAAGGTCGCGACGTCCGCCCAATCCTCGAGCAGCGGCTTGATCCGCCACTCGATCTCAGTCACGGTCGGGACGAGCAGGACGCGCGGACGAGCGATGGGCGCAGTCTACGTCGGCGACGGTGCCAGACCGTCTCGGTCTGACTCTGGAGCGGAGGGCGGCGTCTCGGCCCGGACCGCTGGCTGCTCGCCGCGCTGAACGCGCCGGCGGACCTTGACGTGCTCGGCGAGCACGTAGGAGCCCACGACCAGGATCCCGGCGAGCAGCTGCGCGCCGATCGTCTCCCAGTAGGAGTAGATCTCGAACCAGCTGCCCATCCAGGTCGGGACGGTGAAGGGGGTTGGGGTCCTCGGGATCCAGCCGAGGTCCATGAAGGAGAGCGCGGTGCCGCCGATCATCACCATCAGCACGACGGCCACCAGGGCGCCGGTCATGATCAGCATCCGGCGGTAGGGGAGCTTGTGGTGCAACCAGAAGGTGAGGACGCCGACCACCGCGGTGCAGGCGAGGCCGATCGCGACTCCTTCGAGCACCGTCGAGGTGCCGCTCTGCAGCTGGAGGTTCTGCAGGAAGAGCACGACCTCGAAACCCTCGCGGTAGACGGTCGTGAAGCCGAGCGCGACGAGTCCGATCACGACCCAGGGCCCCGTCTGCGTGAGCAGCTTCTGGCGCCGCTTGTGGTGGCGGCCGATCCAGTCGGACCAGTAGACCTTGTGCACGAACCAGTTGAGGACGATGAGCAGGACGACGATCGCCAGGAAGCCGGTGATCGCCTCGAGCTTGGGTCCGAGGGGTGACGCCACATCGAGCAGCGCCTGTACCACGAACCAGGTCGCGATCGCCGCACCGAAGGCCACGATCGCTCCGCCGACGACCGGGCGCCGCTTCGACTTGTCCGCGCCGAGGAAGCTGGCGGTGACGGCGGCGAAGATCAGGATCGCCTCGAGTCCCTCCCGGAAGACGATCATGCCCGAGTTGAAGACCGCGGTGCCGTGGCTCATGTGCTGCTCGGTCGGATCGGCGGGACCGGTGTTGGCCGTCGCCATCAGGTAGACGAGGCCGGTCACCACCGCGAGGCCGCTGAGCCACCAGGCGAGGCGGGTGTAGGAACTCCGAGTGCTTTGGTCGGGCTTCAAGGTTCGGGCAACCTAACACATCTCAGATTAGGGAGCCCTAAGCCGTGTATTGGAGAGTGATTTGCTAAGCTAATTAGCAATGCAAACTATTCAGGAGGAGCTCGCCCCGCGCCTGCGCTGGGCGATCACCCGGATGGCACGGCGGCTGCGCCAGGAGGCGGGAACCGACCTCGGCCCCTCGCAGGTCGCCGCGCTGGCGACGATCGAGCGGCACGGCCCGCTCTCGCCGAGCGAGCTCGCCGAGCGCGAGCGCATCAAGCGCCCGACCGCCACCCGGATCCTCCGCCACCTCGAGGCGGCCGGACTGGTGGAGAGGGTCAAGGACCCCGAGGACGGCCGCGCCTCGATCCTCAGCGCCACGCCCGACGCCCGAGAGCTTCTGAAGCGCCTCCGCGCTCGCAAGACGGCCTACCTGGCCCGGCGACTCGCCGTGATGGACGCCGAGGATCGCCGCACGCTGGAGAGGGCCGCCGAGCTGCTGGAGGGGATGCTCGAGTGACAGAGGCCCTCGGCCGCTCCTTCGCAAGCCTCCAGATCCCGAACTTCCGCCGCTACTTCGCCGGCCAGCTCGTCTCGCTGTCCGGCAACTGGATGCAGATGATCGCCGAGATGTGGCTGGTCCTCTCGCTGACCGGGAGCGGCCTGGCCGTCGGCGTCACCACCGCCCTCCAGTTCCTGCCGATGCTGATCTTCGGCGCCTGGGGCGGCCTGATCGCCGACCGCGTCCCGAAGCGGCGCCTGCTGCTGCTCACCCAGGGCCTCCACATGATCGCCCCGCTGGCGATGCTCGCACTGGCCGCCGAGGGCGCGCTCGTTCCCTGGATGGTCTTCGGCCTGGTCTTCGTGCGCGGCTGCGTCAACGCCGTCGACTACCCCACCCGCCAGGCCTTCGTGATGGAGATGGTCGGCTCGGACCGCGTCGTCAACGCCGTCAGCCTGAACAGCGTGCTCGTCCACAGCGCCCGCGTGATCGGCCCGGCCCTCGCCGGGGTGCTGATCGCGACTGTCGGAGTGGAGCCCTGCTTCGCGCTCAACGCCGCGAGCTTCGCCTTCATGATCTGGGTGCTGGCGGGGATGGACACCGAGCGGCTGCAGCCCGCCGAGGTGGCGGCGCGCGAGCCCGGCGCGGTGCGGGCCGGCCTTCGCTACGTCCGGCGCGACCCCGAGCTCTGGATCCCGCTGGCGCTGATGGCCGTCGTGGGAACCCTCGGCTACAACTTCCAGGCCGTCCTGCCCCTGCTCGCCCGGTTCACCTTCCACGGTGGCGCCTCGACCTACGCCGTCCTCGTGGCCGCGATGGGGCTCGGCGCGATCGTCGGCGCCCTGATCAACGGAGCCCGCGCCAAGGTCACGCCGATGCTCCTGATCGGCGCCGCGCTGGTCTTCGGGGTCCTCGCCCTGCTGGCCGCCGGGGCGCCCACGCTGGGGCTCGAGATCGCAGCGCTGGCGCCGCTCGGCGCCGCCACGGTCACCCTGGCGGCGAGCATCAACTCCTCGCTGCAGCTGGCCTCGGAGCCGAGCATGCGCGGCCGGGTGATGGCGCTCTACTCGATCGTCTTCCTCGGCTCGACGCCGATCGGCGGGCCGCTGTCGGGCTGGCTCTCGGAGGCGATCGACCCGCGCGCGGCCCTGGTGATGGCGGGAATCGCCGGGATCGCCGGCGCACTGCTCGCCCGAGTCGCCTTCGACCGAGTGGCTCGAATCCCAAGCGACCGCGAGGTCGCTTCATCTCGGAGCGGAGGCGGAGCCGTAGCGACTTAGGTCGGCGACGATCTCGCTCGCCGCCCGCTCGCCGCTCTTCACCGCGCCCTCCATGTAGCCCTGGAAGGTGTAGGAGGTCTGCTCGCCGGCGAAGTGGCAATTGCCGCTGGGCTTTCCCTCGACCCCGGCGAATGCCGTCATCTGCCCGACCCGGTAGTAGGCGTAGCTGCCGCGGGTGAGCGGCCGGCCGGTCCAGTAGTCGAGCACGGCGCGCCCGTTGTAGTCCGTCACCCCGGGCAGCACGGGTCCGAGCTGCTCCACGAAACGCCGGGCGCGCTCGTCCGCGGTGGCGCCGCCGAAGTCCCTGCCGATCGTGCCACCCGTGAAGTCGACGAGGATCCCCGCGCGCCCTGGCTGCGCGCGGCTCGCCTCCCAGGTGGACTGATAGCCGGTGTCGGCATAGGTGCTGCCGTTGGCGTCGTCCGCGAGCCAGCCCCGAGTGGCGAACTGGACGTTGAGCTTCGAGTTCGTCCCCATGCCCTGCTGCTCGATCGCCATCGTCTTCACGGGGTCGAACCCCGCGCCCGAGTAGTCCACGGACTCACGCATCACCGCGAACGGAATCGCCAGCACGACCGTCGGCGCGCGCACCGCCTTGGTCCCGCCGTCGCCGTCGAAGATGAGCCGGTAGGCGCCGTCATCGAGCCGCCTGATCTCGACCAGCTCCGAGTTGAGCGCCACCTGACCGTCCAGCTCCCGCGCAAGGCGCTGCGTCACCTGGTCGTTGCCGCCCTGAACGCGGAACTTCTCGTTCGACGCTCCGAAGAGGCGGAGGCGCCCGCCGCCCGAGTAGCCGAGCAGGTAGAGGAGGTTCAGCGAGGTCTGATCCCCGATGTCCGCACCGAACTCGGTGTTGTAGGCGACATCGAGCAACCGCCCGAGGTTCGACTCAAGGCCACCCGGCACGTTCTGCTGGATCCAGTCCGCGATCGAGATGTGGTCGAGCTCCACGCCGCGCGGCTTGTGGTGGTTGTGCAGGGTGGGATAGCCGGCCTCGGCCAAGTCGCGCTTCAGCTTCGGGTAGACCGCACCGAAGTCGGCGACGGCATGGCTGACGGGGTAGCGGGCACCATTGAAGTGGAAGACGTCGCCGGTCCCTGGCTTCTCGGCCGCGATGACGTTGTCGAGCGCCAGCCCCAGCTCGGCGACCAGCGCCCGCATCGCGACGTGGTCGCTGTCGATCAGCTCGCCACCGTGCTCGGCGATCTGGCCGTCGGCGAAGAAGCCGCGGATGGTCCAGACGCGCCCGCCCAGGCGGTCGCTCGCCTCATGCACGACGGCGCGGTGCCCCGCCTGCCTCAGCCGGTGGGCGCAGACCAGGCCCGCCAGCCCGCCGCCGACCACCGCGATCGGCTCCTCGTGCTCCGGTGGGCTGGAGCTCCCGCAGCCGAGCGCCGACCATGCCGTGCCGGCGGCCACCACGGCGGTCGCACCCTGCAGAACCTCACGCCGGCTTCGAGGCCGCTCGAGCCAATCGGCCTCGGCGACCGCTCGTTGCAGGCTTGCCAGAAGGAGTGTGCGCGCCACGGCTCTCCACCCTCGCGGTACCCGATAGTAATCCTTGCCAGCCTGGCGTCTCCTCGCATAGAGTGCGGCGCGAATGACGGACTTCTCTGAGCTGTCCATCCGGGGACGGGTTGCGACGTCGAGCGACTCCGACTGGGACGAGGCGCGCCAGGCCTGGAACCTGGCTGCCGACCAGCATCCCGCTGCGGTTGCCTTCATCGAGAGCGCGGACGACATCTCGAAGGTCATTCGCTTTGCGGCGGACAACGACCTCAAGGTCACGGGACAGGGCACCGGTCACGGCGCCGTGGCGATGGGCGCGCTCGAGGATGTGATCCTGATCAAGACCGAGCGGATGCGCGGGGTCGAGGTCGGCGATGGCACCGCGCGCGTCGAGGCGGGTGTCCTCGCCGAGGACATCGGAGGCGCGGCACACGAGAAGGGCATGTCCTTCCTGCCGGGCACCTCGCCGAACGTCGGGCGTGACCGGGTACACGCTGGGCGGCGGGCTGAGCTGGCTGGGCCGCAAGTACGGCTGGGCCTGCAACAACGTGACGTCGATCGAGCTCGTCGCGGCCGACGGCGAGCCGCGCACCGTGGACGCCAACTCGGATCCGGATCTCTTCTGGGCGCTGCGCGGTGGCGGTGGCGGCTACGCGATCGTCACCGCCCTGCACGTCAATCTCTTCCCGGTGGCCGAGGCCTACGCCGGCGGCCTGCTCTTCCCGCCCGACGTCACCGAGGACGGACTGCGCCGCTACCGCGACTGGACGGCCGAGGTTCCGGAGGAGGTCGGCAGCATGGTCCGCATGCTGAACCTCCCGCCGATCCCGGACATCCCGGAGGAGATCCGCGGAAAGAAGTGGCTCGCGATCACGGCCTGCTGCATCGGGAGCAAGGAGGAGGGGGAGAAGCTGATCGCCCCGCTGCGGGAGATCGGCGAGCCGGCGATGGATGCGTTCGACCAGGTCCCGACCCCCGCGCTCACACGGATCGCGATGGACCCGGAGCCGCCCGTGCCCGGCCTCGGTCACCACGCGACGGTCAACGAGCTGCCGGACGAGGCGCTCGACGCATTCGTCGCGACCGCAGGGCCGGAGACGGACTCGCCGCTGCTGCTCGCGGAGCTACGCCACCTCGGTGGGGCGCTCCGGCGCGCGCCCGAGAACCCCGGTGCGCTCGACAAGCTCGACGCCGAGTACGTGATGCTCGGTCATCGGGATGCTGATGGATCCCGCGATGCGGGAGCCGATCGAAGGCCAACTCGACAAGCTTCACGACGCGCTCAGCCCGTGGGCCGCCGATGGCGGCTACTACAACTACGCCGAGCGTCCCTGTGACGTGGAGGCGATCCTGCCCGAGGAGACCTGCAAGCGGCTCTCACACGTCAAGAAAAGCTGGGATCCGGACAACCGCATCGTCGCCAACCACTCGGTGGCGATGGCGACGGCCTAGCGCGCCCGAGCTAGACGCCGAGGCGCTGCCTGCGCGGCGAGCGGGCTCCGACGATCTGCCCCCACTCGGCGTCCTCGATCAGGCCCGGCTCGGTCTCGTCGAGCCACTCGAGCAGGGCGCTCGCCAGCCCGTCCGGATCCTCGAGGTTCGGGAAGTGCGCCGCCTTCGGCAGCGTGACGAAGCGGCTGTTGGGGATCCGCTCATGGGCGGCGAGCCCGTGCTTCATCGGGATGGTGTTGTCGCGCTCGCCCCAGACGATCAGCGTGGGCAGCTCGCCGAGCAGGTAGAGGCGGTCGACGGCGCTGACGTGCTGGCCGCGCACGTCGATCACCGAGCGCAGCGTCTGCAGGAACGCCCGGCGCGCCGCGGCCTCCTGCAGTGGGCGCATCGCGCGCCCGACGGCCTGGAGATAGACGCCCCTGCGGCTTCCACGGGCCTTCATCCGCTCGCCGGCGCGCTCGATCGCCTCCCGGACCCGGCGGTTCGCCACCAGCCAGATTCCGGCGGCCGCGCCCGGCAGCGCGGCGCCACGGAGCATCGGGCTCACCTCGTGGCCGAGGCCGCCGCTCGAGATCAGGGCAAGCCGCTCGACCCTCTGGGGGAACTGGTAGAAGAACACCATTGCTATCCCGCCGCCGAGTGAGTGGCCGACGATCGTGGCGCGTTCGATCCCGATCGTCGTCAGCAGGTCGCGGATGCTGGAGGCGTGGGCGCCGAGGGAGTAGTCGCCGCGGATCGCGGCCGAGTCGCCGTGGCCGATCAGATCCGGGGCGATCACCGTGTAGCGCTCGGCCAGCTGCAGGGCGACCTTCTCCCAGTGCTTCGAGGAGTTGACCATGCCGTGGATCAGCACGACGGGCGGGCCGTCGCCGGCGATCCGGTAGATGACGCGGTGACCGTGGAGCTCGATCTCCCACTCATCGAAGATGCGCGGACCCCCTGGTGCGGTCATGGGCTCACACTAGAGGAACGGTTGCGGTGCCTGGCTTCGCCTTATGGCCGCGGCCACGAGCGGCCGCCCAGCATAAGTTGCGGCGGCTTCGCCGCCGCTCCGAAGGAGAGCGGCCTGGTGGCCGCTACGGGCTTCGCCCTCCGCTCCAAGAGAGAGCTGCCTTTGTCGCCCTTACGAAGACCGACCGCCATCCAGGGCGGCCGGTCTTTGCAAACAGGCCCCGTCAGGACGGGCAGGGGTACGTCTCAGGGGCCTTACTTGGGGGGTATGTAGTGGATCCAGACGACGGGAGGCGCCTTGCGGCAAACGCCCGGATCCTATGAGCCGGAAGGTGGTGTTGGGCGTCCGGCCCAGCACCAATTCTCCCGACCCCAGAAGTATGTATCCGCGCAAGGGCTTAAGCAATACCCAATACTTGGTGGATCCTCCGAAGTCGCTACAAACCGGCCAAACGCCGGGTCAAGCGGGTGCCATCGCGGCCGAGATGGCCGAGCCGTGGAGGATGTCGAGCTCGGAGACCTCGACCTCCTGAAGGCCGAAGGCCCGCATCACCTGAACCAGGATGACCGTGCCGGCGACGATCGTCGGGGCGCGGCCGGGATGGAGCCCGGGCACCCTGAGCCGCTCCGCGAGCGGCAGCGAGGAGAGGCGGCTGAGCATGCGCTGGATCCGCTGCATGCCCAGGTGGTAGCCGTGGACGCGGCCGGGGTCGTAGGGCTCGAGACCCTGGTCGATCGCCGCAAGCGATGTGGGAGTCCCGGCCACCGCGATGGCGCGGGTCGGCCTGCCGTCCGGCTGCGCCGCGATCGCCCGGTCGATCAGGTTGCGGATGTCGGCGGCGAGGTCCTCGAGCTCGTGCGGATCGGGCGGATCCGAGGTGAGGTATCGCTCCGACTGGCGGATCGTCCCGGCCTGCAGCGAGGTATGGAATCCGACCTCTCGGCCCGTGCCGACGATCAGCTCGGTGGAGCCGCCGCCGATGTCGAAGACGAGCGTGGGGTCCGAGGCGGGCCGGTGCGCGGTGGCGCCGAGATAGGTGAGGTGGGCCTCCTCCTCGCCCGTGAGCATCCGCGCGTCGAGGTCGAAGCGCTCGCGGAGCTCAGCGATGAATGCCTCGCCGTTGACGGCATCGCGGACCGCGCTGGTTGCGATCGCCATCACCCGCTCCGCGCCCATCTCCTCGTAGCGCGCCTTGTAGTCCGCGATAACCCCGCAGACGTCCTCCACGGCGTCGGAACAGATCGAGCCGGTGTGATCGACACCGCGGCCCATGTTGGTGACGGCGGTCCGGCGCTCGACCTCGTAGACGCCCGGGCCCTCGACGTCCGCGATCAGCAGCCGAGTCGAGTTGGTGCCGATATCGACTACGGCAACGCGCATCGCGACGTCCATGTCATCCGATCCCCGTGCACCCGCGACGCATCCTATCTACGAGGATGCGGCGCCGCTGGTTCACCCCTTCCGGAAGCCGAACAGGGCCGTATAGGTACCGGTGTCGGTGTTGTCCGGTCCCGCCGGGGAGCCCTGATCGACACCGATGCCGACCTGACGGAAGCTCTTCGAGAGCAGCACGCCGCGATGTTCGGGGCTGTGCATCCAGGCGTTGACGGTGGCGCGGGGGGTGCTCCGCTCCTGAGCTCCCCAGAAGAGATCCTCGCCGACGCCCCACGCACGGGCGCCGGCCGTGTAGCCGGCGTTGGCCGCCCTGGAGGCAGGGTTGCCGTCGCCCTCATGGGAGAAGAAGTTCTCAACCGTCATCGCGTCGGTGTGCACCTGGGCGGCGGTTGCCAGAGGCGCGCTGGGGTGGACCGGCCTGACGTGGTTGTGCGCACGCTTCCGGTTGATCAGGCAGGTCACCGCCCCTCGTGCCTGGTCCACCGTGAGACTGGATGCGGACAGGCGTGCGCCCTGGCAGGCGAACGCCGACGGCGCGAGTGCGGCGAGCGCTCCGGTGATCGCCAGTGCGCTCGTCAGTCCAAGCTTCGTAAGAAATCGCCGGCTCTCATGCTCCGGCATTGGCCTATGGCCCATTGCCGACCTCTCAATCGTCGTGCTTCCGGGGTTAGCTGTCGGGCTCGCGCGGAGTGAGTCGCGCTATACCTTCTATTCGGCAATTCGCCCCTGGGACCTTGGGTCCCCCGGCCGCCGCCTCCAATGGATGACGGCGGTTAAGCAGGTCTATGAAGCGCGAAAATTTAGCATGCCCGTCGGTCGACGCAGCCATTTACGAACCGAAGGAGGCGCGGTAAACTCGGTCCTACCGACGCGGGGTGGAGCAGTCTGGTAGCTCGTCGGGCTCATAACCCGAAGGTCGCGGGTTCGAATCCCGCCCCCGCTACTCACGAAAGGCCCGCTCAGGCGGGCCTTTCTCTTTGTTGGCGGTCAGCGGGATTAGTTGTGAGCAGGCATCAATATGCGTTGCCATGCGAAAAAGCAAACCGCTGCTTTGCATGGGAAGCGGCACCTTCGCTACTTCTTTCCACCCCGCTCATAGGCGCCGATGTCGGGCTTCTTGTACTCGCTTGACGCCGCGCTGATCGACGCGAACCCGCATCGCGGGATCCCGTCACGTGGTCGATCGCCCTCGAACCCTTCATCAGCGCGATCGTCTTGGTCGGGCCGCCGTTGTCGACGAGCTTGCCCAGCTTCAGCTTTCCGCCGAAGAGGTCGCCGGCGGCGCCGAAGCCGTTACAGCCGACCGGATTGCCGACCAGGTTGTGGCCAAGCGAGGTGATGGGGTTTCCGAACGGAGTCGCGCAGTCGGACGCCTGCGGCTTGTGGAAGGTCGCGACAGTGTTGAGCGCCACGAGGGTGTTGTGAACGGTGAAGTTGTCCTCATCCTCCTCGTAGAGCCCCCCGCCCAACCCCGCCCGTTGGACGCCGGACACGAGTGCCGTGTTCGCCTGGTTGCGGGCGATCGTGACGTGGTCCAGCCCGACGGTCGCATGCGATCCGAAGAGCGTGGTGGGATCGTTGCTGCCGATACCGCCCCCATCTCTGCCTGCGGTGTTGTTGGTGAGCGTCGAGTTCTCGAACCCGACCGTCACCGCCGGCTTCGCATTCGGAGCGTTGACACCAATCCCACCTCCGCTGGTGCTGGCGGCATTGCCCGAGATGGTCGAGCGGCTGGTGGAGCCGCCTGAACCCGCGTCGAACGCTATCCCGCCTCCATAGGACCCGGAGCGATTGCCGGTGACGGTCGACTCATTCATCGTGACGCTCGACCCCCATTCGCTTGGATCGGAAGTGGTCGCCTCCGGGGGAACGGTCATCCCCGGACTGAAGATTCCTCCGCCAGGGTCCCTCGCGGAGTTGTCGCCGATATACGAGCTGCCGACGTCCAGGCCGCAGTAGCTGAAGATCGCGCCACCGGCCCCGCCGGATCTGTTGTGAGTCGCTCGGCTCTTCCCGAATCCCAGGTGCCCCTCCGGGCCGCCGGCGCACACCTGGAAGAAGTAGATGGCCCCGCCATCGCTGGCGGCCGAGTTGCCCTTGAACACGCTCTTGGAGATCTGGCTCGGACCGCGACTGAAATAGATGGCGCCGCCGCGACCGTCGGCGGTGTTCTTTATGAAGCGGCTGTCGATGACCGTCGGGTAGCCGCGAACTGCTCCGCCATTGCCGTGGTCGCCGGGGAGTACCCGCGCGTGCCCATCTCGCAAGATGACCCGATCGAGTGTGGGGGAGCCGTCGAAGACTCGGTCGATGCCGTTGGCGTCGATCGTGGCCATCGGCCCGCGCTGTCCCTTGGTCCTTACCTCGATGCCGAGGCTCACGTCGAAGGGTTCAATGCCGAGGCTCACGTCGAGGTCGCCGGTCAGCGCGGTGTTCTCACCAGCGCCTTTCCGCGTGAGCACATAGCGCTTACCGGGGCGAAGCATGATCTTCCCTCCACCGTTCGCGTTGGCGGCGATCACGGCCTCGCGCAGGGAGCAGTTCTTCTTCGAGCAGCCGTTGGGCGCCGGGTCGTCGGTGCGGGTCGGACGGTAGGTCGTGGCAGATGCGGCGGAGGCCGTCGCCAGCAGCGCGGCCGCGGCCAAGCAGCCCACCAGCGCTCCGCTGGTCCGGGGCGTCTTCGAAAGCTTCGTCAGGCGTCTCATCGGTTCCCTCGGTAGCTCTAACACCGGAACTCGCCCCACAGAGCGTGCCAGCCGAAGTTCGTGCCGACCTCCGTGGTTCCCACGGGAAGCACGCCCGTAGCGACCCTGACGACACTCTCCAGGCCGCGCGGCGCACCAGGGCGTTCTGGGCCTCGGCGCAAATAGCCGCTTGGACGAGAAGCGGCGCTTTGCATGGAAAGCGGGTATCCGGTTTCCGGTGCCGGATCGAGATCAGTGCCGCTTGCACTTCTTCTTGGCGCTGGCTGCGGAGCGCCGGTGCTTCTTGTGCTTGCATTTCTTCTTCGGCGATGCTGTCGACGGCTGGCTCGGCGGGGCCAGCGGTCCCGTAGTCAGATCAAGGGTCCAGCCGTTGATCTTTCCGCCGTCGAGGTGGCAATCATCCGAGACGTAGAGTTCCCAGGTGCCGTTGGGGGCGGTCTCGTTGAACGTCGCGAGCGAGGTGTTGTTCGCATCGAGGGCGGGGTCTGCGACGCAGGCGGGGACGCAGTCAAGGCTTCCGTTGTCGTTGTCCGTGGGCGCGAAGAACCCGCTCGTGAGCGTGGTGGTGCCGCAAAGGGCGCCCGGCGCTGGGAATGGCGTCGCGCCCGCTTGCAGCCCAAGGTCGACGCTGCTCGCAGCCGGTCTCCCGCCTATATCCGAGAGCAGCGTCACCACCTGCCCCCCTGGTCCCCTGAGCAGCACGTCGACGTCCTTCTGGGAGTTGTGCTGGAAGCCGCTCAGGTCGACCGAGACGGATTTCACGACCCCGGACTGACCCGAGACGCTGATGGTCGATGGAGACGGAGTGGCCGGGGTGACAACCCCGTCTATGGGCGAGTCGTTGATGGTGATCGGCGACGGGTTGGTGAACTGGGTCGCCTGCGCCGTGCTCGCCGCGAGCGGCACAAGGGCCATCGCCAGTCCCGCTGTCAGCGCCCTCCTGATCACATCGCGTAGAAGATCACATCTCGAGGGCCTTGGCCAGCTTTGGGGCGGCTAACCGGATACCCCCTTTGCATGGAAAGCGGCGCTCGTGAATATCCGCTTGGCTCAGGTCCAGGCAGGCGAGCGCGCTGGATCGATAGACCTCAAGGGGGTGAAGGGTTTGGTAGTCCATGGGCTACCAAACGGTTTAGCGACGCGGGATTCCGCCCCTCCGGGCCGCCCAAGATGAATGGCATGCTCGCCCCCGACGCACCCGAACCTGACGGAACCGGATATTCACGAGCGGCGCTTTCGCCGAGCGGTTTACCCGGCGGTCTTTGCCCTCGCTCAGTCAAAAAACGAAAGACGCCGCAGCGGTCAGCGGCTTCATTTGGTCTCCTGCTTCGACTCGATGACGGCGCGCAGCGCAAACCATCTCGAGCCGTCGTCTTGCTCCTCAAGCCACTTCCGTATTTGAGCTAACTTGGCCCTCTCCTCCTTCACCATCTCCACGAGAATCTGGGCGGACTCGCGCTCGGCGGTTTGGAGCTTGCGTGAATCGTCCCGCTCCCGCCGAAGGAGAACCGTTTCCTTCATCTGGTCTTCGAGCGCGGCCTCGGCCGCTTCCAAGTCTTTCTCCGCTTGCCCCAAATCCCGCTCGGCAGCTTCAGCGCGAGCGCGGAGCGTCTTCAGTCTCTTGCTCATCAGTTCAAGTGGCGGTCTTTCGTTGCCGTGATCGCACTGCGCCCCGAGGACGACCGGGGACGCGAGATCCTAGTTCGACTCCGCGCCTCGCCGCATCTCGATGTACTGGTGAGCGCCGGAGGCAGCCGCGACCGTGCTCGACCCGGGCAGCAAACACGACTGGGTCGGGCCGCTCGCGGAGAGCCGTCTAGCGCGGATCACTAGACCGCCGGGCTGCCGCAGTAGCCGCTTTGGACGAGAAGCGGCGCTTCGCATGGAAAGCAGGAGACCGAGTCGGGGGCCTCTCTCTTGACGCCCGCTCAGCTGGGAATAGAGTCAGGTGATCGAGTTCAATCGGAGAGGAGCGCGCCATGTATGCACGGATAGCGACGTTCGAGGGCGAGCCAGATGGCGTTGAACAGGCGATCGAAGCGGCCCGCGGCCAGGCCGAGGCCAATTGGGAATCGCCGCCCGACGGGCTGGAGGTCGTGAAAGAGCTGTGGATGCTTGTCGACCGCGAGGGACGAAAGGGTCTCGGCATCACGATCCACGAGACGGAGGAGGATCTACGCCGGGCCGACGACGCACTTAACGCGATGTCGCCTCCGGATGCCGGTGGGCGCCGAACGGGCGTGAGCGTCTACGAGGTGGAATTGCATAAGGAGCGCAGCTAGCTTCGAGGTCTGGCTCGTGCGGTACCGGGTTTACGCGGATCGCGCAAGCGCCCTCGAAGCCGCCGGGCTGTCGGAGTAGGCGATGTCGGAGGAGAACGTCGAGATCGTGCGCAATCTGATCGACGCGTGGAACGAACATGACGAGGGCCTGTCCGCCAGCTACCTGGCCGATGACATCGAATGGGCACCCGCTGGCCCTGCCGCCGTGGATCGCGTGGTCTACCGCGGCCGCGAGGAGTGTGCTCGGGGGTTTGCTGCAGTCTGGGAGACCTGGGACGAGTTTCGCTTCCAGGAGGCGGAGGTCCGCGACCTAGACGACTCGGTCCTATGGCTAGGGCGTGTTCATATGCGTGGACGCACCAGCCACGTTGAACTCGACCAAGAGTTCGCAAACCGCTTCCATCTGCGCGATGGCTTGATCACCAGAGTGCATGCCTTCCTCGCTTGGCGCGAGGCTCTCGAAGCCGCCGGGCTGTCTGAGTAGGGCAGGTCGGCCGGAGGGACCGCCGCTTTGGACGAGAAGCGGCACTCTTAGTCCGTGCGTCCCCGAAAGATCGAATCGGCGGTCCGATCCGTTTCTCGCTACGACCGTCCAAGGATCAGGGAGGTCCTCCGGCCCGTTTCTGAGCGAGGCTAGGTCGCAGACCCCTTTTCCATGCAAAGCGGCGCTTGCGGGGCATAGTGCGCTGAGCCGGGCATCAAAGTGGGCATCAATATGAGAACAACTCAGGAGACCTCAGGCAATCGGAGCCGTGTCAAGGTGACCCGAGCGGAGGCGAGCGATCAGGATTCGATCGATCTCATAACCCGAAGGTCGCGGGTTCGAATCCCGCCCCCGCTACTCGAGAAAGGCCCGCTGACGCGGGCCTTTCGTCTGCTGTGTAGCCATTTCGATCGCCTACCGAGGGATCGCGGCCAGATACCGATGCCCGGGATTCAGTCGCTCGGCCGTAGCTGATCACATAGAGCTCGAGCGGCATAGACTCGCCAAGTGGCCGTGGTATCAAGGCGTTGTCCCCAAGAGAAATGCTGCGATGGAGCGCCCTGACGAGCAAGACGACCGTCGCGGTCTGCTCCCGATCCGGCTGGCTTCGCGTGCGCTTACTCGGGTGTTCATGAACCCAGGGGGAGGCCCCAGCGAGGGGCGTCTCCGCGAGACGGTGGAGGGGAAGGTCGTGTTGATCACCGGCGCCTCCTACGGGATCGGCGAGGCGGCCGCGCTGCGGCTTGGGGAGGCGGGAGCGAGGGTCCTGTTGGTCGCCCGGTCCCGACAGCGGCTTGAGGATCTCGCGGAGCGCATCGCGGAGCGGGGAGGCGCCGCCCATGTCCACGCCTGCGACCTCGCCGATCCCAGCGCCGTAGAGGCCCTGGGCGCCCAGGTGCTCGACGAGAACGGCCAGGTGGACGTCCTCGTCAGCAACGCCGGCAAGTCGATTCGCCGCTCGATCGACCGTTCGTATGAGCGCTTCCACGACTTCCGGCGGACGATCGACATCAACTACCTCGGACCTGTACGACTGGTGCTGGCGCTCTTGCCCTCGATGCGCGAGCGCGGTGAGGGCCACATCGTCAACGTTTCCACCCTGGGTGTTCGCCTTCCACCAGCCCCGCGCTGGGCCGCATACCTTTCCTCCAAGGCCGCCTTCGACGTTTGGCTGCGAAGCCTCGCTCCGGAAATGCGCCGTGACGGCGTCACCTATACCTCGATCTACATGTCGCTCGTCCACACCCGGATGAGCGACCCCACGCCGATCTTTCGCCACATGCCCGGCTTGAGCTCTGGTCAGGCGGCCGGCCTCGTCTGCCGGGCGATCGTCGAACGGCCCCGCGAGATCGAGCCCTGGTGGGTGAGCCTCACCGCGCCAGCGCTGCAGGTCACGCGTGGACCGTGGGAGCGGGCGAGCTCGTTCTTCTACCGCTTGACGGCGGCTGCAGGGCAGAGCGCCCGACCGGCGCACGATCCTGCCGTCGCCGAGCCCAGAGATGACGAGGAGGCGTTCGAGCACGCTGTGACCTCCCCGCTTGCCGACCGCCCCGGCTCCCCGGGCGCGAGCGAACCGGCGCCGTGAGTGCGGAGCGGCCCGGCCGCGCCCGCTCCGCGATTCGCGAGGCCGCCTCGCTTGCACCTCTTGCGCCGCATGCGCTAGGGGCGATGGCACGCAGCCGCGTGCTCTGGCCGGTTCGTCCGGACCGTTTCGCGCGCATGCTCGGAGCGCCGCTTCGGCACGGCACCGGTGCGGCGGCGCTCGGGGCAGCCACCGCCGCCCGCTGGCCCGACCAGCTGGCGATCGTCGACGAGCGCGGGGAGCTCACCTATCTCGAATTGGATCGACGCGGCAGTCGCCTCGCCGATGCACTGCGTGACGAGTGCGGCATCACGACCGGCGGCAGGTTGGCGCTGATGTGCCGCAACCACCGCGGCTTCCTGGAGGCGCTCCTCGCGAGCTCACGGCTCGGCGCCGACCTGCTGCTTCTCAACACTGACTTCGCTGGCCCCCAGCTCGCCCAAGTGCTGGAACGAGAGATGCCAGGCAGCGCGATCCTCGACGAGGAATTCGCGCCTGCCTTCGACGAGGCCGGCTTCGAAGGCAACCGCATCATTGCCTGGGAAGAAGATGGCCTGCCCGAGACCACGGTGGACGCCATGGTCGCCGCCCACCAGGCTCCATCGACCCGCGGGCCATCGACCCGAACCCAGGGGCGCCTGGTCATCCTCACCTCCGGTACGACGGGCACTCCGAAGGGCGCTCCACGCTCGCTACCGCTTTGCTCGCTGCTCGGGCCGATGGCGACCCTCCTCACCCGGGTGCCACTCCGTGCCCGCGAGCGGATCCTGATCGGGCCCCCGTTCTTTCACGGCTTCGGGCTTTCGTATCTCGGACTGGGGATGTTCCTTGGCGCCACCATGGTGGTCCGGCGCCGGTTCGATGCCGAAGCGACACTCCGCGCGATCGATGAGCACAGGGTTACGACGCTGATCGCCGTCCCCGTGATGCTCCAGCGGATCCTCGAGCTTCCCGATGACGTCCGCCATCGCTACGACTCCTCCTCGCTGCGTGTCGTGATCTCGGCCGCTGCGCCGCTGAGCATCGAGGTTGCCGCCAAAGTCACCGAGGCCTTCGGCGACCTCGTCTACGACATCTACGGCACTACCGAGACGGGCTTCGGCGCCATCGCAACCCCGGAGGATCTGCGCGCGGCACCGGGCACGGTTGGCCGCCCACCTTACGGGGCCACGGTTCGTATTCTCGACGAGAAGGGCGCCTCTCTCCCTGCCGGCAGGACCGGCCGCATCTTCGTCGGTGGGGGGATGGTCTTCGAGGGTTACTCCGGCGGCGGCAGCAGGGATATGGTCGCCGGCCTGATGAGCACGGGCGACCTGGGCCACTTCGATTCCCAGGGCCGGCTGTTCATCGACGGCCGCGAGGACGACATGATCGTCAGCGGTGGCGAGAACGTCTTCCCCGGAGAGGTAGAGGAGGCGCTCCTGCGCCACCCGGAGATAGTCGACGTAGCCGTGCTGGGGGTTGCGGACGAACAGTTTGGCCAACGCCTGAAGGCCTACGTGGTCGCCAAGAAAGACGCCCACCCCACTGAGAAAGACCTCAAGGAATACGTGAGGAGAAGACTCGCGCGATTCAAGGTCCCACGGGAGGTCGTCTTCACCGACGGGATCCCGCGCAATTCCACCGGGAAGGTCCTGCGCCGGAGGCTTGACGACCAGTAGGCGAGGGGCGTCGGAGTCGCGACGAGGCCGCCCGAGCTCCACCCCTCCTCTGATACCGACCGAGCTTCGCGACCAGGTCTCCCGAACGCTGGCAGCGGGTGGTAAGCGGAGAACGACCCGACCGAACCCGGGCCAGTTTCCCTCGAGGTGGCGATCCCGCCGGTTGGCCCTATTGCGAAGGCCGCAGGATCACGATTGGGATCTTGCGGTCTGTTCGCTGCTGATAGCGACCCCAGTGCGGGTTGTACTCGACGGCGCGCGGCCAGATTCTCCGGCGCTCCTGGGCGGTGGCCTCCGTCGCGAGCACGCGGGTTCGCTGGCGCCCGATCTGCACCTCCGTGCGGGGGTGGGCGCGCAGGTTATGCAGCCAGCCGGGGTTGTTGGGAAAGCCGCCCTTTGAAGCGACGACGACGAAGTCGTCCCCGTCGGGCATGTAGACGAGCGGCGTCGTGCGCCGCTTGCCGGTCTTTGCCCCTACATGGTCGAGCAGCAGCAGCGGTGGCAGGCCCGGCATACGCTGTCCGATGCGTCCGCCGGTCGCCCGGTAGACAGCCGCGTGACCTCGCATCACTCGCCCGAGTATCGGCCAGCTCCGGTCGGCGATGCCGAGGTAGTCGGCCACATGCGTGATGCTACGCAGGTGCCGGAACGTCAAGGGGACCCGAGCCGGACCGCGGAGTTCGTCGCGCTGTTTCGCGCGCTCGAGTCCCGCATGCCCACCGATCGGCGCCTGTTCGAGGATGCCTACGCGCACGCATTCCTTGGGCCGCGCCTCCGCGCGGTCCTCGCCCTCGCCCGGGTTCCGGTGACCGGCGGCTTGGTGGTCAGGGTCATCGATCGTGGTTGGCCGGGAGCCCGCGTCGGGATCGTCGTGCGGACCCGCTTCATCGATGACGCATTCGTCGCTGCGCTGGCCGACGGGATCGACCAGATCGTGATCCTGGGCTCGGGGTTCGATACCCGCGCCTATCGCCTTCCCGGGCTTGAGCGTGCCCGGGTCTGCGAGATCGACGCGCCCGCCACGCTCCAGATTAAGCGCACGCGGATGGAAGCCCTGCTGGGGCGGCTCCCGCCTCACGTGTCGATGGGCGCCATGGACTTCGAGCGCGATGACCTAGGGGCCGCGCTCTCGCGCACGGAGTTTCGCGCGCGAGCGCCAACCCTATTCGTCTGGGAGGGCGTGACTAGCTACCTGAGCGCCGCGGCCGTTGACGCGACGGTTCGTCACCTTGCGACGCTGGCCGCACCGCGCAGTCGCGTCGTGTTCACCTATCTGGACCACTCCACCCTGGAGGGCCGCAGCGACGTGCCCGGCGCGAGGGCGACCATTGCCACCGTGCGCTACGCCGGCGAGCCCTTTCGGTTTGGTTTCGATCCGGCCGAGCTGCCCGCCTACCTCGACCGGCGCGGATTCGAGCTGCTCGAGGATTTCTCGACGGCCGAGCTCGCCGTCCGCTACCTGCATCCCGTCGGGCGACGACCCACTGCGACCCGCTTCTACCACGTCGCCCTGGCCACTCGCTAGCGTCGCGGGCGCGCTCCCCGCGCCGAGCACTCCTCGTCGCGGTCTGCGGCCGGGGGTCAGCTGAGCGGCCCTCCGGGGTACCAGCCGTGGTACCGAACTGAGCGAAACTCAGCTGATCTCATCTGCCTTCACGTGGTCCAACCACGCCTGAGGGAACCGGAGGGAACG